>NZ_VYKL01000021.1 GCF_008710145.1 Niallia endozanthoxylica
TATGCTTCAATAAATACAAGAAAAAATCCTCCGATACCAGCTGCTGTCATACGAATCATCTCATCCCGCCATTCATCTGTATTGTTAAACTTATATCCTTATTTTTAATTTTATAATAAAAAGTTAAATTTCTCTATAATAGTTATTTCTATAAAAACTTATTGGCTAGAACAATAGGTTTTTTGTTCTTTTTTTACAAATGTCTGTGACTGTTCATATTAACGATGTTAATCAATTGTATAATAATAGTAATTGAAATTGAAATAAGGAAAGCAGGGATGTTATGCGGCTGCAAGACAAAACCATTGAAGAACTTCTGGACTTGGAGGAGGAGTTACTCGAATCAAAAGAGGAAGAAAAAGCCGGTTCATTATATGAACTGACTAGATTGTACGAAGAACTATACAGGAGAATCTCCTCTAATCGGAACAGCGAGTATGGGGCAAGCCTGGACCAGATTAAGAAGACGCTCATTTCCTATTTAGTACGATACGGATCTTTTCTGAAAACACAATATAAGAAGGATGACTCTATGGCTGTAAAGATGCTCATAAAGGCGGTGAGATATCAAAAGGAAATTCCGATTGCTTATTATCGTCTAGGATTTCTTAGCTATAAACAAAAGGATTATCTGTTAGCTCTGACTTATTTTCAAAAAGCGGTGGATAATCAAACAACATGCACACAAAAGGACTATCTATTAAACCAGCAGCAATTGTATAATGCCTATCTCTATATTACCAATAGTGCACTGTATATGGCGAATCAGGCCAATACTTTAATAAAAGAAATAGAGTCTGAGGAATTGATTGCGCAGGCTCCTTCTTATGAACAGTCAAATCTTTTTCAATTAATCAATCAAAATGAAGAATTCTTGGCGAGTTCCGCTTTTACAGTCATCACACCAGAAGGGAAAAGGCATTGCTCACATAAGGACTGTAAAAACATCATAAAAGAAGGGCAATTACCAAATACGTTGATTCTGTATTTCTCGGATCATGGACAAACGTTGTTTTTTAATGGGAAAAAAGAAGAACTAAGTATCAATCACGCGGAAATGCTGCGCTATTTCTTTCTCTATACTTCAGAACAAACTCCTGCTACTAAATATGATTTTGGACGAAGCATCTTTGACACCAAACGGGAAGATGGTGAAATTGAAAATAATACCTATATACAAACGGTCGGGAGAATCAGGGGAAAGTTTAATAGTGTTCAAGTCCCGCAGCCTGTCATCATGAATAAACGTCATCGAGGACAAACCGGCTATTATTATAATCAGACGATACCCTTTGCTATTATTCACCGTATCGATAGCATCTTTCTTTTAGACCGATGACAAAGCTGTCATCATCCCCATGTGATAATAGATTTAGAAACAAGAAAGGGATGATGAGGAATGAAGAACTGGAATCAATTATTTGTGAGAAGCGGTTGGTTAGTCAAGCAAACGGAAGAGAATGTTTTCGATTGCCGTCATGAAACAGAGGGAAATAAGCAATTTTTACTAGAGAGTTTAGATCAGGCGGCCGTGCCCTATTTGTGGGATGAGAAAACACTGGTTATACAAAGTGAACCCATCTCTGAAGAAGAATGGATCCAAACCATTGATTTCAAGCAAAGAGGAGTGGGCGGTTACTTATGGTTCGAGCCTGGCGAGGAAGAGCCGAAAGTTAGAGAGCTGGATACGTTTATTTGCGGAATCGTACGCCAGCTGAACAGGCTAGGGATTTATACAAACGGCTCCTGTGACGGCCATGGCAGAAGAAGTGCTTATGTAATGATTGTGAAAAATGATAAGGACATAGAGCGGCTGATTCAACTATTGAAGGCTCTTGGCATGAAGAGGGTGAATGTGCGAGAAACCGCTCAATTCTATCACATTCCGTTTCCTTTAAAACAAACGGAACTTCTTGATTTAGCTGAAAAAATGAGTGTGGTTGAGGAAGAGTGGCTAACGCAAGGAGTTGAATATATTAACGAACAATTGTTTTACCACCTACTAGAACAGCTGCTGTCCATACCTGGAGCAAGCGGCAAGGAAGAGAGAGTAAGAGATTTTGTAAAAGAAAGATTAACACCCTATGTGGACGATCTTTCGGTTGACCGAAACGGAAATCTATTAGCGGAAAAAACGTATCGATCTGGCCATGGTCCAACGATTCTATTAAATGCCCATTTGGATACGGTTGAAGAAATCGAGCAGGACCGGACGATTATAAAAGAGAACGGAATCTGGTCAAGCAGCTGGGGCATTCTTGGAGCGGATGACAGAGCGGGTGTAGCTTCCATCCTTCACATGGCCGAAATCCTGCCGCAAACTTCCTTCTCCGGAAAGGTGAAATTTATTTTTACCGTGAAGGAAGAAATCGGTCTTGTCGGTGCACGTAAGGTGGATGAGTATTTCCTATGGGGAACAGACGCAGCTATTGTCGTTGACCGGCGCGGCACAGGGGATATTGTTACATCGTGCGGCGGCTACCTTCCATTTTGCGAGGAGGCATACGGCCAATTCTTTGAAAAAGTGGCTAAAGACGAAGGGCTCTTTGGTTGGAAATGCACCCCTGGAGGCAGCAGTGATACGAGGATTTGGACCGAACATGGAATTCAAAGTGTGAATCTTTCAGCAGGATATCATAATGAACATACAGAGGATGAGTGCCTGGATGTAGGGGCTTGTTACCGGACGGTAGGATTGATTAAAGCTTTCTTTGAGCAAGGGAAAGAGCTTCGAACGGTGTTGAATCAGATTCGGAGAGAGCGGGTTTCATAATCATGTCAGATGATTTAGTCACAAAAATAGTCATGGTCAAAAAGTACACTTAAACGAAAGGAATCGGAAACTCAGCTGTTTTTTCAGCTGAGTTTTTTTAAATGAGATAGGCAAAATAAGAGTAAACGATCGATAGGAGTGAAAAATATGACACAGTGTCATTAAATGAATTGACAAATGACACTGTGTCATATATTATACGAATATCAACAAGTGACACAGTGTCATATATTGAAGCTTGGAGGAAGAAGATTGCCGAAACTAACGTTTTTTAATTTACCCGATCATAAGAGAAAAATATTAATCGAAGCAGCGGAAAAAGAATTTATAAGAGTCCCTTTATTTGAAGCTTCCATTGCTAATATTATAAAAATGGCCGGCATTCCGAGGGGAAGCTTTTATCAATATTTTGAAGATAAAGAAGATCTTTATTTCTATTTGTTAGAAGAAAAATTAAAAGTCAGTAAAAGACACTTTATTACCTTATTAGAAAAACATAACGGCGATATTATCGATGCAATGCAGGAGATGTACCTTCATTTTCTTGTTGCGATGCCGGACGAGGAAGAACATACCTTTTTGAAAAATGCCATGTTGTATACAACGAACAAAGTGGAAAACTCCTTTACTAACATGTTTGAAGCCAATCATGACAACGATTATATGAAAGAAATTATGGAATTAGTTGATAAACGACGCTTGAATATGAAGGAAGATAAAGAATTGCTTCATATCTTCAAAATCGTTTCAGCCATTGCCTTCCACAACTTTATTGAAAAATCATTAAAGGGATTATCTGATGAGGAGGCAATGAAACAATTCACCATTAGAATGAATTTAATTAAGCATGGAATTTACAAATCAGAATAAAACTGGTGAAGCAACACATTAGAAAAGCTACATACAAGGAGAAGATCAAATGACTGTAACCGTTTATGGACTAGATTGTGGATCAACGAGGAAGACAAAACAGTGGTTGGAAAAGATTGGAGTTCCTTTTGTCGAGCGTAATATTCTAAAAGAACCACTAACAGTAAGTGAACTACAAGGTATTTTGCGTATGACCTTAGACGGAACAGAAGGAATTGTCGCTACAAGGTCAAAGGCCTATAAAGATTTGGACTTGGATATTGATGAACTATCCTTACAAGAGTTAATGGAGTTAATTCAGCAACATCCACGATTACTTAGAAGTCCGATTATCGTAGATGAAAAGAGACTACAGGCTGGTTATCAGGAAGATGAAATTCGTCAGTTTCTTCCAAGAAAAACCCGTAAAACGCAGTGGTTAAATTGGTCGATGAATCACTTACCTTTGATGGAAAGCTAATTCATTGGCAATAGTCATCAGTTGACAAGTGTACACAGCAGCAAGATTCATAAGACGGCGATTAAGTATGGAGGAAGCCTAATGAAGGAAGTTAAGTCACCCAAGAAACCACTCGTATTTTACTATATAGTGACAATTATCCTTATCCTATTATTAAATTCTTTTATTTTTCCAGCTATTTTCGGGCAATCGGTTAAAGAAGTCGATTATGGTTCGTTCTTAAATATGGTGGAGAAGGGGAAAGTAAAAGAGGTTGAAATTGAAAACAACTCTATTGTCTTTAAATCGAATGAAGGAGAGGACGGTAAGCTTTACAAAACGGGGACGATTGAAGACCCTAAATTAGTGGATCGCTTGTATGAAGCAGATGTTGAATTTACAAGGGTAATTCCGAGAGAAACTTCTCCTATTTTAGGCTTTATTTTGTCATGGATTCTTCCATTGATTATATTCATTGCTATTGGACAATGGTTTTTTAAACGAATGCAGAATAAGATGGGGGGAGGAAATGCTCTTTCCTTTGGGAAAAGCAATGCCAAAGTGTTTGTAGAAGCGCAAACAGGTATTACGTTTGAGGATGTGGCAGGACAGGATGAAGCAAAAGAAGCTTTGCAAGAAATCGTCGATTATCTTCACAATCCTAACAAATATAAAGACATTGGGGCGAACATTCCAAAAGGTGCTCTGTTAGTAGGCCCTCCAGGAACCGGTAAAACCTTATTAGCAAAAGCTGTAGCAGGTGAATCGAAAGTGCCTTTCTTCTCCATATCAGGCTCGGAATTTGTTGAAATGTTTGTGGGGATGGGGGCTGCAAGGGTAAGAGACTTATTCAAACAAGCACAGGAAAAAGCGCCATGTATTGTTTTTATTGATGAAATTGATGCGATTGGAAAAAGTAGAAATTCAGGTCCGATGGGCGGGAATGATGAAAGAGAACAGACATTAAATCAGCTTTTAACGGAAATGGATGGATTTGATGCAGATAAAGGGGTTGTGATTTTAGCGGCAAGTAACAGACCGGAAACATTAGATAAAGCCTTGCTGAGACCGGGAAGATTCGACCGCCGAGTGCCTGTTGAATTGCCGGACTTAAACGGTCGTGAAGCCATTCTACGGGTACATGCAAAGGATGTAAAGCTTGAGGATGACATTGATTTTCATGTCATCGCAAGAGCAACCTCAGGTGCTTCTGGAGCTGATTTAGCGAATATTATCAATGAAGCCGCTTTAAGAGCCGTAAGAATGGGGAGAACTCGAGTATCGCAAAGCGATTTAGAGGAATCCGTTGAAGTCGTGATTGCTGGGTATCAAAGAAAGAATGCAGTTATCTCTATGAAAGATAAATTAACGATTGCCTATCATGAGATTGGACATGCCTTAGTGGCTGCGAAACAAAACCATTCCGCTCCTGTTCATAAAATCACGATCATTCCTAGAACGTCCGGCGCCCTAGGTTATACAATGCAGGTCGATGAAACGGAACAAATCCTCATGTCAAAAGAGCAAGCGTTAGATAAAGTCACCACGTATATGGGCGGTCGTGCGGCGGAAGAAGTGATTTTCCAAACGATTACATCGGGTGCTTCCAATGATATTGAACAAGCAACCAAAATTGCGAGGGCTATGGTGACAAGGTTTGGAATGACAGAAGAATTTGATATGATGGCATTAGAAACGGTAAATAATCAATATTTAGGCGGAGATACGTCTCTTATCGTATCCAGTGAAACCGCCTCTAGAATTGATGATGTAGTACTTGATATTATTAAAACCTGTCATCAAAAGGCGATTCAAATTTTAGAAGAAAATAAAGAGCAATTACATGAATTAACTAAGTACTTGGTTGAAAAGGAAACCATTACGGGTGAAGAATTTATGAATATCTTAAATGGTAAGAATGCATCAGAACTAACAGTAAAATAAATATACTACAGTTATGAAACGGACCCTTTAAGTGAAGTTTAAATAGGTTAAACACGAGCCTGTATCAATGATTACATGATAATCTGAGATACAGGTTTTTTGTACTCATTTTCGTGTCTCTTTACAACGAATGTTTTTATCAGGGGACGGTCTTAGCTTAAAACGATAACGATTCGTACAATATATATACCAATGATTTAGTGAAACTCGCCCAATTTTAGCCAGCATTGATACGATTGGTGTCAGTCTAGCAGGTTGGAACGAGACTGTTGTTGAAAAAGTGATCTTCTACCATAAGTTTCATCTGATTTTATGTAAAATCCTTACACGGTACGTCTTAAATAGGAAATACACAATAAAGTAAATGACGGTTGAGGAGATTAGTATATTTATAACTGCACCTGCTAGAAATGAGAATCCACTGGAATGGAAACTATCAATCCCCTTATGGGTATGATAAATAGCATTTATGTAATCGACTTCTTCTAGTTCATCTACCTTAGATTCCCTATCTAGTATGAAGCTCCCGACCTTATAATTTAATAAGAAAAGTAGTGGCCAAATAGCCGTTCCTATGACACCACCTACAAGGGCTGAAACGGTATTCGCCTTTACTAATCTTGCCAAACCAACCGAAAGGACGGGACCTAGTCCGAATGTAGGAATCCAGCTTGGAATAAGACCCATAGTTAGACCTAACGCTACATGATGTGGATTAGATTTCAGTCGAAATAGACGGATTAAATAATATTTAATTCTACGTGTTATTTTCATCTATATAGATCCTTTCCGAGTACCTTAACATGGTCATTTTAAGAGTCAATGGTTAAATTCCAAATAAAAAATAATGTAATGGAGGGTTGATTTAGTTAGAAAATAACAAGATGTTCCCTATTTCTTATGGTGAACAAAATAATCTCTACATTCAGTGAATGCAGTAGATAAGGTATTACTTCATGCAGAATTTCAATTAGAAGTACACACCTGCTTATCAGTTATTTATCATGGGGCAGAGGAAATTGGCAGGTTGGCACAATCAATAGTAAACCGCAGCAATAAACATCCTTTTAAAAGGACAGTGATGGTCCCTTCACTTATTACTAAAGCCAGTGGCGCTAGATGCAAAAAAAGCAGTTTTGTAAATGCATTAACTATTTTTTTATCCTTTTGAGTAATCGATTAAATAAATAGATGATATAAGTAGGAGCTGCAATATATATTAGATAAGGAAACCTTTCGTAAGTTCCTTTATAGATCAGATATAATAAACATCCTAAAAAAATCGTAACAATTGTGCCGTATTTTGGTAATGGAACTTCTTTTAAGCTGGGTATTCTAATCTTACTAACCATTAAAAAGCAAAGCGTCGTAAAGACAACGGTTGTAATAATTTGTGGAATGAGATCACCAAACAAAGTAAGTAATGTTAAAATACCGCCAGCTGCAGTAATGGGTACGCCAATAAAATAATTTTGAGATGTTTTATTGCTACTAATATTAAATCTCGCTAATCGAAAAGCACCGAACAACGGGAACAACCCAGCAACAGCCAATCCAAGTAATCCAAATTGATTAAAATAAGTATAATAGATTAGAAAAGATGGAGCGATTCCGAATGTAACAATATCTGCTAATGAATCTAGCTCTTTTCCTAAAGTACTATCAGCTTTTAACATTCTAGCTAACCTGCCGTCCATACTGTCTAGCATCACACCAATTATGATTAAAATCGCGGCGTTTTTAAAATGACCATTTGCAGCAAATCCTACTGAAAGAAAACCACAATATAAATTACCTAGCGTTAACATATTAGGGATGCTTTTTGTTAAGCGCAAACCCAATCACCTACTAACTATATTTATAAATACCGAACAGGCTGTATTTTATGCCCTATTTGATGGTTGTATGGCATCTCGAATTTTTTCATTTTATCACTTAAATTACGGTATGTCGATAAGAGCATGTGGGAAACAAAGAGAAGGTTCTGCCGTTGCATCAATGGAAAAAATCCAAATAAATAAAACGGCAGAAGAACGGTCTCCATGTATCCTTACACTTGTACATTTTAAGAATGAAATGGGATTTGCGGTGTAACACTTGAAAATAAATAGCATATCATCTAATATATAAGTATTAAATTATATAAGTGAATAGTTATATAAAAAGGAGGGAATGTTAGTTGGAGAATATAGAGGCGATGGCTAAACAGTTAAAAGCAGTGAGTGATCCTAACCGTTTAAAGTTATTAGCATGTCTAAAAAAAGGGGAAGTATGTGTTTGTGATTTTGTTGATGTTTTAAATATTTCTCAACCTGCTGTCAGTCAACAATTGAAAAAATTAAAAGAAGCTGGAATTATTCTCGAAAGACCATCAGGAACATGGAAACATTATCGATTAAACGATGTGCTGCCACCCTATATTCAAACGATTATTGATCAGTTAGAAGAGATTTCAATTATAAAATGTAATTGTTAAAGATCCATCAAGAAGGAGTGAAAATGATGTCAAATGAAAGTCTAACGAAAAAGTTATCCTTTTTAGATCGGTACTTAACCATATGGATCTTTGCAGCCATGGCGTTAGGAATCATCATCGGGGTAGCAGTACCCAATGTTAAAGAGGCACTGGATAATGTCTCCATCGGGACAACCAATATTCCAATTGCCATTGGCTTGATTATCATGATGTACCCGCCGCTTGCAAAAGTAAAATATGAAGAGATGTGGCGTGTTTTTAAAGATTGGAAAGTCCTTTTACTCTCCTTATTACAGAATTGGTTGTTAGGCCCCTTTTTAATGTTCTTTTTAGCGATTATCTTTTTACATGATAAACCAGAATATATGGCAGGCTTGATTATGATTGGACTTGCCCGTTGTATTGCAATGGTTATTGTGTGGAACGACTTAGCACGTGGAGATCGTGAATATGTAGCGGGATTGGTGGCATTTAACTCAGTATTCCAAATTTTATTCTATTCCGTTTTTGCTTATTTCTTTTTAAATGTCCTTCCAGGTGTATTTGGATTAGAGAACTTATCTATCTTTATTTCGATGTGGGAAATAACCAAAAGCGTTCTTATTTATTTAGGCATTCCATTTGTAGCAGGAATGCTCACTCGTTATATAGGATTAAAAGTAAAAGGAAAAGAATGGTATGAAGGCAAGTTTTTGCCGAAAATTTCTCCATTAACCTTAATTGCTTTATTATTTACGATTGTGATGATGTTCTCATTAAAAGGAGATCAAATCATCGCTTTACCAATGGATGTTGTTCGTATTGCTATTCCATTGCTCATTTATTTCTTAATCATGTTTGCTGTATCCTTCTTTGCTTCCCGTAAAGCAGGTGCATCTTACCCAGTAACGGCAGCACTTTCTTTTACCGCTGCAAGTAATAACTTTGAATTAGCCATTGCTGTGGCAGTTGCGGTGTTTGGGATTAACAGCGGCGAAGCCTTTGCTGCCGTTATTGGTCCGTTAGTAGAGGTTCCTGTCCTCATTGCCCTAGTAAGCGTGGCACTTCGATGGGAAAAGAAATATTTTAGGACCATTAAATTATAAAGCTTTATTAGTAAAACATAAGTAAGACTTTCAAACCAATGAAAAACAAATGAGGAGGAAATCGCATGTCTAATAAAAAAACAATCTATTTCCTATGTACAGGTAATTCATGCCGCAGTCAAATGGCAGAAGGATGGGCAAAAAAATATTTAGGTGAGGAATGGGAAGTCAAAAGTGCCGGTATCGAAGCACACGGATTAAATCCCAATGCTGTAAAAGCGATGAAAGAAGCTGGAGTGGATATATCTAATCAAACATCTGATATCATTGATCCTGAGATTCTTAATCATGCCACTTTAGTCGTTACCTTATGTGGTGATGCGGCTGACAAATGTCCAGTGACACCGCCGCATGTAAAACGTGAACACTGGGGCTTTGACGATCCTGCAAAGGCTGAAGGAACAGACGAAGAAAAGTGGGCATTCTTCCAACGTGTTCGTGATGAAATTGGTGCAAGAATTAAGCGCTTTGCAGAAACAGGAGAATAACAAAATTAAATAACCAAGGGGTGTTCCTCTTGGTTTTCTTAAAAGGAACAAATAAGCAAATGCTTATTTAATAATACACTGGAGGTTTTAACTATGACGAAAGTAGAAATTTTTGATCCTGCCATGTGCTGTTCAACAGGGGTATGTGGTCCAAGTGTGGATCCAGAGTTAACAAGAGTCGCATCCGCAGTTTATTCATTAGAACAAAAGGGCTTCAATATTAAACGATATCAACTTACAACTAATCCTGATATATTTGCCCAAAACAATGAAATCACTCGCATTTTTAAAGAAAAAGGACCAGATGCTTTACCAGTTGTTTTAGTTAATGATCAAGTGGTAAGAGTGGGAGGTTATCCTGCAAACGAAGAGTTTGCACAATGGTTTGGGGTAAAACCGGAAGAATTAAATGAAAAACCAAAATCACGCATTTCTTTTAATTTAAATCAACTTTAATCCACTTGAAAGAAGGCAAAAAACATGTATCCATCATTTAGTCCGAATCATATCCAAACTCAATTTTTATTTTTAACGGGCAAAGGTGGCGTAGGTAAAACATCAACAGCTTGTGCCACAGCTGTGGCCTTGGCGG
The DNA here is from genome assembly GCF_008710145.1 of Niallia endozanthoxylica. GTDB lineage: Bacteria > Bacillota > Bacilli > Bacillales > Cytobacillaceae > Bacillus_BD > Bacillus_BD endozanthoxylica. Next base: position 10,668 of record NZ_VYKL01000021.1, read on the forward strand.
ACAGTGGAAAAAAAGTGTTATTAATTAGTACAGATCCTGCCTCCAATCTACAAGATGTATTTGGAATCGAATTAACCAGCACACCCAAAGCCATTCCTAGCATTGAAAACTTATTTGCGAGTAATATCGATCCAGAAGCTTCAGCAAAAGCTTATCGTGAAAGTGTTGTCGGGCCGTATCGTGACAAATTTCCAGAAGCAGTTATTGCAACAATGGAAGAACAATTATCAGGTGCGTGTACGGTTGAAATTGCTGCATTTGATGAATTTACAGGTTTTCTTACCAATAGTGAAGTCGTAAATCAATATAATCATATTATTTTTGATACAGCTCCAACAGGTCATACACTAAGACTGTTACAACTTCCGACTGCTTGGAAAGGATTTTTAGAAGAAAGTACACACGGTGCATCCTGTTTAGGACCTTTATCTGGATTAGCAGATAAAAAGGATCTTTATTCAAGCGCAGTATCTGCCCTTTCCGATGCAGCTAAAACTACACTCATATTGGTAACCAGACCAGATGTTTCAGCTCTTTTAGAAGCAGATCGTGCTTCACAGGAACTGAAAGAAATTGGTATCAAAAATCAAATGCTCATTATAAATGGTCTTCTTCAGCATTATATTGAAACCGATGAAATTTCATCTGCTTTTTATCATCGACAAAGAGATTCATTAAAGCGAATGCCTGACAATTTAAAAGAGATCATTACGTACTCTCTACCATATGTTTCATATTCTTTGACAGGCGTGGAAAATCTTCGAAATCTATTTAAACCATACAAGCCTTCAACAACTTTGGATATGGAAAATCCATCCGTAAATCTTCCAGGGTTAAAAGCTGTCATTGAGGATTTTTCAGCTAATGGTACCAAGTTGATTTTTACAATGGGTAAAGGTGGAGTAGGTAAAACAACCGTCGCATCTGCCATTGCAGTGGGTCTAGTGGAAAAAGGGCATCGTGTTCACTTAACCACAACCGATCCCGCGGCACACTTGGAATATCAATTCCAAAGTAACTCTTTCAATCAAAATTTAACAATTAGCAGCATCAATCCGAAAGTAGAAGTTGAAAAGTATAAAGCTGAAGTTCTTTCCAGAGTAAGTAACGATTTAGATGAAGCAGGTCTTGCTTACTTAAAAGAGGATTTAGAATCACCATGTACAGAGGAAATTGCCGTTTTCCAAGCCTTTGCAGAAGTTGTAGCCAAATCAGAAAATGAAATTGTCGTCATTGATACAGCTCCAACAGGGCATACCTTACTATTATTAGATGCATCAGAGTCTTATAGTAAAGAAATTGAAAGGTCAACAGGAAAGGTACCGGAAAGTGCTAGAAAGCTGTTGCCGCAAATTCGAAATCCAAAAGAAACATCCGTAGTGATTGTCACCCTTGCAGAAGCTACACCTGTTTTAGAAGCGTCGAGATTACAAGATGATTTAAGACGAGCAAGTATAAATCCAAAATGGTGGGTTATTAATCAAAGTTTATCTGCTACCAATACGAATGATCCTATATTAAAAGGAAAAGCGATAGCAGAACAGGGATGGATTCAAGAAGTGAATGAAAATAAGGCTGAGAAGTGCGCTATTATTCCTTGGTTACTGGAAGAAAAGGTTGGGTACGACAAGTTAAAAGATTATATTAATTAATCAGTGGATGAGTGAGTATGGAAAAAGCTGTGATTTTTTCTTTAGAGGTAAAACAGAAGAGATTATTGAAACAGCTGGGATTTTTGTTGCTCATGATTGGAGTAAATCATTGTAGCAGGAGGATAAATATGACAACAAAGAATTATCAGGAATTAGTAAAAGACCGTATTTACATCGGTGGTGCAGATGACGTAGAAGATATGATGGGAAATGAAAAAGTAGATGTTATTTTTGATCTAAGAGCAGAGGCACCAACAGAAGAATCAACATATAATCGTGTTCATAGTCCAATTGTGGACGATTCACACCACCAAGATGAATCTATTAAGAACTCAATTGATCATGTGGTGAATGCGTATAATGAAGGGAAAAATATTTACTTTCACTGTCAAGGAGGAAGCAATCGTACAGGGACAGTTGCGATCGGAACACTTTTGGCTTTAGGTAAAGCAAGTACAATTGAAGAAGCAGAAGAAATGGCTAAGACAGCACGACCAAAAATTAATGTGAAATCTGAAATGAAACAGGCATTAAAACGAATTTATCCAAATGCATAGTTAAATATAAGGGAGAGAGATACAATGAAAATTACAGATGAAGCTAAACAACTTTTAGAAAACTTTTTAAAGGAAAAGGGTGCAGAGGGAATTCGTCTTACTGCTACAGAAGGTTGTTGCGGACCACAATTTGCAATCACACTAGATGCACCACAGCAATCAGATAAAATTGAAACCATTAATGGAATTAAGGTAGCATTCGATTCGCAAGTGACAGGTACAGAGGAATTAACTTTAGACAAAGAAGAAAATCAAAATGGTGCAGGATTAGTATTAGTTGGTGCTAGTAGCTGTTGCTAATGAAAAAAGGTAAAAAGAAAAGAAGAGATAACACAGCAATCTCTTCTTTTTGATATAGAAAAATGTATAAATAAGTAAGCAGGGAGGATTACAAGTGAAGGTAACAGACCAGGCTAAAGAATATATTCAACAAGCTATGCAAGATAAACAAGTGTCTACACTTCGTTTTTATGGAATAAATGGATGTTGTGGTGTGAACTTAGGTGTCGCCCTACAATAACCAGCAGAAAATGATATTTTAGAGCAAGTGAATGGCGTAAATATTGCTATTCAAGCAGATGTGACAGAACAATTGAGTAATGTCACCATTGATGTGGAGGAAGAAAACGGTGAAATGGGTATTGTGTTAAATGGGTACAACAACACATCTTGTTGCTAATGATTTCGCTTCAACTACTATATGATCATTTTGAATCATTACTTAAAGCCATAAGATAATGGATATAACCAATGAAACAATGGGACGTTTCATCAATGGAAAGAAAATCCAAATAAATGAAATGGCAGAACCGTCCGATACGGCCGAAAAAGTCGGTTGAAGGAAAATAAGATATTAATTACCTGCTGGATGTAGATTAATGTCTTTTATTTACGGTATATTGATGGAACTTCTCAACCATTGTCCAAAGTGAACATTTTTTCAGTGGTCTCGAACCTCCCCTGTGTATTGACCGCTATTAGAACGTGTATACAACCATTGCAGAAAACACTGCTCTAATATAAAATAAAAGCATTGCAACATGGTGTTTCATATACCTGGGAGGGTATTTTTTATGTATAGAGATCTACTGATGAATTTAACATTAATTATTTCATTTTTATCCATTTCAGGACAATTTTTTAAAGAAAGTCCAATGAATGCAACTAGAAGAAACCAAATATTTAGCGGCATACTTGCAGGGATTTTAGGATGCATATTAATGTATTTTTCTATTAATGTCACTGATATTCTCATAATGGATTTAAGAAATTTTACTATTATCATAGCCACTGTGTATGGCGGGATTCTTAGCGGAGGAATAGCGGCCATTATTTGTATCTTTGGACGTGTGTTACTTTTTGGAATTAATCCCGGTTCCATTGGTGCAGTAATCTCTATTATTGTTCTAATAATCGTGTGTGGACTATTGCTCAAAACGAAAATGTCTACTTTTAATAAGTTTATGGGGATGAATGGAAGTAGTGTTATTATTATGTCTATTTTATTTATTGATTTAATTGATGATCCAGAGAAATTAAGGCAAGCACTGATATACTTTGGATTCATATCAACTATTGGTGGAATCATCATCTATAGCCTGACAAATTATATTTCCTATTCAAATGCGAATTTTAGAAAGCTTCGGCTGTTTGAAAAGGTAATAGATACGACTAATCAAGGTGTAACGATTACAGATAAGCAAGGGAAACTCCTTTATATAAATGGCGGCTTTACAAGGATAACAGGTTACCACTCTAATGAGGTCATTGGAGGCAGTCATCGAATCCTTCAATCAGGTCACCATGATAAGGTATTTTATCGCAAAATGTGGGATGACCTCACTAAGACGGGCCAATGGATGGGCGAAATTTGGAATAAGAATAGAGAAGGACAAGTTTATCCTGAATTACTAAACATAAGTGAAGTCCAAAATAAGCATGGTCAAACAGTGAATTATGTCGCTGTATTTTCGGATATTACTGAAATGAAAAATACAGAAAATCAACTAAAGGAAGCGAATGAGCACCTGCAAAAACTTTCATCAATAGATGGATTAACTAAAATTTCAAACCGTCGAACGTTTGATACTTCATTAGAAAAGGAATGGAACCAAGCACTTAGGTATAGACATCCTATTTCTATTATCATGCTAGATATTGATTATTTTAAAAAGTTTAATGATACGTATGGCCACTTAGGAGGGGATGAGTGTCTAATAAGGGTGGCAGCTGCACTATCAGATACAGTCAATCGTTCTTCAGATGTGGTAGCGAGATATGGCGGAGAAGAATTCGCCATGATTCTACCGGATACAAATGAACAAAATGCTCTCCACATAGCAGAGAAAGTGAGAAGCAACATCGAGTTATTAAATATTCCCCACAAAAATTCTTTAATTAGTGATCATGTCACCATAAGTGCAGGCGTAGTCACAATCTTCCCAGAAGAGCAAATAAAACTAGTCGAGTTACTTCTTCATGCTGATCAAGCTCTTTATAAAGCAAAGGAACATGGCCGAAATCGAGTAGAAATCTATCAGATATGAAACAAAGGAACGGTTCGGGACTGCTGAAAAACACTTTTCTGACAGATTTTCATGGAAATCTATTATGTTTGTCAAAATCAAGGCCTCTTTCTGACAGATTTTCATGGAAATCTATTATGTTTGTCAAAATCAAGGCCTCTTTCTGACAGGCTTTCATGGGATTCCATTATGTTTGTCAAAATCAAGACCTCTTTCTGACAAGCCCAATAGAGCTGTCCTATCAATTAGGATGCTTCTGTTATATACTACCGATTAAAATTCATTTTTATATTTTTTCAGCAGTCTCGAACGGTTCTGCCGTTTCATTCATCAATGGAAGAAAACTCCAAATGAATGAAATGGCAGAACCGTTCCCATGTATCGTCATGAATAAACAAACAATTAACAGCATACGGATAAAGAAACCGATTGGAGTTGATTGTTTTGAGCCATTTTATTCCTGACAAACTATCTGTGACATACAGGACTGGTGTTACTGCTGCGGAACCTGTTATTCCAAGGCGTTACACGCTAACTCACTCTGATGTAACGGGAGAGTTATTTTTGAACATCGGGATGAATTATGCCTGGGATCAAATCAATCCAATGAGAGATGAAGTATTAGGGGAGTGGAAACAAAATGGAAGTCTCTTCTATTATTGTGTGTATGTATCTATCGATCAAGGGCAATATAGCCAAAATATATCAGCAAAACGCAATGAAATATTTAGACGTGAACTGCCGCTGGCACTGACAGCTATTCGATACGGCGATAGGTTTCTTTTCAACGCATATCCTCATTTAAATCAAGCTCCCATCATTATTCACTTTATGTCCGCTTATCCACAGTTTGCAAGGCAGGAAAATTGGGGAACCTTCCAAAACATGACCGGCTCCATGTAATCCCATTCCAGCTCACTTTGCCCAGCCCCGGTGGGGTTTTTTGCATGTACAAAAGGTGTTTGGATATATTAACATTATACTTTTTGATAACTGGGGGAATATAAGTGAATTTACAATCTGGAACCTATTATTGGCCCATTACTTTTCCTGATGCTCCATCTTATCCAGCATTGGAGGAAGACCTATCTTGTGATGTATTAATCATTGGGGGTGGAAGTTCGGGAGCACAGTGCGCCTATTATCTTGCTGATGCTAATTTAGATGTGGTCCTAATTGAAAAATCAACCATTGGCAGCGGCAGTACCAGTACGAATACAGCCCTCATTCAATACTCTGGTGAAAAACTATTTACAGATATGATCAACACTTTTGGAGCGGATTATATAGAAAGGCATTTACAATTATTAAAGGAGGCCATTAATGAAATAGAAGCAGCCTCAAAAAACGTCACCATTGATTGTGAGTTTAACAGAAGAGATACCCTATATTCCGCAAGCTGTGCAGAAGATGTTGAAAGTCTAAAAAGGGAATATGAATTTTTAAAGCAGCATAACTTTGAACTTGCTTTTTTAACAAAGGAAGAGATTGAAGCAAAATATCCTTTTAGCAGGGATGCCGCTATTTACTCATACAACGATGCAGAAATAAACCCGTTCAGATTCACCCATGCCTTATTGGATTACGCAGCACAAAAAGGAATCCGTATATATGAAAATACGGAAATGAACGGTCAGCATTATGATAAAGAACGAGGAAAGACGGTTGTTTCGATAAAGAATAGGTGTTCTATACAAGCACGCTATATTATTTTTGCGGCAGGTTATGAAGGAATGGAAATGAAAAAAGAGAAAAAAGCCTCTTTTGTCAGTACATACACAGTAACAACCCATCCCGTCGAAGATCTCTCCGAATGGTATAATCGGACACTCATTTGGGAAACCGCCCGTCCTTATTTATTTATGCGTACAACGAGAGATAATCGAATCATTATCGGCGGACTAGATGATAATACGATATACCCCGAAGATCGAGATAGTAAACTGATTCATAAAAAGAAGCAACTGATTGAAGAATTTAATAAAATGTTTCCTACTATTAAAGTACAGCCCGAGTATTACTGCGCTGCATTTTATGGAGGAACATCGGATGGCATTCCGATTATTGGCAAATACGAGGAATATCCGAATAGCTATTTTCTATTTGCCTTTGGTGATAACGGGACCGTTTACAGCCAATTGCTGTCGAAGATTATTGTAAAGGAGATTGTTGAAGGAAACTGTCCAGATTTAGCTCTATACTTACAGGAACGTCCTTTGCTAAACAAGTGAAACAAAGAGATGGTTCTGCCGTTTTATTCATCAGTGGAAGAAAAATCCAAATGGATGAAATGGCAGAACCGTTCCCATGTATCCTATTTTTTATTCACTTAGTAATATAATCTTCAGAATCACTTCTTTAGTAAGAATGCCTTCTTTAACTTAGACACTGAGTATTTTAGTAGTATTCTCTAATCACATGGTTGTAGAAAAAGGTGAGCATAGAATGATGCTTGCCTTTTTAATATATTTGCCTTACTGATAAGCTTCAAAGCCTTCTCGATAAAATCAGTCGAAAGGTTTCTAACTCTTCAGGGAAATTCATATTACAGGCTAAATTGGAAAATAATATATAAGAGGTGATTATATGGATGAGAATCAATTAAAACTTACATCTTCGGAAATAGGAACACTATGGGGAGAGTATGTAAACGGCACAGCGACAGATATAGTAAATAAATATATGGTTTCTATTATTGAGGATGAAGCAATTAAAGCCATTTTTGAGGACGCCATTAAGACGTTCGAAAAACAAAAGAAACAAATCGTAACCTTTATCGAGAAAGAGGGATTTCCAGTTCCAATTGGATTTACTGAGTCTGATCTTTTTAAAGATAAACCGAGATTATTCACGGATATATTTTGTCTGAACTATTTACATATCATGACATTACATGGTTTGCTGGGACACAGCACGGCATTAGCTGTTTCCGTTAGAAAAGACTTAAGGGACTTTTACGATTCATGTGATAACGATGCGAAAAAGATGTATCACCAAACCATTGAGTTATTGCTTGAGAAAGGAAGTTTTCAAAGAGACCCTTTGTTTTATCCAGCTGAAAACCCTGAGTTTATTTCCAGCCAAGATTTCACAGATGGACTTTTTGGAAAGGATAGGACCTTATCAGCGACAGAAATGATTAGTATTTCTTTCAACCTTAAAAAGAGCATTATGACTAAAACCCTTTCTATCGCATTTAGTCAAGTTGCTCAAACAAAAGAGGTAAGAAAGTTTTTAACTGATTCTGAGAAAACGGCTGATAGTCAAATAAAAGCATTTGCAAAAATAATGCAAGATGATAATTTACCAGTTCCAAAATCTTGGGAAACAGAAGTGACAACTTCAACGGACTCTCCTTTTTCCGATAAGTTAATGATGTATCATATTGGTTTCTTGTTCCAAGCGGCACAAAACTATCATGGAGCAGGATTAGCTTCATCTATGCGAACAGACCTTGTAACAACGTATGAAGGGACTATTCTAAAAAATTTAATGGTTACAAAAAAATGGTATAACTTAATGGTGAAAAATAAATGGTTGGAACAGCCCCCACTTGCTCCAAATAGAAAAGAAATTGCAAAAGAAGTATAGGATCAACCATTGCTTGGGTATGTTCAGTGAGTAAAAATATATTTGAAAAACTACTATGGAGCATCGCACTTCCTGGGTTTGGTCAGTATTTAAACGGAAAATATTTTAAAGGCACAGTACTTTTGATACTTGAACTTCTGATAAATACACAATCCCATTTCAATCAGATTATACTTATGAGTTTTCATGGAGAAATGAGTGAGGCCATAAAACATGCGAATTATCAGTGGCTCATGTTTTATCCTTGTTTATACTTCTTTGCCATGTGGGATGCCGTTAAAGATGCTGGTGGAGGTAAAGATCCTATTTCTTTTCTTCCGTATGTTTTAACTGCCTTTTTTGTGACAGTTGGTTTGATTTTTTCATCAAAATTAGTGATATTTGGAGTATTATTAGGTCCTGTTTGGCTTCCAATGTTGTTTGTTTTTCCTGGGGCAGCACTTGGAGTTATGATTAAGAAAATCATAAATAAACAGTCTTTGAAAACCATCCCCTAAAACAAAGGGACAGCGCTGTTTCATCAATGGAGAAAAATTCAAATAAAAGAAACGATAGAAACTGTCCCCATGTTTCTATCGTTTTTTTTCGAGGAATAAATAATTGAAGGGAAGGGCAAAGAGACTGATTTAGTCATTACTATCTTTAATTGCAGCAGGCTTTCCAAATAAATAGCCTTGAAATAGTTTATAGCCAATATTCTTTAACCAAATAAAGTCGTCTCTACTTTCAATTCCTTCTGCTAAAGGAATGGCACCAACCTGTTTCGCCGTTTGTAATATGTTCATTGCTGTTTCCTGCTTATCCGAATCTGCAGCAACCCCTTGCACAAATTTCATATCAAGCTTCATGTAATTGGGGGATAATTCTTTCAATACTTCTATTGTACTAAAACCTTCACCAACATCGTCTAATGCATATTCAAAACCTTTATCTTTATAATACATTAAAATCCTTTTTAAATGATTTAAATCCTCTACTTGCTCTGTTTCTACGACTTCAAATACAAAATGAGAGGGGGCTATGCCGAGTTGATTTGTCAATTGGGTAGTTGTTTTCAGACAATGTTCCGGTGAATAAATGGAAGTAGGAATAAAGTTGATAAAAACCTTTTTGTTTGTAAAACCAGCATGACGAACAGCCGTCATACGGCAAACTCGATCTAATGAATACGTCCGATTCCGAGCTTTAGCTGCTGAAAAAGCTTCAAAAGGAGAATAAAACTGCCCTTCCTCCTTGATAAAACGTGCTAACATTTCGTATCCGTAAATTTCTTCTGTTTCATCGACAATTGGTTGCACATAACTTTGTACGGATTCCTCCAAGATGATTTGATCAATCCATTTCGAGTCAAACGTTTCTGAAATCTGTCTAATTGGTTTCCATTCCTTGTTATCAATACGAAATGAAATAGTCTCCATATCCAGATGGTCACAAAAAAAGTCATATAAATCTTGAATAGCTAATTCTTTAACAACAAGAACATTTTCCTCATAGCTAACCAGCAGTTTCTTTCTTTGAAGGTGCAATAGAATATCAGGAAAATAATTTTTGTTGCTTTCTCCAGAAATCTTAATTTCATAGTTTAAATCCGACGGATAACATACATTGCAGTCTAACATCGATATCTCCACCCCTAATCATTTTCTATTATTGGTCTGTTAAAGGATCATCTTGAATGATAATCATGTTTTTTTACATCTTCCATGACAGCCATTGAAGCATAATAACCGCTTAGAGCGGAGGATAATGTCCCAGGGCCTGGAAATACCTGCTCTCCAGCAATATAAAACTGAGGCAGTGAAGATCGAACACTTTTAGGCTTTAACACCGCATGTTTAACGGTTAAGGAGGTACCGCCAACATAGGCTTTACCGATATACCTTTGATAAGTTAATGGTGTACCCGCTTCCGCATCGATTACATATTCCTTAAGAGGCATCATTTTTTCAATCTCTGAGAGAATGGCATTTTTCACCTTCTCTTTTTTGTTTTTGTATTCCTCCTTCGTACACAAAATCCACTCTTTAGGATTGGTATGAATAGAGGCTGTCATCATCACTTCTCCCGCAACTGTTTCCCCATTTTTATTCAATGATGGGTGAAAGGTAACATACAAAGGGCCTGCTTCCTCTCTTAAAATCTTGGAATGCTCAGACTTAGGTACGATTTGATAAGCAAACGGTAACTTTTTCCCTCTTAAAGGACCCCGGCATATATCCTCTTTCAATACCGCATCCAACCGAAAAGCGCCCCAGTCAGGATTTCTATTCTGAGCTTTGCTAGGATCATAACCAAATAGTACACCGGTATTGTTCACAATAATATCAAAGGATGCTTTGCATTTAGGACTCTGTACTTCCCATTGTTTTTCCATCTTGTTATAACTAACAGAACCAACAGGGGAGTTTAATAAAATTTCACCGCCTAAACCTTCTATTCTATCGGCCAATCTTTTACTGATTTCACCTATGCCATTTTGAATACTGAAGCTGCCCCTTCTATAGATGGTTAAGGCTAAACTCGCTGGCAGAAGAGCGGCTTCACTCACATCTGTCTGAACGGCATCAATAAGTTGTACATTCAACATTTGACGGAAAGGGGTAACCTGTTCAAGCCTGTATTTTCTCATGAAGTCTTCTACCGTATAAGATGAAAAACGAGCTAAACGCATGAGTGAAAAAGGATGATGAAAAACAAACCTGAGTATATCTGCCAGTCCGCTAAATGTTTCTATCGGCAAAGCTGTTCTAGTTTCCGTGAAAGCAAGAACACTCTCACCAATTTTGGTCAGATTGCGCCAAAAATTAAGGACGTTCTGACTATGTTCAGGAAAAGTCTTCTTCAGTTCAGCTTCCCAATCCAAAGAATCCTTGTAAATGGAAATGGTTTTACCAGGTAATACAACATCCATTGGGTGAAGTAATTCTGTTGCAGGTAAATCAATATCTAGTTCGTTTAACATATTTCTCAATAAACCGTGTTCTTCTAACCCAAAAGCTAGTGTGGCACCTGTTGGAAATAATCGATTCTTACGGACATACCATCCTGCCGAACCGCCTACTGTTGCCGCCTTCTCTAACACAGTCACTCTATAGCCGTGCTTTGCTAAGTAAGCTCCCGCGGTTAGCCCGCCAATGCCAGCGCCAATTACGCAAACCGTTTTCTCCAAACAGCTCCCGCCTTTCCCATTCATTCTCCAACCGCTAATTTTTTCCTTATCTTATTAGTATCAAAAGAGATAAAATATGTCAAATGTTTGTATATTATTCTTTTTAAAACATTATACAATTTAACAAACTCTTGTTATAATCTACTTATAAAAATCGCTATATACTTATGACCCATTGGAGAATACAAGCAGCTGACCAATAAGTTAAAAGAAGGGCCAGGGATTATCATGTTTTTAAGCATAAAAAGGAATAAACAATCAACATTTAGTTTGAGAAGTTTTGAGGAAAAGTTTAGCCACATTCAAGTAGAAATTGATCGTAACTTACCAACAGACATACAACTTCAATTGGATATGATTCAGCTTAAAGAAAGAGATTTACAAATATTAAAGTTAATCCAACCAGCTATTAAGGAAAATATTCATAAAATGACCACAGGTTTTTATGGTCGTGTGATGGAAGTGCCACATTTAACAGCTATGATACAGAGTCATAGCACGGTTAATCGATTAAAACAAACGCTTCAATCACATCTGATAGAAATGTTTGACGGTCATATCAATGATGTATTTGTTTCAAAAAGGGAAAGAATTGCTCATGCTCATATAAAAATCGGTTTAGAGCCCAAGTGGTATATGGCCGCTTTTAATGTTTTATTTGAAATAGCTCAAAATATCATTCATCAACATTTCAATCATTCAGAAGAGCGTGCCATGGCAATCAATGCAGTGAATAAGATCTTAAGTTTTGAGCAGCAGCTCGTTTTAACCGCATATGAAGAGAGAGAGAAACAATTACGTGAAAAAGTAGACAGAAATGCCAAACTGGAATTGGTTGCAAATGTAGGTGAGAATGCCGCACGTTTAGCTGCAACAGCTGAGCAAACACATGCAAGCACTTCAGAAATGTCCAATCAGTCAAAAATTATTAAAGAAGCATCTAATAAGGGGAAACAGCTTTCAAATGAAGTGCAAAGAAAATCTCAGGATGGATCAGAGAACATGAAAAATTTAAATAGACAAATCCAAGAGATTAAACAAGGGGTAAGCGGTATAGTGGAAAATGCCAAGACATTGGACAATAACGCAAAAGAAGTACAAGGAATAGTAAATATTATTTTAGAAATTGCTGATCAAACGAATTTACTAGCATTAAATGCAGCTATAGAAGCCGCACGTGCAGGAGGAGCAGGGAAAGGGTTTGCAGTTGTAGCTGAAGAAGTTAGGAAGCTAGCCAATCAAACGAAGAGTTCTTCATCTAAAGTATCTGAAATAAGCGGAAAAACAAATCATCAGATTAAGACGATTGAAGCATCGATACAAAACATAGATAAAATTGTCCAAAAATGTGTGAAAACAACTGAGCTAGTCAATCAATTATTAGAACAAATCTTGAAAGAGGCCAAGGAAAGTAACAATCAAAATATCCTTATTGAAACTGAAATTTCAGGATTAGTAAATATGTTATCTGATGTTTCCGAGGCAAGCGAGGAAGTGGCGAATACAGCCACATTATTATCTGAAACCATTTCTGACTACACGGGTATCAAAAATGAATGAAACAAAGGGGCGGTTCTGCCGTTTCATCAGTGGAAAAAACTCCAAATGAATGAAGCGGAAGAACCATCCGAGACCGTTCATTCTTAACACCATAACCGTAATTCCCTCATCCAGTAAACGAGTAACATAGTGGCGGAAACCGCTCGGGTATCCCAAGATGCCAGATACCATCCACTTCTGTATGGTATCTGGCACTCTTAGTATTATTCTTCTTTCCGATTGTCAAAATGGTCTACACAAACTTGTCTTAGGCCGCTTAACTTCGTAATGAGTTCATCAATGTCATACGTACGGATGGTGTCCTTTAAATCATTATTTTCTTCGGTTATGGATGGTATATGAATCTCCATAAAGCCGTCCCATCTTAAATTGGCATCAAATATGCCTTCTTCATCCTCAACTTCCAATCCAATTACTTTATTTTCATCATTTAGATGTTTTGATTTTATAATCCACTTCATGTTCTCCACCTTATCTATTTCTCCAATTAGGGTGTATTAGGAGATTCTTTTCGTGTATCGTATCCTTTTAAAACTCAATTTATCCTTATTTGCCTATATTATTTTGACCGATAAGTATGATTTATGAGGTTTTTTTATTAAATTTCGTTCATTGGAAACGAGGTTCATTTCAATGGAGAAAACTGACATCATACTCCGTTCAAATCTCCTTTCTCATCTATAACACCCAACGTCCGGGTATAGATGAGATGGCTATTCTAACCTCTTATAATGGATTATTCTCCTTTGTTTGCTGTCTAATCTCGTCCGAATATAACAAATGATGTATAATAAGAAAAATAAATCCAATACATGGGTTGTATCACTATAATATTCTCGAATAGAAATAATAAGATAATACATTTCTAAAACAGCTAAACGTCGTAACAAATTTCTTACTAATGTTACTTCATAAAATACACTGATTGAAAAGGAACGATTGCTATGAGATTTAAACCAAGTTATGCACCAGGACCAACGGACGTACGTGAGAATGTACGCTTGGCGTTAGCTAAAAAAACCAATAACACTGATTTTGATAAAGAATTCATCCACTATTACCATGAGGTATGCCAAAAGATGGGCCGGGTCATGGGTACGACAAATGAAGTACTGCTGCTTGCCGGAGAAGGGATTCTAGCTTTGGAAGCTGCTTGTGCGAGCTTAACTGAAAAGGGTGACCGTGTCCTTGTGCTCGATAACGGGATATACGGTGAAGGGTTTCAAGATTTTGTCAGAATGTATGGAGGAGAACCTGTTGTCTTAAGTTTTGACTATCATAAAGACATACCTGTTGAAGAAGTACGGAACTATTTAGAAAAAGATCATGACTTCAAATATGCAACATTTGTTCATTGTGATACACCAACGTCCATCTTAAATGAGGTCAGCCAACTTTCTCCCTTACTAAAGGAATACGGCATTCTAACAGTGGTGGATTCAGTAGCTGGTATGGTGGGTGAACCCATTGATGTCGACCAAAATCAAATCGATATTTGCTGCGGAGGTACTCAAAAGGCTATCTCAGCACCTGTTGGCTTAGCGATTGTTTCCATTAGTGAGGACGCTAAAAAAGCGATGAATGATCGTAAAATACCAATTGCTTCCTATTATGCAAACCTGCAAATTTTCAACGGATATATGGAAAAAGGAACCTTGCCTTATACGATGCCCGCTGGCACTATTGAGGCTTTAGATGTTGCTTTAGACAATATTTTAAAAGAAGGTCAATCGGCGGTTTATGAACGACATGCGAAAATTGCGAACGCAGTAAGAAAATCTATACAAGAATATGGACTAAGATTATTCTTAGAATCAGGATGCTCCAATACAGTCACTGCCGTCATCATTCCAGCAGAAATAGGCGCATTACGATTACAACAACACATCCAAGAAACATCCAATCTATTCATTGCTACTTCTTTGGCGCAATATGAAGATGTCATCTTGCGTATTGGTCATATGGGTGAAAATGCCTTCATTGAAAAAGTTCTACATGTATTAACAGTAATCGATCATGGCCTGCGTGATTTAGGTTTCAAAGGAAAGGGGAATCTGGGACAACTATTCCTAGATGCTTATAGAGCAGAAGAATTAAGTGCAATTTATATTTAACAAGTTATTTAAAGGCAAAGGAACTCGTCTAACAATTTCACAAATAGTTTTTGGTCATGACCGAGAAAGAGGGGATGTCTAAAAAAAATGTCAGGCATCACGTCACAATATTGAACTCAGACCCAACAAGCTGCCTAACGAAATAACCTGTCTAACTTTATGGGGTCACTTCAATTTTTCTGAGATGTTTTTGGTGTAATATTTACCAACCTAATTGAACTAAAGCACCCGTTCGTATAATTCTTCACAATCAACACCATTAAATGGATGAAATGTATTATGTAAATCAAAAATTTTTATTTAGGTATACAAATTCATATACGGAAAATTATTATAGTAGTACACATAATTCACTCATAAACCAGCAATTAACAATAACATATGTTAATTGCTGGTTTATGAGCATGTATCCCTAAAAATTAAACAAGCAATAAATTCACAAAAAATACGACTTGGCTTTTTTATCTAGACTGTACCGTTCGTACAATAAATTCAACAAATTCAACGAGAAGAAGCGTTAATCCTTCTTGGATCAACGCAACCTATAATTGAGTCAGAAAAGTGACACATTAAAGAATCGCTACCGATGAAACCGAAAAAATATAATAATAATCATTCACTTTTATTTAAATACGATTATTGGGTAGTCCTTAAATTCTACCAATGTACTTTGGATCCCTAATAATTCCAGATTGACCTGGTACCCAATTAGCAGGGACTCCTTCCCCAGTCCTTCTACTATATTGTATCCCTTGAATTACCCTTAAAATCTCGTAAATATTTCGACCAACTTCCGGTGGATTTACGAATTTGGTAACAATCGTTCCTTCTGGATCTATTATGATGGTTGCTCTAAATGTAGAACCAGTTTTTTCATTTAACACTCTGTATGCTTTACTAATTTTTTGTGTTCGGTCACTTAATAGTGGAAACGTTACCTGAGAAGCAGAAGGAGATACCTCAGTAAAAACTTTATGAGAATATACACTGTCTGTACTTATGGCAAGTACATCTGTATTTAGGAGCCTCAGTTGATTATAAACAGCAGCGACCGCTGCCAACTCTGTCGGTCAAACAAAAGTAAAATCACTTGCATAAAAAAATAAGATTACCCATTTTCCACGATAACTTTCTAGGCGAATTTCTTTAATTTTCTTTTGCACATTGTCGTAAGCTTCTGTCACAAACAGGGGTGCTATATCAGTTGTTTGTGCACAAAATGGTTGCACACAGTCCTCATACATATGAGATTGCCCTCCTTATCAAAAAGTTCAACTCATTTATCCATATGTATCAGATAAATTGTTGGTGTATCTAAAATTTCTGAAACCATCTATAATCAATTTATTTCATTAAAATAATTATGGATAACCTTCAAAAGAAGCATATGAAGTTCATCGGAAAATTTCCTTTAGGCTCACAAAGGGAACTATTTTTTCTAAACATAATTTCGGGCTAGGCCTCTTTCGAATGCATCCAAATGGTTCAATGATGCATTTCTTAACTGCGTAAATACCGTTCTTACATCCGTTGGAAGATTTATAGAAAGAAATTTATTATACATACTTATATTCTCTATCTCACCTTGTACTCCAAAAGCAAAAGCGTTTTTTATTGTTTCTGGGGTAGTAACAAACATCCTTGAAATATCTTCTGGAATAGGTACTTGATATCGTTCAAAAAGAGGAAGTAACGCACTAATATGCCTTAATTCAGCTTCTTGGATTCGGGCAAATGTACGATTATAACCAAAGTTTAAAAGAATATTATTATACCTAGCCTGAGCAAGAAATTCGTCCTGTAAAGCATAAGTTAGCATCTGAGGTAAGGTTAATGTTGGGGCATTTAAAGCCCCTTTGGCTCCATAGTCGTTAGCATTTTGTCTTTCCAATGATTGTTGCACATTATGATAAGGGGGTTGATTATTGGAGTAAAATTTTTTCGCATACATTGATTGTATTTTCACCTCTTAAATTATTTTCCTGCTGCTGAGCAGTTGTTGTGCATTGAGCTCCTAATTCCAAGTTATTCTCTTAATAGAGTATATAAAAGGAATCGAAATGTACCTTGGATACTCGAAGAGGTCATTGAACATTAATAAGTACATTCCTCTTCTACCGTACATAAGATAATTTAGTCATAATGAATAATATGAAGGGATTGAGGAAAATGTACTATGTGCCCTATAGGTATCAATATCCTTATTATGCAA
Source organism: Niallia endozanthoxylica (assembly GCF_008710145.1). Taxonomy (GTDB): domain Bacteria; phylum Bacillota; class Bacilli; order Bacillales; family Cytobacillaceae; genus Bacillus_BD; species Bacillus_BD endozanthoxylica. The sequence goes on from NZ_VYKL01000021.1 coordinate 28,048, forward strand.
ATGTACCAACGCATACTTACGGAAATCCTACTGGTTATCGGGCTCTTCCTAGTGAGTTGGCATTTAGTTCTTATCGGTCTTTTTATGGTGATAGCAGAAACGTATTAAAAGATTATGGAGCAAACCCATTTGTTATAAATATCAATGAGGCCACCAAACAAAACAACACGTATCGTACTGCACTTTGGACAGGAAATCATTTGCAAGTCACATTAATGAGTCTCAATGTTGGTGAAGATATCGGATTGGAAGTGCACCCTGATGTGGATCAATTCTTACGTGTTGAACAAGGTCAGGGGATTGTACAAATGGGCAAAAGTAAAGATAATTTAAGTTTCCAATGGAGAATCTTTGATGACTCTGCTATTATGATACCGGCTGGAATGTGGCACAATATCACAAATACAGGAAATGTTCCGTTGAAACTATACTCAATATATGCCCCACCAAACCATCCATTTGGTACTGTTCATAAGACTAAGGCAGATGCAATGGCTATGGAAGAAGGTTTGGGTAATGGAAATGGGAAAACAGTAATTTTCGGAAAGACTCCAGATGAATGGGTAAGACATACCGAGTTTTTGGTAAAAGAAGGCTTGGAGGACGTTAAAAGAGGAATTAATATGACACACATTCTTCAAGAGTTTATTCTAATGGGAGTTCTTGTAGGGAAGGGATATTCTCCTGAAAAAGCATATGAAACAGTAGAAGAATGGGAACGTACAGGAGAATCCAAACTTCTTCTGGAAAGCAAAAATATGTAAAGCAACCGTAATTAAACAATCAGATGCTTTTGTTGAAAAAAGGTTATATTATTTCCTGCCTGCATTAAAACTCACCTATCACGGCGAGTTTTTTTGTGTTATTATGCGACATTTTTATTTTCAATTTGTGTGTTAATTAGTGTATTAAATCCATTAAAGTATGGATATAACAACAAAAAGAGGGACACCCATTCATATGTGAATGATGTCCCCAATTAGTCTGTTATTGAATATTTTCTCCCCGTCAACCGAACCCGTTCATCTTAATGGAGGGTCTTTTCTATTCAATTAAAGCGTCCGTTGGATAGGAATGTGATTATACTTAGGATTCGCCCTCATATGGAAAATTCTCATTTACTTTTCGACCATTGATAACAGTATTTCCTCCATTTCTTCTTTTGTTAAAATGTCTGCAATCATTGTCATTTTATATCCTTTTTCTCGTACAAAGACTCTCATGCCTGTGACGTTCGTGTCTTCAGAGTAAACATACTCAAATTCAAATTCTTTTAGAGAATAGGATTCTGTATGTTCGAAATTCCGCTTTTCTAACTCATCCTTTTGGTTTTTATCTATTTTCTGCTGGGTAATCCAAAATCCAAACTCTCCTTTGCTATACTTTAATTCAACAATGGGGTCTTTACCAACATGACTCTCATCCGTATGAATTTCTTCGCTAACCTGTTTGTATCCCTCCGGTATAAATGTTGGTTTGGTAATAGGGTAGTCTATCATTTGTTGAGCCTCATCTATTGTATGAGTAGTAAAGGTATTCAACTTCGCATCATAAATCTCTATGGCAGCAGAAAGCTCTTCTAGTCGTTGTTCCTCTTCTATATTCGGTTTCCTATTTTCAGTTTGTATGTTGCTCACTATTTTAATTTGCTCTTTGATTAATTGACTGTATGTAGCAAATTCCTCCTCCGATAAATACTGTTCTGCAAATGCCAAGTGTTGTTCAAACGAGTTCAAACTCTCTTTAGGTTCATCAGGTAAGGATTGTATCAACTCTTCCTTAGAGCCGAACAATTGATTGATTAATGAGCTAGTTGCGTCTACTATGTGTGAACCAGCAAAAGCGAAACCCGTTCCAATAATCATCATGGAAGCAACTGAACCAAGTATCCACTTCTTCGAGTATCTTTTCTTTCTCTTTTCTTCCATATTGGCTTGCTTAATCCCTAAAGCCACCCTATAATTTAATTCTTTAGGAATTTCAATCTTTTCCAATTCTTGTTTTATGTTATTCACAAATATCAGCCTCCTTAAGATTTTTTCGAAGTTTATTTAATGCACGATATAGCACGGATTTTGCCGTTCCTAAAGGTATATTCAATAAATCTGCTATTTCTTTAAATGAATAACCTTCGTAGAATTTTAAAATGACGACGCTCTTTTCATCTTCATTTAACTGTTCGAGTAATTCTTGAAGGGTAATCGAAAGGGAAACATCTTCATCTTCTAAACCGATAAACTCTTCATCTTCTGGTTTTAATTGAATCACTTTTTGATTTTTTTTAATCAAATTAATAGAACAAGTGATAGCTATTTTGATTAACCAGGTTTTGAAATGCTCTGGATTTTTCAATGTATGTATATTTTTAAATGAAAGGTATGCTACCTCTTGAACCACATCCAAAGCATCATTTTGATTTTTTACATAAACATAAACGATACGGTATATATCTTCTTGGTATTGTTGATAAAGTTTTAAGAAGGCTTTGTCATCGCCTTTTTGAGCTTTTTTGACTAAACAAATAATAATGGTTCATCCTCTCTTTTTTTGTCTTATACTTATTAGACAAACGAACGCCTTGTTTGGCTTAAATTATTTTATTTTTTTCTTAAAATAAAAAAATCGTCCTTGGTTAGACGATGATAAAGAAATCAACTATAACATAATCCTTCTCCAACTAGGCTACTTTACTAGCCCAACAGCTTTCTTCTCTATTTCATTCTAAGTATAACTTTTTTAACTGATCTCCAAAATTTATATTATTATTTATTTGTTAAAAGAATAGTAGTCTTTTGTTTTAACAGAGTGATTTTATGTTTTTAAGTGGTAAAGGTCGTGTCATTTCTAGCGGTCATTTGAATACAAAAAATAATAAAAAGAAAGATGAGTGTATGGATGTTACGGCTTGTTATGGGGATTGTACGATTAGTATAGGCTTTTGATGAAAAAGGGAAGGACTTGCGATGAGTGTGGAGTGGGATTGAGAGAGTGAGAAGTACCTGAAGAACAGGTGATTATTTTTGATGAAGCACAGAGGGCATGGGATGCAAAAAAGATGAAGGGTCCTAAAGCAAAGGTGTCAGGCAACACAATACAATATCTAGTATCACTTTGCGTAAAATCGCACTGAATATCGATAAATTGTGGATGCCAGACACCTTATGGGACAGCCCTTTCTAACACTCAGGAATGATGGCCTCCAACTAAATGAGATCGATACCGTGCTGTACCTGCATGTGTGTAGGAAACACCTCTTAACAATGCCATCGGGCCATACTTATCTCGAATGGCATCCATCACATAGCCAAGTATCCGTTGTTTTTCGCGGTCCTGTTGAAACAAGTCCAGTTGTATAGTGTCATCGTCTTCGATATTGGATAATGTCACAGAGATTTGTCTAACTGTCTTATTAGAATAAAAAGTATCGAAGAGTGTTAGACAGGTTTGATACATTTCCAATGTTATATTCGTAGGATAGTCTAGTGATTTTGCTCGATGAAATCCGCCGCCAAATTCATCTTTACTATACCCAATCCCTAAACTTACGGTTCGCCCAGACTTTTTATATTTTCGTGCCTGTCTAGCTACCTCTTCACACATTTCCAGGATTACCTGTTTGACATCCTTTGGATTGGGGTAATCTCTAAGTAAAATTTGACTTTTGCCAAAGCTCACTTGCTCTTGTTTGACCGGATCACCTATTTTAGAAAAATCAATGCCCCAGGCATGTTGATGGATCTGGCGTCCCATTACACCAAATTTCTTTTCTAATAGTTTAAGAGGATAATTGGCTAAGGCACCTACATTGAATATTCCCATACCATTTAAATTTCTTTCCATCCTTGGACCAATCCCCCACATTTGACTTAAAGGATAGGTGGGCCATAGCTTTGCTTGAACATCATCATATGTCCATTTAGCAATGCCTGTGGTTGAATGCTTCGCTTCTAAGTCTAAACATAGTTTGGCCAACAGCATATTTGGGCCGATTCCTATAGTAGAAGGAAGGCCGAACTCTTTCTTGATCGTCTCTTGGATTTTGAATGCAATGGTTTCAGGATCTCCCCATAATCTTCTGACTCCTGTTACATCTAAAAAACTTTCATCAACGGAATAAGGATGCATATCAGAAAATGGTACAAAACGGTTAAAGAGTTGGATGATGGCTGCTGATGTTTTTAGATAGGAAGACATACTAGGGTTTACAATATGAATTTTAGGATTATTAGGAATCTCGAAGAGTCTCGATCCCGTCTTAATGTTAAATTCTCTTTTTAAAGCAGGTGATGCTGCTAAAACGACACTTCCTTGACGATCTGTATGACCGACAACAGCTAAATAACAGGTCATTGGGTCAAGTCCAAGCATCACAGCAGCGCAACTACTATAGAAGCTTTTCATATCCACACAGAGGATTGAACGATTAGGAAATGGACTATAATCCATTAAATCACCTCAACTTAAATCATTCATTAAAAGTTAGAAGACCCAGTTTTTCACTTTTGTATTTAAATGTTTTTAACTCCTATTATAGAGTCAAAATGAAAAATTTGTTGAACGTCTTTGTAAAAGACATATAAGTTGCGCTGATGCTGATCAATCTTATGTATACTCACTGGCCCAACATCTCTTATGTATCCATCCATCCATAGTGTTAATATCATTTGCTTATTATCTTGCATACTTCTTACCAACAAATCGCTCATTTTATGTAATTGTTCTTCGTCTAGGATTGGTTTTTCTGTCTTTAGGCTTTCTTTGTATATTTGTCTTATTAATTCTTTTTGTTCCGGCATGAAAAATCCGTTCCACTTCATTAAACCTCTATCCATCATGAATATCGCCTCCTTCTTTATTTTACTAAACATATGTTCTTATTTAAAGGGAAAATTTTCTTATAGAAGTTTGCTTATATACTAATGAGTTAATGACTGAAAATCTTAAGTATTACCCTAAGTTTGAGTTTATTGAAGTAGATCTCCGTATAGAAGATGGCTTCAACCGTGTATATATGTCAAAGCCTTTATACTTCAACAACTATCTGTACGGTCAAAAACAAGAATCATCGCTGAACCCACTTTTCTCGAATCGGGCGCAATCCTTGTATAGGCATTGTATCTTTTTTGTTGTTCTGTGATGCTTAATTGACCCAAGTTACGCAACAACGGAATTAAAAAATCACCTATTAATAGGTGATTAAACAGGATTGGCTTTTAGTTCTCTAAAAATTAGTAGAACACCAATACTATACGCAATAGAAATAGCCAAAGGAACCAGCGTAAAGGCCAGTTCAACAAAGAATCCACCTAAGATTAGAGAGGATATACAGGTAGTTAGAGTAACAAATAAGTAAGCTTTACTTTTGTAAATCCACATGTAGGGTCAACAACAGTTGGCCTTTTTTATATAAAAAAGTACAGATATATAGAACTTAATCACTTGTTATTTTAGTATTTGAATATTTATATAGTGAATATTACACTGGATTTAGGGACAGTTACTGATAATGAACGAAGCAAAAAAATGACTAAGAGAGCCAACTAAAACCATTCAGAACCTTCATAATAACAAAATAAGTAAATATCGAAATATGGATGTGGAAGTAGGTTAGAAAAATCCAGATTTAATTACTGAAATGATAACCATCAAAAAGGGTGTAAGTGTAATGTGAACAATTGTTAGTATTCAATTGTGTTTTTGTTTACAAACATACGTTCTGTTTTGTATAATATGCTTATGGTAATAATAGTTGCTAGTTACTGCCACTAGGAAATGACTTACGCATGGTAAAAACATTAGAACGAAGGAGATGTTAAATGATGTCAATTGGTTTGAACCCGTATTTGATTTTTGATGGTAACACGAGAGAAGCAGTCCATTTTTATGAGAAAGCGCTTGGCGGGAAAGTAATGGGTATCATGACGTTCGGGGATATGCCGGCAGACCCTAATTATCCATTGCCGGATAACATGAAGGATCGCGTGATGCATGCACATTTGAAAGTCGGAGAAGCAGATCTCATGTTCAGCGATACCTACGAAGGCATGCCTTATCAGCCAGGCAATTCAATTCAGATGGCCATCCATCCCAAAGAAGAGGCTAGAGCTAGAGAAATCTTTGCTGCTTTGGAAGATGGCGGACAAGTCATTATGCCCCTTCAGAAAACGGATTGGAGCCCCTTGTATGGGCAAGTAAAGGACAAGTTCGGCGTTACTTTCCAAGTGAATGTCCCAGGAGAGTAACCGTAGTATGAGGACAGGAGGCTTACTCAGTTGCAAATACAAGGTTTGTGTTGCTAATGAGTAAATCATAAGAGGCCAAGCTTCTTCAATGAAAGGGCGCTACAACAGAATGAAGTGTGTAAAGTCGATTCTTAAATTTGGGAATCGACTTTTTTTAATGTCTTTAAAAGACTATAACGGTCTCAGACAGGTCTTAACTTAAGAGTTGTGGAATGCTTTCTTCTTTAACTAACGGCCAAATAGTTAAACAACTCTGACTAATTTACTTTAACGCACAAAAGCGTTAAACTGATTAATGTGATAGGGTAAAGGGACTGTAGGAGGGAGAAAGACATTGAAAGGACAAAAAGTTGTCTATAATAATGAAAATTATACCGTTTTACATGATTACGGAAACGGACAAATTGAAATACAAAAGGAAAATTCAAAATTTTTTGGCGATGCTAAGTTAGTAAAAAAAGAAGAGGTACTCATTATAAATAACGAATGGAACAAAAGTGGGCTTTAGTAATAACAAAAAATAGACCATCATTTTCGATGGTCTTCTACCCTGTTAAAAGAAATAAGAATAAAAAAGCATATTCATTATTCATTAATTTTGAAAACTAATGTATCGAATAATTTGTCATCAATATATACTAACAATGCCCATTTTCCTGCTTCTGGCAAGATGACATTCGACGGTATACTCGCATCTGCACCTTCAATCTTGCCACCACCAATACCATCCCTCGACCAATCGCCATCACTTAATACTGGTGTTATTTTTGAAGTATCTTTATTGTAACCTACAACTGTAAGTTCACCTTTATCAATCCCCCAAAAATGCCATAACCATTTTTCGACTTTACTAGGTTGTAATTTCGGACCTATTATTCCAAGTTTATTTTTGTTACCAATCATATCATCTCTAGTACCTGTATCAAACTCGGTAACTGTTCTATCCCAATCTATCTTTTCAAAATCACCTTTTTGAACAAAATCGGGTATATTTTTAGGCAGAGACAACTTATTTTCAACTGTTCCATTTGTAGAGCAACCTGCAGCCAAAAAAATCATACTTAATACAATAAATACCATAGATTTTAGTTTCAAAAAAATCACTCCTATTGTTCAAGTCTTTATTGCATTATACAACATTTACCAATTAAAACCTTTAATTATCTCAAGTAAAGTATGTCGCGTTTTAACCATTAAAACAGTACTATAAATAGCAAAGACAATGGTTATTGTCCAACGATATTTTAATTGCTAATTTTCTGCTATTTATATTAACATTAAAACCAAAATCTTGATTTATAGGAAAAAAAAACAGACCAAAAGTTTATTATTTGGTCTGTTTTTTTTTTGCTATTCAATTACTACTTTTCTCGCCCAAAAGAGAAGCCGTTATCATACGAGGTGGTCTTTTTTGTTTAGTTAATGTCATAACTTAGGAGTTACGGAACAGATCTCTCTTCAACGGTTAGAGTTGAAGAAGGAAAAGAGTAATTACGGAAAGCGTTAGAGAAATGCAGAATAAAATTTAAGTGAATCTAAATAAAAAATGCTAAATTTCTTGTTGTAGCACCTAGAAATTTGGCTTTAGAACTTCAAGTTGTAACTAAAATATAAATTGTCTTGAATACAGGCTGCTTGCCAGAATCTATAAACACTTTCTCAGATAACATATCTTGTGCTGTGAGAGTAAAGTAAACACATTAATTTTAGCTTTCTATATTCCTGTTTTAACGCCAAAACCTACTAAAATTAAGCCAGATGATTTTTGGAATACTTTCTGGAATTTGGAATTATTCAACCACTTTTTTGCATAATCAATTACATAAACAAGGGTTAGAAACCATAACACAGCGAGTAAAGTAAGGATTGATGCTAACACAATCAATTGCTGATTTACATTTTCGTTCAAATCGATAAATTGAGGCATGACAGTTATATAAACCAAAACAGTCTTTGGATTAAGTACATTACTAACTAATGCTTGCATAAAGGCCTCTTTATTATGCCGACTTGAAGAATTGATAGGTGCATTCGCTTGTGCTTGAATTTCCTCCAAAGAAAACACACTTTTGGCAAAAAAACTTTTTACACCCAAATAAATTAAGTAGGCAGCTCCCAAATATTTGATTGTACTAAAAAGAATTACAGACTTTGCAATGACAACAGATAATCCAAGAATAGCAATAAGCGTCCAAAAAGAAAGTCCAGTTGCCATTCCGAGAACCGTATAACGTCCAGATCTTGGACCATAGCTAAGCGTGTTTTTCACCAGTAGCATAGTATCTGCTCCAGGTATTACAACCATCATTGCAGCAATTGAAATGTATGTTAGTAAGCTATCCATGTTGTTTCTCCCTTCCTTTTATAATAGTGACTACCAAAGTAACTACTTATACGAGTATATCAGAAAGATTTGGAAATAATCAACAGATTTTGGTAAAATATTAGTTACTAAGGTAGCGACTAATATTGTGTTGGAGGGTTTATGAAAGAAACTATTTTCGGAACATTAAAGAAACTAAATTTTACAGAATATGAAGCTAAAGCGTATGTTACCTTATTGGAGGAATCTCCATTAACTGGATATGCAGTAGCGAAAAATTCTGGTGTACCACGTTCAAGAATATATGAAGTTCTAGATAGTCTCGCCCTACGAGGAGATATTCTGGTTAGTCCTGGAAACACTCCACAATATACTCCTGTTCCTGCAAAGGAGCTAATTAAAAATCGCCGAAGGGAAGCGGAAGAGAATTTTGAACTGGCTGAAAAATCATTAGCGGAGCTCGGACGTTCTGCAGATAACCGTGAAAATATCTGGAATATCACGGGACAAAGTGAAATACTCCATAAGGTAAAAGATTGTATATTATCTGCAAAAAAAAGAATTCTCTTAGAGGTTTGGAAAGAAGAATTCGAAGAATTGGAGTCTGAACTAAGACACGCAGCAAAAAGAGGGGTCAACGTAACAATTATTGCTTATGGGGAAATCTCCGCTAATTTTGCTAATGTTTACCTTCATTATATGGGTCATGAAATTACAGAAGAGTATGGTGGACGATGGCTGGTTATTAGTGCAGATGATACAGAAGTAGTAGCAGGAATTGTCTCGTTGGGTAAAGATAGCCGTGCAGCATGGACAAGGCATGTAGGTTTAGTAATGCCAATTACAGAATTCATCATTCATGATTTGTATCTCATGGAAATTATAGAGAAACATAGAGAACTTTTAGAGGAAAGTTTTGGGGAAAACCTCGTGAATTTACGCCGTAAATTTTCTATTCATCCAGATTTTAAAAAACATTATGTAAAATAAATTTGTACTATTGTCTGTTTCTTACAAAATAAGAAGAACAGCATTTCTTCATAGCAAATAGACTGTTCTTCTTCAACGAACTAGGTGCTTTAACACAATAATGAATAAAATTAAAAAGCCTAAAATATGCAAGTTTTTATACATTACCTGCGTATGTTGGCTTTTTAATATGCGGTTCAAGCTGGCTCAAGGATAGAGCTAGCATTTAGATGAATATAGGCGTCTTCCAATCACTATTATGAATATAAATAGTAAACTTTAAGGTGATGCATCATTTTTTGTTCTTTTCCGATACTTGATACTTTACTTTAATATGTCTGCATTAAAAATCATCATTGTAATCATAGCGAAATCCGTCTTTTTGGGCAGAGACACTCTCTTTTATCTGCGAATTGTCCGTTTTATTTTGTAAAATCTGTTCCTTACTGTTTATTTTATTATTTTGTTGTCCTTTGTTTGTCTTCACCTAGGTAAGCCTCCTAATAGTTTTTTTCACCATCTATTATCCGTAGAAAATCTTCTTATTATTCAGGTTCGTCGAGTGACTCGGAGTGTTTATACAACCTGTTGTTGACCCTCTTCCTCCTAAAAAATTAAAGAAGGCTGCTTCGGCTGCTTTTTTTGTTGTTTCTACTAACGAGGCAGTCGACGACATCATTGATCCTGCAAGAATAGGTAAAGTTACCTATGTTTGGTATGCCCTTACTGCTATTGGGAAAAATAAATTGGCATGCTATTTCGAATGGGGGAATGTAACATGGGCAAAACAATTTTCATTACTGGTGCAGGCACTGGGCTTGGCAGAGGTGCAGCCATTGGTCTTGCTAAAAAAGGGCATCGTGTGATTGCGACTACAGAGCTGACTTCTCAAAAAACAGACCTTCTGCGGGAAGTAAATGACCTGGAACTGGATATAGAAGTGATTAAAGTTGATATTACGAACCCTTTGGATCTGGAACAGATTGAGAAGTATGATTTTGACGTATTTGTTGCAAATGCTGCCATTAATGAACGAGGGCCGCTCGGGGAAGTGCCGATGGATAGGTTTCGGGCAGTTTTTGAGGTAAATGTTTTCGCAACCTTGGAAACAGTACAGATAGCTGCACGGAAGATGGTTGAAAAGGGAAGCGGAAAAATAGTCTTTATGAGTTCGATTTCTGGAATTTTGGCATCTCCATATAACGGTCCATATGCCGCTACAAAGCACGTGATTGAAGCCATTGCCCATACACTAAAGTTGGAACTTCAAGGATTTGGAGTAAAAGTTGCTACCATTAACCCTGGTGCTTTCAAGACAGGCTTTAATGATCGGGCGGGAGAAGAGCTATGGAAATGGTACGATGAAGAGAAAAACTTCACGAGAAAAGAGGATATAAAAAAGGCGGAAGAGAGGTTAAACAACCAGTTTAACCCGGAAGAGATAATTGCAAAAATGGTAGAAATCATCCCAGCTGACCATCATAAATTCCGAACCGCCTATCCTCAGCAAACGGAGAAACAGATGAAGCAAGAAGAACAAAAGTGGTGGGAGATGGATATCTAGGACGATTCATCCGGTTCTTTTAACCTGTAGTATGGGGCTGTTGATAAAAAGGGAAAAGAGAGAAGACTGGTGCTTTAACACAATAATGAATAAAATTAAATGCCTAAAACATGCAAGTTTTTATGCCTTACTTGCGTATCTTGGCTTTTTTATTCATATAGGATACTGCCATTAACATCATTTTTTAGGTTCTTTTCAACCAACTTTGGAAAGAACCATGTTCTAATTGCCAAATACAGAAACCATATTGAGCTAACATGACAGATATACATTTCATTGGAAATTGACGACATCGTAACATGAAAAGAGAAATTTAAATGGCTAAGCAAGGGAACTAGGAGTCCAACATTACTAACAAAATTTCATAATCTCAACCAAAAATGGAGAAGGCTATTTTTCATTCATTAGTTGCTCAACTGCAGGAATATCAGCAGGAGCCCATTTCAATGACTCTAAGTTTTCTCTCTTTAGCCAAACTAATTTTGAATGTTCACTGGCTTTGGGAGAACCTTCTACAATTTTACACTTAATAGATAATAGGTTAACAGTAAAAGTATCGTATTCATGGGTATGATCATTAAATACGTGATGTTCTGTTTCGATTTTACATCCTAATTCTTCGGCAATCTCTCGTTCAAGTGCTGAATAAATATCTTCATCTTTCTCTACCTTGCCACCAGGAAATTCCCATCTGTTAGGAACAGACATCACAGGTGATCTAAGGGCACATAAGATTTCATTTTGATCATTTTCAATAATGGCTGCAACGACTTTGACGAGCTTTTTCATATTTTCCTCCGATGTTTATGTTGATTCTATTTTATACGATTTCATTTCTTGGGTGAAATTTTTAGGTTGCGTTACTTTCGATTTACCAACGATTGTCATAGGTTTTACCACTTGTTGCCAACGTATTTATCAATGGGGTAACATTAAGAAAACATGAATGACAACTTTGAGGGGCTTGAAAGATAAAAAAGTCTAATACCTCCGTATTTTTATCGAGGAATTAGACGAATGATCTTCAACAATCGCGCCTTATAATTGAATAACTAAAATATGGTTTCTCAATCTTAAAATGAATGATTTCTTCTTACACTAAAGCTACCGGTTAGTAAAGTGAGGGGATTGTAGCAGCAACTCCTTTATTTATTCAACTAACGGGTTAGTCCGATAAGTAAGTAGTGTAAGGGAAAATGATTAGTAGGCGATACCTACACGTGTTTTTATATAATCGCTACTTTTTATTTGGTTAAATGCAAATTCTGCTGTATCTGGCACTGAAATTTTAATACCATCCTCCGGCAAAAAATGACTGTCTGTTCGATATTTACCTAACCTTTCTCCATCCGGTAAATATGTAGGACAGACAATCGTCCATTCAAGTTTTGATTGTTTAAGCATATCGTAGACTTTATAATGTTCTTCGGCTGCACGGACTGACTTGCGCTTTGATTCACTTGACTGATAACGTAATAAATTTGGGGTAATTCTACTTTGCAGGATCCCAGCAGTTCCTATAGTAATAATTCGTTGTATACCTTCATTTTCCATTGCTTCAATAATAAACGGCATACTTTCTGATAGAGTAGTTGCCCCATCTGTATTGAGTGCACTAATAACGACATCAATTCCATGCATTGCACGTACCATATCATCTTTATTTAAAACATTTCCTTGAATAATAGTTAAATTTTCATGATTTATTTGAATCTTCTCTGGAGTGCGAACTAGTACAGTAACATGATGTCTGTCATGAAGGGCATAAGTAACTATTTGACTTCCAACTCGTCCAGTTCCACCTAAAATTAAAATATTCAAGAACAAGCCTCCTTTTAAGAATCTAAACATTACACTACTCTATAAAAGCCATTATATCGTCTTTTTTAATTAAGATGGGATTACTTTAAATATATAATTTCACAATCCCTTTAAAATTTGGGAAAGAAATCTAATTTTCTTTAAAGAAGTTACTCCACAATAGGGCCCTTAGAATGAAGACAGACGCATTTCATAGAGAAACGCGCCCAATTGTTGAAGAGCATTTTATATGCCATGTTCAATTTTAGCATATCATGATGTTATTCATTCTTTTATTGAAAAATGTTGATAAACTATTGGCTAGTTTAGTTAAAAAATTTTAATGTAACTGTTCGCTTTTTCATACCTATAATGTATTATTCTTTTGAAGATAAATTGTCTCTGTCAACTGCTTCTGGTGGTTGCTCCATCCATCCGAGGTCAATCAAAAGATTAGCACCATCTTCTACATAAAATGAAACATCCGATTGACATTTTGCAAATAAGACACCAATATCTTTTCTTCCATTAAGTGAAGCAGCATTTGCATATTCTCTTATTTTCATTGAGAACATGTCAATTTTATGATAAACCATGAGTTTATCTGAGAATGTCGTTGTAGTAGAAGTCGTAACCAAATGGTCTAAAATTGTTGGCGAAGGAATATTATCTTTACTCAGTTTGTCGGAAAGTAGTTCAATATGCTTTTGATTAATATTTTTGCCACGCTCCAAAAACTTTTTTACATTTTCATTTTTTGCTCCCTGATTAAAACCAAGAATGAGTGCTTTACTTGTTACATCGTTGTTAATACACCCGTAAAGATGTGCAATTTCTAATCCATGAGGTGGTCTAACTTCTCCAAAATAACCACTTAAGAAATTTTGTTTATGAACAAAATCAACTTTTTCAGGGGCTGGTATGACTGGTGTATTCATTAATCTTCCTTTTGATATTAGCACATCACTTACATCACTCATCAATTTGACAGTGTCACTAAGAGCTTTGATAAAAAAGTCTTTTACATCTTTCCTTGTCACTAAAGGGATAGCTACGCTATAAATGCTCATCCCTGCTTTGCCTAAATATTGTAAATAATAAAGATAAAAATCATCGTAAAATAGTCTTGGTGCCTCTAAGTTCACGTCATCTTCGGTAAATCCTATTGGTATTGGAAAGTCGGCTTGTTTAAAAATTTTTTTAATATCTTCTATAAAGGTTTTGGTTAAACCTAAGGCATATTCTAAAACCCTTTTAGTATCTGTGTCATCTACATGTTTAAGGTAATGACTAAGCACACATTTCTCCATAGTATTTCCAACATAAGCTACCCAAAGTTTTCCCATTTCTGCTGCCGTTAATCGTGATTTATCTGTTTCCATAGCTCTATCTTTCCTTTCAAGATATTCTTCAAAACATTTCTTATTTCTCCTTCAACAATACTGCTTCGTTAATATAGTAGGTAAAAGTAACGCTACCTTTGTTAAACGATAGAAATCCTTTATTTCAATAAGAACATTATCTATCTATGTTTTTATTATATAAACTCCATTTAGTTGTTTTACTCAAAAAGATAAAAAAGTCAGTTAACCATTTAGAAATGAGGGCGACGAACACATACCCCACGAAAAGCAATAAAAAGTTCTCCTTATCGTGAAAATGAAACAATCCAATTCCAACCATAAGTGGTTTCAGGAAAAATGCAAAAGTAATACAGAGTAATAACATCCAAAAATAATAATTCTTTTTTCTGTTAAGTGTGTATTGGTAAAGAAGAATATAAGCTACAGGTACGAATGAAGCATCAAGAGTGATACTAGATGGAAGTAACGGAAGTAGTTTATAGGGATAAATCCAAATTCCTCTCTCTGTGCCAATTACATCTGTATAGGTGAAAAACACATGTACACTGTACCCATAAAATCCAAGATGGAAAACTTTTTTTCGGTCTATAAAGAGAATTAATACGATAAGAGGGAGAACAAACATTGCTAGGACAACCCAAAATTGCCAATTTGAGAAGTTTGAAAACTCCTGCCAATAATTCATCAATCTGGTATTTTGTTCAATTTCTGCTTTCAAGATTTTTTCAATTATTTCTAGTTGACCTTTTTCCATAAAATTGTCTCCAGTTTTTAGTTAGCATTCAATAATACATGGAATTTTATTCATTAACGGTAAATCATGAAAAAAGGATTTTTAGAAAAATTTATATCTTTATTTCCCATTGTTATTAATTAACCTGCTCCGTTGGCTTAAGTGAAAATTTTTGCCATTTCCAACATGAAATATCCAATTTTATTGGAAATGTTACTCAACAATATGGCCCGTTCGTGGGAGACAGAGCTTGTGAAAATCTATCAAATGATTATAAAAACGATAACATTTTGATTCTCAATACTATGATTCCTCTTGTATTACCGGAAAATTTGAAGTGACACACAGTATGTCATTCTCTGGTACACTTTTTGTCATTCAGTGGTAAAAACGATGTCAAGGATGATACATAGCAGTGACCGTCATTCCTTTTTAAAGTGTGTTATACTAATCATATAATATAAAATAGACTAATCTTTAGTAATCGCTTAAAAACGATTAAACACATTACATAAGTGAAGGGCGTGAACATGTGTTTTCAAATTATCTTGCTTATCTTCAGGAAAAGGGGATGGCACAAAATACGATTATTTCTTATGCGAATGATCTAAAAAGTTTTTTTCATGAGATGAATATCCAACCCGATGATTATGTCACGGCAGCAGACATTCGTAAATGGATCAATGGAATGCTTAGTCCAACAGATGTCAAACCGTTGGCCGTCTCTACAATCAATCGCCGTCTTAATTCCTTACGAAGCTATTATGCTTGGGCAGTAAAAAACCAAAGGTTGCAGCACAATCCGATGATTGATATCCAGGATTTAAAGACAGCTGATGAGGAGTCCGAAAAGATTATGTGGCTCACAGAAGAAGAGTTTGGAGATTTGCTCGATCGAATAAGGAAGAAACCCATCAAAAGCAGAGGGGTCGATCCGGAAGAAAAATATCGTCGGGATCGGGCTATCATCTATTTATTGACCTATGCGGGACCGCGTGTGGATGAACTTTCTAACCTGAAATTAACCGATATCGATTTAGAGTTGAAACGAATGAGGATAGTGGGGAAAGGAAATAAAGTCAGAACAATCCCTATTTCGAATACGCTGTTAGCCGAGATAGAGGACTGGCTTTCATTCCGAGCAGAAATGGCTAAAAAGAAACCGCATGTGGACCAATCGCCATATGTGTTCTACAGTCAACGGTCTCCCAAGTTTACTGTACGTGGGATCCAAACGATGGTCGAGGGCTATAGTTTACCAAATAAGAAATTAACTCCACATATGTTCAGGCATACTTTCTGTAAATGGATGTTAAAGGCGACAAATAATGATATTGAGAAGGTTAGGAGATTGGCTGGACATAGCAATATTGCTACCACCAGCAGGTATTTAAAAGATTCGTATAGTGATCTAGCAGATGCGGTTGAGGCGATGCCTAGATTTTAAGAAAATGATAAAACAAGAGTCCTCATAGAGAAATAGAGGCTCTTGTTTTAATGAGGATTGATATCGTTTTCACTAGGGGGATAACCATGATCCTCAATTGCGACTAAAAAAGGTGTCAGGCACCATCCATTTTTGGGATGGTGCCTGACACCTTTTTTCTCATCAGTTGAAATGAATAGGAGGGTGGTGGTGCTTGTCCTATCGTCCCACCTTACTCAGCCTTTTTTTCAATTTTTTCATCTTCATCAATGATTAAATCCTTGGTCGAATTTTTAAATTCTTTTAAAGTTTGACCAACGGCACGCCCTAGCTCAGGCAATTTTTTAGGTCCAAAAATAATTAATGCAAGCACTAAGATTAAAATCAATCCTGGAATTCCGATATTGGATATCATCCGATCCGCTCTCCTTTCTGCGAGAAATGATTCATTTTTGTACAAACCGTACAGGTTTCATCATGTTCACGCACGGTGTTAAACGAGTGATTGCAAGCAGGGCACGTTTTCTCATAAACAGGATAATGAATCTCTTCCGTTCTTATGATTTGCTCTTCGATTCTGATTGCTTTCTCAGGACAAATATCTGCACATAAACCACAAGAATTACATCCCTGCATTGAAAGAGCAAAGTGTCCCTTTTGAATATCAAAACATTTTTGGTCACAAATTCTTTCACAAACTTTACAGAGCGTACATTTATCCAGGTCAACCGTTAGGTTAATAAATTGGAAATCAGGATAATACTGACGCAAATGTAAAGCATGATGATTAAAACGCCACTTAGCAGGTGTCATCTGCTTCATTAAAGATTTGCTTTCTTTTTTCCACAGGGAGAAAAGTTCTCTTCTCGAGCAAGTTTCCTCACCCTCCATCGAACCGGTCGAAATCGAAAAGGGAGATTCCCCTAGTTCCAGGAGCATTTGGTTTACTTGTTCCATCCGATGCATCCATTTTTCGAGGAAGGATGCATTTTCAAAGATAATGGAATGAACGCCCTTTTTATGAAGGATAAGCAATTCCGTTATGGTTGGAAAATGACAACCTGAAATCATCAGACCATTTTGTTTGATTTCCCTTTTCGGAAGGATGCCTGCAACAGCTTGAACAGGGCATGCTGCCATACATTCGCCGCACTGCACACATTCAGAATGATCGATAACAGGCTTCCCATTTGTTATGGAAATCGCTTGCTTGTCACAGGCATCCACACATTTTGTACAATTAGAATGATGGCTTTTATGATGAGTACACGAAGATAATATTTCATATTCATAATCTAAGCTTTCTACCCACTTACTGAATAATGCCATCTAAGCCACCACCTATTTTTGATTGCTTTTCTCTTACAATTTCATTCTAATAGGAACTGTCCAATCTGAGGAGTGTGAGTTCCTCTACATTTAAGCCTGTTCAATTGTGTATGTGTAATAGTCCATCCCACTTATAGAAAATAAAATTCGAATAACAATTGAATGATTGGTGAACAAATGATGAACTTTGTAGTAAACCTTATTGATTGATGGGTTTTATCAATAAATCCTCTGTCATAAAACAGACAAAATCACCATTTGTTCTTGAATGAATTTAAAAAGACATGGAATAATGAATTTTAACAGCGACCATTAAGTTTAGAAAATCTACATTATTATGAAGGTACAGACCAGTCATGTCTTCAATCTTTTTCAGTCGGTTTCTTAACGTATTAGGATGAATGTACAACGCTTCTGATACTTCATTCACGTTTCCTTGATACTGAAAATAGGCTTTAAGGGTCTTTAGATATTCTGTTCCGAGTTTGTCATCACTTTCAATTAAAGAGGGCAGATATTCTTCACAAAAATCGTATAGAATCTCCTTATGCAAATGCATGATGAGATTAAATATACCCAAATCATTAATATGAAAGACATGATCATTTTCCAACCATACTTTGCCGAACTGCAAAGCCATTTTGGCCTCCTGATAACTTTTATTAAGATTCACGCTATCCTGACACCATTTCCCTATACCAATATGAAATTGGCAGCCGGGCCAATGACTCGAAAGTTCCTTTTCCATCATGGCCGCCTTTTCAAATACAAAGCTTTTTCTACTACTTGGATTACGATTTTCATCATCTTTTAAGAGAACAACAATCTGATCCTGAAACGGAAATAGAATGATCTCATCATTTAAATCGGATAGATGGTTTTCTAAAAAAACAATTATCTCATCCATCCACTCCAAATTCATCATCCATTCATCTGACAGAGCCACATCAATGACAAATAGATGATGCGGCTTTTCTAAGTCCCATCCCCACGTTCTTGCTTGTTTAATTAGGACCTTTTTCGACTCAAACTTGCGATAGAGAAGATCATAAATAAAATGCTCTTTCATTTGTTCCCGTTGCGCTCGAATGATTTCTTCTGTTTGAAAAACGAGAGCTGACAATCCAATGAATTTATCAAGGATGATCCTCTGCCATTCTTTCAAATTCGCTAAAGTCACTAAGGTTAGCTGAACTTGTCCCGCAATGTTCATGATGTATGGTTCATAAGGTTCATCCACTCTCATAACAGAGTTTTGTTCAGGTAAAGTAGTGTGCGGATTAGTGGTCTTCCTCTTGTCATGCCCAGCATTTTGTAGCCACTGTAACACTTTTTCAATCTCTTCTTCTGAACCGATTTGCCAAAGGAGCTGATTATTTTCATCTAAAAAAAGAAAGGGGGTTTCTAAAGCTGCAGAAAGATTTTCAGCAATCTTCATAATCCCTTTATTCATAAAACCATTTAACTCGATACTCAGCCTACTAAAGGTATGATGCTGCTTCTTCACTTCAAGAAGCTCGGAGGTAGATAAAGGTTCTTCTGCTATGACTAGCGGTACTTTACATTCGCGCAGCAGTAAAAAGCAATCCTCTTGAATAAGGATTTCATGCTGATGACAAAGGAGGATTCCAATGAGATTTGAATCCTGAATCAATTGATTGACGACATTTTTATTGCTTAGTTTTAAACATTCCTCATCATTATCAAGCAGAAGTAAAGTGGGACGTTCAAACCATTGATCAGGAATAGTGGTTGAAATGGTTTCAAAATAAGTATTTTCCTTTGGCAAGGGAGTTAAAAAAGTAAGTTGATAAAGCGGAATAGTAAATAAAACGTCCTGTAATAAGAGCTTCATCGATGTCTATCATCCTTCTCTCAAAAAAATATGCCCCTTTTGTTTTTTTAATATATTAACAGAAGGCCTTGTATATGCAACGATAGGTACATCTGCATCTTGGAAATTATTGGCCTTAATCTCATCTGAGGATACTTTCATGATGCTTAGTGCACCTGTTATACAATTTTCTACACAAATGGGTCTTAAGCCATCTTCAATCCGATCCACACAAAAATTACATTTATCCGCCCGATTTGTTTTGGGATTTAACTTTAAGGCATCGAAAGGACATGCTTCAATGCATCTCTCACATCCTTTGCAGCCGCTTGGATTATGGACAACAATCCCGTCCTCGCGTACTTGAAAGTTATTCTCCGGACAAATATATACACAAACCGGATTCATACAATGATTACAAGAGAGCGAAATATGCAGTGGCAGTTCATCTATATCTGGTTCAATTGTCATTACATTTCTACGATGCATCCCCATCAATCCATAAAAGTCATTACAAGCCATTTCACAGGTTTTACAATTAATACATCTGTTGAGGTCGATGGAAAATACCAAATGCGATGTCATAAAGTAATTCCTTCTTTCTGAAATAGTTCTGGAAACTGCTATATTATCTAAAAATATGATTAAATTACAATCTTGTGAATTTCTTATAGTGTTACATTTTTTTAAGCCGGTCACAGTGACATCAAGCACATACAGTTGCCAAAAAGCTATCCCATTAAAACCCATCAATAAATAGTGATATTAGGCAATTCGCTGCGAATGGAATTCTGCTAGAATGTATTCTGACTACGTAGACAAGGAGAATATAGATGAACAATCATGCAGCCAGGAAATTCAGGAATGTCTGTCCTAGAAATTGTCCAAGTTCATGCACAATGATTTCCCATATAGAAAAGGATTCCATTCATCATATTGCAGGAGATATTAGCCACCCTTATACAAAGGGAAAACTTTGTGCGAAGGGATTTTCATATGCAGAAAAAAATAACCATAGAGATCGCTTAAAATATCCTTACTATCAAAAAGTAAAAGGATCAGGGAAATATATTCAAATTTCTTGGGAAAAGGCTTTTCAGCTCATCATAAGTGAAATAATGAATATTCATTATCATTTTGGCAGCCTTCTCCCTTTCGCCTTGTTTAAGGGTTCTGGAAATATTGGCGTGCATCATTATGTAACAGATGACTTTTTTTCACATATAGGAGAAACAACAAGAATACTTGGCACCTCATCCTTACTTTCAAGATTACATGCTCTTGAATCTAATCAGGTGGTTAGGAATGGGTCTAATCCGTCTACTATCAAAGAGGCCTCACTAATTGTCATCTGGGGAGCGAATCCAGCTGCAACCAATATTCATCTCATTCCTTATTTAATTGAAGCAAAAGTAAAAGGAGCAAAAATTGTAGTCATTGACCCCCTTTATACACAAACAGCTGAGCTAGCAGATTTATATATCCAATTACGGCCAAGTACAGACGGGGCGTTGGCAAGTCTATTAATTAAACATTTAATTGAAAATAACCTATTTGATAAACGTTTTTTCGATAGTGATTCTAATGAAATGAATGGATTAATAAATAACATAAATGAAATAGATACAGATGAATATAGAATGAATTGTGATGTATCCAAAGAGGCAATTAACCTTTTACTGACCTGGATGAAAGATGCCGATACGATTGCGTATGTCATTGGTTCAGGGCTGCAAAAACATTCCAATTTTGGACATACGATTCAGTCAATCGAAGTATTAGCTGCCGTTCACGGGGATATTGGCAAAATAGGCGGGGGAATTTACTTAAGAGATGATGGCGACACGATGATGTTTAATAATCAAACCCCTGAACGTTTATTAGGAAAAAATCGAATCCTGGATATCAATAATAGAAATCATGGGGGAGATCCTCCTATTAAAATGTTATGGGTTTCATGTGCAAACCCAGTAATTCAAGAACCTCATTCAGCATCGATGAAGCAGTTTCTTATGGATATTCCATTCGTTGTGACAGTGGATCAGTTCATGACACCGACAGCACAAATGTCCAATCTCATTCTGCCAACAACCACTCATTTTGAGGAAATGGATATTATTGTAAGCTGGTGGCATAAAGAAATTGCGTTAAATGAAAAAGCTCTATCTCCCTATTATGATAGTAGAAGTGAGTGGTGGATGATGACAGAATTAGCAAGAAGGCTAAATCAGCATTTGCCATCCCTTTGTACTTTTCCTATTTATTCTTCCGAAGAGGAATATCTAAATGCACAATTTAATCATCAGGTATTTAACATTTATTCGGTTAGAAACCTATCAGAGTTGAAAGAAAGAAGGATGACAGGAGCTATTTCTAATGCTAGAGCGCAGCAGCGATACACTAATCTAGCGAAACAAAATAAAGAGTTTCACCCGATGATGGGGAAGTTACCATCAAAAGAACATCCTTTTTGGTTTATCACTCCTCATCATCCATATGCATTTAACTCTCAATTTCACTTTTTAAATCTTCATGATGAGAAAGAAGCATTTGCGCTCATCCATCCACAAGCAGCCACAGATATTGGCATAACAAACGGGGATATTGTTAAGGTTTACAATAATCAAGCATGTATTGAGATAAAAGCCTTATGCAGCAAACAAGTTCCAAAAGATATTGTCATGGTGTATCAAGGGTGGTATCCAGATTCAGATGTGACCATTAACGATTTGATACCTGCAAAGCAAGAAAATCCGAGCAAAGAGGAATCTATTTTTCAAAACGACGCGTTTTATGACACCTTTGTGAATGTTGAAAAATTATAGATACTAGTATCGCACACTTTATGAGGAAACTAAAACCTGCTTTCTTATTAATCAATAAGCGCCTGGCATTTGCCGATGAGGTGCGTGTATCATGCAGAAAACTAGCTTTCGCTTCATTGCGCAAAGCTAGTTTTTTTATCTGATAAAACTGTGCATGTTTATAAAATCGACATATTTGTATAGAAAGGAAAAAAAAGGTTTGTGAATAGCTAACAAACAGGGATGGTTAAGAGTGTACGATTCAACACTCCTCATACCCATGATTAGAAACTATAATAAGAGTATGTTCAATAGTTAACAACTATTATTCCTCTATAAATATGTAAAGAAAATAGAAAACAGGAGGGATTCATTTATGAATATCTCAAGAAGAAGTTTTATTAAAACGGGGCTAGCGGGAAGTGCAACGCTCGGATTATCCGGTATGTTCACTTCACGAAAGTGGTTCCAGTCAGCAGCAGCTGAAAATGCTCCCAAGGAAATAACGAGGTTCACTTACCATACAACAAACTGTGGAGGTCGATGTGCATTTAAATGTACGGTTAGAGACGGAAAGCTTGTCAAAATTGTTCCAAATAACTGGACAGATACAAGATTTTCAACGGTTTGCTTAAAAGGAATAAGTGAGATTGAACGTATTTATAGTCCAGATCGTCTGAAAACTCCTTTAAAGCGTGTAGGTGAACGAGGTGAAGGGAAATTCGTTGCCATTTCATGGGATGAAGCCTTAACTGAAATTCATAAAAAGCTATCTAGTTCCATTGCAAAATACGGCGGAAAATCTATTTTGTTTAGTGCTTCTTCAGGTATTGAATACACATACCAGCAACTAGTCACCTTACTTGGTGCACAATATGTTTGTGAAGCGGGTATTGACGTTGGCCTTGCTAACGGATTAGAGGAATGTATTGGCGGTCAAGCTTACGGTTATGTGCAAAATGAAACGTCAGATTGGGTAAACTCGAAAACGATTATTTTCCTAGGCTGTAACATTTTAGAAACCACTTTAACAGATTCGAAGTTTTTCTACGCGGCAAAGGATGCCGGTGCGAAGATTATTGTGATTGACCCGAACTATTCTACAACAGCATCAAAATCTGATCAATGGATTTCAATTAAACCAGGTACGGATGGGGATCTACTGCTAGGAATGATTACCCTTATTCTCGATAATAATTGGTATGATGCTGAGTATCTAGTGAAAAACTCATCTGCTCCATTTTTAGTAAGAGAAGACAACAAGCAATTGTTAAGAGTTGAGCAATCTAAAGAAGGAAATGTAGAAAATCCGTTTTACGTCTGGGATAAAAATAGTCATTCTCTAAAGCCTTATAACACTGAAGGTGTCAATCCTCAACTTGAAGGAGAATTTACTATAGATGGTGTGAAAGTAAAAACGGTCTTTACGGCAATGAAAGAAAATCAAAAGTCTTATACCCTTAAATGGGCATCTGAAAAGACAGAAATTGATGAAGATGTGATTTACGAGTTAACGAAACGATATGCAACGGCAGGGCCTGCTGTTCTTGGTTGGGGATTCGGCGGAATCGACAAATGGGGAAATGCAGATGTTGCTGGTCATGCAGGAGCGATTCTCGGTGCTTTAACAGGAAACATCGGCCGGGTTGGCGGAGCGGTTGGAAATGCATTGTATCATGGCAGCTCATGGACTGCAGCACTCAATTCTTGGGAACTGCCGCCTGAATTTGCTCAAGCACCGCTAGAGATGACAACCCAAGACAGACGCATAAAAGAAAACTCTGTACGGGTCGTTATTAACTTGGGTAACACATTACAGCAGCATTTTGCTAACTTAAGTAAAACAGAAGAATGGATTAATAGCTTAGATTTTCTTGTAACAATCGATCCTTTCCATAACCCAAGTGTCAATTATTCTGATATTGTATTGCCAGCCTCTACAGCATTCGAAAGTGAATATGACATTATCAACATGCAAGTGAACCGTTCTCACGTATTAATGTCACAAAAAGTGATTGAGCCATTACATGAAAGTAAATCAGACTTCCAAATCGAAAAGGAAATGGCTGCGAGATTTGGATTAGACCATCATTTACCTAAAACGCCAGAAGACTTACAAAGACATCGTTTAACATCTGGTGATCCTCGATTAGATGGAATTACGATTGAAACATTAAGAGAGAACAATTTTATTATGCGTTTAAAGGTACCAAATGAGCCGTATCGTGGTTTTATGGATCAAAAATATTCCACTCCATCTACAAAACTAGAACTCTATCACGAAAAGATGGTTGAGTATGATCAGGCATTTCCGAACTCAGACCTACCGTCTGAAGCACATAAAAACAACTCATTATCAAAACAATATCCTTTACAATTTAGTCAGGCTCATACTCGATACCGTGTCCATTCGCAATTTACGAATGCCAAGTGGATTAACCAAATCGATCCACATCCAAAGCTAGAAATCAACTCAAAGGATGCAGAATCTAGAAAACTTAAAACAGGTGATCTTGTAGAAATTTTTAACGAGCGAGGTTCATTCCAAGCAAAATGTAAAGTGACAGAATATTTACGTCCAGGGCAAGTCCGGTTACATGAAGGCTGGTGGACGGAGCATATGAAGGCAGGAAACCTTCAAAATGTAACGAACGACAAACTGAACGAACGTCAGTATAAGCTTAGATATGGTCCCGTTATTCCGTACAATGATACGTTAGTTGAAGTGAAGAAGATTTAGGAGGTGGGCATGATGAGATATGGTATGGTAATCGATTTAGACAAATGTATGGGATGTCACACATGTTCAATTTCATGTAAAATGCAAAATAATGTGCCGGATGGAATGCTTTGGAATCGTGTCGTTAGTGTAGGTGATGAAGGGTTAGATAGTGTAGAAGGACTTTTCCCTAATGTAAAGAGAAAATATATCCCGATTGCCTGTCAGCATTGTGATAACGCACCTTGTCAAAAAGCATGTCCGGTTGGTGCAACATATTATGATGAAAATGGAGCGGTCCAAATTGATTATGGCCGCTGTATCGGCTGCCGCTACTGTATGGCCGCATGCCCATATAACGTACGTGTCTTTAACTGGGAAGAAGCAGAGCGTCATCCAGACTTTAATTATGGAGATGGAGTCGTTCCTGTACGTGACGTAGGTGTGGTTGAAAAGTGCACATTTTGTAAAGAAAGAACAAGTGAAGGGTTAGATCCCATGTGTGTAGAATGCTGCCCGGCTGAAGCACGAGTCTTTGGTGATTTAGATGATCCAACTAGCGAAGTGTCTAGGTTAATTCGCGAAAGAAACGGGGAGCAGCTGCTGAAAGAAAAAGGAACGAAGCCGAAAGTTTACTATTTAGGCTTGAATGGGGAGGTGTAATCGATGACAAACAAGATGAAATTGAACTTACCTACCGTCATATTAGGGATACTCGCGGTGATGGGCTTTTCAGCCATCGGTTATCAGCTTGTCAATGGACTTGGCGTAACAGGGATGAATAATATCGTTTCTTGGGGAACCTATATTATGCTATTTATGTTCTTTGTTGGATTATCTGCCGGAGGATTGATTGTTTCTTCTTCCGCAACGGTATTTAATATCCCGTCGTTCAAAGTCGTGGCAAAACCAGCCACCATATTATCAACCGTTTGTGTCATTGTTGCTGCTGGCTTTATTATGGTTGACTTAGGAAATCCGTTTCGTATGTTAAATTTACTGCTGCACAGCAATTTCAAATCACCGTTGATGTGGGACGTGATGGTGATTTCCCTTTACTTAGTCATTAACGTGTTATATCTATATCTCATGACACGAGAAAAACCGAACCAAAAAGCAATGAAAATTATGTCATCCGTTGCCCTGCCAGTTGCCATTCTCGTTCACTCCGTAACGGCATGGATTTTCGGCTTACAAATTGCTCGTGGAGCTTGGCATACAGCCATCATGGCCCCGCTGTTTGTCGCTTCCGCATTAGACTCAGGACTCGCTCTGCTGCTTATTGTTTTGGTTCTATTAATGGCATTTAAAGTCTTTGTGGTAGAGAAAAAGCTCATTACGACATTAGCAGGACTTTTAGTGACATTTGTAGCGGTTGATGCCTATCTTCTTCTCTCTGAAATGATAACCATGATTTACCCGCAAGGAGAAGGCATGCATCATGCGGAGGTGCTCCTTAGCGGCGAATTGGCTCCGTATTTCTGGATGCAAGTGATTCTAGGTCTTGTGGTACCGTTAGCAATCCTATTATTTAAAAAAAATCGAGAAAAAATGGGATTGGTCGTCTTTTCATCCGCATTAATTGTCTTTGGCGTGTTGTGTAAGCGAATTTGGCTCCTTTTCTCTGCCTTTGTTCACCCGAACATTGCTGAAGGTCAAGGAGTCACGCTTGGCTATAACCAACCAAATATTTGGTCCACAGTTGGTACGTATTCACCATCTGTAGTGGAGCTGATGATTTCTGTAGGATTAATTTCATTCGGGATTCTTTTATTCATTTTTCTTGCTAAAAAGATTCTTGTGCAAAAATCATCACAAAAAGGTCAATTTAGTAAAGAAGAGGGAAAAATCTATTCCATAGTTAAGAACGGCTAATGATCGGAATAGGTGCCAGGCACCATCCAGAAATGTGGAAGTTTGGTAGTGAACATGGGGGCCAGGCACGATCTAGTAATGCTGAACGCATAAAGGAGAGGTTAGGATGACACAAACTTGGTCTGAAGTATGGAGCTTCCGAGAACAATTATACAGCTTTTTCGCAAACCATTTGCTAGAGCCTGTACAAGAGGAAAACAAAGAGGTTGTTACGGAGCCATTTTGGCGTCAATTTCCTTTAGAAGCGGCAAATGAACAAATTAAGTCAGGTCTTGAGCAGTTAGTCAACTGTACATCTACATTGGATGAACAAGATATCATACATTCCATTGAAAAAGTGAATGTAGAGTACACAGATCTTTTTATAGGACCCGGTGTACCGAAAGCGCCGCCTTGGGAATCGTTTTACAATACAAGGAAGAAACTGTTCTTTGGAACGACTGCCTATGTGATGAAAGACTTACTAAATAAACAAGGCTTAGAAAGTAAGCATAGCGGACGACAGCCTGAAGATCACTTAGGTCTCGAGCTGCTGTATTTAACCGTTCTAACAGAACAAGTGCATAATGAAGACATACAAAGTCAAGTAAACATCACGAAAAATCAGCTTGCCTTTATGGATGAACATTTACTCTCTTGGATTCCTCAATTGTATGAAGATGCAAAAAGTAGTAGCAGCTTAGGCTTTTACAGTGGATTCATTAAAATGATTTGGGGCACCCTTCTGTGGGACAAGGAACTATTAGAAGAGTTTCTTGCGGAATATGAAGGAAAAGAAGAACTCCTTGAAAAATAAAAAAATGGCTAACGCGACTGAGCCAAGACCCAAGTGTTGATTATTCACTTGGGTCTTTTCTCGTCTTAAAACACGGGAGCGCGGGGAAGGTTCTGTATTGCATCCGAAAAGTTAGCGTTGAAATCTAACTTTTCGGGGTCACATCATAGTTGAACAAGCCCTCTCTCTTTTTATTGCGCATTTTTATCGAAATGTTCATTAAGCAGTTTTGCTTTCTTTCTCATTAACTGTTCCATTAATTTCTCTTAATTAACAACTGTCTGGGTTACTTCATACGATATTTAATAAAGGAGTTGTTCTTGATGGTGAAATGGATTAACGTATCCACATCAAAACATCAATTAAAGCTTTTTGATGGAAACAAACTTATAAAAACTTACCCAATTGCGGTTGGGAAAATGTTGTCGCCAACACCTTCTGGGACATACACGATCGTCAATAAACAAATTCATCCACCTGCACGATTTGGCGTGCTTTGGATGGGATTGTCAAAACCTCACTACGGTATACACGGAACAAATAACCCAGCTTCAATCGGTAAGAATGTCTCACATGGATGTATTAGAATGTTTAATCATGATGTTCTAGAATTATCGTCTAGAGTTCCAATTGGTACTAAGGTTGTTATTCATAAATGACTCTATTAATCTCGTACCATTTACTGCATAGTTTATGTTTAATAGGCAATAGTAACCCGGAGCTACTTGTTCAACTAAACTTCCCTGTTAGCATAAAGAAAGCTGCCATAATGACAGCATTAACTGAACTCTTGCAACCGTTTTGAAAAGGAACATCTTTCTAAAGGGCAAGTGATTTTATTCGTACCTTTTAATCCACTTTTTAATCAGGAATGCCATTATATAAGGGACAATTCTTGCTTGAAAAAGATAGGCCCAATAGCTTCCTTTTACTTTTAAGATTTTTATTTTATGAAAAAAAGAATCACTGATTAAAGTGATTATAATGGGTAGAATATTTTTCCACCTTTTCTTCTGTTCCAAAAAATAAGTGGTTATAACGGTCTCAATAACGGTGTATATCTTTACAAATGCATAGTGATAAAACCAAGGTTGTGTAGTAAAGGATACAGGTTGATATTTGAACTTTTTAAACACAGAAAGTACAAATAACACATTCATATAAGTTACGTGAATCACATTGTTTAAAGTCAGTTTTAAAATGAACTTGTTCCCGTTCTTAATACCTTTATACAAAACATCACTTATAAAAAAGAAAGTGAAAATTAGAATGGATGTATAGGTTGTACGCCACCAATTATTTTTGTAGATATGTAACTTTAAAAAACATCTTTCAATGAATGCAAAATAAATAGTAAACAATAACTTGATGCTCCATCCGAACTTAAAGGTTGAAATAAAAATGGCAGCGGAAGGAACAAATAAACCTTGAGACAAAACCGAGCCAAATGCATTATCCTGATCTTTGTTTTTTAGAATGTTTGTTTTATATTTATATCCTTTCAAAATATATATTGGATATTCAAAATGATAAGTTAATCCCATTAGTGATAAAAATGTGAGGAAAATCTCTCTTTTGTTATTCTTTTTATAAAAAACATACAACAACAAAACGCTATGTAAAAAAATAAGTCCTAAATAATAAAATTTGTTACTGTTATTCCTCCTTTTAAACACAGTTCCCCTCCTTTGTTCAATTCAAATTTATATAAAAAGTATGTCCAATGTATGAGGGCAATATGAATGGTATTGCACCCCGAAAAGGTAGAGCTAACATCTAACTTTTCGGGGTCACATCATTTCTGGAGGGTGCTTTTTCATTTTTTGTATTATTTTTTCATTCCAATCATACGGATTCTTTTATAATCGGCTACCTAACTTTTAGATTCTTGATTATATAAAGTGGGATTTAATCTTTGTCCCACAAGAGTGATGATTTGATTTTTGGAGGTTTCTGGTATTCCTTCAAATAGACTGCTCCCAAACATTTCAATCCAATTTCTTAATCCATTTTCACTCTCTAAGCATGTCGGTCTTTCAAATAGTTGGGCGAATATAACGTCAAAACCGATTTCTTCTATTATTATGGGGCGTCAGAGGGACTTTTCTTTTTCAAGCAACAATTGCTTGTGGAGCAAGGGCGAGTTATGACTTTCCACCTTCATACACATATAAAAACGCTAGAAACCCAGCTGATTTTGTTTAGATGGGATAAGGTTTTGTTGTCTCAAAGTATAAGTCGTATCTTTTCTTGTTGGAGATTTTCGAATTATCTTTTTAAATAAAAGCCACGTTATACTAGTATAGTATTATATATTGACGTATAATTATCGTTTTGGAAGAATAAAAAGATTTCCCCTAAACAAAAGAGATAAGTCAACAAGAAGGATTGTGATTTGTTTGAACACACATGTTAGGAAAAAAAAGTATATTTTAATCCTTTTAGTTATAGTGATTACGATTGCCGTAACCATCCCTGCTTTCTCCCTATATGGCCACTTAAAAGATGTGGTTAATAATGAAATTGGAAAAAATGCGGCTAATACTTCGCTGACCATTGCAGAATTTATTGAGCAGAATCTGGATTCATACAAAAAATTGTACGATGCCAAAGAATACAAAGAAGGATCCTATGATCAGGTTTACTATAATAAAATGCAAAAACTTTTTGAAAGATTAAAAAAGCAAACAGGAGCAACGTATATATACACAGAAAAAAGAGTATCGGATGATGAAATTGTTTATATCATAGACGCAGATGGTATCGTATTAGGTGTAAAAGAAGGAATGTCTGATCTAAAAATAAAAACATACAATAATGAAGTTCCTGTATACACAAAAGAAGTCATCGGAGATAAAAGATGGGGCCCTATTATTTCTGGTTTTACCCCGATAAAAGACGATGAAACAGGTAAAGTCTATGGATTTATAGGTGTTGATTTTTCCTTACAATATGTAGAACATATTCTCTTCAAAGTAAAACAGGTGATCATAGTAGTAAGCTTCCTGATTATTTTACTTTCTTCTATTATTGCTTACATCATTTTGCAAAAAGTCATTGAGAAAGAGTATGTCGAAAGCCAACAGAAATACAAATCTCTAGCTGATAACACTCCTGACTATATCTATATTTTAGATGAGAAAGGTCATTTTATGGAATCTAATTCCCAATTTGAGACCATCACTGGGTATAGTCAGTCTGATTTTATTGATGTAGAACCTTCTACTCTTTTACTTGAGGAAAGTTGCAGCATCATAGAAGAAGGAATTGAACAAACTCGTAAAGGTTTAACTACCAGGAAAGAGATTCAAATAAAAACGAAGGATGGAACCATTCTCGATATTCACGCAACCCTATTTCCTATGATCATCAACGGAAAGGTGATGGGAACATTTATATATGGTAGAGATGTTACCAAAATAAAAGAAACGGAAAAAATGTTGCACAATGCAGAAAAATTATCGGTTATCGGCCAGTTGGCTGCCAGCGTTGCACATGAAATTCGAAATCCATTAACGTCTATACGAGGATTTATCCAATTATTACAATCCGACGACAAAACCCATTCATTCTATTATCAAGTGATGTTAGAGGAAATGGATCGAATCAATCAAATTGTTGGTGAACTTCTTGTACTAGCCAAACCACAAAATTTACGTATGGTCAAAGGGAATATTGAAGAAGTCATGCAGTCTGTTACGACTTTATTAACACCTCAATCGAACATGAATGGGATAGATATGTTCATCAAAACGTTGGACCCTATTCCAGAAATTGATTTTGACCGCAATAGTTTAAAACAGGTATTCATCAATATGATAAAAAATTCGATTGAAGCTGAAGCGAAAAAGATTGAAATTATCCTAAGTAAAACGAAAGATGATTTCGTTAAAGTCATAATAAAAGATGACGGATGTGGCATCGATGACGAAAGAATCAAACATCTTGGAGAACCTTTTTATTCGATGAAAGAAAAAGGAACAGGACTGGGTTTAACGGTCAGTAATAAAATTTTAGCGGAACACCACGCAACGATTCGCTATTCCAGTCAGGTAGGTCAGGGAACAGAGGTAGAAATTTGTTTGCCGATTCATGCGAACCAAAAAAATCACATCAAGTAAGTTAAGGTGACAGCACATCCAATTTTGGATGGTGCCTGTCACCTTATTTTTGTATATTTTGTAATAATGCAGGATAAGGGATGGTGAAATTAACGCCCTTTTAAGAAAAATATAAATATTTTACATATTTATCCCTTTACATAGGATAGGGGGGTATGGTATAAAATAAATGTGATTTAAAAAATTAGAAATGAGGCGTTAATATGGATATGGCATTAGCGGGTAAGAGAAATCCTGATATCTCGAAAAATGTTGCTTTAACCTTATTTTTAACTGGAATATTTATGGGTGCTTTAGATCACGGTATAGTAGGACCGGCATTTAGTTCCATCAATCGATTTTTTGGTATTGCAACATCGTGGGGAGTATGGAGTTTCACAATATATACATTGTTCTTTTCAGTCAGCATTCCTTTGATGGGGAAAATGTCTGATCGTTTTGGTAGAAAGAAGATTTTTATGATTGGAATTGCTTTATTTTGTCTAGGATCTTTAATTTCAGCTTTTTCTCCTAACTTTATTAGTTTTCTTTTGGGAAGAATAGTTCAAGCGATAGGTACGGGTGGTATATTCCCCATTGTTGCTGCTTTCATTGCAGTAAGTTTTCCTGAAGCAACACGAGCCAAAATGTTAGGAATGATTGGTGTAGTTTTTGGATTGGGTACAATCTTAGGTCCAATTGTTGGAGGATTAATTATTGGAAATATTGAATGGCAATGGATTTTCTTAATTAATGTACCGATTTCTATTTTAGTATTACTTTTTATGGCTCCTCTAAAAATTAATCAGCAGATTGTAAATAAACCAATTGATTATTACGGAATGCTCATGCTGGTAGTCATAATTTTTACAGTCATGTTAGGAATTACATTAAAGAATGTTTGGTTAATATTAATCGGGGTTGGATTGGTGCCATTTTTTATAAAGCATGAAAAACGGACGATGGATCCCGTATTAAATATCGATTATTTCAAAAATAAAAATACATTCATTATTTTAATCCTTTCATTGCTATCGGGTTTTATTATGGCAAGTACGATCAATTTATTGCCATTCATGATTGAAACACAATTTTCTCTTAATAAGAGTTATTCAGCATTAAGTGTTACACCGCTAGCTCTTGCATCAATGGCTGCATCGATGGCAGGAGGCTACTTAGTGCAAAATATTGGTGCAAAAAAATCCATTGCTATAGGTTTCTTTCTCACCTTAGTAAGTGCAATAATGATTTCCGTTTTCCAACATTTAGTAATCATCATCCTTGCTATTACTTTAATCGGTTTTGGAATTGGTATCATAATTGGGGCACCATTAAATGTGATCATGATTCAAAATGTAAAACCGAATGAAACAGGTTCTGCTATTGGTTATTTAAGTTTAGCACGTTCAATGGGTTCGACTATGGGACCTGCAATTGCTGGTATGCTCATCGCTTTAACTTCAAATGGATATACACATGTATATATCTTAATTGCTATTCTCTCTCTAATAAGTGTGTTAGTAATTCTTCTAACTAAAAAATAAAAACCTCTACTAATCCATTCAGTTACACTAATGAACAGGCTAATAAGAATTGCGTTTTTAATTATTGGAAATCGCAGTGGACGATTATCTAAATCGGTACCTTCATTTACACTTTGATCAGGTAAATTTGACGTAGGCAGTGAACTAGGAGAGGAACGTGCAATGCGTTCATTGAAATCAAATGTGAAAACTTAGATTAAGAGGTACTTCTGGTTTTTATTCTTAAACGAAATTCAAACATGAATAAAATATATCATCAAAGGAGCCTGAAAGAATGAGAAGAATATTAGTCATTGTTGCACATCCGGATATAGAAAATTCTCGAATAAACAAAAAATGGGTTGAAGAGTTGGGTAAGGAAGCAAATATTACGATACACGAGCTATATAAAGTTTATCCAAGCGAAGAGATAGATGTAAAACGCGAACAAAAATTAGTTGAAATGCATGACACCATTATCTTTCAGTTCCCTTTCTATTGGTATAGCAGTCCTCCGCTTTTAAAGAAGTGGCAGGATGAAGTTTTAACATATGGATGGGCTTATGGAAGTAATGGAACAAAACTAAATGGAAAATCATTTATGTTAGCCATTTCAACTGGAAGTGCAATGACTGCCTATAAAGCTGGCGGAAAGAATCATTTTTCCTTAGATGAGTTAACAAAGCCATTTCAAGCTATGAGTAACTTAGTTGGAATGAAATTTTTGCCTTCCTTTGTTTTTTATGGTCTGAATAACAGCACACATGAAGATATTGAAAAGAGTTTTCCATTATACATGGACCATATTAATCATGTACTATCTAAAGGCGTTTTCAATTGATGAAAGGCAGAAATGACAGAGTTATCGAAAGTACGATTCGGGTAATGGAGGGCGTTTGTTTTATAAAAAAGCCGAGAGCAATCATGATTTTAATCAAGAGTGCTCTCGGCTTTTCTTTTTCGCCAAGGACATGGCAACAATAAGTTGATAGGAATCACCCATTGATGCAGATAAAATTAGAAGGAAGGTTTTTGGCACACTTGTCTATTTCTTTCCCTCATTTTTTTGTAATGATAATGTCAATCATTTATTTATAGAGGGAAAACCTGTCCCTTTAGACGCCCGTGTATTTTCTGCCGGGCGCATAAGCCAAATATTTGATAAATGACATATTTTATGTTAAAAAGTTGTAAGGTTCTGAATTTTATAATTAAATTACATAGCTGTTATCAATAGACAAGGAGGACCATCATGAACTATCGTACAGTAGGGAAGACAGGGATTCAGGTTTCAAATTTATGTTTTGGGACGATGTCATTTGGTGGAAATGCTGATGAAGAAACATCAAAAGCCATGTTTAAGCGCTGTCGTGAAGCAGGTATTAACTTTTTCGATACGGCAAATGTATATAGCGATGGACGTGCCGAAGAAATTTTAGGGGAATGTATCGCTGATTGCAGGGATGAAATCATACTCACTTCTAAAGTCTATTTTCCAAGGGGTAGAGATATTAATGCTAGAGGACTGTCCCGCCGTCATATTATGCTTGAAGTGGAGAACAGCTTACGGCGTTTAAAAACAGACCGCATTGATTTTTACTTTGTACATATGTTTGATGAGAATACACCAATAGAAGAAACGTTGCGTGCTCTTGATGATCTTCAGTCACAAGGAAAAATCCTTTATCCTGCAGTAAGCAACTGGGCTGCCTGGCAAATAGCCAAAGCTTTAGGGATTTCAGCAAAAGAGCAGCTTGCTCGTTTTGAATTAATCCAGCCGATGTATAACTTGGTTAAACGTCAAGCTGAAGTCGAGATATTACCTCTTGCTCTATCCGAACAAATGGGAGTCATTCCATATAGTCCGTTAGGTGCTGGGCTGCTTACAGGAAAATATGGGGTGAATAAACGTCCTGAGGAAGGCCGAATCGTTCAAGAAAAAAGATATACGGATCGTTATGCAGATGAAATGAATTATGTTGTAGCCGACCGATTTACAGCCTATGCTTCTGAACAGGGCATTCATCCAGCAACGCTTGCTGTTGCATGGGTTATGTCCAATCCAGCAATAACAGCTCCGATTATTGGGGCAAGGAATGTAGAGCAGCTTGATTATTCACTTGCTGCCGTTGATGTAGAGATGACACCGGAATGGCGCAATGAAATTTCATCCCTTTCTATTACTCCTGCACCAGCCACAGACCGTGCTGAAATGCTTTTATCAAAGTGGAAATAACGTTTTCTTGACGTGTGCAAGTCACACGTCTTTTCTATGTGTCTTTGAACGGCTGGAAATTCTCAATGATAGCAAAAAGTACGTAAGGTCTAACGGAGTGACAGGCACCATCCATTTTTGGATGGGACTGTTTTTTGATGCACAAAATTAACTGCATCTCATAAATTCTCGTATGGGTTTATTTACTAAGTGAAAGTTCAGCAACTGGGACATTGAACCTGTCCCTTTGGACCTCTGAACCTTTTAATATTTTAGATTTAATAATTTACTAATATTTTCAACATGTTTGTCTTTTAAATATTTTTTATATAAAACATTAGATAATCTAACAGGATCACCGAAGAAGTATCTTTCATAATGGGTTTGTCTTGTACCAAATGAACTCATCGTAAGATCCCACGCCAAACGAAAAATTTTTACCCGATCCTCAGCATTCGTATTTGCCCCTTGAAGATACTTGTCTAAATCAGCCCTTATATCAGAACTAAAGTCTTTTTCAGTAGGTAAAGAAACCATACCACTGGCACCGATGAGTTGGATAATTTCGCTAAAGCGGGGAAAAATTCTGGGAGATAGGTTACTAGCAACCTGCAAAGGTATCATGCTGGGACGCATACATCCAAACTCATCGATTTCAGCATCATTTTCTGATTTCTCCAACAGAGCCTTCAAGGTTTCAAGACCAATGATTATTTCGGAAAGTTTTTCTTGTATATGTTGATACTCACTAACATTAATCGTTTCGACTAGAAGCTCGGCAACCCCTAAAATAAA
Organism: Niallia endozanthoxylica; assembly: GCF_008710145.1. Taxonomy (GTDB): domain Bacteria; phylum Bacillota; class Bacilli; order Bacillales; family Cytobacillaceae; genus Bacillus_BD; species Bacillus_BD endozanthoxylica. The sequence goes on from NZ_VYKL01000021.1 coordinate 64,438, forward strand.
TTCTGCTTTTACAATTTGTCTGGTGATTACTTGATGGTATGCAAAGGGGTAAAATGAGCTAGTATTCATAAAGTCGGCAGCTACCTCAACATTATCGTAAAAAAATACTCGATCCCATGGTACTAATACATTGTCAAAGACGACAACGGAATCGATTTCTTCATATCTAGAGCTAAGGGGATGATTAAAAGAAGACTCTCCTCCAACAAAAGATTGTCTGCAAATAAATTTTAATCCTTTCGTGTTGGAAGGAATCGAAAAAGCGAAAGCTTCATCCATATCGGAAAATAATCTTGGGGCAGAAATCACCAATACTTCATCAGTTAATCCCCCTTGAGTGGCGAGAAGCCTGGCACCTTTTATGACAATTCCTTCTTTATTTCTATCAATAACCTTTGCTGAGATAGGCTCCTCAGAAGATCCCAAATAATCTTGGGAACGATTGACCTGCGGAGCAATAAAGGTATGTGTAAACGAGAGGTCTTGTTCAATCGCTCTTTCATAGAGGGATTGAATGTTTTCAGGAAAACAACTTTCTCTTCCTTTTAGTAGGGAGGAGGAAGTGGCCAGGCTCATGACAGCTGTGTTCATATAGTCAGGACTTCTTCCCATCAATCCGTGAGTGGATCTCGCCCAGTGTTCCATCATCCTTCTTCTTTCCCACAAATCGCCTTTTGTCTTTGGTTGTAAATAGGAGAGCCCAACATATTCTCCTCTTTCTGGTAAAAAGTAAGTCATCTGATCTTTTAAGACGGGATCATTTTGTAAATCATAAAGAGAAGCCTTTGACCTAAGAATCCCTTTAAAGGCAGGGTGTTCCGAGATTTTCCCCTTGATTTTTTCACCATCAAACCAAATTTCATTTTCTAGCTTATCTAATCGTTCAATAAAATCTCTTCCGTTTATAGTCCCCATTTCTACCGTCTCCTTTTGGTGAATACCAAATAAATGCCGAGGTTAGTTAGTAACATTTTATTGGATAACTTGACTGCTTGTTCACAATGGAAAAGCCTTTTTATAAATTTGAGCAATATACGCTACGTTTACAGAGTCTTTAAATAAAATACTAATATAAGAGTAGAAAAAGAAAGAAATTGGAGATATGCTTAAAAAGTGAACAGTCTAAAAAGGAGAAAGAAACACATGAACACATCAGAAATAGAAAATTTGCAGAATGAGCTTTTTACTGAAAATATCAAGCGCATGCATCCTCAATCGAGGCAAACGCTACTAGCTGAAATATCAGCCTTGGAGAAAGATAAAAAGGCAGATGAAAAAGCAAAGCAATATTTGAAATGGGTTTCTAAACAAACAGAATTCAACTATTATTTAGCTTTGCTGCCTAAAGGGAATGGATTAATTCTACTGAAGCAAAATTTAAAAGGTGCCATAGTGCTTGGATTGAATCGGCCTAATGAGAAGTTACAGCCATTCTTTGAAGGTCATCATCTTATTTTAGAACTCCTAAACATTCATTCAATGCAAAAAGGAGAAGGATATAAGATGATGCAAAAGGTTATTAGTTTATCAAAAAAACTAGATTCTCCTATCTGCTTATGGGCAGAAACAGAAGAAATCGTACAATACTTTGAGCGATATGGGTTTGAAAACTATGGGGCGTTAGGGGAAAATAATGAATGTATGATGGTTTTTCACAACGATTAAAGGGATTGATTTAAGGCAGCTATTTAGCTGCTTTTTGTTGTTGCGGCAAGTTGGGCATAGCACGGGATATAGAGGGTTCATCTGTCGGCTGGTTTATGACAATGAACATACAGAAGATGAGTGCGGAGGGGAAAATATTTTATTGATCATCATTTTGTAAAAAGGTAAGTAGAGAAATTTGTCGAATTAGAAATGTATTAGACAGTAGGTGCCAGACGTCATCCATTTTATGGAGAGTGTCTGAGGCCAATGGAATTCAAGGAGGAGAGATTTTGCAAAGATTTATTCGTTTGGCAGTGTTTGTAGTTGTCCTTTGTCTATGGGCACCATCGACAGGACTTGCGGCAGGGTTTTATGATGTGTCAAAGGCTTATACATTCTATGATGAGGTGGAGTTTCTTGCCTCGAAGCAGGTCATTACAGGATTTTCGGATGGAAGCTTCAAACCAGAGGCTGGGGTTACGCGGGCAGAGGCAGCCATTATGATTGGCCGCGCTGTCGGGTTAAACGGCGACCCCAAGGATACGCACTTCAGTGATGTGACTGCCAATGTCACTGGTTCCGGTTATATTGCATCAGCCGTTGAAAGGGGCATTATTTCTGGTTTCCCAGATAACACCTATCGCCCGTATCAACAGGTTACTCGTGCACAGATGGCTATTTTCTTGGACAAGGCGTTTACCTTAAAGAACGCTAATCCTGATAACATTTTTACAGATATCTCAGAAAATATGATTGCCTATCCATCAATCTTAAATGCCTATGAGAATGGAATTGTAAATGGTTATAGTGATGCGACCTACAAGCCCGATTCTAGTGTCGTGCGAGGTCACTTTTCTGCCTTTTTGGCCCGTGCATTAGAGCCTTCCTTTAGAAGCAATCCAGGCTTCATGGTCGAATCCGTTTCAGGCTGGGATCAAGAGGCCGATGTGACAGAGATAGATATTGACCATGAATGGATAATTCGATTCAACTATGAACTTGATGAGTATGGCTTTGAGCATCTTCGTGATCATATTTATATAGTTCGCGAGAGTGATAGTCAAATACAACTACTTGAGCCGATGATTATTGATAATTTAAAAATTGTTCATCTTCCATTATGGACTCTCTATGATTTTGACGAAACCTATACGCTATTTATTAAAGAAGGTCTTACTTCAAAAACAGGGAAGTCATTAGCAGAGCCTGTTACCATTAAATTTCATACCAATAAACCTGAATTTACCGTGAAGCAGTCGGTAGAAAAGGACGGCGTACAATTTGATTTAATGGCCGACCCATCAGATGAAAAAGTGTATGTAAAAGTAAAAGCCACTAATACGAGCGGCCAACCCATCCCATATACAAGCGGTTCTGGATGTGATCCGGGGCTGAAAGCCGCACTAGTGACTGAAACAGCGGAGGGTCCAGTCAAAACAGGAAGCAAATGGTCCACGGCAGCCAATTGTACTCTTGCTATTCGAGAGCTAACGCTTCAACCTGGGGAATCAATCGAAATCGTAGAAGTCCTATACCCAGATGTACAATCATTCGATGAGGAAATCTATTTACAAGCAGTACTTCCAACAGGAATAGTCGAAAATCCAAAGAAACCAATAGAAGTTTCCGTTTCATTGCAATAGAAATGAAACAGGGAGACGGTTCTCGCGTTTCATAGGGGAAATATTTTCCCTGAAACGAAACGGCAGAACCATCTCAGCGTTTCATGATAATGAGTTAGCAAAAGAAGCAGTATCTAACATTCAGGAAACGATGGAGTTGTGTAACGAACGTTTGTTATACCGTTGTTGTGAATGGCTTTACTCATAATAGGTAAAAAGACCGTTACGATCTACTAATAGATTGTGATGGTCTTTTTTTTGTTTAGGCTTTTTAGGCTTTTTTGTTAAAGAACGGTGTTGATTTTCTTCTTCAACTAAACTAGCAGGTTAGTTCAATAACTAATTATGATAAATGGCTCTTGTTATAGTATGCAGCGTATTATAATGTTAAAACGACGTCAACGTGACAATTTTAAGTTTAATTCAATTGGAGAGTTACATATGGAAGACTTAAAAATAGAATTACATAATTTGGGAATATGTAGAATATTATGTAAAAAACCGTTTAGAAATTACTAAAATATAAAATGCTTCAATATAGATTAAGACAACTTTATGGTGAGGATATAAAAACTGAATCAAGATAAGGTTCTCTTAAGATTGTTAAAAATGTTTTTTAGGAAGGGTATAGAAAAATGCTTTATACATGGGATATTGAGAAGATCATTAAAAATATATTACAAGAGCTCAAACTAAATATTAATGTTGAATTCAACAATAATCTCACTGCACCGATGAGTTATAACGTTTCGACAAATGCGATAAAGTTTAACTACATACAAATTAACGGATATAACGCTAAAATTAACTTTAAAGTTAAAGAAACAGATGAAAACTTTGTGAAAATTATTCTTTATCATCAGCTCGGATATTATTTAGAATATAGGAAAAATACACGAGTTTTAAAGACGCTCATTTATGGTAAAGAAGAAGAAAAGGAACAGTTATTAGCAGAAATCGAAGAGAATTCTTGGGAACTTGGAAGAACACTGGTACCCGAATATCTATTAAAAGCGTATGATCAAGTACGTGAATTGGATAAACTTTGGGACAAATAGGTTTCCAAAATCATACAACTCTCGATTCGATTGAAGAACAGAAGCTATAGGTTTAATAACGAAAGTGTAAAATGCAAAACCATCCTGTATTAGGATGGTTAGTTGGCGTGCGATGTTGAAAAAGGGGGATGGTGGAGAGGTTACAAGAACTTTAGTAAAGGAGATATACCTTAAGGAAGAGTAAGATCAAAGTTATTTAAGCAATTGGATGGTCAAGTAATATTTGGGTGGGACTAATGTAATGCAAAAGGAGCTTAATTATTGGGTTTTTTTATTAAAAAGGAAATAACAACTTATTTGTTAGTCGACTTATCATCCCTAAAGAGAGGAATAACTTTTCCTTCAAGTTCTAATTTCCACCTCTCGAATTCCTGTTTTTCCTTTTCTTTTTCTTCCTCAATTTCATCATACATTTTTTGGAGTTTTTTTCTTCTTAGGTTTGCAAATTCCCATGGTGATATTATAATTTTCCCTTTTTTGTCGTAATGGTACTTTATTTTCTTCGTTTCAATTAGGTTGAGTACCTCTTCGATTTTGATGTTTTGTTCGATGGCTGCGTCATAAATAGTCCAATATTTCTTTTTCTTCTTCTTCGAATTAATTTCCATTTTAATTAAATCTAGAACAAATGACGGTGTAATCACGTATACATAACCTTGCTTTGTAAAATAGCGTTTTGCTTGGTTATGGCATTGGAAAATTCCCCATGCTTCATCGGGCAATCGGTCATATGTTTTTCGGATTTTTCGCTCAGATAAACCTTCTTTTTTAGCAGCGTTAAGGGGCATAAAATACTCCCAATTACACCCAAACATTTGGTCAATGAAACCTTCATCATCTCCCGGTAGCTTAATATTAGGATATAGTTCTTTCACGGCTGTACGTGATAAAATCAACCAATCTCCTTCCAGCTTCCATGGACTTTCAACATTTTCCGTCATCACGCGAATTAGAAGTTCTGTTCTGTCTATGCCGAATTGCTCCAATTCTTCTGCCAAAAACACATTATCTAGATGAAGTTTCAAGGTAATCGCCCCCCTCATTTATGGTTTTATCAATATATGCAAATAATCGAAAATAAAAGGTAGTCCCTAAAAAGATTACAAAATATTCTTGTTCAAAGTCTCCCTATCTAGGCGCTAGTTATTGAAGAAAATTGAACGAGCTGTTTCCTTGAACTAAGCAAAAAAATCCTCTCGTGAAATTCCTAAATTAACAGGAATTTTACGAGAGGATTTTTATATTTTGCTCTTCGAAAAATATTTCTGAGTAACTTCACGTATTTGTTTGGGTAAGACACGATCAAGCTCTTCATTTAACCATGACAGTGTTTTACTACGCAAGTAATCACGCATTTTTTCTTCTGCTGAGAGCATAACTAAATTGATGGTGCAATAGGAGGGGCTAAACAGCAGTTTTCTCTAGACAATCCATTGCCTTTAATATTTTTGCATTGAAAAATAGGTTTAGGACCTTTAAAGGAAAATAAATATAAGGAGGTAATTGTATTGGAACAACGAGTTGATTATTACAATGTTGCACCAGAAGCACTTAAAATAATGATGGAAATGGAGAAGTATACGAAAACAACAGGTATAGATCGTAAACTTCGTGAACTTTTAAAAATTCGGGCTTCTCAAATAAATGGGTGTGCATATTGTATTAACATGCATACAGCTGATGCTAGAAAAATGGGAGAAACGGAACAACGTCTATATTGTATTAGTGCTTGGAAAGAGTGTGAATTTTATACTGAAGCAGAAAAAGTAGCTTTAGAGTTAACTGAGCATGTGACATTGATTCCGACTAAGCGTGTACCTGATGTATTGTATAATCGTGTACGTAGACACTACACAGAAAAAGAATATGTGGACCTTGTTATTCTAATAAACCAAATAAATAGTTGGAATATGATTTCAATTTCTATGGGAAATATTGCAACTTTAGCGAAATGATATTAATTTTAATATGTATTTTTATTGTACTAACGTGGACTAATGTTAAGGTAGATTGATTTTTGTTTGCCAAACAACGATATGTGAAGAAATGTACTTAAACTAACGGGTAACATTCGTTCAATAAGGAATGACTAAAAGGACTCTTATGAGGTCCTTTTTCTTTTGCTCAAAAATCAACATTATCGATTAACAGAGCCTTTGTTTAAAAAATAATGATAGGTGGGGGCGACGGGTTTATCTCTCCCACTCTTCTTTAAATCACATTTCCCTCTTTCACAAATGTTTTTAATATTATTATGTCAATAATTTATGGATATGGGGATGTTATAAAATAGCATCGAATAACTAGGGAGGGAGAATTATTTGAAGAAACGAACTAATCTGTTAATCATTATTCTCCTTGTTGGATTCCTTACTCCGTTTAAGGGGCAAGCAACAGGGTTCCATGATGTGTCCACTAAATATACATTTTATGATGAGGTTCTATATCTTTCGTCAAAAGAAATTATAACAGGTTTCCCGGATGGGTCCTTTAAGACGGATCAGACAGTGACAAGGGCTCAAGCCGCTATTATGATTGGCCGAGCACTAGGATTAGATGGTAAACCGAGAAATACTCAATTTACAGATGTCAATCCAAACGTAACAGGCTCAGGTTACATCGGGTCAGCGGTTGAGAGAGGCATCATAACAGGTTTTCCTGATGGCTCGTATCGTCCGAACGAACCCGTCAATCGTGGACAAATGGCCATATTTTTAAATCGAGCTTATACACTGACAATGGGTCAAACACATAGCTTTCGTGATATCTCGTCTAATATGCAAGCGTATCAGGCTATTTTAAACGTATCGGCTACCGGAATTGCAAGCGGCTATCCTAATGGAACGTATCGTCCAGATCAATCTGTGACTCGAGGACAATTTTCAGCCTTTTTGGCTCGTACATTAGAACCCTCTTTTAGAAGTAAGCCTGCCATGATTGTGAAATTCTTAAATGTCGGCCAGGGAGATGCTATCTATATTCAATATCCTAACGGAAAAACGGCTCTTGTTGATGCCGGGCGTTCTGATGATGCGATAGAAAGGGCGCTCAGGTCGGAAAATATTACTAAGATTGATACGTTTATTGCGACACATCCAGATGCCGATCATATTGGCGGAGCAGATTATGTGATAAAAAACTACGGAGTGAAAAGGGTCATTGATAGTGGTCAACTTCATACAACTCAAACGTTCCTAGATTATTTGGATACGATTAATGCCAATGGATTAGAACTGGTTGTACCGCAAATCGGTGATAATGTGACAGATGATTCTAATGTATCTACAAAAGTATTAGCCGTAAATAGCGATTCTGAGGATTTAAATGATGGGTCTATTGTGATGATGCTCTCGTATGGCTTGACAGATATCCTGCTAACAGGCGATGCAGGCATACAAGTGGAGAGCAATCTAATGAAGAATTACGATGTTGATGCAGAAATTTTAAAAGTGTCACACCATGGTTCTAATACAGGTACAAGTGGTGACTTTATCGAAGCCGTAAATCCAGAAGACGCGATCCTTTCATATGGCGAGAATTCTTATGGTCATCCAAATAACCAAGTAGTCAATGATTTAATATTGTATGACGTAAATATTTTTTCAACATATGAACAAGGTACGATAACGGTTAGTACGATTGGTAATAGTTATTCGATCAACGCAAATCCTTTACAATGGGACGTACAAATTGGCCAATCACGAGTACCGCAACCAGTGCCGCAGCCCGCACCATCTCCTCAGCCTCCTGTGCAAACTGGGTTTTCCAATTGTACAGAGTTACGAGCGGTTTATCCAGATGGTGTAAATAGCAGTCATCCAGCGTATCAATCGAAAATGGATCGTGACAAAGATGGGTGGGCTTGTGAACAATGAGAGAAGGCAAATACATTATTGATTCGATTGAAAACGGATGGGTAAAGCTGCTTTTGACAGAAAATGAGGAAAGGGAAGAAGTGGTAAAGAAGGATCAGTTTACTCACCCGATTCATCAAGGTGACGTGCTTTTAATCAAAATCGAGAATAATCAAATTTCCTCCACACCACTTATAGTTGAGACTGAGAATAGAAGAAATCAAGCAGCATCTCTTATGGAAAAGTTAATAAAAAAGAATCGTTAAAAAGAACAGAGTGCCAGGCATGATGTATATTCGTTAAAACCTCCATCAAAACATTTGGAGGTTTTTTGTTGTCCTTTTCCAAATAAGTCCAACCGTTTTAGTCAAAAATAGTATGATAAGACGATTGGATTAACCTAACAATCCATTCCGTGTGATGAAAAAACAAGTTTTCTTGAGAGAAACTAGTCACCTTGGCTTACGGTTCATATTTCTTAAAATAAATAATTATCTGCCCTTTGTTTTAGAAGAGTCCAAAATAAATGAAAATAATGGTATCATTTTACTATTGATAATCACTGAAACAAGGGGATGGTTCGTGCTGTTTTATAAATGGGAAAAATTCCAAAAAAATGAAATGGCAGGACTGTCCTCGTGTATCACAAGGAGAAGGACAATGGTTGAAAAAGCAAGGAAGTTAATTGTCAATTCAGATAAGGGAAACGTATTGAATGAATTAATGCGATCAATTAAAGAATGTGAGCGATTTTATTTTAGTGTGGCATTTATTAACTTTAGTGGATTACAGCTTTTATTAGATTCCATTAAAGAAGCTGAGGAAAAAGGTATCCAGGGTAAGATTATTACGTCCACTTATTTAAATTTTACTGAAGCAAAGGCATTAGAAAAATTAAAAGAATTTCAAAATGTTGAATTAAAAGTATTTGTGACGGATAAAGAAATTGGCTTTCATACGAAGGCATATATCTTTGAATATAGTGACAGCTATAAAGTAATCATTGGCTCATCTAATATTACTCAAAGTGCTTTAAAAAGTAATATTGAATGGAATGTTGAAATCGTTTCGAAGCAGGACGCTGATTTTATAAAAGAAGTGCTAAAAGAATACGAGAATCTTTGGAATAGGAGCATAGAGGCGGATGATGAGTTTATTAGTCGCTATGAAGAGTTTCTTAAGGGGTTTAAACATTCTCAAAATACGACTCAACTGATTTATGAACATAGAAAACGATATATAGTGCCGAATCGGATGCAAAGAAGAGCCATGGAGAATCTGGAGCGGCTAAGAAGTTTTGGCGAAAGAAAAGCGCTCGTTATCGCAGCCACCGGTACAGGGAAAACCTATATGTCTGCCTTTGATGTAAAAAATTATAAGCCGAAGAAGCTACTTTTTATTGTCCATCGAGAGGAAATCCTGAAAAAGGCAAAAGAAACCTTTGAAATGTTACTTCCGAATGAAGGGCTAACATTTGGTTTGCTTACGGGGAATTATAAGGATAAGCATGCAGATTATATTTTTGCGACGATACAGACAGTTTCTAAATGCTTTCATGAATTCAAAAAGGATCAATTTGAGTATTTGATTATAGATGAAGCTCATCATGCAACGAGCCCAACTTATCAATCTGTTTTGGATTATTTTGAACCAGAATTTACTTTGGGGATGACAGCTACTCCGGAACGAAGTGACAATCAAAATGTATTTGAATTATTCGATCATAATGTGGCCCTTGAGGTCCGATTGCATGAGGCGCTTGATGATGAACTTGTTGTTCCTTTCCATTATTTTGGGATAACGGATATTGATGATGTTGATTTAAGTGATGTAAGCATAGATGATATTGCTGAGATAACCCGAAGATTGAAAGTAAACGAACGAGTTGATTTTATCATTGAAAAAATGAATTTTTATGGTCATGATGGTGAAAAAAGAAAGGGCCTTGGTTTCTGTGCAGGGATTGAACATGCGCAGTATATGACAGACGAATTTAATCGTAGAGGATACAAAAGTGTTTGTCTAACTGGAGAAGATTCACCAGATACGCGGGAAAAATATATCCATAAACTCGAAGATGACGAAGATGAATTAGTCATGATCTTTACCGTAGATATATTTAATGAAGGGGTGGATATTCCCTCGGTTAATACAGTATTGATGTTGAGGCCTACAAACTCCCCAATTGTATTTATCCAACAATTAGGTAGGGGCTTACGTAAATTTGGAGAAAAGAGTTTTTTAACTGTACTTGATTTCATTGGAAATCATAATAAAACATTCCTGATTGCTTTAGCGCTTAACGGAAGTAGATACTATGATAAAGAAAGTCTGAAGGTCGCGGTAGCAACAGGGTTTGCAAATATTCCAGGAGCGACACATATTCAGATGGACAAGATTTCACAGGAAAGAATATTAGAACAAATTGACAAAGAAAATTTTAACTCCATGAAGTATTTAAAGGAAGAATATAATGAATTCAAACAGCTCAACCAAGGTCGAATTCCTTACTTCTTATTAGATTATTTAAAATATGACGGAGCTCCAGATCCAGTGAAATTTATTGATCGTGAGAAGTCATATATACAATTTGTCGCAAAAGTAGAAAAAGATCAAAGTCTCAAAGAGTTATTACAAAATGAAGATTTTGAAGGTGCTATAAAGGAATTATCAAGCAAGCTTCCAATCAAACGGATTTATGAATTTGTGATTATTCGCTATTTACTCGATCATGATTGTGTGACGCTTCAAGAAGCGAAACAACAAATACTGAAATTTGTAGAATATGTTGATGATGATAGCGTGATTCATGCATTCGAATATTTAAATCAAGATTATTATGATAGTATTCAAAAGAAAAACAAGCCAAAGTTATGTCAGTATCAAGATGGCCTATTAGTTAAAACACCTCTTTTTACGAATCTGTTAGAGAACGAAACCTATCGTAAATTTATAGAGGATACAATTTCTTATGGGATTTTCCGATATGAAAAAGAATTTAATCGTGCCTATTATGGAGTTCCACATTTTAAATTATATGAGCAATATCAAATGATCGACGCTGCATTATTATCAAACTACCGAAAGATCCATACTTCGTTTAGAGGATCAGGTTTATTGACAAATGGTAAAGAGTTTTTCTTATTTGTGGATTTACATAAAGAAGCCGATGTGAAGGAAAGTATTAATTATAAAGATAAATTTTTTAATACTCGTGAATTTCAGTGGCAGTCAGTTAATAGTACCACTCAACAATCAGAGCGTGGTCAAGATATTATTTTTAATAAACAAAGAGGCGTTCATCTACATTTATTTATCAGAAAGTACAAAGAAATGGATGGGAAAACGGAACCGTATATTTATATAGGAAAAGGAAATGTTGTTGAATTTGAAGGGAATAAGCCAATCACGGTTAGAATGGAATTAGAACATGAGGTACCAGCTAGTCTCTATATTGAATTCACGGAAAAAGTATAGTCTTCTCAATGGAGAAGACTATTTTTCATTCATTAGCTGCTCAACTGCGGGAATATCGGCAGGAGCCCATTGCAGTGATTCTAAATTTTCTCTCTTTAGCCAAATTAATTTTGAATGTTCGCTAGCTTTAGGAGAACCTTCTACAATCCTACATTTAATAGAAATTAGGTTAACAGTAAAAGTATCGTATTCATGGGTATGATCATTAAATACTTGATATTCTGTTTTGATTTTACACTCTAATTCTTCGGAAATTTCTCGTTCAAGCGCTGAATAGATATCTTCATCTTTTTCTACCTTGCCACCAGGAAATTCCCATCTGTTTGGAATAGACATTTCAGGTGATCTAAGGGCACATAAGATTTCCTTTTGATTATTTTCTATAATGGCTGCAACGACTTTGACTAGTTTTTTCATAGTATCCTCCAACATTTATCTTAAATCTATATTATATCATTTCAACTCTGAGGTGAAATATTATAAATTGAAACGCGGGGACGGTTCGTTCTCGCGTTTCAAAAACAAGGGGGAGGTTTATGTTATTTATAGAGTTCTGACTCCTGTGGAACAAGACTTTTCGGGGTGTCACAGGGACTTTTCTTTTGGTGAGTTAAAAACCTTCCATATCTGGAATCCTTCTCCTAGTGCAGTTTTAAGCGAATGTATGTTATAGTTATTCTCGTAGTGATGAACGAAACAAACATGAAATGGTGAGTAGTCGCGGCTCATGTGTACATGAGTTGAGGAAAGTCCAGGCTCGCCCGGTGCTGAGATGCCCGGAGTGTTCGTGCCATCTGTAAAGGTGGGCAGAGAGTAATCTCTGACGGCGGAGAAATCAGCTAAGTCCTTATGGATATGCTGAAATTATCCTGAAAGTGCCACAGTAACGGAGTTCTTCTGGAAACGGAAGAAATGGAACGGGGTAAACCCCACGAGCGAGCAACCCAAACTAAGGTAGGGGCACCATTCCTAGGGAAGTGAACCAAAGGATGGATCGGTCAAATGGATCGATAGTTAGATGACTACACCTGTCAGTGCAAGATTGGCATCGTTTGAGCACACAGGAACAGAACCTGGCTTACAGCCATTTCATGAGCCGAATCATCTACATCGTTTTGCAAAAACATAAGGTATGGTTTTCATATACATACCGTGCTAGACGGGGAGTTAGCGGTGCCCTGTACCCGCAATCCGCTATAGCGGGGTTGAATGCCTATTTGAGGTTTGAACATGTAAGGTCTGCCTTACAAAAGTGAGCGTTGACAATTGGGTCCTGCGCAATGGGAACCTATGAATCTGGTCAGGTCCGGAAGGAAGCAGCCATAAGTAGACTTTTCCATGTGCCGTGGGGTAGCCTAGTTCGAGTTACCTTTTGTAAGTAACGCTTGGTTGTTCCTGTCGAGAATAGGATGCACGGTTTACATATCGAAGGCCGGTACTTCTCATTGTTTTCATTAAACAATGAGAAGTACCGGCCTTTTTACTTATTTTGAATCTATTTGGCTGATGTAAAATAGAAACGAATAAGATATACATTGATCCAGAAAGCAACGAAATGGTGATGGTGTTGCTTTCTGGAATGCTACAAGAGAAATACATACATTAAGTGATCATGTGCGTTAACGCCAGCGCAATGTAATGAATACTACAATTATTTTTCAGCGATGATACCATCGAATGCAGCTTGATAAATGGTATAAATATCCTCTCTTAATAAGGGCATTGGACTACGAGCTAAAATCCGTGTTTGCTTAGTAGCATCTTCTGTTAAACTTTCAAGTGCATCCCTAGGAATGGCAAAGCCGGTTAGGGTAGATGGAATGTTGACATCTTCTACTAAACGCTTTAATTCTGCTACACATCTATAGGAAGCTTCTTCTTGTGAAAGATTAGTAGAGCTAAAGCCCATTGCATCATAGATATCTTTCATTTTCTTTTCACAGCTTTTGCGAATATAGCCCATCACATAAGGTAACAATACGGCATTTGAATCACCGTGTGCAAGATGAAATTGCCCGCCGAGTGGATAAGCTAATGCGTGAACACCAGCAACCCCAGCATTGAAGAATGCTAGACCTGCAAGATAGCTTCCATAGCTCATATCGGTACGTGCTTGTTTGTCCTCCCCATTTGATACAGCCGTACGAAGTGAATGACTGATCAAACGAATAGCCTGCAGGGCCAATGCATCGGAAACAACGCTGGCATTCTTAGATATATAAGCTTCTACGGCATGTGTCAGTGCATCAATACCTGTAGAGGCGGTTACTTTTGGAGGTAATGAAACCGTTAAAGCAGGATCCACTATGGCAACATCTGCTAATAGATAGTCATGAGTCACAACATCTTTTGTTGTTTCAAGGGATAAGACAGAAATATTTGTAACCTCTGAACCGGTCCCTGATGTCGTCGGGATTAAGATTTTTGGAAGCCCTTTTTTCATAATTTGCTTGGTGCCAGCTAGGTTTAGATAGTCCTCGACTTTGCCTTCATGAGAGGCCAAGACACCTGCAAGCTTTGATAAATCCAAAGCACTTCCTCCACCAACACCGATGACCATATCAAATTCGTTGGCACGTGTGTAGGCAACCAATTTTTCTCCCACTGCTAGAGGAGGCTCTGGAACAACATCTGTATAAATTTCAGTTAAGTAGCCAGCTTCCTCAAGCGGATCTACCACTTGATTTGTTAATCCAATATCTTTTAAAACCGGGTCCGTAATCACAAGAATTTTTTTCACATGAAAGCGATGAACTTCATCCAAAAGGTGAGATAAAGAACCCCAACCGGTAAAATTAATGGGTGTAAAGGTGATTTTTTCTGACATCGTTTTAAACGCTCCTTTAATTTTGGTTCCAGACAACAAGTTTTGTTTCCGTCATTTCATGAATGGCATATTTTAATCCTTCTTTTCCAGTGCCGCTTTCTTTCACACCGCCATAAGGCATTTGGTCGACACGGTAAGTTGGAATATCGTTAATCATGACACCGCCTACTTCAAGTTCCTTCGAAGCCTTGAAGGCCGTCTTAATATCGTTAGTGAAAATTCCTGCTTGTAGCCCATAAGTAGAATCATTAATCGCAGCGATTCCCTCTTCAATGGAGAGAATTCGATTGACCACAACGATTGGAGCAAATACTTCCTGACAGGATACTTTGAGTGTAGGGTCTACGTTTGTTAAAATCGTTGGCATGAAAACACCGTTTTCGATTTTGCCGCCCGTTACAATTTCTGCACCATTCTCTACAGCTTCTTGTACCCAGCTGAGCGCTCGTTCCTGCTCATCAGGATTAATCATGGCAGAAATATCGGTTGTTTCTTCAAGAGGACTGCCAATGACTAATTGCTTTGTAGCAGCGGTGAATGCCTCAATAAATTCATTGAATAACTCATCCATTACATAGATTCGTTGTAAGGAAATGCATACTTGGCCTTGATTGGAGAAGGCACCTGTCACACATTTTAGAACGATGTCTGATAAATGAACGTTTTTGTCAATGATTAAACCAGCGTTTGAACCTAATTCTAGAGCAACCTTTTTCAGACCTGATTTATTACGAATGCCGATTCCTACAGACGGACTTCCTGTAAAGGTAATCATTTTCACTTTATCGCTTTCGACAATGGCTTCTCCAACTGTTCTGCCGCTTCCAGTGACAACGTTGAAAGCTCCTTTTGGAAGTGCTGTTTGATCGATTAACTCAGCTAAGAATAGGGCGGAAAGAGGGGTTTGTGATGCTGGCTTAAGGACAATCGTATTTCCCGAAGCAATAGCAGGTCCCACTTTATGAGCGACTAAGTTTTGCGGGAAGTTGAATGGAGTAATCGCTCCAATCACTCCTAAAGGCTGTTCAACTGTATAACCGAAGCGGTTTGCCCCGTTTTTCGCGGCATCCATCGGTATCATTTCACCCGTTAAGCGCTTAGCCTCCTCAGCTGCAAATTTATAGGTTTCGATCGTACGGTCAATTTCCCCTAGTGCAAACTTCATTGGCTTTGCCGCTTCTAATGAAATAATAGAAGCTGCTTTTTCACGATTTTCAATGAATAGTTGTACAAGATGTTCTAAGATCGCTGCCCTCTCATACGCGGTCAATGCAGCCATTTGATTTCTTGCATTGTACGCGTCATCAATGGCTTGATCCACTTCCTCGCGAGTTACCTGAGGGATCTGGGCAATGATCTCTTTCGTATAAGGGGAGTAAAGGTCTGCATATTTCTCAGAAGACTTCCATTCACCATTTACATAAAATTGTTTTTTCATTTAAATTACCTCTTTCATTTCTTCTTTTGTAGGATCTACTGTATCCTTCACAAAGGCATGATCAATTCTCCTTTGAAAAAGTCTTTTCCGTAAATGAATATGCATAGAAGAATTCCTAATGCAAAGGCCCTTGAAGTCTCCTTGATGACAAGGGTAATGAACAAAAGGCAACCGAATGTTAAAAGGCCCTGCAGGAATGTATGGTGATTCTTCTATGCATTCAATTTTTCCATTCTATAAAATTTCTTTCTCTTTCCAAATGTAAGCTCTTACAAAGCGCTGATTCGGAAAATACACTTAAGTATATTTTTTTGCATACGTATTCATTTTTGGGAAAAGAAAAATCCTAGCCTATTGTTTCTTCGTTCTAATTCGAAAAAACAATCTGCATTGGCAATGATTATGTATGCATTTTAGCGGATAGTTGTTTATTTCATATTTTTCTAGTTGTTTTTCTATTAATAATTTAACAGATTCAGTAATCTTAAAGCAAGAATTTTTCCTATTTTCAATCATTTTAATTCATTCACGAATTGCCAGAAACCCTAAATTTTGCTTCGAAACACTGCCAACTGTCGTTCATTTAAAGGGGCTATGAGAGCTCATTTTCACATTATCCATCCCAATGATACTTATCTTCATTCGGTATGGACACATTTCCTCTGTAGCAATCGTCAATGAAATGGAGGGCGAGAGAATCCGACCAGCACAAATAGCCGTCGGACGTTTATCTAGTTTCATCCATTTATCCAAAGCTCGTGAAAACTCCCATTTAGAAGTGTCTGTCTTTTGTGTTTCTACATAGGATAATATGGGTATGTATAAATGCTGTCCTGAAGAAAAACAAAGAACCTCCATAGAGAGTAAACTTCACATAGCAGGATTGACGATTGAAACGGTAGAACAGCCTCGGCGCTGCATGACAAAATATGGTACAATTCTAGAACATATCGAAAAAACGAGAGGTCATATATAAATGAAGATATTAATCAATCGATCCAACAAGAGGTGAGCTTAATGAATTTACAGGATAAAATAGATGAGGCTTATCCGCGTTATTATGATTATGAAGTGGATATTTCAAAAGAACAGTGGAAAGAGCTTCTACAGGACCCTACCATTTTTAATGAAAACAACCTTGAGCATATGAAATGTATTTACTCCTTTGACAACCATGCTGCTACATGTAAGGAAGTCAGCGGAAAATTGGGGCAGACCGCTTCATATTATGTTGGTTTAGCCACAGGAGTAGCGAAAAGAATTGCAAAGAAGCTAGGAATCGAGAAATTACCTACGAGAGATGGAAGCGACTCTGATGTCTATTGGTATATTCCTTTTTATGGACAAGAGGTAAACGACCGGCAAAGAGGAAGTTTCGAGTGGAAGCTAAGACCGGCATTGGCTCATGCATTGGAGGAAATATATCCCGATTTAGAATATCCTAATCCCCTTATCTTGAAAAAGTTAGAAGATGCTCCAACGGCCGTATGGATGGCCACCTCCGTCCTTGCTTATGAAACGTTTAATAGAGCAGACCAGACAACGACTGAAATGATGTATGTTAAGCAAAGTGAGATTCAGAAAAAAGCACAGCAGCTGTGCAAGCAGAGCGTTGATAGTGCTAGAATCTCTCAATGGTGTAATGCGGATCACAATAACCATACATATAATTACCTTCGTGAAGGACAGGGTGCAACGAGAAGACTTTCATACGATGGTGAGTTCAATGGGATAAAGGAGCAACCCGAGCTCGATTTAGATAATATCGTTCAAACGGCATTAGGTCCTAAGACAATAAAAGAACTAAAGCAGTTTGTTGATACAGATTACACGAATTTATTTACCGAACAGGGCTCAAATAGCCAGAGTAGCCCTATCAAATGTATGTCCATCTTAGATTATTTGGATACATATGGTGGACAGCCTTATGAAAGTCCTGAAAAAGCGGAAGAATCTAAGAAACAACATTACTTAGACATTAGGGCAGCAGGTAGTTTGGCCGTAAGAGAACTCGATAAAATGGCTAAATTATGTGAAAAACATTTTGGACTGAAGAAACATGGCGTTTCGAAATGGCTGAATGGAGGTAACAACAGAGTTAGAGCGTATCTATGGAGGCAAGTGAAGCTGGAAGGACATACGGATTCACTAACAAGTTTATCTTTAGTTGCGGAAGTGGTGGACGGACAGGCACGCTTCAAGTTTTCAGTTGAATTAAATGAAGATAAAAGTACAAAAGAAGATTACGTGAAACATCATCGACTTTTGAATCGAGATATCACGGTTGCTACAGACAAGTTATTCTATATTTTAACCGGGAATCAATCCGAAATAGAAATGAAAGAGTTAAGCCTTTCCACAGAGGAAATAAAGCAGCGTGTGGAGGATGGAACGTATCGAAGAATACAAATTGCACGTATCATCACTCGAAAGGATATTGAAGAAGAATTCCATAATGATGCTGGAATTGTCCGTGGAATGTTAAAAGCAGTCGAAGCCCTTATGCCCTATTATCAATTAGCGATAGGAATCGATGAAGGACCGACTCATTCGGCAATCAAAGATGGGGATGATGGAGGATATGTGGCTATGGAAAAAGTGAATAAAAATATGATTTTGTATGGTCCTCCAGGGACGGGAAAGACCTACAATACCGTTACATACGCAGTATCGATTATAGAAAATCAGCCTCTAGAGGCGATACAAAGTGAGAATTATTCTTCCGTTTTTGAAAGGTATGTATCTTATAAAGCACAAGGCAGGATTGCCTTTACCACCTTTCATCAATCTTATGGCTATGAAGAATTCATCGAAGGAATAAAGCCTGTGATCAGTCAGGATGGGGATGAGGAGACGACAGAGATTAAATATGAGTATACTCCTGGACTCTTTAAAAATTTCTGCCATAAAGCGAAAGAGGTAAGGGTTCAGACTTCCTCTCTTCAGATTCGTGAAAATCCAGTTATATGGAATGTTCTCCTCGGAGGCACAGGGGAAACAGAACTGAAAAAGGATTGTTTTCAACATAACTATATTAAAATTGGCTGGTCAAATATGGATGAAAAAGTAACGGAAGAAACAGAAAAAATAAATGATAAAGAAAGAAGAATTCTATTAAACTTTCAGGAGGAAATGCAGGAAGGCGATCTTGTTTTTATCCAAAAAAGCAACACATCGATTGATGCCATTGGGGTGATTACAGGACCTTATGAATATGATCCTTCGTACGAAAGGTATCCACGAACAAGGAGAGTAAAATGGATCAAGACGCACATCGATGAGAATGTGTATGAACTCAATAAGCAGACAAAATTAGACCGAAAAACCGTCTATCCGCTACGAAAAATGGAACTGAAAAAAGTGACGGCCTTAATTGAGAAGTACACACAAACATCTGAAATAAACGTGGAAGAAAATAACAAGCCCTATATTTTTATCATTGATGAAATCAATCGTGGAAACATTTCGAAAATATTTGGGGAACTCATTACGTTAATTGAACCAACGAAAAGGACGGGAGAAGAAGAAGCGACCACTGCCATTCTTCCTTACACAGGAGATGAATTTGGCGTTCCGAATAATGTATATATTATTGGAACCATGAATACGGCAGATCGGTCGATTGCCTTGATGGATACAGCCTTAAGAAGAAGGTTTAAGTTTATTGAAATGATGCCAGATGAAAACGTGTTAACGTCATTGGATATTCAGGATATAGACGGCATTCATATACCAAAAATGTTAAAAACAATGAATGAACGAATTGAGTATTTATATGATCGTGAACATACGATTGGGCATGCCTATTTTACTTCTCTAGCGAAGAACCCAACGTTAGATCGTCTTGCCGACATTTTCTTGAATGCCATCATACCATTGCTGCAAGAGTATTTTTATGAGGATTATAGCAAAATCCAACTCGTGTTAGGGGATAATGCGAAGGAGAATTCGGATTATAAATTTATTCTTGATCATGACATTAATGTAAGAAAGGTATTCAAAGGAGATCCTGATATTGATTTGCCTGAAAAGAAGTATTCCATTCAAACGAATGCATTTTATCAGTCAGAAAGTTATAAATTAATTTATTAAAGTGGTGAAACGATGGACAAGCTTTTGGAAGTTCGTGAATTTGAGTCCATAACCTGTAATGAAGCTTATCAGAACGATCCGCAATACAAGTATGTAAATGAAGAAACCTTTGCGGAGCTTGAAAATTTTATCCTTGAGTTTAATGAAAATGAACAATCGGATGCGATAGACTTTTTAAAAATAGGCGTACGTCGCCGTGTGGGTAAGGTGATTCAAGCAAAGAACTATGTCGGTCTTATTCAATTGAAGAATGGATTCCAAATCCAAATCCTTCCAAAGGTCTTTTCTAATGAAACAGAGGATACGAAGATTACTTTCTTACGGATGCTTCGAAGCATGAAAGATTTTCCAAGTAAAGTATTCAATGACGCTAGTTTAAAAATGGACCGCATGAATCTCTATGAGATTTTTATTCATATGTACATACAGGAGGTACGTATCCTTTTGAAAAAGGGGTTGCGTTCGGCTTATTTGCCTGTCGAAGATAATTTGAATTATTATAAGGGAAAACTAATGGTTCAGGAGCAGATCAAGAACAATCTTGTTCATAAAGAGAGATTTTATGTCGGTTATGATGAATTTGATATCAATCGACCAGAAAACAGATTAATTAAGTCAACGCTGTTAAAATTACAGAAGCTCTCAAGCAGTGCTGTGAATATCAAAGAGATAAGGCGGCAATTATCCTATTTTGAAATGATCAAACCGTCTACGAATTATACAAAAGATTTCTCTCGTGTAGTGATTGATCGAAATACAAAGGATTATGAGCTGCTTATGCGCTGGTCAAAGGTATTTTTATTGAATCAGAGCTTCACAACATTTTCTGGTCAAACAACTGCACGAGCGCTCCTATTTCCAATGGAAAAAGTCTTTGAAGCCTATGTTGCCGAGAACTTGAAGAAAGTCCTAAAGGATCTTCCATGGGACGTAGCCACTCAGGACAAAGGCTATTATTTATTTAATCAGCCAAGAAAGTTTGCTTTGCGGCCAGATCTTGTCATCACACGTGACGATCAGAGCACGGTTATCTTAGATACAAAATGGAAGTCGCTTATCAATAACCCACGGCAAAATTACGGAATCTCACAAGCAGACATGTACCAAATGTATGCCTATTCAAGGAAATACAACACGTCAGAAATTTGGTTACTATATCCAATAAATGGGGAAATGCAGTATGCTGAAATTAGCTTTGTGTCCTACAATAATAATGATAAAGTGGAAACGAAGGTACGAGTGTTTTTTATTGACGTGATTAAAATTGAGGAGAGTCTTTGGGGATTGAGAGAGAAACTGAAAAATAATGGGTATATATAGATAAGAGTAAATTTAAGGCGTCATCCATTTTTGGGATGGCGCTTGGCGTTTATAAAAGGGGGATGAAAGTGAGAGGAGAAAGGTCGGAAAGTGGAGAAAACGAGGGGATGGTTTCGTGTTTCTACCATGATGATGTTGGTATGTATAAACTTTATCTTGAAGAAAAATAAAAAGTCCCTGTAGAGAATAAATTGCACATAATTTGATTGATTATTGAAACGGCAGAATGTCCCGGTGTTTCTATAATTTTTAAATAACTGTATATTACTTCACGAATTTGATTGAGTTCGTTATGCTAAGAATATGAAAATCCACTATGAATAAGGAGATAGCTCATGATTAACTTCCAGGATAAAGTAAGTTTTATTTGGTCAATCGCAGAAGTTTTGCGCGGACCATACAAACCAGAGGATTACGGAAAGGTGATTTTGCCTTTGGCCGTCTTACGTCGTTTTGATTGTGTATTAGAAAGCACAAAAGAGGATGTGTTAAAGAATTTTGAGAAGTTTAAAGCGATGAGTGAAGAGGCCAGAGAACCGATTCTAAATCGAATCGCCAAACAAAACTTCCATAATACAAGTAACTATAATTTTATAAATTTACTCACTGATTCCGATAACATTGCGGATAACCTGCGTGATTATATTAATGGCTTTTCAAAAACAGCTCGTGATATTATGGACTACTTTGATTTTGAGCGTCAAATTGAAAAATTGGATAATAACAACCTTTTATATTTAACCATTAAACGTTTTAGTGAGCTTAATTTACATCCAGAAGTCGTTTCAAATGTAGAAATGGGTTATATCTTCGAAGAATTAATTCGCCGTTTTTCTGAGCATGCTGAAGCGGGGGATCACTATACACCCCGTGAAGTGGTACGTCTAATGGTTAGCCTGCTTTTCCTTCACGATGATGATATCTTGACAAAGCAGGGTATCACACAAACATTATATGACTGCGCTGCGGGTACAGGCGGGATGGGTTCCGTTGCTGGGGAATATTTAAAAGAACTCAATCCTACAGCAGATCTGGAATTCTTTGCTCAAGAGATTAACGGGGAATCATACGCTATTTGTAAAGCAGATATTTTGATAAAAGGTGAAGATGCTAAAAATATTCGTTTAGGGAATACATTAGCAGACGATAAGTTTAAGGGAGACAAATTCGATTATTTAATCTCTAATCCTCCGTATGGTGTGGATTGGAAATCATATGAAAAGCCAATTAAAAAGGAGCATGAAGAACAGGGGTATAACGGACGTTTTGGTCCTGGTACACCACGTACAAGTGACGGACAGTTATTATTCTTACTTCATTTAATTTCAAAGATGAAGCCAGTTACAGCAGAAAATCCACGCGGCTCAAGACTAGCGATTATCATGAATGGATCGCCATTATTCTCAGGGGATGCAGGTTCAGGTGAAAGTGAAATTCGTCGTTATGTACTGGAAAATGATTTAGTAGAAGGGATTGTTGCGATGCCGAATGATTTATTCTACAACACAGGGATAGCTACATACATATGGATTTTAACGAATAATAAGGCAGCTATTCGAAAAGGAAAAGTACAGTTAGTCAATGCAGTTGATTTTTATAAAAAAATGAAGAAGAGCATGGGCAGTAAACGGAATGAAATTACACAAGAACAAATCGATGAAATTGTACGCCTATACGGTGGTTTTAAAGAAGGAGAACATGTCAAAATCTTTGATAATGAAGATTTCGGCTATCACAAAATTACGGTCGAACGACCATTACATTTAAACTTTTGCATTTCAGAGGAACGAATTCAGCGTGTTACAGAACAAAAGGCGTTTGAAAACCTTGCGAAATCAAAGAAAAAAGGCGAAAACGGACAGGCTGAAATCGAAGCCGGCAAAGTTCTTCAAGCAAAAATAATTGAGGTACTATACAACTTAAAAAGTGAGCAATTGTATAAAAATCGTGATGAATTTACAAAGCTGCTTAAAGATGCGGTTAAAAAGGCAGATGTAACAATTGGTGCACCCGTGTTAAAAGCCATTTTAGCAGGCTTATCTGAAAAGGATGAAACAGCGGATATTTGTATGAAAAATAAAACAGATGCCGAACCGGATACAGATTTACGTGATACAGAAAATGTGCCGTTAAAAGAGGGTATTTACGAATACTTTGAGCGAGAAGTGAAACCGCATGTATCAGATGCATGGATTGATGAAACAAAAACAAAAGTAGGGTACGAAATTTCATTTACACGTCAATTTTACAAATATACAGCCTTACGCAGCTCTGAGGAAATTATGGAGGAAATAAAAGGCTTACAGGAGTTAATATTTGATCAAATGAAAAAGGTGTTGGATTAACGATGATAAATAGATATCCAATATATATAAATAGTGAATTACCTTGGGTGGGAAATCTACCTTCACATTGGAAAGTGAAGAAAATAAAATTTCTAGTAAAAAGATTAAATAAATCCCCTGAACCTAATGATGAAATAATTACAGCATTTAGAGATGGACAAGTTACTCTAAGGAAGAATAGAAGACAAGATGGATTCACTTTTTCACTTAAAGAAATAGGATATCAACATATTTCTAAAGGTAACTTAGTTGTTCATCAAATGGATGCATTCGCTGGTGCAATCGGCATATCAGATTCAGAAGGGAAAGGGTCACCAGTTTATACAGTATGTGAGGCAATAAATGATAGAGAAATTTATTTACCTTATCTTGCATACACATTAAGAGTTATGTCAAATAGCGGATACGTGGAATCGTTAGCTAAAGGAATTCGAGAAAGATCAACAGATTTCAGATGGAGTGATATGGGGAATTTATTTGTACTGTTACCAAGTTTACAAGAACAAAAGTTTATAGTAGGGTATGTTGAAGATAAAGTCCAATCGATAAATCAATTGATTAAAAATTTAGAAAAATCCCTGCGATTATTTGAAGAAAAACGCCAATCACTGATTACAGAAGCTGTAACAAAAGGATTAAATCCAAATGTGAAAATGAAAGATTCAGATGTGGAGTGGATTGGTGAAATACCTGAGCATTGGGAAAAAACTCGATTAGATTTTGTGGCAAGAGTTAAAGCAAGATTAGGATGGAAAGGTTTGAAAGCCGAGGAATATGTAGATGAAGGATATATTTTCCTTTCTACACCTAATATAAAAGGTAGATATATTGATTTTGGAAATGTTAATTACATTACTGAGGAACGTTATTTAGAGTCTCCGGAAATCATGCTCGAAAAAGGAGACATTCTATTAGCAAAAGACGGAAGTACATTAGGAACTACTAATGTTGTTAGGGAACTACCTGCTAAAGCAACTGTAAATAGCTCTATTGCTGTTTTAAGGCCAAAGGAAATAATTGATAGTATATATTTTTATTATTATTTATCCTCAACATATATTCAAGATATTATTAATCAAATAAAAGACGGTATGGGTGTACCTCATTTGTTCCAAGCAGATATAAAAAAATTTACTATTATTTTGCCGCCTCTTAGTGAACAAAGAGAAATTGCAAATTATATAGATGGACAAGAGGAAAGATTAGATTCTCTAATAAAAACTATACAAGTTCAAATTGAACAACTCAAAGAATATCGCCAATCCCTAATCTACGAGGCTGTAACAGGCAAAATTGATGTCCGTAATTTCGAATTAGCAGAGAAATGAGGTGATGATATGGCGATTGATGCAACGGAAAAAGGGTTTGAAACGAATATCGAAGCTTCATTAATCGGAAATGGTTATAGTAAACGAACTCTTGAAGGGGAGGCAAGCCGTCTTTTTAAGAAATATGCCCTAGATGTGGAGCTGCTTTTTGCCTTTTTAGAAGATACGCAAGAAAAATCACTTCGTGCACTTGAGAAGGCTTACGGTACGGAAGAATATAAGCAAAAGGTATTAAAACGTATTTCTGACCAGCTAGGAAAGCAAGGATTGATACATTGTTTGCGCCACGGGATTAAAGACCGTGGTGTGACACTGAAATTAATTTACAACAAGCCTCCCACAACGATGAATCAATTAATGAACGAGCTTTATCACAAAAATCGGTTTACAGTGAGCCGCCAAGTGTATTATAGCGACAAACATAATAATAGCTTAGATATGGTTCTGTTTGTCAATGGTCTACCGCTTGTTGTGATGGAGCTGAAAAATCAATTTACAGGACAAACGGTAGAACATGCAATGAAGCAGTTGAGGTTTGATCGAGATCCAAATGAGCAGCTGTTTAAATGCAATGAACGTGTCGTGGTGTACTTTGCCGTTGATCCTGATGAAGTGTTTATGACAACGGAACTAAAAAAGGAAAAAACATATTTCTTGCCATTTAATAAAGGAAATAACGGCGGGAAAGGAAATCCAACCGTTTATAATAACTACCGTACGTATTACTTATGGGAAGAGATTTTAGTACCAGATAGCTTACTTGACATTTTATTCCGGTTTGTATTTGTGAAGAAGGACGATATTTTAGATTCCAACGGTGAAACGATTGGGGAGCGAAAAATGCTGATTTTTCCCCGTTTCCATCAGTTGGATGTTGTTCGGAAGCTTGAAAAAAATGTGCAGGAGAAGTCAGTCGGTCAAAATTATCTGATTCAGCATAGCGCAGGGAGCGGGAAAACAAACTCTATCTCTTGGTTGGCGCATCGTTTGGCAAAGCTTCATGATAAAGAAAATAATGCTGTATTTAGCAGTGTGATCGTGATTACAGATCGTCGCGTATTAGATAAGCAATTGCAGGATGCTGTGTATCAGTTAGAGCATAAAGCGGGTATGGTTGAACCGATTAAGAAGGATTCAAACCAACTGGCACAGGCGATTACAAGTGAGACGCGCATCATTATTACAACCCTTCAAAAGTTCCCATTTATTATGGAAAAGGTATCAGGGTTTGATCGAAAAAAATATGCGGTCATTATCGATGAAGCGCATTCCTCACAAGGTGGGAAGGCTTCAACCGCACTAACTAATATTTTATCGGATAAAACATTAGAAGATGCCTATGAAGAAGATCGCATCGCAGAAGAAAATCTGGATGATTTGGATGAACAGATTGTTGAAACGATTATGAAAAGCGGGAAACAGAATAACATCTCATTCTTTGCTTTTACAGCAACACCAAAGCCGAAAACAATTGAAAAGTTCGGTACAATTGGTACGGATGGAAAGCCGCATGCCTTTCATGAATATACGATGCGCCAAGCCATTGAAGAAGGTTTTATTTTAGATGTGTTAAGTAATTACACAACGTATAAGACCTTTTATAAAATAGCGAAAAAAGTTGATGAGGATCCGTTAGTGTCCGGGAAACAGGCTACAAAAAAGCTTGCTCAGTATGTGTCGCTGCATCCACACAATATTGCTCAAAAAACTGAAATCATTATTGAACATTATCGAAATTTCACTCGTCATAAAATCGGCGGCCGTGCAAAAGCAATGGTTGTAACCGCAAGTCGATTACATGCGGTTCGTTATAAAGTGGCTTTTGACCAATACATCAAAAAACAGGGCTATGATGATTTGAAAACGGTTGTTGCTTTCTCTGGTATTGTCAAAGACGGAGAGATTCCTTATTCAGAACCCGATATGAATGGATTCAGCGAGAAGGAATTGCCTGATAAGTTCCATTTAGATGAATATAAAGTATTACTCGTAGCAGAGAAGTATCAAACAGGTTTTGATGAGCCATTGCTGCATACGATGTATGTGGACAAGCCGCTTAGTGGAATTAAAGCGGTTCAAACATTATCTCGTTTAAATCGTACTTGTCCAGGAAAAGATGATACATTTGTCCTTGATTTCGTGAATGAACCAGGAGAGATTAAAGCTTCTTTTCAGCCTTATTATGAAACGACAGGTCTTGAAGAAGTAACAGATCCGAACATTTTATATGATTTGCAGGCAGAATTGGAGCCTTATCAAATCTTTACAGAGGAAGAAATACAAGCTGTAAATGAGTTAGAGATGAAGGGTGGATTCAAAAAGTCTACGAAGGCACAAACAGAACTGAATGCATGGATAGATAAAGGTGTGGACCGTTTTAAGCAATTAAGTGCAGAAGAAAAAGAAGCATTCAAAGCATCCGCAACAAAATTTGTTCGTACATATGCATTCATTTTACAAATTGCCACGTTCATTGATGTCCCTCTACACAAGCTTTATATTTACTTAAACTATCTATTGCGTAAGCTGCCTCGCAGCAGTAAAGATAAAGACGTGTACATGGCCGATGATGTAGCGCTTCAATATTATCGCAATCAGAAAGTATTTGAAGGTAGTATCGAATTAGAGAAAACAGGCGGTGTCGATTTAAAGCCAACCTCACACGGTACAGGCGGTGCAGTGGAAGATGAGAAGGTACGGCTGTCTACCATTTTAGAGAAACTAAACGAACGTTTTGGCACTGAATTTACAGAAACCGACTTCCTTTCACGCGACCAAGTAAAAGAGGATATGCTAAAAAGTGAAGACATTCAGCAAAAAGCAAAAAATAATTCAAAGGACAATTTTAAATTTGCTTTTGAAAAATCATTTATGGATTTTGTTATTGACCGCATGAGCAGCAACGAAAAATTCTTTATGAAGATTTTAGAGAACGAAGAATTTAAAAACTTGATTATGGAAGATATGATGCATGAGGTTTATGCGGAAGCGAATGCGTAACTCTGTCCATCCATACTTAAGGCCGGAGGAATCAACTCCGGCCTGCTTGCTTGACGTTAGTAACAAAAGCTGAATTGTCACAAGTCACCCGAAATAAAATTTGTCACTAGTGACTACCCGAAATAATGTAAGGAGATTGATGGAGTTCTTTGTTTGAAAAAAGGAAGCCCGTAATGTTACTAACGGGTTCCCTTTATGGGTGTAAATAGTAAATCACTATATAAACAGGGGGCCACCTTACAAATGATTTCACACTTTTATTTTCCTTGACACATCAATGTTTTGGCATTTTGGCAGTTGAAATGGCATGATAAATAGCAATATTTTTAGCCGAGTGGGAATGATTATTCTCAATCTGTTATTTTATATGATAAAGTGCCAGTTATTTTAACAAGTAGAAATAAAAAAAGACTCAGTTCTGTTTCTAGTAGAATAAATTGCTTCTCCACGGTGGCAGACACCATTTTCCTTTAAATTTTAAGTGCGAAAGGGAAGTTATAGATTTTAGAGATTTCTTTGAACCTTAAAAATGTTATAAAGAGAAGAAGTATGAAAAATAGAATTAGGGATTAGCATATTTACTGGGGGATATCAGATTGATACTAAAAAAACTAACTATAAATAATTTCAGATCAATAGCTGAATGTACTATTACCTGCGGAAAGTTATCGGCATTAGTTGGAGAAAATAATTCTGGTAAATCTGGAATCTTAAGAGCATTAAATGCCTTTTTTAATTATGAAGAAGAAGAGGAGCATTTTAAAAATGGCTCACATCAATATTCTAATCAACGCCTTGTAAGAATAGAGCTAACATTTGGAAATATTCCTGACAAAGAATATTATATAGATAAAATTTATAACCAAGAACTTATTTTGAGAATGACTTATTCCCACAATGCAAGAAATAAACGACGGACTATTCAGTATAAAATAAATGGAAGCTATCAAAATATTTCAAACGATTTTATAGAACAACTAAAAAATGATATTAACTATGTCTTAATCCCGACAAGTAGGGATCATAAGCAGGTAATATGGGCTGAAAATGCCTTATTAAAAACCGTTTTAGAGGCATATTTTAAAAAACATACTTCAAGAAGAGATTCATTGTCACCAAAAGTAAAAGAGGCAGCAAGGAACTTTGAAAAATTAGCATTATCAAAAGTGGAGAAATCACTTTCTAAATATTATTCCTTAACACAGAACTTTGATTTCAAGTTAAATCACAATAAAATGATTGATTATTCTATACTGCTAAATGATATTTCATTAAGTATAGAGGAGAAAGGACAAAATTATAACATTACGGAAAGTGGAAGTGGAATCCAGAGTTTAACAATAATAGCTTTATATAGATACCTGGCAGAGATTAAACATAATAATATAATTTTAGGAATTGAAGAACCTGAAATTAATTTACATCCACAAGCTCAACGCCAGTTTATAAAGTCAATCAAAGAAAATAATGAGGCCATTCATGAAATACAAACCATTTTCACTACACATTCAGCAGTTATAGTTGATCAATTAGAACATAATGAACTTATATTATTTCGAAAAGTAGAAGATCGAAGTAGAGGATTTAAGACTATTGCACATCAAGTACCGGATAATTTTTGGGAAAAACATGATATTGAAGAATTTAAATACTATCAGTTTTATAGATATAAGAATAGTGAGTTCTTTTTTGCGAAGTTTATTATTATAGTAGAAAGTAAAAATGATGCTGAGGTAGTTAAGTTCTTATTAGAACAAAAAAATATTGATCCAGACTTATATGGGGTAAGTATAATAGACCTAGGCGGGGTAAATAATCTTCGATATCCTTTTCATTTATTAAATTATCTTAAAATTCCACATTTTATTATTTTAGATAAAGACTTTTTTATTCCGTACTACAATGATTCTCTCGAGAATAGTCGTTATGATAATGGTTTTCCAAAATATAGGAATGAGTATAAGAATGAAAACCTTGAACTTATTAAAGAGTTAATACCTAAAAAAAATGATAGAGATAGATTATTGAATCTATTCAAAACAAATCATAGTAAGGCAATGGATCTCTTAGAGAAATACAATATAATATCCATGATGTATAATTTAGAAATAGATTTGGTAGGTTCAAAAACAGCAACAAAAGTTTATCATGACTTACTAATCGTCCCGCGCGAAATGCAAGAGAATCCTTCTCAAAAGTTTTTATTAACAGAAAGAAAAGGACAAATAAAGCAAATAAAGGTGATAATGAATGTGATAAGTGAACTGCAACATAAGAATTTGCCAAACTCATACAAGCGGATTAAAAAAATAGTAAGTGAAAGAATTAAATCTCTTAACAAATAATTTGGTCATGGTTTGGGGCAACATGTAAATATAGCTTTAAAACATTCATATCATTTTACACAAATTTTATACATCGCCAACACAAAACCTTAAAAACCTAATGTCTATTAACCTAATTCGACCCCGATCACCGGTATTTTTAGGTTACGACGAGTTAAATTAAGAAACCATAAAACACTCGTAAATATTGGTACATCAATGTTTGTGGGTGTTTTTTATTCTGTGGAAAAAAGTAGAATTGATTTCATTTTACAGATTTTTTATAAAAGTATTGTAAGCCCGTATTCAAATAAACCGGTTATACTCCGACTTATAATAATCTAAAAAAATATAAAATTCATAGGCCACTTTTTCCTCCTTTCTCTATATAACAATCATGAAAGGAGAGGATGATAAGGATGGCACAGACAATGGTAAAGGCGATGAAGCTGCGTTTGACTTATGAAATTGGGATTGGTGAAGGCGGTAAGGCGATTTTTAAATCAAAGACGTACGGTGGTGTAGTTGAAACAGCTACGGCTGATCAGCTTTTTCAGGTGGGGCAGGCGTTAGCTTCCCTTTCGAACGATCCGCTTTCTATGCTGGAAAAGAACGACCTTTATGAAGTAATCGGTTAAACAAGGATGAAATGAATAGGAGAGGATGACGAATATGGCAAAAACACTTGAACTACATTTCACAAATGGCTTAGGGAAAACTTCCAAACTAACAATTGATAATCCGAAAGAGCCGGTGGACAAGATGGCAGTGAAGCAGGTAATGGATTTGATTATTGCAGCTGATATTTTCGGCGGAGAAAATCAAAGCTTTGTCAGTGTAAAAGAAGCTCGTCTTGTGGAGCATAACGTAACCGATTACGAAATTGTGTAAGTTCAATCTTCATTCGTAATCCTTGAAAACAAAAGGGCTGCTTTCCTTCCGGAGGCGGCCTTTTCCTATAATTATTGAGAAAAGAGGTGTTTATCTTGGAACAATTTATTCCCCTCATAAGCGAGGTTGGCTTTCCTATTGCCGTTACCCTGTTCTTGCTTTATCGAATTGAAGCAAAACTCGATAACGTTGTTCAATCGATCCAAAGTCTGCCGGAGCGGTTAAGCGGAAAATAGTATTTGTAGGGTTTCTCTTTCGTTCATTGAAATTTTACGCACTAATAATTGATGTTTTATAGCATACCTAATCGCCTATGGAAGTGTGAGAATGGTTCCTCTGCGCTTCTTAAAATGAAACGGCAGTACCGTGTCTCCGCGTTTCCCAATGGACAAATGATGGCTGGAGATGAAGTCATTTGAAAAAATGCTGAGGATTCTTACCAATTGAAGCTGAATGCCTATCGAGTACTGTTAACAAAGGGGAGGCATGGGTTATTTGTTGAAATAATAATTTTTAAATAGTCAATTTTATTATTATACTCTTCGAATAAAGAATAAAAGAACAAACAGAACAATAGGGTTGATAACTTCATTTACCCCTTGTTAAAAAAGTTTTGCTCGTTAACAAGGGGGTTCTGTAATGCTTGTTTATTGCAAAAAAAGATGCTTTATTAAATAATCTGGTGGGATTGTGTTAAGAAATATATATGAGTATATTAAATCTATCTTGTTAGATTGTTTCGGTCTTATTTATTTTTTAAATAATCGTAAACACAATTCTCAGTTTCTTCCTCACTTTCTGTCATACATTGATTCAACACGTTCATAGCCTCATCAAAATTATCAAATCCTTCCCCTGTCCAGTCGTCACTATAAACCCACTCATTATCGTACGTTCCCCACACGACATCGTATTGCTCCTTCTTGATCTCAGGTTCTTCAACTTGTTGAGCCTCAGGTATTATATCTTCTTGGGTTTCTTGTTGAACCTCTTGTTGTTTTTCAGTATCTTTTGAATCACAACTTGCCAAGATAGCGAGCGTAATTGCACCTACTAATACTTTTTTCAAGATTTTCATCTCCTTTTCTTTATTTTGGACTTACATGGTAATGAAAAATACTGTGGAATGTTTTGGGATTGCCAACCCAAATATTAAATAACCTAAAATTGATGAGTTTGACTTTACAGGATAAGATGATTGAGGAAGCATTAGAGCAAGAATCTATTCAAAAATTGTTAATATTTATGATCATCCTTTACGTTTACCTGAGAGTATTTTGTTTGAATAAGGGCTTACATTGTTCCTGTTACATTAAATCCCGAGAATAAAAACAAACCCTCATGTAAGAGTCAAGTGCATTGAACAAATTTGCTTATTAAATTTGAACACTTTCTTCTTTAAAAATGGTTTCTCGATGTTTCATTCTATAACTTGAATCATTAAAATGAACAATTTCTGCACGATGAATGAGGCGATTCAAAATGGCTGTCGCTACACCAACGTCACCTAACAGTTCGGTTCACTCATTTGGAAAACGATTTGAGGTTAAGATAATAGTTGAATTATTGTACAAGTCATTGACCAGCTGGAAAAACAGATTTGCATCTCTTGGATACATAGCGGCATACATCAAATCATCAATAATAACTAAGTGTGATTCTTTCATTCTTTTAATCTTTGTTTGGGATTTTCTTGTTATATCCATAGTTTTTAACGTGTGCACCAAGTCGCCCATTGAAATAAAAGAGACTTTGTAACCTCGCTTGATGGCTTTTAATCCTAATCCAACCGCCATGTGTGTTTTTCCAACACCCGGCGGTCCCAATAGAATAAGATTGAATAACTTTTCAACCCAAGCTAATTCCTTTAATTGATTAAATTGTTTTAAACTTAATGATTCTTGTTTGTTTAAATTAAACTCCCCCAAAGGAGTTATGCACGGGAATGCCGCGAGTTTTAATCGTTTTTCCATGTTTCTCTCGTCTCTAATTCTTCGTTCATATTCCACTACATTATTTAGGAAAGCAATATAGCTTAGCTGTTCCTTTTCAGCTTCCTCCAATAAGGAAGGAAGCTTCTTTGAGGTTTCCACTAATCTTAGTGATACAAGCGAGTCTTGTAGATATTTAATTTGTTTCATTTTGCACTCTCCATGATGACGACATAATCTTCTAACGGATGCTGCCTTGCCTCAGTATTTACCAGTGTTAACTCAGCGATGTCGTTATAATCCGTTTCAAATTGGTGATTCTGTTGATCGCTGACGGTTGGATTGTTCACTTGTCGTTGGCGTTTTAAGAGAGTGACTACATCCTGGAAGTCATTCGCACTAAGCGAGGATGTTTCTCTAAAATTTGGACCAAATATATCAAATTGCGGCGGAATTGATATGATTTCTGACGCAATTGATATCAATTGTCCCGGAATTGGTATCAATTGTGGACCAATTGGAGTTTTTCAACATTGTACAAGATCCTTTTCCTTTTATACATTGGAGTTAGAAGAGAACTGAAGTACCTAATGGGACGGATTCTTTTTCATTAAAACAGCATGAACTTAACTTCAGGAGGAATGGACAGGTGGAAAGGCTCAATTTTGACACAATCAAACACTATCAATCTTTTGCTACAATTGAGGATATGGACAAGGCGGTACGCGGGTTTTTATATAAATATAAGTCTTCTCTATCAGATGGAGCGGTGAAGGTACTGAATTTTATATGGCATTATTCAGTGAAGGTAGTTGGGGTGTCATTTGCCAAGTATGACACAATGGCCGCAACTGTCGGGCTTAGTCGGAGAACGGTCATTCGTGCAGTGAAGGTGTTGGAGGAGCTTACTTTTATCAAGAAAATCCCT
The DNA here is from genome assembly GCF_008710145.1 of Niallia endozanthoxylica. Classification (GTDB taxonomy): domain Bacteria; phylum Bacillota; class Bacilli; order Bacillales; family Cytobacillaceae; genus Bacillus_BD; species Bacillus_BD endozanthoxylica. Next base: position 98,520 of record NZ_VYKL01000021.1, read on the forward strand.
ACTTCTCGAATGAACGGAAAGCAAGGTGTGAATCTGTTTGTGATCCAGCCTTTTGCATTGGATCAGGTGTCACCCCAGGATGTCACCCATCCTGTCACTCCTAATAAAACAGAGAATAAACAAAGCTCACTCTGTGAGAATAAAAAACAAAACCGTATTATCGTAAAGGAGACGGAGGTTGAAGATTCTGTTAGAGAAATGGGATTGAATTCTGAGGCAGTCAGCCGCTCTGATGTGGATGGTGAAAAACAAGCAGAGAGTAAAGGGTTAAAACAAAAGGCAGGGGTAACATCAAGAGAAATGCAGCAAAAGGCACAACTAAATGCAGAGATTAAATCAACTGTTCAGCTAAAACCGGTTGAATGGCATCAATTCAATCCAAGCTTTTTACCAGAGTACGTGAACAAAGATTTTATTTTAGCAGCACAGTCATTTTTTCATCCTGGTGACATCCATAAGCTTTGGTCGAAGATTCAATTGGCTTATAAGAAAGTAAAGCTTTTGGCCAATCTGGATGATGTAATGGAACCCATTATCGCTGATTTTAAACGGACGGTGTTTTTGTATAAGACAGGGAAGGTACATACAACCTTTGAAGGGTATTTTTATCGTGTGGTTTACGGGAGCCTGTGGAATTTGAAGGTGCGGGAATATCAGCAAGAGTGGTATGAGAGAGTGATGAATCGCTAATGTAAATAGTATAATCGCCTATAATTTTCCTTCGTGTCCATTTGCTTTGTTATAATAAATCATGGTGAATTTGAAACGTAGGGCTGGACCTCCTGTTTCACCTGGGAACTATTTTCCTTAAAATGAAACGGCAGAACCGTCCCCGCGCTTCAAGAAAGGAGCATCACTCATATGAATTATTGGATATTTCAAGGAAACCCAAAGCAATTTGATGTCAATACATATGTAGAGGAAAATAAAGAACTGACATGGGGCGTCAGACAAAAACAATATATAGATGATATCAAAATGGGTGATAAAGTTTTTCTATGGAGAGCAGACGGTGGAAAAAAGAATTCAGGTGGAGTGATTGCCTTAAGTGAAGTCATCTCTGAACCCTATGAAGGAGATGAACATTACGAGGTAAAATTAGTTATAAAGGCATACCGTTTGACTAAAGACGATGGTATGCTCATGCGCCATGAATTAAAAGAACTGCCGGAAACGAAAACCATACAGATTTTAAAAATAGGAACGGGAACCAATTTTAAACTGACAGAACAGGAGTTTCTGATATTAAGTGAATTTTGGAAAAAACCTAATCTGGTTGAAGAAAGATTGGAACAATCATTGGTTGATCGCTATTTATATGCTTTCAAACCACAAGCTAAAGAGTGGTTTAGAAAAGCTGAGTTTCTTTATTTAAATCAACACTTTTTTGAACGTTTTAAAACAATGGAACACCTTCAGCAATTGGAATGGGGAAATGTACAGGAGTTAGGTAATCATATCAATGCATTTATGACTATGCCTCTTGCCAAAAAACGAGCACTGGGTAATCCGAACGCACCGATAGAAAAGTATAGAGAAAGTTTTATGTACTTAATCTACGGGGAAGATTCCTTACAAGTACGCATTGATCGTTTTTTACATGATGAAAATTATAAAATCTTCGGACTGGGCGAGAGTTTTGTCAGTGAATTTGTTGGAAATATTTTTCCGGAACAATACTGTTTTTACAATCAAAGAGACAAGGTAGCGGTTGAAAATATTCTGGAATTAGATCCAAAATATTCGAGAAGAGATACGATTGGGGAAAAATTCGTAAAGTTTCAAAGATGTCTTAATGATCACGAAATTTCAAATAAATATTTAGACATTGTAGGTAAACAAACGAATTTACCACTCTATCTAGAAGTAGATCAGTTTTTTAGCTTTTTGTATGAAACATTCGGTAAATCCTCCCAGGAAGAGACAGAGGTTATAATGGACGGGCCACAATATTGGTTGTTGTCACCAGGGGAAAATAACTACATGTGGGATGATTTTAAACAAAATGAAATCATTGGGATCGGCTGGAAAGAGCTGGGTGATTTGAAAAAGTATAGTAGTAAACGGGAGATATTAGAAGCTTTAAAGGAAATGAACCAATTAGATTATAATCCTACTATGAATGCATTAGCTAATTACCAGTTTGCCTTTGAAATGAAAGTAGGGGATTATGTATTAATCAAAGCGGGGATTCGGAAATTAACCGCTTTAGGAAAAATAATCTCTGATTATATTTATGATGCGGCTCGAGAGGGTTATCACTCGATTCGAAAGGTAGAATGGTTGAAAACGGGAAATTGGGATACCGGTACTTTAAATTTACATACAAAAGCTTTGACAGATATTACTCCATACGAAGAGTATGTTCAGGATCTTCTCGAAATAATGAATGTGGATAGTAAGGAATTTGACTATCCTAATGCCAACTCAGGAGCCGGGGTTGTGTTAGATGGACCTCCAGATGAGCCAGTTCCTTTACCATTATTTAATTCCGAAAATATTTATCAAGAAATATTTATGGAAGAAGAAGAGATCGAGGAAATTCTTGAAACGTTAGACTATAAGAAAAATATCATTCTTCAAGGTCCTCCCGGTGTTGGGAAAACCTTTTTAGCGAAGCGGCTTGCCTTTTTACACATGGGTGCAATTGATGATAGTAAAATTACCATGATTCAATTCCATCAGTCCTATTCCTATGAGGAGTTTATTCGCGGATATAAGCCAAATGAAAATGGCCATTTCATCTTAAAGGACGGGATCTTCTATACTTTTTGTAAAAAAGCCATTAGTGATCCGGAAGGAAATTATTATATGGTCATTGATGAGATTAACCGTGGAAACCTTTCAAAGATTTTCGGCGAGTTAATGATGCTAATGGAATCGGATAAAAGAGGTAAGAAATATGCTGTAAAACTCGCTTATGGTAAAAATGAAGAAGAAACTTTTTACATACCAAAAAATCTGTATTTAATTGGAACAATGAATACCGCAGACCGATCCATTGCCTTAGTTGATTATGCTCTAAGAAGACGTTTTTCTTTTATCACGGTGGAGCCTGCCTTTGATTCAGAAAAATTTAGTGAGTATTTACGAAGGAAAGGTCTAAGTCAGGGATTTATCGAAATGATTATTGGTAATATGAACGATCTTAATCATGAAATTGTTAGTGATACTATTAATTTAGGCAAAGGTTTTGAAATTGGGCATTCCTATTTCTGTCCAACGATCGAAAATGTCGTTGATGAGCAGAAATGGTATGACCGAATTATCAAGATGGAAATCAAACCTTTATTGAAAGAATATTGGTTTAATCAGGAGGAGAAAGTGAATGAACTCCTTGAAAGAATTAAGTAAAATCCCAGTAAAAAATATCTATTATATGCTTTGTTATGCTTGGGGACATCTGACTGAGAAAGATATGACGAGTGTGGCACAAGAAGATGAAAAGGACATTCATCATTTACTCACAAGAATTCTTGTGGTGAAGATCCGTTCGTTAATAAAAAGGGGCTTTTACCGCGAATATAGAGCCAATCAAGAAGAGATGTCATTGTTGCGAGGGAAAGTTCTCTTTTCCCAATCGGTTCATTCATTTTCTTTTAAGCGGGGAAAAATGCAGTGTGAATATGAAGAATTGAATCTTAATATCCTTCACAATCAAATTATTAAAACGACTTTACATTCATTATTAAGGGTTCAGAATCTCGACCAACGTTTATTGAATGAAGTACAACAATTACATCATTATTTTGCTGGCATAGACATCATTCCACTTTATTCTAAAGTGTTTTCGAATATAACCTTACATCGAAGTAACCAACATTATCGTTTTGTTTTGGATATCTGTCAGTTCTTATATGAATCATTGTTGATTCACGAAGATGGGGATGAAAGAAGTTTTTCGGATTTTGAAAGAGATGCGAAAAGAATGCCACGTTTATTTGAAGAGTTTGTACGGAATTTCTATAAAGCAGAATTACCTGACTATCGGGTGAAGCGAGACAGGTTTCATTGGGATGCCGTCGGAGATAACCTGAACTATTTGCCGAGTATGGAGACCGATATTTCATTAGAAAATCAATCTGAAAAATGGATCATCGATACTAAGTTTTATCAAGATACAGTCAAAGGGCATTGGGGCTCAGAAAAGTTAATTAGCGGCAACCTTTATCAGTTGTATTCTTACCTTAGCAACTATAAAGATAAAAGCTTTCCGAAAAAGGAACTAAAAGGTATGCTATTGTATCCTTTAGTTGGACATAGTCTGGATCTCTCCTATGAAATAAAAGGTTATCCAATAAAGGTGTGCACGGTGGATTTAAATCAGAACTGGCAACAGATTCATCATCGATTGTTAGAGATTATTTGTTGATAAGGATTGATCCCGTTTTAGTGGGGGAGTAATAATTATTGTTTATATAGCGCCCATAAAGACACTTGCGTTAAAAATAAAGCGACCGATTTAACTCGGTCGCTTTATTAGCGAATCAAATGTTAATTATTTATCAATTTGATTTGTTATATAATAAATGTAATCAATGATGGAGGAAATTTCAGTGCCTACATACAATAAACTTGTTCGAGATAGAATACCGCATATTATAAACGATTCTGGAAAAACACCAATTACAAAAATCTTAAACCAAGAAGAATACATAACTGAACTCCGCAAAAAAAGCGAAGAAGAATTGCAAGAATACTTATCAGCAAAAACAAATGAAGAGGCCCTCGAGGAGTTAGCTGACCTCCTAGAAATCATCCATGCACTCGCAAAAGTCCATGGTTCTTCTATAGAAGATGTAGAAAACATTCGTATCGAGAAAGCCGCAAAAAGAGGCGGCTTTTCAGATAAAGTGTACTTAATTGAGGTTTGTGATGAATAAAGTGCGGCTTATAACAGACAGATTGGTTGATCACCTAGTCACCGAAATAGATTGGGCTAACAGCATTTATATCTTAATTTCCTTTGTCATGAAATCAGGAGTAGAGGCTATTCATGATGCATTGAAAAAAGCTGCTGAGCGGGGGGCAGATATCAAAATTTGTACAGGGGACTATCTATTTGTCACACAGCCAGAAGCCTTGCAATTACTCGTTAGCATTCATGATCAAATGGAAGTTCGTTTATGGCAAAGTAATGGGACATCGTTTCACCCGAAAGCGTATATTTTCCAAAATGATGAGAATAGTATATTAATTGTCGGTTCCTCTAATCTATCCCGTTCGGCCTTAACGTCAGGGACAGAATGGAATCTGGCGATGGAGAAAGAGGCAGGACCTGAAGCATATGATCAGGCAGTAAAAACCTTTTTAGAGGATATTTTTTATCATGAACAAACGCTGACGGTTAATCATGAAACGATAAAGATATACAGCGAACAATATGAACACTATCACCAAAAGCACGAAAACTTGGTACATAATTGGACTGAACTGGAAGAAATTGAATTAATGCTGCCAACAGAACATGTGCCGGAATCTGAGACAGTTAGAGAAACTCCAACTGCCTATGGCGACATTGAACCGCGCTTTGCCCAGCCCGAGGCTCTTGAGCAATTGGAGATTACATTGGAGGAAGGCTATCATAGCGCTCTTGTTGTTATGGCAACTGGATTAGGGAAAACGTATTTAGCTGGTTTCTTTGCTCGGAATTTTGAACGTACGCTTTTCATTGCTCACCGTGAGGAGATTTTAAATCAGGCGCAGAAGTCATTTAAGCATATCATGCCGGAACGATCAACAGGTATCTATAATGGAAAAGTAAAAGATGCAGAGGCACAGAGCATTTTTGCATCTATTTCTACATTAAGTATGAAGCAGCATCTGGAGGTCTTTGGTCCAGACACTTTTGACTTAATCATTATTGATGAATTCCACCATGCGGCTGCAGCTTCTTACCAGAGGGTACTTGATTATTTTAAGCCAAAGTTTCTGCTTGGAATTACGGCCACACCTGATCGTAATGATAATAAAGATGTTTATGCCATTTGTGAGGGGAATGTGGCCTACAGGATTGATTTTTTGGAAGCGATTCAAAGACAGTGGCTTGCCCCGTTTAAGTATGTGGGTGTCTATGATGAGACAGATTACTCTCAATTAACATGGCTGGGGACAAGGTATGCTGAAGAGGATCTGTTAAAAGTACAAATTCGGGAAGAGATGGCGGAGAATACTTTACAAGCATGGAAGGAATATAAACAAACTCGCACGCTCGTCTTTTGTTCGTCGATCCGTCAGGCTGTCTTTTTGTCAGATTATTTTAATCAGAATGGCTTTCGAACTGTCAGCTTACATTCAAAACAAGTAGACATCAACCGAAGTCAGGCAATTGCCATGCTGGACCGGGGAGAACTGGATGCTATTTTTACCGTTGATTTATTTAATGAAGGGGTCGACATCCCTTCGGTTGATACACTGCTTTTTGTCAGGCCGACGGAATCATTAACTGTTTTTACACAGCAGGTTGGGCGTGGACTACGGTTACATCCGGATAAAGAAAATTGCGTTATCATTGATCTGATTGGAAATTACCGTAACGCTGATGTCAAACTGAGTGTGTTTGATACAAATCCCGAAACTAAAAAGAAAAAATCTGCCGTTCAGCCAACTGTTCCGCAGCATTGTTCCTTTGATTTAGATATTCGAGTGATCAACCTGCTTGAAGAAATGGCTAGAAAAAGACAGCCTCGAAAACAAAAACTATATGATGATTATTTTGCTTTAAAACAAGAAATGGGGCGGAAACCTTCTTACCTTGAGCTTCATTTAAAAGGCTGGTCGGACTCTACTTTATACAAACAGGAATTTAAATCATATGTAGGCTTCCTTTTCTGGGCTGATGAATTGTCTGAAAGGGAGAAAGAGGCTTTCCGAAGATATGAATCATGGATTCTTGAAGTGGAAAAGACAGCTATGTCCAAAAGTTATAAGATGGTTGTGCTGAAAGTGATGCTTGATCGAGGGGTTTCTCAGTGGTACCAACCTATTACCCCAGAAGAAACAGCACTTGGCTTTCATCAATTTTTAACTGAAAAGGAATACCGCAAAAGAATAGATCTGTCGGATAAAGCTGGGAAACAATTATGGGATTACAATGAAGATAAAGTTAGCAAGTTAATTGTCAGAATGCCAATGACCAAATGGAGTGGCAGTTCAAAAGGGTTACTTAGCTTTGAAAATGATGTATTTAGTTTAAATTTTGCCATAGCTGAAGATGACCAGGACATCCTGTATCATTGGACGAAGGAAATTTGTGAATACCGGTTACATCATTATTTTGAGCGGAGAGAGAAGCGAGAAAGTAAATAAGCTAAAAAGTTGAGGTACCTATTATGACTTGTGTGTTCTGTAATATGAAAGAAGTTGTTTTGGAAAATGATCTAGCCCTAGCTTTTTATGATAAATATCCGGTAAACAAAGGCCATCTTCTTATTATTCCAAAAAGACATGTTGAGCAGTATTTTGATTTAACGCTTGATGAGAGAAATGCGATTGATCAATTACTATTTGAAGGAAAAAAATTGCTGGATGAGCAATTGGCTCCAGATGGGTATAACATCGGCGTTAACTGTGGGGAAGCAGCGGGGCAGACGATTTTTCATATGCATGTTCATCTTATTCCTAGATTTAAAGGTGATATGGAAGAGCCTCGGGGGGGTGTTAGGGGTGTTATTCCGGAGAAGAGAGTTTATTAAAAATACTTTGAAAGTTAATCTTTGTCTTTCAAGATTAATACGGGGTTTTTGTACATATGAACAATAAAATTAATATCTGGGATGACTTTTGTTCAATACATAAAATTATTGAGCAAGGAGTCCCGTTATTTGATGAAGTGAATGGAATTGTTAAAACATTTAAGTATGGAAAAAATCAACGTAATATCCTAAAGCGAAGTTCTCAAATGGATTCGTTAATCATTGAAGAGGTTGAAAAAGTAGTTAGTGATTATAATCAAAAAACTGAAAAATATGATGGCTTAATCTATATCATGTTTTGGAAAGAGGATTCAAAAGTAATTCCTTTGTATATCGGGAAATCTGAAAAATATGGGAAAAACGGCGGTAACTTATCTCAAAACATAAAGAATATTAGGGGAAATCAAGCGAATTTTTGCCGTTGGGGAAATAATTATGCCTATCATATAGGTGACTTGAGTGCAGTTGTTTGTAAGGAACATCCGACAAACAAAATGACAAAGAAGTATAGGAAATGGGCTGACATGTTGTTTAAGGAATTCCCGAGTGAAGTCCCAAGACTAAAAAAGGAAACTTATTTTTGGATTAAGGCATGGTCAAAAGATGATATCGGTGTTTGGAAGGAATTTGGAAATACATCTCTTACCTTTCTTGAATATTTATTAATTGGTTTAGCAAGCGATATTTATCCTGAATTTCTTTTAAATGAGGAAGGTGTGAATCGAAAATAGTTAAACGATTATGTATCATTCCATGCGGCAGCAAAAAAATATGGAATATTAAACCAGAAGCTGGACCAACTGAAGCAAAAAATGTCTATATGAGTAATTATCACCACTATTGTCAGAAGTATGCTGCACAGTTCTTTGAACATTGGGTGATTCTCTCAGCAAAATATGGATTTTTACTTCCAAATGATTTAGTCCATTCTAATTATGACGTATCTTTTAACCGGAAAAGTGGAGAAGTAATTACTGTAGATCAATTAAAACAACAAATCATTGACAAACACTTAGATGATTTTGAAGCACTAGTGGTTTTAGGCGGTAAAGAGTATAGGAAAGTCGTTGAACAGACTTTTGGCAATAGCTACATCTATCAGTACCCATTAAGTGATTGTTCAGGTATCGGGTATATGATTCAAAAGTTAAAAAATGCAGTTTTAGAAGATGTGGAAATTTCTTATTAAAACTGCACATAATCGTTTGAATTCCATTTCTGCTTTATGTCTTAATAAATAAAAATAGGGAGTAATTATCATAGAAGCGGATAAATTACTCCCTTAATGTGTAGAAACATTATGAGGATATCAAAGAAGTACCCCTAACGCCCCTCCAAAGCCAAAATATCCACTAAATAAGGCTTAGGAGAAAGCAACTTCCCATTCCTATCTAAAACAGGTGCATAAATAATACACTGTCCCTTCTTCAAGTTAGTTAACCGCATTTCCCATTCCTTACGTTCTCCAGAATCCTGCGTTAGAGTGGCTGCAATGGAGGCAACCTCGTTTTCCATTGGTGCAAAGATGACCTTCACTGCCGCGTTTTGCAACCGGCTGACCTGATCGGTGGAGAAGCCGCCTTTTAGGAACTGAGTAGCAAACCAGCCGGACCAGCCAAATTTTCTGCCTTCCACTAGAATTTTTGCACTTGGGGAGTCGCCGCTGAAATCTAAGCGCTGTGACTCATCCAGAATGACAGGGAAGGGGAGATCCTTTTTCCCGTGCTGCAGCTTGTAGTACCATAAATCCCATAGGATAAACTCTGTAATCATCTTCTGCACATCAGGGGAGAAGCCGGTTAATTGAACCACAAAGACCTTTCCTTTTCCTTTTTCAAGAAATGACCAGTCAAAATCCTTTTCGTAATCGAACGGATTTTTATCAATTAATAGATTCATTTGTGATATGGCTGTTTTAGCATTGGAGGATCCATCCTCCTCAAGCAGCTCGCGCAGGCGTGTCAAATTCATTCTCTCATCGTAAATGGACATGCCCTTCATGACCGCCTGGTAAATCGCATTTAGCTGCTGTGGTCCCAGTCCAGTGTAAATGGAACTGATGACGTTCTTCATTCTCTCTGCTACGTCTGAGTCATCCTCCACAATCATAATATCCTCATCGAGTTCCTTTTGATTTCGCTTGAAGGGGTTCACTGGGAACTTCTTCGCTAAGACGATGAATTGCTCGAGGTTATCTCCCATTTTTTCCTTGAAGTCATCCTCAAGCTGTGACTTCTTGAAGCCGTCTGTGTAATCAATGATCATGCTCGAAATCCCCTGCTTAGATAGCTCCCAAAGCAGACATTGAATATAATAGGTTTTTCCTTGACCGGAACGTCCCGTGATAAAAAGGTGGCGGTTTGCTAAGCCTTGGTTACCAAACTCCCAATGTATCACCTGATTTGAGCCATGGATGGTGCCAATTGGAACTCTGATGTCTGAAAGTGGTGTGACAGGGTCAGTGACTTCGTTGTGGGCCGCATTTTTCTCGTCCTGATTTACATCTGGAGTAGCATCCGCTACCATTTGATTGGCTTTTGAAGTTTCTTCAGCGTCATTCTTCTCCAGTATGGAATCCTCGTTGACTTCTTCCTTTATTTCAGGGGTGAAGCCATTTTGCTCAGGCAGCTTTTCGTCATCATAATCATCATCTAAGTCATCATCAAAATCCAATTCAGGTATTTCAGGAGTCTCCCAATACTGATAGGATTCGTCCGCCTTTGCCTTTTGTTTCGGTTCAGTTAGGACCTCAAGTTCCGGTTCAGCTGGGACCTCAGCTTCTGTCTCATCCACAACAGGTGTCCATTCCACCGTCAAATCTGCTTCCTCAGGCTTATACACAGAAAATAGCATCTTCTCCTGTTGAAAATCCATATAGCCCTTTTGCATTTTCTCCAGTATTTGGTCCATATCCATCACCAGTCCGGCGAAAGCATCCTCTTCAATAAAGGTGAGCTTTAGACTGTTGTTCTCTAGTTCTGCCGAGCGGAAGCCATAATCCTTTCGGAAGGTAAGGGCGGCACTTTGACCAATAAAGCGTTCAAGATGCAGGCCAATCCGGAAATCATCATTCATCAGCCTGGATTTCAGCTTGTGAATCTGCTGATATTTCTCATCATTCCACAGGCCATTGGCATGGAGCTTCTTCGCATTAGATAGTAGGATTTGGGCAAAGAAATTTCGGTAGAATTTCTTTTTAAAGCTTTGCTCGTCAGGCTCATCAATTAGGAACGTTTTAAAGAGATTGGTTGTTTTCTCAACCTGAATTTTTGCCTTGGAGGTTTGCAGTCTACCGATTTTCACCTCTACTGGATAGAAATAAAGAATAAGCTGATCCTCAATTTCCTCTACACCCATCATTAGGATGTCATCACTGTGCTTACCGCTGGAGTTTAGGTTTTTTGCAGAGAAAATACCTTCACTTTTCGTTAGCTTGATGGCAGAGGCAACACGAAGAATCTCCTCTAGTGATATTGGTATCCAGGTGATGCTCGGGTGATAGAAATAGCCCTCTACAAACTTCATCGCCGCCACAAGGCTGATTTTCTCACGGGCCAGATGACCTTTGCTGCCAATGATATTTAACAGCCATTCACCATTAATCGAGTTAAACGACTTAATGGCCAAATCAATATTTCCTTGTGTAAACTTCACCTTGCTGCCGATATAATCGGAAATTACTCTCTTATATTGCTCGGACTTATCTGTGACGGTAATCGCGTCATAGCGGTCGGAGGAGGTATGCTGGTCATTATAATGAATGACTAACAGATTTTGACTAGATTTCTGGAAGAAATCAAGGTCCACACCAGGATCAATGAACGTCACCCATGCAGATGATTGATAAAGCTTATCTAACAGGCTTTTGCCTTCTGTTGATGTGCTCATGACAATGGATTTGTTCTTACTATAGGAGTTTTTCCCTTCATTTTGCATATTAAAGGAAAGCTCATTATAGCAGGCAGCCAGACCCATGAGAGGGTTGAATTCCTTCGGTGCATTCAACAACCCGAAGCCTGAGCGGTAATCCGATTCACTGGCAATGGCAACCACAGATGAAAGGAGACCATTCAAGGCAATTCCTGTTTCCATGCTGTCAACCTGATGGGATGCATCGATATCCTGCGTAGGAAGCTTAAAGAAGGATATATGTGCATACTGGAACTCCGTTGTCGGTGTTAGATCAATTTTGAAATAATGAATCCGTTCTCTAATTAGCCTTAAGACATCAACGGCATCAAATTCTCTGGAATTTAAGCTTATGTTGAACTCCGCTTCAATCTCAGAGGGTGTTTTCAGTGTTGAGAACAATTCGAATGCACTCGGGCTTTGAACACCATCGCGGTAGAGAGCCACCTCAATCGGCAGCATTCCGTCCTGTCCGTTCGTTTCCAGCTGTTTTTTCAAAAAGCTAAACAGTCCCCGAACAACCTCCTTGTCATTATGAATTTCAATCACATTTAGCAGCAGGGGAGAGTGTGCGCTCTCAAGGAATAAATAGTCAAAATGTCGAATAAACTGCTTCATTTTTTCTTCTACGACCGTGGCAAGGAACTCATTGGCTGTTCCGACCGTTATCAGATTTTCAGGCTCGTAGCTGTACCATTCTGCAAACGGTGAATCCATTGAAGGCCTATACAATTCATCCTGCTGCGAATAGAGGAACGGAAGCAGATTTTGCGGATGCAGTCGATCTAAGATGGGATTGTCTAGCTCCTCGTCCTTTATCTCCTCTTCAAGTTGTAATTGATAGGCTACATTTAATGGATGAAGGGAGGACAGCCAAATTTTTCCGTTCGTAACAGATAAGCCTAGTCTAAACAGGTTCTTTTGCTCCTGAGATAGAAGGGAGTGCTCCTCAATGGCACGGATTTCCTTCATGACTGCCTCTACGTATTGCTTGGCAAGCGGAATCAACTCTTCATCCATATAGCTTAGGCTTGGCAGCCGATTATTGGCTGAAAAGTACTCTAGATAAGAAAGGTATGCCTCTTGAACCTTTTCAGGCAAGGAAAAGTGCTCTATCTGTTTTCTGTCTATCAGGCTGGTATATTTATTTTCAATCCAATCCTTTTCTAGTAATAGAATGTCCTTGAAATTTTCATAGGGATAAAAGGTATTGGTTCCATATTTCAACCGGTCATGATCTAAATAAAAATGCTCACGTTTTTCTCTTTTTAATTTCCAAACTCGTCTTGCCGGTATCGGATAGGATTTAGTATCTGTATCCTTCAATTCAATAGGAAGATAATTTCCATCGATTTGAACCGTGAAGGTGAGGGAATCATCATCCCATGCGCCAGCGTCCACATCGAGAACCAGCTTCTCATTTTCGCCCTTGACAATGGTTTCAAAGGGCTCCTTGATTGTATGCTCCCTCACATGTTCACCGGAGCCAATGGTGGTTTGGTCACCCTGATATTTTAAAAAGATTCCTTTATCAGAGGGTTTAATTTTGACTTCAAATAAAGCCTCTATGCCTTCAAGCTCCGTTACTGCGAAGGGGACAATACAAAAGTTGAATTCATAGCTGGATTGACTTTCATTATTGTGCTTGTATTTAATCTGCTGAAACTGAATGCCTTCAGAGGAGGGAAGGATAACCTTTAGCTTTCTTCCGCTCGTCACCGTATACGGCGCACTCTGTTTATTGATAAACTGCTTTTTCAAGAAATCATCAAATTCAAATTGCATCTCCACATTCGAAGCTTTCTCTTCGTTAAAGATGATAATATGGCGCTTTCTCTGACCTACCTTTGTTTCAAGCTGTGGTCGTTCCCAAAAGCTTACATGCTTATTTAGCTTTTTTGTTTCGCTGCTCAGGTAGTCCAAGGAACGCTTCACATTGTTGTAAGCATCCTTAATTGGTGCAAATTCATTTTCAAACCAGTTTTCCTTCTTTAACTTTGGAATCATTTTTTCATCGAAGGATTTCTCGAGCTCTGTATCGAGTGTTTCATAGTCATGGATTCTCTGCACCAGCTCATATAGGCGGTTGTTTTCCTCTAAACGCTTCCGAATATCAGACGGTTTAATATAGGAGCCCTTGCCTAGCTCCTTATCTGGGAATAGATATAATGCTTTAAAGTCCTGATCTTGAATATCCCCTTTATTGATTAAAGCAATGACATCGGCATAATCCCAAATGGAGGTTTGAATGACGATATCCTCCAGCTTTTTATCTAGATGAAAATGGATAATTTCCTTTTCAGCCGGGGAGAGGTTTTCGTTATAATCAAGCTCGTCCTTTATATAATCTGTGATGCTTTGGATATTAAAGGGCATCCCCTTTTGCTGCAGGTTCTTGCTTCCACCCTGAATACTATCAAGTGAAAGGTGGGATATAAAGATAATGGACGTGTTTTCCCATTGTTCTTCCTGTTCACTCACCAGGTTCCGGATGGTGACTAAAAAGTCAGGGGTAATCGCATCGATGGTGGCAGCAACGATCACCTTCACATCATTTACCTGCAAATAAAAGGTGTTGTAGGGTGATCCAAGCTCGTGCTGGTATTGGAATGCCTGAGCTTCCGGCAGACCTTTTAGTGTTGAATAGAATTCTCTGACATTCTTTTCTTCATCAAACTGTAGATAGTAACGCTCGCCGCCCTCTAATTGCTGGTCCTTCAGAAATGTAAACAGCTTTTTAGCCATATAGTTATAAAATTGGTTTAACATATTGTGCATCACCACTATCACTTTTTTTCTCAATTAAATTGAGCTTGTTGAATAATTCTACGATGGCTTCCTTTGAATAACGGTCAAAGAAAACACCGCGCTTTTCAAACTCGATAAACAATTGCTTTAATGAGATTTTCTCGTGCTTAACCGATAAGGCTGTCAAAAGGATGAGAAAGTCCTGTGTCACATTCAGGATATTGCCAAGTGAGCCCCTTGTTTTCAAAAAATAGGTTTTGCCAATTTCATTAATAGCTAAAGCATATCGATATTTTGTTTCTAATGATAAACCCTTTGAAATTTGAACATGCAGCTGTTTGCAGCCCTCCATGAAGTCCTGCTTCTTTTCTATTTCATGTTGGTTGCCTAAAGTAATCTCTGAATATTCCCTGGTCCAGGTATATAGATCGTCCAGTAGGCTTGTCTGCTCATCCTCTGATATGGCTTTAAATCGCTCCTGAAGCTCAATATAAACCAGGTTTTCTGTATTCATCAAATAGTTTAGATGCTCGACCGTATTGACATGTCCTAATAGTCTCCGAGCATTGTCCATGACAACCTTAAAACCTGTTTTTACCGCCATGCGGTTCCTGTTCGACGCTTCCCAATCCAGGTTATAATAGATTGGTGTAGGAGAAAAGGTGTCCATTTTTTCAAATTGATTAATTTTCAGCGTAAACTGTGAGGCTGAATAAAAATAGTAATAGGCTAAAAACAAGTTAATATGGTTCATAAAAAATTCTCTGTTGGATAAAAGGGTTTGTAAATCCTCGGCGAAGGTCTCTCTTATAAATGCAAGAGTAGGTGTATATTTTACTTTTCTTTCCTTTGCTTCGAGACGAGGCATATGCTGCTGTATTAACCGTGCCAGCACATGCTCCTTTTCCTTCAGCTCCAAAATATCCTCTAGCTTGCCGGAATCACTTTCCAATAAAGCATCATAGAGAAACTGTGCAATTTCTCCCTCTCCATGCGATTCCTTTGATTCAGAAAGAGGAAGGTATTTATACATACTCGGATGAAAAATTCGAATGGAACTTGCTTCAAACAGATAGGATTCTAAAATTCGTTCGAAATACGGACGGTCATTCTCATCCATTTCAACGGAATGAGAGATTTCCTGAATAATGCTTTCTCCATTTAATTCAAAATCGGAGCCAGCCTTCTCGACATAACGGAAAAACTGGCCTAATACAGGGGTAAAGCCATTTTTGAATTTGGCTCTCTCTGGATTTCTCGTTTGAAAAGGCAGGAAGGCTGTCCTTTTGTTAATGGTATGCTTCAAGGTCGTCTTTCCATTTTTTGTACTTACTAATGTATTTCTTATTTCCTCTAAGGCACTCAACATCATCACTGCTCCCTGTAAAATGAATAAGATTCAAATTCAGCATCATAAAGTAAACGGAATGAAAGCCGGTGCTCGATATCCTTTATGAGAATCTCCTCCTGCTGTTTTCCAAACGGCAGAAGCTTTTCGATATAATCAACAAACTGAATGGAATCCTCCCGATCCTTCTTGTTTAAACGATAGCCATTTTTTACTCTTATGACCATTTCATATAGCTGCAGGTCAATTTCAACCCTATGTACCTCTGGATATGGATTGCATCGAAAGCCCAGAAAAATAGTAGGGGTGAATCGTTCGACCACATCGGTTTTTTCATTTTTAATTGTCATAGGTGCCTTTTTTATCTCCAGCGGCTCTGCAATTCGAATGCTGCTGCCTTCAGGGTCGATATATAGGTAATTGTTCTTTGGACTTCCTCTCCAGAGATAAATGGCTTTTTCAATATCGAAGTACAGGTTCTGCAGCATCGGCTTTTTATCCGTATTGTAGGCATACAAAAATTTCATATAATTGCTATAAACAAGATCCTTAAAGGCATTCTGCAAATGTGATTCATACAAGAAGGTGGAGCGAATAAATAATTCACTTAATTCCCTTTTTGTATCCTTATCAAGCAGTGCTACCTCCTCAATAGGTTCCAAGAGGTTCATCCATTCCTGTGCATCCGGATCATAAATGACCTCTCTGAAAAAGGTGTAATAGCTGCCTGAATTATGAAGGCTTATCAGCTTTTCATCCAATTCCTTTAAGCGGCGATGGATGGGGTCATGGTTCGCAATCATTCTCAATAAATGAGATTTTTCAATTCCTTCGAACAGGAGGTTTGGCAATAAGCTTGGCAGCATATCAATAAAGTCAGATGTTCTGATTTCCTCCACAGATGAAGGGACAAGGATGTCATAAATGAAATTTAGTAAAGCCCGAGAAGAGACAATAACTTTATCCTTCATAATGGTTTTAATAATGAGCTGAATTATTTGCTTTTGGACAGATTTTGACGAGAACATTTCGTAATTCACCAACAGCGGGTTGACGGCCAATTCCTTCTTGTCTATTAGGTAGGCTTGATAAAAAGGATTATCCTCACTTGGATTTGTAATTCGCTTGAATAATTCAGATAAATAGGAAGAAATGGGACCCTCTGCACTCAGCTCAAAGGTTCTGTAATCACCAAAGTTAAGGAGAACAAAGTGATTATCCTCCGGTGGATTGGTAATCAGGTTTGAATCGAATACATTGGCACTTAAGACGAATTCCTTTAGCCTCTGATATTTCTCCTCAGCATAGGGCGATTCAATAAAGTTATTTAATACACCTAGGTTAATAGCCAGAATGAGCTTTTCGTCGCTTGTATCAATTTTACTGTCAGAAAAATTATCCAACACCATTGCCAAGGTATCCAAGGAGTTCTTTCTTGGATCAAAGCTTTCTGTTGCATCGTTATGTATAGTGAATTGATCCATGATGTCAGGCATCGTTGTGGACAGGCGGGCAAGAAGATGTGATTTTCCGTCACCAACACTGCCGCAAAGAAAAATCAAACGGCTGCTTAAAGCTTTCGCACTTTCACGCACATGTGCTTCAAATGTTTCTTCAATCGGACGCTTTACATGTAAATATTGCTTAAATTCACTTAATCCTTTAGGACCCTCGACGGCACCCTTTGCGGATTCCCTCAGTTGATTAAGCTGGTAAAGCAGCCTTGAGTCATGAAGTAGCGGTAGCTGGTTTTCGGCTTGAGATTCTATTGACGCTTCTTTGGGAAAATTTTCTGCATGTATTGGACCTAATTCCTTAAGGTAGTTAGGAAGGTAATCCTGAAGAAGCTTCTTAAATTTATCATCCATCATCTCTTCTAAATTCTCAGGCTTTGGATCCTGGTATTCTGGTACCTTAATCTCAAAGCTTAGATACGATTCTGTGTACCATTTTAGGATTGAATAAAGATTAAAATGTACCTTTAAACCATCTGAGAACGGAATCTTCTGTTTGTCATGGACGGCATAATTTCCTAATCTTCTAATTCTGTCAAAAGCTTTGAAGATTTCCTCTTCAAAGACGTCCGAGTTCTTTAATATCATTAATCTTTCAGCATGTTTAGCAAATGTAGGATAGTCTATTTCTTCCTTTTGATAAACTTCCTCTATTAAATGCTCTGTCAATTTTCTTGCCTTCATCAAAGCCGCTTCTATATCTGTGAACAACAGCTTTTCAAAGTCCTTAGCAAGCTGTGCCCATTCAGGGTTTTCCTCACTTATGAAGGCAAAAGCATATTCCTGCTTTCCCATGGTTTCACCTCTGTAAAATACTATTGGGATAATTCCAATATTTATACTATAACATGTTATTTCATAGCTTTTCCTGAATTGAACTGGTTTATTGAATCATTAAAATGAAAATGAAACGGTAGAACTTTCGCCATGTACCATACTTTAAACATTACATATAGTTCCAGTAGAAAGTAACCCGGCTATTCTTCGACATCTCATTAACGAAAAAATTAAAAATTCATAGGCCACTTTTTCCTCTTTTCTCTATATAACAATCATGAAAGGAGAGGATGATAAAGATGGCACAGACAATGGTAAAGGCGATGAAGTTGCGTTTGACTTATGAGATTGGGATGGGTGAAGGCGGTAAACCGATTTACAAATCAAAGACATATGGTGGTGTGGTGGAGACAGCTACGGCTGATCAGCTTTTCCAGGTAGGGCAGGCGCTAGCTTCCCTTTCGAATGATCCGCTTTCTATGGTGGAAAAGAATGATCTTTATGAAGTAATCGGTTAAGCAAGGACAACGTTAAAAGGAGAGGATGACGGATATGGCAAAAACATTGGAATTGCATTTTACAAATAATCTAGGGAAAACTTCTAAACTGACAATTGATAACCCAAAAGAGCCGGTAAACAAGACGGCAGTAAAGCAGGTAATGGATTTAATTATTGCAGCCGATATTTTCGGAGGTGGAAATCAAAGCTTTGTCAGTGTGAAAGAAGCACGTCTGGTTGAGCATAACGTGACTGATTATGAAATTGTATAAGGATATTCCCCTAAGTAATTTCTGAAAACCAAAGGGCTGCCATCCAAATGTGGAGGCGGCCTTTTCTTATATTTAAGGAAGAAACGAGGTGTCTTTCGTGGAACAATTGATTCCCCTCATCAGCGAGGTCGGCTTTCCGATTGCCGTTACCCTGTTCTTGCTTTACCGAATGGAAGCAAAACTCGATAACGTTGTTCAATCGATTCAAAGCCTGCCGGAGCGGTTAAGCGGAAAATAGGATTTCTAGGTTTACTCTTTAGCGAACGAGGCACCGTTCGCCTATTGGATGAAGCAGGATAATAACATATAATAAGAGGAGAGATAGTTGCTGGGAAAATAGAAAGGGGGAGAATAGGGTGAAAATTCCAAAGGAAAACCGTATGACACTGGAAGAATACTATGAGTTCAGAAAGTCAAATGATGGATTATGGGAGTATATAGATGGCATGGTCTATATGTCGCCTTCTCCTTCGACAAAGCATCAGCGTATATCCATGAGATTATCATCTCAACTATTTAATTTGTTGAATGGAAAATCCTGTGAAGTGTTTTCTGCTCCTTTTGATATAGAATTGAAGAGCGAAACAATGGATGATACAAAGGTTGTCATACCTGATATATCTGTGATTTGTGACAAATCAGGACTTAGAGAACAAAAATACGTTGGTGTCCCTACTTTGATTATTGAAATTGTCTCGCCATCTAATCAATCGCATGACTTGGTTGTAAAATTAAACCTGTATATGCAATATGGTGTGAAAGAGTATTGGATTATCAATCCACTTTTTAACATGATTCAAGTTTATCTTTTAAACGAAGATGGTCATTATGTACAAACAACTGCTTTAAAGGAAACGGGAGAAGCCTATTCCTCTGTCATAGATGGTTTCGCTGTACAGGCCGAAAGCTGCTTTGAGTAAAAGCAAGAGAGCCTGCAAACAGGCTCTCTTTTAGAGAACATTTGCCTAATCGAAGCTACCTTATTGAATCGTTTCACTGCCATAAGCCTGTACATAAAGTTCCTTTAGAGCCTGTCTTATGGTTGACTTTCGCCTGCGGGGATGTTCACCAAATCCGATGCAATCCAAAACTCTCAATGACTTGTGTATATTCATATCCATTTTCAAAGTGAGAAATGAGTGCAGATGTAGAAAGGTTAATGATGTAGTGATCAATCATGGTATTCCTCCAGTGTTGTGTATTTAGGTTATAGCTTCGATTAGATTGTCTGTTATATATGTTTTGGGCCCAACTGCTTTTTAATGTTGGGGAACTAGTAGTTATTTTATATGATCAATATTTCACAAATTATTGTAAAAAATAAAAGTCGACTAAACAAACTCTCTTATACGATGATATTTTATAAAACAAACTTTCCAAAAAAGATGAGTTCACGCTGACGGTGCTCATCTTTTTTAGTGAGGAATAACGTTGAAAAAAACAATTTCATAGTTAGAAATGTAAGGACGTATCTCACGCTTCATATGGGCAATATTTCTCTGAAAATGAAACGTCAGAACCGTTTCTATTATGTTTGGCATTAAAGGCTTTTGGGCGAAATTTTTATTTTGGGCATTGTATAATTGCTAATTTTCTTTATATTTTTTAAATGTATATTCTCGATATCCTTACCAAATTGGATGCCTCCGGGAGAGGAGTTAATCATCGTAATATTTTGGAGAGCAACATAATCCGCCCGATTATCTCCGCTAAATATCTTAATATCTGCACCAGCCTTTTTAAAATTTAGAAGAGTTATATTATTTAACTTTACATTCCTGGCCCGGTATTGAATAGCAATTATTGGATTTTCCTCATAATCATAATCAGGATCGCCGACCAGTATAGAGTTATTAATCACCACATTCCGATAAGCGGAAACGACCATTCCTCTGGGGGTAGAGCCTGCATACAAACAGGTAAAGACTGGCTGGATAGCTACTAAATTGGAGGCCCTAATGTTAAAAGCAGTTTTGGATTCAGGATCCGTGCTCTTATGATGACCAATATGGCGAAAGTTAAAGGAACGATTATCATTTACAGAAAGATGCCCAATAATTTGAACGTCAGAAGCGGCCGATGAATTATGGTGGGCTTTGATCTCTACCCCTCCAAAGCATCTAGCTGAGGAATTATTAACAAGCCAAACAAATCTGGAACCATCGTCCACTTCTATTCCATTGGAATTTGAAAACCCTTTTTTATGAGCTCTTCCGCTCGGGTCACACATATGAGAATTAGAAATAAAAATATAGTCGCTATGATGAGTGGTTATGCCATCATCCCCAAAACCATATCCATTTAATTGATCGAGCCAAATGTATTTGCTGCCCCCCAGAGCACGAAAGCCGTCTCCTGAATAATCGTAAAGAGTGGATGAAACATCGAAGCAATGCAGGCCTGGATTGATTCCTTCAACATTTTTAACCCAGCCGTATGTAACGTGGGCGTAAGTCAGACAGCTTGAGTGGTTCCCCCAAGTAGCGGTTTTCTCCACGTTACCTAATCTTTCCACGTTCCAATCCAGGCTCATCCCTTCAACATAAATATTCCGATTTCCTCTTCGGTGATGACTGTTGGTAATCAGCCGTGTTCCTTTTGGAGCGTCATCATGAAGCTTGATAATCGTCTTGCCTTTTCCTTCTCCGGCAAGAATGGTCCAGGAGGGGAGTCTTATTCCTCGTGTTATAAAGTGGCCTTCTGGAATCCTGACCTTAACCCGTCCGCGTCCAATCGCTTTTTTAAAAGCTTCTGTATCATCCGTTTTCCCATCTCCCACGGCTCCAAATTCAATAACATTCACTTCCCGATTAACCGATGCCAAAAGCTTTTGATACTCTTCATCTAAAAGCCTCAACCACTCAGGATAAGCCCGTCCCTGTTCATCCAATAACGTATCATATGTTTTTATACTGTCTTTTTCAAAGGAAGTAAGAAAAACGCGGGCAATGCCCGACACAATCTTTTTAAGAAAACTGCCAAAGGTCATTTTTTCAACTGCTATTTGAACGGGCTTTTTGCTGCTGTTAAAAAGTCCATCCCTTTCGCCCGAAACTCCTTTGATTTTAGGGGCATCCTTTAAAAATGTATTGATTAAAGCTTCATTTTTATGGGGGTCATGTTTTTTATCTAGATAGATCATGTTCATTCACCTCGCTCATCAACAAGTATATGTTCATTTCCCTCATTTTACCGGTCGTAATCGTTATTAATGTATGTATCTGCCTGACTTTTTAGTTTAGTTTAATAAGATTGATGTTCCAACACACTCTGATACCATTAATATATATAATCAAAAGAAAGAAGAGAAAATGGGGAATGATTCATGAAGGAGATTATCTTAATCATAGCGGAAATCATTAACACAATGCATGTGATATTATCCTGAATCTAATGGCGTTTGCAGGCTTAGATTTAACTGATAAAGATCTGCATCTTTGGATTATGGGTATGATTGGAATCTGTATATTTGGCTGCACCCATGTATTCTTTCAACACCTTTCAAAGTATGAAATCACGGCAATTTCTTTTGTTTATACTTTAACAGTCATGGTGGTCATCGTATTTGCCATCGAGATCCAGCAACCAATAACAGGGAGAGGGCAAATGGAATTTGACGATGCAGTGATTGGTTTATGGGGCTTTTTACTATTTTTTGTCGCTTTTCTTTTAATAAAAGCGATTTATAAGAGGATTTTTAACTGGTTGAATTGAAAAAATAGTAAATATAATAATCGACGGTTTCGTTCAGAACACAGTAAAAGGTCACAGTGATACCCAAAGTCAAAAAGTAAATGCTGTCTTTCAAGGAATGAAAAAGCAACTATGAAACATAGGGACGGTTCGTGTTTCATATCGGAAGTATTTTCCTTAAAATAAAATGGCAGAATCGTCCCCGCATTTCCGAATAATTATCCAAACCTCTCTGTTAATATTCTAATAAGAGAAAGAATGAAACAAAAAAGAGCAATATAATAATAGTTTGGGTTAACTTTTATACAGCGGACTCGTAATATAGTCTGAGCTATGTAAACGGTTATAAATTGAAGAAACGGAGGGATCAATTCATGCTAACTTATGACGAAATTACAAAAAAGTTATTAACTCAAATGAGAAATGTTGGATTAAATCCATATAACATTAAACATAATATTGAAATCCAAACATTATATAAGGAATTTACTTGTAATTGTGCATTATTAGAAAAGAATCTTCCCCATATATCAAGAGTGGAGATAGGTTTTGGTTGGGATTCCTCATTAACTGCAAATTCAATGTACGGAAGTGACTGCTCTCTTTATCATGACGATACAATGGAATGTATTCATGACGATCTTGACGCTGATGTTTGGATTGAACTTAATATTAAATATAATATTGAAGTTGAAAAAGAGTATGAGAATGAAACAAATACCATTTACAGTGAATTAATGAAATTATTTACAGATAATATGAATCATGAAAATATACCGCATCTTAAATGGAATGTTATGGTTAATCATGCTGGACAAACATTAATTTCTTCAATTGATGCTAAACATTATTGGGAGATCCCTGTAAGTGAAAATAAAGAAGACTTTGACTATGTATTAGGAGATATTTTTAATGAGGTTAAAAACAATCTACAAAGTATAGATGCTCTGCCATTCATTAAAAGGAAATATTAATGGTATTAATAAAAAAAGCGAGGTTTATTCTTTACAATCTCGCTTTTTACATTGTTTTACCAAACAAATTTTACTACAAATCCCTTACAATCTTACTACTAAAGCGATACAATACTTATTAATTAAATACTCGACTAATAGAATTATGCTTGAAGGTAAATGGAAGGCCTGTGAATGTTTGTAATTAACGGTCAGGTTAGTTTAACAAGGAATTTTCCATTTATAATCTACTTAGTAAAGAAGCTCTGAAGCTGCAGCATAAAAAGGAAATTACAAAATTGATGTTAACTTTATTATCAAATGTAAGACATAAAAAATGGTCTACAATAAACGTACTAGTTATGTACTTTAATTTTTTGATCAAAGGCTCTGGAAAATTACAATATTGATATTTGCATATAAAAAAGGCTGTTTACATTTAATGGTCTTTTTTGCATGCCTATATGAATGTTTATTTACAACCAGTGTTGGTATTTTAAAAAATACAGATACAAAAAATATTACACGAATGAGGAATTGCAATTGGCTATTTTAGAAAAAGAAGTAGAGATTACATTGCATAACAAAACGATTGAATACTATGAAAAACTTGGATACGAAATACCAAGAAGGAAAAATAGACAAAACAAAATGGTAGTTCCACGAGGTTCAAAGATCATTGTAAAATTAGAAGACTTACAAGAAGGTAGCGGCGTTTTTGTAACAAAAATTTGTGATGATTGTGGTTCTACTGGAAAGGTAAAGTATTCCTCTATATTTATTTATCGGGAAAGGGGAGATGGGAGAGACAGGTGTAAGGAGTGTGGTTGGAAATATGGAATACCTAAAAAAGATTCTAATTACTTGGTAAAGGTAGGGAGCATAGCTGAAACAGATTCACATATAGCTCCTTTGTTTTACTACGAAGAAGATGCATTTAAATATACAAGAAATTCTGCAAGAAAGGTATACTTCAAATGTCCAACTTGTAATCGTAAAATACTTAAACAAATAGGCTATGTCACTAATTTCGGACTTACTTGCGAACTTTGTGACGATGGATTTACAATCCCCGAGAAATTTACAGTGAAATTATTAGAACAATTGGGAATTGCTTTTGAAACTCAAAAGATTTTTGAGTGGTCTGGTAATAAGAGATATGATTTCTATATCGAAGATAAAAATATGATTTTAGAAACTCATGGTATGCAACATTACGGTATCACATTTGAGTATCTTGGTGGAAGAACATTAGAAGAAGAACAAGAAAACGATAGGCTGAAATTCAACAATGCAATTGAAAATGGAGTTGAAAACTACATCGTCATTGACTGTCAACGGTCAGAGTTTAAGTATCTTAAAAATAGCTTTTTAAAGAGTGAATTTGCAAATTCCTATGACTTAACATGTATAGATTGGGAAGAGTGCTACAAGTTTGCTTGCTCCTCCTTGATGCATGAGGCTTGGAAAATGTGGGATAATGGAATGACAAGTACAAGTAAAATTGCAGAAAAGCTAAATATAAGTAGAACAGGAGCTACTAGATATCTTAAACGAGGTTATGAACTTGGTATATGTACCTATGATGTTGAAAAAGAAACGAATATTAGTCCAGTTGTACAATTGTCTCCGATTGGCGAGTTTATGAATGAGTTTGAAAGTATATCTAAAGCAATGGACTATCTAGGATTTTCAAAGAACAATAACGACTGTAGCAATATATCTACGGTATGTGGCGGAAAAACGAAAACTGCTTATGGTTATAGATGGATGTATAAAGAAGATTATGATAAATATCTAAAGGGTGAAATAGAATTACCGCAATATCAAGACACTAGATATGAAACGATAGTAAAATTAACTTTTGATAATGAACTTGTTTCAGAACACATAGGTGTTTACGATGCTTCTGTTTCAGTAGGATTGTCTAGGTCAAATTCTCATATTATAGATTGCTGTAATGGGAAAAGAGATAAATCTCATGGATTCAAATGGATGTATAAAAAAGATTATATTAAATATCTCAATGGTGAGATTGAAATGCCACCATTTAATGATACTAGACCTAAAATAATAGTGAGATTGACGAAAGACAACGAATATATATCAGAACATGAAGGTGTTTTAAATGCTTCAATTTCTGTTGGATTTTCTGAGGTAAAGTATCAAATTACAAATTGTTGTAAGAGGAAAGTGAAGTCTGCATACGGATATAAATGGATGTATAAAGAAGACTATGAAGTACAGTATGGAAAAATTAAATAGATTCTGATTCAATCCAGTAGCCTTTTGCTGCCAATATCCAATAGGTTGCATTCCTCCAAGTATATGAAGCAATAATTAAAGCGAACAGTGCCAGGCACTGTTCGTCGATAGGGCTCATTTCTGGAGTATGAAATGCGCTCTTAGGCCAGATTGTTTAGGAGCATTTTCAAGATAATATAGATATAATTAGAGAATATTTAGAATAAGGGAGTTTTCAAATTTGCTAACTAACCACTTAGATTTTCGATTAGAAGCCAAAATTAAAGAAATATATGAGCAACACAAAGTTCGGTCTGCAAAAATAGATTGGGGTTATTATGAGTTCTTGCCATGGGATAAAGCTCAAGATTTTAGAAGGTTACCCTGGGATAAGAGCCAAGTCACTCTCCCAAGTGGAATAATTACTGCAGTCGAAACAGCCTTACTTACAGAAGTGAATTTGCCTTGGTTTACTTCTCACTTGGAACAAACCTTTAAAGGAAGTTTATCCGTTATCACAGACTTTGTTCATACTTGGACAGCAGAGGAAGATCAACATTCTAATTTACTTGAAAATTATTTGCTTATTACACGAAACGTAGACCCTAAGCGATTACATGAACTTCACAAACAAACCGTTGAGGGTGGTTGGTCGCCTGATTTTCATACCCCATTTGAAACCATGGTATATACCACGCTTCAAGAACTTGCGACCATGGTATTTTACAACAACGTATCCAAAGCAGCCGGTTCACACGACAAAGATTTATCTTCTCTATTAAGAAGATTAGCAAAAGATGAAATTTTACACTATGCCTTCTATCGAGACGTAGTAAAATTCCATTTGCAAATAGAACCAAATTATTGTTTTTACCTGGGGCATGTTATTAAAAATTTTCAAATGCCTGGAACAGTAATGCCTGACTTTGAAGAAAGAATGAATACTATTGCAAAAGAAGCTAATTATGGTCCTCTTGAGTATTTTGACCAAGTATTAGATGTTATTGTTGAGTACTGGGAATTGGAAAAGTTAAGGCCAATGGCCCCTGAAGCTGAGAAGGCTCGTGTAGACATTATATCTTATCGTGATAGATTAAAAAAAGT
Source organism: Niallia endozanthoxylica (assembly GCF_008710145.1). Taxonomy (GTDB): domain Bacteria; phylum Bacillota; class Bacilli; order Bacillales; family Cytobacillaceae; genus Bacillus_BD; species Bacillus_BD endozanthoxylica. The sequence continues at coordinate 125,275 of NZ_VYKL01000021.1, forward strand.
AAGAGACCGCTTAGCTAAGAAAAGGTCCCAATGAATAAACAACGGTCAACAATATAAAAAATGCATATTTTAGGTATTCCAGAAAAGAGCGCAAGAGTGAAGTAAAGGAACAGGTAAATTAAAGACAGCGGTTTAAAAGGGAGATTGATTCTTTTATGAAGATTAAGAAGAAAAAGCTATTTATGGTTTCAGTTATGATTTTTTCATTTTTTGTAATATCTATTATTTCGAACTATAACTCTCTTGAAAATGCGAAAAGTGCTTGTGTCGAAAATAATAAGAGCCCTAACATCGAACAAGAATTTTTGGCAATAAATTGGGCTGTTTCCTGTAGCGAACAGTGCCAGGCACCGTTCGTCTCGTTCTTGCCCTTGCGTTAAGTAGACTTATACTTATTTCTACTTATCTTCGAACGGTTGCTTTTCTTACTTTTGGAAACAAGTAGATATATTTTAAATTTCATTCATGGTAGTGAGTGTATGAAGTTATGAATTATGTTAATTTAACTGGATAGAACTTCAGTAAAATAAATAAAAACTTCGGTACGATCCTTTTTTTATTTATGTGGTTAACTAGAGGTTACTCAAAAAATGAACCTTCAAGAAGGCAGGTTAGCCTAACCGACACATAGGGACGGATCTCACGTTTTATCTGAGAAATATTTTCCTTGAAATGAAACGGCAGAATCGTCCCCGCGTATCTAAATTTATATTTCATCTGTCATTTTCAAAATAGCATCTATTATGATGTTAGGTTGGTCATACATTACTGAATGACTACTATTCGGAACTAACATAAATTCACTATTCGTAGATAAATTGGTTAATTGTTGTTGGGAATCCAGCCATATCTTTTCCATACGATTGGACTCTTGTTCAGAGAAACCTAATTCAACTGCCTGTAAGTCTACCGTACTAGGTGTAATAATGGTTAAAGGCTTATCTTCTAAAGAGTTCGTATTTTTAAGTAATTTCTCAGAAACGTTTATTTGATTAATCTCTTCATCTAATACTCTGAAAAATGGCGTGTCCCAATGAACATTGACATACTTTTCTGGAGAAAGGTAATCTGGCATTGTATCTAGAAATATATGTTTGCCAAATAGTCGGGCTATCCCAATTTGGGATAAAAATTGATTCATTTTTTGGTCCTGTGTTTCGAAAAAACTCTCATTATATTTCTTAGCTTGTTCTGAAAAAAATTCATTTCTAGCATCAACAAGAACCATTCCTGCTACCTTATCTGGGTACTTATCTGCAAAGAGCCGAGAATAAATTCCTCCCGTAGAATGCCCCACCAGTATGACGGGGGTATCAATTTCAACTGATTCGAGGATATGATTTACATCGTTTATCGTCATATCTAAAGTAAACCCATTAGGAGGCGGGTCACTCCAACCATACCCTGCTCGGTCATAGGTAATGACAATGGTGTGCTTTGATAGCTCTTCCTGTATGTTTGACCAGTCGTAAGACCAATTACCAGTTCCTGGCTCAATAAGAACGGGAGGAAGACTTGATTTAGTACCTTTTATATTCACATGTATTTCTCTGCCCTCTACATCAATCATTTTTCCATCTGGAGGGTAGTCGTTTTTAACGTTTTTATAACTTGCATATTCATAAAATAACCCTAATATTAATAACGAAAAAATGACTATAAACAAGGTAATTCCAAAAAGTTTCAACTTCCTAAACGACTTAATCGTATGATTATGTTCAACCTCCAAATCACCAGATCCTCTCTTTTATCTTCATCTATTAAACTGAACTTTCTCTTAACTTTTTCTTGGTTTCGAATGTTAGGAAATATAAAACATTGTTTTATATTCACATCTAGTTACGGTTTTTCTCCTCTTGCGACTGGATTTTCCTTATATGAGACCCAATCACTATAGCTTCCTGCATATAACTTTACATTTTGAAAACCTGCCACTTTTAATGCGATGTAATTAGGAGCGGCTGTTACGCCTGACCCGCAATAAACGATAATCGGCTCATTCTGGTCCAAATCTGCAAATCTTTGTTTCTGTTCTTCGCTATTTTTAAAGGAACCATTCTCCAATCCTTCACCCCAAAACTTATTGATTGCACCGGGAATATGGCCGGCTATTCGATCGATTGGTTCAATTTCCCCTAAATAGCGGGCTTTATCTCTTGAATCTACTAAGAGTGGGGGTTTTTTCTTATCATTGACAACCTCTTTTACTTCGTCATAAGAAGCCAGCATCTCTTTTTGAATATTCAGGTCAAATTTTGCTGATTTCACTTCCGGCACATCCTTCGTCGTTGGATAGCCCGCTTCACCCCATCCTTTAAAGCCTTCATTTAGCACATATACCTTTTGATGTCCCGCATAGGTAAGCAACCACCAAAAACGGGAGGCAAACTGATTCTCGCCGCCATCATAGGCGACAACCGTTTTCGTAGAATCGATTCCTGCTTTTTCGATTTCCAGTTTGAATTGATCGATATCCGGGAGAGGATGCCTTCCTCCGTGTATGGAAACAGGAGAGGATAACTGTTTTTCCAAATCAAAATAGAATGCACCAGGGATATGACCTTCTCGATAAAGCTTTTCTCCTTTATCCGGATTTCCTAATTCAAACCGGCAATCCGCAATAACGACCTGTTCGTTATGTAATTGTTCAACAAGCCATTCCTTATTAACGAAAAATTTCATCTTAACCAGCTCCTATCCATATATGAACGAACTATTCTTTCATTTTAGAACAAATGGATCATTTTAGAAACGCTGGGACGTTTCACCCTTTGAAATGAAAGAACTGTCCGAGACTGCTGAAAAAGTCCATTGAAGGGGAAAAGACACTGATTAACTACTATATGTAGGTAATCAACACCTTTTATTTACTTTATATTGATGGAACTTCCCATCCATTGTTCAAAGTGAACACTTTTTCAGCAATCTCGAACCGTCCCCGTGTTTCACTGCCGCTTTAAGGCATTTATTTAACAAATCTTTTTAAGTAGTCTTCTAAAGGCTGCTCAAATACTTCCACATCCTCTCTCAATTCAATTGCCGAATACCGAATGAGGTGGGCAAATGAATTAGGACCTAAACCACCGGTCGCATCCAGATAGAACTGTGCCGATTGTATGGTTACCTCTCCATCTGTGTACGTAAGAAGATATCCAATACTGCTTGTCTCCCCAAGTCTTAGTTTATTTGTGAAGACAAATCCTTCTGGGGCACCTTCTTCATCAAAGTATTCCTCTTCTTCCATTTCATCAATGGTTTGGTATACTTCTCCATCAATACATGCAACATCAGGATAATTGACCCCGCCGTCACTAAATAAAACAAATAGGTGCTTTCCTGTTAGAAACTCATTATAGATTTCTTCTACAGAAGCTTCTTCATATTCATCAAAACACTCATCAAAATCAAATTTGGAAATATCGTCAACAAGAAAGGCAGGAACACTCATAATCTTCTTCCCCGCAGCAATGGACTCCTTTAAAAAGCCCTTCAAATTTATGTTTTCTAATGCACATTTGTATTCCTTCATAAATGAATTCCCTCCAGTGTAAGATTTGAAAAATATAGACTCACTTATGTTTAACCGTAGTCATCGTATCAATAAAAAGCATACCCATGATTATAAAAGTAATTCCAATGATAAGATACCAGCGTATGTGTTGTTTCCTATATGATCATTAAGGAGTATGTATTTATCTATTTGGACGAAAACTATAACCAATTTTCTATGTGCATGTATGTATGCCAATTTATCATAAAGTGGGGCAATGGAGTTGTTCATTTCAAATGTAAAACCAGATCATAAATCAATGATTCATTTTTTTGACAATCAACATAACTTTTTTACAGTAGTAGATGTCCATTTTAGTCATCGAGATCAAAGTTTAAAAGCCGTTCTATTATTTCCCTATCATCAAGAAACTTTTTCTCCGGATCGAATGGAAGTTTTAACAGAAAATGAATGGGTTCCAAAAAAAGGTGACCCACATCCTTACTTGGATGCTCTTTCTGGTCATCCTGCCATGCATAAGTTAATGAATAAAATCAAATCAATGGAGAAAAAAGCGAAAACCCAACTAGAAAATCGTTTCAAATCTGTCGTTACGAAAGTGGCAATGAAACTTAAGCAAGAGATTCAACCTTTTTATCCTATTGAATGTAAAGTGGCAGAAGATTATTTAAGTATTGTGACAAAAATTTGGATTGGAACGGAAGAGATAACTGCTCGTGCCGAAACAAATAATTACTTTCCCGATACCACTAACGATAAAGAATTTGTAGAAAAATTGAGCCAAGAGTATAGTCAAATGACATTGAATCATATAAAGGAATACATACGTAAAAAAGGGGATGCCAAAAAGCCGCAAAACGTTTATATAGGAACTATTCCCATTATGAATCCTGTAGCTGAAGAAGAGTACGAACATGATACGTTGTACGTTTCTGTTCATACAGAGGGATATTGTGAGGAATGTAAAAATACAATCATTGATAATATCCATTCTTCCATAACCATTCAACTTCAAAAGCTGACAGAGCATAAAAAAGATCTTCTCATTCAGGTAGTGGGTGATACAATTGTATGTCCTGAATGCAGCACAATCATTGAAAAAGAAAAGCTTGTCGTGAAAGATCTCATTTATAAACGTGTATTACTTGAGGAACCGATTAAATCTCTCCATCTCCTTGGAAACATGAATAAACAGGAGGAAATGGTCAGTCTAATACATTCAGCTATTGATGGTGAAGAATACTTTACAAATGATCAAGAAAGGTTCTGGGATGCTTTTTCCTATATAGCCTTACAATCTTGGGATGTATTTATTGCAGAATTAACAAGGAAAGAACTAATAAAAGGATTACGTCTTTTCATGGAAGATATAGATGATGATGCTTCAAAAGCATTATTGTTAAAAAAATTAAAAAAGCTTTCCTTAACAGAGAACCAAAAAGAAGAATTTTGGCTTAGTGCAAATGAAGTGGTTGTCCAATATTATTTGGTCATCAGTTTGTTTGGTTGGAATATGAGTAAAGAAATGAATAGGATTGGACCCAATCGTGCAGAGTTCATTTTTCGCTTTTTACCACTTCAAGAGGAATTAAATAAGCTGCGAAATAAACAATTATCTGAACTTGGCCTGAAAAATCCGGGGGAAGTGAAAAAGCTTCAAGAAATGATGACGACTCAACATCAGCAAATAGAGGGATTAAAGCAGGAAAATGGTCGTTTAACGAATAAGCTTGGCGAAGCGTATAAACAAATAAGTCGGTTGGAACAAGAACAATTTAATGTATCGGATGAAGTACGTAATAAAGACGATATCTTAAAAATCCAGAATTTAAAAGGGTTAATAGAAGAATTAAAGATGGAGATTGAACGATTATCGGTTGAAGTGGTACAGGAAGTAGAAATGGAAGAGGCAGGACTAACAGATGAGCCGATTGAGCAAGAGAAGGTACCTATAGAGGCTGTACTGAAGGGGAAAAGAATCCTTATATTAGGAGGATATAGAAGCAGGCAATCGAAAGAGGAAAAGGCATATACCATTCTTACACATGATACCCGTACAATTGAGCCTAGATTTTACGAACTACTAAAAAAAGCAGATATCATTGTTGTCCTTACTCGTTTTATTTCCCATCGGGCGATGTGGGAAGCTAAGGAATTTGCCATTATAGAACAAACACCTATCTATTTTACAAGCTTTACAAACATCCCAACCATTCTGCAGGAAGTGGTTCGTAAAGGAAGTGAAACATAGGGACGGTTCTTGCGTTTCATAGGATAAATTCTTTCCTAGAAATGAAACGGCAGAACCGTCCCCCTGTTTCTACGGTTTTTCTCCTTTTGCCACTGGATTTTCCTCATAGGAGACCCAATCACTATAGCTTCCTGCATAGAGTTTTACATGTTGAAATCCTGCCATTTTTAATGCGATGTAATTAGGAGCGGCGGTTACGCCTGATCCGCAATAAACGATAATCGGCTCATGTTGATCACAATCTGCAAATCTTTGTTTCTGTTCTTCGCTATTTTTAAAGGAACCCTTGTCCAATCCTTCACCCCAAAATTTATGGATGGCACCGGGGATATGGCCGGCTATTCGATCGATTGGTTCAATCTCCCCTAAATAGCGGGCTTTATCTCTTGAATCGACCAATAGTGGGGATTTTTTCTTCTCAGCGACAACCGCTTTTACTTCATCATAAGAAGCCAGCATTTCTTTTTGAATAGTGACGTTAAATTTCGCTGATTTTACTTCCGGCACATTCTTCGTCGTTGGATAGCCCGCTTCAACCCATCCTTTAAAGCCTTCATTTAACACATATACCTTTTGATGTCCTACGTAGGTAAGCAGCCACCAAAAACGGGAGGCAAACTGACCTTCGCTGTCATCATAGGCGACAACTGTTTTCGTATGATTGATTCCTGCTTTTTCGATTTCCAGTTTGAATTGATTGATATCTGGAAGAGGATGTCTTCCACCATGTGTTGAAACAGGAGAGGATAACTGTTTTTCCAAATCAAAATAGAATGCGCCAGGGATATGACCTTCTCGATAAAGATTTTCTCCTTTATCTGGATTTCCTAATTCAAACCGGCAATCCGCAATAACTACCTGCTCATTATCTAATTGTTCAACAAGCCATTCCTTATTAACGCTAAATTCCATCTTCACCAGCCCCTATCCGTATATGAACTATCTATTCTTTCATTTTAGAACAAATAGGTCATTTTGGAAACAGGGGGACGGTTCGAGGCTGCTGAAAAAGTGTTCATGTAGACAGGTTAGTCTGCAATACCATCAATATTTAGTAGATAAAGTAAGCTGGTCGGCTACATATTGTAGATAACCAGCTTACTTTTCTTTTTGGCTTTGTTAAAGTACTGTGTTGATAGGCCAGATTTTTGACTCATTCGTGTGAAATGAACATTTCACACGCCTTTCAGCGTAGCTGAAAGGTTGCTGTATTGTCATGAAATAGTAGGAGAAAATGCAT
>NZ_VYKL01000022.1 GCF_008710145.1 Niallia endozanthoxylica
AGTAGGAGAAAATGCATTTTCTCCTACTATTTCATGACAATACTGCAACCTTTCAGCGCAGCTGAAAGGCGTGTGAAATGTTCATTTCACACGAATGAGTCAAAAATCTGGCTTATCAACATAGCACTTTAACAAAGCCAATTTAATAAATAAGTTTGATTAAAATAATCTATTTGCTTTTTTAGAAATGTATTAGAGTCATTTGGGAATCTTAAAACTTGAAAACCACGGTAGAATTATGGATAAACTATTACTGATAGTGATAAATAATTGAACTATATAACAAGTAATAAGGTGGAATGTCAATGGAATTACTAGAGTGGTTTAATAAAGGGTTAATAACGGATGAGTATGTGGCTGGAATGAAAGTAAATAAGGATGAGATGAACAAGATTTATTCGGAGTATTCATTGAATCAGGAAGAAAAGGAACAAATACAGGCTATTAAAAGCAAGGAGCTAAAGGCAATAGTCATCTCAGAGGATTGGTGCGGCGACGCGATGCTAAATAACCCTATTCTATTGAAGCTTGCCGAGGAGGCCGGAATTGATGTTCGATTTATATTACGTGATCAAAATCTTGAATTAATGGATCAGTATTTAACAAATGGAACAGCAAGATCGATTCCCATTTTTATCTTTATCGACCAGAATGGAGAGGAAAAAGCCGTTTGGGGTCCGAGAGCGGAAAAACTTCAAGAGCTTGTTACAAGTGAAAGAAGCAAGCTGCCTGATCAGGAAAGTCCTGATTTTAAAGACAAGCAAATGGAAATGTACAAGCATTTAAGGGAAAGGTATCAGCAGGAAGAAGAGCTCTGGCACACAGTTGCAAAAAGTATTTTAGCGGTATTATAAGGGTGTCAGGCACCGCAAAAAGACAAAATGGCTTCATATGTCTTTTTATGGTGCCTGACACCTATTGAATTTTTTTGGTCTTGATACGATCATTCGCTAAATTTTTATCGTTTATTTTTGGCTCCTGATGGTTGATAAAATGACGAATGTTTGTCCGATGAAGGAAAATGAGCAGCAATAGGAAAATGATAAAGAGAATATCATTTTCAGCGCCAGATTCCATAATAGAATAGAGAAGTAGGACGATTCCGACTGAAATCGAACCAAAAAAGACGTATTTAGTAATAAGAATAACGAGTATAAACGTAATATACGTAATGAGAAATAATCCAATATTAGCAACTAACAGTGCGCCAGCTGTTGTTGCGATGGCTTTTCCGCCGCGAAATCCGGCAAAGACAGGAAAACAATGGCCAATTACAGCCATCAGCCCTAAGTGCAGTGGATTCATTTCCATATGAAATAGAAGGGGTAACGATGCTGCCAAAGCTCCTTTTCCAACATCAACGAACAAGACGATAATAGCTGCTTTTTTTCCGAGCACCCTTAGTGTATTAGTTGCCCCAGGATTATTGCTTCCATGTTCCCGAATATCAATGTTGAAGAAAACTTTGCCGACGATTAATGCCGTCGGGATTGAACCGATTACATATGCAAGAATAAATAGAAATATTGTCATGAAATCATCCTTTTTAGATTGCTTATCTATATATTCAATTTAATAAAAAGAAATAAAAATTAGAAGTTATTTTTTTCTGTATCTTCATAAAATAGTTAGGAGATTAGAAGAATTAAACAGAATTCTAAACTATAATAATAAATGTAAGGAAATAAAAAATGAAAAGGAGTTGGAGGAATGTTTAAAAAAGTTGCAGCCGATGTACTTGGATTGAGTGATATTGGAAGTGTCATTAAACCGGTGGATTATGATAAGGTAGATGCTGATGATTATGTGATGCATGAAGAAAATGAAAAGATCTACTTTTTGATTAAATCAAAATCAGATGAATATTGCTTTACTAATAAGGCTCTTATCCATTTGGACGGCACTAGTGCTGTAAGTAAGAAAAGGTCATTACGACGCTACAGCTATGCTGAATATAGCATTTCAGATGTTGTCCTTGAAACAGCAGGTACTGTTGATTTGGATGTTGAAATTAAATTCACGATTGGTTCAGTTCCTTTCTCCATCGATGTACATAAAAAACATATTGAGGAACTTAAGGACCTTTACAAAGCGTTAATTTCAATAGCTGAAATTTGCCGTGAGAACGCCCTTTCTCTACAGTATGCAGAGCAAAGTTTAAACTTAGCTTCCAACACATTAGGCCGTTCTCAGGTGAATGGTGAAAATATGGTCGATAATTTCAAACAAATAAATGATACAGCCTTTGATTGGCTGATGGAAAGCAGAAAGAAATACAAAGTAAAAGATTTTGGCTACGTGTTTGATAAATTTATTAATAACTAATGAATAAATAATTAATATAGGAAAAATGGGATCTGATTTCAGATCCCGTTTTTCCGTTTAAATGCGAAAGAAAAGAAAATTTAAAATATGAAACCTTTATATGTTTACTGCGTAATAGTTGATAGGGAATATTTTTCAATGTATAATTCTTTTCATAACCATAACGTTATAGTTTGGAGGTTTTACATTGGGGCCGAGAAGTTAAAAATTGGGGAGTTAGCAGAAATAGCTAATGTTACGAAGAGGACTATTGATCATTATACAAATCTTGGTTTATTAAAAGTAGAACGTTCTAGTTCTAATTATCGTTACTATGACTATTCTGCCATTGAACGGTTACGCTTTATTGAACAATGTAAAAAGGATGGTATGTCATTAGAGGAAATTAGGAAGATGATCTTAGAAGAAGATGCAGAAGAAGTTGATATTCTTGAACTAAGGTTAAAGATTAAGGGATTAGAGAAAGATGTATCAGAGATTTTAGCTCATCTTGAAAAAAATGATTTAAAGAATTATGAATATGTCAAAAAGAATGTTTCTCATGAAAGTTTGTCATTGATACATGCTTTGCTTTTATTAATTAATAATTAAATTTGTGATAACCTTTTTTAGGAAATCAAGAAGAATAAACTGATTTATTATATTAGGAGGTGTACGTCTTACTTATAGTAAGGCTACTTATTGACAACTATTAATCTATTTTTAATTGCATTATTAATTGCTTTAACAGCATTTTTCGTAGCAACTGAATTTGCCATTGTAAAAGTACGTATGTCAAGAATTGATCAACTGATTGCAGAGGGGAAAAAGGGCGCGGTTTCAGCAAAAAAGGTTGTTTCACATTTGGATGAATATTTATCAGCTTGTCAGCTGGGGATTACGGTTACAGCGCTTGGGCTAGGCTGGTTAGGTGAACCGACAGTAGAAAAACTATTGCATCCATTATTTGAGGCGTTACGTTTAAATGAATCTATTACACATGTTTTATCATTTGGGATTGCTTTTACCTTAGTTACTTTCTTACATGTAGTAGTAGGAGAACTTGCACCGAAAACAGCGGCAATCCAAAAGGCAGAAGCCGTGACTCTTTTGTTTGCAGTTCCTATCATTTGGTTTTACCGAATCATGTTTCCATTCATTTGGTTCTTAAATGGTTCTGCCCGTTTACTCGTTGGAATCTTCGGGCTAAAACCAGCATCAGAACATGAAGCAGCTCACTCTGAAGAAGAACTTCGCATTTTATTATCCGAAAGTTATAAAAGCGGGGAAATTAATAAAAATGAGTTAAAGTATGTGAACAATATTTTTGAGTTTGATGAAAGAACGGCTAGGGAGATTATGGTTCCACGTACTGAGATTGTAAGTGTTTCTATCGATGATACTTTTAATGATGTTATGAATACTATTAAAATTGAAAACTATACTCGATACCCAGTCGTAAATGGTGATAAGGATAATATTCTTGGCTTTATTCATGCAAAAGAATTGTTAACAGCTAAAATGACGAAAAAGAATCATGATAAAGACTTAAATATAGAGTCATTTATTAATCCGGTGATCCGTGTAATTGAAACCATTCCAATCCATGATTTATTAGTGAAAATGCAAAAAGAACGAATTCACATTGCTATATTACTTGATGAATATGGTGGTACATCTGGTTTAGTGACGGTTGAAGATATACTCGAAGAAATCGTCGGAGAAATAAGAGATGAATTTGACGAAGATGAAGTCCCTGAGATTCGAAAAGTAAATGAAAATCATTTTATATTAGATGGTAAATTACTGATTGAAGATGTAAATCATTTATTGGGTACAAATTTATCTGATGAAGAAATGGACACAATTGGTGGTTGGTTTTTATCTCAAAACTTTGAGGTGAAAACTGGATCGGAAGTAGAAGCTGAAGGATGTTTATTCAAAGTGCATGAAAATGATGATCACCATATTCACTATTTAGAAGTGAAAAAACTATAAAATAAAAGGGGAGATGCACGTGTTTAAGAAAATTCTGGCACGCTTTGGAAAAGGTGCTGCTACTGTGGATTTGCGTTTTAATAACCGTCCATATTATGCAGGTGAAACGATTGATGGTGAGGTACGTATTCACGGAGGGGAAGTAGAACAGAAGGTTAATTTCTTAGCGGCTCGTCTGATGATAAGTGTATCTACAAAACAAGGAACGGAGACACGTGAAGTTGCTAAGCTTCCATTAAGCAGCGCTTTTGTCATACTTCCAAAAGAACAAAAGGTCATTCCTTTTACGTATCAAATTCCACAGGATTTACCGGTTTCTAGAGGGTCTATTTCATATTACTTTGATACACAGCTTGATATTGAAGGCGGCGTGGATCGTACAGATGTAGACCGTCTTACTATTGATGTGCCAAAGCAAATACAAGTAATATTCCAAGCGATGGATATTTTAGGTTTTAGAGAGAAGCATACATCTGGAAAAGTGGATCAATATGGACAAGAATTTGCCTTCTTCCCAACTCAAGTTTTCGGAGGACAAGTGAATGAAGTGGAGTTACGCTTTGCTTATGAAGAGTCTGGGGTTCGTGTATGGATGGAGGTAGACTGTCGAAATGGATTTCATGAAATAGAGGCAAAACGTGAGTTCTTCTTAGAGCAATCCGTACTGCAAAATGAATCACAGCTGGTCGAGCTGTTAAAACAGTACATGACAGAAGTTATAGATAATCCTCAAGCCTATACAAAACCATTCTCATATACATCGCATTATGGACATCAAAGACATCATGGCGGTGGAATCGGAGGCATGGTCGGAGGCTTGGCTATGGGTATTCTAGGCGGTATGCTTCTTGGTGAGATGTTAGATGGTTTAGGTGTAGATGAGATGATGGAAGGTGCGTTAGAAGCTGCTGGATTTGATGAAGAAGCGTTCGGTGAAGAGGAAGAAGAGGATTTCGGAAGTTTCTTTGGCGGCGGCGATGATGAGGAATGGTAAAAAATAAAGGATAGTATATAAAATGAAAGCCTAAAATCGAATGATGATTTAGGCTTTTCCTATCCTTTTATATCATTAATAGTGCACTAACCTTCATTGCTCAATCTATACTCTGTTGTTCATAATTATTGAAAAGAAATATATTTGTCTGTATAATTTATTATAAAAGTATCACGTTATGGTTTAGGAATTTGATTTTATATGGAGGTCTAATGATTGACGGTCGCAATAATAACACTTATTGTACTAATTTTGTTAAATGCTTTTTTCGCAGCATCTGAAATGGCATTGGTTGGGTTAAATGATAACAAAGTAAAACGAATGGCTGAAGATGGGGATAGAAAAGCAATCATGCTGCTAAATCTCATTTCTGAACCTAGCCGATTTTTGAGTACCATTCAAATTGGTATTACGCTTGCAGGATTTTTGGCGAGTGCTTTTGCCGCTGACTTTTTTGCTGGACCACTAGCGCAGTTATTGTATGATTTAGGAGTTCCGCTTGAGCTAAAGGTACTTGATACAGCTTCTGTTATTGTTATTACTATCTTTTTTTCTTTTATTACATTAGTTTTTGGTGAACTCGTACCAAAGCAGCTTGCACTGCAAAAAGCTGAGGCTATTGCAAATTTTGTTGTAAGACCGCTTACTTTTTTATTCAAAATTTGTCTTCCGTTAGTGAAACTATTGACTTTTACTACGAATGCCGTTATCCGGTTGTTTGGGGTTGATCCAAATGCTAAAAATGAAGAAGCAACAGAAGAAGAGATAAGAATGATGGTAGATGTAGGCAGTGAACGAGGAACCATCCAAGAAGATGAAAAATTAATGATAAATAATATCTTTGAATTTAATGATAAGATTGTTTCTGACATTGTTACACACCGGACGGATATGATTGCGCTTCCGGTAGATGCAAGTTTACAAGAAACAGTAGAATTAGTAAATTTGGAGAAGTATACGAGATTTCCAGTTTATGAAGGTGATATAGATAATATTATTGGAATTTTTCACGTCAAATATCTATTTCAATTTATGGATCAGTGGAATGAGAAAGCGTTCGACTTGCGAAATTTAATCCGTAAACCGTATTTTGTCTTAGAAACACAGAGTGTAGATACTTTATTTTCAGACATGAAGAAGAATAATGTCCATATTGCCATTGTTCTTGACGAATATGGCGGAACAGAAGGACTCGTTACGATTGAGGATGTAATTGAGGAGATTGTTGGAGAAATCTCTAGTGAAATGGACGGTCCTGAAGAGGAAGAAGTCAAAAAAATCTCAGATAATAAATATTCCGCTGAAGGTATTACAAATTTAAGTAAACTTGAGAAAATGTTAAATATAGATCTGCCTGTTGAAAATTTTGACACACTGAACGGATTTTTAATAGGTGAGATTGGCTATATTCCTACTAGTGAAGAACGGCCTGTAATCTATTATAAAAATCTTTTATTTGAGGTATCAGAGGTTTCTGAAAACCGAATTGAGAATGTTATTATAACGATTAACGAAGTTGAATTTAACAATAGTAATAGTGAAAGTAAAGAAGAAAAAGTACTCATCATTTAGATATTTGTTAAATTAAGGGCTTTTTATAAAACAAAAAGCCCTTATTTGGGGAAATAGTGACTATGTTAAAAGTTTGAAACTTTATATAGGTTCGTTAAATAGAAAATAATGAAGAAAAAGGTTTCAATGTATTTCCTATCATAACCATCACGTTATAGTTTAGAAAGTAAAAATAGGGCATAAAAGCTGAAAACCAGAGAACGATTACTTAATTAATCATTAGTATCCATATGGGGACAATGTAAGTGTAATGGTTCCGAAAAGCTCATAACCAGCTTCTGAAATAAAACACAAACATAGAAGGGTCTGAATTCAGATTCTTCTTTTCCATCCTTTTTTAGTAATAAACGAACATACATATCAATCAAACGTTTGATTAACTAGATGAAATGTAAAGCCGTTACCTTCTGCTTTTTCTGTTTACAAAGTGCTTAGTGAGGGCATAGTTGGTAAATATTGATAAGTTTTTGTCTTTTAGTTATGATGATAAATATGGAAATCTTGTATTAAGTATGAAAATAGGATGATGGGCGAATGAAAAGAGCAAGAATTATTTATAATCCAACTTCAGGGCGTGAGGCATTTCGAAAAAGTCTGCCTGATGTGCTGGAAACGCTCGAAAAAGCTGGATATGAGACATCAACTCATGCAACAACTGGTCCCGGAGATGCCGTAAATGCTGCACGGATTGCGGTTGAGCGCCGCTATGAGCTTGTAGTGGCAGCCGGAGGAGATGGAACCATTAATGAAGTAGTAAATGGGTTGGCGGAGCAGGAGTACCGCCCAAAGCTGGGGATTATTCCAGTGGGAACAACCAATGATTTTGCAAGGGCGTTACATATCCCCCGTGATATCGTACCTGCTGCTGAGATTATTGCGAAGGGTGAAACCATCCCGGTTGATATTGGCCGTATGAATGATAAATATTTCATCAATATTGGCGGCGGCGGACGCTTAACTGAGCTTACTTACGATGTTCCAAGTAAATTAAAGACAATGCTTGGCCAGCTTGCCTATTATTTAAAGGGGATGGAAATGCTTCCATCCATTAAAGCGACACAAGTTAGTATTGAATATGATGGGAAGTTATTTGAGGGCGAGGCAATGCTTTTTCTCGTCGGGTTAACCAATTCTGTCGGCGGCTTCGAAAAGCTGGCTCCTAATTCATCAATTAATGATGGATTGTTCTCTTTGCTTATTTTACAAAAGACCAATTTAGCTGATTTTATTCGAATTGCCACTTTGGCTCTTCGCGGAGAGCATATCAATGATCCAAAAGTCATTTATACGCAGGCAAACCGAATTAAGGTCTTATCTGAGGAAACGGTTCAATTAAATTTGGATGGTGAATATGGCGGTCTGCTGCCGGCAGAGTTCGTTAATCTGTATCGTCATTTAGAAGTATTTGTTCCGTTTGATCAAATCAGAGACGAAGACCGGCCGACTGATTTGGTATAAATAGGATTGAATTGAAAAGAAGCTCCTATCAGGAAGGGGCTTCTTTTTTGAGGAATTAGAAAGGACTAGAAAGAAATTCTCCCTAGCCCTTTTGTATTTATATAGTATCGTTTTACTTTTACAAAAGAGTATTAATGTTTATATCGCTTTGCCTATTATTTTGCAGCTTTAGCGGCTTCAACAAAAGCTTTTATATATCCGTAAGTATCTGCTAATGTAGCACCGCTGACAGCATCAATCATTTTTTCAGGGGTTGCTTCATTTGCCTTAAGTTCTTCTTCTAATTCAACAACTGTTTTTCCTGTTACATAATCTTCAATAGCGGCAATGTTCTCATCAATTGGCACTGTTGAACCAGCTTTTTCAGCCATCATATTACTGTAAAAATCAGCATTATCCATTTTAGAAGCTAATACAGTCTTAGGATCCTTGTAGTTTTGACCAAAAGCACCCTCTGAATTAGGAACGCCTTTAATGTCTTCTCCACTTAAAAATTGATATTCATCAATAGAAGCGGCAATGATTTTATCTCCATCCATGAAAACAACTGTAGTTGCAAACGATTTGTCTCCGTGTGGAGCATTGTTTACACGTCCAATTTTAAGATCATCGGATACGGTTTCAGCTGAAGCAGTTTCCGATGATTTTGATTCTTTAGCAGTATCCTTCGCCGCTTCATCATTTGAACATCCAGTAAATACTCCAACAAGACCTAAGGCTAATACGAACGGAAATAATTTCTTCATGATGACCTCTCCTTTATTGTAAAATCTATTTGTGAATACTTACACATAAATTATATAATTCTAATAGTTTTAAGCAATGGAGTTCTAAATGATGTCGATAATTGTACAAAGGTGTGCAAACAAAAAGTGATTGAAATTCATTAGAATGCTTACTACAGCTAGGTATTTTAGGCGTTCACAGTTTTGTAAAAAATGATTGGTAATTAAGAGTTGTGATGAAGCTCACATAAGTTAAGCTTAATTTATTCAAGATTTCCTTATGACTACTGATTTGTGATACAATTTTGCTAGTCGTGTTGGCGTAGTATATATGTAAAGGAAGAAATCTGATGAGTAAAATATTACCTGTTCAAAAGAACGAATATATAGATGTAGTTTTTGAAGATTTAACCCATGATGGTGCAGGGGTTGCAAAGGTAGATGGCTACCCATTGTTTGTCCCAAATGGACTGCCTGGTGAAAAGGCAAAAATTAAGGTAATAAAGGTAAATAAAGGTTACGGCTTCGGCCGGCTAATGGAGATTTATGAAAACAGTCCGGACCGAGTAGAAATTTCTAAAGATGAAATGCATAAATATGGCGGCTGCCAGCTAGAGCATATCAGCTATGAGGGCCAATTGAAATACAAAGAAAACCAGGTCCGTCAGGTGCTCACTCGTATCGGTAAGCTTGGGGATGTGAAGGTTCACCCCATTTTAGGCATGGACAATCCATGGCATTACCGAAATAAAGCACAGGTGCCTGTCGGTGAAAAAGAGGGCAGGCTGATAGCCGGTTTTTTTAAGCCAAGAAGTCATGAAATTGTTGATACAAATGAAAGCCTGATTCAACTGCCTGAAATTAATGAGGCAGTGCAGGCGGTGAAGGAAATTTGTAATGAGCTAAAGATTCCTGCGTATAACGAGGAGTCACATAATGGTGTGCTCCGTCACATAATGGCACGCTATGGTAAGCAGACGGGGGAGCTTATGGTTGTCGTTGTAACGAAAACAACGGATATACCTCAGAAAAATAAGCTGGTTGAGGAAATCGTTGCTCGTCTGCCAAAAGTTAAGTCAATTGTGCACAATATTAATTCCAAGCGGACAAATGTAATCCTTGGAGAGAAAACAAAGGTACTTTGGGGCAATGAGGTCATATATGACTATATTGGCGATGTGAAATTTGCCATTTCCGCCTTGTCCTTTTACCAGGTCAATCCTGATCAGACAAAGGTACTTTATAATAAAGCCCTAGAATATGCAGATTTAAGCGGAGAAGAAACGGTTATTGATGCCTATTGTGGTATCGGTACGATTTCATTATTTTTAGCCCAAAAGGCCAAGAAGGTGTTCGGGGTAGAAGTTGTTCCGGAAGCAATTGAAGACGCCAAGCGGAATGCTGAATTAAATAGCATCACGAATGCGGAGTTTGCTGTTGGGGAAGCAGAAGTTGTCATCCCAAAGTGGTATAAAGAAGGGAATGTCGCTGATGTCTTGGTCGTTGATCCGCCGCGTAAGGGCTGTGACGAAGCATTGCTGCAAACTATTATTGAAATGAAACCGAAAAAGGTGGTTTATGTCTCCTGTAATCCCGCTACTCTTGCACGTGATTTAAGGGTTTTAGAAGATGGTGGATACAAGACAATAGAAGTTCAGCCGGTTGATATGTTCCCTCAGACTACACATGTGGAGTGCTGTGCCAAGCTTGTATTAAAAAGGAATTGAAATGAAACTAATGTCCAGTCTTGTTAATGACTGGGCTTTTTTTGTATGTAAGAAGGATGGTAATTAGCAATGAAGCAGGAAAATAACCTTTGTATGACTAAATTTACCGATTCTGAAATTCAGAAAAGTTGAAAAATGTCTGCGTACTAATTTAATAAAATATGATAGTATTTATTTTAAATGGAAGTTTTTAAATAAGGCGGGAAAAAAGAACATGAAAAAACAGCGAATGATAATCGGGATTACCGGAGCAACTGGAATCATATATGCAGTAAGATTACTGGAAGAATTAAAACGTTTAGATATTGAAACACATCTTGTGGTTTCGCAGTCAGCACAAATGACATTGGGATATGAAACGGACATGACCATTCATGACCTCAAGGGTCTGGCGGATGTGAATTATTCCGTAAAAGATATTGGCGCAGCCATCTCAAGCGGTTCCTATCAGACAATGGGGATGATTATAGCTCCATGTTCAATTAAAACAATGTCCCAAATCGCATACAGTATCACAGATAATTTAATTACCCGCGCGGCGGATGTCGTATTAAAGGAGAGAAAAAGGCTTGTGTTAATGCTTAGAGAAACCCCGCTTTCCCTCACGCATATTAGGAATATGGAAACTGTCACGGAAAATGGCGGCATTATCTTTCCTCCTGTACCAGCTTTTTATACAAGACCAAAAACAATTGACGATATAGTGGATCAAACGGTAGGAAGAGTGTTAGACCTTTTCGGCTTCGATACCGGTGAATTTAAGCGATGGGGTGAGGAGTGATTTCTCTCGTATTGCAATATAGTTGACGAACATTTGGGGGGGTAAATAATGGAAACAAAAGAGGTTGTAAATAAGACGAAAAACTCTGCTAATCTAGCAGCTCGTAACCTAGCAGATTTGCAGGGTATCGTGAAGTTTTTAAGAGAGGAGCATCTGCTAACTGCGGTAAAAAGCAGAGTGAATGTTAAACATGAGATGGCAGGAGTAGCGAGCCGATTTGATGGGGGTAAAGCTGTGCTTTTTGAATCGCTGTCCCACGAAGCTAACGCCCCATTATTCACAGGCTTATACTGGAACCGGGCTGTGCTTGCAGCAATTTTTAATACGGAAGAAAAGAACCTGCCTTTTTTTATGGCAGATGCAGTAGCTAACTGGAAGAAGGAACCTGTCAATCCAATCGTTGTGGAGAGTGGTCCTGCAAACGAGGTCATTCTGGATAAAAATGAAGATATGCTGAAACAAATTCCAATCCCTACGCTTGCTTTAAAAGACGGCGGTCCCTATTTGGATTCCTGTATACTCATTGCAAAGGACCCTGAAACAGGCGTAAGAAATGCATCTATTCAGCGGTTAATGGTCGCAGGACCGAACCGGTTGACCATGCAGTTGGATATGGGGCGCCATTTGCGTGACTATTATGAACGGGCAGAAAAAATGGGTGTGCCGTTAGAAGTTACCATCAATAACGGTGTTGGTCCAGCTGTTCATTTTGCGGCTGTTACTCCAAGCAATGCCGCTTCTCTTGACGAGGACGAGCTTGGTGTTGCAAGTGAACTTTTGGGTGAGCCTTTGCGTTTATTACGCTCACAAGAAGTAGATGTAGAAGGCATTGCTGACGCCCAATATATTATCGAAGGGGAAATCCTTCCTTATACAAGGGAGCTTGAAGGACCTTTTGGAGAAGTAACAGGATACTACGCGGAACAGGATAATCGATGGGTCATTCACGTGAAGGCGGTCACAAGAAGGGAGAAGCCGATTTTTCACGCGATTATGCCGGGAAGGGAAGTATACAATGCCGTTGGATTAATGGCAGAAGCGAGCATCTTCAACCAGGTTTCAAACCAGGTACCTGATGTAAAAGGTGTCTTTTTAACATATGGCGGCTGTGGTTTTTATCATGCAGTCGTTCAAATTGAAAAAAGCAGAGAAGGCGTCCAAATAGAAGCAATTAACGCTACTTTTTCAGCTTTCCCGCCCTTGCGCCGTGTGACAGTTGTCGATGAAGATGTAAACATTTATGATCCTCTAGATGTGGAATGGGCCATTGCCACACGTCATGATCCAGAAAAAGGGGTAATCCTTCTTCCTAACGCTAGAGGGCATGAACTAAATCCGATGATAATAAACGGAATGGGAACAAAGGCTGGAATTGATGCAACTGCTCCTTTCCCACGTCCGAGGAAATTCCAGCGGGTTACGTTACAGGATGTCAACCTGCAAGAATATGAAATAGAGAGTTGATGAGCCTCGTTCAAACCTAATGCCATCAGCAAAAATTAAAGAATTTAGTTCAACAAGTCAGAGGTTGAAATTCGAAATAATGGAAAATACCACTAAGAGAGTGCCAATTGGAGGATAACTGAAATCATTGAGCATGGTAATGGGATGAAAAAACTGTTATCAGAATATATATCTTAAGGATTTTGTAAGTATATAGATTTTTATTAATAATAAATTAAGTGTGTAAACTCCCTCAGGCAGCTGGTTTTGAGGGAGTTTTTGTTGCATGAGTAAATTGAAATGACATGTTAGTTCTCTAGTTATAACAAACAAGGTATAAGAGTAATTAACATGCATACATATGAATGGGTTACACCTTAAACTCCTGGGGCAGGTGATTGCATGGAGAACTCATCAGAAAATAACAAACTAGAGATTGAAGTTTAGCTTTCATAAATATAGTTAGATTCTCTGTGATGGAGACTCCATCTAAAAAGGGGGAGTTTTTTCTGCAAAAAGAGGATGACCGCCAAATGGTAGCCACCACTTTATTATTTAAAAAATCTCTTTTTAATTCGATAATCCTAAAATTAACTCTTTATAGATATCAAAGAATGCAAAGTAGTAATCTTTGTAGACATATTCATCTGTTTTGTGTGCCATTTTTGTTTCGCCTGGACCAAACATCATGAATGGGAAGTTGTCATCTTTACCTCGTAACAAGTTTGAAGCATCCGTCACCCCTGGCGAGCCTTTAACAGAAATATCTAAACCTAAGTATTTCTTACCGAGTTCTTTAGCAAGATCAACCATTTCAGAGTGTCCTGAAGTGAAAACACTTGGTAATGACATGGTCACTTCAACATCAATATCAGAGCCTTCTTTATTATATTTGTTAGCAGTTGTGTTGAATAAGTTGATTACTTCATCGTTATCAAATTCTGGAATTGTACGTACGTTTATTTCAGCTACTGCTTTTTCTGGCACTGAGTTAACTTGGTTTCCCGCATTAAAAATAGTTGTACTCATAACTAATTTATCTAGAACTTCATTTTTACGATTATCGCCATTCAATTTTTTGTCTAGTTCTAATAGATATTCCATCAATGGATTAATTGCGTTATAACCTTGGTCAGGCATAGAACTGTGTGCTGCTTCACCAGTAGACGTTACACGCAAGTTAAGTGATCCTTTGTGAGAGTAAATAATTGTGTCATGAGAAGGTTCAGCTACCCATAGATAATTTACGTCATCCATATAGCCTTCTTCGTATAATTTTTTAGAACCTGCACCACCGACTTCTTCACCAGTAGTTGCCATAAAACGGACAGTACCATTTTTCAGATCATTATTTTCTTTGAGTTCAATCATCACTAAAGCAAGGTTAACTAAACCTGCTTTCATGTCATTTGTTCCACGTCCGTATAATTTTCCGTCTCTTTCTGTCAATGTGAACGGATCTGAAGTCCACTCGCTTTCATCACCAGGAGAAACGACATCCATATGACCAGAAACACCAATGATTGGACTCCCGCTTCCAATTTCAGCCACTAAGTTAACGCGAGTGTCTGTAACGGGAACAATTTTAGATTCAATACCGTGTTGGGCAAATAAAGCTTTCAAGTAATTTGCCACTTCAATTTCGTTGTCATTAATAGATTTAATCGCTATAATGTCAGATAAAATCTTTACCTTTTCTTCTTCTGTAAAATGTTTCACTCGAAAACCCTCCAACATTTTATCTGTCTATCCACAATGAGAATACAGCTGTATTTTGCCCAAAAGTCCATTAATAAGTTAGCCAATAATAATTGGTGAACTATACTCTGGAGGCAACGTTCAAAAATGCAAGGAGTATTTAGTTCCGTCTGGAAGATTGCAGGTCTCCTCGGCCCATTGGCAGGTGGATTTTTTCGAATCAGCTGGTATTGGATTATTATCTAAAGAATTTTTTAATGAAAATTTTGGAGGGTCTATAAAAAGAGGTACCCAAGTTGATTGGGTACCCCTTCATCTTTAATTAAAACACTTTCGTAGTCCAATCCTCACAATTCCAAATAT
Source organism: Niallia endozanthoxylica (assembly GCF_008710145.1). Classification (GTDB taxonomy): domain Bacteria; phylum Bacillota; class Bacilli; order Bacillales; family Cytobacillaceae; genus Bacillus_BD; species Bacillus_BD endozanthoxylica. The sequence continues at coordinate 15,064 of NZ_VYKL01000022.1, forward strand.
CGGTCGCAATTTCACGATAGAAATCAGGTTCGTGGGATACCATCAAGATACTTCCGCGATATGCCTTTAAAGCACGCTTCAATTCTTCTTTTGCGTCAACATCCAAGTGATTGGTAGGCTCATCTAGAATTAATAAATTCGTTTCTGTGTTAATAATTTTACATAATCGAACTTTGGCTTTTTCGCCACCAGAAAGGACTTGGATTTTACTTTCAATATGTTTCGTTGTTAATCCACACTTTGCAAGAGCAGCCCGGACTTCAGCCTGATTCATACTTGGAAACTCGCTCCAAATCTCCTCAATACAAGTGTTGTTGTTGGACTCTTTAACTTCCTGCTCAAAGTAACCGATGTATTGATACTCACCACGTTCCACTTTACCCGAAATTGGATTAATCAGCCCAAGAATACTTTTTAAAAGAGTAGACTTACCAATCCCGTTTGCACCCACGAATGCAATTTTTTGTCCGCGTTCCATTTTCAAATTCAGAGGGCGAGAAAGTGGTTCATTGTAACCAATAACAAGATCTTCAGTCTCGAAAATCCAGCGACTAGATGCACGAGATTCTTTGAAGTTAAACTCTGGTTTTGGCTTCTCTTTGCCTAATTCAATAATTTCCATTTTGTCTAGCTTCTTTTGACGAGACATCGCCATATTACGAGTCGCAACACTTGCCTTGTTACGGGCAACGAAATCTTTTAAATCAGCAATTTCTTGTTGTTGACGCTTATAAGCAGACTCTAGCTGTTGCTTCTTCATTTCATGAATTTTTAAGAAGTTATCATAATCACCAGCATAGCGATTCAACTCTTGGTTTTCCATGTGATAGATCAAGTTAACAACATTGTTCAAGAATGGAATATCATGTGAAATCAAGATAAATGCATTCTCATATTCCTGTAAATAGCGCTTCAACCATTCGATATGTTGTTCATCCAAATAGTTGGTAGGCTCGTCTAGTAATAGGATCTCCGGCTTTTCTAGCAAAAGCTTAGCTAGCAACACTTTCGTACGTTGTCCACCGCTAAGGTCATCTACATCTCGATCGAGTCCAACATCATCTAATCCTAGACCACGAGCAACTTCCTCAACTTTTGAATTAATTTGATAGAAATCATTACTATCTAATGTTTCTTGCAGCTCTCCAACTTCTGCAAGTAATGCATCAATATCAGCACCTTCATCACCCATTTTTGCATAAAGTTCATTGATCTCTGCTTCAGCATCAAAAAGATATTGAAAAGCAGTACTCAAAGCTTCACGCATCGTGGTACCTTTTTGAAGGACAGCATGCTGGTCTAAATAACCAACACGAACTTTTCGTGACCACTCAACTTTTCCCTCATCGGGTTGCAACTTCCCCGTAACAATATTCATAAAAGTAGACTTACCCTCACCATTTGCCCCAACTAGTCCAACGTGCTCTCCTTTTAAAAGTCGAAAAGACACATTATTAAAAATCGCACGATCACCGAAACCGTGACTTAAATCTTTTACGTTTAATACGCTCATTTTTTTAACTCCTTATCTAATATCACATGTGGATATCTTACTAGATTTTGACCGCTTTTTCTATCTTGAATTTATTTTTGTAAAAAATTGCAATTCGATTTTGGTCTACATTGAAGTCTGCCTCGGAATAAGGAAAAAATTACTTTTTGATGACGCAACTGACCAGATAGTAGACTAAGGAATCGGTTGGGGAATCAGGTTAAGTACGCCATTTAATAAATAGACGGAAATATTCCGCCTATCGAATCGAAAAACGTAAAAATTGGGGATTTTGCTTTGAATAATCGGAAAACCTTCCTTTATATACTCCGAAGCGAGCTCCATCCCGCATGTAACTGAAAAATCTCCACTTATTATACTTCTAATGCTTACTCAATTAAGGACAAGACTTCCTTTTTAAATGGGATATTTTTGACGGTGGACCTTACGTAACAAGGTAAACTCACCAGCATCTTATTGTGTTGTCACATACACTCTGCACATGTGGAATGCTGCTCACTGCTTATTAGGAAAGATAAATAAGGGATGTAATAGATAATAAGAGCCTTTTCTAGATGGAAAGGCTCTTTGATAATTATGTAATACTTTGCTCCTTATTAGGCAAACTAAGGGTTGTGTTCAAACGGTTCACAATTATACTTAGTTTTGGAGGAATGCCTAAAATGAGCTATTTTGCAAATGTAAATACAATTAAATACGAGGGTCCAGATACAAAAAATCCATATGCATTTAAGTATTATAACCCAGAGGAAACGATTAATGGTAAATCAATGGAAGAGCTCATGCGCTTTGCTGTGTCTTATTGGCACACATTCACAGCGGGAGGCACTGATCCTTTTGGGGAAGCTACAATGATAAGACCTTATAATCAATTAACAGGAATGGATCTAGCAAAAGCGCGTTTAGAGGCATCGTTTGAGTTTTTTGAGAAAATGGACGTGCCATTCTTTTGTTTCCATGACTATGACATTGCACCGGAATCAGACTCCTTAACAGAAACATTTAAGAATTTAGATGAAATTGTTGCAATGATAAAAGATTATCTAACAACGAGCAAAACGAAATTGCTTTGGAATACAGCAAACATGTTCTCTCATCCGCGTTGGTTGAGCGGAGCAGCAACCTCTCCAAACGCTGATGTTTTTGCTTATGCGGCTGCAAAGGTTAAAAAGGGCCTTGAGGTAGCAAAGGAACTGGGAGCAGAAAATTATGTGTTCTGGGGCGGCCGTGAAGGGTATGAGACATTGTTAAACACAGATATGAAGCTTGAGCTTGATAACCTAGCACGCTTTTTCCACATGGCAGTAGATTATGCAAAGGAAATTGGCTTTAATGGTCAGTTCTTAATTGAACCAAAGCCTAAGGAGCCGACAAAGCATCAATATGATTTTGATGTTGCAACAGGTATTGGGTTCTTAAAAACCTATGGATTAGATGATAAATTTAAGTTTAATATTGAAGCTAATCATGCGATACTTGCTGGACATACGTTTGAGCATGAATTACATGTTGCCCGTATTCACGGAATGCTGGGTTCAGTTGATGCGAACCAAGGTGATCCGCTGCTTGGATGGGATACAGATGAATTCCCAACAGATTTATATTCAACAACACTGGGAATGTATGAAATCTTAAAAAATGACGGTCTTGGTTCAGGTGGATTAAACTTTGATGCTAAAGTAAGAAGAGGTTCCTTTGATCCAGAAGATTTATTCTTGGCTCATATTGCTGGTATGGATAGCTTTGCAGTAGGAGCGAAGGTTGCTCAAAAACTAATCGAAGATAAAGTATTAGATAACTTTATTGCCGAACGTTACAGCAGCTATACAGAGGGAATTGGTCTTGATATTGTAGAAGGAAGAACGGACTTCCATAAACTTTCAAAGCATGCATTAAAGCTAGATAACATTGAAAATAAATCTGGCAGACAAGAGAATTTAAGAGCTATACTAAATCAATACTTAATAGACGCGTATCGAGGGTAAAAACAAAAATGCTGGATTACTTAAATGTAATCCAGTATTTTTTATATTTAATAGGGTAATAGTCATGAAAATCGTTGAGAAAAGGGAGCCTTTTAGTTATTTGCTATTCATTTTGTTTGAATAAGTTGTTAAGATTTAATATTTGGATAGGGATCAATGGTTTGAATAGTCCCATCTTCGTTATGAGTTAATTCTGTAAATTTCACACTGCGTTTATGGTCGACTCCTCCGGATAAGGAGCTGTCATGATAGAATAAATACCATTTATCCTCAAATTGGACAATAGAATGATGGTTTGTCCAGCCCATAACAGGTTCTAAAATTTTGCCTTTGTAAACAAATGGCCCTGTTGGACTTTTACCTACTGCATAGACAATGAAATGGGTTGATCCAGTGGAATAGGAAAGGTAATAGTCTCCATTATATTTATGAATCCACGCGGCCTCAAAAAAACGTCTGTCCTCATCGCCGGCAAGGAGCGGGTTACCATTTTCATCAATAATGGATATCTCTTGGGGTTTATCCTTAAAGGTAAGCATATCGTCGTTTAATTCGGCTACAATCGGCCCTAGAGCAGGGTTCGTTGCAGCAGGACCTTCTGCATCAGCAACAAATGTACCTGTCTGCCATTTTTCCAATTGTCCTCCCCAAAGTCCGCCAAAATATATATAAGCTTTTCCGTCATCATCCACGAATACGGCAGGATCAATACTATAGCTTCCCGGAATGTAATTCTCCTCCGGCTTAAAAGGACCGGATGGACTTGTACTTGTTGCAACACCAATTCGGAAAATACCATCATGATCTCTTGCCGGAAAATATAGATAGTACTGATTATTTTTATAAGCGCAGTCCGGTGCCCACATTTGCCTGCTTGCCCAAGGCACATCTCTGACATGAAGAACTTCTCCATGGTCAACACATGGAGAATTAAAATTTTCGATAGATAAAACATGGTAATCTTCCATTTTATATTGATCACCATTGTCATTCGATGGTTCATCATGTTCAAGGTCATGGGAAGGATAAATATAAAGTTTTCCTTCAAATACATGTGCGGACGGATCTGCTGTATAGATATGTTCTACAATTGGTTCGTTCGGCTTTACGATTTTAGTCATTCATTGTTCTCCTTTAAATAAAGTATTTAATGCCTGTTACCGAGACATCACTTTACTAACGGTATTATGTTCCACTTTTAAGGATGCTATGTTAGAAATTAATGGACGTTGAAGGAAAGGCAGGGAAAATCGACAGCGTTCCATTAAGGAAGTTTTGGGGAGAGTGGAATAGGACTCTTAGCCAGTAAATATTAGACTAAAAAATAGTTTAGGTGGTCCTTATCTTCCTAATATCATTTGCTATTCATTGTTTGTTTTTCGAATAAATAAAGTTGTTGATTTCTAATATTTTTTTATTAAGTATATGGCATATTTATTCATAAAAAGGTAAATAAAAGCGCTTTATTTAAGTGGAAGTCTCGAAAAAATTCTATTGATTAATTGATTAAAATTGTTTATCTTATAATTAGTTGATTGGAACAACAAACTAAAATAAACGGTAATTTAGAACAACCAAAATATTTCTATACTTTAGTCATTTTAATATTTTTTAGAAGGAATCATGATATATATTTTTAATTTTAAAAACGCACTCAAAATAAAGTAAGAGGGTGATAGTTATGACAAAAATTCAAAATCCAGTCTTAAGAGGTTTTAATCCTGATCCAAGTATGTGCCGAGCAGGGGATGATTACTATATTGCTGTTTCTACCTTCGAGTGGTTTCCAGGCGTATTAATTCATCACTCTAAGGATTTGGTGAATTGGCAACTTGTTGCACGTCCATTAAATCGTGTATCACAATTAGATATGAAGGGAAATCCAAATTCGGGCGGAATTTGGGCCCCCGACTTAAGCTATGCAGATGGAAAGTTCTGGCTCATCTATACAGATGTAAAAGTAACTGATGGTGCCTGGAAGGACTGTCATAACTATTTAGTTACCTGCGATACAGTGGATGGCGAATGGAGCGAACCGATTCGTTTGAATGGCTCTGGGTTCGATGCTTCTTTGTTCCATGATAATGATGGAAGAAAATATTTAGTGAATATGCTATGGGATCCAAGAAGCTATAATCACCCTTTTGCTGGAATTGTCATGCAGGAGTATTCACATGAAGAAAAACGTTTAATCGGCAAACCAAAAGTAATTTTTGAAGGTACAGATATTAAACTAACAGAAGCACCGCACTTGTATCATATTGATGATTACTATTATTTACTGACAGCAGAGGGCGGTACTAAATACGAACATGCCTCTACTTTGGCAAGATCCAAAAATATTGAAGGTCCATATGAGCTTCATCCAGATAATCCGATTCTCTCATCATGGCATGATCCAAGAAATCCATTGCAGAAATGCGGGCATGCTTCCATTGTTCACACACATACGGATGAATGGTATATCGCTCATTTAACAGGCAGACCGCTGCCAACCGAAGGAGAACCTGCCCGCGTTGCTAGAGGATATTGTCCATTAGGAAGAGAAACAGCTATCCAAAAGTTAGAATGGAAAGACGGCTGGCCATATGTAGTAGGCGGAAAAGAAGGATCCCTGGAGGCAGAAGGACCGCAAATGGAAGAAGTGAAATGGGAACGTAACTATGAAGAAGTCGATCATTTTGACAATGATACCTTGAATATTCACTTTCAGTCTTTAAGAATTCCGTTAACAGAAGATATGATGTCCTTAACAGCCCAACCAGGAAATTTACGTCTTTATGGTAAAGAGTCCTTAACTTCAACTTTTACACAGGCATTAGTTGCAAGACGCTGGCAGTCATTCCATTTTGATGCAGGTACAAGTGTTTCCTTTGAACCTGATACATTCCAACAAGCTGCAGGTTTAGTATGCTATTACAATACGGAGAATTGGACATCGATTCAAGTAACTTGGAATGAAGAGAAAGGACGGATTATTGATATTGTTCGTTGTGATAATTTTGCTTTCTCCCATCCAATTCAAGGTTCAGAGATTCAAGTTCCAGAATCAGTTGAGTATGTACATTTTAAAGTAAAGGTTCGGGAACATATTTATAAATTCTATTATTCTTTTGATCAGGAAACATGGCATGAAATCCCTGTTGCCTTCCATTCTTATAAATTATCAGATGATTATATTCGCGGCGGCGGTTTCTTTACTGGGGCATTTGTCGGAATGCATTGTCAAGATGTAAGCGGTATGGACAAACCAGCTGACTTTGACTATTTTATGTATAAGGAATTGTAGAATATAAAGTATGAATATAGAGTGCCAGGCGCCATCTAGAAATTTGGTGCCTGGCACTTTTTGTTGGAAAAATAGCAGCACACACCATGTGTGGTCTGTGCTGCTAATGTTAATATGTTTTTCGTTTTATCTGAGACAAGAGGCCCTTTTCAACTTCTATGATGATTTTCTATTACTTCCTATCACATCCTGTTCTCTCAACCAAAAAGTTTTTTTAGAAAATATACTTAAGATAATTGGAATGATTAGTAATACAATAGTTACATATATAATTGGGAATACCGATAAATGCTCTAGTATCGTACCACCTAATGCACTTCCAAACACGATTCCAAAATTAAAGGTACTAGATTGCAAGGATGTTGCAACATCTTTACCTGTGTCAACTTGTCTTGTTACAGCTGCCTGGAACATGGTTACAAGTGCTCCGAAAGACACCCCCCATAAAAGGAACGCAATATGCGAGATGATTAACATTCCTTTAAACCCTACAAATAGAAACATGGTTCCAAAAGCCAAAGTTAACATAAAGACGGTAAGTGGTCCTAAATAATCATCCACAACTTTACCCGCTAATACCACGGAAATAATGGTTCCAATACCAAACAGAATGGAAGCCATCTCAATTCCACCGGCAAACTCAAAATATTCTACAAGCGGCGAAATATAAGTATACAAACCATAATGTGCCATGATGGTAAGGAGAGTCACGATTAAGCAAATCACAACAGACCGATTTTGGATGATGTAAAACGGTGAATTGGCGGCTGTTCGTTTTTCCCCTTCAACTGACGGCAGAATCATTTGTCCTAATATGGCAATAACAAAAATGATGGCAGAGAGAACTCCGAATTCGATTCTCCATCCAAGTTCAGTACCGATTGTTGTCATAATCGGCAAACCGATTCCAAGTCCTAAAGTACTTCCAGACATTGTTACGGCAATGGCTCTTCCATGTAAGTTAGGGGGCACTAAGCGCAAAGCATAAGCAGAAACCATTGGCCACAATACACCTGCACTAGTTCCTCCGACAAGTCTAGCAAAGGCTGTAAGATAGTAAGATGAGGAGACAGCGATGATTAAATTTGAAATTCCAAATATGACCATTAATATCGTCAAAAGCTTTTTTCTATTCATGGACATTGTTAAGGTTATTAATGGAATCGTACCAACTGCAGATGCAATGGCATAAACACTTACTAATAAACCTATAGAAGAATATGATACCTGTAATCCATCACTCATTTGGGGCAGGATTCCTGAGGGGACTAATTCTGATAAAATCCCCATAAAGGTAACACTTGAAAGAAGTAATAAATACAGCCACGGAAACTTTTCATTTTTCTGTTCCATATTTCCCCCTAGGATGTTTACTATGTTTATCATTATATACTGTCTCTTTTTCCACCTCAATTCTATTAATATAACGAAAGCTGTATTGGACTGGCACTTTTGGGAGTATTTGCGGTGCTATATTTTGATATGGTATATTCTATGGCAATGGAAACGGCTACTTATCTGGTTATCTGTTCGTATTAGTATTAATTTTAGAAGTAGCCCGCCATGTTTAACGCTGAGGGATTATTACATATTTACCTACTTTTACAGTTTTTTCAAAAACTATAGGGGGCATTTAAATTGGAACTTAAGCACAAACAACCTGATTTAGAAGTCAGAGTAAAGAACATCATTCAAGATAGTGGGTTGCAATTTAAAGATTTGAATAATAACGGGAAGCTTGATCCTTACGAGGATTGGCGCTTGAGTCCAAGAGAACGGGCAGAGAACCTTGTTTCATTGATGAATATCGATGAAAAGGTTGGTATGATGCTTATTAATACACGTCAGATGGGGCTTTCTCAAAAAGATAAGAGTAAGACAAGTCATGATGGTGTAATCGATGAAGGTATCGTTGAAAAAGGTGAAACGATTTTTGCTATTTCCAAAATCTATGGAACAACGCATACAATTGAAAATATGCATTTGCGGCACTTCATTCTACGGGATAATTGGAGCCCCGCTGAAATGGCAGAATGGGTTAATAAAATGAATGAAGTATGTGAGGGAACACGTCTTGGAATTCCCTGTTTGATTGCCTCTAATTCAAGAAACGAAAATACAGAGTTCATCTTTGGGATGAATGATGCAGCAGGGATTTTTTCCACTTGGCCGGGAACGTTAGGACTTGCCGCCGCAGCTAAAGGAGATATAAAAAATGGCGGGGATGCCTCACTTATCAGCCAATTTGCTGAAATTGCACGTGAAGAGTGGAATGCTGTTGGAATTAGAAAGGGTTATATGTATATGGCTGATACCGTTACAGATCCTAGATGGCAACGGATCTACGGTACATTTGGTGAGGACCCGGAATTTATTTCGGATGTGATTGGCCGTCTTCTTGACGGATTTCAAGGGAAGGAATTAGGAAAGCATAGTATTGCCATGACGACTAAGCATTTTCCTGGCGGCGGAGCACGAGAAAATGGTTTTGATCCCCATTATGAAGAGGGGAAGTGGAATCCATATCCAACCCCAGGAAGTTTAGAAAAGTATCATATGCCGCCGTTTCGGGCAGCGGTTGAACATGGAACTTCATCCATCATGCCGTATTATTCCATTCCTAGTATCAAGAAAAGTGTGGTTCAACAATTTGAAGGGAAAGACATTCCTTTCGAAGAGGTCGGCTTTACCTTTAATCATTATTTCTTGCAGCATATCCTTAGAGAAAAACTAGGGTTCAAAGGTTATGTTAATAGCGACAGCGGTGTAACGGAAAAAATGAGCTGGGGTGTTGAAACCCTAAGTGAGGCGGAACGATTTGCAAAAGCTATTAATGCAGGAACAGATCTGATTTCTGATACAAATGATATTGAAAATCTTAAAAAAGCCATCGAAAATGGCTGGATTAGTGAAAAGCGCATAGATGAAGCCAATATACGACTCCTGACAGAAATGTTTACGCTAGGTTTATTTGATGACCGTACCTATGTTGCACCAGAAAAGGCTACTTCAGTGGTTAGTAATTCAGCTAATTGGGAGGCTGCCTATGAAGCTCATAAAAAGTCGGTAACAGTTCTTAAAAATCATAAACAGACATTACCTTTAACAAATGAAAAGTTTGAAAATAAGAAGGTTTATGTAGAAGTCTTTCATAAGGAACCGGAACGGGCGGCTTCTTACACGGAAAAAGCAAGAAAGGAATGTCAAGAATTAGGTCAATTTATTTTGACCGATAATTATGAGGAAGCCGATGCAGCTATTTTGTTTCTAAGTCCAAAATCAGGCGCCTATTTTAACGCGACACCTGGACTTTTAGAACTTGAAATATGTGAAAATAAAACATTAACGGCATTAGACGGTTCTACGTATGAAGAAACTACATTGACTGGTATGGATCGGCTAAAGGAAATAGCAGATAAAGTCCATATTCGCGGGGGAAAGGTCATTATAAGTGTTAATGTCATTTTGCCATGGATACTGGGAAATGTGGAACCATTGGCAGACACATTAATTGCTGGATACGATACGTATTACAAGGCACAATTTGAGGTGGTGGCGGGTAATTTTCAACCAGTGGGTGTTTTACCGTTAACATTGCCTGCGAGTGAAGCTGTTATTGCCGTTGATGAAAATGGAAATTGTGTATCGAGAAATGATGTCCCAGGCTATGACAAGGATAAATATATGCCTGAAGGACTCCAATATGCCTATAAAGATAGCGATGGCAATATCTATAAGCTTGGTCATGGACTAACATATTAATAAAAAACTGAATATAAACTCAACGTCACCCGAGTGTTAATTAGGCCCAGTCGTAAAACTGGGCTTTTTATATGTGTCAGGGAGACAGGTTTTCCGGATAGGATAATTGGCTATTAATTACAAGCGTTTCAGGATTGTATAAATTAATAATATTGTTAAGGACAATGGATGTTTCTATGAGGGTGTTTATAACCTTCTTAGCATATGCGGAAGATAAAGCAGGTTGTTTCCAAAATGCTCCAGAAAAATTATAGAAAAAAAGTGTTGTATATGAAAGCGGATTCATTTATTATAAAGACACGGAAGTTAATTAGTTCATTAAACAAATAAAAGGTTGGAATTTCCATAGGGAAAGGTTAAACATTCATTTTAATGAAAGCGGTTAAATCGCTTAGGGGGGAAGTTAGGATGGCTAAAGAAGCAGTAAATAATCAGCAATACAACAAGGCTAAGCTGTGGGAAATTGGTTTCTTTGCATTAAATAATACCGCGACAAATCTTTATCTGTTCATTATGGCATTTGTATCGTATTATGCAGCTGGAATTGCAGGCATTTCCGTAGTTATCGTAAGTACGATTTTAATGAGCATGAGAATTTTTGATGGGGTGACAGATCCCATTGTAGGGTTTATGGTAGATAAAACGGAAGGAAGGTTCGGAAAATTCCGACCGTATATGGTTATCGGAAATATCATTTTAGCTGTTTCCGTACTTGTTTTATTTAATGTAACCCATTTAATACCGGAATCATTTAGATTATTATTCTTCATTTTAATTTATGCTGTTCATATTATCGGTTATACATGTCAAACCTCTGTTACAAAAGCAGCACAAACAGTATTAACAAATGACCCAAAACAACGTCCCTTATTCGCTATTTTTGATGGTATTTATAACACTTTACTTTTTACAGGTGGACAAGTTTTTGTAGCGTCTTATTTAATTAAAAAACATGGCGACTTCAATATGGAGCTATTTACAGAGTTGAATGTGATTGCGATCATTCTTGCGGGAGTCTTTACTGTATTAGCGGCCATTGGACTATCAAGCAAAGATAAGAAGGAATACTTCGGACTTGCAGAGGAAACGGTTGAAACGAAATTCCGCGATTTCTGGCCAATTTTGAAAAATAATAAGCCATTATTAAAGTTGATTACTGCTGTAACTGTTGATAAATTAGCCTTCTCACTTCTTCGTCACGCAGTAGTAGTGGTTATGTTATTTGGTATCTTAATCGGCGACTATGCATTAAGTGGTACCATCTCAATGATTACCATCGTTCCAACCTTATTAATCACATTCTGGGCTGTAGTAAAAGCAAGAAAAACAGGCATGAAGAAAGCTTTCCTATTCTCTACTTGGATTGCATTAGCTACTTTTATCGCATTAATTGGATTGTTTGTGTTTATTGATGGTTCAGCCATTTCAATGAGTAACTTTGGATTCGCAACCATTCTTTTCATTGTTTTATACACTGCGGCAATGGGCTTTGGACAAGTACCATCAACTCTTGTAAACCCAATGATTGCGGATGTATCTGATTATGAAACAAGTCAATCTGGAAGATATGTACCAGGTATGATTGGAACGATGTTCTCTTTCATCGATAAACTAATCACATCTTTAGCACCAGCTATCGTTGGTTTTGCCGTAGCTTTAATCGGATTTAAAGATGCGTTTCCAACCGTTACGGATGTGTTAACACCTGAAATGAAAGTTGTAACCATTATCTTAGCATTTGGTATTCCAGCTTTAGCATTAACTGTCTCTGGTCTAATTATGAGCCGCTATGAACTAGATGCTGAAAAAATGGAAGAAATTCAAACAAGTATTGCTGAGAAAAAATCAAAGCATAAAACTGTAGAACAAAAAATTGTTAATTAAGTATAAATACGTTTAAAAGATTTTCCTCTATAAAAACCCCTTTGTTTTAGGATAAAAAGCTAAAACAAAGGGGTTTTTGTCATTCTGCCTATGTTATTGTTCCACCAATATTGGTATATTCATTGGATTAATGAATCTGCGCCCCTCTTATATATGTCCTTTTTAATATTTCGACATATACTAGTGGATATTTGACTCATCTAAGCGATATGGTCATGAAACGGGAGGAGAAAACGAGTTTTCTCCTCCCGTTTCATGACCATATCGCAACCTTTCAGCGAAGCTGAAAGGCGTGTGAAAAGGATTTTTCACACGGATGAGTCAAATATCTAGCGGAAGAACCATGTTTACTACTCATACATGATAGAAAAAGAATTCCTATGTCGATTTAATAAATTGGATATATATAGTTTAGCGGAAAAAGACTTTCGTTACATGCTGATGCATATTCGAATGGGCAATGGTAAAGATTATCAAACGTACTAGGTTTTGTATAGGAAGATTTAGAAAGGACTAATAAACAGGGCATAATCAAGCCAATCAGGTACTGCGTTACTATCAATTAAAAAATATTAGGTAAGGAGAGTTCTGCATTGAATAATGAACATACTACAGAACCCGAACTGGCGCACAATTCTAATGGCAATGGTTCATTTCCATGGATGGACAAGTCACTATCACCAAGTGAGCGTGCCGAGAAGCTCGTAGCTGCCATGACCTTGGAACAGAAAATCGCCCAGCTTCACGGTTCGATGGAGACAATTAACATTTACGCCTTGCCAACTGCGGATGAAATGAATGCCATGAGTCCGGAAGAACAAGAGCTGCTCATGGCCCAACTCCAAGTGCAGCGACATGTAAAAGGGATTGAGGAACTGGGAATCCCTCGTTTTCGAATTACAAACGGGCCAGTAGGTGTGGGGATGGGAGACGGACACCCGAGCCCGCCTGCTACCGCATTGCCGATGACTATTGGTCTGGCTGCCGGTTTTGATCCTCAGCTAGCCCGTGAGTACGGGGACATTATTGGTTCGGAGACTGCGACACTGGGCCAGCACGTGCTTGAAGGACCGGGTGTTTGTCTGCACAGAACTCCCATTGCCGGGCGCAATTTCGAATACTTTTCTGAAGATCCGTACCTATCCGGTGTGATGGGGGTAGAGGTAACGAAGGCAATCCAGAACCACAATGTTATTGCCATGGGTAAGCATTATGTGGTTAACGATCAGGAGTACGAGCGCTTCCGAGCCAATGTTGAGGTGGATGAACACGTGCTCCGCGAGCTGTACCTGCTGCCATTCGAAATGTTGGTCAAAGACGCTGATATTGCTGCGATTATGAGCGCTTACAACCGCGTTCGCGGTGTTTACGCCACTGAGAACCGCTACCTGCTCAATGACATTCTCCGTGAAGAGTGGGGTTTCCAAGGCTACGTGCAATCCGATTTCTGGTCATGTCGTTCCTGCTCGGCCTCGCTGAGTGCAGGTATGGACCATGAAATGCCAGATGCCAAGTGGTGTAACGAAACCAATGTCAAGAACGCGCTCGAGGACACCAGCCTCGAGATTGAGACCGTCAATCGGGCATTAGTTCGCCGCTTCACCCAGATGTTCCGTTTCGGCCAGTTCGAGCGTCCTTACAATCCTAGCGAAATCGACGCTAAGGGCCATGGCGCCATCTCCCGAAAAATTGGCTCCCAGATAGCGGTTCTGCTAAAGAACGATGACGGGATGCTGCCGCTTGACCCGAAAGCCTATGGCTCTATAGTAATTATCGGCCAGTCTGAGTTTGTTGACGACGCTTGTAATGGCGGAGGGGGCTCGTCCAAGGTCGTCCCTCTCTACACGGTTCCACCTGTAGAGGGAATGCAGGCTGTACTAAACGGTCTTGGTTCGGAAGCAAAGGTGAGCAAGGTTACCGTCGCAAAAGACCTGTCGAACTTAGAAGAGGCGAAGTCGGCTGCCAAAGAAGCCGACCTGGTTATCCTGATGGCAGGCTTAGTCGCATCTGAGGGAGCCGATTTACCAAGTCCGAACATGCTTAACAATCAGAACCGAATGCTCGATGGACTCTTAGAAGTTAACCCGCAAACAGTTCTCGTCATGAAAGACAGCAGCCCCGTGATGATGCCATGGATTACCAAGGCTCCGGCGATTCTAGAAGCATGGAATCAGGGAACAGAGGATGGACACGTTGTTGCCGATTTGCTCTTCGGTGTTGTCAATCCATCCGGCAAGGTGCCGACTACCTACGCAGCATCTGAGGACGATCTTTTATATACCGGGCACCCTGAACGCTATCCCGGCACTGACGAAGGCAATGGCTTTCCGGTCATCCGTTACTCCGAGGGCCTTAACATGGGGTATCGTTGGTTCCAGTCTCAAGGAATCCAGCCATTATTTCCATTCGGCTTCGGCCTGTCCTACACGACCTTTGAGCTTTCTGGATTTTCGGTAACGCCAGCCCAGTCGGATGGTAAGGCGGCAATCACGGTAAAGGTGACCGTAACCAATACAGGGAAGGTTGAAGGGGCCGAGGTTGTTCAGGTCTATTTGAGCATTCCTGTCACAGGGCAGCCACCAAAGCGACTGGTCGGGTTCCAAAAGGTATTTCTAGAGCCGGAGCAGTCACGACAGGTTACGATCACAATTAATCCTTCTGCGACGAATCATCCGATGAGTGTGTGGGACTACTGTGAACGTGACTTTGTAGTGAAGCCTGGCGAGTACACGGTATATCTGGGCACCTCCAGTGAAGACACTCCTTTTGAATCCAAGATAGTCATTGACTGACGGTAGATAGATTATAATAAAATACAATTATCAAAAGGATTGAATTCTTTACTAGACAGAATTCAATCCTTTTGTACTGAGGTTATGAAAAAAATATAAAACGCTTTCAAAATTTTATTGACGGTTGAATCGGGTGATGATATTCTTAGTGTACAATTAATTTGTTAGTTCACTAAACAAATTAATTTAGTAATTATAACCAATCCCAGGGGGAATGAAATTCTCAAAAAGGTTTTCAAGTGTCTTATATTATAAAAAATATTGTTTTTAGAGGTAAATTTGGTTCAAATTGGTGCCTCTTTAAAGCAAGAACATTAGTATTATGCTTTCAACTAAAACAAATAATATGTTAAAAATGTGGAGGAGATACAAATGGGTCAAGCGGCACGAAAGTCAACTGATATTTCTACTCCGAATACGGGGGAAAAGGCGACTCGTCCTTTTGGGATGAAAGATAAATTAGGTTATTTGTTTGGTGATTTTGGAAACGATTTCTTTTTTATACTGGTAGCTTCATTCTTAATGGTGTATTATACAGACGTCTATGGTCTGAGCCCTGCATTTGTTGGAACGCTTTTCTTAGTTGCGCGATTATGGGATGCCGTAGCCGACATTGCATGGGGACGCTTTATTGATACAAGAAAAGCTGGAAAAAATGGTAAATTTAGACCGTGGATT
Source organism: Niallia endozanthoxylica (assembly GCF_008710145.1). Classification (GTDB taxonomy): domain Bacteria; phylum Bacillota; class Bacilli; order Bacillales; family Cytobacillaceae; genus Bacillus_BD; species Bacillus_BD endozanthoxylica. Next base: position 30,967 of record NZ_VYKL01000022.1, read on the forward strand.
TTTAGAATGTCATTTCCTCTTGTTATTACAGGTGTATTAATGTTTGTGCATATTCCGGGAATGTCCAATGGATTTTACGAAGCATATGCATTTGCAACCTATATCTTATGGGGAACTTTATATAGTACTGTGAATATTCCATATGGTTCCATGGCTTCTGTCATTACAAGTGATCCTGTTGAACGTACATCACTATCAGGTTTCCGTACACTTGGAGCAAATATGGCGGGACTAATTATTAACGTAGTTGGTCCGATGATTCTTTTTGTTAATAATAAAGCTGATGCTGATCGTTTCGTATTAGGAGCTATTATTTTTGGTATTCTTTCACTAGCTTGTTATATGGCATGTTATAAAATGTCTGTTGAGCGTATCGTCTTGGCGGAATCAAATAAGGAAAAGGTAAATTTAGGAAAGACTATGAAAGGCCTTGTGAAAAATAAGCCGTTAATCTGGATTTTAATTGCTTCATTAACATTTATGGTCTGCTTTATGTTAATTGGTGCTGTAAACGTATACTTGTTTAAAGATTATTTTGCCAATGCAAAAGCATTAAGTATTGTGGGACTTCTTCAATCTGTTGCAGTATTTGTAGGAATGCCGTTAGTAAAACCTTTAGTTGCTAGATTTGGGAAAAAGGAAGTTGCAGCAGCCGGTTTATTATTAGCAGCAGTTATATATGGTATTTTATACCTTTTACCAAACCTTTCTTCTGCGCAATTTATCGGAATTTTAGCGATTGCCATGTTCGGCTATGGATTGTTTAATCTAGTCATCTGGGCATTTGTAACAGACGTAATTGATTATCATGAATATCTAACAGGTTTACGTGAAGATGCAACTGTTTATTCAATCTATTCCATGGCTCGAAAAATCGGTCAAGCGATTGCCGGAGGTGTCGGCGGATTTGCCATTGCAGCTATTGGATATCAGGCGGGGCTTCAAGTGCAAACACAAACTACACTACAAGGTATTCATACACTTGCTACGCTAGTGCCTGCGGTTGTGTTATTAGTCATTTTCTTAATGTTAGTTTTCCTATATCCGTTAAATAAGAAACGTACACTTCAGCTTGCTGAGGATTTAGCTAACAAGAGAAAAGCTTAATAGAAGAAATAGGGAAGATAGTTCAGAGGACTATCTTCTTTTTTAAAAGTCTTGTTTATTAACATTGTTGATTTTGGACTCATCTAAATTTCAGCACAGCTGAAAGGCGTGAGAAATGTCCATTTTTCACGGATGAGTCAAAAATCTGACTTATCAACATGATTTGTTAACATAGCCTTTTAAAAGAAAAATCCCTCTTATAAAGAGGGGTTTTTCTTGTTTTCATATGACAAATTTAGCATTGGGACATCGAGGAAATGTTTAATTACTAAGGCGCAGGCACCGAGTACGCATGATTTTTTTCCTATAGATGAAATCGTTAATTCACGATAATGGCTAATGGTGGAATGTAAGTTTCCTTTAATTTTCTCGAGCGCATCAGGATACATCCTCAAGAGTTCACTATCTAGTACTAGTACGGCAGGGTTGTACATATTAATCAAATTATTTAAACCAACGGAGAGATAGTAGATAAATTGTTCCATTAGTTCTGTTACTTCCTCGTCACCTCTATCCAGCCATTTTTGAATGTGCTCATAGCCGAGTTTTTTAATTTGTCTTGTCTCCGCTAAATATTCAAAAATGCCGTATTCAGAAGCGTATTTCTCCCAGCAACCTTTGTTACCACATTTGCACGCTCTTCCTTCAGGGACTACAATCATATGTCCAGCCTCACCAGCAAATCCGTCGTGCCCGCGAAAAAAGTCATCTTTCATCATCATTCCAAGCCCGATGCCGGAATAGAGGGTAGCACATAACAAATTGTCTGTTTCATGGTGAAAAAATACCCGTTCAGCAAAGGAGCTTAAGTTTGCGTTATTTTCTATATAAACATCTATATTAATTTCTTTTTCCAAATCATTCTTTAAATCAATTTCGTTCCAGCCAAGCTTCGGTACAAAGTGCACGATTTCGTCTTTAGCTACAAGTCCATGTATGGATATACCTACTCCCACAATGCCGTAGCGGCTATCCGTGTATTTATCTTTGTACTTTTTAATTTGCTTCAATAAAATTTGAAGAATTTCGGGATATTCGGTTGTGTTTATTTCAATAAATGTTGAATGGACAGGCTGGCCTAAAAGATCTGATAATGAAAATGAAATTTTGCCGTAGTCTAGGTCAATTCCTAGAGCGTAGCCTGCTTGGGCATTTAACGAGAGCATAATCGGTTTTCTGCCGACAGCATTGTGCTCAAGCATTGTTTCTATTATTAGACCTTCTTCTAAAAGATCCGCAACCTGTGCGGAAATTGTTGCTCTTGTCAAGGCAGTAACCTTGGATAAATCCGCTCTTGAGATCATGCCTTCTTTAATTATTTCTTTAATGATAAAAGATCGATTTATTTTCTTTATATACGCCGCATCACCGGTAATCATTTAAATCCTCCATTTCAAGACGACTCCCTTATTTCTATTATAACAGTTATTTAAAAAAGGATTAAAAAGATATTTATTCGTTCATTCATAATCTGTTAATTGACGAAGCATAATAAACATGTTAAGTTAATTGTATAATTAATTTGTTTACTGAACAAATTAATAGAGTATTTTTTTTAACGAGAACTGAAAGGGTTTACAGATAAATTGGGAGGGAATACGATGAAAGCATTTTTAGACAAGCATTTTTTGTTAAATTCTGATGCAGCAGTCAGATTATACGAAAATGCAGCCGAGGGGTTACCAATTTTTGACTTTCACTGCCATTTAAATCCACAGGAAGTTTGGGAAAACAATTCATATAAAAGTATTACAGAAGTTTGGTTAGGCGGAGACCATTATAAGTGGAGGACCATGCGCATGCATGGCATTGGTGAAAGATTTATTACTGGTAATGCATCTGACTGGGAAAAGTTTGCAGCCTGGGCTGAAACAGTTCCTCATTTAATAGGAAACCCGCTTTACCACTGGGCACACATGGAATTAAAAATGTATTTTGGGATAGAAAAAAGACTGAGCCCGGAGACGGCGCGTGAAATCTTTGATGAATGTAATGAAAAGCTGCAAAAGCCGGAATTCAAACCGAGAGCTTTCATAGAAAGGTCGAATGTAAAGTTTATTGGCACAACAGATGACCCGGTGTCCACATTGGAATACCACCAATTATTGAAGAACGACCAAACGTTTAAGGCAATCATTGCCCCAACTTTCCGTCCAGATGGAGCGCTTTTCATTGAGCGTCCAACCTTTAAAGACTGGATTGAAAAATTATCCGAAGTGTCCGGAATAAAGGTGGATACTTTAGACTCATTTTTACAAGCATTAAAGCAGCGAGTTGATTATTTCCATGAACATGGAGGTCGTGCCTCTGATCATGATATACAAAAAATGGAGTATGTTCAAACAACAAGAGATGAAATTGAACCAATCTTTGCTAAACGCCTAAATGGCAGCGAGCTTACGGAAGAAGAATTAATTCTTTATAGAGCATTCCTGTTAACTGAACTCGGAAAAATGTATGCTGAAAAACAATGGGTTATGCAGTTGCATATGGGTGCAATGCGTAACAACAATACCAAAATGAAGAACCTAATTGGGCCTGATACAGGCTTTGACTCTATAGGTGAAAATAACTTTGCAGAAGGCATCTCCCGCTTCCTTGATGCACTTGATCAACAAGATGCATTGCCTAGAACGGTATTGTTTAACTTAAACCAAAAAGATAATCAGGTTCTGGCCGGAATGATGGGCAACTTCTATGAGGAAGGAATTCCAGGTAAAATTCAATTTGGTTCTGGATGGTGGTTCCTTGACCACATCGATGGAATGGAAAGACAAATGAAGGATTTAGCCAATGTAGGTCTATTAAGCCATTTTATTGGCATGCTGACTGATTCTCGCAGTTTCTTATCATATGCCCGTCATGATTACTTCCGTCGAATCCTTTGCAACATTTTAGGCGAATGGGTCGAAAGAGGATTAGCGCCAGATGATTTTGAGTTCTTAGAGCAAATGGTACGAAATATCGGCTATCACAATGCGGAGAAATATTTCTTGGAGAGATAAAAGGCTTTAAAAAGGGGAGGGCTACAAAATGGCCCTGCCCTATACATAAGGGATTAATTTTTTAAAAGTAGAGCATGATATTTTAACAATAAGAGTTAATTTAGAATACAGGAAGAGGGTTAATCTTATGACGAAACAACAAATCGGTGTAGTAGGTTTAGCGGTAATGGGAAAAAATCTTGCTTTAAATATTGAAAGCAGAGGTTATTCAGTAGCTGTATTCAATCGTTCGTATGATAAAACGGAAGAATTTTTAAAGAATGAGGCAGAAGGAAAAAACTTTGTTGGCGCACGTACTGTTGAAGAATTTGTTGGTTCATTAGAAAAGCCTCGCAAAATCTTATTAATGGTTAAAGCTGGTGCTGCTACAGATGCGACAATTGATTCATTGAGGCCATATCTTGAAGAAGGAGATATTCTCATTGATGGCGGGAATACATTCTTCCAGGATACGATAAGAAGAAATAAGGAGCTTGAAACAGCAGGGTTCCACTTTATTGGTACAGGCGTATCCGGCGGGGAGGAAGGTGCGTTAAAGGGTCCTTCAATCATGCCAGGAGGTAAAAAAGAAGCTTATGAGCTTGTTAGGCCGATTTTTGAGGCGATTTCAGCAAAAGTGGAAGGTGATCCATGCTGTACCTATATTGGTCCAAATGGCGCAGGTCATTATGTGAAAATGGTCCACAATGGAATTGAATATGGTGATATGCAATTAATTTGTGAAGCATACTATATTTTAAAAAATGTACTAGGTTTAGAAGCAGAGGAGTTCCATAAAGTATTTGCAGAGTGGAATAAAGGTGAATTGGACAGCTACCTAATTGAAATAACAGCTGACATTTTCACGAAAACAGATGAAGAAACTGGTAAGCCATTGGTAGACTTAATTTTGGATACCGCTGGTCAAAAAGGCACGGGTAAGTGGACAAGCCAGAACGCTTTAGATTTAGGTGTACCGCTTCCGCTTATTACCGAATCTGTCTTTGCTCGGTTTATTTCAGCGATGAAAGAGGAACGTGTACAAGCGAGTAAGGTATTGAATGGGCCTGAGGTTCAACCGTTTGATGGTAATAAAGAAGAAGTAATTGAAGCTGTTCGGAAGGCTTTATATATGAGTAAAATTTGCTCTTATGCCCAAGGATTTGCACAAATGAGAGCGGCATCTGAAGAGTACGACTGGGATCTTCGCTATGGGGATATTGCTATGATTTTCCGCGGCGGCTGTATTATTCGTGCCCAATTCCTGCAAAAAATTAAAGATGCCTATAATCGAGATTCAAAATTACCTAATCTTTTATTAGATCCTTACTTTAAAGAAATTGTAGAGGGGTATCAGCAAGCACTCCGAAAAGTAATTTCTTTAGCGGTTGAACGCGGCATTCCTGTACCATCATTTGCTAGTGCCATTGCTTATTATGACAGTTATCGTACTGAAACTCTTCCTGCGAACCTGTTGCAGGCGCAGCGTGACTACTTTGGTGCTCACACGTACCAGCGTATTGACAAAGAAGGTATTTTCCATACGAACTGGATGGAATAGGATTTCTTCTATTTTCTAAAAGAGACAAAACTTCCAAGAGAATGGAGGGTTTTGTCTCTTTTTTTGACTAATAATATAAAACGGAAAGCAATACTAGTCAAATTTCAATAAAAATGAAAGCATTTTCAGAGAATGTATTTCCTAAGCTTGAGGGGTAAAATATAAGTAAGCTTAGAGCAACGCTTAACTATCAAGGAAGGCGTGGGGGCTGTGGAAGATTTATTAAACCTGCCTTTTAAAAGAAGAGTATTGGATGAGTGGATTACTGCATTTTATCGAATGCAGGGAGTGGAATCCTATACTTTCCAGTTTCACTCACATCACGAGTATGAGATTTATTTCTTCTGCAGCGGTGAATGCAAGTATTTAATTAACAATCGGATTTATGAGTTGGAGCCCGGTGATATTATTCTTTTGGATGGTATGACTCTGCATAAAGCCAACCCTTGGGGCGAGACTATCTATACAAGAAGTGCCCTTCATTTTTCACCGACATGGCTGACTGAATTGATCTCCACACTCGCGATACCCATTTTGCTAGATCCATTTAGGAAACTGAATAACCCGCTTTTACGTACACGCTATGATGAAAATGGCCAATATGTAGACGGGCAAATAAAAAAGATATCGGGCATTCTATCCGACATCGATGAGGAGCTTCAGCGTACAGGTAAAAAAAATGAATTATTAGAAGCTGAAGTAAAGATAGAGCTGGTTCAGCTGCTGCTTGCTATCTATAAAATGAGCCAGAAAGAGTTAGCGCAAATAACCAGTAAAAAGACAGAAAAGGAAGTACATGCAGAGGAAATTGCTTCCTGGATACGAGATCATTATACAGAGAAAATTAGTCTAGATATTATTTCATCTAAGCTTAATTTAAGTAAATATTATATATCACATGTTTTCAAAGAAGTAACAGGCTTTACCGTGATGGAATATGTAATGGGCTGCAGGCTAAACCAAGTCAAGTTCTTGTTGGAAATGGAACCAGGTCTTACCCTGGCTGAAGTAGCCCATGCATCGGGATTTGAAAGTATTGCCCATTTTAGCCGTTACTTTAAAGAAAAAGTTGGCATTACGCCGTCACGTTATCGAAAAATAAACTCACAACGAGCAGCAAAGCAATGAGGGAGGACTCACTTCAAATGAATCAGGATTTAATTATATCTGGTTTTTCAGATGAAATCTCATCAGATTTCGAGACACAGCTTGAGGTTGTTTCGAACCTTGGTATGCGTTATTTATCCCTGCGCGGCATTGATGGGAAAAACATCGGTGACTTTACTGTTGATGAAATTAAAGAAAATGTTCAGCCGCGTTTGGAAAAAGCGGGAGTTGGTGTATCCTCTATTGGATCTCCTATTGGCAAGGTCTTTATTAATGACGAGGAAGGCTTTGCAAAACAAAAGGAAATGCTTGAAACCCTTTGCCAAATCAGCAACTTATTGGACTGCAAATATATTCGTATTTTTAGTTTTTATATTCCAAAGGGTGACAATCCTGATATTTACCGTGATGATGTGATTCGCAAAATAAAGGAATATGCAGTAATTGCTGAGAAATACAACGTCATTTTATTGCATGAAAATGAAAAGGATATTTACGGTGATATCGCAAGGCGCTGTCATGAAATATTAAAAGAGGTTAACTCCCCGTATTTTAAGGCAATTTTTGATTTTGCCAACTTTGTACAATGCGGTGAAGATACCCAAGAATGCTACGATTTATTAAAGGATGAAGTTGTTTATATTCATATAAAAGATGCCGTTACGACAGATAATCAAAATGTTGTCTGTGGTACAGGAGAAGGGAAAATTCCTGAACTTCTCTCTCAATTTATCAAAGCTGGCTATAAAGGCTTTTTAACTCTGGAGCCGCACTTGGTTCTCTTTGATTCCTTAAAGGACTTAGAACTGGAGGATGCTTCTGAAGTCATTAAAGATGACAAAGGTCTTGATGGTGCAGGCGGCTACAAACTTCAATATGAAGCCTTATTGGAAATTCTTAAAGAAATTGAAAGTGGGGGAAAATAATAATGGAACAAGTAAGATTAGGGATTATTGGTTTAGGTGCTGAAGGCGGTATGTACGCTAAATTCATTTCAGAAGGCAAAGTAAAAAATATGGTGATTGGTGCGATTTGTGATAATGACCCTGCTAAAAAACAAGTAGCGCAAGAAAGTTATCCTGATGTGCCTTTCTACGATAATTATATCGACATGCTTGAAAGTGGTGATGTTAATGCAGTCGTTACAACTGTTCCGCATTATCTGCATCCTGAAATGGGAATCGAATCACTAAAAAGAAACATTCATGCATTAGTGGAAAAACCAGCTGGCGTTTACACAAAACAAGTAAAAGAGTTAAACGACTTTGCAGCTTCAAAGCCTGAACTTAAGTTTGCGATCTTCTTTAACCAGCGTACAAATCCACTTTATAAAAAAGTAAAAGAAATTATTGATAATGGTGAGATTGGCAGCATTCGCAGTACCAACTGGATTATTACTACTTGGTGGAGGCCTCAGGGGTACTACAATCAGAGTGAATGGAGAGCAACTTGGGGCGGAGAAGGCGGCGGTGTTCTTGTAAACCAAGCGCCACACCAAATTGATTTGCTTCAATGGATTTGCGGCATGCCGAAAAAGGTTTATGCAAAAGTAAACTATGGCTACCAAAGAGATATTGTGGTTGAGGACGATGTAACTGCAGTATTTGATTATGGAAATGGTGCAACAGGCGTATTTGTAACTAAAACACACGATGTAATGGGGACAGACCGTTTAGAAATCCATGGCGATAAAGGGAAAATTGTGGTAGATGATAGTAAGAAAGTGACCATTAAGCGCCTGAAACAATCTGAAAGTGAAATGAGCGCTTCCATGGATATGTCAGATGTTATGAAGCTGTTTATGGGTGGCGGTACTGGTGATATTTTCACTGAGGAAGTACTTGATTTTGGCAATGTTTGGGGCGAACAGCATATCGCCGTATTAGAAGACTTTGCTTCTGCGATTGTGGAAGGCACACCATTATTAGCTCCTGGCAGCGACGGCATCAATGGTGTTAGACTTGCAAATGCCATGCATCTGTCAAGCTGGCTAGGCAAGGAAGTGGAAATTCCATTTGATGAAGATTTATTCCTAGAAGAATTAAACAAACGAATTGCCGAAGAAGGTAAATATCCGGTTAGAGAATAATTTTTTGAAGAACGTACAAACAAACTCATGGCAGCGTGGCATGGGTTTGTTTGTAAAGGGAGATGTAATTATGCTAAAAGCAGCTGTTATAGGTCTTGGGGATATTTCGCACATTCATATTCCAGCCATTCAATCCAATCCAAACGTTGAGTTGACAGCCATCTGTGATCTTGATGAATCATTAAAGGGGAGGGTGCCTGATGCCCGCTTCTATACCGATTTTCAAGTTATGCTCGAAAAAGAGCAATTGGATTGTGTTCATATTTGCCTGCCGCATTATCTTCATTACCCAGCCACAAAGGCTTGTGTAGAAAAGGGAGTAAACGTTTTTCTTGAAAAGCCGTTGGGATTGAACACGGAAGAGGCACAGCAACTTGTAAATTTAGAGGAGAAATATAAGGATGTAAAAATCTGTGTATGTCTGCAAAACCGTTATAATGAGTCATTTGAAATGTTGCAGGAAATCATAAAGAGCGGTGAATATGGACGCATCACTGGTATAAAAGGATTAGTGACTTGGTACCGAGCAAAGGAATATTATGATATCAAGCCGTGGAGAGGGAAAATGGATCTTGCAGGAGGCGGAGTCATGATAAACCAGGCGTTACATACAATCGACTTAATGCAGCTTGTTGGCGGTGAAATTGATTCAATTAAAGGCTCAATTGATCAATTGCTGGACTATGGGATTGAGGTGGAGGATACCGCCACAGCTCAAATTAAGTTTAAAAATGGGGCTGTAGGATTATTTTTCGCTACGAATGCCAATTCGGTAAACTCGAGCGTCGAGCTTCAAGTAGTTTTCGAAAAAGGTAAATTTACTATTAAAGATAGCTTCCTTAAGAAAGTAGACGAAGAAGGAAGAAAGGTTGAATTAGTAGAAGATGCCCGGATGCCGGGATCAAAGTTCTATTATGGGGCAAGCCATGGAAAATTAATTAACCATTTTTATTCCTGTATTGAAAATAATTTAACTGATTATGTTCATGCCAAAGATGCGCTGCCTTCCATCCAAATAATTGATGCAATTCGTAAATCTTCAGAGACAAAACAAGCAGTCACAATGGAGGGATAATCAATGAAAAAAGGTAAAATTGGCGTTCAAATGATGATGCTTAAGGGAAAAGTGGAAGAACTAGGTGTTTATGAAACAATGAAAAAAGTTAATGAGCTTGGATATCATGCTGTTGAGGTTTCTCAAATCCCTATGACCCCAGAAAATGTAGCAGAATTAAAACGTGCAAGTGAAGACTTTGATATTAAGATTGCGGCTCTTTCTGCTGCAGTAGAGCCCATGCTGCCTGGGATGCCTGGCGAAACATTGGCGGACGATTTTGAAAAAATCGTTAATGATTGCAAGACTCTTAATTGTAATTATCTGCGAATTGGCATGATGCCATTAATGGCTATGGGGAATAAAGATACTATTATGGAATTTATTTCTAAAGCTGAAGAGATGGCTCATAGATTAGCTGAGCATGGGATTGAATTGTATTACCATACACACCACTTAGAATTCCAAAAATTTGATGGTGAATACCTATTGGATATCATTAAAAATAACACTGAAAAGCTTGGATTCGAATTAGATGTGCACTGGATTCAAAGAGCAGGTGTAAATCCTGTGGAATTTGTTAAGGGATATGCTGGCCGTATTTCACTCTTACACTTGAAGGATTATCGAATTGGACAAATGGATTTAAGTGATGTTGACTTCCAGAAGGATATGGCTAAATTCTTCGACAGATTCACAAATACGATTGAATTTGCAGAACTTGGTGAAGGAAACCTTGATTTAAAAGCGATTATAGACGCAGGTCTTGAAAGCGGGGCACAGTTTTTCTTAGTAGAACAAGATGATACCTATGGACGAGACCCATTTGATTGCCTAGAGATTTCTGCTAATCACTTAAGAAAACTAGGCTACGCTGATTGGTTTTAATATATTGAAATAGAAATGAGAAAGGCAGCGGTATCCGCTGCCTTTTGTATTGGTTTAAGTGGTAAATGATTGGGCCCGGAAATTTTTAAACTTTTACAAAGTGAGGACGTTAAACCTTAAAGGTGAAATCATGTCAGGTGTCTCACTCCATATCTTTAATAAATTAGGTTGTTCCCAAAAAACACCAGAAAAATTACGAAAAAAAGTATTGTGTATGAAAGCGGATTCATTTATTATAAGGGCATGGAAGTTAATTAGTTCATTAAACAAATAAAAGGTTGAAATTTCCATAGGGAAAGGTTATTCACTTTAATGAAAGCGGTTAAATCGCTTAGGGGGGGAAGCTGGGATGGCTAAAGAAGCAGTAAATAATCAACAATATAACAAGGCTAAGCTGTGGGAAATTGGTTTCTTTGCATTAAATAATACCGCGACAAATCTTTATATGTTCATATTAGCATTTATTTCTTATTATGCGGCTGGAGTTGCAGGAATTGCCGTTGTTGTAGTCAGTACGATTCTAATGAGTATGAGAATTTGGGATGGGGTTACAGATCCCATTGTAGGATATATGGTAGATAAAACAGAAGGAAGATTTGGTAAGTTCCGCCCGTATATGGTTATTGGAAATATCATCTTAGCTGGTACAGTCATTGTATTATATAATGTAACACACTTAATACCGGAATCATTTAGATTACTATTCTTCATTTTAATTTATGCTGTTCATATTATCGGTTATACATGTCAAACTTCTGTTACAAAAGCTGCACAAACAGTGTTAACAAATGACCCGAAACAACGTCCGTTATTCGCGATTTTTGATGGTGTTTATAACACATTACTTTTCACAGGCGGCCAAGTTTATGTAGCGTCTTATTTAATTAAAAAACATGGCGACTTCAATATGGCACTCTTTAACGAGTTAAACACTCTTGCTATGATTCTTGCGGGTGTATTTACGGTATTAGCTGTAATTGGAATCTCAAGCAAGGACAAGAAGGAATTTTTCGGATTAGCAGAGGATACAGTTGAAACCAAGTTCCGTGATTTCTGGCCAATTTTGAAAAATAATAAACCATTATTAAAGTTGATTACTGCTGTAACTGTTGACAAATTAGCGTTCTCACTTCTGCGTCACGCAGTAGTAGTAGTTATGTTATTTGGCATCTTAATCGGCGACTATGCATTAAGCGGTACCATCTCAATGATTACCATCGTTCCAACATTATTGATTACCTTCTGGGCTGTGGCAAAGGCAAGAAAAACAGGCATGAAGAAAGCTTTCCTATTCTCAACTTGGATTGCATTAGCTAGTTTCATCGCATTAATTGGAATGTTTATATTTATTGATGGTTCAACCATCTCAATGAGTAAATTGGGATTTGCAACTATTCTTTTCATTGTTTTATACACTGCGGCAATGGGCTTTGGCGGAGTACCATCCACTCTTGTAAACCCAATGATTGCGGATGTATCTGATTATGAAACAAGTCAATCTGGAAGATATGTACCAGGTATGATTGGAACCATGTTCTCTTTCATTGATAAACTAATCACATCTTTAGCACCAGCTATCGTTGGTTTTGCCGTAGCGTTGATTGGATTTAAAGATGCGTTCCCAACCGTTACGGATGTGTTAACACCTGAAATGAAACTTGTAACGATGATCCTAGCATTTGGTATTCCAGCCTTAGCATTAACTGTCTCTGGTTTAATTATGAGCCGCTATGAACTAGATGCTGAAAAAATGGAAGAAATTCAAACAAGTATTGCTGCGAAAAAATCAAAGCATACTAATGACAAAATGGCTATTTAAAATAACGATTTCGCTTTAGTGTATGAGAGTTTAATTTGTTAGTTACAGTATAGAATTTCCCTTTTGTAAGTCGGTAATACGAACACAAAATGAAAGACCCTAGCTTATGCTGGGGTCTTTTTACATGAAAAAACCAATTCACTTTTATTTTTGTGAATTGGTTTTTACAGGTTCTGCACAATCAAATGGAATGTAATCTCCAGTCTTTTCGATTTTTTCAATGACTGTTAGTAAGATTTTTTTCATTTTTAATTTCCCCCTAGTGATTGGATATTCTTATTATCAGGTATTGGCAGATATTTTACAAAGCTGCTGAAAACGGCAACAATTATAATGAAAACGGAAACAAGGGCGGTGAAAACGTGCATCACTCAACTTTTTCTTATTATTCCTCTCCTTTTCTAGGCTTTTTGGCCAATTGCAAATTTAAAATGGGATTGATAGAAACTTAAGATTTTAGTCGTTAGCATCTTAATTAGTAAGGCAATGTTTCATAATAATTGACGGTACATTCTTCATAATGTTAATATGTAGATAATTAATTTGTTTATCAAACAAATTAATTATCTACATATTTTAGGTTTATCGCTTCGTAAATAGTCTTGTAAGGGATTTCAAATTTGTTTACATACAGGTTATGGAAAATACATGAAATAAAAATTTATGAGAAATACTAATGAAGAAAAGGAGTGAGGAAAGGAAATGGGCATTCTACAAGACTTATTAAAAGATATTCCGGTGCCGAAAATGGCAAAGGTAAAGGTAACGTTTGATAACAATAAAATCGATAACCTTGAACAAGCTCTAATGGAAAAATTGCAGCAAGACCATATTCGCAGTAAGGTTCAGCCAGGAATGGAAATCGCCTTAGCTGTTGGAAGCCGGGGATTAGACCGCCTCGTAGAACTCACCTCGGTAACAGTGAAGTTTTTACAGGAATTGGGAGCAAAGCCATTTATAGTCCCGAGCATGGGTAGTCATGGAGGTGCGACTGCTGAAGGACAGAGAGAGGTATTAGCCCATCTGGGTGTGACCGAAGATAGTGTTGGCTGTGAGATTCGCTCTTCCATGGAAGTCGTAAAAATCGGTGAACTAGAAAATGGTTTGCCCGTTTATGTTGATAAATATGCATCAGAGGCGGATGGCATTGTCGTCATCAATCGTGTGAAACCACATACGGCTTTCCGTGGCCCTGTTGAAAGCGGAATTATGAAAATGATAAGTATTGGTCTGGGAAAACAAAAAGGAGCCGAAGCCTGTCATCAGTTAGGCTTTAAATATATGGCAGAAAATGTACCAGCCATGGCAAAAATGATTATGGAAAAAAAGCCGATTCTGTTCGGAGTCGCAACAATTGAAAATGCCTTTGATAAAGTGGCGTTTGTTGATGTGCTTACTCCTGAAGAGATTCTTTCCAGAGAGACTGACCTGCAAGCTAAAGCAAAAGAACTGTTGCCAAGACTATTTTTTGAGCAATTAGATGTCCTTGTGATTGATCAGATTGGCAAGAATATCAGCGGCGATGGTATGGACCCGAATATAACCGGCAGATATCCTACTCCTTATGCACATGGTGGACCGGATGTTACAAAAATGGTTGTTCTTGATCTTACCCACGAAACAGAGGGCAATGCCAATGGAGTAGGAACGGCCGATTTTACTACCCAGCGGTTGGTTGACAAGATGGATAGAGAGGTCACTTATGCTAATGGTTTAACTTCAACGGTGGTAGCGCCAACGAAAATTGCTACGACCTTGCCCAATGATAGAGAGACGATTCAAGCGGCAATTAAAACGTGTAACATTCTAGATTTTACAAATGTAAAAATGGTTCGAATTAAAAATACTCTTGAAATAAGTGAAATAGAAGTATCCGAGGCTTTGATTGAGCACGTGAAACAGCATCCAAATATGGAACTGATTTCAGACCTTTGTGATTTTTCATTTGATGAAAAAGGAAATCTATTTTAAATAGCAGGGAGAGTTGAAAGATGACAAATTTATTTGATCTTACAGGAAAAACTGCAGTAGCTATAGGGGGAAATGGTGTATTAGGTTCAGCGATGGCAAAGGGTTTGGCATCACACGGGGCGAAAGTGGCGATTGTCGGCCGTAATCTTGAAACAGCAGAACAAGTTGTGAATGAAATCGCTGAGAACGGAGGGGAAGCTAAGGCTTTTGCGGCAGATGTTAGTTCAAAAGATTCGCTAATCCAGGCTGCAAATGATATTGAACAATGGTCAGGTGGATGGGATATCCTTTTAAATGCTCCAGGAACAAATAGTGCCACACCATTTTTTGAGCTTGATATGGATGAGTATGACAAGATTATGAATATTAATTTAAAAGGGATTGTCATGACCTGCCAAGTTTTTGCAAAAAGAATGCTTGAGCAGGAGAGAAAAGGCAGCATTATTAATATTTCATCTGTTTCATCAACTACACCACTTTCAAGGGTGTTCACGTATTCAGTATCTAAAGCAGGGCTTAATAGTGTCACACAGTTTTTAGCTCGAGAATTTGCTCCTCACGGAATTCGTGTGAATGCGATTATTCCTGGATTTTTTCCAGCGGAACAAAATCGGAAAATATTGGATAAAGAACGAATCGAATCAATTATGAGTCATACTCCAATGAATCGTTTTGGGGAAGCAGAGGAACTTCAAGGAGCCACTGTCTGGCTTGCTTCGGATAAGGCTTCAAGCTTCGTAACAGGAGCATTAATTCGTGTCGATGGCGGTTTCGGAGCAATGACGATTTAACTTCATTCAGCAGAAGTCCTTCACTTCTGTGCGTGGAGGATGTATGCAAAGTGGTTTTCTGATTCAATGTGGATGCAAACTAAGCTGAATTCAGTTAAGTCTCCGGCGGATACCACAGATTTTTTAATGGAAATTGGATGGAGCGAATTTGATTATCTACACATATAAAGAATTTTTATTCAATATAGTAATGAATAGAAGGAATGTTTTGGGAGAGGGGACTTGACTCATGTTCATGAAGAAATATCAAAAATTACAGTCGATTCTCCGAGAAATGGAATCAGTGGTAGTCGCATATTCAGGCGGAGTGGATAGTACATTTTTATTAAAAGCGGCTGTGAATACATTAGGTGCAGACCGTGTACTGGCTGTAACAGCTGATTCGGAAACCTATCCCACAAGCGAGCTGGAAGAGGCAAGAGCCTTGGCCGAAAAGATTGGAGTTCAGCATCAGGTAATTGAAACGTCTGAATTAGCGATTCCTGGATATGCAGAGAATAATAAAAATCGATGTTATTTCTGTAAAAGCAGCCTGTTTGATCATTTAATCCCAGTTCTTGAAGAAAAGGGCTTTAATAATGTGATTTATGGAGTTATTGCGGATGATATGAATGAATACCGGCCAGGGATGCAGGCTGCGAAGGAAAAGGGGATTCGAGGGCCGCTTCAAGAAGCGAATCTTTTTAAAGAGGAAATCAGGAAGCTTTCCAGGGATTTCGATTTACCTACTTGGAATAAACCTTCGTTCGCCTGTCTTTCTTCAAGAATTGCATATGGTGAATATATTACGAAAGAAAAGCTGACAAAAGTAGAGAAGGCAGAAGCATTCTTGAAAAGGCTTGATATACGCCAAGTTCGGGTTCGAACTCATCAGGATATTGCAAGGATTGAGGTAGAGCCTAAAGATATGAATATCATTCTTGAAAATCATGATCGTATTGTTAAAAACCTTCAAGAGTATGGATATAAGTATATTACTCTAGATTTAATTGGATATCAGAGCGGAAGTATGAATAAGGTTCTATCCTAACAATCTTCTGTTTTGGAATAGAAAAAGTGCTTTATATAGTAAAGGCTTTGGAATAATCCGAAGCCTTTTCTTACGATACTAGAATGAGCAGAATAAGAAAATTCTATTTAGAATCATAAAATTGTTATCTAAAGGAAGATGAACTATGTCTAAAGAGTATGTTATTGGGCTTGATATCGGGACAACAAGTGTGAAAGCATGTTTATTTCATTTAAATGGAAAATTAATAGCTGAGGATGAGAAATTGAACACGTTCCATTATCCGCAACAGGGATGGGCAGAGCAAGATGCAGTTGAAATTGAACAATCTGCCGTTCTTGCAGTGAGGGATGTAATAAAAAAGGCGGAAATTGATAAGGATGAGTTAATTTCCATAGGCTTTTCTTCTGCGATGCATTCTCTCGTTTGTGTCAATAATGAGGGGAAGCCAATCTCACCTGCCATTATATGGTCTGACGGAAGAAGCTCATCCCAGGCGGAAAGTGTATTGAATACAATTGGGAATCGTGTGTATGCCGCAACAGGGACCCCTATTCATCCAATGACACCCTTCACCAAGCTTTTATGGATGAAAGAAACTGAGTACGATCCTTACAAACGAGCTACATACTTTATGTCAATAAAGGAATATGTTCTACAATCCTGGTTTAATGTAAGAGTTATTGATTATTCGATGGCATCTGCAACGGGGCTTTTTAATCCGGCCAAGCTAAATTGGGAAGATGAATTATTAGAAATGACTGGAATTAACAAAGAACAGCTTTCCGAAATTGTTCCTCCAACTCACATATTGCACGGAATAAATAAAGATATTGCAGAGGAAATGGGGATAACTCCTGATCTTCCTATAGTAGTAGGGGCTGCCGATGGCCAACTGTCAAATTTGGGAATCGGAGCCATCCTCCCCGGTGAAGTGGCTGTTTCGGTAGGTACGAGCGGTGCCATCAGGCAGCTTACCAAAGGAGTTAAAACGAGTGATAGCAAAGAGACCTTTTGTTATTCGTTTACGGAGGATACTTCCATCATTGGAGGACCGACAAACAATGGCGGAATCGTCTTGCAATGGTTAAAGGACCTTCTCAATGATCAAAGAAGCTTTGGAACATTTTTATCTGATGCCGAGCAGGTTGCTCCTGGAGCTGAAGGACTCCTTTTTCTTCCATATCTTAATGGAGAAAGGGCCCCAATTTGGAATCAGCATGCAAAAGGAAATTTTTATGGAATCGCTATAACTCATAAGAAAGAACATTTTATCCGTGCTGCCTTAGAAGGAATCACGTTTAACCTTTATCAAATTGGAAAAGCATTAGAGAAGTTAGCTGGTGAACCACAAAAAATCTATGTAAATGGAGGCTTGGCCCGTTCACCATTGTGGCTTCAAATGATGGCGGATATATTCGAAGCAAAAATTTATGTTTCGGAGAGTCATCATAGTGCGGCCTGGGGCGCAGCTTGGACGGCTTTAGTTGCTTTGGAAAAGGTAAATTCTTTTGAAGGTATTAAGCAAAATATCCCTATGGCTGACCCAGTTGTTCCGAACGAAGAACAAAGTAAAATTTATAAAGAAATTTATGATAAATATGAAAAGTTATCCAGGGATATGAGCAAGTATTTTTAGATTGTTAGGGGGAGCGAGATGCTTGAAGAGATTTTAGAACAAGTTCAAAATGGCACCCTAAGCATTCCGGAAGCAAAGGAACAATTGGCAACATTTGAAAATCTTGGTTTTGCGAAAGTCGATCATCACCGAAGAAAGAGACAGGGTTTTGCGGAGGTTGTTTTTGGGGAAGGAAAAACGGCGGAACAAATCATCGCAATTATTCAATCATTAAGGGCACGAAATACACAAGTACTTGTTACGAGAATCACGCCGGAAAAGGCGAAAATCGTTCAATGTACATGTCCTGAGTTTACTTATCATGAATTGGCACAAATCCTCTATTGGAAGGAACGAAATTCCGCTGAAAACAATATTCAAGGGTATATCGCTGTTATTGCTGCTGGTACTTCAGACTTAAAGGTTGCTGAGGAAGCAGCAGTGACGGCAGAAGTATTGGGCAGTCCTGTGAAAAGAATATATGATGTCGGGGTTGCAGGGATTCATCGCTTACTTAACCATCTTGATGATATCCAAAATGCGACGGTTTCAGTCGTTGTAGCAGGAATGGAAGGCGCACTTCCAAGTGTAGTGGGCGGACTCGTGTCCCACCCTGTTATTGCGGTTCCGACTAGTATTGGGTATGGGGCAAATTTCAACGGATTATCTGCTTTACTCACAATGTTAAATTCATGTGCTTCAGGGATTAGTGTTGTAAATATTGATAATGGTTTTGGCGGAGGGTATAATGCCGTCTTAATTCATCAGCTTGCGATAAAAGGAGTTGTGAATAATGAAGACACTTTACTTTGATTGCTTTTCGGGCATCAGTGGTGATATGGTCATCGGTGCCCTTATTGATGCGGGTGCCAATCCTGACCACTTGGTGGAAGAGTTAAAGAAGATGAAAATGGAAGATGAATACGAATTAAAATGGAAAAAGGTTATAAAAAATGGGATAACAGGCACAAAGTTTGATGTGTTGCTATTACATTCACATCATGAACATCATCATCATGATGAGCACAGCCATCATCACCATGAACATGAACATCACCACCATGATGAGCACAGCCATCATCATCATGAACATCACCACCATGATGAGCAGGTACATCATCACCATCACCGTTCTTATAAGGATATTGTAAGATTGATTGAGAGTGCTGGTTTTTCAGAAGAAGTGAAGGAAACGGCATTAAAAATTTTTAAAAAAATAGGTGAAGCGGAGGGGCATATTCACGGAATTCCATTAGAAAATGTCCATTTCCATGAAGTCGGCGCGGTTGATTCCATTATTGATATTGTTGGTGCAGCCATACTTATTCATCAACTAGAAGTAACTACGGTAAAGGCATCTCCTATACCGGTGGGAACTGGAAAAATTCATATTGATCATGGCATTTATCCTGTACCTGCTCCTGCCACACTGGAAATTTTGAAAGGTATTCCTATTGAACAGTCAGATATTAGGGCTGAGCTTACAACCCCTACAGGAGCAGCTATTATCGCTGTTCTTGCGGAGGAGTTTTGCACGGTTCCTTCAATGAAAGTGAATTTTGTCGGTTATGGGGCTGGTACAAAAACCTTTAAAGACCGTCCAAATATGCTGCGGGTAATGATTGGGGAATAGAACGGAAGATGTATTTGGTTAGTTGAAGGGGGGATAAAATGGGGCTTCATCCACCCAATCATGAGCATATTGATCATCAAATGTTCAAAATGGAAGTGAATTTGGATAATATTTCCGGCGAATGGCTTGGATATGTAATGGATTTGCTGTTTGAAGCTGGAGCTAACGATGTATTTTATACCCCTATATATATGAAGAAAAACAGACCAGGTGTTTTACTCCAATTGCTTTGTTCTGAGCAAAATCTCCCCTCTATGAAGGAAATTCTCTTTCGGGAAACAACAACACTAGGGCTTCGCTATTACCCATTAACAGTACATAGATTGGAAAGAATGTTTCGAGAAGTTTCTACTGAATGGGGGACTGTGGCTGTTAAGGTGGGGATATATAAAGGGGATGTCGTACAAATGGCTCCTGAGTATGAAGACTGTAAAAATATTTCCCAACTTCATCACATTCCTCTCAAAAAAGTTTATGAAAGCATTTGGAAGGTGTTAGGAAATGGGGATAAGGCTGAATAGGATATAGGCTGTGTTAAAGCACAATGTTGATTTTTGTATGCAGGTTGATTGCAGTGGAGGGCACGAAGGCTCCTGCGGGAGAAGCGAGACAGTCGAGACCCCGCAGACACGAAGTGTCGAGGAGGTTAGACTGTCGCCCTAAGGTGCGCGAAGTGCCCGGAACGGAAATCAACAACTATGTTTAACAGAGCCTAATTAAAAACAGACAAAGAGGGAGAAGAGATGGATGGCAAGTTTTATTTCTGTATTATTTCTTGGTTTTATTTTAGGGATCAAGCACTCCATTGAGCCTGACCATATCATAGCTGTATCCACTTCTGTAAGCAAAAGCAAAAAGTTATCTAGTTCGACTTTAACTGGAGTTTATTGGGGGATTGGCCATACCTGCACCCTGTTCATTCTTGGGATGGCGTTGGTACTAATGAAAGGCGAGCTTACAGATAAATGGGCTATGTCACTTGAATTTTTAGTTGGAGTCATGCTTGTGTATCTAGGTATAAGAAGCATTATTTTTTGGAAAAACACCCGTTCAGGTTCCCATAAGCATGAAAAAGCTCATTTTCTAAAGGTAGCATTCATTGGGTTTGTTCATGGGATTGCTGGAAGTGCGGCCATGGTTTTACTAACTATGTCTACGGTTTCAACGATATGGGAAGGAGCTTTATATATATTAATATTTGGTGCTGGAACGATTGCTGGTATGCTCCTCTTTACAACAATTATAGGCATTCCTTTTGTCTTTAGTAAAAAAAATATTGGATTAAATCAAATATTAACTAGAGCTGCCGGTGCAGTAAGTTTTCTATTTGGAATCTATTATATGTATAATCTCGGTGTTACCGAAGGTTTATTTCAAATGTGGGTACAGTAAATTTTTCTATATAAAAAGATGCAGATAAGAAGACAAATCTGCATCTTTTTTTTGTGCCCGACATGGGTGTAACCTCCAGGGAGTGAGTCACGAACCGTGAAGGCAGAAGTAACGGTTAGCTTAATGCAAGTCTCGAAGGTATTGCTTTAAGTCAGCAGGGTCTTTAATATTATCAAGCTCTTTTTTAGAATTCTCATCACTAGAGTCATAGGAATAATTGAAACGGAAAACTCTGTCATCCCAGAATTTATTTGAAAAGTCATTGTAATTTAGCTTTTTTTCTTTAGCGGAGAGTTCATGGTGCAGTTTTTCGTCATAGTATTCTATTTGAATGCTGAAATACTTTAACTCTTGGTCTTGTAAGTACTGAATTAATTTGTAAGCTTTATCTAATTGTTGGTCCATTTCATTTGAAGAGTTAAGAAGTACATTTGAAAAGATAATGTTCCCAATACCTTCATGGTCTTGTCCGAGGATTTCCTGGTAGGTGTTATGAATGTTGTATTGTGTATAAGCTTCATCTAGAAATGAAACATTGACCATATAAGAGTAATTTTCAACAGTACTATAAAGCTCTTTGTAGATAGAACTAAATTGTTCATTAAGCTCCTTGCGCCATTTCATATCTAAGTAATCATCGGACATTGGCTGCATATCTTCAGAAATGGAAAGACGAACAGTTAATTCGGGATCTTTGGCAGGGTGAGAATCAATACGGTAAGTCCCCCAATCATCGCCTAGAGGCTTTGAAAAGGTTGATTGTTCAATAATAAAGTCTTCACTATATTTTGCTTCTAGATGTTTTTCAGCCGCTTTTTCAGCTTTATGACTAATGAGTGGAAAATAAATATAGTCAAATAAAACGAGACCGATGATGAATAAAAAGAAAACCGGAATGATTAGTAGGCCAATGAGTAGTTTTCGCATACTTTTTCTTCTCCTAAAGGTATAAAGTTCCATTACATAGGTCACCTATAAGTCTACTGCTTTTTATGAAAAATGATAAGTAATAAATCATTAAAAATATTGGTTCTATTGTTTGTAATGTTACTTAATCTTGTGTTATTGTTAATTGTGTAACTTAATTTATTTTGTCAGTGTGTGTTATAGGAGGTCAATTCATGGAGTATGTTGAGCCCATAAGAGACGTTGAAAGCATTAATGCAATAAAAGATATATTAAAAAAACATTCTAAAAGAGATCTATTGCTTTTCGTCCTAGGTATTAATACGGGAATTCGAATAAGTGATTTACTATCACTAAAGGTGGAGGATATACGGGATGAAAAGGGGATTAAGGAGTTTTTATATCTAAAGGAAATGAGTAGTGGTGAAACAAAGGCTTACTATTTAAATAATAACGTTCAACATGCACTTGAGGATTACTTAAATAGCTATGAATTTCTAGGGAGTGATTATCTTTTTAAGTCAAAAAAGAACAATCTGCCGATTACACGTCAGCAAGCCTATCGTATTATCAATACAGCCGCAAAAGAGGTTGGAATTCCAGGTAAAATTGGTACACATACATTAAGAAAAACATTTGGGTACCATGCCTATCGAAAAGGTATTGCTATCTCAATTCTCATGGGGATTTATCATCATCACACTCCTTCTGAAACCTTACGATATATCGGAATAGATAAAAATGAGAAACCGCTTATTAAGGTAGATGTTAATTTATAACTAAAAATATGGCAGAAAGAATACAAAAACCCCCACTAAGAGTGGAGGTCGTCTTATAAGTAATCTTCATCAGAATCTAAGTTCGTATCCATTTGAACATTTGTTAAGTCATTAACAATACTTTCATGTACCTGGACTTGTAATGTTTCCTTATCCTTCATAAACTTGAAAATACCGTTATCAAAGTCAGTTCCGAATTCTTTAAAGAATATGCCCTCATATTCTACATCCTTTGTATGGTTAAAAATCAGGCGGTACTGCTTGTTCTCTTTAACAAGATAGGCACGGATACCTTTTTCGTAATTTCTATCAGGATTTTTTAAATAACGGGCAACGGAAATGATGTGAAGGTCAACAAACGGAATTTCACGTAATAAAGAGTTGATAATAGAACCTTTTGCTATTTGTTCCCATCTGCTTTGAGCCGTTTGACCGAGAATAATTTGTGTAATATTTTTCTCTCTTGCAACCTCTGCGATTACTTTTGAGATAGGTCTTTGTTCATTGTCCTTAATAATAAATGCATCAGCACTATGCTGAGAAGCCAATTGTTTCCATCTTGTAATATAGTTTGATTTTTCTGCATCCAACTCATCGAATGGTTTAGGATCTACAGTGAGAATGTACAGCGGACAGTCAAGCATATTGGCAATTTTACAGCCCCTTTGAATGAGACGTTCACCATTTGGACCATAATATACACAAACGAGGATGCTTTCGTCCATGCGTTCTTTCTTTTTTATCATTTTTAGTTCACCTCGGAATCGGTTGACTCAACCCGATTTTATTCCTTTATTAAATAAACTATGTATGACTATAACCCATGCCACCATTTCAGTCAATCTATTTAATATTACTATACTATTCTTAATTATAAATTCTTAGGGAGGGATATGATGTCATTTTGGTTACATGTCATGATTTTGATGCCTTTTTTGTTTGCCATAGCGGTACCATTCATCTATAAGCAATTGTCACCGCGTATTCATACGGGATGGTTTGTCCTTTTTATTCCATTGGTGATATTTATCTATTTATTATCATTTATTCCCAAAATTTCAGATGGAAATACTTTCACAGCAACGGTTCCATGGATGCCATCCTTCGATATTAACTTCACGACATATATGGATGGGTTAAGCTTGATTTTTGGGCTATTAATTTCGGGAATTGGTGCACTCGTTATTCTCTATTCTATATTTTATCTGTCCAAGCATCGTGAAGCATTAAATAATTTCTATGTGTATTTGTTGCTATTTATGGGAGCTATGCTTGGCCTGGTATTTTCTGATAACATAATTGTTTTATATGTTTTTTGGGAAATAACCAGTGTATCGTCTTTCTTATTAATTGCCTACTGGTATGAACGTGAAACATCACGTTATGGGGCACAAAAATCAATGTTAATTACGATTTTTGGAGGACTGGCGATGCTGGCTGGTTTCATTATGCTTTCTATCATGACGGATACGTATAGTATTCGTGAAATGATAAGCAAGGCAAGTGATATTCCTTCGCATGCTCTGTTTATTCCAGCAATGATACTAATCTTAGTCGGGACATTTACAAAGTCAGCACAATTTCCATTTAGTATCTGGCTGCCAGATGCGATGGAGGCACCTACACCAATAAGTGCTTATTTGCATTCAGCTACAATGGTAAAGGCAGGGATTTATTTAGTCGCTCGTCTGACTCCTATTTTCGGAGGTTCTGCAGAGTGGTTCTGGATTGTATCAGGAGTAGGGCTCATCACTTTATTATATGGGTCTGTAAATGCAGTGCGGCAAACAGATCTTAAGGCATTATTAGCTTATTCTACCATAAGTCAATTAGGCTTAATTATGAGCTTGCTTGGTTTAGGCTCTGCGTCTTTATATGTCGGAGTTGGAGATGATTCCTCTGTATATGCTGTAGCGATATTTGCAGCAATTTTCCACTTGGTTAATCACTCCACATTTAAAGGCTCCCTATTTATGGTTATTGGTATTATTGACCATGAGACGGGAACCCGAGATATTCGCAGGCTGGGCGGCTTAATGCACCTTATGCCTATTTCGTTTACCTTAGCCGTAATTGGAAGCTTTGCCATGGCAGGACTTCCGCCATTTAATGGATTTTTAAGTAAGGAAATGTTTTTTACAGCTGTATTAAATGCATCCGATATGTCTGTGTTTAATGTAGATATCATTGGCTTGGCTATCCCTATCATTGCATGGATTGCCAGTGTGTTTACCTTTGTTTACAGCATGATTCTTGTTTTTAAAACATTTGGCTTTAGAGGGAAGAATAAACCAGAAAAACTCGGAAGGGACGTGCATGAGGCTCCAATTGGGATGTTAATTTCGCCTCTTGTTCTTGGATCTCTTGTTATTATCTTTTTCTTTTTTCCAAATACCCTTTCACATTATTTACTACAGCCTGCGATGCATGCGGTGCTGCCGACCATTGCTGGGGAAGCAGGTATACTTGATATAAAAATCAGTGCTTGGCATGGCTGGAATACTGAGTTGTTTATGACACTGGGTGTCATCGGATTGGGAACATTATTGTACATTTATTTAAAAAAGTGGTTTCCAATTTATCATTTACTTCCAGAAGGCTTCACATTAAATAATCTGTATAATCTCGGTTTAGAGAAAATGGAAAGTTTATCGAAGATTATAACAGTAAAATATATGACAGGTTTTATCCGTGACTATCTAGTCTATATATTTGGGTTTATCATCCTTGTCGTTGGAGGCGCCATGTGGTTGTTTAAAGGTTATTCCTTTGATCTATCCAAGGATGCACCCGTTAATATTTTTGAAGTGATATTAATGACTTTGATGGTAATTACTGCTTTAGCCGTTCTGTTTTCTAAAAAGAGGGTGACTGCTATCGTTGCAGTGGGTGCTTTAGGTTTTCTTGTTTCCTTTTTCTTTGTTTTGTTTAGAGCACCAGACTTGGCACTGACTCAATTAGTTGTTGAGACGGTAACAACGGCATTATTCCTGCTATGCTTCTATCATTTACCTGAATTGAAAAAGGAAATAAGCCGTATTCCGTTCAAGGCGGTTAATGCTGTCATCTCGATTGGGGCTGGCGCGGTCGTAACCATTGTAGCATTATCTGCAAATGGGAATCGTTTATTCGAATCTATCTCAGGGTACTACGAGAATTCTTATGAATTAGCAGGAGCAAAAAATATTGTAAACTCCATTCTCGTTGATTTCCGCGGGATTGATACGATGCTCGAGATTCTTGTCTTATGTATTGCAGGTCTTGGCGTATATACATTAATCAAGCTTAAACCGCAAGGGAGGGATGAAAATGAAGAAGCCAAATGATGTAATCATACGAAGTGTAACAAAGGTTGCCGTTTTGATTATATTTACGTTTGCTATTAATCTTTTTATCTCAGGGCATCATTATCCTGGCGGCGGATTTATTGGCGGTCTAACCTTTGCATCAGCCTTAATCCTCCTGTTTCTAACATTTGATATTGAAACAGTTAGGAGAAACATTCCAGTTGATTTTAAAGTGATGGCTGCTGTAGGTGTGTTAATTGCTCTTCTGACGGGAGTCGGTTCCATGCTGTTCGATTCCCCGTTTTTATCACAGACGTTCGGATATTTTAATCTTCCTGTTTTTGGAAAAACGGAACTGGCAACTGCGGTGATTTTTGATGTCGGGGTAGCGTTGGCGGTAATTGGAACCTCAATCACGATAATTATGAGTATAGGTGATGATCGATAATGGAAACGTTAATGTCTATCCTTGTTGGTATATTATTTGCCATTGGAATTTATTTAATTTTGACGAAAACCCTATTAAGAATCATTTTGGGAACATCCATCCTTGGTCATGGTGTCAATTTATTGATTATCACGATGGGGGGATTGAAAAAGGGAGGTCCTCCTCTTCTTGGCATTAAGAATTTAACCTATGCTGATTCATTGCCCCAAGCCCTTTTATTAACGGCCATCGTGATCAACTTTGCCACAACAGCTCTTTTTTTAGTGCTGAGTTATCGTGCTTATAAGGTATTGGGTACGGATGATACGGAGCAATTGAGAGGTGTTGAGAATGAATAATCTAGTTATTTTGCCCATCATTATCCCGATTCTAACGGGTATGATTATGGTGATTTTTCGGAAGAAGATTACATTGCATCGATTTTTAAGTGTTTTTTCGATGCTTGCTGTTGGTATTTCAACGCTTCTATTAATGAGTCAAATAGAAACATCAGGAATCCAAACGCTTCATTTAGGAGGTTGGGAGGCGCCGTTTGGGGTAAGTATGGTCGCTGATATGCTTTCTGCTCTGTTAATCCTGACAACGAGTATTGTTGCGTTATGTTGTTTATTGTACGCCTTTCATTCTATTGGAAGGGAAAGAGAATTAAACTATTTTTACCCGCTATTCATGTTTCTCATTACAGGGGTCAATGGCTCGTTTATGACTGGAGATATTTTTAATTTATTTGTTTGCTTCGAGGTTATGCTTGTTTCTTCCTATGTGTTGATCTCACTAGGAGGTACGGGAATTCAACTGAGGGAGTCTATTAAATATATATTAATTAATATTATTTCCTCTTTTCTATTTCTTGTTGCGGTTGCATACCTTTACGCGATGACAGGGACTCTGAATTTTGCTCACCTTTCCATTCGTGTAGCTGAGGTGGGACAGGATGGACTAATGACGACGGTTGCTATTTTATTTTTAATTGTTTTTAGTTTAAAAGCTGGTCTGTTTCTGTTCTATTGGCTCCCGGGTTCTTACAGTGCTCCTCCAACTGCGGTTGCAGCTATATTCGCAGCATTGTTAACAAAGGTAGGAATTTATGCAATTATTAGGGTTTTTACACTTGTATTTTATCATGAGCCAGAGGTAACGCACTTATTTATAGGGATTTTGGCTGCGGTCACGATGATATTAGGGGCCATTGGAGCTGTAGCTTTCTGGGATATTAAAAGAATTTTAACTTATAACGTTATTGTTGGGGTAGGATTTATCTTAGCAGGAGCCGCATCGTATACAACGGAAGGGATGACGGGCTCTTTATACTATTTGATTCACGATATGATTGTAAAGGCATTAATTTTCCTTTTAGGAGGAACGATTGTCCATCTTACTGGGACAAGTAAGTTAAGAGAAATAAGCGGTCTTATCAAATTACATCCAGGATTGGGGTGGATGTTTTTTATTGCGGCATTATCCCTTTCAGGTATTCCGCCATTAAGCGGTTTAATCGGGAAAATTTTTATAACAGAAGGGACTTTTGAGGCGGGCTACTTTTGGCTGGGTGGAATTGGGCTGATAACCAGTCTTATGGTTCTGTATTCGATTATGAAAATCTTTCTTAAAGGATTTTGGGGCTATACCGAATTAACTGAGGAAGAGGAAAAGGGGACAACAAAGGGGTTAATGTTACCAATTGGAATCCTTACCATGTTAACCATTGCGCTCGGATTAGGTGCTGAAGGAATTCATGATTACGTTTATCTTGCAGTAGAAGGCTTAATGGATCCCAGTTTCTATATTAAAGCGGTCATGGGCGGTAATTTGGAGCAGTAGAGTTAACGTTTATACTTTTTAAATGGAAAGGGGTGGTAGCGATGCCTATGCAGGTATTAATAAATTTATTGATTGGTGTCATCTGGATGTTTCTTCAGGATGACTGGAGTGTTTTAACCTTTTTCAGTGGTTATCTATTTGGTTTATTGGTGCTCTTTATTCTGCGTAAATATCTTCCAACTAAATTTTATTTAGTTACATTGCTTGCAATTGTTCAGCTTTTTCTCGTATTCATTTATGAGTTATTTACATCTAGTATATTAGTGATTCGACAGATACTTCGACCGAGGATTAATATTACTCCAGGGATATTTACTTTAGAAACGGAATTAGAAGGAGATCTGGAGGTTACATTACTAGCGCTGCTGCTGACCTTAACCCCCGGGTCTGTTGTAGTTGAAGTTTCCGAAGACAGCAAGAGGTATTATATCCATGCGATGGATATCCCAGCATCGAGTGATGCGGTTCTTGCATCTACAAAAAAGTTTGAAAAGGCTATAAAGAAGGTGACGCGTTAATGATACAAGGAATATTAATCTGTTCACTAGCTTTTCTTAGTTTTGCTGTTATAGCAACCATATATCGGTTGGTTAAGGGTCCTTCTGCTCCTGATAGAATCCAAGCTCTTGATGCTTTAGGAATTAATCTGATTTCAGGTGTTGCTATTTTTTCTGTTTTGTTGAGAAACACTGGATTTTTTGAAGTCATTCTATTAATTGGAATCTTGTCCTTTATCGGAACCATTGCTTTTGCAAGATATATTGAAAGAGGTGCGGTCATTGAGCGTAATCAATCAGAGTGAATATATCGCCGTTTTGTTAATATTGATTGGGACCATCTTCAGCTTTCTAAGTGCAGTCGGCCTGATTCGTCTTCCTGATATTTATACCCGCTCCCATGCACTTTCTAAAGGATCAACAATGGGTGTGCTTTTTACACTTGTTGGAACCTTTCTTTTCTTCATGTTAGAGGGATTCTTTAGCATCCGTTTATTTCTAGGGATTTTCTTCGTATTTCTCACAGCACCTGTAGCAGCACATGTTATTGTTCGGGCAGCCTATCGTTCACGTGTTCCTCTTGCAAAGGTAAGCGTAAAGGATGACCTGAAGGAAGTAATGATGGAAAGTGACAGGATGAGGAGTATGGAGTAAAAGGTAGTAGCTTTGTAAAACCGTTCATTGAGCGGTTTTATTTTTTTCTCTAATGTGACACAAAAGATTATTAATTGCTTTCAATATGTTCACAATTATATTCTTGATTAAGTGGGTATTTGATATATACTAATAATTAAGAAAATTTAGTCAAAAAAAAGGAGGAGATAGGATGAGCTTAACTACTTCAGAAATGCAAATTGGACAAATTGCGCGTTTACAGCGGATATTCTCAGAAGCGGATATTCAAAAGTATAGTGAATTAGCAAATGATTTTAGTCAAATGTATGAACGCAATGAGGAGGTCTGGAAAAAACGTTTTTCGCAGCCAATCGTTCCCGCTTTGTTGGTGGAAGGATTAATTATACAGGTTATTTCTGAAAAATTACCGGGAGGTCCCTGTGTATTAGTACAAAAAGAAATCATTTATTATCATCCTGTGCATGTAGGGGATGCCATTACCGCTGAATTGGTGATTATTGATATTAATCATGAAAGAAACTGGGTAACGCAAAAGGTTGTTTGCTTTAATCAACAGGGAACTGAGGTTATTAAAGGACAAGTTGTCATTTATGTTTTTCCGGGAGGCTGATGAAGTGGAAAAGACCATTCATTTAATCGAGGATTGGGGTTATATAGAAGTTGATGAAGACGGAAGGCTACTTCACGCAAGCCCTGACTTTTGCAAGAATTTCTCAATAAATAAAGAGGATTGCGTAGGTCAATCGATTCATGCTGTGATTCATGGAATGTACGGCAGAAGACGTAAAAAAGTCTTCTTTGGCGTCATTTCCGGCATAAATTGTATCATTAGAGTGACGAGAAAGGAGCAGCGAGAGGTTTATCGAGTACTTGTTCGTGATGGTGATATTGAGCATTATGAAATGGTTTCATTCATGCATGCGATTGATCAAGCTAAAATGAATAAGAAAAAGCCCCACGCACATAAATACACCTTTGAAGAGATTATTGGGAACAGTAAATCGATGAAGACGGCAAAAGAATTAGCCGTTCGCATTGCTACAAGTAACTCAACGGTTCTGCTGACAGGAGAAAGCGGTACTGGTAAGGAATTATTTGCTCAAGCCATCCATAGTATTAGTGCAAGAAAAAATAATCCATTTATCGCGGTGAATTGTGCAGCCATCCCGGGAGAATTATTTGAATCGGAGCTTTTTGGCTACGAACCTGGCGCATTTAGCGGTGCTAAAAAGGAAGGAAAGCCAGGTAAGATTGAATTAGCTATGAATGGGACACTTTTTCTTGATGAAATATCAGAACTCCCATACGAGGCACAAGGAAAGCTGCTTCGTGTTCTGCAGGAAAAAGAGGTTGAACGTGTTGGAGGTACTGTTAGTAAAAATATTGATATACGGATTATTGCTGCAACGAATCGCGACTTAGGAAAACTAGTTGAGGAAGGCAAGTTCAGACAGGATTTATTCTATCGTTTATATGTCTTCGATTTAACCATTCCATCACTACGGGAAAGACAAGAAGATCTTCTGCCATTAGCTCATTATTTTATTGATATTTTTAATGAAAGATTTGACCTCGAAGTTAAATTCATCGACTCGAGGCTTCAAGAATGGATTTTAAACTATGAATGGCCGGGAAATGTCAGGGAATTAAAGGCCTTTATTGAGCGGGGAATGAATATTGTTGAGGGAGATACCCTTTCGATGAATGATCTTTATTTTACACCTTTGGCTACTGCGAATATTAGTAATAGGAATATTACCCCTCTGCAAAGTTTGGAGGAAGAAGTGAGAAGTGCTGAAATTAATGCTATTCAACGAGCTTTAGAAGAAGCAAATGGGGATCGAACTATTGCTGCTCATAAGCTAAAAATACATATAGCCAGCTTGTATCGAAAAATTGCCAAGTACAATCTGAAATAATCCTTTATCTGCACACTACATAGTAGTGTGTATTTTTTATTTGATTTTGTTATACAAGGGCGTTGTTTTTTTGTTGCAGGTATTTCGCTTTTCACGGGCGATGGCCGATTCTCTCGCAGAAATTTCTCTTTTTTGCATAACTGATTATTAATTTTGCGAAAATTATTAATTTTGCGATATTAGGAGGGTAAAAAGCGCTTATTTAGCAAGGGAAATTGTTGGCATGGAACTTGCGATATAGAAAAGTGAAAAGAGAAATAACTTCATTCAGCAGATGTCTTTCACTACTAAAGTTAAGGGATGAATGGAGAAAGCTTACTAATTCAATGGGGAATTAAACCCGGCTGAATGAAGTTAAGCCTCCGGCGGATGCCTCGGATTTTTTTAAGGAACTTTTTCGAGCGAGTTCGAAAAAATCCGGGCGCAAATTCGACGGGCGAATTTGATTATTTTTCTTTCAGACTACCAACAAATTGATAAAAGTGGAGGTATGACAAATGGAACTATTGGATGTTTTGTATGAAAAAACGAATGGAATGGCCAAGATTACAATTAATCGCCCGCAGGCCTACAATGCTTTTCGCGGACGAACAATTAGGGAATTAATATGGACTTTCCGCGATGCTTGGGACGACAATCGCATTGGTGTTGTCATCTTAACAGGTGCCGGGGAGAAGGCGTTTTGCACTGGCGGAGACCAAAAAGAAAAAGGAGATGAGGGCGGTTATGATTACAATGGAGGATTAGGCGGCGGTATTGGTCTTGAAATTGAGAATTTGCACCAAACGATCCGTAATATTCCAAAGCCGGTTATCGCAGCGGTAAATGGCTATGCGATTGGCGGCGGTCATGTCTTGCATGTTCTTTGTGATTTGACTATTGCTTCGGAAACAGCCAAGTTTGGACAAGCTGGTCCAAAAGTGGGCAGTTATGATGCCGGTTTTGGCTCGGCTTATCTGGCAAGAGTAGTTGGAGAAAAGAAAGCAAGAGAAATTTGGTATTTATGTGAACAATACAGTGCCGAAGAAGGGAAAGAAATGGGTCTAGTAAATAAAATAGTCCCAGCGGATCAGCTGCAAGCGGCAGCAGAAGAATGGGCAGATAAAATTCTTGCTAAAAGTCCCACAGCACTTAAAATGCTCAAATACTCGTTTAATGCTGACAGTGCTAACATCCAAGGTATTACTCAACTTGCAATGGGCAGTCTAGCAATGTTTTATAACACCGACGAATCTGCAGAAGGAATGAATGCCTTTTTAGAAAAAAGACCGGTAGAATTTAACAAGTTTAGAAAATAAACAGGAGATGGTGCCCATGAAATTAGAAACGATTTTGAGTCCGGAATATGTGGAGAAATATCAATCTATTTGGCCCAATAAAACCATTCTTGATTATCTAAATGCAGCAATAGAAAAGGTTCCAGATAAGGTTGCGATCATTGATAAAAAGAGCCGTTATACATATCGTGAGCTCGGGAAATTGGTCGACCGTGTTGCCTTGGGTCTATTGGAATTAGGTCTTGGAAAAGGGGATGTCATCTCCATTCAGCTGCCAAACTGGAATGAGTTTATTATTCTTCATTACGCAGCGACAAGAATTGGTGCAATTACCAATCCACTTATTCCTATTTACCGTGATCGTGAAATTGGTTATATGGTAGGGATGGCTGAATCAAAAATGGTGGTCATACCTGATACATTCCGTGGCTATGATTATCCAGCTATGATTGATAGACTTTCCCACAAATGGCCGTCATTAGAACATGTTTATGTGGTTGGTAATCATGTACCGAATCATATGAAGCCTATCTCATCATTGTTAGATAAACCATGGGAAGAAATAAGAGATGTATCCGTATTGGATCAGATTACACATGATCCGAACGAGGTAACTGAACTTATTTTTACATCAGGAACAACTGGAAATCCAAAGGGCGTCATGCATACACATAACACGATTTGTATTTCAACCAATTATTGGATTGACAGCTTAGCGTTAAGCTCTAATGATGTCATGTTCATGGCCTCGACTTTTGCTCATCAAACGGGTTTTGCTTATGGAGTAAGGCTTCCAACTACAATTGGCGGAACAGGTGTTTATCAGGATATTTGGAACCCGTTAGAATTTATTGAACTCATTGAGGAGGAAGGGATTACATTTACAGCGGGGGCAACCCCATTCCTGCAAGATATGATTCAATTGGAGGGAATTGAAGGCCGTAACATTGGTTCCCTAAGGATATTTGCATCAATGGGTGCACCTATTCCAATGGCACTTGTTAAAGAAGCCTCGAAAAAGGTCAATTTCACGATTCTTTCTGGTTGGGGGCAAACGGAAGACGGTCTTGTTACTTTGACAAAGATAGGTGATAGCGATGAAAAACTAACTGGTACTGACGGTGTTCCGCTTGGCACCATGAAAGTAAAGGTGACTGATGTAAACGGTGACATTCTTCCGCCCTATCAAGAGGGTGATCTTCTTGTCAAGGGGCCTGCTCTATTTGTCGGCTATTTGAAAAATCTTGAGGGTACCAATTCCGAGTTTCATGATGGCTGGTTTTTCACGGGCGACCGTGCCTACATGGATGAGGACGGTTACATCCGGCTGACTGGACGAAGTAAAGATATTATCATCCGCGGTGGTGAAAATATTCCCGTTGCCTATGTGGAAAATGTCTTGTATGAACATAATGACATCCAAGATGCACAGTTGATTGCATTGCCTGATGCAAGACTTCAAGAGAAGGCTTGTGCTGTAATCACTATGAAGCCGGGAAAGGAACCGCTTAGTTTTCCTGTGCTGCAAGCATTCCTTAAGGAAAAAGGGGTTGCTAAGCAATATTGGCCTGAGTATCTAGAAGTTGTTGACGTATTTCCAAGAACGGCCAGTGGCAAGATTCAAAAGTTTCGTCTAAAGGAAGCCATTCTCCAAAGTTTTAATGAACAAAAATTAAATCAATAGTTTTATAGATTGGTAGAGGATGTAGATGAAAATATTAAAAAAGTGAACCGGAGGGAAAATTATGACTAAAAAAGTAGCTTTTATTACTGGAGCAGGACGCGGAATTGGACGAGAGATTGCTAGAACATTAGCTTCTCGTGGAATGGACATTATTGTTACGGATGTCAATATTGATAATGCCAATGAAACCGTCTCCATCGTTGAAAAAGAAGGAGGAAAGGCAGTTGCGGTTTATTGCGATGTAACAAAGCTCGAAAGTGTCCAAGAGGCAGTGGGAGCATCGATTGCTCATTTCGGAAAAATTGATGTGTTGGTAAACAATGCGGGCTGGGATAAGGTTGAGCCATTTTTGAAAAGTGAACCAAGCACATGGAAGCTAATCGTTGATATTAACATGATGGGCCAAATTCATACATGTAAAGAAATTTTACCTATCATGATTGAAAATGGCTATGGCAAAGTAGTTAATATCGCCTCAGATTCAGGCAGAGTGGGATCAAGCGGAGAGGGTGTCTATTCTGCAGCTAAAGGCGGCATCATTGCTTTTACTAAAACCATTGCACGTGAAATGGCTAGATATAAGATTAATGTCAATTGTATTTCACCAGGACCAAGTGATACACCGCTATTCCAAGAAATCGGTTCTTATAATGAAGGCATTGCAACCGCACTTGAAAAAGCTATTCCATTTAGACGTTTGGCACAGCCTAGTGATATTGCTAATGGCGTTGCGTTCTTGGCATCAGACGAAGCAGAATATGTAACAGGCCAGACTCTTTCAGTGAACGGCGGATTGGCAATGATATAAAATTAAAAAAATTTCTTGGAATTTGAATGTAAACGGGGGAATTTCCCCCCTCCTTTCACAAGCTATGTAAGGTGTATTGCAGTATAAATATTATCGAAAATATCAATAAAGGCGGAGTACAAAATGACCTACAAAAATCTATTAGTTGAAAAGGGAAATCAGACCGGCATTATTAAAATTAATCGTCCGGAGGTAAGGAATGCACTTAATAATCAAACGGTTACGGAAATCCTATCTGCTCTAGAAGACTTAGAGAATGATAAGGAAATAGGTATTATCATTTTTACCGGAGTTGGTGAGAAGGCTTTTGCCGCAGGGGCTGATATTAACCAGCTTACAACAAGAACATCCCTTGAAGCATTTAAAACAGGAAGTATGACGGAAGTGTATCGACGCATTGAAAATAGCAAAAAAGCAACCATTGCAGCTATCAATGGATTTGCCCTTGGAGGCGGTTGCGAGCTGGCCATGAGTTGTGATATTCGGATGGCATCTGACAATGCAAAATTCGGATTACCTGAATTGAACTTGTCGGTTATTCCTGGTGCCGGCGGGACCCAGCGATTAACGAGAATTATCGGCAAGGGCCGTGCAATGAACATGATTTTAACAGGGGAGTTTATTTCTGCGAGTGAGGCAAAGGCAATCGGTTTAGTGTCCGATGTAGTTCCGTTAGAGGGATTGATGGATGCTGTCCGCGAAAAGGCTGAACGGATATTGACAAAAGGCCCGCTTGCGATTCAAATGGCTAAGCTTGTTGTAAATCGCGGCTTTGAGGTTGATATGGATTCCGGTTTACTGATTGAAACCTTAGCACAGGCCTTTTTGTATGGAACAGAGGATAAGGTAGAAGGAACAAAAGCTTTTCTTGAAAAAAGACAGGCGACATTTTCAGGAAGCTAATTAGAGAAAAGGACTTCTTTATGAAAGACTACTTATGAAAAAACTTTTTTCATAAGTAACTCGCCTCAGTTTAATTTTAGGAGGGGATAACTAGGTGGACATTGATTTGAAAGGAAAAAACGTTTTAATTACTGGTGCGGCAAAAGGGATTGGACGAGGAATGGCTTTAGCTGCTGCCGGTGAAGGAGCGAATATAGCTTTACATTATCTTGGATCTGAAGAGGCAGCCGCCCGTACAGCTAATGAAATCAAAGAAGCTTATAGTGTGGAAGTACATCTTGTTAAAGGGGATCTTGCAAAAATTGAAGATGTCACGAAGATAAAGGATGAACTCGATCATAGGCTAGGTGGCATCGATTGTATTGTGAACAATGCTGGTTTCTCTCAGATGAAATCATTCTTTCAATATAAACC
The DNA here is from genome assembly GCF_008710145.1 of Niallia endozanthoxylica. GTDB lineage: Bacteria > Bacillota > Bacilli > Bacillales > Cytobacillaceae > Bacillus_BD > Bacillus_BD endozanthoxylica. The sequence goes on from NZ_VYKL01000022.1 coordinate 67,369, forward strand.
TGAGGAATGGAAACAGGAAGTCGATGTTTGCTTTTATGGGGTTCTGAATTTAGTGCATACGTTTATGCCTGAAATGATTGATAAGAGGAAAGGGAAGTTTGTTAATATCGTGGGTGATTCCGCACGGACTGGTGACAAACACTTAATTATTTCTGCTGCTGCCAGGAATGGATCCATTAGTTTCCTTAAATCCTTAGCACAGGAGGTGGGGAAAAGTAATGTCCAATGTAACACAGTATCATTTGGATTGATCAATCATGGTTCATTGGACTTTAATGAAGCAGCATTAGAAAAAATTGCGAAGCAATATCCTTTGAAGCGGCTTGGAAAAGTGGAGGATGTGACGGGAATCATTTTATTTTTGCTATCAAACCACGCTGATTGGATTACCGGCCAAGTGATATCGGTAAACGGCGGACATAGTATGCTAGGGTAATAGAGTTTTGAACAGGCAGCAAACTAAAAGGGGAATTTATTCATGAGTAAAGAGCTGAAGTACGAAGATATTCAAATAGGGGATACAGATTATTTTACGAAAACTATATCTGATTATGATATCTTGCAGTTTGCCGGACTGACTGGTGATTTTAATCCAGTACACATTGATAAAGAGTTTGCTAAGGAAACGCGTTTTAAAGAAAGAATTGCCCACGGTCTTTTAACAGGTAGTTTTATTTCTACTGTTCTTGGTATGAAGCTGCCTGGGCAGAATTCTATCTATTTATCCCAAAATTTTAGATTTAAAGCTCCTGTTAAAATTGGAGATACCATTAAGGCAACTGTTGCGGTAATGGAGAAAAGGGATGATAAGAATATCATTAAGTTAAAAACGCAAGTAATGAATCAGCGCCAAGAAATGGTGGTAGATGGGGAAGCGGTTGTGATGAAAATATAGGCAGTAAAAGTAAATTGGATTTTATATATAAAACGAAAAAGGAGAGACACAAATGAACATCTATGTGATTATGAAACGTACCTTTGATACAGAGGAAAGGATTCAAGTTGAAAATGGAACCATTAAGAGTGAGGGTGTTGAGTATATCATTAATCCTTATGACGAATATGCCATCGAGGAAGCAATCGTTCTTAAGGAGAAACACGGAGGTGAAGTAACGGTCGTAACCCTTGGAGAAGAGGAAGCAGAAAAGGAGCTTCGTACAGCACTTGCAATGGGGGCGGACAAAGCGGTGTTGATTGATAGTGAGGAGTTGGAAGAAATCGATCAATATTCCACAGCTACTATACTAGCAGCCTATTTAAAAGATAAAAACCCAGATATCATCCTTGCTGGTAATGTAGCTGTTGATGGCGGTTCCGGTCAAGTAGGACCGCGTGTTGCCGAAATGCTGGGAATTCCTCAAGTCACAGCGATTACGAATCTTACAGTTGATAATGGGAAGGCCTTAATCATTCATGATGTGGAAGGGGACGAAGAAACACTTGAAGTATCACTCCCTGTTCTTGTTACCTCCCAACAAGGTTTGAATGAACCCCGCTACCCATCCTTACCTGGAATTATGAAAGCAAAGAAGAAACCATTAACGACACTTGAGTTAGATGATTTAGATTTGGAAGAGGATGATGTGAAGGCTAAAATCGAAAAGATTGATACTTTCCTGCCACCTAAGAAACAACAAGGGAAAGTTTTAGAGGGTGAATTAAATAATCAAGTTCAACAGCTGGTTTCGTTATTAAAAACAGAAGCAAAAGTCATTTAATAGGAGGGGTTATCATGGGAAGAAAAGTATTCGTGTTAGGTGAAATTCGTGACGGTGTTTTAAGAAATGTTTCATTTGAAGCGATTGCCGCAGCAAAAGTTATTGCGGATGGAGGAGAGGTTGTTGCCGCATTATTTGGAGAATCAATCGGTGATGAAATTATAACTATGCTTCATTATGGGGCAGATCGCGTAGTAAAGGTCGAACATCCGGATTTAAAATCGTATACAACTGACGCCTATCAGCAAGCATTACTACAAGTTCTGGAGGCAGAAAAGCCAGATGGTATTGTAATGGGACATACAGCGCAAGGGAAAGATCTTTCACCTAGAATTGCAGCAAAAATAAATACAGGCCTTGTTTCTGATGTAGTCAATATTGAAAATGATGATGGAAATGTCATATTTACGAGTCCCATTTATTCAGGGAAAGCATTTGAAAAGGTCAAAATCAATGAAGGGATTATATTTGCAACCATTCGCCCTAATAACATTACTCCACTAGAAAGAGATCAATCACGTTCCGGAGATGTCAGTGAAATGAGCGTGGACATTAAAAATCTTCGCGCCATTATTAAAGATATTGTCAGGAAGTCTACTGGAGGAATTGATCTGTCTGAAGCGAAAATTATTGTTTCTGGCGGGCGTGGTGTAAAGGCAGCGGAGAACTTTCAACTGTTGGAGGAACTTGCCGGTGTATTAGGTGCTGCAGTAGGTGCTTCACGAGGTGCTTGTGATGCAGGTTATTGCGATTATTCCTTACAAATTGGACAAACAGGTAAGGTTGTTACTCCAGATCTTTATATTGCCGTTGGGATTTCAGGAGCTATTCAACATTTAGCAGGGATGTCGAATTCAAAAGTTATTGTGGCAATTAATAAGGACCCAGAAGCACCTATTTTTGATGTAGCTGATTATGGGATTGTTGGGGATCTATTCGAGGTTGTTCCATTGTTTATTGAAGAAATGAAAAGTGTAGCTGTTAGCTGAGTTAGATACTGAAGCCATATATTTCATAAAAAGGTTGTATGAATGATTACTGTTGATAAATGGCCTGTGGTGTATGTGGCCATGCGTTTGATTCAGCATGAATCACTTAATGGATACGTATACCACAGGCCATTGAAGCATCAACATTGTTGTTTAACTTCATTCAGCAGAAGTCCTCCACTTCTAAAGTTAAGGGATGAATGCAAATGGCTCTTCGATTCAGTGGGGGTTCAAACCCTGGCTGAATGAAGTTAAGCCTCCGGCGGATGTCTCAGATTTTTCAAGGGTAATTTATCGAGAGAGTTCAGGTAATCCGGACGCAAATTCGACGGGCGAATTTGATTAAGGACTAAAATAAAAATTAGGAGGATTTTTTGATGATGAATTTTGAATTAACTGAAGAACAACAAAGTGTACAAAAAATGGTAAGAAAGTTTGTTGATAAGGAAATTATCCCGTACATTCAAGAGTGGGACCGCAATGGTGAATTTCAACCAGCTGTTTTGAAAAAATTGGCGGATTTGCAGCTGATGGGTGTTTGTATTCCGGAGGAGTACGGTGGAGCTGGTATGGATTATAATACACTTGCGATTGTTTGTGCTGAATTAGAACGTGGTGATACAGCATATCGTACAGCAGTTTCTGTTCATACAGGGTTAAACAGTATGACGTTATTGCAATGGGGTACAGAAGAGCAGAAACAAAAGTATTTAGTACCACAGGCAAAGGGTGAAAGGATTGGTGCGTTTGGTTTGACTGAACCGGATGCCGGCAGTGATGTAGCCGCAATGAAATCAACAGCACGAAGAGACGGGGATGCTTATATTCTTAATGGCTCAAAAACATGGATTTCGCTATGTGATTACGCAGATAACTTTCTGATTTTTGCAAAAACTGACCATGATGCGGCGCACAAAGGGATTACTGCTTTCATCGTAGAACGTACATTTCCTGGAGTGGTAACAAAGGGCATTAAGGGTAAACTGGGTATTCGCGCAGGGAATACAGGTGAGGTATTTTTAACAGATGTAAGAGTACCTATAGAAAATAGACTAGGTGAAGAAGGGGAAGGCTTTAAAATTGCAATGGCTGCATTAGATAACGGGCGATTTACCGTTGCTGCAGGGGCTGTTGGTTTAATTGAAGCTAGCCTTGAAGCTAGTGTGAAATATTGTCATGAAAGAAAAACATTTGGGAAAGAAATCGGGAAACATCAGCTTGTTCAACAAATGATTGCGAAGATGAGCGCAGATCTTGAGATTTCTAGGTTGCTAGTTTATAAGGCTGGCTGGTTGAAAAATCAAGGGAAACGGAATACGAGAGAAACGTCATTGGCGAAATGGATTTCTTGTAATGCAGCGTTTGAGGCAGCAAATAATGCGGTCCAAGTCCACGGTGCGTATGGTTATTCAGATGAATATCCAGTTGAACGTTTCCTTCGAAACTCTAAGGCACCAGTGATTTATGAGGGGACAAGGGAGGTTCATACGGTTATGCAGGGTGAATATGCGCTGGGGTATCGTGAGGATAAGCCGCTTCGACAAATGCTTCCTGCATGGCCATTTGAGCAAGTTTCTCTACAAAAATAAAGAAGTAATAATAAAACAATACAAAAAAGATCATACCTTTAAATTTCTGGTATGATCTTTCTTTGACTAAGGAACCATATTCTTCTTTACGCAAATTTATATCGCAGAGGAAAGGTTCTCTGGGTAAACACCTATGTCGTTCTGTGGAGGATGGACTGAGATTGATAGCAAAGGAAGAGGAAAATTCTTTTGCACATTACCTTAGTAGTGTGGATTTTTTTGTGTCAGAATTTGTAAATCTACTTGAGTAAGTATACAGAAGTAATAAATTCCTTTTTACATTTTTGCATAAATGATAAGCAACTTTGCGAAATATTATCGGTTTTGAGAAAGTTTTATAAAAATAGTGCTTATTTTACAAGGATTTATGTTGGCACGGAACTTGCAATATAAATAAGCGAAGGGAGGCTAGGGAAGTTAATTACTATATGTAGGTAAATCGGCTCGGATAGGATTGCTGATGATTTATTTGAAGTAGTGCCAATGTTAATACAAAAAAAAGCCTCTATTGCTGTGGGCGTCTAATCTAGTTTTTGGGGGATGAGAGAGATGTTATCATTACTGAATTTACTTACTTTTCTAGTTGTGACCGGATATGCAGTCTATTTGTTTACCAATCTAGTATACACGAGGTATTTGTTTATAAAGCTGGGTAAAGAAGCAGAGTTCCAGCCTAATTTAAGGGAACGAATGAATACAGTCCTAATCAATGGCTTCGGTCAGAAGAAATTATTCAAAGACAAGAAAAGCGGTCTGATGCATTTAGTATTATTTTATACCTTTTTTATCATTCAAATCGGACTTATAGAACTCATCATAAAGGGTTTTATTAAAGGCTATGAGTTTCCCTTTGGCGAAGCTCATAAGTATTTCAGTCTAATCCAGGAGTGTGCTACGTTCCTAATGCTGTTGGCTGTCGTTTATGGCTTTTACCGTCGTTATGGTGAAAAGTTAAAACGGCTGCAATGGAAGCGTGACGGTAAAGCTGCCTTTGTTTATATCGCTTTATGTATGCTGACTTCATCCATCCTGCTTACATTAGGATTTGAAGCGATTATGTTAGACCATCATCCAAATCTCGTTTATGCTCCATTCTCCGGCAGCATTGCGCTGCTTCTTTCCGGCATTGGAACAGTAGCAGGAACTGTGTTGTTTTACACATTTTGGTGGGTTCATATGCTGACTGTATTTACCTTTTTAGTATTCGTGCCACAGTCAAAGCAATTCCATGAACTATTTGCTATGTTTAATATCTTTTTTAAGAAAAGTGGACCTGTTGGGAGATTGAAGAAAATTGATTTTGAGGATGAGTCAGCGGAGGTATTTGGTGTTGGGAAAATCGAAGACTTTACTCGTCATCAATTGATGGATTTATACGCCTGTGCAGAATGTGGAAGGTGCACGAATATGTGTCCGGCAGCAGGAACGGGTAAAACATTATCCCCAATGGATTTGATCGTTAAGATGAGAGACCATTTGACGGAAAAAGGTGCTGCAGTAACATCTAGACAGCCATGGGCACCGTCCTTTGCTTTCAAAAACACAAGAGCCAACCAGCTGGCTTTAGCAGGTGCTGGAGCAGCAGAAACGGCTGCAACATTGGAAAGTGTCAGCTTAATTGGAGATGTCATCACAGAAGAAGAAATTTGGGCCTGTACAACATGCCGGAACTGTGAAGACCAATGTCCGGTAATGAATGAGCATGTCGACAAAATCATCGATTTACGCCGTTACCTTGTCTTAACGGAAGGAAAAATGAATAGTGATGCTCAGCGTGCCATTACAAATATTGAACGCCAGGGAAATCCATGGGGTCTTAATCGAAAAGAGCGTGAAAATTGGCGTGAAGGTAGAGAGGATATCTCTGTTCCAACTGTTAAAGAAAAGCAAAAGGCTGGAGAAGAATTCGAGTATTTATTCTTTGTTGGTTCAATGGGCTCTTATGATAACCGCAGCCAAAAGGTCGCTCAGTCCTTTGCCCGGGTGATGAATTTAGCAGGCATTTCCTTTGCAATTCTAGGTAATAATGAGAAAAATTCAGGAGATACACCGCGCAGAATCGGAAATGAATTTTTATTCCAAGACTTAGCAAATGCTAATATTGCAAACTTCCAAAAGTATAATGTAAACAAAATTGTAACAATTGACCCGCATGCTTATAACTCGTTTAAAAATGAATACCCTGAATTTGGCCTTGAGGCTGAAGTGTATCATCATACAGAATTATTAGCATTATGGATTAGAGAAGGAAGAATCAAATTTACAAAAGAACTCAATGAAGTGATTACGTATCATGATTCTTGTTATTTAGGACGCTACAATACGGTTTATGACCCGCCGCGTGAAATTTTAAAAGCGATTCCAGGCATAAAAGTAATCGAAGCGGAACGCAACCGCGAAAATGCAATGTGCTGCGGAGCTGGAGGCGGTATGATGTGGACAGAAGAGAGTACCGGAACAAGAATCAATATCGCGAGAACAGAGCAGCTGCTTGAAACAAAACCAACTATGATTGGAACCGGCTGTCCTTATTGTTTAACGATGATCAGTGATGGTGTAAAGGCAAAGGAATTGGAAGAGACGATAGGAAACTTTGACATCGTAGAAATTGTAGAAAAAGCATTGTAACAAAAAAAGGAATAGACTTGTCAGCGATTAATCGTATGCTCATCATGCAAGAGGCACAGATGACTAGAATCAGCATAAACCTCATACGAATCACATTGAATATACTCAGCTTTTGCTTTCTTTTTCCGGCAGGAGCTGAGTATTCGCAATGTTGAGAAACAGTTTTGCAAAAATTATTATAATTGCGAAGAGATTACCGGGTTTTTCCTTATAAATAAATGTAAAAAAATGGCACATTACTTGCTATAAGGAAATAGAGAGAGTGCTAATAAGTAAATGGTTATCTAATATATTCTGAATATTCTCAAAAATATTTCGACAGCTATCTTCTTATTTCTGTCAGAATGCATTTTTATTTTATATAGATTTCTAAAGACTTTTTACACTCTCTAATTAAAAAGTAGGAGGAAATGTATGCGTTCAATTAATGTCAGTCGTATTGTTGATGAGTCAAAGTTTAATCGCTTCCATGGTCTAGTTTTGTTTTTGTGTGCTTTTGTCATTGTCTGTGATGGATTTGATCTAGTAATCTATGGATCTGTCGTATCTGTACTGATGGAAGAGTGGCAATTAACAGCTGTACAAGCAGGCACCTTGGGGAGCTATGCTCTTATTGGTATGATGTTCGGTGCTTTTATTTTTGCGCCGCTTGCCGATAAAATAGGACGCAAAAAAGTAATCATTTTATGTGTAATCCTATTAAGCTTATTTACTGGTTTAATTGGTTTGGCCAAAAGTCCTGCTGAATTCGGCATCTATCGTTTTATATCAGGCTTAGGATTAGGAGGTGTTCTACCAATTACAGTAGCGTTAATGACGGAATATGCTCCGAAATCTCTTAGAAACCGAATGGTAACGATTATGATGTGCGGTTATTCTCTAGGTGGAATTTTAGCAGCAGGATTGGCCATCTTCCTCCTTCCTAGATTTGGTTGGGAGTCCATCTTTTTCGTAGGTGCTCTACCGTTACTTACTTTACCTATTCTTATCAAATTACTCCCAGAATCTCTAGAATTTCTTTTAGCTAAAAATAAATATGAGGAAATTGGACATTTGTTAGCAAAAATTGATCCATCCTATACACCGCAGACAAGTGACCGTTATGAAAGGGTGATGCCTAAAAAAACGGGTATTACTGTAACAAAATTATTTGGAGAAGGCCGAGCAGTTAGCACAATCTTATTTTGGGTATCATTTTTCATGTGTTTGTTAATGGTTTACGGCCTAAATACATGGCTGCCGAAATTAATGGCTCAAGCAGGCTATGCCCTTGGTTCTAGTATCATGTTCTTATTAGTGTTAAATGTTGGAGCTATAGCAGGATCTGTTTTTGGTGGATGGGCGGCGGACCGTTGGAATACGAAAAAAGTGGTGATTTTCTACTTTATTCTAGGTGGAATCGCATTAACTTTACTCGGTACGCATCCAAATACAATTATTCTCTATACTCTTGTTGCCATTGCTGGAGCTACGACAATTGGAACGCAGATTATTCTCTATTCATATGTTTCTCAGTACTATCCAATCCAAATCCGTTCAACAGGACTCGGATGGGCCTCTGGGGTTGGTCGAATTGGCGGTATTGTAGGTCCAATTTTAGGAGGTTTTCTTCTAGGTGCCCAATTACCTTTACAGATGAATTTCTTAGCTTTCGCGATTCCAGGTGTAATTGCCGCTATTGCAGTCTTTACTATAAGAGAAAAGAAAACTGTGCGAGAAATAACTCTCGAAAGACCAGAACCAATCGAGAAGTTGTAGAAATATGATAGAAAAATGCCTCCCTTCTTTAATAAAAAGCAGGGGGGCATTTTATTGTTTAGCCTACTATTTTTGCAAAAAAATGATAACTTTGCAGAATTGATTCTTAATTTTGCGAAAAATTATCAATATTGCGATAAAAATGAAGTGAAGATGCCTGTTTATCAAGAAAAAAAGTTGGCACGCAACTTGCTATATAAATAAGCATAAGCGAAAAGGGGGAAATAATATGTTGAATTTTTCATTCACAGAGGAACAAGAATTTTTTCGTAAGATGTTAAAGGATTTTGCTAAAGAGGAGCTGCTGCCAAACTATACGAAGTGGGACAGAGAAGGAACCTTGCCTAGACATCTATGGAAGAAGCTAGGCGAACTAGGTGTTAATGGACTTCGCATTCCGGTTGAGTTTGGAGGCAGCGGTGCTGATTGTGTAACCACTGGGATTGCAGCAGAGGAAATTGGCAGGGGGGATTTTAATCTTACATATGCCGTCATGTTGAATGCATTAATCGGCGAGATTATTAATAAACATGCCCGCGAGGAGCTGAAGCAGGACTGGCTTCCGAAAATAGCCAACGGGGACAGAATTGTCGGTATTGCGATAACAGAGCCTACTGCAGGCACGGATGCCGGCGGGATTAAAACAACAGCCGTACGTAAAGGAAATGTGTATGTCCTGAACGGTGAAAAATCCGGAATCAGTGTAGCGACAGTGGGAGATGCTTTTCTAGTATTTGCTAAAACAAATCCTGATCTTGGGAATCGTGGAATCAGTGCCTTTATCGTCCCAGCGGATCTGCCTGGAGTGGAATGTAAAGGCTATGAGGATTTGGGCAATATTCCAATTGGCCGTGGTTCAATCTATTTAACAGATGTGGAGGTTCCTGAAGAGTACTTGATTGGTTTGGAAAACAAAGGTTTTTCCCAGGTTATGAATGGTTTTGATTTGAGCCGTCTATTAATCGGTCTGCAATGTGTTGGAGCTGCTTCACAAAGTCTGGATGAGACGATTGAACACGTCAAAATGCGAACTTCATTTGGCCAGCCGCTTGCAACTTATCAAGGCGTATCCTTCCCAATTGTTACACACTTTACGCAATTAGAGTTTGTGAAATGGCAGGCGTACCGGGGGCTATGGCTTCGTGACCAAGGTTTGAACCATTCAAAGGAATCTGCATCTGTCAAGTGGCTTGGGCCTAAATACGGCGTTGATGCTATTCATGAATGTCTATTGTTTAACGGTCACTACGGCTATACAAAAGAAATGCCGCATGAGCAGCGTTTACGTGATGTAATTGGTCTGGAAATTGGAGATGGAACGGCACAAGCAAACATGATGGTTATTGCGAAGGATATCATCGGAAAAGAATATCGGTCTACTGGTCATTTAGTCGCTTCTAAAAATTAAGTTAAAGACTTCAGTAAATAGCAGATTTGTAATGCAGTAAGTTAATCATTAACATTCAAATAAATTAATAGATTGATAGGAGCCTTTGCTCCTTGAATCTATTAATTTCTTATAGGAGGAGCATATGAAATCAGTATATATTGTTGATTCTGTTCGTACAGCGATAGGGAAAATGGGAGGGGCCTTAAAGGATGTCCAGCCTGAAGTACTAGCTGCAAAAGTGATTGAGGAAATTGTTAACAGAGCGAACATAGGTAAACAGTCAGTTGATGAAGTGATTCTTGGACAAACGAAGCAATCTTCAGATGCCCCAAATATCGCTCGGTCAGCATTGCTCCGGGCAGGTCTTCCAGTTGATATTCCGGGGTATACAGTGCAAAGACAATGCGGTTCAGCACTCCAGGCTATAAATAATGGTGCTCAACAAATTATGTGCGGGCTAAGTGATGTCATCCTGGCTGGCGGCGTTGAATCAATGAGTTTAGCGCCATTTTATATCCGTAATGCCCGTTATGGCGTGGGAACAGGAAATACCGAGTTAGTTGATTCGAACACTGAAAGTCAAGTAAGGTCACAGCCGGTTGAACAGTATGGCAAATTGACCATGGGCTTAACGGCAGAAAATTTAGCTGAACACTATGGTATTTCCCGCGAAGAGCAGGATGAATTTGCGCAAAGAAGCCAACAGCTTGCGCATGATGCCATAACTTCTGGCAGGTTCGATAAAGAAATTGTCTCCTACGAGGTTCGGGAACGAAAAAGTATAAAAGCCTTTGCGGTTGATGAACATCCGCGTCTAACGAGCTTAGAAAAACTGGCTGGCTTAAAACCTGTTTTTAAAGAAAATGGAACGGTCACAGCTGGAAACAGCAGCGGTCGAAATGATGGGGCATCAGCGGTAATCCTTATGTCTGAAGATGCAGTAGAAAAATACGGCGTAAAGCCGAAAGCGAAGATTGTTTCACAAGCCGTATCAGGTGTTTCCCCTGAAATTATGGGAATCGGACCCGTTAAAGCAACACAGCTTGCTTTACAGAGAGCCAATTTAACATTAGCGGACATTGGCTTAATTGAATTGAATGAGGCTTTTGCTGCCCAATCGATTGCCGTTATAAGAGAACTAAATCTAGATTTAAATAAAGTGAACGTCAACGGAGGAGCGATTGCACTAGGTCATCCATTAGGGGCAACAGGATCCATCCTTACAACAAAACTCCTTCATGAAATGGAAAGAAGAGGCGTGAAATACGGATTGGTGACATTATGTATTGGCGGTGGACAAGGTATTACAACCATTTTTGAAAATTGCTTAGTATAAATAGGAGGAAACGAAATGGAAGTCAAAAAGATTGCGGTTATTGGCAGTGGAACGATGGGGCGCGGAATTGCTTATAGTGCTGCATTATCAGGTTTTGAAGTAACCCTTCAGGATATATCAGCCGAAGCCCTTGAAAAAGCAAAGAATGATAACGGATCACTTGCTAATAACAGTGTTGAAAAAGGATATATCACAAGTGAAGAACGTGACAATGTCCAACGAAATATCACCTATACAACAGAGCTGCAAAAAGCAGTGGAACATGCGGATTTAGTGATTGAAGCGATCTTAGAAATTATGGAATTGAAGATTGATACCTTTAAAAAGGTTGAAGAATTTGCCCCTGAACATGCAATTTTGGCTACAAACACGTCCACAATGAGCCCGACTGAAATCGGAGCGCAAATGAAAAAACCAGATCAATTTGTGGCGATGCACTTTTTCAATCCTGTTCATCGCATGAAATTAATTGAAATTATCCGTGGTATGGATACCTCAGATAAAACGGTGGAGATTATCCGTCAGGTATCTGAAAAAATGGGAAAAGAAACGGTTGAGGTCAATGAATTTCCAGGCTTTGTAACAAGCCGGATGAATTTGATTATCGGAAATGAAGCAATGAATATGTTAATGGAAGGTGTGGCATCGGCTGAGGATATTGATAAAGCGATTAAACTTGGCCTAAATCATCCAATGGGTCCGTTTGAAATGGCAGACCTCGTTGGTTTGGACAGTCGTCTTCGCAATATGGAGTCTCTCTATCACGCACTAGGTGAAAAATATCGTCCATCTCCGTTACTAGTGAAATATGTAAAAGCAGGAAGACTAGGCAGGAAATCGGGACAAGGTATTTATACTTATAAATAATTAGTTCGTGAAATCGGAAGAAAATCTACAGAAAAATAATAAAAGGAAGGAATGTGAGTCAAATGGAACAAGTTCTATCAAGGGATATCCAACATTTAAAACAAGGAATTCGCGAGTTTATCGAAAACGAAGTAGAACCACATGCTATGTTAATTGAGGAAATGGACGAAATTCCACAAAGTATTATGGAAAAATCGAAGCAAATGGGCTTATTTGCTCTTAGTATTCCAGAGGAGTACGGCGGCCTCGGGATTGGGATGGTCGGGAAATGTGCTGTTTTAGAGGAAGTCGGCAGAACCCACAATGGCTATACAACGGTTATAGGCGGTCATACTGGCATCGGCGGTGTCGGAATTGTAGAGATGGGGAATGAAGCGCAAAAGCAGAAGTATCTGCCGAAAATGGCAAGTGGGGAAAGCATTGGTGCCTTTGCTTTAACAGAGCCAGGTGCGGGCTCCCATGCGACAAATTTAAAGACAACAGCAGTACGAAAAGGTGATCGTTTCATCTTAAACGGATCGAAGTGCTATATTACGAATGCTGGAATTGCTGATGTGTTTACGGTTATGGCGGTTACAGATCCATCTAAAGGGGCAAAGGGCATTACTTCTTTTATTGTTGAAAAAGATTTCCCCGGCTTTAAGCTGGGCAATAAAGAGAAGAAAATGGGTCTTCATGGGTCACATACTTGGGAGATTTTCTTCGAGGATTGCGAAGTTCCGGTTGAGAACGTGTTGGGCGAAGAAGGGAAAGGCTATGTGAATGCTTTGAAAATTTTAGCGAACGGACGTGCTGGAATGGCAGCCAGAAACTTGGGATCCGCAGATAAATTATTAGAAATGTCGCTTGATTATGCCCATATGCGGATTCAGTTTGGTAAACCGATTTTTGAGCAGCAAATTATTCAGCACTATTTGGCAGAAATGGCAACGGACATTGAAGCCTTACGAGCTTTCACCTACCATGTTGCCGGGATGGTTGATCAAGGTAGAAATGTCATTAAAGAAGCGGCTATGGTCAAATTGCTTGGTTCTGAAACATATAATCGTGTCGCAGATAAAGCTGTCCAAATTCATGGAGGTATGGGCTATATTTCTGAATACCCAATCGAACGTTTTTACCGTGATGCACGGATTACAAGAATTTATGAAGGAACATCGGAAATTCAAAAGAATATTATCGCTGCTCAATTGCATCGGAAATATCAATAAAGGAACCTCACCAGACTCGTGCGGCTAATCCTCAGTAGAGACCCCTGCTGAGGAAAGTCTCACTTTTTAGACTATTAAACGAAAAAGGGGAGATTCTTTTGCGCCTTAAAGATAAAGTTGCCTTCATAACCGGTGCTGGAGGTCCAATGGGGGAAGCGATTGCCATACGCTTCGCCGAAGAGGGTGCCAAACTAGTCATTACAGATATTTCTGAGAAAAGGTTAAATAGCACAAGAGAAAAATTACTGGAATATACGGTTGCTGACAACATTGTAGCCATAAGAGCAAGTGTACTAGACTATGAGGAAGTAAAAGAAGTAGTGGAAGAAGCCAATCAAACATTCTCTAAAATTGATATTCTAGTGAATGTTGTCGGTGGCATCCGTGATACAACGATGATTAGGCCTATTTTTGAAATTGATAGTGACCGTTGGGACAATACGATGGAACTCAATTTAAAGGGAACGTTTAATTGTACGAAGTTAGTTGCCCCAAAGATGATTCAATATGGTTATGGAAAAATCGTCAATATTTCTACTATTCATTTTGATGGTGAAAAAGGGTACGCAGATTATGGTGCTGCGAAGGCGGGAGTAGCCTCTTTTACTAAAACGGCTGCAAAGGAACTAAGTCCGGTGATTAATGTGAATTGTATTGCACCGGGATTAATTCAAACATCGATTGTAGACAGAATGGACAGCGAAACCCTTGAAGAATATCGTAAAAAGACATTATTGGGGAGATTAGGAAATCCAATTGATGTAGCCAATACAGCTCTATTTTTAGCAAGTGATGAATCAGCCTATATCACAGGTCATATCATCCCTGTTTCTGGTGGAATATGGCCCCATCTTTAAAAACAGGCTGTGTTAAAATTTGTTGTTGAATATCGTATGTTAGCGGGACGATTTCCTTACGAGAACATTTCTTTTCAAGGTAAATCGACCCGCTAACTCATTAACAAAGACAAAAGAAAAGGAGGGATTTGCTTATGTTTGATTTTGCAATTATTGGAGGGGGAATTGTAGGCCTTTCAACAGGAATGGCTATTTATCAGCGGTTTCCAAATGCAAAGGTAGTTGTAATCGAAAAGGAGTCAGCTGTTGCTGAACATCAAACAGGCCATAACAGCGGGGTTATTCATTCAGGAATCTATTATAAACCAGGCAGTTTTAAAGCACGCTTTGCCCGGCAAGGAAGTCAATCGATGACAGAGTTTTGCCAAACATACGGCATTGAACATGATATTTGTGGGAAAGTCATTGTGGCAACAAAAAAAGAAGAAATCCCTCTTCTTGAGAATTTATATAACCGAGGACTAGAAAACGGATTAAATATTAATAGAATCGGTCGAGATGAATTAAAGGAAATCGAACCACATGTAAATGGTCTTGGTGCTATTCGTGTTCCAATGGCAGGAATCGTTAATTACCGTCAAGTAAGTGAGAAATTTGCTGAAATTATTAAAGAAAATGGCGGCGAGATTAGATTAAATACAAAAGTAGAGAAAATACATGAGGAATCAAATCAAGTGACGATTGAAACGAACCGGGGAACGATAAAAACAAGTTTGGTTATTAACTGTGCTGGATTGCACAGTGATCGCATGGCAGCTGCAGCAGGCTATAAAACAGATATGAAAATCGTACCGTTTCGCGGTGAATATTTTAAATTGAAACCTGAAAAACGTTATCTTGTTAAACATCTAATTTATCCTGTACCAAATCCTAAATTTCCTTTCCTAGGAGTTCATTTTACTAGAATGGTCAGCGGTGAAGTGGATGCGGGTCCGAATGCAGTCATGGCCTTTAAACGTGAAGGGTATAAAAAGACAGATATTAGTATGAAGGATTTAATGGAATCCGTAAGCTTTCCTGGATTATGGAAAATGGCCGGTAAATTTGCGAAGGAAGGCTTAGATGAGTATGTGCGTTCTTTTAGCAAAAAGCAGTTTACAAAAAGTCTTCAAGAATTAATTCCTGAAATTCAGGAAGATGATTTAATTCCAGCACCGGCGGGTGTAAGAGCACAGGCATTGAAGTATGATGGAAATATGGTAGACGATTTTCATATTATTATGGGGAAACGCTCTATCCATGTATGTAATGCCCCGTCACCTGCAGCAACAGCATCGATTGAAATTGGTAAAGAAGTAGTAAGGCGTATCCCTGTTCAGACTAATTTAACAAATAGAATTAGTACAGTAAGCTAAGGACTGATGGAAGGGGCAGCTTCAAATGTTTAATGGAAAAACAATCTTTATTGCCGGGCATGCACGCTTGCCTCAAGGAATGGCCGCAAAAAGTGTATTTGAAACGTTAACGATTACAGCGGAAATTGACAAAAAATACGGCGTCATTATTGAGGCTTCTTGTACATTGGCTACCGAACATGGACGTCAATTTATTGGACAGCTATTGAAGGGGATAAGTATAAATGATGGGATGGACGATGCAATCGCTGCTATCAATATGTATTATCATGGCAAGGGAGTGAATGCATTGGTTGCGGCATTAAAAGATCTTGCCCTTCATTATCAGCAAATGAAATCCGATGAAAGTAAGTAGTTTTTTTTCATTGGGAGAAATTCAATAAACTTATTCATAAACTTATTCCCTGTCTGTATGGGGTTAATCTCCATACAGATAAAGAATTCCCGAACAATTATATTTTATGTTTTAGGAATGAGGAGAGGCTATTATGAACGCAAAGTATTGCAGAGAATCAAGAGTTATCCGAACAAGCCGTGTATTTCAACATGATGTAAATAGTCATAATACGTTATTCGGCGGTCGAATCATGAGTGATATTGATCAGGTTGCTTCTATTGCGGCGTTGCGACATTGTCGTACAGATTGCGTAACCGCCTCAACGGATTCGGTAGACTTTTTATTTCCGATTAAAACGACAGATGCCGTCTGTTATGAAGCATATGTAACTTGGACGAATTCATCATCAATGGAAATATTTGCAAAGGTTATTGCTGAAAATTTAAAAAGCGGCGATCGTAAAATAGCTGCAACGGCATTTTTAACCTTTGTCGCAATAGATGAAAATAAACGTCCAGTAAAGGTTCCTGAGGTGATTCCTAAAACTAAGGAAGAGAGAATGTTAAATGAAACGGCACCAGAAAGAGCTAGAATTCGAAAAGAAAGGAAGGAAAAAAGTAAAGAATGGTCTAAGTTATGTACTACAGCTGCTCCTGTAGTTGATACTGTATTGAGTTAAAATTGGGGGGGAATAGTTGGATAATAGAAATTATAGATGGAGCAATGACCAAATAAGAGAGCATGTAAAGGTACTAGATGAGGTGATACATCCTCATATGGTCCTAAAAAATGCTACCTATTTAAATACTTATCTACATCAATGGTTAATTGCAAATATTTGGATATATGAAGACCGCATTGTGTATGTAGGGGAGAATCTTCCAGAAAGTTCAAATGGCTACGAAGAGATTGACTGTCATGGACAATATTTAGTCCCTGGCTATATTGAACCGCATGCCCATCCAGATCAGTTATATAATCCTCTTACATTAGCAAAACATGCGGGTCAATTCGGTATAACGACATTAATTAATGATAATTTAACTATTTTCCTTAGGCTTTCAAGCAAGGCAGCATTTAAATTATTAAATGAATTTGCAGCCATTCCAACAAGCATGTACTGGTGGTGCCGTTTTGATGGACAAACTGAGTTCCTGAATCATGATGATATTTTTAATACGGAAGATATAATCTCTTGGCTCCATCATGAATCTGTATTGCAAGGCGGAGAACTGACGGGATGGATGAAATTATTAAATGGGGATAATCAAATGCTATCCTGGTTACAAGAGACAAAGAGGTTACATAAAAAGATAGAAGGACATTTGCCCGGTGCGTCGGAACGCACTTTAGCAAAATTAATGTTAATGGGCACAGATTGTGATCATGAAGCGATGACTGGGGAGGAAGCACTTACACGTATCATGCAGGGCTATACTGTATCTCTTAGACATTCATCTATTCGTCCTGATTTAGACATTGTTATAAAAGAATTAATCGAGTTAGGTGTTACGAAATTTGATCGATTTTTCTTTACCACAGATGGATCGCATCCGCATTTTTATGAGTATGGAATGACGGACAAACTGATAAAAATAGCTATTAATCATGGAGTACCATTAATCGATGCCTATAATATGGCGAGTTACAATATTGCGCGCTACTATAATATAGAACATTTACATGGATCCATTGCTACAGGAAGAATAGCTAATATTAATTTTTTGGAGAGCAAAAATAATCCTACACCTATTAGTGTATTAGCAAAGGGAAAATGGATTAAGAGGGACAGAAAAGATAGTTATAGTTCATTATTTATCGATTGGGACAAACATCAATTATCTCCCCTTCATTTAAATTGGAGTTTACAAGAAGAGGATTGGAACCTATCAAACTCAACTGGTATTCATTTAATTAATAATGTAATTACGAAGCCGTATGAGAGCGGTATTGATTTCAGTAGGGATGAATTATCTTTTGAACATGATGAATGTTACCTTATGATGATTGGACGGGACGGATCCTGGAGAATCAATACATTGTTAAAAGGGTTTGCTCAACATTTAGGCGGATTTGGAAGTTCTTATTCTGGAACAGGAGACATTCTTATTATAGGAAAGAGAAAAAAGGATATGATAATGGCATTTGATCGAATGCGAGAATTAGGTGGCGGCATGGTTTTGGCAGAAGATAATCATATCCTGCACGAAGTTTCTTTACCTTTAATGGGAATTATGTCTGATTTAGATATGGGTCCTTTAATTAACGAAGAGAAAAAAATGATAAAGTTATTAAAAGAAAGAGGCTATAAATATAACGATTTAGCCTTCTCCTTATTATTCTTCTCTGCCACTCATTTACCATATATTCGATTGACTCCTAGTGGTTTATATGATGTGAAAAAAAGTAAGATTTTAGTTTCTCCAACAAAAAGAGTTAATTATCAAATTTAATTGTATAAAAGAGCTTTAAGCTCATAAAGGAAGGCCCTGAAGAAAAAAGTTTCTGCAGGGTCTTCCTTCTTTACTGTCATAATAATTCACCTTTTACAGATAATAACCAAAGTGACAATTTTTTCATTGTCTAATATCATGTATTCCTTTCTACAACCACTTTAGGAGCTATATCACTATGAGAAGTTCATTTTTCAAAAAAAGAAAAACAATTACAACGGAAATGGGCAAGGAATTTATTGGAGATGTTGGCAAACAAAAACTTGAGCATTTCTCTGGTGACATAGAACATTCTATCAATTATTTCAAAATGCTTTATTCCTTCCCTAATAATATCGATTTCATGCTGAGGGAATTTACGATCAATAAGATGGAGAGAAGAGCTGTCTTGTTTTATATTCCCTCACTAACTGATACTAAGCTGATCGATGAAGAAATCATAAAACCGTTGATTATGACTGATAAAGAAATAACGGATGTACCATCCGCTATGAGTGTAAGTTCGATTAGAACAGAAACTGGAATAGACAAAGCGGTTAATGGTTTGAATACGGGAGATACCCTTTTATTGGTTGAAGGACTGCGTCATGGTTATATGATTAAGACGGCATCCGCAGCCGGCAGAAGTGTAGAAAAACCTCAAAATGAAACCACATTATTTGGTCCAAAGGAATCTTTTATTGAAAAAGCAGATATCAATATCTCGCTTATTCGAAAAAGAATTCGCAGTGAAGACTTTACAGTAGAAAAACTGACGATTGGAGCACGTTCGCATAATGAAGTTTTTATCATTTATAACAAAGAATTAGCGAGTGAAAAGGTTTTAAGTGAGGTAAAAGGCAGAATAGGAGCAATATCAAAAGATGCGGTGCAGAATATAAGCTTATTAGCCCAGCACATTGAAGATAGAAAAAGAAGCTTAGTTCCAACCGTTTTACAAACAGAGCGACCGGACCGTGCGGCTTCATTTATTGAGGATGGCTATGTCATTGTCGTCATGAATAATTCTCCGTTTGCATTAGTTGCACCATCTACATTTTGGTCCTTTTATCATTCCGGAGATGATCATTATTTACGTTTTATAAATGGGAACTTTACGAGATTGTTACGTATTTTGGCTATGTTTATTACTTTATTCACTCCGTCCGCTTACATTGCCATTACCAATTATCACATGGAGATGCTTCCGACCGATTTATTATTAGCGATTGCAGGTGCGCGGGAAATGGTGCCGTTTCCCGCCATATTAGAGTTGCTCATGTTGGAACTTGCATTTGAATTAATACGGGAAGCCGGGGTTCGAGTTCCGGTTCCGATTGGGCCGACAATCGGCATTGTTGGAGCGTTAATTTTAGGTCAGGCTGGAGTAGAGGCGAATGTAGTCAGTCCCATTGTGGTGATTGTTGTAGCCCTATCAGGATTATCCTCTTATGCGATTGGCGATGTAAATTTAAACTACACAATAAGAATTACACGCTTTGCCTTTCTCATAGCGGCAGGTTTAATGGGGATATTCGGGATGGTTCTTTGTTTTATGGCTGCGTTAATTTATTTAACATCATTAAAAAGTTTTGGAGTACCCTATTTGGCACCGTTGACACCAGCATACAAATCATCAGGAGATACGGTATTCCGAAGACTATTAACAAATGAAATACTAAGACCTGGATTTACAAAAACAAAGGATATAACGAAGGATACCGTTCGGAATAAGTGAAGTTAGGTGATTGATGTGGGTGACTACGAAAAAGACAAAGTAGGATTTCTAGAGTATTTTTCTATTGTCTCTATTACAATAGGGTTAAAAAGTACGGACATGACTACGGTCTTGCTGTTTAAAGATGGGCTGAATGCGGCATGGATGATTGTCATTGGCGCTTTTTTGTTTAGTATTCCTTCTCTGCTCTTATTAAATAGTGTATTAAAAAAGTACCAATGCAAAAACATATTGGAAGTTACCCAGCTTACACTTGGAAAACCATTTACTTTTGTCATTGCGTTTCTTATGTTTGGCTTCACCTTACTAAATACAGCAACAGAATCAAGAAGTTATATCACTCAATTGATTACGATTAACTTTCCGACTACACCCTTATTCATTTTGTATATCTGTTTTTTAACACTTTGTATGTGGGGAGCAAAAAAGGGATGGGAAACATTGGGGGCCATTGCATGGACGACCTATCCTTATTTAATTATTGGATTGGGTATCTTATTCTTTCTCATGTTTAAAGAGGTTGCTTTTAATAGAATGTTTCCCTTGTTCGGTACTGGTAAGTGGGAAATTGTAAAAGCAAGCTTTAACTACACATCCATATTTGGAGACGTGTTTATATATACCATGATGTATCCATTTGTGAAGAATCATCAAACATATACAAGGAGTTTATACAGTTCTTTATTATTTACTGTTCTTTTAATGACTTTGCTGTACTTATCCTATATTTGGATTTTTGACTACAGGAGTATAGAGAAAATTACCTTCCCTTATAACGAGGCGATTCGATTCGTCTCTTTAGGAAGAAATATTACCAATATCGAGACATTTTTTATCACGATTTGGCTTGTAGGGGTTTTCGTGAAGTTTATCATCTATATTTATTTAGTAAGTAAAATATTCGGTTTTCTGTTTCAAATTGAAGAATTCGAACATACAATCATGCCGATGACCTTTCTCATCTTCGTCATCGGCATGATACCCGAAAACAATGAGAACAATATCTTTCATATCAGAACGAATTCATTAGTCTACTTTAAATACCTAATTTTATTTTTGCCTCCATTGCTATGGGTCGCAGCAAAAATAAAGGAGGCAAGGGCTGGATGAAAAGAAAAGAAGGTTCATTTCTTATCCTACTATCGCTGGTTCTTCTGCTAACAGGATGTTGGGATAAAAAGGAGGTAGAAGAGCGCTCATATGTCATGGCCATTGGACTGGATCTACCCACAGGGCTTGATATAGAAAAGGAACAAGCGATTGATGTCACGTTTCAATTTTCCAATCCTAAACTTAACATTAAAGGAGCTTCTTCCTCGGGAGGATCAGAGCTGAAGGAGATTGTATCCTTGACTGCACCGGATCTTGTAACCGCCAGAAACATGGCCAATTCATTTGTAACACGGGAAATTTCATTTACCCATAATAAAGTATTAATTGTTTCTGAAGACTTGGCTAAAACAGAGACTTTTTATCGACTACTGTCTACAGCCTTTAAAGATAGAGAGGTGCGAAGGGAAATGAGCATTATTGTTACAGAAGGAAAAGCTTCCGAATTCATTGCAAAAAATAAACCCGAGATGATGATAAGACCTCACCGGTACTATCAATTTTTGATCGACCGTGCAACCGAAACGGGGTTAGTTCCAGAATCAACGATTAACCGTTTTTTTGCTATTACAGACGGTGATGCCGATCTTTTTCTCGCCATGTACGGTTCCTACAATAAGAATACGAACGCTGGCTTTCAAGACGAAGATCAATACACAGCAGGTCAAGTACCAAAAAAAGGAGGAAACCCTGTGCAGCTCATCGGTTCGGCTGTATTTAAGGAAGGAAAAATGATTGGTAAATTATCGGGCGAAGAAACAAGGATAGCCAGATTACTCGATAATACGGCAAACATAAGGGATTTATTCTCCAGCTTTCCAGATCCGTTGGATAAAAGGTATAAAATAGCCGTGAGAATTAGGAAAACGAATAAAAATAAAATAGAGGTAAAACTGCGAAATGGTCCGCCAAAAATAAATGTAACCTATCCGCTTGATATGAAAATCTTATCAATTCCTAGTATGATTAATTATGCGGAGAATCTAGAAAATCAAAAAAAGTTAAAACTAGCACTGGAAGAAAAACTGAAGGAAAATGCGGAAAAACTGATAGAAAAAACACAAAGGGAGTTTAAGACAGAGCCTTTTTACTGGTCTTTGTATGTTCGACCTTTATTTAGCACCGTCAAGGAATATGAAGAATGGGACTGGAACAATAAAAGATATCCTTTTGCTGATGTTCATATAACAGTGGATCTAAATATTACCGGATTCGGTAAACAATTTGGAGAATCTGAGATAGAAAAGGTGATTGATTAAAAATGAACATACTATTTTGGGCGGTTGTATTAT
Source organism: Niallia endozanthoxylica (assembly GCF_008710145.1). Classification (GTDB taxonomy): domain Bacteria; phylum Bacillota; class Bacilli; order Bacillales; family Cytobacillaceae; genus Bacillus_BD; species Bacillus_BD endozanthoxylica. Next base: position 89,976 of record NZ_VYKL01000022.1, read on the forward strand.
TCGGTTCATGTTATAGCTTTTGGTACGCTTATTACTTAATCAAAGATAAGAACCTATTAGGGGCATTTGGTATGGTTTTAGTTGGCGGTTTGATAAGTGGACTGTCTTTTTTGGTTAGTCTTAAATAAGTGTACGGATTTAGATAATATCGAATAGAGCTCAGAAATAACAAACAACCCCATCTGCAAAACGGTGTTTGCGGATGGGGTTGTTATGTGTTTAAAAGTATAAAAGGAGCGGATGATATTAACCGACTTTCTTCGTGTTGATAGTAAATGCCTTACCTTCTTTACGCTTCTTAGCATATTCGGCAGTTGCTGTAAATAGTACATCAGAAGATGAGTTAAGTGCCGTTTCACAAGCATCTTGTAAAACACCGATAATGAAACCAACCCCCACGACCTGCATCGCAATATCGTTTGAAATTCCGAATAAGCTACAAGCCATAGGAATAAGTAAAAGCGATCCACCAGCAACACCTGAAGCACCTGCAGCAGATACAGCAGATAGAATGACAAGAATAGCAGCTGTAGCAAAATCAACTTCAATCCCCAATGTGTGAACAGCAGCTAATGTTAGAACAGCAATGGTAATAGCTGCCCCAGCCATATTTACCGTAGCGCCTAATGGAATGGAAATAGAATACGTATCCTCATCCAAACCGAGCTCCTTACATAAACGCATATTGACTGGAATGTTTGCAGCTGAGCTACGAGTAAAGAACACGGTAAGCCCGCTATCTTTAAGACATTTGAAAACAAGTGGATATGGATTTTTACGAGTATAGATGTATACGATAATAGGATTTACAATAAGTGCTACAAAGAACATACATCCGAGCAGTACTAAAAGTAATTGTCCATAGCCAAGTAAAGCTGAAAGTCCGCTTGTTGCAATGGCATCATAGACGAGGCCCATGATTCCTAGTGGAGCTAAGTTAATAACCCATTTTACTAATGTAGAGATGGCATCTGAGAAATTTCCCAGCATGTCCTTCGTTGAATTGGAAGCATTTCTTAAGGCAATACCAAGAAGAATGGCCCAAGCTAAAATTCCGATATAGTTGGCATTGATAATAGCATCTACTGGGTTTGCTACAATGTTAAACAGTAATGTTTGAAGTACTTCTAGAATTCCCCCGGGAGGAGTCAAGTCTTCGGCACCAGTTGTAAGGGTTAAGTTTACTGGGAACATAAAGCTCGCCAAGACTGCGATAAGTCCTGCTAGAGTCGTACCTATAGCATATAGGACAATAATAGATTTCATATTGGTTTGTGTGCCGCTTTTATGTCGTGAGATGGCATTCATAACGATGAACAAGACTAGAATTGGTGCAACGGCCTTTAAAGCGCCAACAAATAAGGAACCAAATATTGACACCCATGCTGTGGCATCGGGGATTGCTAAAGCAAAAACAATACCAAGTACCAAACCGACAAGGATTCGTTTAACCAAGCTGATTTGATTCCATTTAAGCAGTAAATCTTTCATATGTTCTCCTCCGTCATTATATAAGTCTACCAAGAAAATACAGTTGTTTCTCTGTGGTGGATTTTTTCTAAGTATTAGTTTAACACGAAGATTGTAAATTGTGAAACAAATTATTATATTAAAATATTGGATATTTATACTTTAAGATAAATACGGACCTGAGAATTAAGCACAGCCTATTCTAGAGGTAATAATTAACAAAACAATGAATGTATTGAAATGCTTTTCATGAAATGATTATTTTCATCTTTTAGTTATAGATTTTCAGAATATTAACTTGTTTTAATAATACAATTATAAGGATACTTCTAGGGGGGTGAAGGGATGACGTTATCTAATGCTATCCGTTGGCTTGGGCTGTTGGCTGTAATTGGGGGTATATGCAGGCTATTGATGACACCGTTAGAATTAGTATGGGGTACAGATAACACGATGGCTCTTATCATTGGTGGAGTAACAGGATCTGTCTTTATCATCATCGGAACAGCTGGAATCTATCTATACCAAGCGGAAAAAGCGGGTATACTTGGATTTATTGGTTTTTTTATTACTACGTTAGGAAATATACTCGTCTGCACTATGGTGATGATTTCCTTATTTGTTAACACTGCTTTACAGGATCCACAAGTTTTAGAACAGGATCTTCCAGGTCCCGTTGTACCGATCCGAATCATTATGATGATTGCTATGAACCTGGGGTATATTTTATTTGGAATTGCTACACTGAGGGCCAAGGTGCTGCCAAGATGGGGCGGGGCATTAATGATTCTTTTAGTACTTATGACATTTATTCCATATACTGAGTATTTATTTGCCGTAGTCTGGGGGCTATTTAACATTGGACTCGGATGGGCAGTTTGGTCCAAATCGAACGGCAGTGAAAATAAGGTTGAAGTAACTCAATAGCTATATAACTTCCTAAAATAAGGAGCAGTCTAAATGATTGCTCCTATTTTTCGTTATAAACTAGACCTTACTTTATTCATACGATTTATCTATCGTAAATCCACGTCCTTTGACTTCATTTACCTGGTTAATAATCATGAAAGCCTGCGGATCGATGGAAAGGACAAGATTATTAAGCTTCGTGAGTTCACGGTTAGAGACGATGGTTAGAACGACTAAGCGTTTGTCATGACGATAGCCTGTTTCAGCATGGATCAATGTCGAGCCTCTATCTAAATGCTGTAGAATCATTGTATTAATTTCTTCATATTTATTGCTGATGATTTTTACCTGCATACGTGATTTTCCAAAAATCAGGACCTTGTCCAATATAACGGTATAAATCATGATGAGCAAAATCCCATATAGAACCTGTTCTTTATTGGCAAAAAGCATTTGTGCTAACAGAATCAAGAAATCAAAGGCATATAAGGACAGAGAAACGGAAATCCCAAACTTTTTATTCAAGACAAGCGGTGGAATATCCATACCGCCTGTTGATGCTCCGGCTTTGATGACGATTCCGATGCTCACCCCAATGATAATCCCAGTATAAATGGCTGAGAGCAGCCTGTCGTTTGTCACCTCTTGCAGCATCGTGACATTTTCAAAAATACCAAGAATAAATGGAAAATAGAAGGTGCTGATTAAAGTAGTAAGCGCAAATGATTTACCAAGGATGATGGCCCCAAGAATGAACATAGCAATATTGAAAACAGATACGAAAATAGAAACAGGAATACCAAATTGATGATAGAAAACAAGTGCTAGTCCAGTCGTCCCTCCTGTAATCAAACTATTAGGAAGAATGAAGGCGGTAACGGCTAAGGCATAAAGCGTATTGCCAAAGAGGATGAGTCCAATATTTTTTATCCAAGATGAATGTGTCTTTACCATATAATGTTTCTCCCCATATACACTAAAAAAAATCAGTCATTTCAATATTTTGTAAGTAATACTTTCATACAATTAGCATATGAAAAAAAGATTATATTATGAAAGAAATAATAATGAATGTTTTGTGAAAAAAGCAAAGATCTGAATATTATTATTGACTAAATTAGATGTTGCTGATAGAATTTCTAATTATTGTACAATAATAGATTTTAAATATATTAGCAGGCTATGATTGCTATGGGTAGTACTATGGCATGAGCGGCTTCTGGAGAGATCGCATAATATGCGACGCCGAAGGGTTCACAATCTCAGGCAAAAGGACAGAAGAGTAATAAATATACTTTTATTTGTTATTCTTACGTTTAAAGAGATTGGGAAGCTACCAATCTCTTTTTTTGCTTTCCTTTTGTTCATGTATTCACATGAAGAATACCAATTCCGTTAATTAAGATGATTATTTGGAGGAATGTAAAATGGAAAAGCAAGAATTAAAAAGGGATCTGAAAAATCGACATGTACAGCTTATTGCGATTGGCGGTACGATTGGTACAGGTTTATTTTTAGGTTCCGGAAGAGCCATACAATTAGCAGGCCCATCTATCATATTGGCTTATTTAATCGTGGGAATTGCTTTATTTTTTGTCATGAGGGCATTAGGGGAACTGCTTTTATCGAATGCAGGGTATCAATCCTTTACGGACTTTGCCGCTGATTATATTGGGCCATGGGCAGGTTATGTAACCGGCTGGACTTATTGGTTTTGTTGGATCATGACAGCCATGGCAGATATCATCGCTGTAGGGGTATATGTACAATATTGGTTCAATATTCCGCAATGGATACCGGCTTTAGTCTGTTTAATCATTTTATTAGGACTGAATTTATTAACCGTTAAGCTTTTTGGAGAGTTAGAGTTTTGGTTTGCCATCATTAAAGTAATTACGATTCTTGCATTAATTGTTATTGGAGTCATTTTGCTGTTTATTGGATTCCAAACTGAAACAGGAACAGTTTCAGTCAAAAATCTTTGGGAGTATGGCGGCTTATTTCCAAATGGGATATCAGGTTTCTTACTATCCTTTCAACTGGTTGTATTTGCCTTTGTTGGTGTTGAATTAGTAGGGGTATCTGCAGCAGAAACGTCAGACCCGAAAAAAAATATTCCATCTGCTATTAATAAAATTCCTCTGAGAATTTTGTTTTTCTATGTAGGAGCATTAGTTATTATTTTAAGTATCAATCCATGGGAACAGTTGAGTGCTTCGAGCAGTCCTTTTGTTCAGGTTTTTAGTTTAGTAGGGATTCCAGTTGCAGCCGGAATCATTAACTTTGTTGTCTTAACATCGGCAGCTTCAGCATGTAACAGCGGTTTATTTTCAACGAGTCGAATTCTTTATAATTTGAGCAGTCACAATCAAGGACCAGCAAAATTTTCGGCGTTAAATAAAAATCATGTACCAAGTAGTGCTTTATTTACATCAGGGATTGTCGTTTCGATTGGTGCTCTTTTGAGTAAACTTATTCCGGGACAGGCATTTAGCATAGTGACAACCATTAGTGCGATTTGTTTTATCTGGGTATGGAGCATCATATTAATTTCTCATATAAAATATATGAAAACACGTCCGGATTTGCGAGAAAAGTCAACCTTTAAAGCACCGTTAGCACCATTTATTAACTATGTCGTACTTGCTTTATTTGTATTTATTTTAATCATTATGTTGCTCGCTGAAGCAACAAGACTAGCATTACTGCTAACCCCAGTATGGTTTATCCTATTATTCATTGCTTACGCATTAAGAAAGAGAAAGTTTAACAATCACGCAAATGAAAAGGACATAGAAACAAGCACAATTGCATAATAAAAGCAGGAGGCTGCTCTCCTTCTTTCAACTATATCTAATGGAAAAAAGAAGCTCAAATAACTAATAGAGCTTCTTTTTTCCATTCTAGTATGAAAGATGGTATGTTGAGATGAAAGAAGCTGTGCTTGTTATTTTGAATGGCTTTGTCTATTAACATTGTTGATTTTTGACTCATCTAAAGCTGTATGGTTATGAAATGACAGAAGAAAAGGCCTTTTCTTCTGTCATTTCATAACCATACAGCAACCTTTCAGCATAGCTGAAAGGCGTGAGAAATGTCCATTTCTCACGGATGAGTCAAAAGTCAGGCTTATCAACATTGTTTGCTAATAAAGCTTTTTTAATAGACATGGACGAATATGACAGTGTTTGTTTCAGAAGAGTCAGCATACATATAAAAGAACATATTTAATAGAAGGAATGTGTGATATGAATGAGGAGCTCCTAATAAATGCAGATGAGTGCTACCGGTTGGCCGGGCAGAAGGCTGCTCATTATTTTAAGACATTATCTGAGCAGGTTATGCAACAAGCCTATGTTCCAACCTTGACAAAGGATTTTCAAGCTTGGAAGCAGAATCACATTCATCATTATTCAATATTATCGCTATTTTCTCGCAAAAGGGGTAAAGAGACTTTACAAGGATATCGTCATTATATTCAATGGCTGAATTACACGGGCAAACTTGATGATTATTTAGACCGCAGTATATCTTATATCTATTTGAGAGATTTAGGCAAAAGTCTTCAGTCAGGCGCTGTAAAGAAAAAGATTCAAGATGTGGTGGAAAGTCTGAAAGAACACCTTACACACACGAAAGACGAGGAAGATTCTTCTGATACATACAACATGGCAGGTCTTTATCGGATAGCCCAGAAGGAAGGCGTTGAATTGGCCATGATTTGGCTGGTTCAAAAACTAAAAATGGTATCTGAAAATATACCAGAGGGCCTTCATGCGGAACATGCCCAGCGAAAACTGATAAAAATCATTGCCGGTGTCATTATGCTTGAGCTTGAAGAGATGAGTGGTCAGGAATCTCCTGAAGAACGTACCGAAAAACTAGATCGAGCGATACGGTTAGGCTATTGCTATGGTCTTACCTATCCTTTCATTGATGATCTTCTTGATTCTAAAATATTATCCTCTGATGAGAAAAGAAAATATTCCAATTTGATACGGATTACTCTTACCACAGGTTCAGTACCGGAACTAGGAGAGTGGAGAGGAAAAAACGCAGATTATATTCGCTTTATTCACAAAGAGTTGCGAGAGGCCTTTGAATATATTAAAGCCAATCAGAGAAAAGAAACGAGAACACGTTTTTTTGAACAGGCCTATGTATTTTATCAATCACAGGAAGAGGATCGTAATAAGGATTTATCCAATGAACATTACACGAATGAAGAAATCTTCTTGCCAATCATTTTAAAAGCTGCTTCCTCAAGATTAATCATTCGTTCCATCATCAGTGCTCCAATGGATGAGGGCTATGACAGCCGAACGTTTTATTACGGAATATATAACCAGCTAGCTGATGATTTTGCCGATATGTTTGGGGATATGAAGGAAGGAGCGGTTACTCCTTATACATATTATTTGAAATATCATGAGAAACGCCCTGATTTAATTAACCCCTTTGAATTGTATTGGACGGTTATTTTTCACTTAATACATAATGTTTATCACTCAGACCCTAAGACCTGTGAAGTGATGCTTGACCGTGCGATAAATGGTTTGAAGCGGTTTAAAGAGCGAATAGGAACAGGGAAATATAATGAAATCATGACACTTCTTACTTCAGGTATTCCGAAATTTAATCGTGTCATTCAAAAAATGGTGCAAAAAGCAGATGATGTAGATTTTTTTGATAAATTGCTTCGTGATCATATGATTACCCTCCTTAAAAATGAACGGAAGGAACAGGAGGAATTTAGGGATACGATTAAAACGGTACGTAATCATATCAATGCTTATCTGCCTATTCTGAGAAACGAGAAGACAGCGATACTGAAAAATCCTATTATTGATGCGGCCAATTACAGTCTTTCTGGTGATGGGAAGCGCTTGAGATCCATCATTGCATGGGCGATGGGGGTTAAGGAATATGGATTATCTCAATCTGCTATCATACCTCTGCTTCAATCATTAGAGTATATGCATACAGCTTCGTTAATCCTTGATGACCTGCCTTCCCAGGACAATGCATCCACTAGAAGAGGCAGACCCACACTGCACCAAGTCTATCATACATCTATAGCAGAGCTAACCGGACTATTTCTGACCCAGAAGGCGGTTGAGGAGCAGGCATCGCTAGAATCATTTGATGTAAAGACAGTACTATCTTTAATTCAATATTCTGCTCGAAAGGTTCAAGATATGTGTGAGGGCCAGGCGATGGATTTAGAATCGGCAGGTAAGATATTGACATTGGAGGAGCTTAGTATCATGTCTTTTTATAAAACCGGGATAGCATTTGAGGCTTCGCTAATCATGCCCGCCATTCTTGCCAATGCTAAGGAGTCTGAAATTGCTATCTTGAAGAAATTTGCCTATCATGCCGGTATCGCTTTTCAGATTAAAGATGACCTGCTCGATGTGGAAGGTGATGAATTCGTACTAGGAAAACCGGTTGGCAGTGATGCAGAAAAGCAGCGATCGACCTTTGTCACTATCCTTGGAATCGAAGAGGCGAAAAAAACAATGTGGGAGCAGTATTGCCTTGCTTCAGAAGCACTAAAGGAGGTTCCTCAAAACACCAGTTTTTTGAAGCATTTGTTGAACTATATGGTCAATCGGGATCATTAATACTATTAAAGACCAAAGATTCATCAAGGATTGACCCTGATGTTCTTTGGTCTTTTATTTTGGAGTCATGAATGAAATAGGTCAGAGCCTGTCTAAATGTTGTTATGAAAGGAAATACCTCATGGAAAATTAGACTCGAATTCTACATAAGCTATGGAATTGTTTGGAATTAGTTGGAATAACAATTAGATAAGAAATCTTTTGGAAAAAGGGGAACGAATCATCATGCAGACAAAAGTTGAAATAAATAAAAAAGTGGAAAAATCAATCGATCATGCTTTTGCATCCCGCTTTGCTAAATCAATGTTTATAGCCATTTGCGGTTTAGCAGTTTTATCTTTTATTGGTACGAGAATGTTTACACATGTCGATTTAAATCTGTATGGCTATATGGTTGGGACAATCGTCTTTCTAGGGGGATTTTTCTATCGATTTATCGCTTGGAGCGAGAGACCGCCGACAAAGGTCCTTATCAATAAAGGCATCAAACTACTATTTAGAAAATCAACAGTGAAAACATCTGTAGAGCACCTTGCCACTTACCGATTCATCTGGAATAGGGGAATTTATCGATGGATACAGCATATGTTAATCGGATGGGGTTGTGTTCTTGCTATTTTAGTAACCTTTCCCCTTGTTTTCGGATGGATGTATTTTACCATGGATGACAATGGCTACTACAATATCATCTTAATGGGAATTCAGATCATGACTGTACCAGCTGAAGGAATCGTTGCTAATCTATCCTATAACGCATTGAACATTTCAGCTGTAATGGTGATATTAGGAGTCTGCATGGCTATATACCGCCGGTTGAAAAATATGCAGGCAAGAGCAGAACAAAAATTTCTATATGACTTTCTTCCGCTTTATATGCTGTTATTGGTCAGCGTTACAGGATTGGCGCTAACATTTATGAATATCTTTTTACATGGTGCAGGGCAGCCAGTCATGTCTTTGATACACCAATGGTCAGTCATTATTACATTGATTTATCTTCCATTTGGTAAGCTTGCACATATTCCGTTCCGCCCGATGAGTGTTCTGACAAGAAACTACAGAGAGCATTATGCGGAGCAATCAATGAAGCAATGCAAGGTTTGTGGAGATGAATTTGTGTCAGTAGAACAATTAAACGACGTTATCGAGGTTCTTCTAGTGAACGAAATTGAATTTCAAACGCAGGAAGGTTATCATCTTGCGGAATTATGCATTCCATGCCGAAGAAAGTATCGGATTGCTCAATTTTCCGGTTTTCCTACCCACGAAGTAAAAGTTAAGGAGGCAAACCAGAATGCAAAGGGATAAGTTTTTTAGAGCAATAGAGAATATGAAACATCCAAACGAAGAATTGGTAAAAACGCATTGTGCATACTGTGGTATGCAATGTGGCATGAACTTAAGGGTTAATACACAAACGAATAAAATTATTGGGGTTGAACCCCGCTATGACTGGCCTGTTACAGTTGGGAAAATGTGCCCGAAAGGAGTTACAGCCTACCAGCAAACGAACCATGATGATCGTATTTTAAAACCGCTTATTCGAGATGATGCAACACTAAAGGGAACGAAAAAAGGCTTTCGTGAAGCAAGCTGGGATGAAGCGTATGAGTTAATTGTGAAAAAATTCACTGAACTTCAAGATAATTACGGAAAAGATACATTGTCTGTCTTCAGTGGTGTATCAATGACGAATGAAAAATGCTATTTAACAGGGAAGTTTGCCCGTGTTGCCCTTGGAACACGCTACATTGATTATAATGGCCGCTTCTGTATGTCAAGTGCTGCCGGAGGATTTCTTCGTTCTTTCGGTGTAGATAGAGGCTCAACATTGCCTTGGACGGATATTCATGAAACAGATTGCTTATTTATTGCAGGGAGCAACACAGCTGAATGCCATCCAACATCGATGTTTCGAGTATGGAACGTACAAGAAAGGGGTGGCTACCTCATTGTCGTTGACCCTCGTGAAACCCCATTGGCAAGCAGGGCTGACATCCATCTCGATTTAAAACCGGGAACAGACCTTGCACTTGCGAATGGAATTTTAAATTTAATCATTCAGAACGGTTATGCAGATGAAGATTTTGTGAATAAACATACGAATGGTTTTGCTGAAACAAAAGAACTTGTGAAAGAATTTACCCCTGAATATACGAGTCAGCTTACAGGAGTAGCCCCAGAAAAAATTATTCGCGCTGCTGAAATTTACGGAAAAGCACCGAATGCGATTGTCATGTTTGCCCGCGGAAGTGAACAGCAGCATAAAGGCGTTGATAATGTTTCGGCTTATATAAATATGGCTTTAGTAACAGGCAAAATCGGACGTCCGAAAGCAGGAGTGGCCACATTTACTGGTCAGGGAAATGGGCAAGGCGGACGCGAACATGGTCAAAAATCAGATTTGTTACCAGGCTATAGAAAAATTACAAACCCTAAACATGTGGAAGAGGTTTGTAAGGTATGGGGAATCACTCCAGAGGAAATGCCGCTACCGGGTGTTTCCGCTTATGAAATGTTTGAATTAATGGATCAAAAAACGATTCGTGGATTGTATCTGCTATGTTCAAACCCAGCCATTTCTGCACCCAATTTAAACTTCGTCAGAAACGCATTGAAAAATTTAGACTTCATGGTATGTGCTGACTTCTATTTATCTGACTCTGCAGAATTTGCGGATGTGATTCTGCCTTCTGTCACATGGTCTGAGGATGAAGGAACGGTTACAAACCTCGAAGGCCGGATTATTAAAATTAACAAAGCGCAAGAACCAATTGGTGAAGCAAAGCCTGATTGGCAAATGCAAGTGGAGCTTGCTGAACGTCTAGGTAAAGGTAAATACTTTTCGCATTTGAAAACAACAAGAGATATAGCAGCTGAGTTTAGACTTGCAAGTAAAGGCGGCTATGCCGATTACTATGGGGCTACATGGGATAAAATTGACAAACAAGACGGAGTATTTTGGCCTTGTAAGGATGAAAAGGATACAGGAACACCGCATATGTTCCTAGACAAAAAATTTTATCATCCAGATGGAAAAGCGCAAATTTGTGCACTGCCATATCGCCCTCCGGCAGAGGAGCCTGATGAAAGTTACCCGCTGTGCTTAACGACTGGACGTGTGGTATATCACTATTTATCAGGGAACCAGACAAGAAGAATTCCCTTTCTGCGCGCCATGTGTCCGGAACCATTTGTAGAAGTACATCCAGAAACAGCGGCAACATATAAGTTGGAGCATGAGGAAAGAGTTCGCCTATTTACACGCAGAGGTGAAGCGATTTATAAAGTGAAAATAACCGAAGCCATTCGAAAAGATACTGTTTTTGTTCCGTACCATTTCGAGCGCGAACAATCTATTAATCTATTGACTATTGCTGCGCTTGACCCGATTTCACGTATGCCGGAATTTAAAGCATGTGCTGCTCAACTAGAGAAAATTGAAACAAAGAAGGTGCTTTAAGTGCAAAAGAGGCTGTATTTAGAATTAGAAAACTGTATTGGATGCCGTTCTTGTCTAGCGGCATGTACACAGTGCGGAGGTCATGAAGAACGTAATAGAAACTATGTATATGATGTAAATCCACTTGCTAACCGGCAAACAATGCCACTTATGTGCCTTCATTGTGTGAACCCAGCATGTGCAAGAAGCTGTCCGGCCCAAGCAATCCAAATCCATGAAACAGGAGCGGTTTTATCAGCGCTAGTTGAAAAATGTATCGGCTGCCAAAACTGTACCATTGCCTGCCCCTATGGAATACCAAAGTTTGATGCCGAACAAAACTTAATGTATAAATGTGATTTGTGCATTGACCGAACAAAAGACAATATTCCACCAATGTGTGCGAGTGTGTGTCCGTCAAATACAATCCAATGGCTGACTGATGGAGAAATTGAAAACAAGAATAAACAATTCAATCTCGATAATGAAAAATGGGTGACAAGCTTACCGTATTTGGAAGGGGAAACGCATGTTAAAGTAAATCTTCCTGGTATCTTACAGGGGACAACAAAATTGTACTAGGAGGGATAGGGATGCCGTCGGATAAGAATAATAAAATTCCTTTTAATGAAGATAATTACACACATAATATAGAACGGGATAATGAAAGAAAGCTTGACAGACGAGGATTCATGAAGACGTTAGCGGGAGCTGCTGGGGCGTTTGCTGTCTCTTCCCTGCCATGGGGAGCCGTAGCAGCAAAAGAGTTAATGGGACTTGGAGATAAAGAGTATCCACATAAAAAAATTACCGATGTAAGTAAATTACCAGTGGGTGATGCGATTGAGTTTACGTTCCCTGGAGAGCATGATGATGCACTTCTAATCAGATTAGCTGAAAATAAATACGTTGCCTATCAAAATGCCTGTACACATCTTCGCTGTCCTGTTTTTTGGGTAAAGGATCAAGGTGAAATGGTTTGTCCGTGCCACCATGGTAAATTCAATGTCGAGACGGGTGCGCCAACAGCAGGGCCTCCTAGACGACCACTTCCTGAGATTGTAGTGAAAGTTGAAAATGGTGCCATATATGCCGTAAGGGTGAAGCGTTATGAAGAATAAGCATGTAGGTGTTGTCATTCTTTGTGCTGTACTGATGCTTAATATTATTTTTACTCAATTCATGGTGCATCAATATTTCTACGAAAATTATGTAAACACAATCATTTTTGGGGGATTAAATATTATTTTGCTTCCTCTAGCAATATATGTGTATCAAAAAACGGAAAAGCGTGATGAACATGATTAAAAAAATCCAGCTTCCTTTACAAACGATGAATCTTATCGTCGGTTTTATGATTTGGGTATTAATCTCCTCCTTACTGCCATTTATTAAAGAGGATATTGTGATTCCTGACAGTCAACTTGCGCTTGTAACAGCGGTACCGGTAATTTTAGGTTCTATCCTTAGGATTCCGTTAGGGTTCTATGCGAATCAATTTGGAGCCAGAACGATATTCCTGTTTAGCTTTATCCTGCTGTTATTCCCCGTTTATTATATTAGTATGGCAGATTCACTTGCAGATCTGCTCATTGGAGGATTATTTCTTGGAGTGGGGGGAGCTATTTTCTCAGTTGGAGTAACCTCTTTGCCCAAGTATTATCCGAAAGAACGTCATGGCTTTGTCAATGGAATTTACGGTGCGGGAAATCTGGGAACAGCCTTATCAACGTTCGCCGCTCCAGTCATTGCTACACATGTTGGCTGGTCAGCAACTGTTCAGATTTATCTTGTGATACTTGCTATTTTTATCATAGCAAACTTTTTCTTAGGTGATAAAAAGGAACTGAAAGTAAAAACTCCCCTCATAGAGCAAATAAAGGGTGTATACAAAAATGAAAAGCTGTGGCTGCTATGTTTATTTTATTTTATCACCTTCGGATCGTTTGTTGCCTTCACCATTTATTTGCCAAACTTTCTTGTTTCGAACTTTGGCTTAGATAAGGTTGATGCAGGTCTAAGAACGGCAGGGTTTATCGTTATTGCTACAATTATGCGGCCTATCGGCGGCTGGCTCGCTGACCGCTTCCATTCTCTCATTCTACTTATGTTCACCTTTGGCGTTTATACCATTTCAGCGATGATTCTTTCGTTTGCCCCTTCTATCGGATGGTATTCCTTCGGTTGTTTGACCATTGCTTTTTGTGCCGGAATAGGAAATGGTGTTATTTTTAAATTGGTACCATTGTATTTTCAAAAGCAGGCAGGAATTGTGAACGGAATTGTCTCTGCAATGGGTGGATTGGGAGGTTTTTTCCCTCCAATTATTCTATCTCTGTTGTTTAATGTAACAGGCCATTATGCCATTGGTTTTATGGCATTATCAGAAGTGGCACTTGCCAGTTTGATTTTAGTTATCTGGATGTATTTCAAAGAAAAAATGCAGCTTGCAAAAGAAGTAATGCATCATACGGTGGAAGGAATATTAGTTACCGACACGAGCGGTAAAATCATTTCCGTTAACCCAGCCTTTACAAAAATTACTGGATATCAGGAAGATGAAATTCTCGGAAAGAACCCGAGTATATTGAAATCAGGAAAACAATCAAAAGAGTTTTACCAGGATATGTGGAATTCGATTGAAAAGAATGGATTCTGGCAAGGGGAGATTTGGAATTGTCGCAAGGATGGACAGCAATATCTCCAATGGTTGACCATTAGTGCGATTAAAAATGATGCTGGTGATGTAGTTCAGTATGCTGGAATGTTCAGTGACATTTCCAGTTTTAAAGAAACATAAGCAAAGGGACAAATGCTCAAACATTTGTCCCTTAAATATATAATCTGATTCAGCTGTGAAAGTCGTTTGCCAGCCGTACAGGGTGAGGACTAGTCATTGCCTCTGACATAATACAATATCCCTTTGCACCTGTTGCTAGTATTTCTTTAACATGATATCTTTTGATTCCGCCAATCGCAAATACCGGGATGTTGACTGAATCACATACATCTTTCAGAAAGGAGATTCCCCTTGGAGGAACTCTCTTTTTACTATCTGTTGAAAAAACATGCCCTGCAATTAAATGAGTAGCTCCTAACGAGACTGCCTCTTTTGCTTCCTCTGCTGAATGGACCGAAGCACCGATTCTATTAAAAGACTGCAACTCACATTGATATTTTCTCAAATTTTCCATAGATAATTGAATATTGGTGAGTCTCAATTTATTGGCTACAGAAATATTTTGATTGATGATTAGCGGTACATTGTGATGCTTACAAATATCATTTACTTGTATGGCTAATGCTTCATATTCATCAAGTTCTAAGTCTTTTTCTCTAAGCATGATGGAATGAGGCTTCCCTTTAGCTAATTGATCTATTTGTGCTAAAAAGTCCTGTTTACAAAGTTTCCGATTGGTTACAAGAATCAGCATAACAGATTTCCGCCTAGACTCTGATGTAGTCTGTATAGACCGGCTGCAGTCCTTTTTGTACAAGCATGTCGTGGACCTCTTTGACACTTCTTTCATCGGAAATTTCAAACTGCTGGTCGCCTTTTTGTTCTTCTTCATGACCTCCAACGCCCACATTCACACCTGCTGACATTTTCGTTGCCACCATACCGGCAGTATGGTCACGGAATCCTGCTCTTTCGCGAGTAGAAATCGTAATTCCCGCAAATGGCATGAACAAGCGGTAAGCCATCATCACTTGCAGTAGTTGCTTTTCGTGTACATCTTTTGAATTATTATCTGCATTATTAATATATGGGCGTATCCGCGGAACGGAGAAGCCAATCTCTGCATGCGGATATTTTTGTTGAATTAATTTTGCATGTAATCCAGCTGCAAAAGCATCCTTGCGGAAATCGTCTAATCCAAGCAATGCGCCAAAGGAAACCCCGCGCATGCCGCCTAATAAAGCACGTTCCTGCGCATAAAAACGGTAGGGGAAAATTCGCTTCGATCCCCATAAATGAACCTGTTCGTATTTATCAGGATTATAGGTTTCCTGATAAACGGACACAAAATCAGCACCGCATTCATGCAGATACGCATATTCTTCGACATTTAACGGATAGATTTCAATGCCGACTGTCTTGAAATATTTCGCCGCCAGCTTAATGGTATTCCCGATATATTCTACATCTGATTTATAACGAGATTCACCGGTAAGAAGTAAAATCTCTTCTAAACCTGTAGCGGCAATCGCTTTTAGTTCGTCCTCTGCCTCATTAGGGTTAAGAACAGCACGCTGAATTTTATTCGTTGCTTTAAAGCCGCAATAAACACATTCATTTTCACAATAATTTGCAATATATAAAGGGGTAAAAAGAGTGACGCTGTTCCCGAAGTGCTTCCTCGTTTTCTCCATTCCTTTTCTGGCTATCTCTTCTAAATATGGCAAGGCAGCAGGGGAGAGAAGTACCCCAAAGTCCTCCAATGATAGATGGTCTTTGGCTAGAACTCTCTCAACATCACGTCCTGTATAAAGACTATAATCATACGTTTCTACCGTTTTTAACACTCTATCCATTAAATCAGATGGAATGATTTCCATTCCTTCCTGATACTGCATATGGTCGACTTTTTTTCTTTTCATTTGCCTTAATCCTCCAAAAATCCTGTTAATGGACTAGACGCTTCTGCTTTAAAATCTAGCACTCTTCCTAAACCGGCTAAATAGGCTTCACGTCCTGCTATTATTGCTTGTTTAAAAGCACTTGCCATCATGGACACATCATTTGCTGTCGCAACGGCTGTATTACACATAACCGCAGCAGCACCCATTTCCATTGCCTCGCATGCTTGGGACGGACGGCCGATACCTGCATCAACAATAATAGGTAAATCGATTTCATCTACGAGGATTTGAATGAATTCCTTTGTACATAGACCTTTATTGCTTCCAATCGGAGCACCTAAAGGCATGACCGCTGCTGCCCCAGCATTGACTAGAGCTCTTGCTGTATAAAGGTCCGGATACATATATGGCATCACAATAAATCCTTCTTTCGCCAGCATTTCGGTTGCTCTAACCGTTTCTTGATTATCAGGCAGTAAGTATTTTGAATCGGAAATAACCTCTAATTTAATAAAATCTCCGCAGCCTAGTTCCCTTGAAAGACGGGCGATTCTTACGGCTTCCTCTGCTGTTCTTGCACCGGACGTATTCGGAAGCAGCGTAATATTTTTAGGAATATAGTCGACGATATTTTCTTCGCCGCCTGTGTTTGCTCTCCTTAAGGCTAGAGTGACAATTTCCGCCTCTCCATGTTCAATAACAGCTTTCATAAAATCGAGTGAAAATTTACCTGACCCTAAAATAAATCGAGATTGAAATTTATGTCCGCCAATCGTTAATGGATCTTTTATTAATGTCTCTTTCATGTTCATATTCCTCCTAAACTTCTTCTTGTCCTAGTAATAAACGTAGAATCATATTTGCTTGATGGCCGGCACAAATTTGCACTCTTGGTGCCATTAATCCTCTGCCAACCTTTGCTTCATTTTCTAAATCTCCACATACATATAATTGTTTCATCGGTCTTCTAGTTTGGATTAAATTAGAGCTGTCATAGCCTGCCATGCCGGAACCGGATACAATTTTACAATCAGGGAGCTGTTCCAATGCCGTATTCACCAGCGTGGCTTTAGCATCCGGTTTGTCAAAGGCTTCACAAATGACATCGTAGCCTTCAAAGAGCTCCTTCACATTTCCCTCTGAAATTTTAGCGTCTCTAGTCTCTACCGTAATAAATGGGTTAATTTCTTCTAGTTGCTCTTTAAGTGCGGTTGTCTTTGGCATCCCCAAATGTCTTACGTAATAGCTTTGTCGGTTAAGATTACTAGGTTCAACAATATCAAAATCAACTAGAAACAGCTGTCCAACCCCAATTCTCGCTAGCATAACCGCAATATTAGACCCAAGACCGCCTAAACCAGCGATGGCAACCTTTCCTCCTTTTACCTTTTGGTGGACATAGGGAGTATGCCTAGCCATCATCATGCTTTCTAATTCTTCTTCATCTGGCATGACGCCTTTTCGAATAATAGAAAGAATATCATTTTCAGCCAAGGATGAATCTTGATTCATTTGAAATCCGTTTAGAATGACGATATCATCAGAATTTCCTATACTATCTCTTACTTGGAATGCGGTCTGATAAGTCGTTTCCTGTTCTTTTCCATTGATGATTATTTTCATAGTGTTCAACCTCCTCCAACAAATCGAACAATTTCTAACGTATCTTCTTCTTTCAAAATGACATTTTTGTATTCTGCCTTTGGAACAATATTTCCATTGCATTCAACGGCAATTTTCGTTAAATCAAAGTTTCTTAATGTCAAATAATCATATAAAGTTTGATTCTTTTCTAATGTTTCTAGCGTTCCGTTTACCTTCATTTTTCCACTTCCTTCCAAAATTTCATAAAAAAAAGCACAAAAAGGGTAACACCCTTTCGGTGGTGCTCCCCATTTTGTGCTTCGTTTTTATTAATAATTATCATAATTATATAAAAAGAGTGACTATTAATCAATGATAGTTTTGTCCTATTCGAATTTTTAGTTGCTAAGTTTGGGTTATAAGAAAAGAATGAGTCTGGGATTCCTTTGTTTTTGAATAGATATTGTTTATCTGAAGAAAAATATCTCCTATATGTGGAATGTTACTTAATAAAGGAGATAACACAATGAAAATTGATTTTGATTTAATAAAGAAGACGGAGCGATACCATTATGACAATCCTGCATGCGGTGTGCTGGTTGATATTTTCCAAAATGGCAGCCATTGGCATGCCGTGGCGATTGCAGAAAACGCGGAGTGGTATTGTCATAACGGCTTCGGAGAGACAAAAGAGCAGGCGACAGAAGAGGCTATTATTGGTGTGTTAAATCTCGTGAAAAATAGGGATTTATAGAATAGATTAACATTTACTTGAACCCAATTGTTTATATTGGGTTCTTTTTCAACGTCTAATAAGGAAGGTTTCGACATGTTTACACTGAATATGCTAAACAGGAAGCAGTAACAGCATTGCGAACACCGCCGTCAGGTTTAGGGATTTCGACTCTTTGGACAGGAGTTGGCTCATAAGACTCTTACCCTAGAGATTACACCCATGCCGGTCGTATTATAAGAAGGGGAGCCATTCATAAGACTCCCTTATAAATTGAGCCATTTCTAGAATATGAGATATAATGGACTTAAGTTGAATTAATTTGATGGATAACCTACAAATTGAAGGCGGAAAGGGGATTTATATGAGTATAGATAATCAAAGTAAAACAATTAATAAAATAGTTGATATTAAAGATTCCTTGCCGAAAAGACAAAGGCAGTTATGCGATTATATTTTAAAAAATTATCAGTCAATAGGATTGATTACAGTTAAAGAGCTTGCCGATAATGCCGAAGTTGGGATTTCAACTGTGATGCGTACGATAAATGCCTTAGGGTATGAGAATTTTAATGACTTACGAAAAGATGTCTACGATGAATCGATTACTTCTTCCGACTCAGGATGGACACAGAAGAAGTTTTTGACAGAAATTCAAAAAGAAGAAGGGAGAGCTACAACTTTAGTACAAGTTTGGAACGAATCAGTTAACTTATTAAACAAATCATTAGACGCTGATTTAATGGAAAACTTTGAAATTGTAATAGATATCATTGAAAAATCAAGTCATATCAATATTTTAGGTACACGACCATACAGAGCAACTGCATTATATTTTGAAACATTGCTTGGAGAATTTTATTCTAAAATAAGACAACTAAGCCATGATACGGAAGTTATTTATGATAGGATTTTACAATTTGAAAAGGATGAAATCTTAGTGGTTTTTGCATTCGAACCCTACACTAATCGAATTATTGAAGCAGTAAAGCTAGTCCATGAATTAGGCAATAAAATTATTTTGATAACAGACTATATCTCATGTCCAATTATTTCATATGCGTCGGCAACACTGAGAGTAGAAGTTAGTAAAGAGCAATTTTCAGTAGTACCTGTTATTGCGTTGATAGAGGCATTAGTACTTGAAATTGGAAAACGCTCATCAGAAGAGGCAATTAAAAGGTTGAAAAGACTTGAGAAAACCCTTATAGAAAAGAATGTCGTCTTTTCTTATTAAAACTAAAAACAATACTCATTTTTAAAGAGATATCAGTTAACTCCTACCAAATCGCGGTGGGGGTTTTACTATTTTAACAGGATAGCTTTCAGCTATCTGTTTTACTTTCAGGTCCTCCTCATCATCAAACCGTACATGAGTCTGTCTAGCAATTGATTCTAGATTCACAAAAGCAATATTCAAATTCCTTTTTGTGTTCTCAGTAACCTTCTCAATGATTTCTTCATCTTTAAATCTAGTTACAGCTCTCCCGCCTTTTGCTAGGTACATAACTCCTTTTTCTCTCAGTCCATCTAAACTATTTTAAATAATTACATAACAATAACATAATTTGAAACACAACGAAATTAAATATTCCCTTTTTAAAAAAATGATTTACATATATTCAAATTGAGTATATTATAAATTTAAAATCTTTTCAAAATATTATATTAATTACTCTTTTAGAAAGGGGAATATTATCGTCTATTTAGTTATTAAAATTTTTTGTAGAGATTCTATTTTAATCAAATGCGATTCTGAAATGTTCCCGGATGTTTTCATTTCACAAGCACCTAAAATTTACCTTTGATTTTCTACTTAGTGGATGCATGTGAACGGGAACTTGTTTTCTTTGACGTACTGTGTATGCAAAAGCCAAGGAATTCGATTTTTCTTGGGGTACAACTTATTTTTTTTACTTTTTATCGTTAAATACACTAATTGAAATTTTTTATTCCCTTTTATAAATTATGATTTACATCATTCCATTTTTGTGATAAAGTAAAGTTTATAAATGATTCAAAATATTTAAATAATTATCTTTTAGAAAGGAGAAATTCTGTAAGCGGTAAAACTTAGACGAAGCTATTAAATTAAATCAATCATTAACAGAATTAATAGATTTACTTGAAGAAGAGCTTCATTGAAATTGGGTGAATACTAAATACACAAGGGATAGGAGGAAATTCAATGAAAGATGTAATTATCATTGGCGGTGGACTTGCTGGTTTGTCTGCTGCTTGGCGTCTTAAACACCATGATATTTTACTTTTAGAATCCGAAAATCGTATTGGCGGGCGTGTACGATCTGAACGCCGAGGAGATTATTGGTTAAATTGGGGTGGTCATTTATTTGCTGGTCCTGGTTCAGCTACAGATGAATTAATTAAATCTGTAGGAGTAACTGCATTACCTGTACCTGGAATTTTAAAGGCAATGTCTTTGAATGGGAAGTTGTTTACAGATGGTCGAGTTGAAACGTATCCATTTAGGGCCCCTATGTCATGGAAAGGTAGATTTGCGATGATACGTGCAGGTGCTAAAGTACGTGCAGCGGTTGTCAAATATGGCAAAATGGCAAAAAAACGTCCGGGAGAGGACTATAGAGTTCAACAACAGCGAATTTTAGAATATATGAGAGATCGAACGTTTGCCGACTTTACTGGTAAATTACCACCAGACGCAGATGCCATTTTTAGACCTACAGTTAGCCGTTCGACTGGCAGTCCTGAGACAATGACTGCAGGAGCAGGTATAGGATATTTCCACACGGTATGGAACAAAGATGATGGATTAGGGAGAAATATTGTTGGGGGACCATCAACGCTTACGGACACGATTGCCACAACATTAGGTGAACGAGTTCAACTAAATGCAAACGTTTTAGAGGTTCTTCAGAAAAAAGACTCTGTAGTCGTACGCTATGATCAAAATGGCGAGATACATGTGGTGGAAGCACGCTATGCAGTAATCGCAACCCCTCCCCAAATTACAAGAAAAATAGCGAGAAACCTTGACCCTGAAATCGCAAACGCTCTGGATCGAGTTAAATTTGGCCCACATGTTAGTGCAGCATTTTTAACAAATGAAACAGGACCTCAAGTTTGGGATGATGTGTATTCTATTGCTACGCCTAAAAGATCATTTGACATTATTCTTCATCACACGAATCTAGTCCGTTCAATAGAAACCACGAGAAAGCCAGGTAGTAGTTTTATGACATTTTCACCAGGGGAAAGTGGGCGTCGGCTAATTGATAAATCGGATGAGGAAATTATTCAAATCTATTTGAAAGATTTAAATGAAATATTTCCAGGTTTTAAGAACCATGTAGTTGAAGCTCACGTAATGAAATGTCCATTTGGATCAGCTTATACTGACTCGGATCGTGCAATCATACAACCAATTATAGAAAAATCTGCAGGTCGATTGTTCTTAGCAGGTGATTGGGTAGGCACCTTTTATACAGAATCAGCTATCCAAACAGGATTCACTGCAGCACAAAGTATTAATGGCTTACTGGAATTCAGGCCTCAAGAATCTCAAAAAGAGAAACAATTTAAGGCTGTGTCTGGTAATTAATTACCATAATTTCTTTGTGGAATCTGCCAATATATAACATTATTTTCCGGAAAAGTCATCCAGAAAAAATTTTGAATATTCAAAATTTTTAAAAAGAAAGGAGAAATAGTCATGGAAACAAAAATAGTAAAATCTTCAGAAGCTAATATCTTCTTGGAAGGAGTGGAGGTATGCCGGGAGTATTTTAAGACAGAAAAAATTACATTTGGTACTTCACAACTTCATCCCGGACAAACGGGAGCGGTTGATAAAGGGCATCCAAACTCGCATGAAGTATTTTTTGTAGTGAGAGGTTCGGTGCTGCTCCGATGCGGAGAAAAGCTGTATGAACTAAACGAGGGAGATGCACAGATCATTCCGCCGGGAGAACCGCATCAGTTAACAAATATAGGAGATTGTGTAGCTCTCGTAAGCTGGAGCTTGGCACCTTCTGAAATTTGACTGGAAGAATGAAATGAAATGTGAAAGGAAGAATGAAATGAAACCTGAAATAATAATAATGCTGACAAATAATGATAAGACTGTGAAAAATTCTATGGAAGTATTCCAATCATGCAAAGACCTGCCGGCTAAAAATTGGGGATTCAAGGACGTTGGAATTCCTATGGATGAAATGATTGGATTAAACAAGGTCATGAAAGAAGCCGGCAAGACAACATTCCTTGAAGTTGTAACTTACACAGAGGAAGGAGGTCTACAGGGAGCACAGCTGGCAATTGACTGCGGTTTTGACTATCTGACAGGAACAAGATTTTTCCCGTCTATAGTTGAGAAGTTAAAGGGAACTGGAATTAAGTATTACCCATTTGCTGGAGAAGTAGGCGGTAGCCCTGTAATGCTCCAGGGATCTATCGAAGATGTAGTTGAAGACAGCAAGAGAATTATTACTGCAGGTGCAGACGGAGTTGATTTGACAGCTTACAGATTCGCCAATGGCGATGGTACAGAACTGGCCACTGCAGTTGCAGATGCCATAGGCAGAGATAATCTGATGATTGCAGGTAGCATCGGCAACACAGAAAGAATGGAACTTATGAAAGAATTGGCACCATTAGGATACACAATGGGAGGCGCTCTCTTTACTGCCAACTTTGTTGAGGGCGGCAGTTTCAGAGAGAATCTGGAATATGTTCTCGATTACATGAAGAAAGGTGAATAATCCATGAAGTACATTTTAGGCGTAGACTTGGGAACTACTGCGATAAAAGCAGCAGTTTTCGATGAAACTGGTAAAGAGTGCGGCAGTAAAACAGTTGAATATACACTTCTGACACCACAGCCGGGTTGGGCTGAGCTAGAGGTTCAGACATACGTTGACACATTTATCACTGCTAGTCACGCTGCTATGGAACGAGCAGGTGTCACAGCTGATCAGATTGATTCTGTGGGAATGTCTGCGCAGGGCGAAACAACTATTTGCCTGGATGAAAACAATGAACCATTAAGACCGGCTATCGTATGGATGGACATCCGTGCTAAAGAAGAAGCGGAATATATTGAAGAGGTTTTTGGACAGGAGGAAATACAGAAACATACCGGACAGCCGGGTATGGATGCTATATGGCCGGCTGGCAAGCTGCTGTGGCTGAAAAAGAACGAGCCTGAAGTATTTAGCAAAACTGCAAAATTTGTTCAGTTAAATGGATATTTCAGCTATCTGCTGACAGGTACAATGGCCTGTGAAGATTCCATTCTGTGCACTACAATGTACTGGGATATTAACACACGAAAGTACTGGCCGGAAATGATGGATTTCTTGCAGATAACAGAGGAACAGTTGCCTTTAATCATGAAACAGGGTGAATCCGTAGGGCAAATTACTGAAAAAGGCGCAAAGATGTTTGGCCTCAGCACCGATACTGTAGTGAATATTGGTGCGCTGGATCAGGCCTGCGGTGCCCTGGGCGTTGGAAATGTAAGGCCCGGAACATTCTCTGATAGTACAGGTTCTAATTTATCGACAGTTGCTATCGTGGATAAGCTTATACTTGATCCTTCTATGCAGATGCCATGCTTTGCAAGTGCTATTCCCGGAAAATATATGCTTCATGCATTTTCAAGCGGTGGCATGGTTCTGAAGTGGTTCAGAGATGTCTTCTGTGAATTGGAGAAAAAAATTGAGGCTGAGAGCGACGAAGCCGCATTTGATCAGATTAACAGAGAAGTCCAGAAAGTGGCTCCGGGATGTGACGGGCTGATTATGATTCCGCATCTTCAGGGCTCAGGACCACCGGATACAGATAATAATCAGAGAGGTGTTTATTTCGGTATTACTCTGGCACACAAGAAGGCTCATTTTGCTCGTGCAATCATGGAGAGTATCGCAATGGTTCTCAGAAGAATGATTGAGGCTATGGAGCCGTTAGGAGTAGAAGTAAAGCAAATCAGCGGCCTTGGCGGCGGGTCAAAGAGTGACGTCTGGTGTCAATTGAAAGCAGATGCTACAGGTGTACCATTTAATATCATGTCTACAACAGAAAGTTCTGCCTGCCTCGGAGCGGCAATCCTGGCGGGAGTGGCATCAGGTATATGGGCATCACCAGAAGAGGCAGCTGACATGGTCGTGAAAGCAGATGCTACTTACGTTCCGAACGCCGATGTGAAAGAGGTATATGACAAATTATTTGAAAAGACTATGAAACTGCAGAACGGGCTGAAAGTTTTTTATGAAGACAGCAGTTTTCGAGAGTAATAGGAGTAGTGGAAGACAAATTCAAATAACTTGAGAGAAAGTTAATTGAAGCAAAGTTTCAAAAAATAAATGAAAATAAATAGGAGAGACTAAGATGAATAAATTTGCGCACGTATATCCTGCTATGGTGACACCATTTAATAAAGATGAAAGCTTTAACTATGAAACTGCCAAAAAACATGCAGATTGGATGATCAGCGAAGGCATCAGTGGGGTAGGAATCATGATGGCAGCTGGTGAATATCAGAGTGTGTCACTTGAAGAACATAAACAATATGTACGTGAGATGGTGCCTTATGTAAAAGAACGTGGTGCATCCGTCATTGTAGGATGCACCAGAGAGCGTCCGGAGGATGTAGTGGAGCTGATGGAAAACGCACGTGAGGCAGGCGCTGATGGTGCCATGGTTCTGCCTTCTTTCTATTATCGCATGGATCAGAAAGAACTGTTTGAACATTATAAATATATCAATGACCATTCTGGACTGGATATCATGGTATATAATAATCCGCACAGCAGTACGCCTATTTCAACAGAAACGATGGCAGAACTGTATAAACTGGAGCATGTCAAAATGGTCAAGGATGCATCAATGTCAATTGACGTAATGACGGATTATATTTTTGAAGCAAATAAAACTGAAGATGTAAACGTTCTGTGTGGATGCGACTATCTGCTGTATCAGGCATATGCTACCGGTGCGACCGGATGGGTAAGTATGACAGCTAATATTTT
Source organism: Niallia endozanthoxylica (assembly GCF_008710145.1). GTDB lineage: Bacteria > Bacillota > Bacilli > Bacillales > Cytobacillaceae > Bacillus_BD > Bacillus_BD endozanthoxylica. The sequence continues at coordinate 115,332 of NZ_VYKL01000022.1, forward strand.
ACCGAAGTTATCTGCGGAATTCCACAAGGCAATGATAGTGGAAAAGGATTTTGAAAAAGGCCTGGATATTTTCAAAAAGCTCTATCCGGTGGTGAATATGACTGAGCGTTTCCCGAAACCGACTCAGGCAGTCAAATATATTCTTGAAGAAGTGTATGGTTTTGAAGAGGGGATTTGCCGACGTCCGCGCCGTGGCCTGAGCGATGAAGAGAAAAAGCACGTGCTGGAATCCAGCAATATTCTGGAATTGTCTAAGGAGTACTCACAAAGAAGTACCGGAGTCATGTAATAAATTTCAAAATGAAGATGGAATAGATGCAGGTTGTCTTTAAACAGGCAGATGATATTCAATCCTGAATGAAGACGACCTTAATCTTCTTGACGTGCGTATTGAGCCTGAAATGCGTCACGTTATGATAGTGGTTACAAAAAAGCGCCGTATTTTCCTCATCGTAAAATGTATTTTTAATGGAAGAAAAAGGGGAGATGATTATGAATTATGAAGAAGTAATTGTTGCATTAGATGGTTATATGTGGGCACTCCCGTTGATTCTACTGATTTTTGGCGCAGCTACTTATTTTTCAATTCGATTTAAATTTATTCAGCTTCGATCATTAAAACATCAAATCCAACTATTGTTCAAAGATAACGATTCTGATTATGGCATCAAACCTATAGAGGCTTTTTGTACGGTTGTTGCTTATCGTGTTGGAACGGCTAATATTGCCGGTGTTTGTGTGGCAATCCTCTGGGGAGGTCCTGGTGCTATTATCTGGATGGTTATTTGTTCAATTTTAGGTGCAGCCATTTCCTATGCAGAGTGTGCTCTTGGACAGGTGTATAAAATAAAAAAGGATGGAGAGTATCGCGGAGGTTCCTATTACTATCTTGAACGCGGATTAAGAATGAAGCATCTAGCGAAGTTCTTTGCTTTATTGACCATTATTTGTGTACCGATTTTAACGGTTGGACCCCATGCAAACTCTATTGCACTGGCGTTTCACACTACGACAAGTGTACCCAATTGGATTACAGGTCTAGTTGTCGGGCTTTTGTTGTTGACGGTAGTATTTGGTGGCATTAAGAGAATTGGGAAGTTTTCTACAATTGTGGTTCCGATTATGACAGGGATTTATTTATTATTGACCTTTATGATTATCACTATGAATATAGAATCGGTTCCCTCTGTTGTTAGCACCATGATTTCAAGTGCATTTGGGGAGAATGCATTATATGGCGCTTTGTTTGGACAGGCAATTATCTGGGGTGTAAAACGTTCTGTTAACTCTTCAGGTGCAGGTATGGGCGAGGCTGTACCATCCGCCGCTGCTGCTGAAGTGGCTCATCCAGGAGCAACCGGTTTAGTAAACTCCATGTCAGTGTTCATCGATGTGCTGGTATGCTTCTGCACAGGTTTGATTGTGCTTATGACGGACACCTTTAATGTATTAGCGAAAGATGCTGTTACTTACCTGCATATTGGTGAAGGCTCTGAAATTATGACTGAAATGGCGGAAAAGAATGTGGCAGGTATTCCGTGGACACAGGCGGCAGCAAACAGTTTAATTCCAGAGTTCGGCTCGATTATTATTGCGATATGTTTGTTGTTTTTCGCATTTACTACACTCCTAAGTTACTACTATCAGGGCGAGACAGCACTCGTTTATTTGCTTGATAAATCCAGTAGCAAAGTAAGAAAAAGTGCAATTCTAGTTCTTCGTCTGGCCATGCCATTTATTTTCTTCTTTTTCGCGACTAGTACATCAAGTGCTTCATGGGCTATTGGATCTATTGGTGTAGGTATTATGGTATGGACGAATGTAATAGTCCTGCTAATCAAATCACCGGAAATTATCAAAGTACAGAAAGATTATGCTGCGCAGCGCAAAGCGGGTATAGAAGAACCTGTATTTAATCCGCAAAAGTTAGGCATTCAAAACGCTGATGTATGGATGGAAATTAACGAAAATAAGATTGCCCGAAGTTCAGGAGATATTCGGCAATCAGTCTAAATCAAAGGGGGGCTTTTGTTCCATAGATGAATAATCATTTCCCAATGGAGTAGCAGTTTGTTGGTGGAATAATAGGAGTCTATCTTACAGACCTTATTGGTCGGAAGTCGATGTTTCTTATCGATATGCTTGTCATGGCTATTGTGTCAATCCTTCAGTTTTTTATCAATAATCCCATGCAGTTGGTCATTTTACGATTTATTTTAGGGGTTGCGGTAGGTGCAGATTACCCCATTGCAGGAGCCTTGATGGCGGAATTTTCCCCGAAAAAGAATCGTGGTGCTTTACTTGGAGGGCTTAATGCATTCTGGTATATCGGGTACGCCAGTTCCTATTTGGTAGGTTACCTTTTGCTATCCATGGGTGATACGAGTTGGAGATGGATGCTTTTTAGCAGTGCGATCCCAGTAATCCTCATGTTTATCGGACGTTTAAATATGCCTGAATCCCCTCGTTGGCTGGCTAACAAAGGAAGGGAAAAAGAGGCCAATGCGATTGTTCAAAAAATATTCGGGGATGGCGTTGTGATGTCAGAAGAACCGGAGATCAAGGTGAAAACCTAATTTCTTGATATGTTTAGAAATGGTTATGGGAAATGGGTATTTTTCGTGGCTGCTTTCTGGTCGCTTGAACTCATACCTACTTTTGGTATAGGAACCTATATCCCAGAAATCTTTGCACAATTTGGTTTTGCTGACGGAAAGAAGGAATACTTAGGATCAGCAATCATTAACATCGTCTATCTTGCTGGTTTGATTCCTGCTTTTTATTTGGTTGAAAAAGCCGGAAGAAGGCCTACGCTTATTTGGCCATTCTTTATATCTTCCATCTCTTTATTTGTACTAGGAGCAACCGCTGGATTGAATATGCCATTTATTTTTATCCTAGTTCTCTTTATTATCTATGGAACGTTTAATACTGCGATGGGAGCCCATCCTTGGATTTATCCGAATGAGCTTTTCCCAACCCATATTCGTGGTACGACAATGGGCTTTATTACAGGAGTAACTCGTATAGCTTCTTCCATTAGTACGTTCCTCTTTCCGGCCGTTTTAGCAAATTATGGTTTGTCGGTTACACTGTATATTTGCGGGGCATTGTTTTTCCTTGGAATTTTAATCTCGCTCTTTATGGCTCCGGAAACAAAGAATATGAGCTTAGCGGAAACCAGCGCTTTGAACAAAGGTACTAATAAGAGGAAGGAAAGTCTCGTAATGAGGAAAAATGGTTAGAAAGAGTGAAGCTTTGTGGAACAGCAGAAACAATTGAGTTTCTGGGAAGGTAAAACTCGGCTAGTGGCAAAGTAATTAATCGGCGTCTTTACCATTATGGACAAGGTCTGACATTGTATAAAAATGGCGACTCAAATGAATAGATCAACCTTATAATACGAAAGGGGGCCATTCAGAGGGCTCCCTTTTTGAATTAGCCCATTTTTGAATATGAGATATAATGCACTCAAAGTGGATCTATTTTGACGAATAATCAACAAATTGAAGGTGAAGAGGGGATTTAAATGAGTTTAGATAATCTAAGAACAACAATTAATAAAATAGTTGATATTAAAGATTCCTTACCGAAAAGACAAAGACAGTTATGCGATTACATTCTAAAAAGTTATCAGTCAATAGGATTGATAACAGTTAAAGAGCTTGCCGATAATGCTGAAGTTGGGATTTCAACTGTGTTGCGCACGATAAATGCCTTGGGATATGAGAATTTTAACGACTTTCGAAAAGATATCTATGATGAATCGATTACTTCTTCCGACTCAGAATGGACGTTGAAAAAGTCTATTGCAGAAATTGGAAAAGAAGAAGGGGGAGCTCCAACATTAGTACAAGTTTGGAACGAATCAGTTAATCTATTAAACAAATCATTAGACGCTGATCTAATGGAAAACTTTGAAATTGTAATTGATTTCATTGAAAAATCAAGTCGTATCAATATTTTGGGTACTCGACCGTACAAAGCAACTGCATTATATTTTGAAACGTTGCTTGGAGAATTCTATTCTAATATAAGACAACTAAGCAATGATACGGAAGTCATATATGATAGGATTTTACAATTTGAAAAGGATGAAATTTTAGTGGTCTTTGCATTTGAACCATACACTAATCGAATTATCGAAGCAGTTAAGCTAGCCCATGAACTAGGCAATAAAATTATATTGATAACAGACTATATTTCATGTCCAATTATTTCATATGCGTCCGCAACACTGAAAGTAGAAGTTAGTAAAGAACAATTTTCAGTAGTGCCTGTTATTGCGTTGATAGAGGCATTGGTACTTGAAATTGGTAAACGGTCATCAGAAGAGGCAATTAAAAGGTTGAAAAGACTTGAAAAAACCCTTATAGAAAAGAATGAAGTCCTTTCTTATTAAAACTAAAAGGTTCTGGTGCAACTGTTTCTAGTCTTTTTGCTGTTGAATTGCTATAGGCTACGCTTGGATTTTTATCGACGTGACGTCACGAGGCTTAGAAACATGAAAATCCCAAAAAGAGTTAATCAAAGAGAGGAGAAACCCGCTCTTTTTTTTTGTATTTTGTTTAGTAAGGGGTTGATTAGCAATGAACGCCTATGATGCTGGTATACTGAGTTCTAAGAATATATTGTTCGGCATACTTTTTAACTGTCTACTGAGAAAATAAGAGAGAACTTGCTGCATTGGTAAAATAATCATTTCTTGCTTGAAGTTTTTTCACTAGAAGCATTAATATGACAATATGAATTTTTTTATTCCTTTTTTAAAAATTTGGTTTATAACAATTCAAAATTATGGTAAAATATATTAAATTCTTAAAATAAAAAATTAAAAACTTACATAAAACAAAACATATAAGATTCTTAATATATTAACGATAAAGGGATTAGGAGAATTTGTATGCAATTTCTAGAGATAGATGAATTAGAGCTTAGGATTGAGCAATTGAGAAATAAAATGATTGAGACTGCTGCAGTAACTGGTTTAAGTAGTAATATAACCCTTTATTACAGTCAGAAATTAGATCAACTCATCACGATTTATCAAAATACATTAAAAAAGGAAACTAGCGAAATATTGATGAATAGAAACAAAGCTGTTTAAATCCTACATTTTTAAAAATAAATGGTTTAAATGTCATCTTTTGTTTGCTTTAAACTAAATGTAGTAGCTGCAGAAACAACTATAGGCTTGGTTGATAGAGAAAATGGGCGTTAAATTAATAAAGGAGATGATATCAAGGATATAGAAATAAACTCGTTTGAGGGAATACCGGATCTATTATGTGATGGACATATCCCAGATGAGAAATACTCACTAAAATATACTGAATTATTAGACTATAATTGCGATTTATACCCATTTGCATGTCATGACAAATAAATGATTCTTCAAGGAGAGATAATAAAATGAAAACATTAGTTCTTGTATTTCACCCAGACTTAACTGCTTCTCGTGCAAATAGACGTTTGACGGAGGAAATGGAGAAGCAAGCCAACGTTACCGTTCACCGTGTTTATGAGGCTTACCCCGATGAGAAGATAGATGTCGCAGCCGAGCAAAGGCTATTAGAGGGGCATGATCGCATCGTTTTACAATTTCCATTCTACTGGTACAGCACACCTTCGTTGTTGAAAAAATGGGAGGATGCCATCCTTGCTTATGGTTGGGCATATGGAAGCAATGGGGATAAGCTGAAAGGAAAAGAGCTGCTGATTGCTATTACTACTGGCGGTTCTAAAGAAAGCTATTCACCAGGCGGGAGGGAAAAATACACCGTCCCAGAGTTACTGCGACCTTTTGAGGCAACAAGTAACTTGATTGGCATGCTCTATTTAACACCATATGTATTTTACGGAGTGAATCGATTGTCCGACGAGGAGCTTGAGCAAGGGGCGATGGATTACGTAGCTTATGCATTGAACCCTGAACTTAATTTTCTTGCCGTCCGCTAACAACAGAATGGGGGTTATTAACAAAAAAGCAGCCATCAAGGCTGCTCTCCTATTTAAATGCTTTACCAGAAGAACCAAATTCACGAATTTTGCCGATAAATGTAAAGATTTTATATTACAATACACTTGTATGTCCGTTATAAATGATACCTCTCTGAGCATCTACGGTAATGTCTTGGCCTTCTTTTAATAAATTTGTAGCATCTTTAACACCAACAAGAACTGGAATACCTAAGTTCAAGCCTATAACAGCCGCAGGACAAGTAAGTCCGCCTTCTTCAGTTATGAGAGCAGCACACTTTTCTATAGCAGGAACCATTTCCTTATCCGCTCCAATGGTTACAAGAATCGATCCTTCTTGCACTTTCGCTAATGCTTCCTCCGCATTTTTTGCAATTACCACTTTACCATAGGCAGATTTGCGTCCAGTTCCTTGTGCTTTCGCTAAAACATCACCAACTACATGAATCTTCATTAAATTCGTCGTACCCGCTTCGCCAACAGGAACACCCGCTGTGATAACAACCAAATCACCACTGGAAACGAATCCGCTATTTAAACTTACCTCGACTGCATTCTCAAGCATTGCATCTGTCGAATTAGTCACTGTTCCCATTTGCGGATAAACTCCCCACACTAACGCTAGTCGCCTTAACACATAGTCATTTGCTGTTACAGCAGAAATTGGTGCTTTTGGACGGTATTTAGCAATCATTCGAGCAGTATAACCGCTGTCAGTCGGAGTGATAATAGCATTTGCAACTAAATTTAAAGAAGTATGCACTACAGATTGGCCAATCGCATCGGTAATTGTGTTTTCACTATTCTTGCTATGCTTGGATAATAGCTTCTTATAATCTAATGCTGATTCTGCACGCGAAGCAATATTATGCATCGTCTGTACTGCCACAACGGGATAGCTGCCTGCAGCTGTTTCACCAGAAAGCATAATGGCATCTGTACCGTCAAAAATAGCATTTGCTACGTCACTCGCTTCTGCACGCGTAGGACGCGGGTTCCGCTGCATGGAATCAAGCATCTGCGTTGCCGTAATCACCGGTTTTCCTAAGGCATTGCATTTTTTAATTAAGTTTTTCTGAACCAACGGGACTTCCTCTGCCGGAATCTCAACACCAAGATCCCCGCGGGCAACCATTAGTCCGTCAGATACCTCAAGAATTTCATCAATATTATCTACACCCTCTTGATTTTCAATCTTAGGGATGATTTGAATATTGGTTGCATGATTTTCTTCAAGCAGCTTTCTAATTTCTAACACATCAGAGGCTCTTCGAACAAAGGAGGCTGCGATAAAGTCTACATTTTGCTCGATTCCAAAAGCAATATCATTAGTATCCTTTTCGGTAATACCCGGTAATTTAACCGACACGCCGGGAACATTTACACCTTTTTTGTTTTTTAACGTTCCGCTGTTTAATACTTTTACATGAATATGACCGTTAGATTTATCAATTTTTTCTACTTCTAGACCGATTAATCCATCATCTAAAAGAATTTTCGAACCAATCTCAACATCATCAATTAAACCTTCATATGTAATTGAAAATATTTCAGGGGTTCCTTCTACCTCGTTCATTGAAACAATACTTGAACTACCAGCAACCAATTCAATAGCCCCGTTCACCATATTATGGGTTCTAATTTCAGGTCCTTTTGTATCTAGAAGAATTCCTATATTTTTCCCAGTTTTCCGAGCAGCCTCACGGATTTTTTGGATCCTTTCTCCATGTTCTTCATAATTTCCATGTGAAAAATTTAGACGCGCTACATTCATCCCCGCTTTCATTAACTGTATAAGTTTCTCGACACTTTCACTAGCTGGTCCTATCGTACACACAATTTTTGTTTTACGCATATCGAATCCTCCTAGACATATATTACTTTTTTAATAGATAATTCTTTTGCAAGTTTGAGTAAATTTAAATCAATAGAATGCATTTGTGAGAAAACCTCCGAAAGGGGACACAATAAGTCCTATAGGGACAAAATATGTCCCTATAGTGCAAAAAAATAATCTTTTGTTTGTGGGCTTTATTGTAACAAGGTTAAACTTATCTTTCAACCATTTTCTGAATAGAATGAATTTAATGTATTTTTAATCGTTTTAGATTTTTATGAAGGCATCGTTATTTAAGATGGAATTTTTTGTAAAAATATTAAGTCCACACTGTAATATAAATTGAACCGTAGTATACGGAACCGTACGTACGGTGATGTGAGAGGCGCGAAAATTAGTCAATTTAGTTTCCCTCTACTCAATTGAGCCTTTTCTAGAATATGAAATATAATTAATTGACTTTAAGTGGAATTATTTTGATGGATAACCTACAAATTGAAGGCGAAAAGGGGATTTTAATGAGTATTGATAATCAAAGTAAAACAATTAATAAAATAGTTGATATTAAAGATTCCTTGCCGAAAAGACAAAGACAGTTGTGCGATTATATACTAAAAAACTATCAGTCAATAGGATTGATAACAGTTAAAGAGCTTGCCGATAATGCAGAAGTTGGGATTTCAACTGTGATGCGTACGATAAATGCCTTAGGGTATGAGAATTTTAATGACTTACAAAAAGATATCTACGATGAATCGATTGCGTCCGATTCAGGATGGACATTAAAGAAGTATTTTACAGACATTCAAAAAGATGAAGGGAGAGCTGCAACTTTAGTACAAGTTTGGAACGAATCAGTAAATTTATTAAATAAAACGGGGAAAAAATACGTCTGTTTCGTAGTTTATTCAAAGGCCCATATTTTTAACGAGTTATCGGTTAGCTTAGGCTTAACAATCTGTTTAGTCAATACAATATATGAAAGTAATTAACATAAAAATTAGAACGATTTTATTCCTTTTTTATAAAAAAGATTTTAAATCATTCATAACTATGATAAAGTATAGTAAATTCTTAAAATAATACTAACTTTATTAAAGGAGTAAATGACCCATGCGTTATCTATACTCATCTCTTCTGCTTTTGACGAGCTTGTTATGGAGTGGGGATTTTGTCGTTGGAAAGTTTCTTGTCGGCCACGCGTCATCCATGACCTTGACGAACTTACGCTGGATGATTGCGGTGGTATGTTTACTTCCAATCGTATGGATTCAGGAAAAAAGAATTTTACCGACAAAACGGTCGATTATCCCTTTGGTTCTTATGGGTTTAACCGGGGTAGTTCTTTATAATGTGTTTATGTTTCTCGCTTTAGAAAGGACCGATGCAATGAATGTTGGGCTGCTTTCTACATTAAACCCGGTATCCATTGCGATTTTTTCTTTTTTGTTGGTTGGTGAAAAGATCCGCCCTTTGCAAATGGCCGCAATGGTTCTCTCCTTTTTCGGCGTTGTCATTGTACTATCAAGAGGCGAAGTCCAACGGTTGCTTACACTTGATTTCAATGTAGGCGATTTTTGGATGCTGGCGGCTGTTGCCTTATGGGGACTTTATTCGGTGTTTGGAAAATGGGCGATGAGAGAAACGTCACCGTTGATGTCGACACTTTATTCCGCTATATTCGGAATCCTTATCTTGCTGCCATTTAATCTTTCTTCGTTTACAGTGACAAATGTAAACCCATCATTTATTTGGTCTGTTCTCTATATGGGCGTGCTGTCCACTGTTGTCTCAATGGTGTTCTGGAATATCGGTGTACAAAAATTGGGCGGCACGACGGCCGGTATGTTCTTAAACTTCAACCCGATTTTTACAGCGATTCTTTCCTTTTTAGTGTTAGGTGAACAGATGACATGGACACAATTTTTTGGCAGCGTCGTTGTGATCACCGGTTGTTATCTATTTGGTCGATTTAAAGTAACACCTGTATCGAAAGATAATGTCCAAATCAAACATGTTCAGAATGCCTGAACTCCTACCAAACTGCGGTGGGGGTTTTACTATTTTAACGGGATAGCTTTCAGCTATCTCTTTTACTTTCAGCTCCTCCTCATCAAACCGTACATGAGTCCGTCTAGCAATTGATTCTAGATTTCACAATATTCTTTTTTGCCTTTTCAGTAACCTTCTCAACAATTGCTAGTTATAGCTCTGCCGCCTTCTAATAAAGTACATAACGAACATTTTAATGTTTTGTACCTTTTCGCGATTACATCATCATGATTTCTGCACACGTTCCGGATGTTTTCTTTTCGTTAGCACCTTTAATTTGGATATTAATTACTCTTTTTTGCGGATGGGAGTGGCCGGCATCTTGTCACCTTGGGGGGTGCTGAGTATGCATAAGCCAAGGGATTTGAATCTTGTTGGGCTATCTATTAGTTTTTATCAAGATTCACTGTCACATACACTGAGAACTCCAATAAGGGGATTTTTTATTCCTTTTTTAAAAATATGGTTTACAACAATTCATTTTCGTGATAATATTCATTTATAAAAAGATTCAAAATATTATGCTAATTATTTTCAGAAAGGAGAAAATTACTTTTTATTTAGTCATTCAAATTTGTTTTTAGTAATTCTACTTTAATTAAGGGTTATGAGGAGGATAAATATGAATAAACCTTTTGGAATGATTCCAGCTTTACCAACACCTTTTAAAGAAGATAATAGTATTGACTATGATACTCTCAAAAAAAATCTGAATTTTCTAATAGAGGGAGGGGTACATTGCGTTTTAGTTTCAGGGAGTGCTGGTGAGTATTCATTAATGAATATGGATGAACGGAAAAACGTCATTAAATTCATTTGTGAAAAGTCCCAAGGAAGAGTGCCAATTATGGCAGGAACATCGTGTCATCGAACAGAGGATACAATAGAACTTACCAGATATGCGGCAGAAGCTGGTGTGGACTTTGCCCTAGTTTTACCACCTTATTATATGAAGGTTAGTAGAGAGAGAGTTTTTGAGTATTATAAGACTGTAGCTGAAAGTACTACTATAGGAATTGTTATTTATCATTATCCTGAAGGTACAAATGTTGAACTTAGTCCAGAACAGATTTATGAAATCAGTCAAATAGATGGAATTGTTGGGATTAAAAATACTGCTGATGCACTTCATACTTGTAAGCTTACTAAATTGACTAAGGACAATAAGAATTTTGCAGTACTTACAGGTTACGAGCAATTAATCCTGCCAACCTTATCAGCAGGTGGCGCTGGTGCTGTTGGTCTTGCGATGAATTTAGTACCGAAAGAATATGTTAAATTATATGATTTATTTGTAAGCGGAAACAAATTAGAAGAAGCTATTAAATTAAATCAATCATTAACAGAATTAATAGATTTGCTTGAAGAAGAGCCTCCTCCGGCGGCAGTGAAGGCTGGTTTAGACATGATAGGCTTGTCAGGAGGAAAATGCAGATCGCCATTAGTACCTGCTTCAGAAGAATTAAAAACAAAAGTCCAAGATAAATTAATCGATTTAGGACATTCCGTCAAAGGAAAGCCCAACATAATCAAAGCACCCGAGGGACGTTTTGCCAGCAAGCAGACGGCGTTTAGCGAAATTCCGATGATTGACATCGCAGCTCTGGTCGACGGAAGTGACCCCGAAGGTGTTGCCCGGGCGATCGGTAAGGCTTGTGAGGAAGTCGGTTTCTTCTATATCAAGAACCATGGTGTCCCCCAGGACTTAATCGATCGCATGTATAAGGTCACTCAGCAATTCTTCGATCTGCCGGCAGAGGCCAAGGAGCGTCTGCACATCGCCAACTCTGGTCAGACGCTGCGCGGGTACATCCCTCCGTATGGCGAGAACGCTGACCCGGAAAACACCCGTGACCTCAAGGAAGCTTTCGACTACGGCGTCCACGGGGAGGAAGTGTCCCCGTTCTTCGGACCCAACCTGATGCCCGCGGAGCTGCCTGAATTCAAGGATGTCTGCGAGGAGTACCACGATGCGATGATGGCCCTGGCGCGCAAGCTGGTCAGCGGCTTCGCTATCAGCCTCGGCCTTCCGGCAGACTACTTCGAGAAGTTGCAGCGCAAACCGATCACAATCCAGCGCCTGCTTCACTACCCGTCGCTGGGAGCTAATTCTGCCGCGGACGAAATCGGTATCGGGGCGCACACCGACTACGGATTCTTGACAATCCTGTCCCAGGACAGCGTCGGCGGTCTGCAGGTTCGTAACAAGGAGGGAGAATGGGTGAGCGCACCGCCGGTCGAAGGATCCTTCATCATCAACATCGGTGATCTGGTACAGGCTATGTCCAATGGTCGATACTCCTCGAATGTGCACCGGGTCGTCAACACGAGTGGAGTCGCTCGATACTCGATCCCGTTCTTCATCGACCTCGACTATGACGCGGTTGTTGAAACCGTGCCGACCTGCGTGGATGCGGAAAATCCGGCCAGCGAAAACACCTTTACCTGCGGTGAATACAAGTACGGGCGTTTTGTGTACGTCTACCCGCACCTGCAGGAGCCCCAGAAGGAGAACGCACCGGTTTCCTAACGAACTGTTCATGGGCGCTTAACCCATGAGGACATGTAAAGCACTCTTCGGGGTGGCTTTGCAGGGTACTGAGGTTCGTGAGTCGCTACCCTGAATCGACCTTGTCGAATATTCCCGATCGACCGGGTCGATTTGAAAATAAAAGTCCAAGAAAAACAATCTGCAATGGGCATCTAGTATAAACAAGTTTAACATTCTGCCAGAAAAGTTTAGTGTGGCTCTGCTCATACCACCTTATTGGCCAGGATGGTTCTTTGAAATTATTTCATCGTAAGTGGTGGCATGGTACGCAATATCATTTTTAATAAGATTGGGCATTAAAAAGGTTTTGAAAACAAAGAAGGAGAGGAATCTATGAATAAAGTACGCACGATGGAAGATATGCCTTTAAGTGGATTTCATTTTAAAATGTTTACCTATACCAGTGGGAGTACATTCCTGGATGGGTATATTCTAGGGATTATTGCAGTAGCACTTTCTGTCATGCAGACTCAACTCGATATGTCTTTAACAGTTATGGGTCTCCTTGGAACAGCAACGCTTGTAGGGATGTTTTTTGGAGGGATAATAGGAGGCTATCTTACAGATCTAATCGGTCGAAAGACGATATTTCTCCTTGATATGCTTGTTATCACTATTGCCTCTGTTCTTCAATTTTATGTTAATGATCCTATTTATTTGATCATTTTACGATTTATTTTAGGTGTTGCGGTGGGGGCGGATTACCCGATTGCAGGAACCTTGATGGCAGAATTTTCACCGAAAAAGAATCGTGGTGCTTTAATTGGGGGACTAAGTGCGCTTTGGTATACCGGTTATGCCTTTTCCTTTTTAATTGGTTACTTTTTATTGTCCATTGGAGATACAAGTTGGAGATGGATGCTTTTAAGCAGTGCGATTCCTTCGTTTCTCTTGCTAATTGCTCGATTAAATATGCCGGAATCCCCTCGTTGGCTGGCGAACAAAGGTAGGGAAAAAGAGGCCAATGCGATTGTTCAAAAAATATTCGGGGCTGGCGTTGTGATGTCAGAAGAACCGGAGATTAAGGATAAAACCTCATTTCTTGATATGTTTAGAAATGGTTATGGGAAATGGACACTTTTCGTGGCGGTTTTCTGGTCACTTCAAGTCGTTCCGACCTTTGCAATTGGAACGTATATTCCTGTAATTCTTGGTCAATTTGGCTTTGCCGATGGTAAAAGTGAATACTTGGGATCTGCGATTATCAATATCGTTTATCTTGCCGGCCTGATTCCTGCCCTTTATTTGATTGAAAAATATGGCAGAAGACCTACATTGATTTGGCCATTTTTAGTATCATCCATCACGCTATTCGTTCTAGGAGCGACTTCCGGAGCAAATTTATCATTTGTTTTTATCCTAGTTCTCTTTATCATCTATGGAACGTTTAATACGGGGATGGGAATTCATCAATGGGTCTACCCGACCGAACTTTTCCCAACCCATATTCGGGGAACTGCAGTGGGATTTGGTACAGGAGTAAGCCGGATTGCCTCAGCAATTGGAACATTTTTATTTCCGGCCTTTTTGGCAAATTATGGTGTGGCAATGACGATGTATGTTTGTGGGGCGCTGTTCTTCGTTGGCTTTTTAGTCTCGCTTTTCATGGCTCCGGAAACAAAGAATATGAGTTTAACAGAAACCAGTGCCTTAAATAAATTTGGAAACTTAAAGACAAGGGATTTTGAATCAAACCAAAATATTAATTAGTCTATGCAAATTCCGAACTGCATTTTTTTGAGTTAATATTTTAATAAATTAGATGCCTATGATTTAATTTTGGGAATAAAACGGAATATATAGTCCCTTTTGATAAAAATGATTTACAACAGTTCGTTTTCGTGTTAATATCAAACCTATAAAATATTCAAAATATTACGAATATTAATTTACTAGAAAGGAGAAAAATACTTTTTATTTAGTTATTCAAATTTTTTTGTAGAGATTCTACTTTAATTATGAGTTATGAGGAGGATAAATATGAATAAACCTTTAGGAAAACCCAACATAATCGAAGCACCGGAGGGAAGTATTGCAAGCAAGCAGACGGCGTTCAGCGAGATTCCGATGATTGACATCGCAGCTCTAGTCGACGGGAGTGATCCAGAAAGCGTCGCCCGGGCGATCGGTAAGGCTTGCGAGGAAGTCGGTTTCTTCTCCATCAAGAACCATGGCATCCCTCAGGACTTGATTGATCGCATGTATCAGGCCACGGAGCAATTCTTCGATCTGCCGGCAGAGGCCAAGGAGCGTCTGCACATCGCCAACTCCGGTCAGACGGTGCGCGGCTACATCCCTCCGTATGGCGAGAACGCTGACCCGGAAAACACCCGTGACCTCAAGGAAGCTTTCGATTTCGGCGTCCACGGGGAGGAAGTGTCCCCGTTCTTCGGACCCAACCTGATGCCCGCAGAACTGCCCGAATTCAAGGATGTCTGCGAGGAGTACCACGATGCGATGATGGCCCTTGCGCGCAAGCTGGTCAGCGCCTTTGCTATCAGCCTCGACCTTCCGGCGGACTACTTCGAGAAGTTGCAGCGCAAACCGATCACAATCCAGCGTCTGCTTCACTACCCGTCGCAAGTTAATGCTGCCGCGAACGAGATCGGTATCGGAGCGCACACCGATTACGGATTCTTGACGATCCTGTCCCAGGATAGCGTCGGCGGTCTGCAGGTTCGTAACAAGGAGGGCGAATGGATAGACTCACCGCCTGTCGAAGGCGCCTTCACCATCAACATCGGTGATCTGGTACAGTCTATGACCAATGGTCGATACTCCTCGACTTTGCACCGGGTCATCAACACGAGCGGAGAGTCTCGATACTCAGTTGGGTTCTTCCTCGACCTCGACTATGACGCGGTTGTTGAAACTGTGCCGACCTGCGTGGATGAGGAAAATCCGGCCAGCGAAAACACCTTTACCTGCGGTGAATACAAGTACGGGCGTTTTGTGTACGTCTACCCGCACCTGCAGGAGACACAAAATGAGAACGCACCGGTTTAAGGGACTGCTCACGGTCTCTTAACCCTTGAGGATATGCAAAGCACTCTTCGGTGTGGTTTTGCAGGGTACCGAGGTTCGTGAGCCGTTGCCCTAAATCGACCCGGCCGAATATTCCCGATTCGGCCGGGTCGAAGGCGTTTCCACCCGGCGCACCTTCACGTGTGGCGCAACTGCGAAAAATGCAGACACATACCCAGTGGAGGAGTTTGCCCTAACTACCTTAATCTATAAAAAAATAGGTGAATCAAATGAATAGATTAACCTTTAATACGGAAGGGAGCCATTCAAAAGGCGCCCTTTTTAAATTAAAATTTGTTGCTTTTACTAATGTCTGAGGAAAAGTAAGTACAGTAACAGCTATCATATATGAAGCTGAAGGTAATTTATTTAAACGATGAAATTCATGAGGCCATTGCTATGATTCAAATGAGGTATCTGGTTCTATAAAATTTTTTATAAAGGAGGTAATTAACATGGCGCTAGATTATTTACTAGATGAAACAGAAAACCAAATGGTACGATATTATTGCATTGCTTCCAAGGATTATAGATATGACATTGTTATCGTGCATTCAGAAATGTTTTTGGGCAAGGCTATGGTAATGTCCATTCAAAACAGACGGATGGTTTTATTAAGTTATGATGATATTTCTGATGCAAATTACTGGGGAGGGCAGCTAGGCATTCAAAATACCGACATTAACAAGTTTAAGGACTTCTTTTATATGGTATTGGACAAAGGTCAATTACTAGAACTTTTTTAATAACCTGGAAATCGATAAAAGAAATGGTGATTTGGACTTAAAGAGATGGTTATCAGTCCTTGTTACGGAGATTTTAAGAAGTCGCAATTTATGAACAAGCGTTCATTTACGAAGGGAATCCATTGTTTTATGAATATATACTTCTTAGATAATTATTATTTTGCAATATAAAGAAAAGAGAGTGATACAAATTCACTCTCTTAACCTTAATAATTACGATTATTAATATTTATTAAAAGTTCTTTCCAATTTGAAGGAAATCCAATATGAGAAATCCATTAGTAGGAACACCTGAACAGGTAGTAGACGGTATTACATCATTAGCTGAAGCTGGTTTTAAGGGAACAACATTATCTTTTATTGATTATAATGCTGAGTTTCCTTACTTTCGCGATCATGTGCTGCCAATTCTAGAAAAACGAGGATTGCGAAGTAACAGGGAGCTTTCTAATAGTAATGTATTGTAGGTTGATTCTAGTCAAACTGTACCCATTCTTTTAATTAACATAATAGTAAACATATAAAAAACCCAATCATGTGGATTGGGTTTTTTATATGTCATAGATTTGACATGTTTATATGGTGCAAACCTTGTTTATGTCGAATTTTGCAGAATAGGGGAGTTTCCCTGACCGAATAGGGAAATTCCCCGATGTAGAAAGTTTGTGTAGTTTTTTACAATAAGGTTAAGGAATTGCGGGAATAAGGAGGATTTATTATGCAGACAAATATTGAAGCAAATGCAAAGGCAAAGGTAAAAAAGGAAAATCAAAAATCAATTAATAATGCTTTTGCCTCTCATTTTGCTAAATCTATGTTTCTAGCTGTTTGCGGGCTGGCAATCTTAACGTTTATTGGTACTAGAATGTTTACGCATATTGATTTAAATCTATATGGCTATATGGTGGGAACGCTCGTATTTATTGGGGGCTTCTTCTATCGATTTATTGCTTGGGGTGAAAGACCACCGACAAAAATCATTATCAAAAAAGGTCTTAAGCTTCTTTTTAGAAAATCCACACCACAAACATCTGTTGAGCATTTAGCTACATACAGATTCATTTGGAATAGGGGAATTTACCGATGGACCCAGCACTTATTAATCGGATGGGGATGTGTACTTGCTATTTGTGTCACTTTCCCGCTTGTGTTCGGCTGGATGTACTTCACGATGAATGATAATGGCTACTACAACATTATCGTTATGGGTGTGAAAGTCTTGACTGTAGAGGCTACTGGTCTAATCGCTACTTTATCTTATAACGCATTAAACATTTCAGCTGTCATGGTTATTACTGGAGTAACAATGGCTCTATACCGCCGCTTGAAAAATATGCAGGCGAGAGCAGAGCAAAAATTCATTTATGATTTTCTTCCATTATATCTGTTGTTGTTAGTAAGTATTACAGGACTAGCACTTACCTTTATGAATATGTTTTTACACGGCGCAGGGCAGCCTGCCATGTCTTTAATTCACCAATGGTCCGTGATTATTACATTAATCTATCTGCCATTTGGAAAATTGGCGCACATTCCGTTCCGACCAATGAGTGTTCTGGCAAGAAATTACCGAGAACACTATGCGGAACAATCTATGAAAGAATGTAAAGTTTGCGGTGATGAATTTGTTTCTGTAGAACAGTCAAAAGACGTAGTTGATGTTCTAGGAGTTAACGATATCGAGTTTAAAACGAAGGAAGGCCACCATCTTGCAGAACTGTGTCTTCCATGTCGAAGAAAGTACCGGATTGCGCAATTTTCCGGTTTCCCTACCCACGAGGTAAAAGTTAAGGAGGCAAACCAGAATGCAAAGGGATAAGTTTTTTAGAGAAATAGAGAATGTTAGACATCCAAATGAAACCTTGGTTAAAACGCATTGCTCCTATTGCGGCATGCAATGCGGTATGAACTTAAGAGTAGATACAAAAACAAATAAAATTATTGGGGTTGAACCTCGTTATGATTGGCCTGTCACACATGGAAAGATGTGTCCAAAAGGGGTTACAGCGTACCAGCAGACAAACCATGATGATCGTATATTAAAGCCGCTTATTCGTGATGATGCATCTTTAAAAGGAACGAAAGAGGGCTTTCGTGAAGCAAGCTGGGATGAAGCATATAATTTAATTGCGAAAAAGTTTACAGAGCTGCAAAACAACTATGGAAAAGATACATTGTCTGTTTTCAGCGGTGTATCAATGACAAATGAAAAATGCTATTTAACTGGAAAGTTTGCCCGTGTTGCTCTTGGAACACGTTATATCGATTATAATGGGCGATTCTGTATGTCAAGTGCGGCCGGAGGCTTCCTTCGTTCATTTGGTGTGGACAGAGGTTCAACATTGCCTTGGACGGATATCCATGAAACAGACTGCTTATTTATTGCCGGAAGCAACACAGCAGAATGCCATCCAACA
Source organism: Niallia endozanthoxylica (assembly GCF_008710145.1). GTDB lineage: Bacteria > Bacillota > Bacilli > Bacillales > Cytobacillaceae > Bacillus_BD > Bacillus_BD endozanthoxylica. The sequence continues at coordinate 133,938 of NZ_VYKL01000022.1, forward strand.
TCCATGTTCCGTGTATGGCACGTACAGGAAAGAGGAGGCTACCTCATTGTTGCCGACCCGCGTGAAACACCAATTGCACGAAGAGCAGACGTTCATCTTGATTTGCGTCCAGGAACAGACCTTGCTTTGGCAAACGGAATCTTAAATCTATTAATTCAAAATGGTTATGCGGACGAAGCGTTTGTTGCGAACCATACAAATGGATTTGAAGAAACAAAAGAGCTTGTAAAAGAGTTTACTCCAGAATATACGAGTCAGCTTACAGGTGTTGCGCCTGAAAAAATCATCCGTGCAGCAGAAATTTACGGAAAAGCTCCGAATGCTGTCGTGATGTTTGCCCGCGGTATTGAACAGCAGCATAAGGGTGTTGATAATGTATCAGCTTATACCAATATGGCTTTAGTAACAGGTAAAATTGGCCGTCCAAAGGCAGGTGTGGCTACATTTACCGGTCAAGGGAATGGCCAAGGCGGCCGGGAACACGGTCAAAAGTCAGATTTATTACCAGGCTATCGAAAAATTACCAATCCTAAACATGTGGAAGAAGTTTGTAAGGTTTGGGGAATTACACCAGAAGAAATGCCGCAGCCGGGTGTATCGGCTTATGAAATGTTCGAACTGATGGAACAAAAAACCATCCGTGGTCTGTATTTATTATGTTCAAACCCGGCAGTATCTGCACCTAATTTAAACTTCGTAAGAAAAGCTTTAAAAGATTTGGACTTCATGGTATGTGCTGACTTCTATTTATCTGAATCAGCAGAGTTTGCCGATGTGGTTCTTCCGTCTGTTACTTGGTCTGAAGATGAAGGAACAGTGACAAACCTAGAAGGCCGCATCATTAAGATTAACAAAGCGCAGGAACCAATCGGCGAATCAAAGCCGGATTGGCAAATGCAAGTAGAACTTGCCGAACGTCTAGGAAGAGGAAAATACTTCTCTCATCTAAAAACAGCAAAAGATGTGGCAGATGAATTTAGATTGGCAAGTAAAGGCGGTTACGCAGATTACTATGGTGCTACATGGGATAAAATCGACAAACAGGATGGAGTATTTTGGCCTTGTAAGGATGAAAACGATCCTGGGACACCGCATATGTTCTTAGATAAAAAATTCTATCATCCGGATGGAAAAGCGAAAATTTGTGCATTGCCTTACCGTCCGCCGGCAGAGGAGCCTGATGCAGAATATCCGCTTCGCTTAACGACAGGCCGTGTTGTTTATCATTATTTATCAGGGAACCAGACAAGACGTATTCAGTTCTTACGCGATATGTGCCCGGAGCCGTATGTCGAGGTGCATCCTGAAACAGCAGCAAAATATAACGTGGAACATGAAGAAAGAGTCCGCTTGTTTACAAGAAGAGGCGAGGCTATTTATAAAGTGAAAATTACGGAAGCGATTAGAAAAGACACAGTCTTTGTTCCATATCATTTTGGTCACGAACAGTCTATTAATCTATTAACCATTGCAGCGCTTGACCCGATGTCACGTATGCCTGAATTTAAGGCCTGCGCAGCGCAGATGGAAAAAGTTGAAACAAAGAAGGTGCTTTAAGTGCAAAAGAGGCTGTATATCGAATTAGAGAATTGTATAGGCTGTCGTTCTTGTCTAGCGGCATGTACACAATGCGGCGGACATGAAGAGCGTAATCGAAACTATGTGTATGATGTCAATCCTCTTAAGGACCGACAGACGATGCCGCTTATGTGCCTTCATTGCGTTAACCCGGCATGTGCAAGAAGCTGTCCGGCCCAGGCAATCCAAATTCACGAAACAGGTGCCGTTCTATCAGCATTAGTGGAAAAATGTATCGGCTGTCAAAACTGTACCATTGCCTGTCCTTACGGTATACCGAAGTTTGATACCGAGCAAAACTTAATGTATAAATGTGATTTATGTATTGACCGGACAAAGGATAATATCCCGCCAATGTGTGCGAGTGTCTGTCCAACCAACACACTTCAATGGCTGACAGATGAAGAAATTGAGAATAAGAAACAACAATTCAACCTGGATAATGATATGTGGGTGACAAGCCTGCCATATCTTGAAGGCGAAACGAATGTAAAAGTCAATCTGCCTGGTATTTTACAGGGTACAACAAAGCTGTTCTAGGAGGTAATAGAATGCCATCGGATAAAAATAATAAAATCCCCTTTAATGAGGATAATTATACACATAATATTGAGCGGAATAATGAAAGAAAACTAGATAGACGCGGGTTTATGAAAACTTTAGTAGGAGCAGCAGGCGCATTTGCTGTTTCCTCCCTTCCGTGGGGAGCTGTAGCTGCCAAGGAATTGATGGGGCTTGGGGATAAGGAATATCCGCATCAAAAGATTACAGATATCAGTGACATTCCTGTCGGTGAAGCAGTCGAGTTTGCTTTCCCTGGTGAACATGACGATGCCCTATTAGTCAGGCTAGCAGAGAATAAATATGTTGCCTATCAAAATGCCTGTACACATCTTCGCTGTCCAGTATTTTGGAAAAAGGAACAGAATGTCATGCTGTGTCCTTGTCACCACGGTAAATTTGATGTCGAGACAGGTGTTCCCATTGCAGGACCTCCGCGTCGTCCGCTTCCTGAGATTCAGTTAAAGGTTGAAAATGGGGCAGTTTATGCAGTGAGGGTGAAACGTTATGAAGCTTAGGGTTATGGGTGTAGCCGTACTATGCATCATTTTGATGCTGAATGTCATTTTTACTCAGTACATGGTTCATCAATATTATTATGAAAATTATACTAATACATTAATCTTTGGGGGATTAAATATTTTTCTTTTCCCTGCTGCCATTTATGTATACAAAAAAACAATCAATGCAAAGGCGTGAATCCTATGAACAGTGAAACATACCTTGATTTTTGTTTTATCAGAGAGGCAATAGGTCATTTTGCTGCTGAAATTGATCAAATGCTTGCAGAACTTTTTAAAGATATTCGCTTGAATTGGTACTTAGATGAGAAGACAGAGGATGGAATTGAAATTGTCGTTGCTGAAGTAAAGGGAATGAGCAGATGGCAGTCAGAACAGGAAACGATTGATTATATCGAAGAACACGCAGACGAAGCATTCTGGAAGTATCTGCAGGGCTATCAGATGAATGTATACCCGGCAAAGAGAGGCTGTGGCAGCTGTGGAACACATTAAAATGGAAGACTTACAACCCTTTATTTCTCAAAAGGTAATGGTTGCCATCCTTGATAAAGATGGAGAAGAGCAGGCTCCTTTTGTGCCAAAAGAAATCCAAAAGCTGGAGCTGTGTCCAGACCATACTCATCTGCGCATTTACTTTGACCGCCGGCACTTTTTTGCTATTCCGTTAACAGCTAGTGTTTCTTTAGCTGAAAATGCATGGACTGCTTTTGATCAACAATCACAACTATATTATGTAATTAAGAAAAGAGCGTGAACACAATGATAAAAAAAATCCAGCTTCCATTACAAACAATGAATCTGATTGTTGGATTTATGATTTGGGTTTTAATCTCCTCCTTAATGCCGTTTATTAAAGAGGATATTGCCATTCCTGAAGGTCAGCTGGCGCTTGTAACAGCTGTTCCGGTTATTTTAGGTTCTGTTCTCAGGGTTCCGTTAGGATTCTACGCGAATCAGTTTGGTGCCAGAGTGATATTTCTACTGAGCTTTGTTTTGTTGTTATTTCCTGTGTATTATATCAGTATTGCTAATTCATTAGCTGATTTATTAATTGGCGGATTATTTCTAGGAATTGGCGGAGCCGTTTTCTCCGTCGGGGTAACGTCTTTGCCGAAGTACTATCCGAAAGAACGCCACGGTTTTGTTAATGGAATCTATGGTGCTGGAAATCTTGGAACAGCTGTCTCAACTTTTGCTGCTCCAATGCTTGCAACGAAATTTGGCTGGTCTGTGACTGTTCAAATTTACCTAGTCATTTTGGCTGTTTTTATCCTAATGAACTTTTTCTTAGGTGATAAAAAAGAACCGAGAGTAAAAACAACACTTTCCGAGCAAATAAAAGGTGTGTATAAAAATGAAAAGCTGTGGCTAATTTGTTTATTTTACTTTATTACCTTTGGCTCATTTGTTGCCTTTACCGTTTATCTGCCAAACTTCCTTGTTTCAAACTTTGGCTTAGAAAAAGTAGATGCAGGAATGCGTACTGCCGGATTTATTGTGGTCGCTACGATTATGCGTCCAATCGGCGGCTGGCTGGCTGACCGTTTTCATTCTCTTATTTTACTTATGTTTGTGTTTGGAGTTTATACAGTTTCAGCGATGATTCTTTCCTTTGCTCCATCCCTTGCATGGTATACCTTTGGGTGTTTAACGATTGCGTTTTGTGCCGGTGTCGGAAACGGTGTTATCTTTAAGTTGGTGCCATTATACTTTCAAAAGCAGGCTGGTATTGCAAATGGTATTGTATCGATGATGGGCGGCTTGGGAGGATTTTTCCCGCCAATCTTATTATCATTATTGTTTAATATAACAGGGCACTATGCCATTGGTTTTATGGCCTTATCGGAAGTTGCTCTTGCCAGCTTAATTCTGGTAGTCTGGATGTATTATCAGGAAAAAATGGCTCAAGCCAAAAATGATTTGGACAGAGCTGTTGAGGGAAGTATGTTCAAGATTCGAAACAATAATATGAAAAAGGCGTAAACTTTCATTTGCTTTTATGTGAAATATCAATATGAGGAAGGAGGGATGGAATGAAAACGCAGCCGACAAAGGAAAATATCAGTTCCTACATTATTCAAGCGCAGGAACAGGAGCTTAAGCGAATTGCCCTTGAGCTTCACGAAGGAGTGGGTCAAACTTTATACAGCCTTTATACAGGTTTGCAGTTAATCGAAGGAAATGTAGATCAGTCAATGAAGGGGTATATGGAAGATATGACCCAATTGCTGGAGAAAACAATTCAAGAAGTAAGGCTTTTGGCTGTAGAATTACATCCTCCTACTCTCACAACACTTGGGTTACTTTCAGCTATGAAAACTTATTTAAAATTATACACGTCAACATATGGCATTGAAGTGGATTTTAACGTTTTCGGAGATGAAGTGGAAATCTCAGAAAAAGAGAGAATTACTCTTTTTCGAGTTTGTCAGGAGGCATTGGCCAATATCGCAATACACGCCGATACCATTCGGGCAGACATCACTTTAACATGGGAACCGGAAGGATTATTCATTTCAATAAGAGACTTTGGCAAGGGGTTTGACGTTGAAGCAGCCATGGATCATTCGCCAGGTCTTGCTTCGATGATTGAAAGAATGGGTTTGATTGGCGGAAGCTGTACTATATCTTCTCGAATGCAGGAAGGGACTTCTATAGAGTTTTTCCTACCGTTATAGTAGAATATTGATTTAGGGGTTTGCAACGTGCAATCCCCTTATTGTGTTTTATTTTCAGATTAAATGGTATCGATCTCAGGTTAGGGGGGATTGGCTTGATTAAAATATTACTTTGCGATGATCATGCTGTTGTTAGAATGGGTTTGAGAATGCTGTTAAATAATCATGAGGATATGGAAGTCATTGGGGAAGCCTCTGAAGGAAATGAAGGAATTCAGCAGGCGCTTGAACTTAAACCAGACGTAGTAGTTATGGATTTAAGTATGCCCCATGGAAAAGATGGCTTATCGGCTACCTCGGAATTGAAAAAATTGATGCCGGAAGTGACTATCTTGATTCTGACGATGCATGACGACGAGGAGTACTTATTCCGTGCGATTCAAGCAGGAGCTTCGGGGTGTATTTTAAAAAGTGCGCCTCAGGAGGAGCTTGTGGGGGCTATTCGTTCTGTGGCAGGTGGAAATGCATACCTTCATCCTTCTGCAACGAAACGATTAATGGAGGAGTATTTGGGAAGCGTCAAGCAAGGAACTGCTGATACGTTTCAACTCCTTTCCGATCGTGAGAAAGAGGTACTTACCTTGATTGCGAAGGGTTTTTCGAATAAAGAAATTGCGGAACAGCTGTTTATCAGTGTCAAGACAGTTGAAACCCACAAAGGGAACCTAATGGAAAAGCTCCAGATGAAGACAAGACCAGAGCTTGTGGCATTAGCTTTAAAAAAGGGGTTATTAGGATATGGATTATAAAAGGTGCAGCCAAGAGGGTACTTGCCGGCATATTGAGGCATGCTGTGAACAGTTATTAGCTGAATTGAACTGTGATTTTGTTGGTTTGGCTATCCAAAATAGTGACGGACCTGATGTTAGATGGCATTACGCTGCTGGAAACAGTAACGAAAAATACATGAGAATTACAGTCCGTTATGGAAAAGGGATAGCAGGTAAAGTCATCTCTACAGGAAGGCCGATGACAGTAGAGGATTTTCCTAATCATATTACAGGAAAGGTACTTGAGTACCCGATTATGCTGGCCGAAAATCTCTTATCTGCTTATGCTGTACCCATTCAGATTAACGGAATGCCAAAAGGAGTTTTATTGGTGGGGAATCGGACAAAGCGAATCTTTACGGAAACTGAACATCGAGTTGTTTTATTGGCTGCAAAGGGGTTGGAGGAAAAGTTAAGCAGTAACAGGAGGAAATAGAATGGACAGGAATAATCCTTTAAATAAAGAAAACAAGATTGATCCTAGTTCCAGTGATGCAACCATTCTTGTTAATGACTATGGCATCATCTCTTTTGCCAATAGGCAGGCATGTGTCAACTTTGGCTATCAAGAGAATGAATTAAATGGAAAAGCTCTTCGTATACTCATGCCAGAAGCTGACCTTCAGACTATAAAAGAGGGAATGGTTATCCACCATCACGGTATACATAGGGATGGCCGTACTATTTCTCTTTTCTTTCGTGTAAATTCCTTTAGTCTTAGCGGAGAGCAATATTATTTAATGACGTTTCATGTAGTGAAAGATCAATCAAGGCTGAATAAACATCAATCATACCCTATACATGAATTGGTTGATTTATTCTACGCTCTAAACGAATCGACAATCGTTGCCTTTACGGATGAAAAAGGAAAAATTACTTTTGTAAATGATAAATTTTGTGAGGTATCCAAATATTCCCCAGAGGAATTAATTGGAAGGGACCACCGAATCATTAACTCTGGATACCATTCGAAGGAATTTATGGAGGAGCTGTGGCTTACAATCTCAAGCGGCCATATTTGGCATGGAGAAATTAAAAACAGGGCAAAGGATGGCACTAATTATTGGGTGGATACGACGATTGTTCCTTTCCTAGATGACACAGGCAAACCATATAAATACTTGGCTATCCGTAAGGAGATTACTGAATATAAGCGGGTTGTCGAGGAATTGAGAAAATCTATACATGAGTTGATGGATCTGAAATTTGCACTCGACGCATCTTCTATTGTTGCGATAACAGATCAAAAAGGAACGATTACAGACGTTAATAAACAGTTTTGTCGAATATCACAGTATTCAAGGGAGGAACTGATTGGAAAGGACCATCGAATTATCAATTCCGGCTACCATTCAAAGGAGTTTTTCACTGAGTTATGGACGACAATCGCAACCGGAAAAGTGTGGAAAGGCGAGATCAAAAATCGTGCGAAGGATGGCAGCTATTATTGGGTGGATACGACCATTGTTCCTTTTCTTGATAGGGATGGCAAGCCTTATCAGTATCTAGCGATAAGACATGAAATTACGCAGCGAAAAAATGCTGAAGAGGAACTGCAAAAAATGATGACAAAAATTATAGATGTCCAAGAGGATGAGCGGAAACGGATTTCCCGTGAACTTCATGATGGGATTGGACAAAATTTATACAGCCATTTGATAACGATTAATCGGCTTCAATCTGAAATCAGTCATCCACTGCTAGATCAGATGCAGGACGAAGCAACTGCGATTATTGAAGAGCTTCGCAATCTTTCTTGGGAATTGCGCCCATCTGTGTTAGATGATCTTGGCTTAATTCCTGCGATTCGTTCCTATCTTGTTCGTTATTCTGAATACAGTGGGATTAATGTTCATTTTGACTGTTATCTGCAAAGCCGATTAAGTGCGAATAAAGAAATAACTATCTATCGTATTATCCAAGAAACATTAACAAATGTTCGGAAATATGCTGATACAGATGAAGCCTTTGTGACGATTCGAGAAATGGATAACGAAATTCGGGTGGTTATCGAGGATTACGGAAAAGGTTTTGATATAGGACAGGTTTCACGCGGTGTAGGTCTGTTCAGCATGGAAGAAAGAGCCAAAGCAGTTGGAGGTATACTATCTATTCATGCGGTTAAAGAGCAGGGAACAAGGATTGTTTTAGAAGTACCGAAGTAGGAGCAATTAATGCATTGGTTGCTGGAAATGAAAGCTGTCAGTTTGGCTGGCAGCTTTAGTCAGAAGGAACGTATTTTACAATTCCATTAAATCAAGTTAAATTGATTGAAAATTTAGATAGCGTGCGTTAGTATTAATATTGGATATAGGGATATTTCGCTCTATTCTATCAGAATGACCTTTTTTATAACAGGAAGTTTGTGTTCTAACATTAATAGGCAATGAGTTTCTAGATATGATGCTAGAATTTAAGCCAGAATAAGACGTAGTTGGAAGAACTATGCTTATTTTGGCTTTTTATTTTCTGCTAAAAAAACGGGAGGTAGAATCCAAATGGTGATAGAGCAAAGATTGGAAAGCAATTTATCAATGAGCGAATTGGATAAGCAGCTGCAGTCAGAAAAACATGCAGTGGCAAGTCAATTGGCTGCTGGAATTGCACATGAAATCCGAAATCCAATTACGGCTATAAAAGGTTTTTTGCAATTAATTATGGCTGACTACAAAGGTGAGCCTATGTATTTTGAAGTAGTGGAATCCGAGATTGCCAGGGTGGAGGCTATTTTAAAAGAACTGATGGTTCTTGGAAAACCAGCGAAAATAAAGTATGAAAAGTTATCTATGCAAGTATTGCTAGATCAAGTACTTATGTTAATGGAGTCACACGCACTATTAAATAATATTCAAATTGTCAAAAGATACAATTTTAGAGAGACAACGGTAGTGGGTGATGAGAGCCAGTTGAAACAAGTGTTTATTAATTATATTAAAAATGCCATTGAAGCTATGCCTGATGGAGGTACTATCTTTGTTGAGGGTTTCAATCCTTTTAAAAGCACCATTCAAATCCAAATTATCGACCAAGGCTGCGGGATTCCGTCTGACATGCTTGGGCGGGTAAGTGAACCATTTTTTACTACGAAAGAATATGGAACAGGTCTTGGGATGCATGTCAGCAGCCAAATTATCGAAGAACATCAAGGACGAGTAAATATTAGTAGTAACAATGATGGAACTTGTATAGAAGTTATTTTACCGGCAGTTTTTAAATAATTACTGTATAATGTAAATATTAATAATATTATGTATAACGTTCAGGAGTTATCCGTGATGGCAGAGATATTGATATTGATACTACTAAAGACTGATTCTAGAAATAGGGTATATGAAACAAACGATTTATAAAAGTCGTTTAAGCCGTGGCCTAGCTTCTTTTATGAGAGGTTAGGTCTTTTTTTCTGAAAGGAGAATCCTATGATTAAAACAACTCAGGAGAATATGCAGTACCTTAGCAGCAAGTTAAGTAAGCAGTTAAAGCGGAGGTTTGGAAAAGGACCAGAAACCTGTTATGTTATGCAGAAAGGGAAACGATTCTATGTCTATATGAGAAATTTCATTATCCCTGCAGAGGAAGTGTTGATCAACAGTAACGAATTAAATCTTGCAACCAATTTTCGCTCCACTGTTATAAATACGGTGGTAAAAGACTTTATTCCCGAAGTGGAAAAGGTGTTGGGGAATTTGTATGAATATTTCCGATCTGATTGGGATTATGAAAGAAACACAGGAATTCTTCTATTTGAGATTAATGATATGGTGGAGGAACAAATCGAGGTAAGCTTTGAAAAATCACTTTTAAAGCTGCTGGATGAAATAGGTTCAAAGACTCATAAAAAAGCGACCTGTTTAAAAATTGTCAGCTATTCACAAAACATTTGTACGATTGAGTCAAAGGGTGTACTGTTACAATTAGAACGATTTGTGTATCAAAAAGGGGACTTCGATTTATTGCTTCACCAAGCTAGGGAAATAAAAAAAGAATATATGAACTGTAAACATTTATTTGAGGATATTTTTAACCGCTCGATTGAAGATATTTTTATCATTTGGGATTATGAAAAAGATCGTAATGATATTGTGTTTATTTTTAATAAAGAATATAGAGAGAATTAAGGGAATAAAGACATAGAAGGATTTGAAAAGAATTAGCCGCTTCATTTGTGGAAATTATTCTCTGAAATCTGTTTAACAAGGGGATTGAAACGCATTTTTTATTATTTTAATATAATAAATAACATAATATTACCTTTAATACAGTCCAGAGAGACTGAAAAATTCTGATTACAAATATCGATAAAAAATGAAATCATCCATTTAGAGGCTGAAAAGTATCTAAATGGATGGTTTTTTTGTCTTATAAAAATATTCAGGATTAGGGCGTGAAATATATGGCAGGCAATATATTGGCATGGAAAAACGATTTAGAAAAATAATAAATATTTGAAAGGGGGAAAGATTAATGGAGGTTATAGTTAATAAAGTGTTAGATGCAAAAGGATTAGCCTGTCCTATGCCTATTGTGAAAACAAAAAAAGAAATGACTACACTTGAGCCTGGACAAGTTATAGAAATACAAGCAACGGATAAGGGCTCTACTGCTGATATGAAAGCTTGGGCAGATAGTACGGGTAATCAATATTTAGGAACCGTTGAGGAAGATAATATTTTAAAACATTATCTTCGAAAAGCGAGAACCGAAGAAGAGAAAACAGAGGCCAAGCATGCAGATGTTGTAAGTTTAGACGACCTATTAAATAAATTAGATGGAAATGAGAAAATTACCGTTTTAGATGTTAGAGAACCAGCTGAATATGCTTTTGGTCATATTCCGGGTTCCATTAATATACCTCTTGGAGAATTAGAGCATCGCTTTGAAGAATTAAATGATACAGAAAATCTTCATATCATTTGTAGAACCGGAAACCGCAGTGATTTTGCTGCCCAAAAACTAACAGAAAAAGGGTTTAAAAATGTAAAGAATGTAGTTCCTGGTATGAAGGATTGGATAGGAGCAATTGATAAAAGCCACTGATTAAGGAGGAAAACGAATGAAGGTAGCGATTATTGCTGCAAATGGAGGTATGTTCGATGCCTATAAAGTCTTCAACATTGCAACAGCCGCCGCTGCAACAGATGCAGAGGTAGCAATCTTTTTTACGTTTGAAGGGTTAAATCTTATTCATAAAGAAGCCCATAAAAATTTACCTATGCCTGCAGGAACAGAACATTTTCAAGCAGGCTTTAAAAAAGCCAATGTCCCGCCTATTGAGGAACTGGTTTCAATGGCAAGAGAACTGGGAGTCAAAATGATTGGATGTCAAATGACAATGGATGTGATGAGTTTAGAAAAGGAGCATTTTATTGAAGGAATTGATGTTGGGGGAGCTGTTACATTTTTAACTTTTGCTAAAGATGCTGATGTGACACTAACTTTTTAGACTATAACTTCATTTAAAAAGGAGGGGCAAAATGGTAACTGCAACAGCTATAAAGACAATCACTGTAAAAGAACTAGCAAGGAAAGTATTAAACCATGAAGACTTGTTTATTATTGATGCTAGGAATACAGATGATTTTGATGATTGGAAAATTGAAGGGAAAAATATTGAGATTATTAATGCCCCGTATTTTGACTTACTAGAAGGGATTGACCCTATACAAGATAAGTTGCCCAAAAATAAGGAAATTTATGTAATATGTGCAAAAGGCGGGTCCTCCGAATTTGTAGCAGAGCAAATTGCTGAAGCAGGCTTTACAAATGTATACTCCGTTGAAGGTGGTATGAAGGCTTGGAGTGAGCATTTAGAGCCGATTAAAATTGGCAATTTAAAAAATGGAGGAGCCATTTATCAATTTGTTCGTATAGGCAAAGGGTGTTTGTCTTATCTAATTGAATCCAATGGAGAAGGCGCTATAATTGATACTAATCGTATGCTTGAACCATACGAAAGCTTTATTAAAGAGCATCACATTCATTTAAATTATGCTTTAGATACACATCTACACGCAGATCATATTTCCGGAGGAAGAAAACTGGCTGAGAAATTAGGTGCGACTTACTGTCTTCCGCCCAAAGATGCTGCAGAAGTTCACTTTGAGTATGATCCAATTCATGATAAGGATGAATTTATTATTGGGAACACAATCATTAAAGCCGTTTACTCTCCGGGGCATACCATTGGAAGTACATCGTTTGTAATTGATGATCAATATTTATTAACAGGAGATATTTTATTTATTGATAGCATGGGCCGCCCAGATTTAGCAGGAAAAGCAGAAGATTGGGTAGGAGATTTAAGAAACACCTTATACAGCCGATATAAAGAGCTTGCGGATGACTTATTGGTTCTGCCAGCTCATTATATGAGTATAAAAGAAATGAATGAGGATGGAAGTATAGGTGAAAAGCTAGGTGAGTTGTATCAAAAGAATCATGGGTTAAATATTGCAGATGAACATGAGTTTAGAAAAACAGTAACAGAAAACTTACCTCCACAACCAAACTCATATCAGGAAATTCGGGAAACAAACATGGGAAAAATGACTCCGGATGAAGAAAAGCAAAGAGAAATGGAAATTGGACCAAATCGCTGTGCTGTCAGGTAGAAGGTAAGGAAATAGTTACATGAATTTCTTTTGAAAAAAGAGAAGAAAAATAAAAGGTAGCTTGAATCGCTACCTTTTATTTATTACTAATCTAATGGCTTTCAATATATGTTTCAAGAGCTGGATGAAACTCTTTTTGATAATGCTGATCTGGACATGATTTAATGACAATTGCTTTTAAAGTATTGGAATGTTGAGTTTCTAATGCCTTCTTACATTTTGGGCAATGTTCAACAAAAAGATTCTTTATAAAACCCATAATCAGATTCACCATCCTTATTCCATTAATTCCTATGTTTATACTATGAATTATACAGCATCATCGTATATTTACAATAGGAATCCTTCACTTTTTACTATTTATCTTATGGAGGGTGGGTAATAAAAGTGAACGAAATAGGATGTATATGATTTCAATGGATATAAAATAAAGCAGAAAAGGAAGATGAAACAAAAATAAGATTGACATTATACCTATAGGGGTATAATATAGAACATGTTGAGGGGTTCTTTAATTTATCCCACTCTTAACGGGCAGTAAGACCCCCACTGATGGAAGTTTCAATTTATGGAGGTTAGAATGACATTTTTAATTTTGAGTACAGCGATTGTCATATTTATTTTATATAGAAGGTATTTTCCTGTTCTTGGCGTCCAGTGTAATCATTTTAGTGATCTTGATTTAGATAAAATAAATGTAATAGATGTAAGGGATTTTAATGAATCTTGTAAGAATCCAATCGAGGGAGCCATCAATATTCCGATTGCCTATCTAAAGAGAAATTATCATGAAATCCCAAATCGTGATTTACATTTAGTAGCATTAAGCTTAGTAGAAAAAAATATGGGTATACGTTTATTAAGACAAAAGGGTTTTCGAGTAACTGGATATACAATTATGGAACAGGAAAAGTTTTCATTAAAGGAAAATTCATTAGAAATGGAAACGAACCGTTAAGGAGGTAGAAACATGTATTATGATGATCAAATGAAAAATAGAGTAAAACGTATTGAAGGGCAATTAAGAGGAATTTTAAGAATGATGGAAGAAGATAAGGAATGTAAGGAAGTCATCACTCAGTTATCTGCAGTTAGGACTGCTATTGACCGAACAATTGGGGTTGTTGTAAGTTCCAATTTAGTAGAGTGTGTTCAAAAAAATCATGATCAAGGTGATAAAAATACAGAAGAGCTAGTAAAAGAAGCCGTTAATCTATTAATAAAAAGTCGGTAAAAAAGGTTGACACTTTTTTTTATTTTTATTAACATTATACCCATAGGGGTAAAGGTAATAAACGGATAGGAGGAAATAAATAATGAATGTAGTGAAAGTATTAGATGCAAAAGGTTTAGCCTGTCCAATGCCAATTGTTAAAACAAAAAAAGCAATAAATGAACTGGAATCTGGTCAGGTTTTAGAAATTCATACAACAGATAAAGGTGCCAAAAATGACCTTACCGCTTGGACTAAATCAGGTGGACATGAGCTGCTGGAATACGAAGAGGAAAATGAAATTTTAAAATTTTGGATTCAAAAAGGATAATTTTTTTAACTGTAAATATACCCATACGGGTACATGTAACAAAAACATCATATTGGAGGTAATATTATGACAGAGAAGAAAAAGACAACCATTATCTTATTTAGTGGTGAGTATGATAAGGCAATGGCTGCATATATCATTGCAAATGGGGCAGCTGCTTATGATCATGAAGTAACAATTTTTCACACGTTTTGGGGATTAAACGCCCTTCGTAAAGATGAAAATATTCAAGTGAAAAAAGGGTTTATGGAAAAAATGTTTGGCAAGATGATGCCAAGAGGCGCAGATAAAATGGGACTTTCCAAAATGAATTTTGCCGGCTTTGGTCCTAAAATGATTAAGGATGTTATGAAAAAACACAACGCGATGCCTCTTCCGCAACTAATCGAAATGGCTCAAGAGCAGGATATAAAATTGGTTGCTTGTACGATGACGATGGATTTATTAGGTCTGCAACAGGAAGAGTTGCTAGATAATATTGAATATGCAGGGGTTGCTGCATATTTGGCAGATGCCCAAGAAGGAAATGTTAATTTATTTATTTAGAAGAAGCGGGGAATGTTATCCTCTAGATATAGGAGAGACTAGTCAGGATTTACAATAGTATCAAAGGTGACATTGGTGCCTAGATTTAATAGAAATTGAAGGAGGATTAATACAATGAGAGAAATGACTGCAAAAGAAGTAGAAACATTATTTAATGAAGGAAAGACATTAAATATCATTGATGTACGCGAAGTGGATGAAGTAGCAGCCGGAAAAGTTCCAGGTGCAGTTCATATTCCTTTAGGATTAGTGGAGTTTCGTATGCATGAATTAGATAAAGCAAAAGAGTATATCATGGTTTGCCGTTCAGGAGCTAGAAGCGGCCGTGCAACGCAATTTCTTGAAAGCTATGGATTTAACGTGATAAACATGGTTGGTGGAATGCTTGCTTGGGAAGGTAAAGTTGAATAAATTTTTTTCGTAAAAATAATACCCCAATATGTATAAAAACAGGAGGCTTTAAAATGGAGAACTTAAAAGCAAACGTAATTTTAGACGCAAAAGGATTGGCGTGCCCAATGCCGATTGTGAAAACAAAAAAGTCAATGAATACTTTAGAGGCAGGGCAAGTATTAGAAGTTCAAGCAACAGATAAAGGATCCAAATCTGACATAAAGGCATGGGCTCAAAGTTCAGGACATCAGTATTTAGGAACGATTGAAGAAGGGGAAGTGCTAAAACATTATCTTCGTAAATCTTCTGATGATGAGACATCTGAGAAAAAGCATCCACACATCATTAAAAATGAAGAGTTAGAAAAAAAACTTGAGACAAATGAAAACATCGTGGTGTTGGATGTAAGAGAAGCTGCAGAATATGCATTTAACCATATTCCAAATGCTATTAATATTCCTTTAGGTGAATTAGAAGACCGTTTAAATGAATTAAATAAAGAAAATGAAATCTTTGTGGTTTGTCGTACAGCTAGCCGCAGTGATCTTGCTGCGCAAAAGTTATCTGAAAAAGGGTTTACCAATGTGAGCAATGTTGTTCCGGGAATGAGTCAATGGTCTGGTCAGACAACGGGTATTTAGTAATTTTTTTTGAAACTAAAAATACTATAGGGGGTAATTGGGGATGACTTTAAAAGTAATGACTGCCAAACAACTGGCTGAAAAGGTATTAAATAAAGAAACATTGTTTATTTTGGATGTCCGCAATGAAAGTGATTTTCGTGATTGGAAAGTAGAAGGAGAAAATTTTCGATATGTAAATGTTCCATATTTCGAGTTAATTGATGGGATTGAACCAATTGCTAATCAAATTCCTCAAAATCAAGATGTGCTTGTGATTTGTGCTAAAGGCGGATCTTCTGTATTTGTTGGAGAACAATTAGTTGATGCTGGCTTTAATCATATTTACACATTAGAAGACGGGATGCAGGCTTGGAGCCAGTACTTAGAAAAGGTAAAAGTATATGAAGATAAAAACCTAAAGGTATTCCAATTTATCCGCGTAGGTAAAGGCTGCTTATCGTACATGGTTGTATCTGGTCAGGAAGCTCTCATTGTTGATCCCGCACGTTTTGTAGATGATTACGTAAAAGCTGCGGAAAAAGAAGGAGCAAAAATTACTCATATTGTCGATTCTCATTTACACGCTGATCATATCTCAGGTGGTAACATGCTGGCTGAATTGACAGGTGCAAAATATTATATTATGAAGAGTGAAGGTGCTGTATTTAATTTTGAGGCATTAGAAAATTATCAAAAGATTGAGTTCGAGCAAGTACAGCTTGAAGTCTTAGCTGTAAAAACACCTGGACATACACCAGGCAGCGTATCATTTCTTGTGAATGATAAACTTTTATTCTCAGGTGATACTATTTTTATTAGTGGATTAGGTCGTCCTGACCTTGGAAATAAAGTACGTGAATGGGCAAATGACTTGTTTCATACTGTTCATAACAAGGTATCAGAAATTGCTGATGATGTGATTGTACTCCCTGGCCACTATGCTGACCTGGATACTGAAATCAACTCAGCTGGGTATATTGGAGATACGCTTGGAAAGATTAGAAAACGCAATGAAAATATGTTTAAGGCTACAAAAGATGAATTTCTCAATCGTGTTGAAAAGTCAGCAAGTTCAGTTAAACCACCAAATTTTGAAGAGATTGTTGCAATTAATCGTGGAGTAGAAAAAGTTGATTCTGTTAAAATGCAAGAGTTGGAAATCGGGCCTAACCGTTGTGCTGTTCATCATGCTGAATAATAGGAGGTAAATAAAAAATGAATGCAGCGAAAGTATTAGATGCTAAAGGCTTGGCTTGTCCAATGCCGATTGTGAAAACAAAAAAAGCCATAAATGAACTTGAATCAGGTCAAGTGTTAGAAATCCATACAACAGACAAAGGGGCCAAAAATGATCTTACAGCCTGGGCAAAATCAGGTGGACACAATCTTCTAAAACACGAAGAAGATAATGATGTATTAAAATTTTGGATTCAAAAAGGATAAAAATAAAGGGAGCTGTAATAGGTTCCCTTTTCTAAAAAGGAGGAAGAGATGGATATTAGTTTGATAATCACGATCTTCCTAATTGGATTTATAGGTTCATTTATTTCAGGGATGTTAGGAATAGGTGGAGCTATTATTAACTTCCCAATGTTATTATATATTCCAGCTGCTTTTGGGGTAGGACATTTTACGGCACATGAGGTTTCAGGAATTACAGCTGTACAGGTTTTCTTTGCTACAATCGGTGGTGTTTTTGCTTACCGCAAAGGTGGCTATATTAACAAAACTTTGATTGTCTACATGGGGATTAGTATTCTGATTGGAAGTTTGATTGGCGGGCTCGGCTCCACGCACATGACCGAAAGCGGAGTGAATATTGTTTATGGAATTTTAGCGTTGCTTGCCGTTATCATGATGATTGTACCAAAAAAAGGTATTGATGATATTTCATTAGACCAAGTGAAATTTAACAAGTGGCTTGCCGCAATTCTAGCATTTATTGTCGGGATTGGAGCAGGTATTGTGGGTGCTGGAGGAGCATTTTTGCTAGTTCCCATTATGCTTGTCGTATTAAAGGTACCGACAAGAATGACTATTGCTTCCTCCTTAGCGATTACACTCATTTCATCTATTGGTGCTATTACTGGTAAAATCTCAACAGGACAAGTAGAAATTCTTCCTTCTCTTATAATGGTTGCAGCTAGTTTACTTGCCGCTCCACTGGGAGCAAATGTTGGAAAAAGGATGAATACAAAAGTATTACAAATCATTATGGGAGTATTAATCTTGGCTACTGCAATAAAGACATGGGTGGATATTTTATAAGCTTAATGGATATTCAGAAAAAGGTTAGTAAACGATAACAATGATAGGAGGGATTAATTATGTTTGATGGAATGAATGACGATGAAAAGGAAAAACTTGAAGAAGTTCTTAAACATTCAATTGAAACCGAAGAAGATTTAATGCGTACTTATCTGATAAGTGCTGAGAGGGTTCAAGATGATGATGAGCTAAAAGAACGTCTTGAAAATTTTGCACAAGGAAATGCGAAACGGACGAAGCAACTGATTGATGAGCTGAAGGAATTGAAGGAAGATTAGATGCGGGCAAGTTACTAAAAGAGAGCTGATTTCAAGAATCGGCTCTCTTTTAATAGATTAACGCACGATAAACCAGTTATTTACAAGCTGTTCTTTATTATACAGCAATGGTTGATTGGTTTTGGCATCAACAACTTCTCCTCCGGCCGCTTCAACAATAGCCTGACCTGCTGCTGTATCCCATTCCATTGTTGGGGCAAAGCGAGGATAGACATTAGCCTTTCCTTCTGCTACTAGACAGAATTTCAATGAGCTTCCTGCAGAGATCATCTCAACCTCGGCATGTTCTTTTTTTAGATTCTCAACAAATGCTTCTGTTTCAGAAGATAAATGAGAGCGGCTGGCAACCACCTTATATGAACCCTCATGACCGACTGCGACTTTATCAGACACTGCTAATAAGTTCTGCTCTGATTTAAGCTGATGGTTGCTGTAGCGGTTTACTTTAAAAGCTCCAAGCTGGTTTGAAAAATACATTTCATCCTTAACAGGAACGTAAATAACACCTAAGATTGGCTTCTGATTATGAGCAAGTGCAATATTTACCGTGAATTCTCCATTGCGATTTACAAATTCCTTCGTACCATCTAAAGGGTCGACAATCCAAAGAGTTTCCCACTTTTTTCTTTCTTCAAAGGGAAGGTGCTGACCCTCTTCGCTTAGTATAGGAATGGAGGGGTAGAGCTGCTCCAAGTGTTTAACAATCATTTCGTGTGATTTTTGATCAGCTAATGTGAGAGGTGAGGCATCCTCTTTTGTTTCAACTTGAAAGTCAGTATCATACACTTCTAAAATCTTTTGCCCAGCTTCATAGGCAGCTTTCGTTATATCAAGAATTTTAATAGATTCAATCATTTTAATCATCCTTAAAGTTATTTAGTTGCTTTCCTTTTCAAAATAATGAAATAATAATATGTATGGAGAATCTTGAGAAAAAAGAATTAATGTTAATTCTACATAAAAGGGAATCATCCTGCAAATGAATGATTTTATGAATCGGAGGTAATGAAAATGGATTTACAGCTAGCCGGTAAAAAAGCGCTTATTACAGGCGGAAGCCGCGGCATTGGGAAAGCGGTTGCACGCCAGCTCGCATTAGAGGGTGTTGATTGTGTTATTTGTTCCAGAAGTGAAGCGGCTTTAAAAGAAACAGCCCGAGAAATTAGTGAGGAAACAGGAAGGAATATTTACCCTGTCACAGCTGATTTGGGGAATTCTGAATCCATTCAAAGATTGGTAGAGACTGCCGTAGATTTATTAGGCGGTATTGATATTTTGATAAACAACGGAGCTCGCGTAAGCGGTAAAGAACCTGAAGGATTTAATGAAGTTAGTGATGAATTGATTTTAAAAGATTTTGAGGAAAAGTTCCTCGGCTATTTCCGATGTACAAGGGCTGTTGCTCCTTATATGAAGGAAAATAATTGGGGCCGGATTATTAACGTGAGCGGCTTGGCTGCCAGAATGGCCGGCAGTGTTAGTGCTGGGGCGCGAAATGTATCGGTTGTTCATCTAACGAAGACTTCATCAATTGAATTGGGAAAATACGGAATTAATGTGAATGCTGTTTATCCAGGATTTACAGAAACGGAAACTATTAATGATCGAATTCCAAATGAAGAGGACAGGAAGAAGCTTGCCAGCATGAATTCAATCGGCCGTCTAGTCAATGCGCAGGATGTGGCAAATGTCATAACCTTCCTAGCATCGCCGCTATCTGTCTCTATTAGCGGTGAAGTGCTGTCTTTAACCGGCGGTACAGGAAACGCTGTTCATTATTAATGCTTTGGTTAAGGGGGCTGTTGAAATCCGCCCTTTAATTATTTTTTTAATTAGCTTTATTTAGCAACATTGTTGATTTTTGACTCATCTAAAGCTGTATGGTTATGAAATGACAGGAGAAAATACATTTTCTCCTGTCATTTCATAACCATACAGCAACCTTTCAGCATAGCTGAAAGGCGTGAGAAATGGATATTTCTCACGGATGAGTCAAAAATCTGACTTATCAACATTATTGATTAGCATAGCCTTTTAACTAAGTGAATTTTTAAAGTGATAAAGTTTTTTTAAGCTGATTAATTTGTTAAGACCTTTTTTAATCGTTGATGTTTCCTCTATCTTTTTAACTTCTATCTGTCTGGAACGAGAAGCTTGTTTACAGAGTTCAAGCTGGCTGTTGATTTGATCTTCCACGGCTTTATTTTGTACATAATGATATACTCCTAATGAATCCTGCTCACGGGCTTTTGTATTATCAGATAATATAATCTCAAGCCATCTATAAATTCTTGCTTTTAAATGGTCTTTAAGAATGGGAAATAAGATTTCTACTCGATTTTCCATATTTCTCGTCATCATATCTGCAGATGATAAATAGATTTTTTGCTCTCCATGATGGTGAAAATAATAGATCCGGGTGTGCTCGAGGAACCTGCCCACGATACTCCGAACGGTGATATTTTCGCTGATATCTTTTATTCCTGGACGTAAACAGCATATTCCCCGGACAATGAGGTCAATCTTTACGCCTGCAATGGATGCCTCGTAAAGCTTCATGATGATTGTCTTATCGGTCAGCGAGTTCATTTTCGCAATAAAATACCCGTCACCAAATTGTTTATGGAAGGAAATTTCCTTATCAATCAGTTGGATAAATTCATTCCGAATATCATGCGGCGATACTATTAGGTGATGATAGGATGGCTTTTCCGTATGTCCGCTTAAGTAATTAAAAAAGTTTGATGCATCAATGCCGATTTGTTCATTCGTTGTAATTAATCCCATGTCTGTATAGATTCTTGCTGTTGCATCATTATAATTGCCTGTACCTAAATGAACAAAGCGCTCAATTTTATTTTTCCTGCGACGGACTACAAGTGTTATTTTGCTGTGAGTTTTTAAGTGTGTCATTCCATATATAACATGACAGCCGGCCTTTTCCAGTTCTTTTGCCCATTGGACATTATTTTTTTCATCAAATCTTGCTTTTAATTCCACTAGCACCGTGACTTGTTTTCCATTTTCAGCAGCGCGCTCGAGACTTTTAATGATCGGAGAGTTTCCGCTTACTCGGTAAAGCGTTTGTTTAATTGCCATTACATCAGGGTCATCCGCTGCCTGTGAGATAAAGTCGACGATGGGTTCAAATGATTCGTAAGGGTGATGGAACAGAAGATCCTCACTGAGTGCCGCTTCAAAAATATCCTTCTTTCCGATTAAGTCCTCTGGAACTTGTGGAATAAAAGTTTCATAGACTAAGTGTTCATGGCTGGCTTGAATCGTATTGTAGAAAGAAAATAAGAAGGTTAAATCAAGTGGTGCTTGAACAAAATACACATCCTTTTGATGGATTTCCAGTTCTTCAACTAAATAATCTACTACTTGCTGATCATGGAGCTGACTTTGAACTTCTAATCTTACACATGCTCCCCATTTACGTTTTTTCAATTCCTCTTCAATTTCACGTAAAAGATCATCGGCACCTTCTTCATGAATCGTTAAATCCGCATTACGGGTAATACGAAAAGGTGTAACAGATTGAATATCATAGCCCATAAATAAGGTATCGATAAACTCAGCAATAACCTGCTCGAGCAGTACAAATCGTCTTATATTATTTTTAGAAGGCAGTTCAATATAGCGCTTAATAACAGACGGGACCTGAACAATGGCCATTTTAGTTTCGGTGTGATTTCTGCTGTTTTCATTTTGCTCACACAGGACAATGGCTAGATTGAGCGACTTATTCAGAAGCATTGGAAAAGGCCGATAAGCATCTATTGCCATAGGTGTGAGGACAGGAAAGATATGTTCATGAAAATGCTTTTCTAAGAAAGAATAATCAGCTCTGGAGATTTCCTGAATTGGGATGATTTTCACACGTTCTTTTTCTAACAGAGGGGTTAATACATGTAAGTATGTCTTGTCGTGCTGTTCAATTAATTTATGGGCAATATTAGAAATAGCAGATAATTGCTCTGCAGGTGTAAGGCCAGCCTTGTTCTCAGGGCGGTTAAATCCGGCTTTCAACTGATCGAGTAGGCCTGCAACACGAACCATGAAGAATTCATCTAAATTTGAACTGAAAATCGCCATAAATTTATACCGTTCAAGCAGTGGATTTCGTTCATCCATTGCTTCTTCCAATACTCTTTGGTTGAAATCAAGCCAGCTTAATTCTCTATTATTATAATAAGAAGGATTGCCTAAATGGAGTAAGGGGTCTTCATGTTTTATTTCAATTGGTGCGTTCATGTTCATCTATCTCCTATCTCTCAAGATGAGTTCAAAAAAGTCAGGAAAATCTTCTTAAGAAGCGCTTTATTGTAGAAGATAAAAAGAGTATAGTTAATTGTCGTGACTGCTGGAACTGCAAATACAATATGTAATGCAGAATGCAGGCGAGATATACTTATACTTTGTTTCCTTGTCACTTTTTTGAACAATATATTTAAGTTATATTAAAAATATCAAAATAAGGTAAATATTATGTATGAGGATTGTAAATCTTCTGTTAATTTTTGTCGAAAGTTGTTGAAAGATTGGTTGCAAAATATCATAGAGAATGAGGTTAGTTAATGAGTGAATTAATCTTTAATAATTATAACATAGGTGAAGAAATTATCAGAGCCATTACGGCTATGAATTATGTAAGCCCAACAGAAGTTCAGCGTAAAGTGATACCGATCGCATTAGATAAAAAGGATTTGGTTGTATCATCTCAAACAGGAAGCGGAAAGACGGCTGCTTTTGGCATACCTATATGTGAGATGGTGGAGTGGGAGGAGAATAAGCCACAGTGCCTCATTTTGACCCCAACGCGGGAACTTGCCGCACAGATAAAAGAGGATATTACTAATATTGGAAGATTTAAACGGATTAAAGCGGCGGCCATTTACGGTAAGCAATCCTTTGCGAAGCAAAAGCTTGAGCTAAAGCAAAAAACGCATGTTGTAGTTGGAACCCCAGGCCGGGTATTGGACCATATTGAAAAAGGAACATTGGTCGTGGAAAAGCTCAAATTCCTTATCATCGATGAAGCGGATGAGATGCTGAATATGGGTTTCATCGACCAAGTAGAGAGCATCATTCAAAAGCTTCCTACAGAACGAGTGACATCTGTTTTCTCGGCAACGATGCCAGAGGATATTAAACATCTCTGTCATACTTATATGAAGAATCCGGTTGAAATCTCAGTCGAAGCGACAGGCATCACTACTGAAAGGATTGACCATAACCTTCTAGAAGTAAAAGAAGAGGGGAAGTTTTCTCTTTTAAAGGACATAACAATTGTTGAGAATCCGGATAGCTGTATTATTTTCTGCCGTACGCAGGAACGGGTTGATGATGTAATGGAAAGGCTAGATAGTGGCGGTTATCCATGTGATAAGCTGCATGGCGGGATGTATCAGGAGGACCGGTTTGCTGTCATGGATGATTTTAAAAGAGGAGTGTTTCAATACCTTGTTGCAACAGATGTAGCTGCAAGAGGAATTGATATTGAGAACATTAATCTTGTTATTAATTACGATATTCCATTAGAAAAAGAAAGCTATGTGCACCGAACTGGCCGGACTGGCAGGGCGGGTAGAGCGGGGAAGGCTGTTACCTTTGTTACCCCTTATGAACAAAAGTATTTAGATGAAATTGAACAATATATAGGGTTTAAAATTCCTGTCATGACTCCGCCTGCAAAAGAGGAAGTAGAAAGCAGGAAGGCTGAGTTTATAGCAAAAATAAAAGCAGTGCCGGCTTTAAAGGAAGATAAAGGGGTAAAATTAAATCAAGATATAATGAAGTTGTATTTTAATGGAGGAAAGAAAAAGAAACTGAGAGCAGTAGATTTTGTCGGAACCATTGCTAAATTAGATGGCGTAAAAGCTGAAGATATTGGAATCATCACAATCGAAGAAAATGCCTCCTTTGTTGAAATTTTAAATGGAAAAGGTCCCGCTGTACTAAATGCTATGAAGAATACCACTATTAAAGGCAAGCAGTTGAAGGTATATCAGGCAAATAAGTAATGTTACTCTAGTAGAGGTTCAGAATGTTTAGGTTATTAATTTTTAAAAATTTATCCTAAAAATAAACAATCTTGTTATTTTAATGAGAATAACAAGATTGTTTAAGTGTTGTCTAACAACGAGAGAACAGTTTATGAAGGTTAGTTGGACAGAGAACGGTTGTTGTTGATGAGTAATTCTTCGTTTACCTCATCTTCTTCCACTACTTTGTCGAAAGAAGCATACTTTTCTTGAATAAGAATGTAACCAAGAGCAGCAAGAATGCTTGGTATGGCGAAGGTAGCAAAAGCTACTTTTGTATCGATGCCTGTTACAAGCAGCATGGCAATTAAAGTCGGAGCGAGAATCGAACCGATTCGCCCGATAGCCTGCGAGTAGCCTGCTCCAGTTGCACGAATTTCACGTGGATAGAATTCTGTAATGTATGGATTTCCTAAGTTCATTGCCCCAACAGTACTTGCTCCTCCGACAAAAATCAATACATATACTAGAGCAACATTTGTTGTGAGACTTAAGGCAATAAATGTAACAACCCCCATTAAATATAACGAAATAAGAACTTTCCGATGGCCTACTTTGCCTGCCAAATAACCGCCTACCAATGTACCCCCAATTTGTCCAAGGCATAGAACAATATTAAATGTTAAGCTTGAACTCAGACTAAAACCCGAATTCTGCATCATTTTTGGCAGCCATGTATTTAGCCCATACGCCATCATCATTGTACAGAATACAGCAAGCCAAATCGCAGCCGTACTGAAAGCACGATTGTTTGTAAACAGCTTTTTTACCGGAAAGCCTTGATTGTCTTTTGCCGCTGCAGTAAGTTGATAATCATCTGTTTCCTTAAAATTCCCATCTGGTTTCACTTTATGAAGAATTTCTACTACTTTCCCAACCTGTTTTCTTGCTAAATAATAGGAGAGTGATTCAGGAAACTGCTTAATGAAAAGCGGGATTGTTAATAACGGAATCGCACCGATATAATACAACACACGCCAACCTGTATGTGGAATTAGATATATCCCAATTAATGAAGCCAAAATTCCTCCTAAAGCATATCCAATATAAATGGCCCCTACAAGAAGAGGACGATGTTTTTTCGGAGAATACTCTGTCATTAAGGAAATGCAATTTGGCATTAAACCGCCCATTCCAATCGCCGCAATAAAGCGCATGATTGTGAACCAAACAATATTAGGAGCTAATCCTGCTGCCAAAGTAAATATACTGAATAAAAACATACATACTATAATGATATTTTTCCGGCCGAATTTATCTGCCACTGGAGATAGGACAAGTGCACCAATCATCATTCCAAATAAAGAATAGCTTCCCACTGCTCCTGCCTGTAGCGCGGATAAATTCCATTCTTCCATCATCCAGGGCATCCCCACACCATACATAGCAATATCAAAGCCGTCAAAACCTATTGCGTAGAAACACCAAATAAAAACAATTAAATGAAAGCGGTTAAATTTACTAGCAGAAACTATCTCTTGTGCAGCAATCGTTCGCATCTACTTTCCTCCTTTATTTATTCCTTTTTAATATTTTTACAGTGTTAATAATATATTTTAAATTTTCAGAATAAAATAAAGGTTTTCCTATAGATGGAACATTTAAATATTTTTTAAAAAAAGTTTCTTAATTAAATCTTCATAGCTCTTTTATTTCCATAATTTCTTATAGCTAATTCATCTGCCGCATCCATAACGGCTTTACTTAACTCCTGAACCCGATAAGGTGTGATTCGTGATGAAGGCCCTGCAATGCTGACTGCATACGTCACTTTCCCTGACGAGGATTTAACCGGTGCTGCTATCGAGGAAAAACCCAAATGCAATTCATCCTTACTATAAGAATAGCCTTCCTTACGTATTTTAGTTAAACGTTCCTTAAATTGCTGTGGATGCTTAATCGTATGACTAGTATAAGGGGACAAACCCTCTGCAATCACTTCCTCTATCTCTGATTGACACCGATAAGCGAGAATAACCAGTCCGGTATTTGTCGCGTGAATAGGATTCTCCTTTCCTTCGTGTGAAAGCAAATGAGCATAGTTGGGACTGTCAATTTTTTGTAAGTACACCACTTTATGACCTTTTAAAATAGAAACATGTGCTGCCTCACCTGTCTCTTGAACAAGCTTTTCTAATACAGGATGTGATATTTGACAGATGTCATAATAGGATAGAATCGTTTTTTCCACTGCTAGAATAGACGATCCTAACCGAAACTTTTTCGTTACGAGGTCCCTTGCTAGAAACCCCTCTTGCATAAGAGTCATCGTGAGCCTGTGAATAGTACTATGTCCAACACCCAATTTTTCAGCCAATTCACTTAAAGTAAATTCAGGTTCGTTCATATTAAAGAAGTTTAATAGACGGAGAGTATTTCCTAATGTAGACGAACTTTTCTTCTGATTGATTTCCATAGCTATGCTCCATCCCCATTACATTCATATTTTCTTTTTTCAGCTAAAACAGCTTTGATAACTTTCTTGAAAACTAGTAAAAAGAGATAATTCGTTATTATTCCCCTTCGATATATCCTAATCGGTAAGAGATTTCTTGTGCGGTTTTAACAACAACGTCCACTATTTCGGATATCGGTTTGGTACTCATTCGATCTTTTGGACCGATTAAACTGACGGCTGTCACAACCTGGTCTGTATAATCCCTTATGGGTGCGGCAATGCTTATGCTATTTTCGTGCATTTCATCGATGCAGATACAGTATCCTTGTTCTTTAATATTTTGTAACTGATTCATTAGAATTTCTGGGTCTGTTACACTATTTGGTCCCATTTTCGGTATTCCTGCTTGGAGTATTTCTTCCACCTTTTTCATGGGAAGATGAGCCAACAGTACTTTTCCTGAACTAGAACAGGTGGCAGGATTATTTTCACCAATATCCCCATGAAGAAGATAGGGTTTTTTACATTCAATTTTAAGCAAATAAACCACTTTTTCGCCTTCAAGAGTAGGAATCATGGCTGTTTCCCCCACTTTGTCTACAAGTGCTTGCAGGGGTTCTGCAGCTTCGCGTTTTATTTCCATATGATACTTAATGACACCTGATAAATTAAGTAAGGATAAACCTAACCTATATTTTGAATCTATTTTCTCTATAAATCCTTCCTTAGAAAGGACATTCAATAATCGACTGACTGTACTTTTGGGAAGTTCTAATTCTCTAGCTATTTCTGTTATTCTCCAAAACGATTTTTCTCTACTAAATAATCTTAAAATCCGCAGACCATTTTGGGCAGATTTCAGCAGTGTTTGATTTTGAATGGAAGAAACCATTACTTCACCTCGAAAAATTATTAAAATGTTCCACATATCAGAAAAATGTGATTCTTTTCAGAATATTCTTAGTATAACATTATCAATATCAAAACAGTACTTATTTATAAACTAGTTTAGGAAAGGAATGAGAAATCATGATTAAAAAAACTCTTGATGAAAAAGCATTTCAACTTTTAAAAGAAAAAATGGACAAAGGGTTGTTCCCGCAATGGGTATTAACGGATCCGGACATTTATGAATTAGAAAAAGAAAATATTTTTGGCCGAACATGGCAATTCCTTGCACATGAATCAGAATTAAAAGAGCCAGGGGACTATGTTACAAGATGGATGGTTAATGATCCAGTTATTGTCTCAAAAAATCGAGAGGGAGAAATTAAAGCTTTCTTGAATTCCTGTTCCCATCGCGGTGTTCATCTATGTACTGCTGATCGCGGTAATAAGAAAACGTTTACATGCCCTTATCATGGCTGGAGTTACAATTTAGAGGGGGAGTTAATCGGAATCGTAGCTGGAAATAAAGTGTATGGAGGAGAAATGGATAAAGGTGATTGGGGATTACGGGAAATTCCTCAGATTGCTTCTTATCAAGGGATGATTTTTGGGAATCTGGATAAAGACGCAATATCTTTAGAGGATTACTTAGGAGAAATGAAATGGTATTTAGATCTTATGCTTGGCCGCAGTGATGGAGGAATGGAAGTAAGAGGATTGCCGCAGCGCTGGGTAGCCAAAGCCAATTGGAAAGCCACGGCAGAGAACTTCGCTGCAGATCCTTATCATGTTCAAACCACCCATCGTTCGACCGTTGAAATGGGAATCAGTCCAGAAGATCCACTTTATGCTGGCTATGGACATCAGGTTGTTATGGAAAATGGGCATGGAATTAATGTTATTACATCAAAGACAGGGAAAGCACGTGTGCCATTCCAAGCTACACCTGAATCAATGTGGCCTATGTTTGAAAAGAATTTAACGCCGGAACAGCTTGATATTCAATCAAGAGTAACAGTTTTTGTCGGCGGGATGTATCCGAATCTATCATTTGTCAGCCCGATTCATGGGACAGAGGGGCACTTGCATAATTACTTGAACTTTAGACTTTGGAGACCGATTGGTCCAGATAAAGTGGAGGTTTGGTGTTGGTTTATGATTGATAAATCAGCTCCTGAAGAATATAAAGAGGCTGCGTATAGAGGGTATTTAGGTTCTTTCGGTCCAACTGGAACTCTTGAAGTGGATGATACAGAAAACTGGGCACGGATTGTAGAAGTGAGCAGTGGATTAATGGCTCGTGATAAGCATTTGAATTATAACAGCATTAACAATTATTTAATGGGCTTCGAACGTGTTGAACCTGATTCAAACTTTCAGGGACCTGGTACAGCCTACCCAACTACGTATATTGATGCAATTGCCAGAAGCATGCATGAACAGTGGTTTAAATTGATATCTGAAGGAGTAATGATGAAGGAGGAAATAGTATGACTGAGGTGAAAAGTCCAGTATCAGCAGAACTTCATCTTGAAATTACGAACCTGCTATACCAAGAGGCATTTTATTTAGATAACGGAATGTATAAAGAATGGTTAGACTTACTGACAGAGGACCTTTCGTATCAAATGCCCGTCCGTGAAACAGTTGAAGGAGTGGGAGTCAATAATATTGCCACTGATATCGACTATTATCATGAAACAAAAATGTCTTTAACAACAAGGGTCAATAGACTTTATACAAAATCAGCCTGGGTAGAAAATCCAGCTACAAGGCAAAGGCATTTTGTATCCAATATTATGATTGAAGAAACATCAAACCCGAATGAATACAAAGTTAGAAGTTATTTCCTTTTTAAACGAAGCAGAGGTTCTCATCATGAAGTCGAACAATTATTTGGTGAACGTCATGATCTTGTTCGAAAAGTAAACAGTCAATGGAAAATCGCAAAAAGATTTATCAAACCAGACCAAGCAGTCATTACAACAATGAATATGAGCATGTTTCTATAAAGGGAAAATTAAGACATATGAATAAAGTTGGCTCTTCTATCAATGAAGGCCGCCTTTATTCTATATCTATCATTCATTTTAGGAAGCATTAATAGATGAAACTGTCACATTTAATTTATATTAAAGTGGAGGGAATGCTATGTCAATTGAATTAAGTATGCTCGTACCTCATGCTCCAAGTCTCTGCCATGAGGATCAAGCCCCAGATTTCCAGCAAAGCATCGTGGCTGGTTTTAAAAAAGTGGCTAAACAAATTGAACAAATAAAACCGGATGTAATTGTATTAGTTTCTTGTCATTGGCCATCTACATTTGCCCATTATGTTGATTGTAACCCTGTTCATGAAGGATTTCTGACGGCACAAGAAGCTCCAGATATGATTAGTGATGTGCCGTATCATTATCCTGGTCACGAAGCTTTGGCTAATCAATTGGTTCAGGCTGGAAAAGCGACGAATATTCCGGTAGAAGGGGTCTATGGAAAGAATTTCGAATGGGATTATGGTACGTTGGTTCCTTTACGTTATCTTGTTCCAAATGAAGATATTCCTGTTATTAATCTATCTGTTACGTTAGCGGCTAATATTGAAGAAACCTATAAATGGGGGCAAACGATTGCCAAAGTTTTGCAGGAAACGGAGCAAAAAGTAGTTTTTGTGTCGAGCGGTGCTCTGTCCCATAATTTAGTCCGAGGAAGACACAATATGCCGACTGCTGCTGAGCATGCCCTTGATAAAGAGTTTGTTGATTTAGTAATGAATAAAGATTATCAAGCTGCCTATAGAATGCTGCCGCAATATGCAAGCATGGCAAAAGTAGAATCAGGGGGTCGTCATGTAGCGATGCTGCTAGGTGTAATTGATGAAGAGTGCACACCCGTTTATTTTGCAGATGGCCAATCTTCTGGAAGTTGGAATCCTCTCATCACATTTGAAAGAACAGAGGTTTCCAGTTTAAAAGAAAAAGCTGAACAAGAATATGTCAAGTAAATTCTATTTTCAATAAGGTTCTGGTGCAAAATAAGTTTTTGAGAATAAAGAACTGGTTGAGTTACTTTCTTCTGTAACAGGAAGCTATTTCGAATAGCTTATGTATAAGCTCTAATTGATATAAGGACAGACTTCACCTGTTAGTGGAGCTGTCCTTTTTTCATCATATACAAGGCTTCGTTTGGTCTATAGTCATCCACCCAATTAATAATAGCCTGTTTCCAAAGGTGCTTGGCTTTAATGGACTTTGTAATCACTTCATGCTTGTATAAATATGGATGGCGTCTCTTAGGAATTCAGTTGCACCTGGCTGAACCTTGTCATAATAGGCTTTGAAGCGTTCGTCATCTACATACATTTGCGCCAGACCTGCATGAGCTTCCTTGCTGTATTCATGCCAATAGAAGCAAAGCCATTGTTTGTGAAAATCTGCTGTTTTTTGTGCCAGCTCACTATTAGGGTCACCTGTTGCCATTGCCTGTTCTAATGTTTCTAGGACCTGTTCTGCCAACTGGGTTACTTTTTCATAATCTTCCTGTGACATATTCATGAATTTTTCATTGGATTTATTAACCTTATCTTCACCATATTTTTGGCGGATTTCTTCACTGTATTTCTTTTCGTTCTCCTCGACCATTTTTTCCTTAAAGCCTTCAAACTTTTCTTTGTTAGACATAGTTATTCTCCCTTCTTTCGATGAAATCGTTTGATTGACATTGTCAATCAACCTATCTAATTGGTTTCTTTTTTCAAGGAGTTTTTGCAGATGCTCTTTAAGTGCGTTCATGCCATCAAATGAAGGGTCCGTTACAATTTCTTTTATGTTGTTTAATTCTAAACCTAATTCTCTAAAGAAAAGAATTTGCTGCAGCATGTCAACTTCAGTTTGACCATAAATTCGATAACCTGATGAATTGATTCTTGCCGGCTTAAGAATCCCGATTTCATCATAGTATCGAAGGGTTCTCGTACTAATTCCTGCGAGTTTTGCTAGTTTTTGCACGGTATATTCCATCAACTGAAACCTCCTTGTAATGAAACGATACACCTTTACGTAACGTCAATGTCAATGGGTCAGAGGCTAATTTTTTATTTGGAGGATTATGTTAACGCATCATGTTGGTAAGCCAAATTTTTGACTCACCCGTGAGAAATAGACATTTCTCACGGATGAGTCAAAAATTAATCTTGTTAATAAACAAATTATTCAGAAAAAATATCAATTAGAGAGTTAACGGTAAAGATGGGGGATTAAAGTGGTTGAATATTTGGTTGCTGACAGTAAAGGGAAAGGTCTGCAATGTTTCCTTTCCCTTTTTCCTTTTATTTATTGTGGTTTTTAAATTTCACGTAGTGCACTTTCTATATCTCTAAATCCGTGGATATCCTCTCGCTGCGGTTCATCAGACTCAATTGTCCACTCATTTTTAATAGGAGTTAATTCTCCCTTATCGTTCTTTTTAAATGGAGTGTGTATATGATAGGTTTTACCTTCTTTTCTGGCAGTATATCCAATATAATATTGATCATCCTGTCCTTCTTCTTCAAAAATCCCGATATCCTCAATGCCGAATTTATCGATATAGGGTTGGTAGGATTGTTGTAAATCATTGATGATTTGCTCTCTCGTTAAATATTCCATTCTTTTCATTCCCTTCCTCATTCATAGCTATCTTTAATATGACCTTCTTTAATAATCTTAATCGTATCTTTCTATTTTCTTTTCTATCCATTACGAAAATTATATTCCAAAAATTGTTCTGATTTTTAATATAATTACAATAACGGATAATCAGGGTATATGGTATTCTATTACTATCCCTAACTAAAGAAACTTTCTTTAGAATAGGCAAAAAAATAATAATAAAGGAAATAATTGAATATTAGGTTAATAATTGGAGGCTATATGAAATTTAGGACAAAGCTCTATACGAGTATCGGCTTAATTATACTGCTTATATCTATCAGCGTTATCTATCTAATGAATATGCTTGAACAATCAATGGTTAATATGCATGTTGTTGTGAATGACTTGTATGCTCGAATTGAAATTGCCGCTGAAATTAAGAGTGGCACCGAGCGATCAAATCGGCTAGGTCGGGAGATTATTGAAAATCAATTATATGAAGATTCAGCAGTGGTTAATAATTGGCAAAGCTCGAAATTGCAAATCAGCCAAAATATTGAGTTATTGAAGGAAATGGATAAACAGGAAATATCAAAAGAATTAATTGAGAAATATCGAGCACTTCATAACTCTAATCTTGAAACCATTCAACAAGTAATAACGATGAAAAAGGTAAGTCAAAGTGTAGAAAATACAGAAGTTCTCTTTAAGGATATAAAGCTTAATCAGGAAAGAATGCAGCAAATATCCAGTCTTCTCGTTGGATTGCAAGAGCAAGAAATGAAAAATGAACTTTTTAGATCACGGGAAACCTATAATAAAGCTGTTACCATTATCTATTTTTATTTAGCTATTAGCCTTTGCTCTGGGGC
This sequence comes from Niallia endozanthoxylica, assembly GCF_008710145.1. Classification (GTDB taxonomy): domain Bacteria; phylum Bacillota; class Bacilli; order Bacillales; family Cytobacillaceae; genus Bacillus_BD; species Bacillus_BD endozanthoxylica. The sequence goes on from NZ_VYKL01000022.1 coordinate 167,144, forward strand.
TGCTCTCATTGTTTTCATTATTAGAAGCATGACGAAGAACCTTAGGAAAGTTGTTACAGTTATGGAAAGTGTGAATGATTCTAATGTTGACAATCTGCCAAGGATTGAGGTCTCGACAAAGGATGAAATTGCTTCTATTGCCAATGCTTATAATAAAATGGTGGTAGATTTGGAAAATCACAGCCAGCATGAAAGACAGCTGTTGGCCGAGGCCGAGGCGCACAGCTGGCACCAATCGAGAATTGCTGAAATCGTTAAGATTTATCCTGAAGCAAAGGACATCCGAATGCTGGGTGAATTATTAATGTCAAAGCTTGTGCCAATGGTCGGGGCCAATTTTGGTGCATTTTATTTTAAGAAACATGATGGTGAAAAAACATTTTTAAAAAGAGTGGCTGGCTATGCCATTACAAATGAGCAGAAGGAATATGAGGTCTTTCAAATGGGAGAGGGGCTTATCGGGCAATGCGCGCTGGAAAAGCAGCCGATTCTCTTGAATAAGGTTCCAAAGGAATATATAAAAATTCGTTCAGGAATAGGAGATATACTACCAAGGAATAGTATCATTCTGCCTGTTTTATTTGAGAATGAAGTACAGGCTGTTATTGAAATTGCTGCACTCGATACGTTTGAGTTCAGTCATATCATGCTGCTAGAGGAAGTAGCGGCTACACTCGGAATTACAATTAACAGCATTTCAAACCATATGAAAGCGGAACGACTGCTTCAGGAATCTCAAAGTTTAACAGAAGAACTCCAAGTCCAATCTGAAGAACTGCAGCTGCAGCAGGAGGAGCTGCGGACAACGAATGAAAAGCTTGAGGAACAATATGCTGCTTCTGAACAAAAGAAAACAGAGCTGGAGGTTGTTAAGGAAGCTCTTGAAGAAAAGGCTATGCAATTAGAAGTGAATTCAAAATATAAATCAGAATTTCTTGCTAATATGTCCCATGAGCTTAGAACCCCATTGAATAGTTTACTTATTTTAGCGCAAATCCTTGCTGAGAACGGGGAGGGGAATCTAACAGAGAAACAAAGGGAATATTTAAGTACGATTTATTCCTCAGGCAATGATTTGCTTCTATTAATCAATGATATTTTAGATTTGGCAAAGGTAGAGTCGGGAAAGTTAGAAATTAGTTATGGCAAAGTGGAGCTAAAATCTATTAAAGAGCAGCTCATGAGGCAATTTTCTCCACTTGCTGAGCAAAAGGGGTTGGATTTCTATATTCAACTGGAGCCGGATGTACCTTTATATTTTTATAATGATGAACATCGATTATTACAAATTGTTAATAATTTGCTATCAAATGCGTTTAAATTCACTGAACGTGGCAGTGTTTCACTTGTTATTCACAGCTTGCATATGGGAGACAGCCTGCTGGAAGCAAAGCTCAATAAGGTGGAAGAAAGATTGTTGGCATTTTCTATAATTGATACAGGGATTGGCATACCGCAGGAAAAACATGCTGCTATATTTGAAGCTTTCAGCCAGGCGGACGGAACAACAAGCCGGAAATATGGCGGAACTGGTTTAGGGTTATCGATTTGTCGAAATCTAGCCTCTATGCTGGGCGGCTATATTGAGTTATCAAGTGTAGAAGGTGAAGGAAGCAAATTTACACTCTATCTGCCTGTGCAACAAACAGATAGAGAAATAGACCTGCTGCCCCATGTTAAGGAAGCTGCAGCTGCTATTGAGAATAACTATGATTCCATTCATGACTTGAATCAAGCAACAGAAGAGAATAGCAGTCAAGAGGCCGAAGAGCATTCTGCTTTAAGAAATAAAAAGGTTCTTATTGTTGATGACGATATTCGAAATGTTTATGCCTTAACCATTGCGCTTGAGAAAGCTGAAATGGAAATAATTGAAGCGGAAAATGGCTATGAAGGGATTGAAGTGCTGCTTGCAAATCCTGATACAGATATCATTCTAATGGATATTATGATGCCTGAAATGGATGGTTTTGAGGCAATTAGAAGAATACGACAATTACGTGAGTTCGAAACATTACCGATTATTGCGTTAACGGCTAAAGCGATGAAAAAAAGCAGAGAAGACTGTCTAGCTGCAGGAGCCAATGATTACATTAGTAAGCCTCTGAACATTGATCAATTATTTTCACTCATGAATGTATGGTTATATAAAAAGAGAGGATAACATACAACAAAGAGAGGATAACATACAACAATGACTGAAAAGATTCAGGAACAAAAGAAATATGAAGAAATTGAGAAAATAGAGATTGATTTATTGCTTGAAGCTATTTATCGGCTTTATGGCTATGATTTTAGAAATTATGCGGATTCCTTTATTGAAAGGAGAATAGCTAATCGAGTTCAGAAGGAGAAACTGACAAGTATTTCTGCTCTCCAGGAAAAAATCCTTCGTGATTCTACTGTCATGAGGAAGTTATTCTCCGACTTTTCTATAAATGTTACCGAGATGTTTCGCGATCCTCCGTTTTTTAAGTCTTTCCGAGAAAATATCATTCCTATCATAAGGGAGTATACAAATATTCGGATTTGGCATGTCGGCTGCTCAACGGGTGAAGAAGTGTATTCAATGGCTATTCTATTACAGGAAGAAGGTCTTTATGAAAAAGCAATGATCTATGCTACTGATATAAATGCGAGAATACTAGAACGAGCGAAAAAAGGAACGTTTTCTTTAGCACATATGCAGCAGTACACGAAAAATTATATGGAAGCCGGAGGAACACGAGCTTTCTCAGAGTATTACAAGGCAGTGGGAGAACAGGTTGTTTTCGATCCGCTTTTGCAAAAGAATATTGTCTTTGCTGAACATAACTTAGTGACAGACTCATCGTTTCATGAGTTTGATATTATTATTTGTCGTAATGTCTTAATCTACTTTAATAAAACATTGCAAGATGAAGTTCACAAGCTTTTATATGAAAGTCTAAGCTTATCTGGTTTTCTTGGTCTAGGTAAGAGAGAGGGGATTAGATTTACTACGTATGGAAAATGTTATGAAGAATTCGACACAGCTGAAAAGATATACCGAAAAATTCAATAGTACCCTTCCTCAAAAGGTGAATATTTTAATGGTGGATGATCATCCGGAAAATCTATTAGCGCTAGAGGCTGTGCTTTCATCACCGGATTATCATTTAGTCAGTGCTACTTCTGGGCAGAAAGCATTGAAGCACCTTATTAATCAGGAATTTGCAGTTATTTTACTGGACGTTCAAATGCCGGGATTAAATGGTTTTGAAACGGCTAAGCTGATTCGGGCGAGGGAGAAAACAAAGCATACACCGATTATTTTTCTGACGGCTATTAGCCAGGAAAACCAACATGTCCAGCTTGGGTATGAGGTTGGAGGAATCGATTATATATTTAAACCATTTCAACCGGAAACATTGAAAAAGAAAATAGAAAAATTTGTTGAAATCTACCAAAAGCATAAAGAAAAGATTTATCTAAACGAGCGGCAGCATATAATCGAGCTTGAAAAAAAGGTAGAGGAACGTACGTTAGAGCTTCTATCTACAAATGAAAAGCTGCAGCAGGAAATTGCAGAGAGAAAGAAGATTACTGACCATCTGTTTGTTTCACAGGAACGGTTTCGCAAAATATTTGAATCTAGTCCTAACCTGATGGCGATTGTATCGTTAGAGGATGGAATCTATCTCGACGTTAATGCGAGTTGGTTACAATTTACGGGATATCAGTACAATGAATTGTATAATCAAAAAATGAATTTCGAGGACTTTATGGAGGAAGCAAACGGTCAAGTGATTCATTTAGGAGATCCTATTCGTAATATTAAAATTCAATACAAAACAAAAAACGGAGAATTGCGGGCCGGTTTGTTGTCATCAGAATTAATTGATATTGACCCGGAACCTTGTGTATTGTTTGTTTTGACAGATATTACAGAAAGAGACCTTTTAGAAAAAGGGTTAACCCGATTGGATCGATTAAATTTAATTGGTGAAATGGCGGCCGGAATTGCTCATGAAATTCGTAATCCGATGACAACTGTTTACGGGTTTTTACAAATAGCTAAGACGAATGAGGTATCAAAAGACATCATTGAACTGATGCTGGATGAATTAAACCGGGCTAACTCTATTATTACCGAGTTTTTAAATTTAGCTAAGAATAAAGTCAGCTATAAAAAGAAGCATCAAATAAACTCCATTATTGAGGCTTTATTTCCATTGATTCAGGCAGAAGCCCTTAGAGCGAATAAACAGGTCGTTTTAGATTTACAGCCATGTTCTGAGATTTTCATAGATGAGAAGGAAATTCGTCAATTAATCTTAAATATGGCTTTAAATGGGCTGGATGCTATGACGTCAGGAGGAAAGCTGACGATTACAACCTTTGCAAAAGAACAAACAGTCATATTAAACATAAAAGATCAGGGAACAGGAATCAGCCCTGAAGTGTTGGAAAAGATAGGTACTCCGTTTTTTACGACTAAGGATAACGGTACCGGGCTTGGACTAGCGATTTGCTATAGTATTGCTAAGCGTCATCAGGCAGAAATTGAGATTAAAACTGGACATAGCGGGACGACCTTTTCCATTACGTTTCTCGCCGATTAATAAGAGGTTGACAGGGTTCAGATTGTTCACCATGAAGAAGGGAGGTATAGAATGACTGTTATTCGTAAACGACTTCTCTTATCATTATTTACTCTCGTTGTCCTATTGGCAGGGATATTCGTCTATCGACAAGTGTTTAAGGAGAAGCCAAAGGTTATTGTTGTGGTAAAAGAAGAAGAATTAGAATTTTGGGAAATCGTCACAGCTGGAGCAGACAAAGGGTTTGAGGATTTTGGGATAGATGGAAAAGTTCTTGCACCGAAGAATGGACTGCCAGAGGAACAAAATAAAATATTAGACAGTGCTCTAAAAGAAAATCCTGATTTATTAATTGTCTCACCTTTGGGTACAGGGGTTATTCCAAAATTAGAAAAGTATGTTGACAGAAACATACCGGTATTACTCATGGATTCGAATGCGCCATGGGAACATAAAACCGCTTATATCGGAACAGATAATCGTATATTAGGGGAGAAGGCGGGAATCCTAATGGCTTCAGAACTCCAGCCTGGTGAAAAGGTTGCCCTTATTGGAAGACGGGAGTCCTTTGCTGAAATGGACCGATTGATAGGTGCTAGAAAAAGCTTAGAAGCAGCGGGGATTCAAATTGCAGGAGAATATGGAGATTTGCCTCTCGGGAATAAAATCAATCAAGAAGTCAAAAAATTAATGGCAGATATCATTAAGGAACACCCTGATCTTAAAGGAGTTATCACGACAACGGATTATTTGGCTCTTCCAGCATTAGATAGCATTTACGAGCATGGTCTTGAATTACCGGTAACCGGAACCGATGGTATCAGGGACATGCTTAAAAATATTAAGGAGGGAAAACTCTCCATTTCAGTATCGCAAAACCCATATGATATGGGGTATATAAGTATTGAAACAGCAGATAAAGTGCTAAGAGGCGAGAGGATAAAACAGAATATAGATAGTGGAGTAGATATTATTACAAAAAGTAATGCTGAGCAGCGCCTGGAATTTTATAATAATATATTAAAATGATCTTATTTTCTTTTAAAGTCCCCATGTTATGTGAGGGACTATTTTTTTACTTTAGAGTTGATATAGTACATTTTAAATATGTAATCTAAAGAAAAAATAAACTGAAAAGTGGGGAAGAGTATGTTAGAGCTTGCTGATAAATATCCAATCATTTCAGACATGCAAAAAGGTCAGGAGGTTATTTGGTTTAACCCTAAGATTAATTGTGATGAAACAATTGACCTTACAGATGCAGATATTGAAGATGCACGTCAAAGAGTTGAGCGATTTGCCCCGTATCTAAAAAAGGTATTTCCTGAAACAGCCGAAAATCAAGGAATCATTGAATCGGCGTTACAGGAGACTCCAAGGATGAAGGCTGCTCTTGAAACCTATTATGAAAAAGAGCTGGAAGGAAGGTTGTTTGTAAAATGTGATAGTCACCTTCCCATTTCTGGATCTATTAAAGCAAGAGGCGGTATTTATGAGGTATTATTTTTTGCGGAAAAGATTGCCCTTGAGGAAGGAGACTTAACCATCGCAGACGACTATTCGATTCTAGCCGGTGACAAATACAAGCAGCTTTTTTCGAACTATTCCGTATCAGTAGGGTCTACAGGGAACCTTGGTTTAAGTATTGGGATTATAAGTGCAAAGCTCGGTTTCAATGTAACGGTACATATGTCTGCTGATGCAAGACAGTGGAAAAAGGATTTACTGCGAGAAAAAGGAGTCATTGTAATTGAGTATGAAGTCGATTATGAAAAAGCTGTAGAGGAAGGCAGAAAACAAGCGAGTCAAAATCCGAACTGTCATTTTATCGATGATGAAAACTCTAAAATTCTCTTCTTGGGATATGCGGTTGCAGCTAAGCGGGTTGAATCTCAATTGAAAGAACGGAATATCACAGTTGATGCAGAGCACCCATTATTTGTTTATCTGCCTTGCGGAGTGGGAGGAGGGCCAGGAGGGGTAGCCTTTGGACTCAAACAAATATATGGCGAGCATGTTCATTGCTTTTTTGCCGAACCTGTTCAGGCACCGTGCATGCTGTTAGGGGTGATGACAGGGCTGCAAAATAAAATTTCTGTTCAGGATATTGGATTGACGGGAAGAACAGCCGCAGATGGTTTGGCAGTGGGCAGGGCATCAGGCTTTGTGGGTGAGGTTGTCGGCAAGAGGCTGGATGGCATTTTCACGGTAGAGGATAACCAGCTTTTTCAATTTCTCTCTTTATTAGCAAAGGAAGAACACATTGAAATTGAACCTTCAGCAGCAGCGGGATTTCCCGGATATTTTTATACCCAAAATAACCAGAACTATTATAACCGAATCGGCCGGCAGGCAATGAATCAATCAACCCATATTGTCTGGGCAACAGGAGGAAGTATGGTGCCAAAGGATGAAATGAAGGGATATATTGAAAAAGGGAATATATTGAGAAAGGATCAATCATAAGGCATCCCGTTTGACTTGCCCACTCATTGGACATCTCTCCCGCATATTCTACAAAAGGTAAGAAAAATTTAAAAGAAAAGGGAGAGGTATGATTATGATGGATCCAAGGCAATTTGGCGGACATCACGGTGGTCATCATGGAGGACATCACGGAGGACATCACCACGGTCACCATCACCATGGCCACCATCATCATGGTCACCATCATGGTGGATATTATGGATCTGGTGCACCATTTGTTGGGGGACTATTAGGGGGGCTGACTCTGGGAGCATTGGCAAATCCGGGAGTTGGCTACGGAGGCTATCCATACCCAGCCCCATATCCATATCCAACACAATACAATCCGTATGCTGGATACCCGTACTACTAAGGTTTAATTAATACCCTTATAGAAATCCCCTCTTTATTCAGTTATACAATTGAATAAGGAGGGGATATTTATTTCTAAAAAACCTTTCTTTTTTGAAGGATGTGGATAGTTGTATTTGATGTGCTGCATTTAATGATTAGAATAAATCCTGCCGCTAATAGACTGCAAAGAAAGGCTATGATTCCTATCCAAGAGAAGTGATTCCAGAAATAACCTCCCAACGTGCCGACAAAAGAAGAACCTAAATAATAAAATAGTAAATAAAGTGAAGAGGCCTGCGCCTTATTTTCTTTAGCATGTTCGGTTACTAAGGCACTGACAATCGAATGGGCCGCAAAGAAGCCAAATGTAAATATGGAGATACCGATAATCTTAACAATTAAATGAGGAAACAGAGTGATAACTGTCCCTGTAATGGTAATCATAAATGACATTTTTAGGACCAAGTATGTTCCATATTGCTTTGCTTTCTTGCCCATATAAATGGAACTAAAGGTACCAAATAAATACACGATAAAAATAAGACCAATGATGGTTTGACTTAAGTTAAATGGCGGCTGCATGAGGGAGAAACCGATATAATTGTACATGGTTACAAAACTTCCCATTAATAAAAAGCCAAGAATAAATAAATAGTTAATATTTTTATTCAACAGATGCATTTTATAGGATGGCCATATGGATTTCCATTCTACTTTTCTTTGAACAGGAGTACTTGATGCAGGAAGGGTATACCAAAAGAAAAGACTTAATCCTAGTGAGATAACCCCAATAGCGGCAAAAGCCAGTCTCCACGAAAATAGATCTGTTAATAAACCGGTGAAAAGTCTGCCGGTCATCCCTCCAATACTTGATCCGGAAATATAAAAACCCATAATCATCACACTGTCTTTAGGACTGAATTCTTTGCCAATAAAGGCCATTGCAATGGAGGGAACACCTGCAACAAAAATTCCTAGTAACGCTCTAAGAATTAATAACATCATAAAACTATTGCTCAAGGATGTTAAGATCCCAAGAATAGAGGTGAGAACCATCGAAATGACCATGATTCTTTTCATCCCTATTTTCTCAGAGAGAGTGGCGGCCGCTAACATCGAAAAGGAGAGTAAACCGGTCGTAAATGATAATGTTAGACTGGCAGCCGGTGCAGAAACATGAAAATCCTTTGAAAAGAGCGGTAATGTTGGCTGAACAGTATAGATAGCAGCAAACGTTACGAGACCTGCAATGAGAAAGGCAAGCTTTGCCCGTTTAAATTCCTTTGTACCTGCTTGAATCAAATTCATGGCAATCCCTCATTTCCATTCATTACATATGATTCTTTACTATACGCTGTGATATCTTATGTGTCTAATTTATAATAATCATAAGTACCATGCGTTTTTGTTATGAACAGGAGAGGGCGATAGTATGGAATGGCATCAGTTAGAAAATTTTATTGCTGTAGCAAAACATAAGCATTTTACAAAAGCTGCGAAGCATCAATCCATTTCACAGCCAGCCTTAAGCCGATCCATCATAAAGTTGGAACAGGAATTAGGCGTACCGCTGTTTTTTCGTGATGGAAAAACCGTACGGCTGACTAGATATGGTGAACTCTTTTTAAGAAAAGCACAGCAGGCACAAGTAGCCATTCAAGAAGGGATTGAGGAGATACAGGAAAAAGTCGCAGTAGATACAGGGGAAATATCCGTTGCTTTTCTACATACACTAGGACCGCATTTAATTCCAAATCTTATTGCAAGTTATAAAAAACTATATCCAAATATCACTTTTCAGCTTTATCAAGGTGCGAATGATTATGTACTGAGCCAGGTTGAAAAAGGAATTGCGGATATGTGTTTATCTGTACCGAGGGCTCAAAACGACCGGATTCAATCAATGGTTTTACGTACAGAAAAGTTATATGTAGCCGTTCCAAAGAATCATAAGCTTGCCCATCAAACGTCTGTTTCGTTTAAGAGTTTAAAAGAGGAAGAATTTATTTGCTTTAAAAAGGGGTTCGGACTACGCTATATTTTTGATGAAATGTGTTCTCATTTAAATATGAATCCAACCATCACCTTTGAAGGAGAGGAAGCCGCAACCGTTGCTGGTTTTGTCATGAAAGAGCTTGGTATAACAGTGCTGCCAAAAATCGGTGATATGATGTTTGATAATCTCTGTTTTCTTGAAATTTCGGATTATCCCTGTCAAAGAAGGATTGCATTGTCTACTTTATCGGACCTGACGTTGTCTCCTGCAGCGAAAAGGTTTAAGTCATTTGTGATTGAAAATTTTTCAACCTTTGATATGGAACAGTAAGTTGGGTTGTTTCTAGATATAAATTTGCGGTAGAATGAAAGACGGTAAATATATTGATATAATTTCAGGTTAATATTTTAACTTCATTCAGCAGAAGGTCTCCACTTCTAAAGCTAAGGGATGAATGTAAAAAGCTCTCTGATTCAGTGAGGTTCAAACCCCGGCTGAATGAAGTTAAGCCTCCGGCGGATGCCTCGGATTTTTTAGAGGTAGTTTATCGAGCGAGCTCGATAAAAATCCGGGCGCAAATTCGATGGGACGAATTTGATTAGAATGGATAAAAGAAGCCGTTTTTTTACCTTTTCGGTAATAAAACCGGCTTTTCCTGCGTTAGTAGTATATTAGCCCAGTGATAGGGAGAATGTGATATGAATGGAGTAATATCGAATCGGTTTCGATTTTTGGCTTTAGTTGTTACGGTTGCGGTTTCGGGTTTTTCACAGGGAATGTTAGCCCCCTTAATAGCCATTATTTTTGAACAAGACGGCATCTCTTCGTCTGTAAATGGACTACATGCTACATCCATCTATATTGGAATGCTGCTTGCCGCACCATTTATGGAAAAACCGATTAGGAAGTTTGGTTATAAGCCCATCCTATTGACTGGCGGGTTGATAGTGATAACGGCTCTTGCTTTTTTTCCATTATGGAAATCCATCTGGTTTTGGTTTGTCCTGCGTTTGTTAGTTGGAATCGGAGACAATATGCTTCATTTTGGAAGTCAGACATGGATTACCTCATTTTCACCCAGTCATAAAAGAGGGAGGAATATTTCGCTTTATGGTTTATTTTTTGGCTTAGGCTTTGCCGGAGGGCCTATGATAACTCGTTTTTTAGGGGTAAATGAGGCCTTGCCATTCATGATATCGGCGGGATTAAGCTTATTGGTTTGGCTGCCTATTCTTTTTTTAAAGAATGAGTTTCCGGAAAAAAGCGAAGAGGAGAGCTCATTCTTTAGTACATTCAGCCGTTTCGGCAAGGCATGGAAATATGGATGGATTGCATTTTTATTCCCATTTTGCTACGGTTTTTTAGAGGCTTCATTAAATGGGAGCTTTCCAATTTACGCCTTAAGGATTGGTATCGATGCTCATGATGTTGCTTTTATCCTGCCTGCCTTTGCGATTGGCAGCATTGTGTTTCAGCTCCCTTTAGGAATACTTAGTGATCGTTTTGGAAGAAGAAGGATTCTTATGGTTGCTTTAATCATCGGTTTAACATCGTTTATGGCTGCGGGGATGCTAGATAAATCGGTCATTGGATTAGCAGTTTGCTTTTTCATAGCTGGGATGCTAGTCGGTTCAACATTTTCTCTGGGCGTTTCGTATATGGTTGATTTAGTTCCCAAGCACCTGCTGACAGCGGGAAATATCATGTGCAGCATCCTTTTTAGTATTGGAAGTATCAGCGGTCCATTTGTTGGGGGGCTAATGATGCAATATGCAAAAGGGATTAACCTCTTTTTCACGATAAGTATGATGCTAGGAATTGTATTACTGGCGCTGCTTTCCTTTAAACCTAAAGTGGAATCAGCTAAATTAAACAAAACGGCTTAATGGACCCGAGTGTCAGGCACCGCAAAAAGACAACTGGCTAGAATCTGTCTTTTTACGGTGCCTGACACTCTTTTTTATTTAAAGTCTTATAGCTTCAAAAGTACGTATACTCTTGTCCTCCTGTTAATATGATGAAATGAGGAATTGGGTAGTCATTTTCGATTGTTATTTGATGAGGGGGAAAAGAGATGAAGGTTTGGAAAGGGAAAATAGTTTTACTATGTTTGCTCATTTTTATCATGATTTTCACCAGTGCCTGTAATTTTGGCAAAGAGGAGACGTCCGATGGAGCAAAGGAGAATTCAATCAAAATTGGAGTCTTAGCATCGCGGACAGGTGCATTAGAATCTTATGGGGAACAGACCGTACGCGGGTTTGAGCTTGGTTTAGATTATGCGACAGATGGAACAAGAGAAGTAGCCGGCCGGAAAATCGAGTTTATTGTGGAAGATACAGAGACAAAGCCAGAGGTGGCGGTCCAGAAAGCGACAAAGCTGTTGGAAGAGGATGAGGTTGATTTCCTAGTTGGTTCATCAAGTTCCGGTGATACATTGGCGGTGCTGCCGCTGGCAGAGGAATATGAAAAGATTATGGTCGTAGAGCCTGCGGTAGCTGATAGTATTACAGGTTCAGAGTTTAACCCGTATATTTTCCGTACAGCCCGCAACTCCTCGCAGGATGCAGTAGCCGGAGCAGCAGCAATAGCAACTAAAGGCGTAAAGATTGCTACACTTGCTCCGGATAACTCATTCGGCCGCGATGGCGTTGCTGCTTTTAAAGAGAGCGCTTTAAATCTGGGAGCTGAGATAGTTCACGAGGAATACGCCGACCCAGCTGCAACTGATTTTACATCGAATGTCCAAAAGGTAGTAGATTCCGACCCTGATTACTTATTTGTCATTTGGGCCGGGGCCAATACACCTTGGACTCAAATTGCTGATATGAAGGTACAGGAAAAGGGAATCAAAATTTCAACTGGTGCCCCTGACATTGCAGCCCTTGGTACAATGGAACCGTTAGTTGGAATGGAAGGATTTACCGTGTATTATCATGAGCTGCCGCAAAATAAAATCAATAATTGGCTCGTTGAAGAACATAAGAAACGCTTTGACGGCGATGTTCCGGATCTTTTCACACCTGGAGGAATGAGTGCAGCCATTGCGATTGTGGAAGCATTGAAGAAAACGGAGGGCGATACAGATACAGACATCTTGATTGAAACAATGGAAGGCATGAGCTTCGAGACGCCAAAAGGAGAAATGACCTTCCGTGAAGAGGATCATCAAGCCCTGCAAACCCTTTATGCGATTAAACTCGAGAGAAAAGAGGGCGTTCCGTATCCTGTCCCTGTCCTAGTCCGTGAATTGACTCCGGAAGAGACGGCACCGCCAATTAGAAATAAATAGAGTCAAAGTTACTAGGTTAAAGAAAATGGAGGCCGGACCAAATCAAAGTTCGGCCTCAGGTTATTCTCACGCAAGGTGGTGTTTTAGGATGAACAGTATAATCGAAACCCAAGGCCTGACAATATCGTTTGGCGGTCATACAGCAGTTGATTCCGTAAGTCTCTCCGTTCCGGCGAATCATTTTAAATCGATTATCGGTCCAAACGGTGCAGGGAAAACAACTTTTTTTAATTTATTAAGCGGACAATTGATGCCGACGAAAGGTGAGATTTTTTTTAAGGGTGAAAAGATAACGAATCTATCTCCTATCGAGAGAACGAGAAAAGGAATCGGCCGTTCCTTTCAAATTACAAACGTATTTCCTAACCTTACTGTGCTTGAAAATGTAAGGCTGGCCGTCCAATCGCAAGCAGGAATCCGTTACCAGATGTTGAAGCATTTTCGAAAATATAAAGAGTTTGAGTTAAAAGCGGAAGAATGGCTTGAGACTGTTTTGTTAGAAGCAAGAAAGGATATATTGGCAAAGAATCTTGCCCACGGGGAAAAGCGCAAATTAGAAATCGCGATGCTTCTTGCGTTAAATACAGAGGTGCTGTTACTGGATGAACCAACTGCCGGTATGTCATTGGAGGAGGTTCCAGCTATTTTAGACGTCATCAAACAGATAAAGGAAAAAGGGGACCGTACGATTCTTCTCATTGAGCACAAGATGGATATGATTTTGGATTTATCAGATTCTGTGATGGTGTTATTTAATGGGGGCTTACTAGCAGATGGAACGCCAGAAGAAATTATGAAAAATGAAACTGTCCAGTCCGCTTATTTAGGAGGTCATAAGGATGAGCGTACATCTTCGTCTACATGAAATAGAAACCTATATTGGTCAATACCATATCCTTCAGGGCATTTCCTTTGAAGTGAAGCAAGGGGAAGTCACTGTTTTATTGGGGAGGAATGGTGCAGGGAAAACGACAACATTGCGAACGATTATGGGTTTGAATCCGGCAGCGAAGGGTGTCATTGAATTTAATGGGGAAGAAATTCATAAAAATCCAACCTATAGGATTGCTCAAAAAGGGATTGGCTATGTTCCGGAGGACCAAGGGATTTTTGCCCAGCTGACAGTAGAAGAAAATATAAAGGTAGCCATTCAGAAGGACAATGCCATCACACAGGAAAGGCTTGACTATATTCTACATTTATTTCCTGATTTAAAAAAGTTCTGGAAACGGCAGGGAGGTTTATTAAGCGGCGGACAAAAACAGATGTTATCAATTGCGCGAGCATTTATCAATGATAATCAGCTTCTTTTGATAGATGAACCAAGCAAGGGGCTGGCTCCCATTATGGTCGAAAAGGTTATGGAATCAATCCTGCAAATGAAAGAGAAAACAACGATTGTGCTGGTAGAGCAAAACTTTATGATGGCGAGTACGATTGGAGATTACTTTTATATTATTGATGATGGTAAAACGGTACACAACGGGACGATGAATGTGTTGCGGGAGGATGAAGAAATGCGCCGCAAGTATTTAGGGATTGCTTGAGAGAGGGAGGAGGGACAGAAATGGATGTATTCGTCAATTTAACGTTAAATGGTCTGGCAACAGGGATGCTGATATTTCTTCTTGCTGCCGGTTTGACTTTAATATTTGGGTTGATGGATGTCCTTAATTTTGCTCATGGCGGTTTATTTGCCTGGGGTGCCTATAGCGGGATATGGATTTATTCTTCAACCGGCAGTTTTTTCATTGGAATGATTGGCGCTGTGGCAACAGGTTTTCTGTTGGGATGGATAACGGAGAAATGGATCATCAAGCCAGTATATGGGAATCACGTACAGCAAATTTTAATTACATTAGGACTTATGCTTGTGTTATCGGAGTTATTAAAAGTAGTCTGGGGACCCAATCAAATTTCAGCTTCTCCGCCTGATGTGTTGAAAGGAAGCTGGGAGGTAGCGGGAATTGTCATTATTAAATATCGTGTTTTCATCATTGCAATTGGGCTGCTGATGTTTTTTGCGGTTCAGTATATTTTAAAGAAGACAAAAATTGGTTTAGTTGTGCGTGCCGGTGTCATGAACAAAGAAATGGTTCAATCATTAGGAATCAATATTCAAAAGGTATTTATGTTCGTTTTTATGGCAGGTGCGGGAATGGCTGCTCTTGGAGGTGTTCTATTAGGACCTTATTCAGGTGTGATTCATGCAGGAATGGGAATGGAATTTGCAATCTTAGCGTTTATTGTCGTTGTGATTGGCGGCATGGGAAGTTTTCCAGGCTCCATTTTAGCTGCTATTCTAGTCGGACTTTCTGGCTCTTTTATGGCCTACTATGTACCCGATTTAAGTCTGGCAGTCAATATGCTGTTAATGGCTGTTGTCCTTATATTTAGACCGCAGGGACTATTCGGGTTGAAGGGATGAGACAATGTTGGGATTAAATAAGAAAACAAGCTATCTCTATTTGGTTGCCGCCCTTTTCCTCCTTATCTTTCCGTTTGTTTATGAATCACGAACATTATTAATTTTGCTGACCCAGGTGTTTATTTTTGCCATGTTTGCGATGAGCTACGATCTCCTGCTTGGTTATACAGGAATTGTTTCTTTCGGGCATGCGATGTTTTTTGGAATCGGCGCATACACGATTGGGATTTTTATGAAGAGCTACGAACCTTCCCTTTATTATTTGCTTCTAGCTTTTGTTGTGACAGTCCTATTAACCGGGATTATCAGCTTTTTCATTGGCCTGCTTACCCTCCGTTTGAAAAGCCATTTCTATGCTATGCTGACACTAGCCTTTTCCGGTTTATTTTTAGTTCTTGCTGAAAAATGGAGAAGCTTGACCTATGGGAATGATGGTTTTACTTTTAGAGTGCCTGATTTATTAAAGGACCGGACGGATTTTTACCTGATTTCTCTCGTTCTTATGATTTTAGTTTTTCTTCTATTAAGAAGGTTCATTCAATCACCGCTTGGTCGGGTTATTCAAGCAATAAGAGAAAATGAACAAAGAACAGAGTCGCTCGGATTTAATGTTCTTCATTATAAAATTATTGCCAGCGTGGTTTCAGGTGTGATAGCTGGTGTTGCGGGAATGCTCTATTCTATTTCACTAAGATTTGTAAATACGAGTGTTTTTTCAATTGATATTACCCTAGATGCTCTGCTAATGACGATTATCGGAGGTGTCGGAACGCTAGTCGGAGCGGTTATTGGATCAGGCATTATTGAATTCGCTCACCATTGGTTAACCGAAATGGCAAAAGTTCACTGGATCTTTGAAAGATGGATTATTTTATTTGGTATTATCTATATCCTTGTTGTTATGTTTTTCCCGCAGGGGATTGTGGGTACCTTAAAGGGTATGAAATTTAGAAAAAATAGACAGGAATCGAAATAATCATACGGAGCGGAGGTGAACGGAATGCAAATTGGTATTATCAGTACAGGAATCTATTTACCAGAGACCGTGATAACAGGGGAAAAAATCGCAAGGTTGGCAGGAATTCCAAAAGAGATTGTGGAAGACAAGATGGGGATAAAGAAAAAAACAGTTCCTGGAGCAGATGATCATACTTGTGTGATGGGTGTGCATGCAGCAAAGAAAGCCATTAGTAAAGCTAGAATCAATCCGCTAGAAATAGATTTAGTCATTTATATCGGAGAAGAACATAAGGAGTATCCTTTGTGGACGGCTGGAATCAAGCTTCAGGAGGAGATAGGTGCCTATAATGCTTGGGCATTTGATGCCGCTTTAAGATGTGGGACGACTATCATGGCTTTAAAAGTGGCCAAGAGTATGATGGTTTCTGACCCTAATATCAATACTGTCCTGCTTGCTGGGGGATATCGTAACGGGGACTTCATTGACTATAGTAACAAAAGAACCCAATTTATGTTTAATCTAGGTGCCGGTGGAGGGGCTATTCTTTTACAAAAGGGATATGAAAGGAACGTTATTCTAGAATCAAAGCTGATAACCGATGGTTCTTTCTCAGAAGATGTGGTAGTGAAAGCAGGAGGGACTAAGCATCCGCTTACTGAACATAATCTATCTCTTCACAAACTTGATGTACAGGATTTTGAAGGAATGAAGACGAGACTTGAGCAAAAGTCAATGAATCATTTTTTAAAGGTAATACGTACATCACTTTCTGAAAGCGGGTATACGGAGAAGGATATACAGTATCTTGGTTTGCTTCATATGAAAAGGTCCGCGCATGACTATGTGCTCAAAGAATTAGGTTTATCTAAAGAGCAATCCATTTATCTAGAGGAATATGGACATATTGGGCAGATGGACCAAATTCTATCATTGGAGCTGGCCCAAAAGGAAGGGAAGCTTAAGGACGGTGATATTGTCGTGCTGGTCAGTGCGGGAATTGGCTATGCTTGGGGAGCAACAACTATACGATGGGGGAAGGAAGTGGGTAAATGACCTTATCCAATATAAAATATAAAAAAGTAACATTGCCAAATGGGGAAACCATTGCCTATCAGGAGAGGGATGGCGGAGAGCACAAAGTATTGCTGATTCATGGGAACATGACCTCTTCAAAGCATTGGGACCTCATACTAGAACAGATGGACTCAAAGTTTAAGATATATGCTGTTGATATGAGAGGATTTGGTCAATCTTCCTATCGCCATGGGATTCAATCCATCAAAGACTTTTCGGATGATATCAAAGGGGTTGTAGATGCGATTGGTTTAAATGACTTTTCCATCATAGGCTGGTCAACAGGAGGGGCTGTTGGCATGCAATTTGTGGCTGATTATCCTGGATACTGTTCAAAGCTGGTGCTATTGGCATCTGCATCCACAAGAGGATATCCTTTCTACGGAGTAAATGAAAATGGTCAGCCGGATCTTACTAAACGTCTCTCAACCTATGAGCAAATTAAAATCGATCCGATTAGGGCAATTCCTATTCAGCATGCCTATAATACAAAGAATTACCCATTCTTACAAGAAGTGTGGAATGCAACCATCTATACGAAAAATCGGCCAAATGAAGATAAATATAGAGAATATGTTGAGGATATGCTTACACAAAGAAATCTCGCGGAAGTATACCATTCCTTAAATACATTTAATATCAGCAATAAACATAATGGTCTAATTGAAGGAAATGGATTGGTGGATAATATTAAGCTTCCTGTATTAGTTCTTCGCGGTGATCGAGACTTTGTTATCACAGAGAGGATGGCACAGGAAATTGTTGAAGATATTGGAAATTATGCTAGATTTGTAGAGTTAAAGGATTGTGGCCATTCCCCGTTAATTGATGATCTAGATCAGCTGCTTCAAGTAATATCGGAATTTTTAAAATGATTTAGAGTGAGATGTAGAGAAGGGAAGGTGAGACTGGATTGGAATGGGAGTTTGATTGGATAACAAATAGAGCAAAATTGTCACCGCACACAGTAGCAATTGTTCATGCAGAGAAGGGAATTAACTGGACCTATTCCGAAGTAAGTCAACGTGCTGCAGCAGCAGCATGCTGGTTAAAAAAACAGGGAATTGTAAAAGGGGACCGGGTAGCTTTAATGTCTCCTAACCATATTGCTTATTTTGATTTGCTTTTTGCATGTACAAAATTAGGTGCCATCTTTGTGCCAATAAATTGGCGCTTAGCCTCTTATGAAATTGATTATATACTTAGGGACTGTACACCGAAGCTAATTGGATTTCATTCTCATTTTGCGACAAAGATAGCTGAGTTGGATTATGTAAAGCTCGAACCGATTACCTTTGAAATTGATCAGGAAGGCTATTTCGATCAATCTTTTGCATTGGGAGAGGAAGCAGAAATCAATGAACTAGACCCCCTTGCCATTCTTTACACAGGTGGAACAACAGGAAAGCCTAAAGGGGTAGTATTATCACACCAATCTATTATTTGGAATGGATTGAACACGGTTTTGAGCTGGAATTTATCAAAGGAAGATACAACGCTGACGTATATGCCGCTCTTTCATACCGGGGGTTTAAATGCGTTATCTATTCCGCTGCTTATGGTTGGAGGAAAAGTCGTAATAGCCAGTGAGTATAATCCAATCGAAGCCATCCATTATCTAAATCAGTATCATTGTACAATTGTCTTATTAGTTCCAACGATGTATCACATGATGGTAAATAGTGATGAGTTTAAGAAATGTCGATTTCCAACAATGAAGATTTTCCTTTCTGGAGGGGCGCCTTGTTCATTAGAAATTTATAAAGCCTTTCAGAGCAAAGGTTTAACTTTTAAAGAAGGATATGGCCTTACGGAAGCGGGGCCTAATAATTTTTATATCGATCCGGACAAGGTGAGTGGGAAATTAGGCTCTGTCGGAAAACCAATGTTATTTAATATTGTAAAAATCATAAAAGAAGACGGGAATCCAGCCATGGCGGATGAGGTAGGGGAATTATTAATTAAGGGTAATCATGTTTTCTTAAACTATTGGAATAACCCAAAGGCTACTGAAGAAGCCTTGTCCTCTGCTTGGCTTCATACCGGTGATTTAGCGAAAAAAGACCGTGACGGTTACTATTATATCGTGGGTCGGAAAAAAGAAATGATCATAACAGGCGGTGAAAATGTGTACCCGCTTGAGGTAGAGCATTGGATTAGTGAACTGCCGCAAGTAGCTGAAGTCGCTGTAGTGGGATTATCTGACCAGAAGTGGGGAGAAATCGTTGCTGCCTTTATTGTTCTGAAGGAAAATGAAAAGATAACCATTGAGGAAATAAAGGAACATTGCGCTCACAAGCTAGGAAAATACAAGATTCCTAAACGAATCGTTTTCTTAGACCAGCTTCCAAAAACACATGTCGGAAAAATCGATAAAAGGGAATTAAAGAAACACGGCGACACCTCCTCTACTTCTAAAAAGTAAATCTTTATCGCATTAAAGCGACGGGGGACAGTCCCCCGTCGCTTTAATGCATTAAATTCCTCGTTGTTCACAATAATCATTAATGAGTTCTTCGATTTGATCAAATTCAGGATGTTTTCCAGAAAAGGTAAAGGTTAATTCTTCAACAAACTGTCCTTTATGGTAGACATGAATGGCTCCGTTTTGCTCAATTACGCTATACTCTGGTTCAAAGCGATATCCATTCCTTTCAACAGCACCCATGTAAAACATCTCCTAAAACGTAGATTTAACTGATTTTCATAGTGTTCCCAGATAGAGAAGAATCATTTATCCCACTCTTAACGGGCAGTAAGACCTCCACCTCAAGATTCTGAGTATACAAAAGAAGATAGGTGGGGGAATCAACTGCCCGTAAAGGTCCGATTGGTGAGATAAGGATTTTCTTTGGGTTTCAGCCCTTAGAAAATCCAATCAGGCTCTGCGTGACTAACCCTCAGTGGGGAATGAAGAAAATCCCCACTGAGGGAAGTTTCACTTTATAAACTTCCCTATTTATCACTTGAAAATATCTTTACTTTCTGTTAATTCGGAATTAAAATATAGACAAATAAATGTCAAAAAAAGTTCAATAATTTGTCACAATTTAACTATATTAATCATAAAGGGGGCTCTTTCATGAAATGTTTATTATCTATTTCTTTATTGCTTCTATTATCCTTTTATCTAGTGACCCTATTTAATTTTTCGCCTGTAATTGCATTTGTTCTTTTTTTCTTGACTATTGTTTCAATGGTAGGCGCCATTTGTCAGGAACTTGATAAAAATAGAAGGGTTAGACATCTTACAGTGATAAAATAAAAAAGCCCAATCCATGGATTAGGCTTTTTTTGACTGCTTTCAACTTTCTGCTTCTAGTAGGCTTCTTCACCGCTGTCCAAGCTTACTTGCCAATGAATACCGAATTTATCAGTAACTTGACCATAACATTTACTCCAAAAAGTTTCTTGAAGTTCCATACCCACAGTGCCGCCCTCTTTCAAACTGTTAAAGTAAGACTTAATTTTGTCTTCATCTTTGCTGATTAATGAAAGCGTGATATTGTTTCCTTCATTCACTTCCATACCTGGAAAGGCATCAGAAAACATAACATTACTTCCATTAATATTTAGTCTTGTATGCATAACCAAATGTTTAGCTTCCTCTGGCATGGGATAATTAGGGTCTGAAGGACTGTCTCCAAAAGTCATGATTTTTGGCTTTTCTTCTTCAAAAGCCTCTGCATAAAATTCAACTGCTTCACGGCAGTTTCCATTAAAAGTTAAATAAACATCTACTGACATCCTAATCACTCCTAGATATAATGATTTCACATCAATTTAAATGGACAAATTAACTATAACCATTTTTAAATTTATACATACCTCCCTCTATAAATAAGAAGAGTCAATAATGACAGGGGAAAATGGAGAAGGTTGAAGAAATAGTAATAGAATATATCCTAATGAGAATAGGAGCGTAAATATGGATTTACAATTGCAAGGAAAAAAAATATTAATTACCGGTGGTTCGAAAGGAATCGGGAAAGCGATTGCTGCGGCTTTTATAGCAGAGGGGGCTGATGTTTCCATTGTTGCCCGCAGTAGTGATTTTTTAGAAAAGGCAAAAGAGGAATTAGACGGCAAAGTTTCAATCTATCAGGCCGATTTAACTAAAGCGGATGAACGGGAAAAGCTCATCCAGACGTTTACTACAGAAAAAGAAACAATTGACGTCCTCATCAACAATGCGGGCGGCAGCAATGGAGGAAAAGCTGCAGACACGGAAATGGATTTATTTTATGAAGCGATGGAGCTGAATTATTTCTCAGCTGTTCATCTAAGTAAATTGGTCATTCCCTATATGAAAGAGTCCAAAAGCGGATCAATCATTAATATTACATCTATATTTGGAAGGGAAAGCGGAGGGAAAGTTACCTATAATAATGCAAAATCAGCATTGATCAGCTTTACAAAATCATTAGCGGATGAAGTGATTCCTGATGGCATTCGCGTGAATAGTATTGCTCCGGGAAGTATTCTTCATGAAACAGGCAACTGGAAAAAGCGGCTTGAAGCGGATCCTGAGGGAATACAGAAGTTTGTGCAAAATGAAATCCCCGCAGGACGCTTTGGTACTCCTGAGGAAGTAGCGAGTGTAGCTGTATTTCTTGCTTCAGATAAGGCGTCATGGATTGTCGGCGCAAGCATCAATGTGGATGGCGGTCAGTCACGGATGAATTTTTAATGTCAAAAATGGTCCTAAAACTCGAATGAGAGGGACCATTTCTTTTTTTTGTTTAGATGAATATGGATAGAGAAGTTATATTAAGAAAACTCGCTAATACTTCCGGCGAGTTTTGCTTATATATTAATATTTTTGTTAATAAGCCTGTTATTTTGGTTTGAAGTTTTAGAAAAGCACCTCACATCTCGCTTGTTAATCTCCGTGCCTAGAACGAAGCTTAACAAGCGAATGAAAATTAATATCGTTCTTTTACACAGCCTTAATTATTTATTTTTTAGCTTTGTTAGCGAACGATGTTGATAAGCCGGATTTTTGACGCATCCGTGAGAAATGTCATTTCATAACCATACAGCTTTAGATGAGCTCAACATTAACAATGTTAATAAACAAAGCCATTTGTACGGTAGCTGCTTTTTGGTTAATTTACATATATGTTATATAATGTGACATAATCTGTGTCAAAGATAATGTCTTTACTATTTTTGTAACGGGCGTTCACTAAGTCGATAATGACTTTATACTACGGATGCACAACCACTTGCTTTCCGCCAGACTATTTTTTAAATCAGTATGGCGTATTGGGCATTGAATTGAACGTAGTTGCCGTCATGAAAATAATCTTCTTACTCCATCCAATTGCCAACATCAATTTCTCTTAAAATATCAATTGTTGTTTGTTCTAAAATATTTGCCTTATTCCCCTCAATAGTGCCTCTTAATTTACGTTCTAAGCTAACAGAATCAATACCTTGTTGATACAGTATTTAAAAAGGACCTAAAAAAGAATAATGAAAAACCATGTCATATTTTCTTACACAAATATGGATATGTAAGAAAACTTATCATATGATGTATCTATATTATTCATAGATACCGTCTATAAAACGATTGGAGGACTCTACATGGTAAAACAAAAGCTTGTACTGATTGGGAACGGAATGGCTGGAATTCGATGTTTAGAAGAAATTTTAAAGATAGAAAAGGATGCATTTGAAATTACCGTTTTTGGAAGTGAAAATCATCCAAACTATGATCGCATTCAATTATCAAAAGTATTACAGGGAGATACGGCAATAGAAGATATTACGTTAAATGATTGGAATTGGTACGAACAAAATAATATTCTTCTTTATTCTGGAGAAACGGTAACCCATATCGATACGGAAAAACAAATCGTACTTTCCGATAAAAATCGTGAGGTTGCTTACGATAAATTAATTCTTGCAACTGGATCAGTTCCTTTTATCCTTCCTCTGCCAGGTGCTGATAAAGAAGGGGTTACTGCTTTCAGGAATATAGAAGACTGCGAAAAAATGATTGAATACTCAAAAGAGTACAAAAAGGCAGCTGTCATCGGTGGAGGATTATTAGGGCTTGAGGCTGCAAGGGGTCTTTTAAATTTAGGAATGGAAGTAGATGTTATCCATATTGCTGATTATTTAATGGAAAGACAATTAGATGAAGCTGCTGCAAACCAGCTCCGAAAGGAACTGGAAAAGCAAGGGATGAACTTTTTGTTAAGAAAACAAACGCAGGAGATCTTCGGTGAAAACAGAGTCGAGGGATTGCGTTTTAGCGACGGGGAAGAAATCAAAGCGGATCTCGTAGTCATGGCGGTCGGAATTAAACCAAATACAAGTATCGCTGTAGAAAGCGGAATTCCGGTTAATCGAGGAATCCTTGTTAATGATTATATGGAAACAGAGATTTCGAATGTGTTTGCGGTTGGTGAATGTGCAGAGCACCGCGGTATGGTGTACGGTCTTGTTGCACCGCTATATGAACAAGGAAAAGCATTGGCTGGGAAAATCTGCAGCGTTGATGTGAGGCCTTATGAAGGAACGGTACTTTCTACTAAATTAAAGGTTTCTGGTGTGGATGTTTTCTCAGCTGGAATCATTAATGAAGATGAACAAACAAAGGCCATTAAGGAATTTAATGATTGGAAAGGCACTTATAAGAAGATTCTTATTCAGGATGATAAAATTTCAGGTGCTGTTCTATTTGGTGATACGAAAGAAGGCACGAAGCTTCTGAGTTTGATTAATAATGGAGCAAATGTGTCTGAGTATCTTGAAAAGAATGAAAGTAATGATGCAGGAGTAAGTTTTGTTGCTTCCTTGCCAAATGATGAAATCATCTGCGGATGTAATGGTGTAACAAAAGGGGATATTGTAAACGCAATTGAAACACAAGGTCTAACTAGTATTGATGAAGTAAAGGGATGTACAAATGCTTCGAGATCATGTGGAGGCTGTAAGCCGTTAGTAGCTGATATTCTTGAGCTTACATTGGGTGATGAATTCAATAAAGCTAATCAAAAAGAAGCAATTTGCAGCTGTACTACTTTATCACGAGATGAGGTTGTTGTTGCTATTCGTAATATGAACCTCAAAACAACAAGGGAAGTGATGAATGTACTTGAGTGGAATACAATCGATGGGTGCTCTAAATGTAAACCGGCTTTGAACTATTATTTAGGCATGATTTATCCGCTTGAATATGAGGATGAAAAAGAATCGCGTTTTGTAAATGAACGCTTACATGCGAATATTCAAAAAGATGGGACTTTCTCGGTTGTACCGAGAATGTATGGCGGTGTGACAAACCCAGAACAGCTACGGAAAATTGCTGATGTGGCTGAAAAATATGATGTGAAATTATTGAAAGTGACTGGCGGACAGCGGATTGATATGTTCGGTATCGAAAAAGAAGACCTTCCAAAGGTATGGGCTGAGCTGGATATGCCGTCAGGTTATGCATATGGTAAAACTCTTCGTACTGTAAAAACATGTGTGGGTGCAGAGTTTTGCCGATTCGGAACTCAGGATTCTATCGGGCTTGGTATCTCCTTAGAAAAGAGATTTGAACGAATCAGCACTCCTCATAAATTTAAAATGGCTGTTTCGGCTTGTCCGCGAAATTGTGCTGAATCAGGTATTAAGGATCTCGGTGTTGTCGGAGTGGACGGCGGGTACCAAGTTTATGTTGGAGGGAACGGTGGAACCGATTTAAGAGCGGCCGATCTTTTATGTAAAGTAAAAACAAGTGAAGAAGTAATAGAAATTACCGGAGCTTATTTCCAATATTATCGTGAAACAGGAATCTATTTAGAAAGAACCTCTAAATGGGTTGAGAGAATGGGACTCGATCATATTCGATCTGTGATGGAAGATGATCGAAAACGACTTGAATTAAATATACGGTTAGATGAAGCGTTGACTGTAGCTCAAGAACCGTGGAAAGAAATTATTGAAAGTGAAAGGCTTCAAAAAGAATTATTTGAAAAAGTGAAAGTTCCGGTAACGGCAGAATAAAAGGGAACCAGGGGTTGAACCCCTGTTTCCATGATATTTGATGAACTTTAGGGAGAAGATGAGGGCCTGTATAGACGGGACATAATAGTCTGGAGGAATAAGTGATGGGAAAAACAAAAACAATTCAGCGAATTAAAGTAGCCGTAGTGGATGAAATCCCACAAAAGTTAGGGAAAACAGTCCATATAGGTTCACATGAGATAGCGTTATTTCATTTAGAGACAGGGGAATTTCACGCAATTGAAAATCGCTGTCCTCATAAAGGTGGGGTTCTTGTAGAGGGAATGGTAAGTGGTGAACATGTATTTTGTCCAATGCATGATTGGAAAATTAACGTAAATGATGGTCAGGTTCAAAAGCCGGATAAGGGCTGTGTTAAAACCTTTAAAGTAGAAGTAGAAAACAATGAAATTTTTATCATTCTGTAAATTATTATTGAAAGAAGGAACATGATGTCATACGTAAATCCAGATCAAGTTGTAGAAAGCATGGTTCAAGCAGGTGCGGCAAAAGCAAAGCTAACGGTTAAAGATATGTTAATTAGAGGCGGCTTAGCCGGTGCGCTGCTCGGCTTTGGTACCACCTTAGCATTTACTGTTGAAACACAATCGCAAATGGGTTTTGTCGGTGCGCTTTTATTCCCAGCATGCTTTGTAATTGTCATTCTTTTAGGATTAGAGCTGGTTACAGGGAATTTTGCGCTGCTTCCGTTAGCTGTTATAGAAAAGAAAGCAACATGGCAGCAAATGATATCAAACTGGTTTTGGGTCATTGTGGGCCATTTAATTGGCGGTGCAGTTTATGCGGTATTTTATGTGATTGCAGTAACTCATTTGGGTCATGTAGATAACCACGCAGTAGCACAGAAAATAATCAATGTAGCTGAAGCGAAGACATTTGCTTATTCTTCGCTGGGGTCAGAAGGGTTACTTATCGTCATTGTAAAGGCCATCCTATGTAACTGGATGGTTGCTTTAGGAGCTGTTCTGGCGATGACTTCGAAAGCAACTATTGGAAAAATAGTTGCGATGTGGCTTCCAATACTAATGTTTTTTGCGCAAGGCTTTGAGCATGCGGTCGTAAATATGTTTGTCGTTCCTGCGGGGATCATGCTTGGGGCAAATGTAACGGTATCTGATTGGTTATTATGGAATCAAATTCCAGTTCTCTTTGGAAATCTTATTGGCGGGTTTTTATTTGTTGGACTAGCATTATACCTAACACATAGAAAAGCAGGGGAAAAGAAGGCTTTAGAACAATTAGAATTCACAAAACAAGCATCCAATTTATAATGAGGAAAAGAGAAGAGAGGGGTCATAATATGGGAAAAGTATACTTAGTTGGGGCAGGTCCTGGAGACCCTGATTTACTAACGATAAAGGGCTTAAAGTGCATACAAGAGGCTGATATTATCTTGTATGATCGGCTGGTCAATAAAGAATTATTGCAACACGCGAAAAAAGAGGCGACGTTCATTTATTGCGGAAAGCTTCCGAAATGCCACACGCTAAAACAGGAAAATATTAATCTTTTGCTGGTTAAGCTTGCGAAACAAGGAAAAGTGGTGACCCGTTTGAAGGGAGGGGATCCGTTTGTGTTTGGCAGAGGTGCTGAAGAAGCGGAGGTTCTCGCTCAAAATGGTATCCCGTTCGAAATTGTTCCGGGTATTACATCAGGAATTGCCGCGCCTGCATATGCAGGTATACCGGTGACGCATCGGAAAACTTCCAGTTCATTTGCTGTGGTGACAGGGCATGGTGAGAATGGTAAACCAACTAATATTAACTGGAGCAGTTTGGCGGGGATTGATACATTGTTGGTTTATATGGGAATTGGGCACTTGGCCGATATTTGTCATGCTCTGATCCTTCATGGGAAAGCACCTGATACACCGGTTGCTTTAGTGAACAGGGGAACTACCGCTAATCAAAAAACTGTTACAGGAACCCTTTCTACGATTGTAGAAAAAGCGAGTATAGAGAAAATTGACAATCCTAGTATAATCGTAATGGGTGAGGTTGTCAGATTACGAGATCAAATTTCCTGGTTCAAAGAAGTGAGAACACATGAAAGCGAGATGGTATTTGCGGATGAAGTTGTATGAGAAATCTAAACAAGGACTTCCTGATTATACTGGAGGTCCTTGTTGTGTAGGGAATAATCAATGCTCTATTGGTTCACTGTATCTTCTTTATTAAACCAAAGAGGATCCATATCATCCACATCACCATTGTAATTAATTAGTATTTCTTCCCCCGCTTTAATATCCCTATAGGCAAAAAAATCAAATGTGTGGTTTGGAAAGTTTATATCGTATGTCGCATTTGGTTCATAAGAATGGTTAAACAACATGCCGTATCCTAAAAGAATGGCAGAATGGTTTATTCCATATTCAAATGCATAATCAGCTAGCAGCGTTTTTTCTATATGTACATGTTCTTCATTTGGATAGGGAAGAACGGGTGCCGCATGGAAAAGTGTACCCTTTGCAATATCCTTTGTGGCAAATACACCTCTGTTTAGTTCCCCGTCACTCAGTTTCGAAGTTTTTACTTCAATCATAATTCATCACCTGTTCATTTTAGTAGTTAATTTCTTAAGTGTGAACGATAAATGGATTGAAAGCAACCATATTATATTGTTTATTTTTTACAATGGAATGGTTATTAACCTTTTTACGGTAAAAATTAATTAAAAAAGATGTAAGCTGTTTAAATATCTTTGCTTACACCTTTTCTTTAATAAATCTATCTAAATAATAGGCATTCCCTAGCGTTCTAATACAGCTGCTTTTGAAACAGGCATGCCTTCTTCTTCAGCAAAGGCAGCAAGCTTGTCCGAAAAACTTGGGGCAGATATTTTATGGAAAAGAGGTTGATTTCAAAATACTTAGATGATATTATTGGAGTCGTCCATATTGAACACGTTATACTAAATAATGTTAATCAATATTCGGAGAAATGACTATTAATTTTTTCTATTATCGCGGGGTGGAGCAGTCCGGTAGCTCGTCGGGCTCATAACCCGAAGGTCGCAGGTTCAAATCCTGTCCCCGCAATCTGGTCCGGTAGTTCAGTTGGTTAGAATGCCTGCCTGTCACGCAGGAGGTCGCGGGTTCGAGTCCCGTCCGGACCGCCAT
>NZ_VYKL01000023.1 GCF_008710145.1 Niallia endozanthoxylica
CTTTAGCTGCATAAAAATATTTGTCTAACTTTTTGGGTTCAGTTCAGGACTGTCCCCGCATTCACTATCCAAGCAGACTAATTCTAATGCCAGCGTTTCTTCTCCTAAGCTTTCCAACACAAGGTTAACATTGAATAGATAACGTTGAAATTCTGCTTTTGCCTTATCCACTTTCGGTCCTTTTTCCTCTGCGAATATTGCTGCTTTATGGATGTCCTTAAACTCCGCTATTCCTTGAAGCGTACCTATTTCTGTTTTCCTCGGAGAAATCTTTCCTAGGAAACCTCTTACCGTTTTAAAAACATACCGTTTTCTATTTTCAATCAAAGCCGGTTTCATAAAAAGCCCTCCTACCAACCTAAATACAGCAAGAATTGACCCTGCTATTTCAAGAAATTAGATCCTATTCGCTCGTAGAATGGGTCATGTGAATAAAGTATCGAACGAACAACACTGAAAGACATAGTATTAGAATAAAAGCTTTTTATTAAGATATTAGTGAATGGGTTACTGATATGATCACGTTACTGATAGTCTATCATAATAGAAAAAATACATTTTTAAGGGTTTGCTAAATTTTTGTAAATTTTAAAACGTGAGGACGATTCGAGACTGCTGAAAAAAGTATTCACTTTAAACAATGGATGAGAAGTTTTATTAATATACAGTAAACAAAAGGCATTGATTACCTATATATAGTAGGTAATCAATGCCTTATTTTCCTTCAATGGACTTCTTCAGCAGTCTCAGACAATTCTTCTATTTCATATTAAAATGCGAGAACCCTCCCCATGTTTCACAACATTGTTATGCACTGCCACGATAACATTGCGCTATAATAATAGATATACTATAAAATGGAAGAAGGTTTTGTATGTCTGAAAATAATAAGTGGATATCTAAATTACCAGTTGTCATTCCCAAGTTACTGCAGGGAGTTTTAAACCTATCGTTAATATTATTGGCTATCGTTTTATCCTTCCTGTTGTTCAAAGAGCTTTTCATGTTTGCAGGCTTATTAATTGAAAATAAAAATAACAATTTCAAAGTATTCCTAGAGAGCATCCTCATCTTTTTTCTCTATTTCGAATTTATCACTATGATTGTAAAATACTTCAAAGAACATTACCATTTTCCGCTTCGATATTTTATTTATATTGGAATAACGGCCATGATTCGTCTCATTATCGTTGATCATAAAGACCCAATAAACACATTAATATACTCTCTAATCATTTTAATTTTAATCATCGGCTACTTCATTATGAACCTAACACCTAGAGAACGGCCAGAAAGTAAATGGTTTTTTACTAGAAAATGAGCCAAAGGGGGAAGGAAATGTGGAGACGGTACTCGCGTTTCTACTACAGCGATTAAGGTATGGCAGGACTTTTTCTAAAAGATATCAAAAAAAGCAAACTCTGTAGAGATTTAACCCTAGAGGGTTTGCTTGATTGAATGATTGAAACGACAGAACCGTCACGGTGTTTCAGAGTTACTATTATTGCTTACATCACCATTTTTGGAAGCTGTCTCGTTATCTGCTTCAACTCCCTCCCCCATTTGGTTACCAATCGCACCGCCTGAAACACCGCCTATAACAGCACCAACTAGTCCAAATGGAGCACCTATCATAGCGCCCGTAACGGCTCCATTAAAAGCTCCCGCTGTTTCACTAAATTCAGCGGCCTCTTGATTATCAGGACTATCCACTTGATTATTGCCACTTTCATCTGCATTTCCGCCAAAATTCTCGCGTTCGTTACTCTGATTCATCAATTCACTTCCTTGGTTATTAATCGGGAATATACTCATTATGAAAGCATCCCATTCTAAACATATACTACCCAGCTGAAGTCGTTTTACTCACTATATTTCATGAGAAAAACCCCACTCATTTGAAAAGTGGGGTTTCTCTAAAAGCTGAAAAGGATGAAAGTCATCTATCGTTATGCTACGTTAATTTTATTATTTTCTACTGATACAGTAATCACAGTTACGTTTTCGTTATGAATAAGTAAAGAAGTGATTTGATCTTCAATTTGTTCTTGAATGACGCGTCGAAGCGGTCGAGCACCAAATTCACTGCTATAACCTAATTCCGCAATCTTTTCTTTTGCTTCCTTATCTATTGCAATCGAAATCCCTTGTTCTTCTAATGTCTCTTTAAGCTCCGCAATCATAATATCGATAATTTCTACGAGGTTCTCTTTTTGCAGATGATTAAACTCAATAATCGAATCGATACGGTTTAAGAATTCAGGCTTAAAGATATGTCCGATTTTCCCAATAAGATTTGATTGCACTTCTGCCTGCTCTTCACTGCCAAAACCAATTGGCCCTAAATTTTTGCTGCCAACACCTGCATTGGAAGTCATGATAATAATCGTTTCATTAAAGCTCACGACTCTTCCTTGGCTATCCGTTAACCTGCCATCTTCCATGATTTGAAGAAACATATTCATAACATCTGGATGTGCTTTTTCGATCTCATCTAGCAGAATAATGGAATAAGGATTTCTGCGAACCTGTTCTGTTAATTGTCCTGCTTCCTCATGTCCGACATAGCCAGGAGGTGAACCAATAAGCTTAGAAACAGAATGCTTTTCCATATATTCGCTCATATCTAAGCGAATCATCCTATCTTTACTGCCGAATAATTCCGCTGCAAGAGTTTTCGTTAACTCGGTTTTACCTGTACCTGTTGGACCTAGGAATAAGAAGGAAGCGGTCGGACGTGTTTTTGGTTTCAATCCTACGCTTGCCCTTAAGATGGCATTGGATACTTTTTCAATGGCTTGATCCTGACCAATAATTTCACCTGCGAGTCTCTCTTTCAAGCCCTTCATTTTTTGTTGCTCTGCTTTTTGCAGCTTTTGTACAGGGATTCCCGTGCTTTTTTCAATAATCTCTTGGATCATTTCTACAGTAATATCCTTTGTAACGTCATCTGAGTATTCAGACAATATTTCTTTTATTTCTCTCTCTTCATCACGAAGAATCGCTGCTTTTTCATAGTGCTCTAATTGCGCTGCTTGTTGTTTTTCCTCAGCAATATCTGTTAAGCGCTGTTTTAAATAGTTAACATCTAAGCCTCCATGAGCAAGGTTTAGCATGGCACCGGCCTCATCCATTAAATCGATGGCCTTATCTGGTAAAAAGCGATCTTGAATATAGCGTTTGGATAGTGTGACACATGCTTTTAGTACCTCATCTGAATACGTCACATCGTGATACTTTTCATACGCTGGCCGAATTCCTTTTAGAATATCAATCGCTTCATCAACAGTTGGCTCTTTAACGATTACTGACTGGAAGCGACGCTCAAGTGCTGGATCTTTTTCAATCATGCGATACTCTTTCATCGTTGTTGCTCCAACCACTTGGATATCCCCACGCGCCAACGCTGGTTTTAAGATATTCCCTGCGTCCATTGAACCGTCAGACGTACCTCCAGCACCAACCATCATGTGTAATTCATCAATGAACAAAATGACGTTCTCACGTTCTTGTAATTCCGTAATCAGTTGTTTCATTCTTTCCTCAAATTGCCCTCTGTAAGATGTACCTGCTACAAGTGAACTGATGTCTAGCAAATAGACTTCTTTCCTTTTGAGTTTCGCAGGTACTTTACCTTTAACAATTTGAAGGGCAAGGCCTTCAATAATCGCTGTTTTCCCTACACCTGCTTCACCAATTAAAACCGGATTATTTTTCGCACGACGGTTTAGTATCTGAAGGACACGTTCAATTTCTTTATCCCTGCCGATTACGCTATCAATTCGTCCTTCTCTTGCTTCATTCGTCAAGTTCCGTCCATGTTGATCAAGAAAACCGTCTGTTTCACGATACTTTGGCTGCTTTACATGGACAGTTTGCTCGAACTGGCTGCCATCTGAATCCAAGTGATTGAACATCTGGTCATCAAAATCAATGGAACCGCTCTCCAATTTTTGTATTGCAATTTCATAGCATTCTGCACATAAACTAATCTCGCTTCGGCTCTGATTAAATGACATTTTCAACTTATAACTCGCCTGCGTTGTTTGACAGTTTTCACAAATCATCATTCAATCCTCCTCTTAACTTTGACTAATCTTGACTATGAATATATAAAAAAAGCCACTTCTTCTAGTCGGCCCGCTGAATCTTTTATTAAGTTTTTTCTAGTATATTGTACTTTTTGTGACATTTCTATAGGGAATCGTTGGGTGAATATCCAACCTATTATGAATCGTCCCCATGTTTCGCTGTATTAAGCAGTAATATGATCAATCTGCTTCTTTTTATTTCTAGCTCCTTCAAGCGTATGAATAACCATTGCAGCAACAAGGATAGCTGCAATGATGACCCTAGCTACTATAATAAAGATATCCATTTTCCCCCTTTTAAATGAATCTCTTACTCTTCTCCTTAGCCCGTACATGCTCAGAAAGTTAGTATTTTGTATTATATATAAAATTTTGAGAGTTTTTATATTTTAATGACAATCCATATATAAATATTTAATAGAAAATATTTTGCAAAAAGTTCAACTTTCCAAAATATTTTCTATTAATTTAAACTTTTTTCGAGATTGGAAACATGGGGACAGTTCAGGACTGGCGCCGTATTTCACTACTTTGAATAACAAATGAAATGCGAGAACCGCCCTTATTTCCTTTTGAACCAATTTTCAATTTATTCTTGAAATTTTAAGTGATTATCATTATCATTATTAATGAGAATGATAATCACTCGAAATAAGAGTACACAGTAACAATGTTCAGTTTTTTACATATACCCAAGATATTTATTCATGCTACGAGTTAATCAATCCTCTATGTCTATTATTTTCATACTAGATATAGAGGATTGATTAAACCATATTAGGAGGATGTTTAGATGAGTACACAAGCAAACTTAGTAAAATCAGTTGATAGTTTACATTTTATTAATGGTGAATATGTTCAGTCTCTTTCAGGGAAGGTAAAACCAAATATTAATCCTGCAACAGAAGAAGTGATCAGCCAAATTTCACAGGGTGGACAAGAAGAAGTAGATACAGCAGTAGCTGCAGCGAAAAAAGCGCTAAAAGGCCCTTGGAAGAAGTTCACATTGGATCAAAGAATTGCGGTTATTCGTAAAATTGGTGATATTATTTTAGAAAGAAAAGACGAGCTTGCTAGACTTGAATCATTAGATACAGGAAAACCAATTTGGTTGTCAACGGCTGTTGATATTTCAAGATCGGCCTATAACTTCCATTTCTTCGCAGACTATTTACGTTCTGTAGGAACAGAAGCCTATGAAACAGATGATACAGCCATCAACTATTCCGTTCGTCGTCCAGTTGGAGTTGTTGGAATCATCAGTCCTTGGAACCTGCCTTTATTACTAATGACTTGGAAACTTGCCCCAGCTCTTGCTGCTGGTAATACAGTTGTCATTAAGCCAGCAAGCTTAACTCCAACAACGGCAACCGTGATGGGAGAAATTTGTAAAGAAGCTGGCGTTCCTGACGGCGTAGTAAATATCGTAAATGGTTCCGGCGGCGTGGTAGGTACAGCACTTACAGAACATAAAGATGTGGATGCGATTACGTTTACGGGTGAAACAGTTACCGGTCAAACGATTATGAAATCAGCAGCAAATACATTGAAAAAGCTTTCTTACGAGCTTGGCGGAAAGAATCCAAATGTCATCTTCGCTGATGCTGACCTGGATGAAGTGATTGAAACAACGTTAAAATCAAGTTTCATTAACCAAGGGGAAGTTTGCCTTTGCGGTTCTAGAATCTATGTAGAACGTTCTGCCTATGATGAATTCATTCAAAAATTTGTTGCAAAAACAAAAGAATTAGTCGTTGGCGATCCATTTGATCCACAAACAAAAGTTGGCGCATTGATCAGTAAAGACCACTATGAGCGCGTTCTAAGCTATGTTGAGTTAGCGAAAGAAGAAGGCGGAGAAGTATTAACTGGCGGTAAACGTCCTGAAGGATTAGAAAAAGGTTATTATTTAGAGCCTACGATTATTACAGGTCTTGATCGTCATTGCCGTGTGGTGAAAGAAGAAATCTTTGGACCAGTTGTAACAGTGATTCCATTTGACACAGAAGAAGACGTTCTTGATCAAGTAAATGATACAGAATACGGATTAAGTGCTTCTATTTGGACAAATGATTTACGTCGTGCTCACCGTGTAGCAAGAGAAGTAGAAGCTGGAATCATTTGGGTAAATACATGGTTCCTTCGTGATCTTCGTACACCATTTGGCGGAATGAAGCAAAGTGGTATTGGCCGTGAAGGCGGTATTCACAGCTTTGAATTCTATTCAGAACTATCTAATGTTTGTATTAAATTATAATCGACTGATGTAAACGGCCTCCAAAAAGAAATGAATGAGGAAGAGGCTCGCTCTACTATACTAGATAATGCCGTAATGAAAAGAGAAATGAATAGAATACCCCAAATAAATCATATTCTCTCTGATTTATTTGGGGTATTCTTTATTTGAAGAGAATCATTTCCATCACTTATTTACCACAAGTGCTTCAAATGTCTATTATTATTTTAAATGGAACATCGGGACGACTCTAACGATATAATTTAATCATTTCAAGATATTGAATATCACCTAGCCCATAATGTTGGAATTCTGCAATTAATTTAGTTACAAGCTCTTCTTCAGATACATCTTGGTACTTTTTTATATAACGAATAAGATCACTATCTTTATTAAGATAATTCAAATATAATTCAATTCCTATTTTTAAAAAGTCCGGAAAGATAGATGTAGGAAATTTCTTTTGAATTAATACCTGTTTATAAATGGTATAATATCCCCCAGCCTTCAGGGTAAAATGGTCCTTCACTTCAAACCTATCTCCGACTATGTATAATTCAATCTCCCCCTTATAATCAGTCTGATCTAACCAGGCAAGAATGGTTAGAATATTGATTTGACAGAACATATCTAAATCAAACCATAATGAAAGATGAGTGAAATCTCTATAAAGGAGGGGCTTTAAAGGTTTTAGTGTGATTTCAGTATATTGTTCGGGTGTAACGTGATGAACCTTAGCACGCATTCGGGTGAATTCATGTGAAAATACATCGTTACACGTGTCACCATAACACATAGCCTCGTTAAAAGGAATCATTAATTCTTCTTCAAGAAATTGTGTCATTTTAAAATAATTATACATGGATTGCCCATTTAATAGATGTAATGTCCTTTTTTGAGTCACGAAACCAACTCCTTTTAACTCATAAATTTTTTCTTCACCTCTATTTGTGATAGGGTTCTCCGTAACACATCTAAATGAGTTTTTTACATTCTCATTTCTATTCAATTTAGTGAAACGGCGGGACGGTGCTGCTGTTTCATCGATGCTGCACCTCAATAACAAATGAAACGCATGAACCTTCCCCCTGTTTTAATCTTTTCTCAATAAAAATTTAATATTAATGTACCATTATAATAGAATGTAAAGAAGTGGATGAACTTCGATAATAAAAACTTGGTGTGAAAAGGAGATATTTCATGAAGAAAAGAATGGGTGTGCTGCTTAGCAGTCTACTGCTGTTATTCGTGCTTGCTTCTTGCGTAAAGGACAAAGCTAAAGAAGAAGTAATCGAGGAAACGGAAACAAAAATAACCGAAGAACCTAAATCACCAGCAAAAGAAGAGCCAACTGAGCAGGACGCACTGACTATAGAGGAAACGAAAACAATCATTGATGATTTAGTTTATAAAATTCAAACGGTTTATATTGACGCAGGGTCCAAGTATAACCTCTTCGACCCGCAGGATTTAACGGATGATATTTATCAGTCGATGTCAAAGGATTTGCAGCCATATGCTACAGAACAGCTCATTAAAACGGGTTTGTTTGACATCGCTAAGTCCTTTTGTTACGGCGGCTGTGATGCAGGTTATTTCCCTAACTCTACTAAATACAGCCTGCGCTTTAAAATGCTCGATTCTACTCATGAAAAAGTAACAATAGAATATATTTTCCCTGAGAATGAAGTCACGGGCCATAGCACAGAACAGGTTATCATTAAAAAGGCAGACGGAACCTGGAAATTAGACGACTTTACTGCTTCTAATGTCCCCCTGAATTTGACTAAAGAAGAAGCTATAGAAGTGATGGCCATTAAGGACCTCAGCGGATATCAGTTCGTCAAGGAAGCTCAATTAGAAGATCCGGAAAAAGGGCTGCGGAAAATATATCTGTTTCAGGCGAACGGAAACGTAAATGAGCAGGTCGCTATCTTTGCGGATACCGGATATAACTATATGCTTCCAGAGAATACGCCATTGTTAAGCAGCACAGATGGTCAAGAAGCAGTGCCAAGCTCCCAAAGAGATGAATATCTCCAAATGCTTAACAGCTTGGAAAGTGAGCTTGCCTATATTGATGACTTATATGATGAAAAATCTGTCGCTGAAATGGTTGACTTAGAAGAACAAAGATACCAGCGCTGGGATGCTGCTTTAAATGATGTTTACGGCGTTTTAGAAGAGCAGCTGCCGTCAAATGAAATGGAAGCATTAAGACAGAAACAACGGGAATGGATTGTTTATCGAGATACCACAGCAAAAAATGGTACAGAACAATTAGGCGGCGGCTGGCCAAGCCTGCAATACAATATTAATAGGATTGATATCACAAAAGACAGGTGTTATGAGCTTGTTAATTTGTATATGAAGTAAGGAATGTGCTGCACATCCAAGGAGGAATGCGGAGGTGCTTTCTCTAGGTAATGAAGAGATATGAAACATGGCGACGGTTCTGCTGGTTCAGAATGAAACGCACGAACCGTCGCCATGTTTCCCCATGTTTCAGAAAGAGGGATTGAAGATGACATTACAACAACTAAAATATGTGATTGAAGTAGCGAGAAGTCGTTCGATTAATAAAGCGGCACAGAGGCTGTTTATTAGTCAGCCAAGTCTTTCCAATGCACTAAAGGAGCTGGAGGAGGAAGTGGGGATTAGGATCTTTTCGCGGACCAATAAAGGAATTTTGCTTACTCCTGAAGGATCGGAGTTTTTAGGTTACGCTAGGCAGGTCGTAGAGCAGGCGGAACTTCTTGAGAATCGTTATACTAATGCGCCGGCGCCACAGCAGCACTTCTCTGTGTCAGCCCAGCATTATGCTTTTGCAGTAAGTGCCTTTGTACGACTGTTAAAAGAATATGACCGCGAGGAATACGAGTTCACTTTACGAGAAACAAAGACCTATGAAATCATTGATGATGTGAAAAACCTGCGGAGTGAAATTGGGATTTTATACGTGAATGATTTTAATAGAAAGGTCATTCAAAAATTTCTTAAAGAAGGAAATTTACGATTTCACGAGCTGTTTGAGGCAAAGCCCCATGTGTTTATTAGCTCAACAAACCCGCTGGCAACAAAGGATTCTGTCACGTTATCTGATTTAGATCCCTATCCATATCTTTCGTTTGAGCAGGGAGATTATAATTCCTTCTATTTTTCAGAAGAGATTCTTAGTACCTT
The DNA here is from genome assembly GCF_008710145.1 of Niallia endozanthoxylica. Classification (GTDB taxonomy): domain Bacteria; phylum Bacillota; class Bacilli; order Bacillales; family Cytobacillaceae; genus Bacillus_BD; species Bacillus_BD endozanthoxylica. Next base: position 9,511 of record NZ_VYKL01000023.1, read on the forward strand.
ATCCAGACCCAAAAATATTCGTGTGACAGACCGGGCCACACTGTTTAACTTACTCATTGGATTAAATGGCTATACGATTTCAACAGGCGTCATCAGTCATAAATTAAATAGTAAACACATTGTTGCCGTTCCTTTACTGGTCGATGAACGGATTCATGTTGGCTATATTACTCATAAAAACGTGACAAACAGTCCGTTAGCCACTATTTATATTCAATATTTAAAAGAAACCATTGATGAAGAATTAGAACAGTTATAGTTTAAAGCTATAACAAACGATAGACTTTAGGTGTTACGTTATAATCATTTCCCTATGCTAGACTTACCTTAACATCAAAAACGAAAAGGAAGAGGGAGATTATTTATGACACAAACAAAAGTGAAAGCACTATTTCGAGCGGATCATGTAGGAAGCTTATTACGACCAGAAAGCATTCACAAGGCGAGAAAGGATTTTCAAGAAGGCCATCTTACGGCACAAGAACTGCACGCCATTGAAACAGAAGAAATTAAGAAGATTGTTGACAAGCAAATTGAAGTTGGACTACAAGCTGTAACAGACGGAGAATTTCGCCGCAGATTTTGGCATACCGATTTTCTCGAGCATTTACATGGTGTAGAGGGCTATGTTCCAGAACATGGCTTTGCGTTCAAAGGGGAAGAAACAGAAAGATACGATGTACGTGTGATTGGAAAAATCTCGTTTAACCGGGATCACCCGCATATTAAAGACTTTATCGAATTTAAAGAAATCGTTGGGGACCGTGCTGTTGCCAAACAAACCATCCCAAGTCCAAACCAATTATTTAACGCCGGTATCCGCAACCTGGACATTTATCCGGACATTGAAGAATATACAAATGATATTATTCAAACCTACCGTGACGCCATTCAAGCTTTTTATGACGCAGGCTGCCGCTACTTACAATTAGATGATGTATACATTGCCGGTCTCAATGCACCAGAAATTCCATTTAATGATAGCGGTTATTCCCGTGAACAATTAATTGACTTAGCTCTACGTGTTGTGAATGGAGCATTAGAAGATAAACCGGAAGATCTTATTGTAACGACTCACCTTTGCCGCGGGAACTACCGTTCTAAATGGGCCTTTGAAGGCAGTTACGCGAAAATTGCGCCAACCTTATTTGCCAAAGAAAAGGTAAATGGATTCTTCTTAGAATATGATGATGACCGTTCAGGTGATTTCGGACCATTAGAGTACATTCCAAATGGCGGCCCTCAAGTCGTGCTAGGTGTATTCACATCAAAGCACGGGGAATTAGAAGAGAAGGAAAATATTAAAGCACGTATAGAAGAAGCAACAAAATATGTGCCATTAGAGCAATTATGCATCAGCCCTCAATGCGGCTTTGCTTCTACCCATCACGGAAATATTCTAACTGAAGAAGAGCAATGGACGAAGCTGAAATATATTGTAGATCTTTCTAAAGAAATTTGGGGATAATGAAAAGCGGGGCCGGTTCTGTTTCAGATTGAAACGCGAGAACCGTCTCCGCTTTTCAAATTTTTTTGATAAATCCGGAATTATATTGTCTACCTCAAAGATTCCAACGCACAGTGACGGAACAACTAGGAAACTAGCTTTCTCAAAAATGGAATCTTGTTTAATAAAAAGGACAAGCAGCAACTGATTGTGACAAAGATAACCACATGTAACGGGATGGAGAAAGCCGGATGGAAAAGTTCATTTATAACGACGATGATTTTATTTGAAAGCATGGTCATGAGTAAAATATGAACAAGATAGATCCCATAGCTTAAGCGGCTTATTTGATGGAAGACAAATCCCAATTTTCTTTTAGCAAAAAGGTTTTTACATAAGAGAAAAATCCCGATTGACGATAAAAGAACATTTGGCGCATGGTTTTCATACCAAAACTCCTGCAGGATTCCGCCTGCTGCTTTTGTGTCATAATAAGTCAGAACAAAGGTGACAAAAATACTAATACCGCCAAAAACGATCGCCGTTTTCTCCCATATTCTTTTTAATGGAAAATGATGAAGATAATAACCTAACACAAAGTAGCCAATATAATTCGTTACCATGTATAACTCGATGGAAAAACTATAGCCCCAAATAAACTTCATCGATTTTACAATCACAGACGCATAGATCCAGAGGATTAAAAAATATTCAATGTCCCGTTTTTTTGCGTGTCGAATAAAGACATTTATGATGGGTACCGTTAAATAGAGGCCAATCATCATGTACATAAACCAAAAATGACCACTCACTCCGTTTGTGAGAAAAAGGACGATAAATTCTTTCAGTGAGAAAGATGGATACCACTCCGCAAACACTTGGTAGCCATAATAAATCATACTCCAGCCGATTAAGGGAATGAATAATTTACTCATTCTTTTTGTAAAAAATGGTTTGTATTGGAACTCCCGATTATCACCGAGTAAAACAGCCCCGCTAATCATGACAAATAAGGAAACTGCACTCCTTGATATTGATTCATAGAAGTTTGCTGCTAGCCAGTTCGTTGGCGCATCAAAATAATTCACTTGTACGATTCCACCTGAGATATGTATCGTAACAACCATTGTTATGGCAATTACTCGCAGCCAATCCAGATATAATACACGTTCATTCATTCACATTTTCTCTCCCTATGATGTTCCAAGCCTGATGTTCTTTATCATACTAAAGACATAGTATAGCATATCATTAGCCCTAGTATGGTGGCTGATTCAAAAATAATTCCGGCCTATAAACCTACAAAAAGCTCAACCACGATTAGCAAGGCGGCCTGCAGTAAAAGATTCTTCACTTTTCCACTATACAACCAGAAATCCGAGTAATCCCCATCATAGTCGAATAGACCTTATGCTCATACATAGTATACGTAGCATACTCTCTCTTTTTTCCGATATTTCTACACTTAGGGCATCGATAAAGGTTCTTAGATTTATTCGCTCGCTTGATAGCTGTATAATCCTCAATCAACTTTTCAACGAATGACTCATGATGCAACAAGCCTTTCTTTAATAACTGATTGGCCATTTCTTCTGCAAAAGGAAGATGACTCGCGACGGTGTAACGTCTCGTCTTCTTAGTCAGTTCTTTCCTTTCTTCCAAAGCAGGCATCGTCATCAGATTTTTGTCTCTTTGCATGGATTTCGTTACGATTAACTCCCAATCATCTAAGACGTCTGATGAGCAACCATTTACCATGATAAAATGCTGCATGAGATCGTCCCATTGTTTCATCGTCAATACCGCCTGAGCACGCATGATGTGCTGAATGGCATGGCATTTTACACAAATAAGTTGTATATCGATCAAATGACACACCATATTTTCATAGTCATATTCCTCTATCTCGTGCAAATGGAGTTTTCGTTCTTCTTCTTTGATAGTTGGCTGCCACCCACAAATCGAGCATGTCTTATGTAACTGTTCCAAGACAGCTGGCCGGATTTTCTTTTGCCACAGGTAAGCAGAAACATTCCCCCGCACCGTATGATAATGAAATAACGGCGGTTTAGCAGTCGGCAATAGCTTGAAACATTCTATCATTTCCTCCACTTGCTTCTCTTTAGATTTCTTGCTGGTCATGTTTTTTAGTCTCCTTATGAAGTGAAACGCGTATAAAAATGGTCTTTTTACGTATTTTAACAAAGACTTCATAAAAATAAGGCAAACGATTTCTAGAGATGTTGATGTAGTGTAGTCACTTAAGAATTCCTATGTCTAAAATGATCTTTTCAAATGCACGATTCAACAAGGAGAGTACAATAATGGAAGCTATTCATCAAGACTCTAATGTCTCTGCAGAAAAAAAAGAAACGATTATGAACAAAATTTTAGGGGCTATCAGCGGAAGTTTCGCACCGATTTTAGGGGTACTTGCTGGTTCCGGATTAATTTCAGCCTTATTATCCATTTTACTGTCACTAGGATGGATATCCCCTGAAGGCGGAACCTATGCTATTCTTTCTGCAGCCGGACATGCTATCTTTTACTTCTTTCCTGTTTTTCTCGGGATTACATTAGCCACAAAACTCGGAGCCAATGGCTATGTTGGCGGTGCGATTGGCGGAGCACTCTTGGAACCGCATTATACTGATTTAGTTGCAGCAAAAGCACAAAACGTAGATTTCCTAGGAATTCCGGTTATACTAGCGAGCTATTCCTCAACGGTTTTTCCTATCTTAATTGCTGTTTCCATTTATGCCGTTTTAGATAAACTTTTGAAAAAAGTCATTCTTAAAGACTTGCAAATGTTTATTAATCCACTTATTTCATTAGTGGTTATTGTTCCCTTAACAATCCTGATTTTTGGTCCTTTTGGTACTTATGTCGGCGAGGCAATTGGAATGGGGATAGAGTTTTTAAGTTCAAAAAGCGGCCTTTTAACTGGGGCTGTGCTGGGTGCAGGATGGACCTTCCTAACGATATTAGGTCTTCACTGGGCAGTCATTCCATTAGCTATTGCCAATCTTGCAAAAGGGGCTGACCCAATTATTGCGATGGCCGCTGCTGCCCCTTTTGCCCAAATTGGCATGGGAATAGGGGTCTTTTTCAAAACGAAGGATAAGGACTTAAAAACAGTCGCTGGATCAGGTATTGTTCCTGGCGCATTAGCAGGCACAACAGAGCTTATCACTTATGGTGTTCTTGTCCGTTATAAAAGAACGATGGTGATTGTCGCAATAGCAGGCGCCATAGGCGGAGCCATTAATGGAGCACTTGGAACAAAAGCAACGGCATTTGCTCTTCCAAGCTTCTTATCGATACCTGTTTTTTCACCAATAGGAATTTTTATTATCGGTGTTCTATCCGCTTTGGTCATTGCTATGGTTCTTACCTTTGTATTTGGATATGAAGGAAAAAATGATGTCGTTCCTGTTCAAACTATCCAAGAATTTGGCTTAGCCAAAGTAAAAAAAGAAAAAATTTCAAGTCCATTAAGCGGGGAAATGGTTCCATTAAGCGAAATGACAGATCCGCTTTTTTCAACTGAAACGGTTGGAAAAGGAATTGCGATTGAACCAGTAAAGGGTGAACTTGTTTCACCGGTTGATGGAGTCGTGACATCGCTATTTCCAACCAAGCATGCCATTGGAATTGCATCAGAGAATGGGGCTGAAATCTTAATGTATATTGGGGTTGATACGATTCACCTAGAAGGCCAATATTTCACTTCTTATGTCAACCAGTGGGATACCGTTAAAAAGGGCGACCTACTGATTCAATTTGACATTGAAAACATTAAAGATGCAGGCTATGATGTACTAACTGCCGTTGTCATCACCAATACCAATCAGTATTTAGACGTTGTTCCAACCAAAGATAGCAAAATCCAAACAAAAGATACATTAATCAGTTTGATTGTATGAAAAGGGTGAAACATGGAAATAGTTCGAGACTGCTGAAAAACACTTTTCTGACAGATTTTCATGAAAATCCATAAAGTTTGTCCAAATCCCGGCTTCATTCCGACAGATTTTCGTGAAAATCCATAAAGTTTGTCCAAATCCCGGCTTCATTCTGATAGATTTTTAAAGAATTCCATAAAGTTTGTCCAAACCCGGGTCTCATTCTGACAAATTTTCGTGAAAATCCATAAAGTTTGTCCAAATCCGGGCTTTATTCTGACAGAATTCCTGGAAACCCCAATAGTGTTGTCCTATCAATTAGGATGCCTCTGTTATATACTACCGCTTGAAACTCATTTTTATATTTTTTCAGCAGTCTCAGATGGTTCTGCTGTTTCCTATTAAAACGCGAGAACCACCTCCATGTTTCATTTCTCTAGATTGTAAAACTAACATCGCCATCTTCGTTGATTTCAACAGTTGAATAGCTCTTGAAAGTATCAAAATTGGTAATTTCGTGATTTTCCTCATGAGCAAAGCTTTCCATGTATTGCTGATACACTTCCGGGTCCTTGACGATATGATAGTAACAGACTTTTTTTCCTTCGATCACATCACTAGTTCTAAGCAAAAACCGATTAGGAAATTGCGCCTTAAACCACTCCCTTGCTTCCTCGTGGCTGTAAAAATCAGGCATTGTCTCAAAATAACTGGATAGATCCATTTCCTTTACACCTTCTTTCCTATGATTTTTATACCCTTTTTATTAAGACCTAACTTTATTAGATAGACCCTATTAGTTTAAGTGACATTGGAATGATTTATTCTTCTGCTGTCGCGCTCTAGATATTAAATGAAACGCGAGAATCGTCCCTACTATTTTAAAATTGACACATTTGGAGTTATAATATAAAACTAAACAAAATGTTGTTACACATTTAATTTTTTTAGGAGGCAAAAGACATGGATCAGCAAGCACAAGAAATGTTTCTAAATTTTATTTTAGAAAGAGTTCAAGAGGGCAAAGAGGATGAAGCAAAAGAAATACTAACAGAAAATTTCAAGAAACTAACGGAAGGCACTTTTTCACAAGAAGATATTCAAGTGTTTCTCCCTAAAATGATTAGTCTCTTAAAACCAGAGAAACTAGAGGAAGTAGCAGGAATTGTAAAGCAATTTGCTGGAGAGTTTGGGTTGTAATAAGACCAACCCAATCCAAACACGATGTTTTCCAATAAGCCGAAGCTATTAATAAGCGTCTACATATACTCTATCCCACTTCGGTCTTATAAGAAATCGATAGGTAGAACAGGAGAACATGATTGTGAGGATAAAACTTTCTGCGCTTAAAAGACTTTCAGCGGAGACAACAATTTAGTGATAAGAGAACCGAGATTGTGTTATTTAGCAATATCGGTTCTCTTATTTTGTTTTTGATCTATTTTCAACTGCTCTAGCCGCCTGTTCCTGTGATTATTTTGCTTGTGCTGCCACCGCTTTTCCTCTACTTTCTATGTAGTGTCATAAAATTGTCAAAATTTTTTCACAATTAGGTAATCAAAATGAGGTACAATATCGTATATGGAAGGTAAGCTTATTTCGCAAAAGATAGGCGACCTCCATGCAAATTTCGTTTAAGTAAGGGGGAGATAAAGGCAGCGTATAGGGAAAAAATAGTAACGATTGATTGTTTAGGCGGTACGGCATTGGGATGATATCTTTTCAAATCAATAATAAAAGCGAGGGAACTTTTAATATGTGGGTTATTACTGTGTATGGAAAAAATGATGTTCAAATGTTTGAATTTGATAATCAAGAAGAGGCCAAAGAATCTTTTAAGAAAATAAAGGGAAGCAAAGTCCTTACTGAGGTCATCTACTATAACGACTTTGATTCTGAACTCATCGAAGAAGCTTATATAAACTCAAAAGTTTCTTAAAAGAGATAAAACCTTTTTACTACCCATACCAACTAAAAAAAAGTTTCCAAATTCTAAATCGCCGAAACCATAGTGTGCGGGGGAACCATCTGGATTCAATAGAATCCAAGGGGTGAATCCTTTTATATAGGTAGGGCTACTCTGGCCCGAATCCGTCAGCTAACCTCGTAAGCGTTATAGAGAAAGAAGGTGGAGCTTATGTCACCTAAGAAAATGTGTCTACAAACCATGACAAATGAGCTTGTAGACACTTTTTTATTTAAAAAGTAACAAGCGCATCATGCTTAATCTTTCAACTGCCACAGAATTGGAAATGCGAATCGTCCTCACGTTTCCTTCGGGTGCTGACAATCATAAGATGTACAAAAACCGTTCTCAGCTTATGAGAACGGTTTTTGCAGTATAGATATATGCTTGAATTATTTAGAAGTCTTCTGTTGCTTTTCATCACAGCAAGTGCATTTTCCGTACAAAGTTGAAACTTTCTCATTTTCGAAATGATCAATTGTGCTATTGCAAGTTTGGCAAATGATAGTTCCCATTAGAAAAACTCCTCTTTTTTTAAAATTTTTTAGTTAGACGATTCTAATTTTTTAAAATGTAAACGTTTTTTATTTATTTGTTAATCTTATAATAGTATGTCACATTTGGTTTGTCAACTATAAATTGTATAACACATTGGGACAAAAGTGGGACAGGTGGGACGCATGGACAGGTCCCTCCTCTGTCCCTTGGATGAAACATAGGGATGGTCCGAAACTGCTGAAAAATTCCATTTAAAAGAAAAGGAATCTGATTACCTACCATATGTAGATAATCAGATTCCTTTATTTATTGTATTTTGTAAAAATAGTGGTTTCGGACGGTTCTGCCGTTTCATATTGAAACGCAAGAACCTCCCCCATATTTCACTCATAAAAAATAATCTCTAACCGCTTCATTACATCCATTACTTCTTCAGCTAGTTTATATTCTTCTCGATTGGAAAGAGCGATGACTAAGGAGTCTAAGCTTTCTTCTACTTCTCTCTTTAGCTGGTGTTTATTATTTGAAATGGGTTTGGTGATGCGTTTATTGCGGTTTTTCCAATAGTTTGCTAAGCAATGTTTGTGAGCTTTTTTAATATCAGCTGTTTCAATCACTGGATGACAAGAGTCGCATAGAGTAGCAAGATTATGCATGTGATTAACGCCGCCAAATTTCCTAGGGATTTTATGATGAACATGCAAACCTTTATCAGACCCGCAAATCACACATGCCCAGTTATCACGGTCCTTAACCGCATTTTTTAACGAATCATTGAACGGTTGATTCCAAATATCACTGAACAGAATCTGTCCGCCGCGGTTTTCAATTCTCTCCATCACCTCGAGATGCGGCAGGATAATGGTTTCAACGGTACTCAAAATCGCCTGAGAAATCTCGTCCTGATCTTCTTCCTCTTCCTCCGGGGCTTCCTCTTCCCTCTTTTCAAATACGATATCTGACAAATCACATACATATTCTCTGATAACAGGTAAGGCTTCCCCCTGATAACCTGTCATAAACTCCTTTGCCTTCTCATAAAACTCTTCAATAGAATCATGGTTCCAACTGCTTATGTTTACTTTTAATACCTTAGGAATCTCTTTTCTCCAAGCAGTATCCTGCGGCTTAGATTCTTTCTCGTCTTCCTCTGTAATCGCGCCATCCTTATATTTTTCAAGTACCTCTAGCGGATGGATATAGTCCGTCTCATCCCTTTTTTTATAAAGCTGCTCTAATTCCTCTACAAGAAATTCACGATCTTCCTTCGAATACACATCACGTAATTCACCAAACGTTATCTTGTTAAAATCAATCCCAAACGCTGGTAACTCTTTTAACTGCAATTCATTTGCTAAAAAGAAGATTCGATTAATCACGATACTGGCTGCATCGCCTTTATCATTTAGTAGATTTTCTAACTCGCTTAAAATAGCCTGCTTCTCCTCTAGAGATTTTTCACGCAGCTTATTCACTGTTATTTTCATAAAATCAATCTTGCTCTCTGGCAGATAATCTACATCTAATTCCTCTACTAATTGGAGGATATGATCAACCATTTCCTGCTCTTCTTTCCCCGACACCAAGCATTTAAGCATGTCCTCGAGTTCTTGGTCAGAGAACCTGCTAAAATCCTCTTCTGTCATTGTCCGCGCATCTATCCCATCAAAACCAGGAATGGCAGGAACATCTACTTCATCAGAAAGATCCATTATTCTACGAATCGCTAAGGTCCGCTTGTTCTCAAAATCTGAATCAATAATCTGATAAAGAACCTTTAATTCTGATTCTGCTAATTGACTCAAGTTATCAATATTTTGAGAGGATAACGGAACATCTTCAAAACCAGGAATAATACTCAAATCATACATTTCCGCTAATTGGAGAATATCCTGTACCAATTGACCTTTTTCATCTAAAGGGTTCACTTTTGTTTGAGGGCTCGTGGTGTTATTTAACCTTAATTGCTGTTTAGACTGGCCGCTTTCACCTTCCAATAATAATAGCTGTGCCAACATTTGCTGGTGTTCGTACGGAGTATATAAATTTCTTAGTTTGCTAGCTGAAAGGTTCTTATAATGCGGAAATTGGCTTAACGTATGAGGATCGATACTCTTGATTAAATCTAAGATTTGTTTAACCTGGTTATTAATATCCTTTTGGCTAAAAATGATACCATTCCCCAGAATCAACAACCCCTTTGCTATTTTGTATAAGGTCCCATTCGCTGCGAAGGTTCGACCGTTTCAGGATACAACCTGTATTTATTTCATCAAGTATAGAACTTCTCACTCATTTAGTTACTAGTATCACAATAACATAGAATCGATTTGATTTTTGCTGTTAATTCATGGGTTGTTTTTTACTACATTTGAAGGGGTTTTTTATTTTTAATATAACTATTTTCCATTACGCAGGTTGCGTTTTTCAGTGGTTTTGGACGGTTCTCGCGTTTCGACGGACATACAGTCAATCTTTCCCTTTTAGCACGTTAATTTCAGTTCTATTATTTTCTTTTTGTTCTTTTGAAGATGTTAGAAAAATGATCATTTTAATTTTCATTATAGAATCTCCTATTTCACGCAAAATTGTTAGTTATTGTATAGCATTTTGATATTCTCTGCAACGCTGGGACGTTCTGCGGTTTCATAGTGAAACGCGCGAAACCGTCTCCATGTTTCATTTATTATATAATAGAATAGATGGAAAATATGATTGATGTACTTAATGGGATTAGACTTAGACTAGATGAGGATTCTATTCGAAGGGAACGAGCGAAAGACTACCTAAAAAGGATTAGAATCTCTGAAATGCTTGATAGAGAAAAGGAAAAGATTATTACACGGCTTAACAATGACGAAAAAAAGGAAGTTATTCATAATAGAAAGGAGAGATTAGATGGCATGGTTACTTTTTCTAGCGGTTGTTATTGGGGTTATTTTATTTTTGCGCAAGAAACTCTCATTTAAATTTGGCTTATCTTCAAAATCAGTAGAGACAAAACCAATAAAAGGGTTAAAAAAACTAAGTGATAACCTTGACCAGTCTCTTAGTAAAAGTTATATGGAAAATGTAGAAGAGAGAGTAAAAAAAGAAACGAAGCTAAAAGAAAATGAGTACAACTGGCGTCTACTCGATTTAAAACGCTACTTTATTTTGACTGCTCTTTTAAAAGAGGTTCCTATGTTTAGCGAAAAGGTCGATGATCTATGGCATCAGATGCTCATGTTTACCCGTGAGTATGATGAATTTTCAAAGAAATATTTAGGTAGTGTCCTTCATCATAGTCCAAATGTAAAAGAGTCATCTGATCCTGATTTACGAGGATTTTTTGATTGGGTGTATACGGAGCTTTTTTTCATAAGAAAAGAGAATATCTATCTTTATAAGGGGTTTTTCAGGCACCCTGTACATCCGAATATCATCGAGGAGTTTAAAAGTTTGCCAGAAAACGAGCTTATCAATCTGTACTTTAAAAGCGATACCAAATATATGCCTACTCTAAGCTCGCTTATCTCCTCTATGAAAAAAACGGCCTATAGTGTAAAGGATTATGAAAAACGCGTCATACAAGATAAAATGAAAAAAAGCAAACTTCAGCAAAATTACAACCTAATGCTCGTTCCATTCTTATCTGTTTCTTACTTTCATTATGATGAATTTACAAGTTATATGAAAATGGGCAGCAACAGTTCATCATCAAGTTCTACAAGTTGTGGTTCGACTAGTTCCTGCAGTTCTTCTTGCTCGTCCTGTAGTTCCTGCTCAAGCTGCGGTGGGGGTGGAGATTAATAACCTCGCATCTTTATGATATTGAACCATCTTCATGTTTCACATGACACTACGAAAGGCAGAGAATCAAATGGGTCGAATAGTATATTTGGACAATTTACGTGTTTTTTTAACCATGCTTGTGGTTGTGTTTCACTCATCCATTGCATACGGCGGAGCAGGTTCTTGGATATTAAAAGATGTGGATGATAGTCAATTAAGTGTAACTGTGATTATATTAAGTATCTTCACTGGAGTTTGCCAAGCGTTTTTTATGAGTTTGTTTTTCTTTTTATCTACTTACTTTATTCCAGCTTCCTATGACAAAAAAGGTCCAGTATCTTTTCTAAAAGGGAGATTGATTCGTATCGGAATTCCGCTTTTATTCTACTATTTTATCATTGGACCGATAACGAACTGGTTTGCTCATTTCTCCAGCCGAATGACCTTATCACAATTTTACATTCAAAAGGTTTTTTCGTTTCAACAGAATTTTTTTGGACCCGCTTGGTTTTTAGAAACGCTTCTTTATGCGAGTATAGTTTATGCACTCTATCAATTTTTTACAAAGCCGAATAAGAAAAAAACAATAGATTTCCCAAAAGGTAAGACACTAGTTCTAATCGCTTTTATTTTTGGATTCATTGCCTTTTCAGTTCGTTTGATTTACCCAACTGGAACGGGTATATGGGGGCTTCAATTTGGTTATTTCCCATTGTATTTACTCTTTATGTGGGCCGGAGTTGCCGCATACCGTCACAAATGGCTTGAAAATATGTCAGAAAAATTGGTTAAAACGTGGAAAATCATTGGCCTTATTATGATTCCCATTTTTCCCGTTGGTTTAATTGCCACTGGTGCTCTTAGCGGGAACCTTAACTTTTCAGGAGGAATGAATACTCAAGCCCTGTTTTATGCGTTATGGGAGCCATTCTTATGCTTTGGTATTTGCATAGGCTTGATTGTTTATTTTCAAAAACGGTGGAATTTCACGAGTCATTTTATTAACCTTTTGCGTGAAAGTGCCTACACCGTATATTTGATTCACCCGCCAGTTATTGTTGGATGGACAATGGCATTCCGTCCTTTCGGATTACCGCCATTTGTAAAATTTGTCTTAGTTGCTCCTTTGAGTGTGGCTACATGTTTTATAATCGCTTTTTTCATTTTAAGAATTCCGCATGCCAAAAAGATATTATAATAAAACTTGAGAAACCGTCTCCATGTTTCAGACCTTATTAGAAAGGAATACTAAAATGCTATATATATGGGATATCGAAAGGATCATTCGAGATACATTAAATGAGCATCAGTTAACTATTAAGTATGAGTTCAACAATAAACTAACCACACCTATGAGTTATAACGTATCGACCAATACAATAAAGTTTAATTATCTTAAAGTGAATGGGTATATAAGCATTATGAACGTACAGCTGAGAGAAACCAATGAAAACTTTGTTAAGCTTCTTCTCTATCATGAAATTGGGTATTATTTAGACTTTAAGAAAAACAAACATGATTTAAGGATTCTCATGTATGGTGATGAAGAGGAAAAAGAAAGCCTTAAATCTAAAATCGAAACGAATGCTTGGGAATACGGGAGAACTGTAGTACCTCAAGAATTATTAGAATCTTATGATAAAATGCGCGAATTAGATAAAATGTTAGTCAAGGAATGAAACATGGGGGCGGTTCTACTGTTTCATAGTGAAACGTCAGAACCGCCCCCGTGTTTCCAGCCTTATGAAAGACTTTTTAAAAGTACCTCTACTTGTTGTTTGAGTGTAGGAATTTTATTTTGGACTACATCCCAAACAATCCGATCATTAATGGAGAAATAACCATGAAACATCATATCCCTCATTCCCGCCATCTTTCTCCATTCGATTTGGGCATTGATGTTTCGAATCTCTTCTGGAATGTTTTTGGTCGCTTCTCCAATGACTAAAATGTTTTTTATAACCGCATCAGCAACTAAATCATTGTTAATGAAATCCTCATAAGATAATCCTTTAGTAAACTTTTCAACTTTAACTGCAGCGGTTAAAATGTCCTCTAAGAAAACTCTAGGCTCCCTCTGCATACTTGATACTCCTTAAAACACTTGGCTTTAGAGCCGGCTTAATATCATCTAATATGACCAAATCTACTCGCTTCTGAAAATGATCTTCAAGGTTGAATTTTAAGTCCATGTAATTATCAAAAGACAAGGAAGTATCAAAAAATTCCACTATCACATCAATATCACTAGACTCTTTTTGCTCTTCCCGGCTGTAAGAGCCAAACAATCCAATTCGCTTTACACCATATTTTTCTTTCCATATATTTAGGTTTTTCGACAATTCATCTAGAATTTCTTGCTACGATAACATACTATCACCGCCATTTTTTTGATATTCATTATTTACTTACATTATAACATTCCACATTTTATATATTCTCTACAGCAAAGAAAAAAGCCTTGTAAGAGGTTAACAAAGTCTAAAATCTATTTTGTTCGCTGAAAACTACGCAATTTCTTCAAATGTGAAACATGGGGACGTTCTTTACGGGGACGGAATTTTTGCGCGAAAAAAGGCACAATGAGCGCTTGACTGCTCTTTGTGCCTTTTGATGTTCTTGTCATTACTCTTCACGCAAAACTTTTGAGGGGAACTTTTCTCTGAATACAAATCTTCGGATGCTTCACTTCCTTATCCGACAAAGAGTCCACATTTTCAACAGCTTTAGCCACCATTTTATGGACGTTTGAATCAAGTGGGTGAGGTACCAAATCCCCTGGTTTCGTGCATGCCGCGATCGCTTCGGCTGCAGCGACTAGCATCGAATGAGTAATCTCGTTGAATCCTGCATTCAACACCCCTCGGAATATTCCCGGGAATCCCAAGACATTATTCACAGAGCGTCCATCCGCTGCATAGACAGCCCCCGCTTGCAGGGCTTCCTCCGGTTCAATCTCTGGTTTTGGATTAGACAGGGCCAAAATGACTTGACCTTGTCGCACCCATTCCTTTTTGATAAGTCCTGGGATACCAGTTGTGGCTATAACAATGTCACTACATTCCATAAGTTTTTCGATACTGTCTACAGAACAGCCTCCATAATTCTCCAAGCGTGTCATGGCTATTTGGGACTTGTCCGTCCCAATCACATTCTTTACTCCATAGGCCATCATCATCCGACAGATAGCTAGCCCTGCCGCTCCCAGGCCAATTTGCCCCACACGTGCTTTTCTCAAGTCAACCCCGGCACTTTTGCAGGCAGAAATGACTGCAGACAAGGTGACAACAGCTGTTCCATGCTGGTCATCGTGCATAACAGGAATGTCTAACTCCCTCTTCAAGCGTTCTTCTACTTCAAAACAATGCGGGGAAGCGATGTCCTCCAAAAGAATCCCGCTAAATCCTAAGGAAATACTCTTCACGGTTTGGACGATTTGATCTGGATCTTTCGTATTTAAAAGAATAGGTACCCCATTGATACCAGCCAATTGGTCGAATAGGGCTGATTTCCCCTCCATTACCGGCATCCCAGCAACAGGGCCAATGTCTCCAAGACCGAGTATCGCTGTCCCATCTGTGACAATAGCCACTGTATTACCAATGCTTGTATAGATTCCTGCTTTTTCTGGTTCTTCCTCTATTACACGGCAAACGTCTGCTACTCCTGGTGTGTATACTCGTCTCAGGTCTGCTAAAGATTCAATAGGCATTTTGCTTTTCATCTGAATCTTTCCCCCTTCATGTGAACGAAGGACTTCATCAGAGACCGTGTGAATTCGAAAACCTCCTTCTAATTGATGGACAGCCTCCAACAACTCGGATAACTGTTTTTCATGCTCTACTTGGACAGTGATATTACGCGTTGTATAATTAGGACCCACCTGTATGGTTTCGACTTCACCTATATCTCCTCCCGCAAGACCGATTACTGTTGTCAATTTCCCAAGACTCCCTGGCACCGAAGGAATCTCCACCATTAACGTACGAATGATGTGTTTGTTAGCCATACTAGAATACCTCCAAATTTTATTAAAAAAGTGTATATTTCCTCTTTCAAAGCCCCGCAGAATATGGAAGCTTGATAGATTTTCTTTCTACCCGCTTTAATGGGCATAGTCTAAAAAAATGATCTTAATCATCGAGCTTATTTCATCCTATTTAATTTCCGTCAAATAGAGCTGCCCCTGAAATACCTGGGTTTGTCATTTCATAAGGGTTTAAAATAAGATCAAGTTCTTTCTCTGTTAACACATCATATTGCAAGCATAACTCGCGTACTGATTTACCTTTCAAAATGGCCTCCCGTGCGATTCGTGCCGCTACCTCATAGCCAATATGCGGGTTAACAGCCGTAATAATCCCTACGCTTTTTTCCACATATTCTTTTAAACGTTCTTCGTTTGCTTCAATACCTGTCAGGCAGTAGTCTGTAAAAGCCTTGAATGAATGGCTCATTATGCTGATGGATTGCAGTAAATTAAAGACTAGCACAGGCTCCATTACATTTAGTTCCAACTGGCCGGCTTCGGAAGCTAAGCAGATGGTATGATCATTGCCTATTACTTGGAACGCTACTTGGTTAATCATCTCTGCCATAACTGGATTTACCTTTCCTGGCATGATAGATGAACCTGGCTGGCGGGCAGGCAAGGTGATTTCGCTTAGACCCGCACGAGGACCAGAGGCCATTAAACGCAGGTCATTGGCTATTTTAGACATGTTCATCATGCATACTTTTAATGCCGCTGACACTTCTGTATAGGCATCAGTATTTTGGGTAGCATCAACAAGATGTTCGGCAGCAACAAGAGGGAGACCGCTAATAACTGCCAAATGCTGGACCACCTTTTCAATGTAATAAGGGTCAGCATTTAATCCTGTTCCAACCGCAGTTGCCCCCATGTTCACTTCATACAAATGCTGACGTGATTGACGAATACGCTTAATATCACGCTCCAACACACGGCTGTATGCTTCAAACTCCTGGCCAAGACGGATTGGCACAGCATCTTGCAGATGTGTCCGTCCCATTTTAATCACATGGTCGAATTGTTCTGCCTTTTTCTTAAAAACATCAAGCATATATTCCATTGTGTTTAACAATTTTTCTAGTAAATGTAAAGTGGCGATATGGATGGCAGTCGGGAACACATCGTTTGTAGATTGTGACATATTTACATGAGTATTTGGACTTAATTGACCATAGTCTCCCATTTCCATTCCAATCAACTCAAGGGCACGGTTAGCAATCATCTCGTTTATATTCATGTTCATTGATGTACCCGCACCGCCCTGGATTGGATCGACGATAAAATGATCATGCCATTTGCCTTCAATGATCTCTTCTGCAGCCTGGACGATTGCCTTACCAAGTCCATCGTACAAGCGTTTCGTATCCATATTCGCCAAAGCCGCAGCCTTTTTCACAATAGCTAAAGCTTTAATTAAATCTTCGTGGACACGATAGCCTGTAATAGGAAAGTTTTCGACCGCGCGTAATGTTTGGATACCATAATAGGCATCCACTGGTACTTCCTTTGCTCCTAAGAAATCCTTTTCCATGCGAACATTTTGTTTTATTTTGACCATTGACATGGTGTCTCCTCCTTATTTTTCCGCTAGTTTACGCTACGTCCGATTGCTTAACGGATTGGATGTAGTCGTTTGCTTTTTCTTGGTCAAATTCACCTTCCCACTTGGACATGACAATCGCTGCCAATGAATTCCCCAAGACATTAACCACTGTTCGTGCCATATCTAAAATACGGTCGATACCGGCAATAAATGCAACGCCTTCAAGCGGCAGTCCCATCGAACCAAGTGTTGTTAAAATGACAACAAATGACGCACCCGGAACGCCTGCCATTCCTTTTGACGTTAGCATGAGCACTAGTAATAATGTAATCTGTTGTGTAATGGATAGATCAATACCATATATTTGTGCTACAAAAAGTGAAGCAAGGGCTTGATAAATCGATGAACCATCTAAATTAAACGTATAGCCTGTTGGAATAACAAAAGAGGTAATGGATTTCGGACAACCATACTTCTCCATTTTGTCCATAAGCCTTGGTAATACAGCCTCTGAACTTGCCGTTGTAAAGGCCAAAATAAGTTCGTCCTTTAATACTTTCATGAGAACAAATATGCTTGTCCCAGACATTTTCGCAATCATTCCAAGGATAACGAGTATAAAGAATACCATTGTTACATAAACAGCTATCACTAATTTTCCCAAAGGAATTAACGTTGCCACACCAAATTTGGCAACGGTTACACCAATCAGCGCAAATACTCCAAACGGAGCCAACTTCATCACTTGGTTGGTCACCCAAAACATTGCTTCTAATACACCTTCAAAAAAGCTAAGGACAGGTTTTCCTTTTTCTCTTATTGCTGCAACCCCTAGACCGAATAATACAGAGAAGAAAATAATCGGCAGCAAGTCACCCTGGGCCATGGATTCAAATATGTTTTTCGGCACAATATGAACAATCGTTTCTGCAAAGCCTTGGCCTTCAGCTGTCTTCGTCGTTTCTTCATATTTTGAAATATCACTTTTTTCAAGATTACTAGTATCTAAGCCAGAACCTGGGTGGAACAAGTTTGCCGCTAGTAATCCAATAGCAATAGCAATGGTGGTCACAATCTCGAAATAAAGAATGGTCCTCCCGCCCAATTTCCCCAATTTTTTAATATCGCCAACTCCAGCTATTGAAACAATTAATGCCGCGACGACTATTGGAATGACAATCATTTTAATTAAATGAATAAAAATATCGCCCATTGGCACCATAATGGCCATAGCCATTTCATTGCCATGGAATAAAGTACCGACAACAATACCTAGTACAAGTGCAACTAAAATTTGTGTAGCTAATCCAAACTTTTTCATTTAAACTCCTCCTTAGTATTTAGTTGGTAACATTTACAATGTTCTGAATATTTAAATCTTACAACCCGGCCTACTAAAACCTACTAATTCATACTGAAACATACTGAAACTTTTTAAAAAATTCCTTTCAGACTATTAAACTAATACCTGAGATGACCTGAGAAGCAGGGATACAACTTTTCTACTGTAAGAAAAAGGAAAAAGATAAAATAAGGATCTTAATAAAAAACTAAGCCGTTCTCTTTTGGAGTACCCACGTAGGAAAAAACATATATAAAAACAAGTATAAAAGCAGTGGATTTCACACCCGAAATCGCACTGCTTTTAGCATTATGTATTACTTATAGGTGATTAGTTTGAAGATTAAAATAGAAAGTAATGAAGATATAAAATCCATAGCTAGAGTTTATTTTGATGGTTAGAAGACTATTTATGTCACTAATATCAATAGAATTCTCTACTTAATTAACATTAATAAATGTAGAGAAAGGATAACTTAATCGCTATCCTTTCATCTTAATTTCACTCCCTAATCCTGTTAGTTGATAAAATTTGTTGTCTGTTATTATTAAGTGTCCTCATCGCTTTTGTACTCCAAAATATCACCTGGCTAACAATCCAAAGTCTTACATATCGCTTCTAATGTTGAAAAACGAACCGCTTTTGCTTTCCCATTTTTTTGGAATGGAAAGATTCGCCATAGTAATTCCAACCCTTTCCGAAAGCTCGGTTACGCTCATTTTTCGTTTTGCTAACATCACATCAATATTTATTATAATTGCCATATCCTTCACCTCAGACCGTCAAATCATTTTCTGATTTGATGTTAATCGCTTCTTGCAAAAGCCTTTGAAGAACAGCAGCAAAAACTGAGATAACAAACGAAGCAAAAGGAATGACCATTCCAACAAATATGAGACCTAGGGCAATGTTAATTGTTTTTTGGCTGTGAATCCAAGACATTCTTTATAGGTATTTGAAGAACGGTTACAAAAGCTACGACGACGCTTGTTGCTAAAATCCCCATTAGACCTAGAGATATTGGACCTGCTGCGTCATCACCTGTGAATTGAGCAAGCACCCTTAAATAAACTATCGCTAACAAAATGAAGAAAATGACAATAAAAGCGCATTTTCTTATTACCTTCAAAGATTGAAGAGATAACTCAGAGAAAGCATTGTTCTTTTCGATATAGGTTAAAAGTTTAAATACTTGATGCAACGCTACAGAAAACGTAATACATATTCCATATGCACATACCAAAAGTGGATATAGCGAATAATCACCTGGACGTTCTATCACGTCTCTTCTGGCTGCTTCAGGCAACAAAAATATACACACGGCAAGCACTGCAATTCCAACCAGAAAAATGATGACCTTTAAGAAAGTGGTAGAACCTCGTTTAACATTCATATAAAACACCTCATTTATTTAATGACAATGCGATTTTAACATAGAATTTATCGTTTTAAAATAAATAATTATTGTTTTTTATTATATTTTTATTGTTAGGGGAATATCCTTTGATTTTTGACAAAAAAAGCATTTCTCATTAAAAAGAAATGCTCTTACTTTAAAATGTTAAATTTACAACTTGTTCAACAAAACTTCCAAATAGTGTTTAAATTGCCAAGTCTATTCGCAAAGCAATGAGCGGAAGCATAATTTTTATTATGCTCGTACTAATTCACCTTCTATTAATCATGTTAATTTTGGTATATAAATCGTCATAAACTCCACTAAATAAACAAAATAGCAAAGGGAGTTCTTATGTGAATAACTCTGCTATTTTAGCTGCTTTTATATGTGTTTTTAAACCTGCGGGTACCTCGAAAGAGAACGACTTAATAAAAAACTCTTTCCTCTTTTTATTTATTTCAGTACAATGTGGTATGTTTTTATTTAGTATGACTGGGGAGGAACCATGTTGAAGAAGCAGTTATGGATTTTACTATTAATGATGATCGCGGTGCCTCTTGCGGGTGAATTCAAGTTTTATCCATTTGAAGATACATTTAGGGTCAGTTTAGGGACCCCTGTTTTTTTCCTGTTTTTGCTGTGGGAGAGAAGGATTCATCCGTATATTGCCGGTTTTATAGCGGGAATGAGTGTATTTGTGTTTCGTTATTGGTTGGCTGTTGGGATACGGGACCTATCTGTTGAGGAAGCGATATATCTACATTTTCCCGCCTTCGTTTATTACGTCATGTACGCGTTCATATTTCATTGGATAAAATTGAACCAACGGCACGATCAGCCTTTAATGCTTGGGCTTTTGGGAGGGGTGACCGAGCTTTCTGCAAGCGTATCGGAAATGGTCATCCGTTTTTTACTGAACAATCAGGACATATCCTTGCTTTCCATTAATCAACTCATTGTTATCGCCTTTATTCGCAGCTTCTTCGTTCTCAGTTTTTTTACTATTTTCAAGCTGAGAGAAGCAAAATTCGCTGAAGAAGAGCAGCGCAGACAAAATGAACAAATGCTTCTTTTTATTTCAAATTTGTATGAAGAATCCGTTCAGTTAAAGAAAACAATGCAAAATGCGGAAGAAATCACGCGCACTTGTTATGATTTTTACCGCCGGTTACATTCAGGAAACACCAGTGTCCTCGATGCGCAAACAGCGCTGCAGATTGCTGGTCTTGTGCATGAGATTAAAAAAGATAATCAGCGAATTTATGCGGGGCTGTCGGAGCTTATGGCTTCTGAACGCCTGCAGGATTATATGAATATCAAACAACTCGGAAACATCATGTTCGTATCCAACAGACGATATGCGAAGTCCCTGCATAAGAATATTTCGTTTTCTTTACATGTGGATGGAAATCATCCTCCATACCATGTATACATAGTATTATCATTAATAAATAATTTGTTGACCAATGCCGTAGAAGCTATTAAAGAAGAAGGGGTCGTATCTCTGCATGTGAAAAAGAAGGATCAATTCGTGGAGTTTTGTGTCAGTGATAATGGTCCCGGCATTGCACAGAGGCTGAAGGAAGTCATTTTTACGGAAGGCTTTACAACAAAATTTGATGCAGCTGGAAATCCTTCAACAGGCATCGGCTTATCATACGTGAAACAAACGGTTGAAAAATGGGGAGGACATATCAGACTTATGGATAAAAATAAGGAAACCGTATTTATGATTGAAATACCGGTGGATGCGTTGATAGAGAAGGGGTTAGTGAGATGAATTATTTCATTATAGATGATGATCCTGCTATTCGAGCAATGCTGACAGAAATAATCGAAGACGAAGATTTAGGAACTGTGGTGGGAGAAGCTGAGGACGGATCATTCGTTGATAATGGCTTGTTGTCTATTAAAGAAGCAGGCGTTGTCTTAATTGATTTACTTATGCCAATAAGGGACGGAATAGAAACGGTCCGGGCTCTTGTTGATAGCTTTGCTGGAAAGTTTGTGATGATATCGCAAGTGGAAGCGAAGGAGCTCATTGGAGAAGCATATAGTTTAGGAGTGGAATACTACATTACAAAACCATTGAATCGCCTTGAAATTGCAGGCATATTAAAAAAGGTAAACGAGCGGATGCTGTTGGAACAATCCATTCGGGGCATTCAAGAATCATTGAGCTTATTTACAAGCCGTCCACAGTCTCCATTTGTACCTTCCTTCCATACTAAAAATATTCTGGAAGCCGGACGTTCTTTAATTTCCGATTTGGGCATGATTGGAGAAGGTGGAAGCGAGGATTTACTGAGGATTTTAGGATTTCTCCAAAATGAACAGCAAAGACTCGGATCTTCCTTCAAGTTTCCATCTTTAAAGGCAACCTTCGCAGGTATCGCTGCTGAAAAGCTGGGAATAAAAGCGACGGAGACGGAAGTCCAAAAAGAGATGAAAGCCTCCGAACAGCGCGTACGCCGGGCTCTTTACCAGGCGCTTATTCATATTGCTTCATTAGGATTGACGGATTATGCAAATCCAAAATTCGAAGCCTATTCTTCTACGTTTTTTGACTTTTTGGAAGTCCGCAAGAAAATGCTAGAGTTGGAGGACAAGAGCAATAAAGCTAGCAATCAGAGCCGCATTAACATGAAAAAGTTCATCCAAGCGTTGTATATGGAAGCGGTGAGGCTGATAGAATACTAAACCATTTAAAGTTAACCCTCTGTCGGTATGGGTTTGGGACACAGGGACAGGTTTGTCCCTCAGTCCCTCAAAACTAAGATTCGGTTCCAGTATACTTTCTACACTCTATAGAACAATCTAGACATATTTGACCGCACCTATGTGATAATTCATCAGGTTGCTCATGTAGACAATGAATACCACAATCTTGACAAATCTGTACACATAGCAAAGCGAGTGATTGCGCTTCTTCACCTTGACGAGCAATTACTCTTGCTGTTATAGAACAGATGTCTGCGCAATAACTTAACAATGTCAGTTGTTTTTCTCTTTGAAGTACATCCATCGTTCGATGTATTACTGAGCTTGTATAATTGCACATGGCCGCACAGTTTTGAAGTACTTGTATGAGTCGTTTCTCATTTCGCACATGTGAAAAATTGCTAAAATAATACATTTGAGGATAATACATATTCGTTCACCTCCTCCATTTCTTATGCTATTCTCCATGAATGTCCTAAGTATAGGTAATTGTCACAAATCGCAGAAAGAAAGGGGCGATGAGCACAGTCAAGATTAAAATGCAACGGGTCACCCTAGGTAGCAGTTAAAGACCTGCTTTTACCTGATTTAGGTTCCTTAAACGGAACGCCGGGACGGTTCTGATGTTTCATAAAAACCACTTATAGATTTAGCCTTTCCTGTCAATGAAACGCGAGAGCCGTCACCATGTTTCCCCTGAGGATAATGAGTAGGAAAAAGAACTCAGGCCCTGTCAGCACTGAGTTCTCTAAATCATTCTGGAATTATATTGTCTACTTTATGAACCGAAACGCACTGTCACCATTCCTACCCAGCTTCTATGAGAAGCCACCGCTCTTCTTATTGAATATTTACTTCCACCGGCTCGGCCACAAGGTTCCATTCCTTGCCATGTGCGGTAAAGGTATGTGTGACGAATACATTTACTTTTCCCGGTTTGAGTGCTTTAATGGTATTTCCTTCAACGGTTACAGTGTCTTGATCGCCGGATACAAAGAGCTTTGTTTCAATATTTTCTTTCTTGTCTTCACGGTAATGCATAAACGCTTTCGCTTGGATATCCGCGGTATCGCCTACTTTTAGATTCCTCTTCTTAATTGGCGTTTCCAGGCGGATGGGTACATCTGTCAACCATTGCGTATAGTCCGTGATGGGCCCGATGATTCCTTGCTCCAGCTGATTACCTAAGTGCTGTTCATTTCTATACGTCCAGTGCATGTTCATCATACCGCGCTGGCGCATGTATGTGATAAACTCTTCAGATAAGCTTCCATAGCTTGCATTCAGCGTCGCGTTCATGCCAGATGCGTAGCTGAGCATCTTCTGGGCATCCTTCAGCCGTGCCTCTGTTGTACCTGGAACACCCGCTGAGAACAAGTACCCAATACCGACTGTTGGATTTACCTCGTCTGATTTAATGATTTCCCCTAGATGGAAGCTTTGGATTAAGACTTGATCCGTCATGCCTTCCTCTTCAATTTCCTTCATGACCTGCTCTGCGATACCAGTAGCCTTGTTTTCAACCAGTAATACAACATCTTTTCCTTTAAAAGCCTGTAAGTATTCTTTAAAAGTCGGTACCTTTTCACCTGCAAATTCAGGACCAAATTTGATACCCGCATCTAAAGCACGGATTTGTTCAAGCGTTAAGTCTGCTACGGCTCCTGTTCCGTTTGTCGTACGGTCAACCGTATAATCGTGCATAATGACAAGATGTCCGTCCTTTGTCCGGTGTACATCGGTCTCGATTAAATCGGCACCAAGATCATAGGCTAATTGATAACCGGCCATTGTATTTTCAGGAGCAAGCGATGGCACTCCTCGGTGGGCCGCTACAATCGGACGCTGAACGATTGTATTTTTAGGATATTGACTGTATGCAGCCACAGCTGCCTGTTCATTCTCAGCAATGATTCCATCCACACCTAAATGAATGAGTGTGTGTGCGTCACTTTCACTTTCTCCGCCGACACCCCAAACAGAGATAGTACGGCTATGTAAGTAGTGCACCACTTCCGGCGTGAGCAGCTTTTGTGGAATCGCAGCAACCTTGGCATTGCTTTCATGAATTTCTAATGCCAATTCCTTTAAGTCATGTTTATTTAGGGAGTTTTTTGTGTATAAAACCGTTCCTCTTGCAAACGGTGTACCTTCCTTCAATTGCTTTACCAGCTCCGCCTCTGAGGACAGTACGTGAATGTCTTGAAGCTGTTTTTCTTTTATAAAAGCTTGAAGAGGTGCAATGGATGACTCGTCCTGAACTTGAAAAATAGGAATCATCTTTCCTTTCATTGCTTCCATTACATCGGAAAGCGGTGTTTCATTGACAAATAATTCATCCAGTTCATTCGTTCTAACTGGTAAAATCATCGAAGAAACATCCTGGCTATTCTTGATTTCACCGACGTTTTCAAAATTGGAAATAACGGTTGGTGCATTGACGATATTGGTTTCAGGCTCCTCAGCAAGAAATGCCTTTGAGTTCTCGAGCGGCGGCAATTCTTCTGAAGTCGTCGTTACCTTTACGTTATCAAATTGCACAGTTACGCCGGCCGCTTGAAATCCAACATCACCGTTTGACCATTTCGCTGCTAAGTCTGTGTCGATCACAAGCTGGCCATTGACAAATTGCTGCACACGATTATCTTTTGCTACGATTTTTAAATGATAGCTTTTACCGAACTGAAAAGATTCTGGATAAAAGGTCTTTTCAGGAACATTCCAGACATTTTGCTCGGTCCGCATGGCAAATTCCAAGCCATTTAACGCCGTTGTCCCTCTTCTTACCGCAAATTGATAATAAGGATAGTTACTATCTTGAACACGGTACATCATCGAAGCCCAACGTGTATCTTCAACAGCAGAAATAAACGTCATATCGGCCTCAAATACATAATCACCTGTCTCCTCTTCTAATGGAATGAGAACGCGGCTCGGTTTTGAAGTTGCCGGTGAAGTCAGCTGCAGTTTTCCATCCACAATAGCGGCTTGGCCTTCAATCAGCTTCCAGCCATTCGGCAATGCTTCTCCCGTCAATTGATCAAAATTCTCTGTAACTAGTAAACTCTCTTGTGCGCTGGCATGAACCGTCGTACCAGCCGCTCCTGCTGGAAAAGAACTGATACCAAGCGCCATTAAACCTGTTAACACAATCGGAGTCACTTTTCTTTGCTGCTTTTTCTGTTTTTTTCCCATATTACGAACCTCTTCCTACTATTAATAGATTGGCTATGTCATATTGTGTCAAACAAACTATGGAGAAAACATGAAGTAAAGGTGAATATTATTAAAATAAAAAATCATAGGTCGAGGGACATGGAGACCTGCCCCTCTGTCCCTTCCCCTGTTTAACTAACAAACTTCAAGTGAGGCCAAGCACCATGCCTATTACGGTAACGGAACTCAAGTGTTACGCTGAACAAATTTTTCCCACTTTTTACTTTCCTCTAATGGTTCCGGTTTGATGCTTTGGTCGTTTGCTGTTAAGTCGATTCCATAGTCTTTGGCAAAGACCATATGTGTTTCGACTAAAACACCTTCTTTGTTTTCATCTAGATGAAAGACTCTGGCCCCGCGAAGTCTGTTTCTTTCAGCACCTGAAAGGCCGTAGGTTCCAAATCCGGTGTTACCCGCATAGCCAAGTAATACTCCGTAATAATTACCATGGTAGGTATTTATATGGTCGTGGCCGCAGAAGACGCCTTTCACATCGCCTCGGTCTAAAATAGCTGAAAACATGCCGCTGTTAAATGGTCCTGGACATTCATCTTCATTTCTTTCTCCGACAATATTGTGCTTGGCAACCGCACGTTCATGGGCTGCAGCTGATCGGTCATCCACACTTGAGAACCACATAAAACGATGCTCCCACAGCGGGATATGCAAAAACATAAGAGAAGGAATTTTTCGATTGTATTGTTGCTCAATTTGTTTGGACGTTTCAAAATACCAATTCACCTGGTTACCGCGAAGCCAGTCCCATGTTGGATACCCTTTAAAGTCTTGACCATCAATGGTTCCAGGAGCATATCTTCCACTATCGAGCAGCCAAAGGTTAAAAGCAGCATCCGTGCCTTTGGAGTTATTAATAAGAAGATTCATATTCCCTGTTCCTGTGATGCCTTTTTCACTCGGTTGGTTCATATTATGTTTATAATTCATGTAAATTTGTAACATATCTGCTTCATCAAGACCGCTTTTCGGAGTAGAATCTTCATCATGATTTCCGTAAGTAATCGCCCACTTAATCCCTCTTTGTTCCATAGGCTGGGCCACATTATTAATGGCTTGTCTTGTTTCCATCGGAGTATCGGTACCTCCAGTTATCACATCGCCATTGATAACAACAAAGTCCGGCTTTTCTGAATCCAGTACTTTTTCCATTAATTCAATCGTTCTACGGTCAATATTTTCATCATCTTGTGTATCATTGAATTGGACAACTTTGAATTTTCCATCAGAATTAAACTTGAGCTTTGCATTGAAATTAGGTTTAGCAGCAGCCTGCGCAGTAGCTGAATCACCGAATAAACCGGTTGGAAGCCCTGCAGCACCCATGGTTAACGCCAGTGTACTCACACCACCCACTTTAATAAACTTTCTTCTATCAAAAGAATAGTTTTGGTCTTGATTACTCATAGGAATCCTCCATTCAGGTATGTTAAACTTTGTCTCTATCATAATTCGACAATACTAAAAAATGATTACCCCAAAATGAAGATTCGTAAAGAGATATTAATATTTCATTCATCAGAATAAGATAGAAAATCCCTTGATTCTATTACTTTTTCACTAATCCTTGGAGAGCTTTGAAGGACTTTTCTTATCCCAACTCTTCTTGTCAAGTTTCTTTTTCCTTATCAAACCTTTTCATTTAATGCTTTCGGCCCAAAAAATTCCAATTACTTTTCTTTACATTCCAATTGAAATCATTCGTTTTCTTTATAATGGATTTACTCAAAAGTCTTAAAATTAACAATTGGTAATCTATTTTGAGGGACACAGGGACAGGTCCATGAACTGCACCCTAATTGTTAGACACAAAAACTAACAATGACAAAAACTAACAATGGGAGGTGCAGTTCAGAACCATCCCCCTGTTTACGAATAAAAATATCCCACTATGAAACACTAAGAATCAAATGAACAAAAAGACTTGATACCTTTATTTTTTACTATAAAGGAGGTTCTTTATGTGTTTTGTACAAATTGCGGAAATAATGTAGATGAACAAGATAAGTTTTGCTCGAGTTGTGGGAAAGAGATCAAAGGAAGGGATCCATTCAAACCGTCGTCTACAAAGGAGGAAACTATTAATAGGATAAAAAATGCTGGGGATAAATCACTAATACAATCCATTTACATAATCTACGCCATTGTTTTGTTAGTAGCTTATTTTATCGTTTTAGCTATGTTTGTACCAACATATGAGGACAACGTTGCCACTTGGCTTTTAGTTATATCGACTTTTCTCATAGATGGGTGGGTACTTCATAAATTAAAAAAACAAAATATACAGGAAGTATTTATTTTAATTGCTTGTACTAGTTTTGTTTCTACTCTTTTTTTCGCTGTATCTACAGGCGAAGATGCTGGAAATGGACTTTTCTTTGCCATGTTATCGACCTTTATAAATATGGGTATAGCATATGGTTCATTACTAGCTATTAGAAAACTTGAAAAAGTAGTTAAAGAATCAAGTAAGAAAACGACATAGCTAGTAAGGTGGTAGTGATGATCAAAAGGTTCAATACTCTTAATCCAGTTATTAAAATTATATTGTCTATTACGATTCTTATCGCAGTAGGATTCCTTCTAACAAAAATCACGACCTTTTTTCTTGACCGTCAAGTTAATGAAGAAGACCTCGCTTATGTGGATTGGTATAATGAAACTTCCTCAGAAATGAATGATATCATTAACGAAGCACAATTTATTTATGAGGAAATCGAAAGAACTCCTGACACTTATATTGACTTAACGTCTTATATGATGATGAAAGATAATCTTTCAGACTTAACAGACGAAATTATCAACTATCCTAAACCTAAAAATCGAATACTAAAAAAAGCACATAAATTATATATAAAGGAGTCAATATATGCCCTACAAGCAATGAAAGGTCTCGATGAATTCGTGGATAGTCGGCAGTATTTTAGTACCGGCCCTTCCGATTATTTAGCCAACATTTTAAATGCTAATTCATCAGGTATGCAAGCAGGCAGCCTGGTTTATGATTTTCGTGATATAAATGATGCATGGTAGAAGCTTTTGAAACGCTGGGACGGTTCTGATGTTTCATCAATGTCTGGATGGAATCAATTGAAACGCGGGAATGTCCCAGTGTTTCTTCATAAGGTAACAAACTTAGTAAAAATCGCTGGCATTATCGTATGTGTAAGTACCGAAAATGATTGGAGAACAATCATATACAACAAAGCATGTCTCGTAAGGGAATGGTTTGGATCATGCAAACATGGAGAATTTCTTTGGCTTATTACAATCTGAACTACTGTATCTGCGGGAATTGAAGAGTATGGACCATTTTAAGAGAGAACGGGAGAACTCTATTTACCATTACAAACGCATGAAGGTAAAACGAAAAGGATTGCCCCCCGTATACAACACAGAGAACAATCCTGTTTAGCTGCATAAAATTATTTGTCTAGCTTTTTGGGTTCAGTTCAGAATCGTCCCCATATTTCTAAACCCTGGAACAAGTGCTGCCCCAGGGTTCAATTTTAACTTATTTTACAGCTTCTTTTAATTCTTTTCCTGGCTTAAAAGCTGGAACTTTTGACGCAGCAATCTGTATTTCTTCGCCTGTTTGAGGATTACGTCCTGTTCTAGCTGAACGTTCACGTACTTCAAACGTTCCAAATCCAATTAATTGGATTTTTTCTTCTTGAGCAAGCGTGTTAGAAATCGTGCTAAATAACGCATCCACTGCTTTAGCCGCATCTTTCTGTGATAGTTCAGCTTGCGCTGCCACTGCTTTTACTAATTCTGTTTTATTCATTTTTTACACCTCTACTTTATAATTTTTATGTAAGAACTACAAATATAGCACATAGTAGTCTCACATTCTACTTTAACACCAATTCTTCATTCAACTGTAATCTTTTTTCCTCTGACTGATTGGAAGCATGTTCATAAAACCGTTGAAATAGATAAGAAAGATAAGGTTTTAGTTCAAATTGATCATAAGCAACAAAGTCTGTAAACTGCATTTCACCTTCTCTGTACATGATTATTCTCCCTTATTTACTTACTGTATCTCCATGATTTCCAACCTATTATTCTTTTATACATCGAAATGAAATAAAGTGAAACTTCCATCAGTGGGGGTTTTCTTCATCCCCCACTGATGGTTAGTTGCGGCCCACAGGATGTGGGTCACACAGACGTTGCCACAAATGTGGCGTTCTTAGTCTGTGATTCCACGAATGGACCTTTACGGGCAGCTGGTCCCCACTTATCTTCTTTTGTATACTCAGAATCTTGAGGTGGGGGTCTTACTGCCCGTTAAGCGTGGGATAAAAGTTATGAACTGCCAGGCACGGTTCTGCTGTTTCATAACAAAGCACTGGAGATATTTTCATCTTCAAAGAGCAAATGAAATGCGAGAACCCTCCCCATATTTCCAGTAAACATCAAAAAAGCCGATTCTATTGAGAGTCGACTGGATAGATAACTAATTCAAATAAAGCAAATTCACATCAAATACATTTAAAAAGAAAATAATAACAAGAATGGATAATCCCCATGCTAAAAATGGACGTTTGTAATGGATATACAGCATAACAAAAAGAATAATATCAAACAAGAATGACCACCACATATTCCAGCCGTTGAAATGATCTATAAGATCGAGAACATGAAGACCAATTATTTCCGTAATGACATACAGAATCACCCAAAATGCAATATAAAAAACCTGATTCACTCTTTTTTTAGGAAAATGATATAAGTATATCATCACCGTTGCAGGATACACCGTTATCATAATCCACACATTCGCTAATGTATGATTCGGAAACAACCAACTTTCGTTATAATTCCATGTTGGATTACTATACGTAAAAATGTTATATAGTAAATCACCAATAACCAAGAATAAAATCGTTGGATAATATTTTTCTATGTTTCTCCAATCTCCAAATCTCAATCCAAGAACGATACACATGATTCCAAAACTAACCATTAAAATCAAGACCTTTTCAAAAATTTACATGATAAAAATATACCAATGAGCTTTTTTTAAGTTAGATAGTTGTTAGAAATACAACCTTCGACCAAAAAAATACTTATATCTTGTCTGAATTCTATAACATTAATCTTTATTGTATCTACTTTGCAATTAGACTATAAAGAAAATTCTAATAACTGACAGTGATAAAAATCACAGCATTTTTTTCTAAAGTATGGTAGTCCAATTGCAAAAAAAAAAATGAAAGGCCACCTTGTCCAGTAGGTGGCCTTTTCGTTGGAACGCTTGAAATATCGGAAGACTATCATTCATGGCACACACTATTCAACATTTTTTCGTACACTTAAATGCACAGCTTTTATTCCCACTAGTAAAGAATAATAAAAGTATTTATTCTAACGATAAAAAATTTTAATAGAACACCGGGACGGTTCGGGGCTGCTGAAAAACACTTTTCTGACAGATTGTCATAGAAATCCATTCAGGTTGTCCCAATCAAGGCCTCATTCGGACAGATTTCCCGAAAACCCCAATAGCGTTGTCCTATCAATTAGGATGCTTCTGTTATATACTACCGCTTGAAATTCACTTTTATATTTTTTCAGCAATCTCGGACGATTCTACTGTTTCATATTGAAACGCGAGAATAAACCGTCCCCATGCTTCACTCTCCTGTACTATAGTTATAGGATTTAAAAAGCAGGTTTGCGAAATCGCCGCGCATAATCGGTTCGTGTGTACCATAGGATGTTATTGTTCTACCTGCCGTTATTTCTGCCCCGTACAGTGCCTCGATGTATGGTTCAAACACACTGCCATTGACATCCGTAAAAGGTGTCTCGGCAGCTCGATCTGTGAGATCAAATGTAAGGGCAAGTATTTTTGCCACGGCACCACGTGATAACGGTTCATGCGGTGCAAAGCGATCGCTTGTTACCCCTGAGACAATTCCTTCAGCGGCGAGCGCATTGACCGCTCCTTTTACACGAGGATTTAAATCAGTAAAGCCGGCATCTGGGGCATTTTCGGTATCATAGCCCATTAACCTAGCCATGATGACAGCTGCATCGCCTCGTGTAATATTCTGATACGTGCCAAACTCCGTTGAACTGAATCCCTGTACGATTTCAGCCTTATGCAAATAATTAACCGCTTCAGCATAACGTTCATTTACATCGGTAAACGCACTAGGTTCAAGCCCATCTTCTTTACCATCATCCTCTACACCACCATCATCTTCCCCATACACAGCGCGAATGTTATCCACGTAGAGACTGCCTTTCGTCATCGGTCCAGCTGTTCCTGAATTCGTTGACATTAAGCGAATGGCCTGCGTGCCATGGAGTTTGAAAGGTCCAGTAAAGGCTGCGGGAATGTCCGCCTTCACATATTTCCAACCTGTCCAATTGATGGCCGAAGCCAAGGTCAGCGTTTGATTCGTACCATTTCCATCGACAATCATCATGCGCAGCCAATAGCCCTGTGCTTCCGGAGTGCCATATACCCACATCCCGATGCTTGTTGGTTCGCCATCAATTGAAACTGCTTTGCCAGGTCCTGCATAAACGCCAAGTGTCGCTCCTGTTTGTGCTTTTGTAAAATCAAAATCAATCCCTAGCGCGTGGCTGCCATTTTGTACAGGTGCTGGGGCACTGGCAAGATGTACACTGCTTGTTTCCCCGCGGTTTGCTGTAGAGGTCTTCCAACTGCCGAGCGATTCTTCGAAGTTAAAAAGAACCTCTGGGCTCCTCCCAACAGATACCTTCGTTTGTGCTGTAAGGTTTGTTCCCTTCAAACGGGCCGTAATGGTGCCTGTGACGCTTTGGTTGCCAGTGTGCAGAATCCCGTTTTCATCAATGGTTCCTAGACCTGCTGGAATATCAAATTCGATATCCTGAGGATTCCACTTTACATTTCTTTTTTGAAACTGAGTGGTTAAATTCAAAGGCATCTCGCTGTTTCTTGCGAGTGTCAATTCCTGTGAACTGAAATACATGTGATCTGGATTTTCCACTTCAATAATCGATCTTCCAACCTCTGTTCCTTGATAGTTTAATAGAACATGGAACTGGCCAGTTTTTCCACTAGAAACAAAGGTTCCATTCTCATTAATCGTACCGAAGGATGGATCTTCCACTGCCCAAGTTAAACCGGTTGCCGGCAAGGAAGCAGAAGCATAGGATTGATCTCTGCCTTTCGCACTGAATTGAATCGTTGAACCTGGAGTAAAGGATTGATCATATGGCTCGATATGAGCATTATGGAAAACCTGGTCAGATGGTGCCTTGTTCACGATAAGCCAGCTGTTTGCCACGCTTCTTTCCGATCGGTCAGACGGTGAATTATCCAGTTCCAGCCCATTACCGTCAAGTTCACGTGTGATAAAAGTAGAAGAACCGCCGCCATCCAAATTCAGAGCGGTCACAGCGCCCAAGTCAATCATAAGCTGCGCTAACTCCGGCATGGAGATTCCGCTTGAATAAGGCTCCTGCCTTCCATCAATAACAGCAAAGAAAACGTCGCCGTCTGCCTTAATCCCTACTGCTGTACGAGGTTCGACATCTCCACCGGTTTTCGGTGTTTGATACACTTGACTATCTTTTACAAGAATCGCATTGCCGCCAAGTGCCTCCTGCAATTGATCCTTGACTCCCTCATATTCCTCGCTGCCTCCGATGAGCGCTTCACCCGATTTGGTGATGCCGAAGAAATAATGAGTGGGGCTGATATCCGTCTTTAGCGCTTGTCCGTTTTTATGGACAATTCCAACCGGTTCGCCAGTGGCAAAATAAAAAAAGTCCGCATTGACAGCCGCTACGACTCTATGATTCTCTCGATCGGCACTAGTCGCCTGTTTTTGAACAGGCTGAAGTCCAAAGGCCGTGCCATCATTCGGTGTTCCTGCTTCAATGGATAGATTGGGCGTTTGCCTATCAATATCGATGACAAAACTCTCAATCTTCTTTCCGTCTTTCCCCTCGAATGTATAATGTTTTTCTGTTACGCCAGGTGCAAGAACTGCCTCATACTCATTAATTGCCGTTTGCACCACTGCTGAATGTAAATCAAAGCTTCCTAAAGCGGAAGCATTCAGCGGCGTCAGAATATTGCCAGCCAATACGGCTGAGAACGTAATCGCCAATATTCTCCTCTTCCTAATCTCTTTCCTCATCATTTTCCTCCTCGCTTGACGACCTGACCTTTTTGAATCCCTATGATGGGCAAGGTCGACATTTGTCTGTGTTCTAACTGAAAGTTATGTAGAATTATGTAGAAACAATAACACTAGTTTAGCATAATAATAGAATATTAATCTCAGTTAAAATGACATGGGTATAAAAGAGGAGACGCGGGGACGGTTCGAAGGCACTGAAAAAGTCCATCTAAAAAGAAAAGGAAGTAGATCAACTACTATATGTAGAAGGTCTACTTCCTCTTCTTACTTTATGTTGATGAAAAAGTCCGCTAACTGTTCCAGGTAAACACTTTTTCAGCAGTCTCGAACCGTCCCGGCGTTTCATATAAAGAAAACATGGCATCAAAACCAATTTCCTCTAGAATTTTGTTGTGGTGAGTATATTAATGTTGGTTTAGGTTTGTGTTCACTGACAGGGTTCTTATTTGACTTTTTTCTTTTCGTATCCCTTTCTATTAAATGATCAAGTTTTTCAATTGCCCTTTCTAGCTCTAACTCAGTTATTTCCCCTTTAGCATATAAACTGCATAACATTCCATATGCAATCGCTTTTGAATGAATATCTATATTTACAATAAGATCAACATCTGAGTTTCCACTATGTCCAACCAGTGAATGTACTTTATTCTCAATGGGTCTCTCCAATTCCTTCCCTCCTTTTTTAAAAGAGGGATACTAGATACTAGTATCCCTCGAACTCGTATCCCAAATAAAGCTTCCTTTATTAATATTTCTTTTTCTTTTGTTCGTGCTTTTGCTTTTGTTCGTGCTTTTTTTCTTTTTCGTGCTTTTTTTCATGCCTTTTTTCTTGCTCTTTTTCTTGCTCTTTTTCGTACTCTTTTTCGTGCCTTTTTTCTTGCTTTTGCTCCTGTTCGGATTCAGATTTTGTGCGTACTTTAGCTGCTGAATCGCTATCAACGTTAATCTCTATATAAATGCTAGAGTTTCCACTTTGAGTTACACGCGAATTAGCAACGTTCGTATTTTTGTCTTTTACATTAACATCTGTTTCATTTTCTGCTTCATTATCGATTCTTGTTTTAAACTCATTTTCAACATCGACGTCAACGTCAGCTCCAGAACGTCTTTCGTTACCGAAAATATCAGAGTTTTTCCATACTTTACTCATTCATCATTTCCCCCCTTCAAATCAGAATAATATAATGTATTCTCTTGTCGGATTTTTGTTTAGACAAGCATCCCTTTGAAATATTTAAAATTTCGATTTTACAAAAAAATGATAAAAGAATTTATGAAAGAAGGAAAGAAATAAAAAATGCACCACAAAAAGACAAACTCATGCAGTTTGTCTTTTTGTGGTACTAACATGAAAGAATGATCCAAATGTAACAGAATAATCTCTAGCTGTATTAAAACAAATATCTACTCAACTTAGTCCACCAGTAAACAATAAGGCTTTTGATTATGGATTACTACATTTACCATGTATCTTGAATCTGGTCTAGTTGGTACGGATATGACCGTAAAAGTAGAAGGCCTGGGTTGGAGTACTTATATACGCAACTGGCAGTTGACATATGATAATAAGTACCCAGGCTATCTCAACAAAGGGAACGGCTGAAGCAAAGATACGAGCTGCCGGGCCACCTGGGAAGCATACCATTAGGTTAAGAACGGGTTACCTTGATATGCCCCCTACATCAATGATGAACAGTCGCCATATCTGGATAAGCCGGCACCAGATTTCATGTTCAAAGTGACAAATGAACAATTTTTCAGTGGTCTCGAACCGCCCCCCATGTTTTAGTTTAGTTCAAACTCACGAATAAAAGGGAATAGAATTTCAATAAATTCAATAAATTTCATGGCGGTCCATTCACAAAAGTCCGGTTTATTCCATTCTTCTATTGGAGAGACAATTCGGTAGTGAAGCGCCTTCCATGCTTGTTTTGTATGTAATAAGTGATCTCCCATATGCAAAACGTCTTTTGGAGATTTAGAGAAAAGTTCGTGGAAACCAAAAAGCTCTAAGACTTCATTTTTATGCTTATTTACATATTCTTTAAAGGCTTCTTTCCTCGGGGTGGTATAACCTGTTGTTAAGCTGAAATCCGGGACAAATTGCAGCTCAATAATATTCATTTCCCTAGGTCGTGTATAAATGATAAACTTATCTCCTGCTCCTGTAGGAGATTGAAAAATTAACCTATGTTCGTCCTTCTTTCGTATATCAAATGTTTCAAACGTAATATTGAATTGCTGACGAAGGTGATTCTTTAACATCTCTTTCAATTCATTCATTAATTCAGAGATAGCTTGCCGCTCATTTTCCTTATATAAAGAGTGTGTCGGTACTGATTTGGAAGAAAAACCTTTTTTGAATTCTTTCACAGCTGATAATTTCCTATTAAATAAGTCCGGATTATATTGATTTTCTTCCAACAATAATGCAGCTCTTTTTTGATCAATCACTATATATTCATACCCATGATTAGACAAGACAGGCGGTAAATCTGGTTTGAAATCAAATGCAGCAACCATGAACCTTCCTTCACCTTGAACAAAGGTTTTATACTTCCCTATTTGAAAAAGCACAGCTTCATCTGCCTTTAATTTTAGTTCAATGAAAACAGTATTCCCATTTTTATCCTTCCCTTTTAAATCACATCGATAAGTCGATATTCCACTTCTTATAGGGAATTCTTCGTGTTCAATACTTAAGCCTTCCTCAATAAGATCAGGAAATAAACAGACAATTCGCTTTAAATCCTTCTCATACATATAATCACTCCCCAACATGGAATATATAATCATTCGGGTGGTCACAGTGACGGGGCTCCTTTTCGTGAAACACTTTGTGAAACAAGACTTTTCGGGGCGTCACAGTGACGGAACTTATTTATATTGGCCAAATTCTTTTGTTGCCCGAACCATTGTTTCAATGACTTCAAAAGGTACATTGTATGGAATTTCAGGTCCTTGAGATGAAATAATATATCCATATCCATCAGCCGCTTTGTTAATAGCCTTCTTTACTTCCAACTGTGTTCTGATGGAATTCCAATATAACATTTCGATATTATTGAAATTCCCCATGATAGCAATCTTGCCTTGAGCCATTTTTTTACATTCCTCTAGATTATCTTTATAATCGATAATCGCCGCAACCGCTCCCGTTGTCGCAATTAAATCCAAAATACCTTGCGCACTGCCCACTGCTTCGTAAACGACTGGTACGGGGATTTCTTTAATCGTTTCAATGACAAGCGGATGAACATATTTTTGAAAAAGTCGCCTGCTGATAACGGTTTCTGAAGCAATACCGTCTGCCATTACAATCATATCAGCACCCTGATCGATCATTTGATTTGTCCAGGAAACAACATATCGTCTGCATTTGTCTAATAACATGTTTAAATATTTATCACCGGATTTATCTTCTTCCAACAGCAATCTCATAAAAGGACCGGTTCCCATTAGCATACTTGGCAGACTGAAAGGGGCAATAAGTCCTCCAATGACAGCCGTATGATGCCCTACCTTTTTAGCTAAAAGGTTGATGGCTTTTAATGTTTCCTTTGTTTCAAGCGATCCCGAAGGGTCAGGTACCTTTAAATCAACGATATCTTCAAATTTATGAATAACTATTTTGGAAAGAGTAGGTGAACCATTTTTATAATAGGTCAAAGGGGAGCCCCAAGGGACTAAGTCCTCTACCACATGCGGGATTCCAAAAACAGCATCATGTTCCAATTGTTCTAATAATTTTAATTGTCCGTTTGCAAGATGTGTCCCACTTTTTTGATAGGTTGGCAGGTCGATATTCAACAATTTTGAGCCTTGGGACAAAGCAATAGGAATAACAGGTACTCGATCCACTGGTTGAAATGTAGCAGCTCTTACTAAACGTTCTTTTGAATTCATTTGTAATCTACCTTTCTATTCAATAAACCTAGCAATTCTTTCGCTGCTTTAATGGCTTCAATCCCATTCGCAGCCATAGCATCCCCCTTTACCCTCTGAACCAGACGCGGTTCAAAATTAAAAGGTGCCCCTCCGACTAAGATTTTTACATGTTTTAACCCGCTTTTGTCCAATAATTCTCTTAATTGGATGACTTCCTCTGCTGTATGGATAATTAATGCCGAAACACAAATGAGGTTAGCCTTTTGCTTTTTAGCAGCCTCAACAAATGTTTCATTCGAAACGGATAAACCTAAATCGGTTACATCAAAACCAGCCATTCTTAAAAAAGTAGCGATGATTTGTCTTCCTAATGCATGGTAGTCTCCATAAGCATTTCCGATGATAATGCTCCCTAAGTTTTCTTTCTTGCGGTCTTTTTCTAAAATAGGAATCAAAATATCCATACAAGCTTCAATGATTCTTCCATTCACATAAATTTCACTTAATGGAACGAGCCGATCAATTTGTTCTTTTCCTACAGTCTCAACTGTACGTTCTAAAATATGAGTCGTGATAAAAGCAGCTTCCTCACCGTTTTCAAGGGCTTTTTGAATAAGCCAAACGCACTGCTCTAAATTTTCCTCCTTAAAATGTTTATAGAAATTTTTATATAAATCAATCCCATCATTCAGGTTGACTAGAGTGGATACATCTAATTCCCTGTTAAAATCCGTAATCATTTCCTTTGTTATATCGACCTGTTCTCTAAGTATTTTTTTAACATTGGTATAACTGATTCGGTTATACTCAATCATCATATTCACTTTATCAATTAAGTCGTATATCAATTTTAACGTATCGTCCAGAACCAGTGACTCATTTACAATATCTTCACTGTCTTGATACATGGACACAAAACTATCTTTTCCTTGTTCCAATTCTTCTACGACTTTGATTAAGGTACGATTATTCTCATTTAATATCTGGGTCATTTCAGACGTTTGACTTGTTAACTTACTCGTTGTATCTGTCATATGGCTCGAGGATTCGTTCGTTATATCAGATAATTTCCTTACCTCCGATGCAATAATTTTAAAGACGGCTCCCTGTGCTCCTAATCGATGGGCTTCGATGTTTGCGTTAATCGCCAGGACCTTGGTTTGAGAAGAGACATTTTGTAATAATGTAAATGTATCTCGCAGATGCTTATCCACTTCCATATTATCTTTGTTTAATTCCACTATTTTTGCATTCACATGACTATAATTCTCTCTTAATTGAATGATTTTTTCTAAACCTTCTAGAAATAGATGCAATTGCAAATCGATTTTTTGCTTTGTTCTCTCTGCCATCAATGTAATATAATTTTCGTTCCTTGTATAATCCATATAAATCTTTTTTATTTTCATTAGATAATCACTTAATGCCAAAGAGGATGTTTCGATATCCTCGCAATAATTAATCTGAGACCAGAGTACACGAAGTTGATTTTCTAATTTCTTTTTTTGCTTCTCCAAAAAAACGTGATTAGACAAATAAATCCCACCCTAAAAAGGTACTATTAGTTAAAAGAAAAGACCGTGCTCAAAATGTATGAATCAATAAGACGATTTGAATACTCTCATGATAAATCATTCCCATTTAAACAAAAATGACAAAATTCACTATTAAAATAAAAAAAGAAACACTGGGACGGTTTCATATTAAAACGCGAGAACCTCCCCATGTTTCACTATATGTGATCTTCCAATATATTCAAATGTTCATCAAGCAAAAAATCGTAACCATTTTCCCCCAAAACTCCTTTGGCAATATTCCCATGAGTATTTACGTTATAATTTCTAATTCTATATATAGCAAAAGTGTTTTGCGGAATATTATTTGGCCTTATCTTACTTGATGGAGCTAAAAAGACTATTAAATCTTTAAAGTTTTGTCCATCTTTATACTTACTCATAACTATGTTATTTCCACTTTCGCCATCATGGGATTTTATTTCCACTTTAATTCCATTTATATCAACACCGTCTAAACTTTCCTCTCTCTGAGATTCACTTAAAGTTATTCCATACAGATTTGAACAAACAAATTCAGCAATGTTACCTAGATAAGAACTAGAACGAACGATATCTAAGTCCTTTAGTTTTTTTGTCACCTTAAAGAATTCATATATTGCTTCCCTCTGTTCAGGATTCATGATTTCCTCCTCCATTCTTTCTGATACAAACATAGTAACATATGCAATACCACATTCTTGATTATCAGCTAATGGTAGAAACACAGTACAGGGAAGGTTTTTCCGTTTCTACCTGTTCTGTTCAGGATGAATATCATCAATTAGGCGGCCATATGAATGATATGTGGAGGTGGTATAGATGAATAAGCAACGATGTAACTGTTATTTGGGGAAAATCCCTTTCCCTGGTAGGGAAGAAGAGATTGAGCAATTTGCGAACCTTATGGGATTTAATTACTATGAAGCAATGTTGAAAATAGGAGAAGGCTATAAGATATGCCCTGATTGCAAAGGTACAGGATATATAAATAAAACCTAATTGAAAACAGAAAAGGGGAACAACGGTTGAAGATAATTCTGCCACAACAAAAGCCCTTCTCATAATTGAGTTGGGCTTTAAGATTAATAAAACAGGTAGAAACTAACAACTTTTATTTACCATATGTGATTGCTGCGATAACGAAATACGTAAGAGGAAAAGGGATAACCCTTTCCTCCTAATCTGCAAATCTTAACAAACTTCAGGCGGTCACAGTGACGGAACTTACTATAGCAAGTTATTAAGATTCCTTTATCGGCTGTATTACCTTTCGATTTATTGATTACATTTCAATAAATCATTGCGAGGAATCACTTGTCATACAGAATTTCAAATCATGAGCAGTAACTTTCAAAAAAACGCTTGGGGAGGTACCGACCCCCGAAATGTCTTTATTCCCCATGCTTTTTTAATTTTTCATCCATGAAACAGCAGAATCAACCACTTGCTCCCGTTTCAATTCAACCGTTCCATCCTTTCTTGCATAAAATAAACCGCTCCAGCTGCCAAACATAGTATGAATGCTGATTTGATGCTTCCTACATTCAAAAAACTATTCATCAAAGCCAGTAGAAAGTGTAATATCATCTATTTTCACTCCTCAAAAGATAAATTAACAGGCTCGTCTAAGAGTTCCTTAGAAAGATCAAGATTTGTTGTTGGCGTGCGGTTATCCACTTCTTCAAATGAAAGCTCATCCATCCATACTTGCCCGTTCCCTGAAAGTAGAACTCCAAACGCGATGACTGCACTATTTTTAGGAACATCTAAAACGATGGAGTAATGATTCCATTCCGAGTCTCCTGTAATCGGGCGGTCACTCATATTATCAAATTGCAGCACATCCCCAAGTGCATCATCTACTCGCATCCAAAATCCACAGAATCCATCAACATCTTTGGATTTTATAAATCCTGATAGTTTTAATCTTTTACCAAGGTACTTTTCTGCTTTGAATTGCTGCATCATCGTTGCAAATTCACCTTGAGATTGGACTGTAACGGATTTTAAGAAACCGGATGCTTTTCCTTTGTGAAACGTCTCTCTATCAATCCCCATCTTATAGTTAAATGGATGCGTTCCACTTAATATCCATCCTTTTAATGATAACTGTTCATGATTCAACTTCGTTTCCTCCCTTTGAATGGTCAATTTACCCATGATTTTACGATACTGTCCTGGTGGTAATTGATAATATTTCTTAAAGGAACGTGTAAATGATTCCTGTGTTTCAAAACCATAATACAAAGCAATATCGATGATTTTTTCATCCGTATAGAGCAGCAGGTTCGCTGAATTAGCAATTCTTCGGTATCGAATATATTCAGATGCCGTGACACCAACCTCTTTTTGAAAAATACGATGATAGTGGTACTTTGAAAATCCAGCAAACTGAGCAACGCTTTCTAAGGATAGTTCTTCATGCAGGTTTTGCTCTATATACTCAATGGTTTTTTGTATAATGGGACTATAGCTCATGTTCCGAACCTCCTTAGAAATAAGATAACAGAATAGGAGGAACCTTTTTTGACATAAATTGCTTTTTTTTGCTTTTTCACTTACATATTCTTGAAAATGAAAATAGAAACGCAAAAACGCGGAGACGAACATGCCTCATATTTCATTTTCCGCTTAATCGCTCCGGCAGGCTTTGGATTGATTGCACCACGTGATTAAGTTTTGCTTCAATTCGATAAAGCAAGAACAGGGTAACGGCAATCGGAAAGCCAACCTCGCTTATGAGGGGAATAAATTGTTCCACGAAAGACACCTCGTTTCTTCACTATTATATTATAAGAACAGGCCGCCTCCAGAAGGATAAACGGTTCTCTTTTGAAGTACAAAAAGTGAAAAACAGATTAAATAACTTACAAAAAGGCATGGTAATTCGCAAAGGAATCTCCATGCCCTTTATATTTCTTTAAAGGTATAAAATCATAGGCGGAGAATTTCCGATTAATCTATATAGCGGAGGCTTCAGAAGACGATATAAGCGGAGAATTTCCGATTAACTCCTCTAAATAAAGCAAAATCCAAAGATTTGGAGAAGATAAACGGAAAAACTTCCTTTATATCTAGGAAAATATCAGTATTTCTCCATTTAAGCGGAATTTCTCCGTCTATTTTTCAAACACAATAAAAAATAGGGTGGAGAATCACTCAGATTTCACACCCATTTGCCTTGCAATTGACTATTTTGCACCTTAAAGAGAATCCGCTTCTTTACTGTCTATTGTAAAAGTAGCTGCCATTGATACACTTTTCAACACTTTTTCAGCAGTCTCGGATGGTTCTGCTGTTTCATACCACTCTTTCTTTTCTACTGCCCGCCGGAGCAACAGTGATTCCTGTTGTTTCTTCAAAATCATATAAACTTCCAGGAATATCTGTGAATCGTTCTAATTCATTATAGGCTGGAATCCCGTGGTAGGACATATCCAAGCCTTCTTCTTCCTCATGTGTACTTGCCCGGAAGCCAACCGTCATTTCACAAACCTTTGCGATGAATGTCCCGCCAATAAGTCCCCAAACAATCACGACTGCTGCACCTAGCAGTTGTACGGTTACTAGTGAGAAATCACCTGTTGTGAAAAGACCTTGTGACGTATCAAACAAACCAACAGCTATCGTTCCGAATACTCCATTAAAGCCATGAACGGCTACAGCTCCGACTGGATCATCTACTTTTAAATGATCAATAAACAAAGTGGCATAAATGACAATGAAACCACCGATCATCCCAATGACAATCGCACTCCATTGAGAAACATAGGCACATCCAGCGGTAATAGCCACCAGCCCAGCTAATATGCCATTAATCGTCATACTCGGGTCTGCTTTTCCAAACTTTTTCATCGTTAAAAATAAGGCCGCTGTACCGCCACTTGCCCCGGCAAGCATCGTATTAAGGGCAATGGATGCAAGGTTTGCGTTAGAGGCATCTAACGTACTTCCTGCATTAAAAGCAAACCAGCCAAACCATAACATAAAAGCACCTGCTGAAGCTAAAGGAATATTACTAGGAGCAAAAACGTTGGCACTTCCGTCGGAGTTAAATCGGCCATTTCTCGGACCTAATCGTTTAGCCATGGCAAAAGCAGCAAATCCTCCTAGTGCGTGTATAGAAGCCGAACCCGCAAAATCCTTCATGCCTAATTCTGCCAACCATCCATTACTGCTCCAAATCCAATGACCAGAAAGTGGATAAATAATGATACAAATAAGTGCAACGGTTAAAATATAGGCTTTAAAGTTCATACGCTCAGCTACTGCACCTGAAATAATCGAGACACAGGCTATAGCAAAACCTATTTGAAACAGCACAAATGCTGCACTAGGTAATTCAATGGAAAGAGCTATTTTTTCTGGACTGCCAAAAAGGCTCGTACCGATGATTCCAAAGGCATCTTTCCCAAACATAATTCCAAAACCTACTAACCAAAAGCCTAATATCCCGATCGTTAAATCAACGAAAATTTTCATCGTTACATTGACAGCATTTTTCGTTCGAACAAAACCAGATTCTAGTAAACTAAATCCACCTTCCATAAATAACACCATTGCCGCGGCTAATACAATCCATACGGTATTTAAATACATTAGCTCCACACTCATCACTCCCCTTCATTTACTAATTCATCAATACTCTCGTCTGCTTTCCCTGTTCGAATGTTATAGGCTTCTAAAACGGGATAAACATAAATTTTCCCGTCCCCATCTTCTCCTGTTTGAGCCGAATCAATAATTTTCTTTATCGTTTGCTCCACCATAAAATCCGAAAGGACAATTTCCAATTTTACTTTTGGCCGGAGAGTGACTTTATAATTTTGCCCCCGATAGACTCCCTTACTGCTTTTCTGTTTCCCCCTGCCAACGACCTGTGATACGGTAAAGCCTGTGATTCCTATATTTTTAAGCCCTTTAATCGTCTCAGTCAGCTTTTCAGGCCGTATAATCGCTTCAACTTTTTTCATGGCAATCACCTCTTAGATAGATTTTAATAATAATGATTTAGATTTTTTTGCTCACTAGTGAACAAAATATCCAGAAAAATAATGGAGGAATATCAGATTGATCCACTGCTCCATTTCCCCAATTCGATTCACCTGTCTGTAAACTAAGATATTTACCAACTCAACAGCCATCCATTCGGCCTAAATACTATTTAACAGAAAATAATTTTTCTTATTTTTGATTCTTTTGTATGATTAAAAATTTCTTATTTCTTAACTGTATTGTAATACTTTTATATCAATCTATCTAATATCAATTAATTATAAAATTAATCTAA
The DNA here is from genome assembly GCF_008710145.1 of Niallia endozanthoxylica. Classification (GTDB taxonomy): domain Bacteria; phylum Bacillota; class Bacilli; order Bacillales; family Cytobacillaceae; genus Bacillus_BD; species Bacillus_BD endozanthoxylica. The sequence continues at coordinate 54,257 of NZ_VYKL01000023.1, forward strand.
AATATAGATTGATTTTAATTAAGTATATTTAAAACACGAAAAACCGTCCGAGACGGTTGAAAAGGTCCAAATAAAAAGAAAAAGAATCTAATTACCTATCATATGCAGATAATCAGATTCCTTTATTTCTATATGTTGTAAAAATACTTAACGTTGATATATGTTTCAACATTTTTTCAGTGCTCTCCAACCATCCCCACGTTTCAGTTTAGTTCAGACTCATGAATAAACGGTAATAGAATCTCATTGAACTACTCCCACTTTCACTTCGTTTAGAAGTGGGAGATTC
>NZ_VYKL01000024.1 GCF_008710145.1 Niallia endozanthoxylica
CCAATTAACAACCGCTAGTGGAACTTTTTCCCATGCTGAAGGGGGGAGGACAACCGCCAGTGGCCAGACTTCCCACGCCGAAGGCCAATTAACCTTCGCCCGTGGACTTGCTTCCCACGTCGAAGGTTCAGCTTCACAAGCGAACGGAGATATTTCCCATGCTGAAGGGAATGTTACTATCGCCAGTGGGTTTGCTTCCCACTCTGAAGGCCAATTAACAACCGCTAGTGGAACTTTTTCCCATGCTGAAGGGGGGGGGACAACCGCCAGTGGGTTTGCTTCCCACGCTCAAGGTCAAAGTACAGTTGCAAATGGAGACTTATCTCATACTGAAGGGCTTAATACAACTGCAAATGGACTACAAGGGGTTCATGTCATGGGACAAAATGGTGGTCCTAACCCGGCAGTGGATTTAGCGTTTTCATGGTATCTCATAAATGGGGCTTTAGGGGGAGTCGTTGCCAAAATACTAAATGATGGATCAGCTTGTTTTGAAGGAAATGTATCTGCTACTGTCGTTGCTCCGGTCGCCTGTGACTTTGCTGAAATGTTTGAAACCGCAGATGGTCAATCGATAGATGTTGGATATTTTGTGACATTCGATGGAGAAACCGAAAAAATACGGAAAGCCAATACAAAAGATGATTATATCGTAGGTATCACTAGTTCGAATCCTGCTGTCCTTGCCGATATTCAAGACCCTGAATGTAGCAAATACATGCTTGATGAGTGGAATCGTCCTATATACGAAGAAGTCATAATTCCGGCGGTTACAGACCAAGAAGGAAACATTCTTACGGAAGAGTATATGCAAATAAGAAAGAAATTAAATCCTTTATGGGATCCATCTAACCAATGTCGGTCAAGATTAGAAAAACCCGAATGGGTCGCAGTAGGTCTCGTTGGGAAACTTCTTGTTCGAGATGATGGAACATGCCGAGCCGGTGGATATTGCAAACCAAACGAGGAAGGGATTGCAACAACTACAGACAAAGGTTACAGGGTTATGAAACGTACCACACCAAATCAAATCTTAGTTTTGATTAAATAATAAATCAACTAAATTTACTTCAATGGTTTATTTAAAAGAGAAGCCTATCAAAAGATAGACTTCTTAGAGTGTAGACAAGCTCCTTTTTCAAGTAGTTATTTGAAGAAAAAGGAGCTTTTTTCTTTTTAGTAGCATATTTAGTTGTTTGTGTTGAAAAAACACGCCATATATTGATGAGTTAGTAATTATAAAAAACGGCTATCGACTTTGTCGACAGCCTGGAATGAGGTTTGATGGAACCTCATTTTTTTCGATGATACTATATATAAGGGTGCGTTAGTGCAATAAGCACAGCTTAACAAATCTGTATAAATATTAATGAGTATACAATCACACTATGAATAATGATTCGAAATTACTAATGAACATACTGCCGGAACATGCATCAATTAATTGCCAGATACATCTGGTTTTGAAAATTTCTTTAGGAATAAGTTAAATTTATTCATTTCTTCTTTCTCTTCCTTCTCTGATCCAACAATTCAGCAGCTCTTCGTTGTTTTTCCCGACTCGTATTAATGTAAAGAAGAGAAATATCCGATTGTGTATGCCCTAGTTGATTCATAATTAAGGGTATGTCGCCACCCGTTTGCTCGGCTAAATTGGTGGCATAAGTATGACGAAGCTTATGAGGCGACATTCGTTTATCAAATGACCTGGTATATTTATACACAATATCTTCTATGGCCCGATTTGTGAGAGGTTTGGTTTCACCTTTATAAAACTTTACAAAAATATATTCATTTTCACTGTCACTTGCTTTGTATCTTTCATTTCTAACAGTTAAGTAATTGTTCAAATCTTGAAGGGAAGAGGGAGTGATAGAAACCGTATCCTTTTTCCCTCCTTTACGAATCACTCTTATTTCTTTAGAAGTAAAATCAATGTCCTTAAGTCGTAAATTGGATAGTTCATTGACCCTTATACCAGTTCCTAAGAAAAGGGAAAGGATTGCCAAGTCACGCTCTTTATCCCGTTTAAAATACTTCATTTGAGCAGGGGAGAGAGAAGCTTTATACTCATTTTGAATGTAATCTAAAAATTCAATATCCGCATCATCTATAAATATTTTTTCTGTAATTTTACTGGCACGTTCATTAAATGTCTCGGATACTTTCTTTATCGGTATCTTGGCCATTACATTTCTTTCAAAGTAAGGTTTTCCTAAGGTAATCTCCGACTCAACAGTTAGATATTTAAAGAGAGAGAGGAGAGAGGACTTATGACGATTAAAAATAGCCGAAATTAGCCATAACATAACTATTTCTATTCCTACTCCCTTCTTTTGAAGAACGTAAGAATCAGACCGTATACCGCTTGAATCATTACTCAGAGAGGAATTAAATACACAATAATATTTATACATATTTGTTAAGCTGTACTTATTAAACTAACTGGGGTTAGTTTAATAAAGATAATGGTAAAATGATAAAAAAAAGTAAAATAAAGGTAATTCAATTTAAAATGTTAAGGTGAAAGTAGGTAATGGCAATATGTCAGAAAACGAATTATTCTCAAATAAGGCACCTAATGTTTATGAAATATATTCAAAAATCCTTGATTTAGTAAAAGAAATAGGACCATTTGAAATTGAGTTAAAAAAGACTTCTATTCATCTTTTGAATAAATCTTCCTTTGGAGGAGTTCATCCAAAAAAGAAATGGTTAGATTTTAATTTAGTATCAAATCATCACATTGAACACGAGAAAATCACAAAAATTGAACAAGTTTCCCGAAACAGATTTCACAATAACTTTAGATTCGAAAGTGTAGATGACCTCAATCAAGAGTTTTTAATTTTTTTAAAACAATCATATCAATTGATGGGTTAGTAAGAGAAATCAAATATATTACCAAATGAACAGCATTTTCTTGGGATGGTTAATTATCTGTACTAATAATGCTCCCCTTACTGCTATTATTGGTTCATTATTAATCGTTTTACGATTGGATTCTTAATATCAGTAACTGTTCTTCCTATGTACGGTTGGACCAACGGAATTTTTATAGGGTTGTTAATTAGCCTTGGTTTTATAGGCATGGCAAAGTTAAAATTCAAGTTTACAAGTACGGGAGCGCATATAAGGCATGGGCATCAACAGGAAAGATATATATCTGGAAGTTACGGGAAGAAGGGGGAAGCAAAGAAAAAGGGGATGTCCAGAAGATCACTAAATCTGACTTTCTGGATATCCCTTTAGCGATATTAAGAATACAAAGATTGACTTTTTTCAGTGATTTCTGAGTGCTCCTGTATAGTATTTTTTTCATTTGCAAAGGGGTCGTACATTTTTTCTCGAATAAACAGAGCAGGAAGGACCCCACTTAATGCATAAGATATGCCTAGCAAAGCAAACCCAAATCCAATTGAAGTACTTTCCGCTATAATTCCGATTAAGATGGGTGCAATGGCTGCCCCGAATCGTCCTATATTATATGAACTGCCGACAGCTGTACCCCGAATTTGGGTTGGGAAGCTTTCATTCATGTATGTGGCAATGACCGCGTATGGAACACCGTAAAGGAATCCTAATATTGTAAGCAATACAATAATATTATCGGGTGTATTATAATAATTAATAACTGGCAAGGCAATAGCGGTTGATAAACCTCCAAAAACAAACATAACACGACGACCGAATTTATCAGCCAACCAACCTGTAATAACCTTACCTAAGATCATAGCTGTGTATGTTCCAACGAGATAACTTGTCATCTTCGTATAGTTAAAATCTAATTCACTTACTATATAAGTAGGCAGCCAGACACCAACACCAAAATAACCGAACTGTAAAAAGATTGAGGTTATTGTCCATAAAAGGAAAGTACTTCTCGTTTTTGGATCTTTGAATAAGGTAGCCCATTCGTTTTTCTTGACTGTTTTTGCCTTAGGTTCTTTTTCCTTCCATCCATTAGGTTCTGGAATCTTATATGCTATAAAGATAGCAAGAAAGATAGGGATAATATTTACTAAGTAAAGTGGCCGCCAGCCAAAATTCGGCAACAACAACCCGGCCAATACAGTTATGGCCAAAAATCCTACTGAATAGGCTGCTTGGAGGGAGCCAAGGATTGTCGTTCGTTTTTTTGTTGGAACATATTCAGCCATAAGCATAGTAATGACTGTATATTCCGCACCTATCCCTATAGCTGAAATGGTCCGAACAACTAGAAACTGTTCGTATGTTTGTACAAAGCCTAGTAAAGTCGTACCAACAGAGAAAACGACCATCATCACAGCTGCGATACGGACCCGGCCATATCGATCTGATAACCACCCGCCAGAAATGCCGCCAATTGCCATACCTATTAAAGACCACGTTCCTAGTAAACCCGCTTCGGCTTTGCTAATATGAAATTCCTCCATGAGACTGGGAATCGATAAGGAAAGAATTTGCATATCCATACCATCAAAAATGAGGCTCACAAAACATATGACGAATACGATCTTCCAATTCCGATTTGAATTACTCTTTATCACTATATCACCTGCTTTTTTAGTTGCCTTGTGTAATGTAATTGTCTTTCATGAGTAGCTATTTATATACTTGCAGAAAATTTTCACAAAGTAAAAAAAATCTAATATAAAGCGCTTTCTAAAATTAATTTCTTTGTTTCAGTGCTTACTTTCAAGTATCTTTACTATCAATTCAATTTCATTTTTACTTACCTTGATAAAGCGTAAGATGGAATAAAAAAGGCAGAACAAAAAGACACAGGAAGAGTAAAAAAGGAAGAAGTGAAAATAAATCCACTTCAAGTCCTTTTTATTTTAAATTGGGGTTACAAGTAAAGTTGGGATAACCAATGAATCATATACTACCTTTTTTTCCTTGAACTTCGCCTGTCCATTTTCAAAAACAATGGTATCAATATATTTCCCCACATTATATACTTCAGAATATCCATTGAGTCGAGTTTGAAAAACGGCATAATTAGTATAAACCGTATAGACATCTTCTTCCTGGTTAGTAATCCGGATGCTGCTTACAATGTGGCGGTATACGTGCTTTTCAAAAATATTGGCTTGACGGTGCGCCGTGACTCGATCCTTTAGCATCCCTTTACTATCACAATAGATAATCGAAGCAGGTAGATTTTGTTCATAATTCTCCCGCGAAATAATTTGATAGAGACAATCTTCTGTAAAAAACTCCGGCCATTCCTCTAGATGGTCACCATCAATGCATTGCACATAGGCATGAATAAGTTCCTCAATTTCATCCTTAACTATAACTTTATTTAACTCTTTCAAATGTAATTCTTTCATCCCATCTCATCCTTTCCTCTCTTAATAATCCATGAATTGTTTATAATTCTTCCAAAAACCGCGGATGGAGCTTTCTGTTGCTCGGAAAGACTGGCTTTCTACCCCTGTTCCTCCCATTTCGATAAACGAGAGTTCTTTTTCTTCACCTACTATTCCTTTTTGAACTAATTCTCCAACTCCTCCATCCTCTAGGGATACAAAGCCTGCAGGCCCTACCAAATTTGATTGCTTCAAGCGAATTTTTGTCATTTCCTCATCATCGTCAGCGAAGCCAAGGTAGGTCCAAACCAATTCACAGGAATCTGTCCCTTTTGGGAGAAGTTGACGAATGGCCAAAGCATTATGAATTTGCTGAACAACCATATTTGGAAATAATGATTGAATCGCTAAAGTAATCCCATCAATAAATTCATTACGACCTACTAGGAGTGAAGGGTCCTCCAGTTGATACTTGGAAGAATAAGAACGCAAATCAGAGTTCTTGTAAATGTCTGTGTCTTCATTAAGGCTTCCATATGTATAGCTGACATGATGGCGGCCAGTTGGATCTAAATCAATTCCACCTTGCTGTGACAAACGATTTACACCGAAGGTAGAGAAAAAGAGATGCAACAGGCTGGCATGGTAGGAATCCTTCACATTTTCAAAATAAAGCTTCCAATTATTTTTCATTTCCTGACGTTGATAACCAAGAATTTTTACAGGCCTGCTGAATATCCGAGACAAATAGCTGCACATTTTTTCTCCTAAATAATCTTGTATCGGTTCAATTTGATGGTCAAAAGAACCAAAGATTATACCTAAATGAGTATCTACCTTCAACTTTTTTAACGAATGTTTGCCCACGTCGAATCCTTCCGGCATTCCACCCTGTCCATTCACTCCATTTTTGAAGGGGACGCCTTTTAAATCGCCTTTCATATCATAGGTCCATGCATGATAGACACAAGTCAATGTTTTGGCATTCCCACATTTGTCCATACAAACCGTAGCACCTCGATGTGCACAGCGATTGACGAAAGCATAAATGGAACCGTCTCCATCACGGGTTACAACAACAGGTGTGTCTCCTACAAAGGTTGTTTTATAATCACCTTTATTTGGGATTTCTACTTCTAAGCCCAAATAGTTCCATGTTGATCCTCTAAAAATGTTGTCCATTTCTCTTTTGTAAATGTCGGGATCAGTATAAACCTGATAAGGCACTCTGGATACTCCTTCCTCAGGCCAGATTAAAGTATGTCTTTTTTGTTCATTTGCAATTGTCATTAGACTCAAACCCCTTTCATTGTTTTTTTATAGTAACTATCGGATTTCTTGGATTTTACATTACAAAGCAGTTGAATGGTTTTCAATAAACCGGATGGATCTGCTATTCCTTTACCGGCAATATCTGGTGCGCTTCCATGACCAATTGATGAAAAAAGGACCGGTGTACCAATTGTAAGCGCAGAAATTTGTTTAAACGCTTTCATTTTCATGGGAATATGAGCTTGATCATGATACATGGCCAGATAAATATCGTAATGACCCATTTCAGCAAACAGAATATCGCTGCCAAAAGGTCCCTGAACATCCATACTAGCCTCTTTGGCCTGGGTAATAGCAGGGATAATTTCACATTGTTCCTCTACTCCATATAATCCACCCTCACTAGCGTGAGGATTTAAACCCGCTACAGCTATTTTGGGATCATGAATCCCCAACATTTTTCCTGCATGATGGGAAGCCTGAATTGCCTTAAAGATAAGAGGATGCTTGATCAGCTCTAATGCTCTTTTCATTGGAACATGGAGGGTAACGTTAACAACACGAAAATGGTCACTGACCAACATCAAAAACGTTTCTTCTTCCTTCGTGTTGGTTAGCTGAGCAATTAAACTTGGATAACCATCAAAGAAAAGACCTGCTTTTTCGACCGCTGATTTTGTATGTGGTCCACCTATTACAGCATCTACTTCACCTTTTACCGCTAAATCTACAGCTAGTTTTGTATAATCCACCATGGCCTTCCCGGTCATGGAGTCCCCTTCTCCGAATTGAAATCGGTTCATATCAATCGTATCTAAATGGAAGAGATCAATTACTCCCGGGGTAAATTTCGCATTGCTTATCTTCGTGATTGGATTTAATTGAAGTGGGAGTTTAAGTCTTTCTAAGTAAAAGGAAAGAATATTGAGATCCCCAATCAATACTGGTTTACAAGATCTATATACCGCTTCGTCTTGTAAAGCCTTTAAGCAAATTTCTGGACCAATTCCGGAAGCATCTCCAATCGTAATTGCTAACACTGGTTTTAAAGAATGATCTATTTGAAACACCCCCTTTTTGTCAATTTCGAATAATCATAATATTGAGTTATTCATATTTGCATTATAAAATTAATTCATGTATTAAAAACACAAGTTTTTCGCTATCCGAAAAACAGTGGATATTTTTTCAAAATTTTTTTTGGAGGAAAGAAAAAATGGGACAACCTGAATTGCTTGCTTCCGTTCAGAATGCAATAAGAATTATGAGGGAGTTTTCCTTTAATGAACCCATGCTAGGAGTTACGGAGTTAAGTAATAGGTTAGGATTATCAAAGAGTGCGGTATACCGGATTTTACAAACTTTATGTGCAGAGGGCGTCCTTCAACAAAACCCGAAAACGCGTAAATACTACCTGGGTATCACAGCTTTTGAGATTGGATGTGTCGTATATCACGATATTGAAGTGTGTAATGTGGCATATCCTTTACTAAACAAACTGATGACCTCCGTTCGCGGTGTGATCCAACTAGTGATGTATGACCGCGGTAGTGTTGTATATTTGCTTAAACTACCTGAGGATCGTGAAACACAAGTTTTCAACCGAATGGGTAAGCGTGTTCCTGCTTATACTACGGCTTCCGGTAAAGTCTTATTAGCCTTTCAGTATGAAAAAGAGAGGACAAGAGTTTGTTCCGGGAAACTCCAATCATTCACATCTAATACCATCACCGATCGAAAAGAGCTTGAAAAAGAATTAGAAATGATTAAAGAAAACGGTTATGCCTTATCTAAAGAAGAATACAGACTGGGTATATACTCTGTAGCAGTGCCTATATTTGATGAAGTGACCAAACAAATTATTGCTGCCATTAGTATCACTGGACCAAAAGAATGGTTCTCCTTTTCTGAAATACAGGATAATGTAAAGAAGATGAAATTTTATAGTCGTTTAATCTCCGAACAGCTTAGCCCTAGAGAAGGAGGAGTATATTCCGTTCAATGGGATTTCAAAGGATATTGATAAACGTAGTTCTGGTAATAAGCGCGGATTAGAAACATTAGAATCAGCCACCGTCTCTCATCCCAAGTATGATTGAGCATGCATTGAAAGATGGTATATCAGCTGACTATGTATTTATGGATACTTGGTTTACCCAACAACCTCTCATCCAATCTATTATAGATATCGAGTTGGATGTGATTGGTATGGTCAAGAATACCAATCAACGATATTTTTAGTTGATAACTAAAGTCATTAAAAGAGCTCTATTGGTTTCCGTATTCTCTTGATATTATATTTTGATAATTCCCCCAACCTAATTAAGGAAGGGGGAGGGCTTTACTAAAAAGGAACTACACCAAGCTTACTTTCTAAGTCTTCCTTTTCCTTTGTAAGGCTACTATTTCATCTAGCGATTTTTGGTTGGTCATCTATTCCTTCCTCGTAGGCTGTACCTTTCCATCTACACCATCGCATATAGGTTTAATCAATCAGATTTTGTAAGCTGAAATGAAATATGAACTATTAATAACAATAGATTATTTCTAATATAAATTTTTATATTCTTCAATTGATAGAAAAAATCTATTGTACAATTTATGATTTATAAGATAAAATGCCAATAGTTAAAAATTCAGAATATTTTAAAAATATCATTACAAATTGAAAGGAGGGTTCAAGCTTTCATAAGGAGCAGCGAAGCATTCCAACAATTTAGTACAGGGAGAAGTATAATGCAAAAAGCTGAGAAATCACCAACAGTATGCCTAAAGCAACTATAAAGAAAGGATGGAAAGTTCCTCGGAACATTCTCTATCCGTCGGTAACATTGTTGATTATTTTGACAGTATGAGAAATACTCGGACAAATGAAGTTAATTGATCCATTTATGTTAATCTAGCATATGTAGTTGTATTAATGGTACTATCGGTGTTTTTAACGGAGCTATTAAAGGCTTTCGAAAAGAAATTGGCACCATGGCGGAATTTATAGTTGTATAAGGTATTCAGGTGATGCTTTGGGATCTCTACTTGAAAAATTCAATTTCATATTTACATTTTATCTTAGACCTCGGTCGGATAAAGATGAACAGGTAAAAATAGAAATACAGTGTAACTAGCATTCTGAAACAATGTCAATCAATCAGATTTTGTGAGCGAAAGAAAATACAATAGATTATTTCTAATATACACTTTTATTTTCTTCGATTAATAGGAAAAATCTATTTTACAATTTAATGATTTATATTATAAAATGTCAATAATCGGAAAATTTAAAATATTAAAAATATATTCTGGCTTTTTTGAATAAGAAAGCGCTTATATTTTTAGGAGAAAGGAGTGGCAACTCATTGTTCAAAAAGATTATGGCATTGCTGCTTTAGTTACAACCTTACTTTAATTGCGAGGTGGGTTTCCCAACTAGAAAAATATTTGACAATCTTTTTATTCATTTTATTTCGTCTGTTCAATAGGAATTTTCTATTTTAAAAATAGAAAATTCCATTTACAATAAATAAAAAAGGACAGGTGAGATGAAATGGATTTAAAAAATGTGTATACCTTCGTAACAGTCGCTAGAAAAATGAGTTTTGCCGAAACTGCTCATTTTTTACATTTGAGCCAGCCATCTGTTACATCACGTATCCAAACATTAGAGCAAGAATTAGGAAAATCATTGTTTATCCGAAGCAAACGTGCTATTAAGCTGACAAAGGAGGGTGAAGCCTTTCTTCCTTATGCATTAAAATTGCTGGAAATAGAAAGTATTGTTAAAGACAAGCTGTCTAGCTTGAACGTAACCTTGGAAGGAAAAGTGACCATCGGGGCGACTGCTTTATGGTCGGTATACATTCTCCCAGCTATATTAGGTAATATTCTTAAAAATTATCCTGGAATTGAGTTGCAGATGTTGACTGGTAATACGGTTCAAATTACACAAATGCTCATGCAGGATCAAATAGACATAGGACTGGTGTCTTCAAAAGTAAAAAAACAGGAAGTAAAACAATATAGTTTATCATCCTACGAGTTAAGTGTGGTGTGCAGCCCTGATCATTCTTTCGCAGAAAGAAAAGTAGATATGAAAGAACTGTTAAAAGCTCCAATGGTAACGTATCAACAAAAATCAGACGCTTGGTCGCAAATTAGGAAAATTTATTCTGAACATGGTGCAACGCTAAATGTTGTAATGGAGTTAAATCAGATTGAAGCAGCAAAGCAAATGGTTAGGTACTCATCATTTATTTGTATATTACCAACCATTAGCATAAAGGAAGAATTAGAAAAGGGATTGCTGAAAAAAGTGGAGGTGACAGATTTTCCTCCTATTAAAGAAAACTTATCGATAATTACATTAGAGCGTAAAGAATCCTATCAAATTGTTGCGCTATTAATGGATCATTTAAAAGAAACAATTGGAAATCAAGAATATCTATAGGTAATCGAAAAAATTAAATATTGGAGGAGAAAAAATGTTATCAAAAGAAAATAACGAAATGTTAACGAAAACAGGTCCAAATACACCTATGGGAAAACTTTTTAGAAGATATTGGATTCCGGCTTTGATTTCTACTGAATTGCCAAAGCCGAATTGTACCCCGGTAAAAATTAAATTACTGGGAGAAGAGCTGTTGGCTTTTCGCGATACAGAAGGGAAGGTAGGCATAATAGATGAGTTCTGTCCTCATCGTAAAGTGTCATTGTATTTTGGCCGAAATGAAGAATGCGGGATTCGCTGCGTTTACCACGGATGGAAATTTAATGTAAATGGAGAATGTGTAGATATGCCATCTGAACCACCTTCAAGCAATTTTAAACACAAGGTGCATATCAAATCTTATCCTTGTCGTGAACGGGGAGGGGTGATTTGGACATATATGGGTCCGAAAGAATTGATGCCCGAGTTACCTGAAATTGAATGGAATTTAGTACCCGATAGTCACCGTTATATGACAAGGAAAATTCAATTCAATAATTATTTCCAGGCGATAGAGGGCGGATTAGATTCAAGTCATATCTCTTTCCTTCACAGAGGTGCGGGCGGGCAAGGGTTTATGGGTCTAAAAAAGACAGCTGAAAGTAAGGTAGCAAACTACCTGACTCAAGATACTGCTCCGAAATTTGAAGTGGAAAAAACGGATTATGGTATGTTGGTGGGGGCCTACCGTCATGCCGAAGAAGGAAATCTTTATTACCGAATTACGCAATTCTTATTGCCTTGGTATACGATGATTCCTCCTTTTGAAGATACGCCAAGAGGTGCTCATGCATGGGTGCCAATGGATGATGAAAATGTTTATACATGGAATATTAATTGGAATCCAACCCGTCCTCTAACAGAACATGAAATTAAGGTGTTGAAGAGTGGCAGGGGGATTCATATGGAACTGATTCCAGGCACTTTAAAAGCAAAACAAAATAAAGAAAATGACTATTTAATTGACCGGGAGCTGCAGGCAAGCGGACAATCCTATACCGGAATACTTGGTATTCAGGCTCAGGACAGTGCGGTACAGGAATCACAAGGACTTATTGCTGACAGGACACAAGAACGTCTTGGGTCAAGTGATACAGCGATTATTACGGCACGTAGAATTATGCTCAAAGCAGCGCAGGACCTTCAAGAGGGTAATACCCCTCCGGCACTGAGTACTGAAACGCACCGTGTTCGATCTGCATCAGTTGTTTTACCGGAAGGGATTCCATTTCAAATAGGAGCTAAGGATGTTTTAATCTTAACAGATGAAGACTATATAAGAGCTGAAGAGACAGACAAAGAATCCCTTTTACATCACAATGAAACAGACTCGATGCAGGACGTAAAATAAAATGTTTAAAATATTCATAATATTCTAAATAAATAATAAAGGTGGAGTTATTTTTGAAAGAAAAAATATTGGCCGCTGTACAGTCAGGTGAAAAAGAAACAATAGTGAGGACATTTGATATTCCGGATATTCCTGACGATGCAGGATTATTAAGAGTAGAGGTATCTGGTGTTTGCGGCAGCGATTGGCCAGACTATAAAAAATATAATGGGGATAGAATATTGGGCCATGAAATAGTTGGCTATATAGAAAAGGTCGGTAAGTTTGCTGCCGAACGTTGGGGAGTGAAAGAAGGCGATCGTGTCGCACTGGAAGAATATCTTCCGTGCGGACACTGTTCTCGCTGCCGGTCGGGGGAATTTCGTTTATGTGCAGCCACCGACAAATGGAATGGTGGTATACGTTTCGGGCACACACCCATTACTGAAGCTCCGTCTTTATGGGGAGGATACAGTCAATTTTTATATTTGCATCCGAACTCTGTCTTTCACAAAGTTCCAGAGCATATTCCTGCTAGGGAGGCTGCTTTAGCTTTACCGTTGGGTAATGGTATTGAATGGACTGTAAATGAAGGGGGTGCTGGTCCTGGAAAAACAGTTCTCATACAAGGTCCTGGCCAACAGGGACTGGGTTGTGTCCTTGCTGCAAAACAAGCCGGAACGGATTGTATTATTGTAAGCGGGCTCACAGCAGATAAAGAAAAGCTGGAATTAGCCAGAAAGTTTGGAGCTGATTTTACAATTGATGTTCAGAAAGAAGATATAGTTGAACGAGTGAAAGAGATAACGAGAGGCGAAATGGCTGATATAGTAATCGATGTTGCATCAGGCGGTCCAAGTACAGTCACGCTGGCAATAGAGTTAGTAAAAATAAAAGGAACAATCATTATTGCAGGAAAAAAACATCAAGAAATACCTGGTTTTTACAGTGATAAATTAATGTCTAAATGCATCACAATCAAGGGTGTTCGGGGACACAGTTATAAATCGGTTGAACGTGCACTGCAAATGATTGCATCTAGTAAATATCCTATAGGCGAGATGTGCACCCATGACTTTGGATTAAATGAGGTTGATAAGGCATTAAAAACAGTTGGTGGAGAAGGAGAAAAGGGAGCTATTCATGTTACTGTAAATCCTTGGGATTGATATCTAGCAGAAGATATATGATTAAATTGTAGATGGGGGTGTATGGGTTCACAACCCTCTACAATATATTCTCCGTTACCATTTTCATCCGGTCACTATTCATTAAATATAGGGGGAAGTCGTTAATGATAAAGGAGCATGAGTTAGAACACCTAATGCGTTCATATTTTCGTAATAAAACGGTTGCAATCATGGGGTACGATGAACAAGGCTATGAACATGCTAAAAAGTTACGGGAACTGAACGCAGAAGTTTTGGTTGTCTTAAGGGATGGTACTGAGGATGCACATTGGAGAAAAGAAGGATTTGAGATTTTACCACTCTGGGAAGCTGTTGATAAAGCAAATATACTGCAAGTTTGGTAGAAAAACGATTCACCTGATATGGTTATAATTATTTTACTGAGCGATTTGTAAAAAAATTATAACTAAAAAGTGAATTATAGGGCTGGAAGGTTAAATTTTAAAAAATATTCCAAGTTTTGCATTACAAGCCAGCAACAGTACTTAATTCAAACAAGTGAAAGGAATTAGTTAAATCATTAGTTCGCCCTACCCCAAAGGACAATAATGAAGGATTAAACAGATAAGGTATAATTTGGGGAATCAATCTGCAAAGAACATGAAAAGAGTAAGAAAGATATTATTGCAGAAGATGTTGTCGATAAGGATTATTACATTGAGTAAGAATTCTGTAAATTATTTTAGGAGGTTGAATTAGTGAAAGGCAAAAAAGTATATACAATTTTTTTCATCTGTTTAATCACCCTAATGTCTGTATTAGCTGGCTGTAAAGGAAATGAAACGACTTCAAGCTCTACTGAAAACTCTAACATTAGCAGCAAAAAAGAAATGCCAGAAAAAGTAGAGAAAATAAAAGTAGCAACTGTGTCAAATACAATAACTTTCTTGCCGTTTTATGTAGCACAAGAGAAAGGGTTTTTTAAGAAATATAATCTTGATGTGGAACTCACATCCATTGAGGGTGGAGTGGTCGCTTTGAGAGGACTACAAATAGGTGACTTACAATTTATGGCAGGTTTACCAGAATCCATAATCACTTCTGTTTCTGAAGGGTCAAACATTCAAATAATAGGGACGTTAAGTGATAAAACCTTATACTCTGTATTTGTAAGACCAGAAATCAAGAAAGTTGAAGATTTAAAAGGGAAAGCAGTAGCTGTATTGCAGCCGGGAAATGGAGTAGATATCACTATGCGTTGGTGGTTAAAACAGCATGGGCTTAAGCCAGACAAAGATGTTCGGGTTGTTTCTGCCGGAGGTACCCCTTCAAGGGTAGCTGCATTAAAAAACAATCAAGTGCAGGCAACTATACTTCAGCCACCAAATGATTTAGATGGTGAAAAGGCAGGAATGAAACGATTCGCTGTTTTAAGTGAAGAATTAACAAGCTATAACCATAGCGTCATCTCAACAAATGGGGACATTATAAAGAAACAACCTGAAGTTGTCCGCGCATTTATGGCTGCCACGGCTGATGCCATTGAATTTATAAAAGATCCGGCCAATCGTGAAGAAGCCATTGAAATCGGTATGAAATCATTTGAAACTGATAAGGAGACAACATCAAAATCACTTGATTTTGTTATAGATTCAATACCTAGCAAAGGGAAATTAAATGTTGAAGGGATTGAATGGGCGATTGAAGCTGTCGAAGAGGTTGGAAGCATTAAAAATAAGGTGCATGTTGATGATGTAATAAATGAGAGTTTTTATGCTAAGTAATTAAAAAGAGAAGGAGTCCTCGCTACCATATTAATCTCTTTCGAAAGGAGATATTTATGGAAACAATGACACTATTAATTAATGGATTTCCAAAACTTGAATGTATTCTATATAACGAATGAAGTCTAAATAAGGTTCACGCACTTAAAGATGCATCTAGATAAATTCTTGAGGGTGAATTTGTTTCAATTATTGGACTAAGTGGATATGGTAAAGTACTTTGCCCCATACCTGGGAAGGATTGATTAGACCAACTACAGGTCCGATTCTTTTCAATGGTAAGCGATTAAGGACTAGGTGGAGAGAAGGCACTGCTACAAAATTGCCCCTTGGCGGATCACATCTTAATAATAGTTTTAATTTCTTATTTTTGATAAAAGTAATTTACTAGTTGGTTAAAATCAAATGGAAGCATTATTGGCTGAGGATTAGTTTATCAATTAGTAGATTGGTACACATGCGGAAAGCCCTCACTCACGAACGAGGAGGTTGATTACCAATGTAAGAATTACCGATAGAGATGAACAATATGTATTTCTTTCCGCTAACTTTATTGTCATGCGTTATTGAAGACATGAACAAATCAGAAAGTATGTGGGTGTGTATCATTGCAAGATGGCCTTAAGGGAAGGTCAATTGAAAATAGCTGAACGAAAATTAGTTTTAGATGCAGAAGAATTAGGACAATTAGGTTCAATAAGTTTCCTGCTTTAATTGAAAGGAAAAATATAAAATATTGGGAGATTGAACATGATTCGTTATAAAAAACTTGGCTATATAGCAATTAATGTAACTGATGTAAAACGTAGTGCAATTTTTTATAGAGATATGGTTTGTCTTGATCAGGTCGGTGAAATTACAGAAGATATGGCCTTTTTTTCTTCCAGTTCAGACTATCATAATTTAATTTTAAATAAATCGCATGAACCAGGATTGAAAAGAATTGCTTTTGAACTCGAAAGTACAAAAGAGCTAGAAAGAGCTTTCGAAATGTTGGAGAGAGAGGGATATAATCCAATCGAGGTAGACAAGGAAGAGCGGGCGCTGCTTAAAATTGATAAGGCGTTTCGATTCCGTGATCCAAATGGAGTCACGTTTGAATTTTACAATAAAATGATGCAAAGAGCTGAACCTTATGAACCCAGTCCAGTCAAAGTATTGAAATTGGATCATGTTGTTCTGCGGGTGCCTAATTTTCAAGAGACCTTACACTTTTTTAATGAAGTCTTAAACTTTAAAATATCGGATACCCGGCATAAGCCAGACGGTGAAATGTATTTTGCGTTTATGCGTTGTTTTCCAAACCCTTATCATCACTCCTTTGGCATTTCTCAAGGTGACGATCTGCGTTTGTTCCATATTGCTTTTAAGGTGAAGGATATAGATGATATAGGAATCGCGCGAAACCGCTTAACCAAGTCAGATGTGCCAGTTGTTTTTGGACCTGGACGTCACATGGCTTCAGGCAGTATCTTTATGTATTATCTCGACCCTGATGGATTGACCCTTGAATATACTCTTGGCATGGAGGAATTCCCAGAAGAAAACCCGCGTGAGCCAAGAATGCTGGACAATACGTTACGCACGACTGATTTATGGGAAGGTCCGTCGGATCCGCGAATCGGCAAAGTTGGGCATGTAGAAGTTAATAGGAGTGAAGCAAATGTCTAAACCAACCATAAAAATTGGCAGTACGATGAATTTACAAACCCTTTCTTTGCTTTCTCATTCTATTGAAACCGAACAATTCGATTATATTGCAGAAACGGTCAAAAACATTGATGAATGCACAATGAAGATGATGAAGAAGGAATTTGATATTGGAGAAATGTCATTGGCAACATTCCTAAAAGTTCAGGAGCAAGATTCCGGTTTAAAGGCTTTGCCAATCTTTTCCCGGAAAATTCCCCAGGTCTACGCTTTTTGTTCTGATAATTCTGAAATTAAAAGTTATAAAGATTTAAGTGGGAAAAAAGTAGCTGTGTTTCAATACTGGGTAACCGCATCGATCTGGCATAGATTTCTATTAGCAAACCAATATGGTGTAGATCCAAAAAGTATCATATGGTGTCCACTTCGAAATGATCGAATGGAAAACATGCCATATCCAGAAAACTATCAAATAAATTGGGATTATTTAAATGGTGATCCAGCGGATCTTCTTAGAAATGGAGATATAGATTGCTTTTTTTATGCAAGAAAGCCAGATCATTTTGAAGGTCTGCGTTGGTTATTCCCTCCTTCTCCGGATGAACAAATACAAGTCATAAGGGATGCCGGTTTTATCCCAATTACTCATGTTATGGCAATAAGAGAAGACATACTTCAAAACAATCCAGAAATCATTAAGGGCATAATGAAACTATTTGAGCAGTCAAAAGAGATGGGCTATAGGGAAGTAGGACACATGAGCGGTCTATATTTGCCATTTGCCGATTGGCATCTCCACGAGACAGAATCAAGTTTCTTCTGGGAAGGGTGGAACGGCAATGGCTGGTCCAAAAACAAAGTTGTTTTAGAAATCTTTTATGAAGAATGCATCAATCAGGGCTTTATTAAAAAACCGTATCATCTATCTAACAGTTTTATTCAATACGATTATGAAAAGACGGTCATTGATATTGTGATGTAGGATAGGGACAGTCTAAAAACCTTTTTTTAAACGAAAGGGAAGATAGTTACCTTCTAAATTACTATCTGTAGATAAAGCCTTCAATTTAAAGGTGATGTTTGAACTGACCCTTGAACTACTCACCGCTTAATTCCTGACGGAATTTGAAGCGGGAGA
>NZ_VYKL01000025.1 GCF_008710145.1 Niallia endozanthoxylica
CCTGTCAAAATAAGAGCCGCTTTCTGACAACGTGAAGCTTTTTTCGGACAGTCCTGTCAGAATGAGAGCCCCTTTCTGACAGAGTTAAGTTATTTACGTTCATTACTGTCAAAATAAGAGCCAGTGGTCTGCGACAATACCCTTCCTTCAACTGATTAAATTTGGACTGTTATTATCACAAGTAAACTCAAGGACATATACTCCTTCAATAAAAAATTCCCCAAACAGATTCTGATATCTGTTTGGGGAATTTTATTAAAAATGGCTTCTGCATGAATGGAAGAGAATCTTAGCTCCTATTTTACCGCTGCTAATCCTTTAAATAGTTCAACAGCTGTTTCTATGATTTCGTCATTAAAATCATATTCATACGTATGAATCGGCGGGTATTCTTCTCCGTTTCCGATGTAGACCATAGCGCCTTTTGCTGCTTTTGTGTAATGACCGAAGTCTTCGGACGCCCTCCATGCTGCCGGCATTTCCACCACTTCCATTCCCTTTTCTTTTCCAACTTGACGAACTTTCTCAATGCTTTCCTTGTGATTTCTTGTTTCTGGAAACTCATCGTTGTAGGTAAAAGTTACTTCTTGCATGCCGTACTTTTCCGCCTGAGCTTTAGCTAATTCCTCCAGATTCTTTTGAAGCTTATCCAATTCCTCTTCATATTGGGTACGAATCGTCAAAAGAAGGTCCCCCTTACTTGCCGACATACCGAAGGCCCTTTCACCGACCGCAACCTGTACCACCGTACATAGAACTAACCCTTTATTGTTCTCCGACGCAGTGAACTCAGGAATAGCACTGATTATATTGGCCATTGCGAAAGCCGGATTAATTCCGTCTTCCGGCTGGCTGGCATGGGCAGGCGCACCTTCCATGTGAATCGTCATGCCTTTTGAAGCAAATTGAGCCGTTCCCTCAATCACATTGACCGTTCTAAACGCCATCCCGCTCATATTATGATAGGCAAATATTTCATCAATATGATGTTCCTTAATAAAACCGACACACTGAATGGCACCATCACCGGTTTCCTCTGCAGGCTGAAAAAGGAAAAAGATATTGTTATCAGCACCCTTCTGATCCACTTCCAACGCAAACCCGGCAAGCGATGCAGAGTGACCGTCATGTCCGCATTTATGGGCCTTCCCCGGAAACTTCGAAGCATGCGGAAGATCGATTACTTCATCCATTGGCAGAGCATCAAAATCTGCACGAAAAGCAAGATTCCTTTTCCCCTCCCCTGCATGGTAAATAGCATAGAACCAATTTCCCTTATCAACGATTTCAAGCTTTGTATGTTCTTTTATAAAATCCATCAAACGCTGCTTCGTCCATACCTCTTCATTTGAAAGCTCTGGATGCATATGCAGTTCATGACGCAGCTTTGTTACTAGTTCGAGATTATTCCTTTCCATCTGATTGATCCCCTTTTTGTAAAATTCATCTGTGTTAAATGATCTACGTTCATTTTACAGAATGAAATCTAGTATAAGGAAGGATTTTTTTCTAGAAACGAAAAATGCAGGTTCATGGGCAGAGAAAAGATCAGCTAAATTGAAATGGTCCTTTAGAACCAATCTAAAGGACCATTTCAATGCTTATTTCTATAAATATTCCTCTATTTTTTCACAAACCAAAGCCTTATCTAATCATCGAATATGGCATACTAAACTCTCGAATACCGGCGGCATACGGCGCATATTCGTATGGATTTAAAAACATCACAAATGAAGAGGGTGTCAAATAAAATTGACCTGCGAGCTCATCGAGGTTTTCCGGACCGCCAAAGTAAGGATAGAATTCCGCATTCATTTCGTTAATTCTATTCACTACGCTCTGTTCCCAGTTAGGCTTCGTTGCCAAGTCTGCCAGTGAAATGAGCGATGCATTTTTTACATCATAATTATACGAGAAAAGTTGCTGATACCCATGGGCCCCTCCTGTGTAACTGTAGCTGGAGAATAACACACTGATATAATCAAGGTCCGCCCGCGGTACACTGTAGGTCGCATCAAATGCATAATAGTCTCCCATCAAGTCATCTTCTAAGGCCATGTTCATAATTTCCTGCCTTGTCTCCACAAGATTCTGGCCCTCTTCCTGCAGCCTTCCGTTTAAATAGGACACATCATAGTTGCCGGTATTATCCTTAAATTGCGGGTAAAAGATGCCTTCCGCTGCTTTTTGCGGATATTGAATGACCTTCAAACGAAACTCTGGATTCATGGCCCGTGCTGTAAATACAGCCATCTGTGCACGGGTGACAAACTCTGACGGCTTGAACTGCGTTGCTGTGTATCCTGATGTGATACCGCTAGCGAGCATTGGCGTTACATATGTGTTTCCAGGATATCCCGGACCCATGTCCTCCCACTGAACGGGAACGGAACCAGTGATTCCAAAGGCCAATCCTGTAATTTTTGCCATATCTACTCGCTTCAGCTGGTTATTCGGGTGGAAGGATGCTGCTTTCGAGAACCATCCGGCATTCACAGCTGCTGCTATTTCTTTGTAAAACGTATGAGTCGTTGGAACATCGTTAAAGCCCGGATTTGGCACATTTACTAGCGGCAGCTTTTTCGCGCGAACCAGGATGGCCGCTGCTTCCGCTCTTGTGACAGATGCATCTTTGTTGAAATAACCATTCGTTCCGCCTTTCAGTACTCCAAGTTCAGTCAAGTAGTAGATTTCTTTCGCTGCCCAATGCGATGAAGGTACATCTGGAAAAACCGTCGCTGCGTCTGTCTTTGGAGAAAACCCTGCAAAGCATATTGCCAATAAAAATACGATAACGATCCACTTTTTCAACTGCTTCATCTTCTATCCCCTTTTTGACAAACTTTAGTCTACTTCATTTTAATGCCTCCTATTTAAATGATGAATAGGATAAAGGCACCTTAAGTAACCTTTTCATTGTATTTAAATAGTAAGAGATTTATGATTTTGAAGCCTAAAAAAGCTGTCTCTGTCGAAAGTTCTTTCATTCCTATGTCCCTATTGCTCCTGATAACTTGTTCTAAAATACTCATCAATAAATATCTATTACTATAGAATTCAAGAAATATGGATTTTTTCATAACCATACTGACCACAATGCGTTGAAGGATTTCTGAAGGAGTGGTAGAAAAATGACGTTAGAAGAATGGCGATACGATTGTGCAGTTAAACAGAAAAAAGGACTACATTTTATTATTGCGTCTGTGATTATTTGGACGGCGGTCTTGATTGTTCATTTGACCTCATTGCCAATTTTGACTAAGAATCTGTTAACCTTTTGCTTTACTGCTCCGCTTATGCCTATAGCCTATTTCATTTCAAGAATGATTAATGTGGATTTCACAAACAAAGGGAATCCATTGACAAATTTAGGGGTATTGTTTTCATTAAACCAACTGCTGTATTTGCTGATAGCCATGTGGGTTTATCCAACCGTTCCGGAAAGCATGGTGATGGTTTTAGCCATGATATTTGGTGCACATTTACTGCCATTCGGCTGGCTGTATCAATCAAGAAATTATATCGTATTATCAGTTGTCATTCCGATTGTTTCGCTATATATTGGGGTCAACTTCCCTCCATATATGGTTGCAGGCGCCATGATTATGTTTGAAGTTCTTTTTAGTTTGTTATTAAGTCTGGAAGTGAAGAGATTATCCTCAGTCAACGATTAAGAGAATTCCCAAGTGATTCAGAACACACAAAAAGAAGCAGAAAATCCCTGCTTCTTTTTGTGTT
This sequence comes from Niallia endozanthoxylica, assembly GCF_008710145.1. GTDB lineage: Bacteria > Bacillota > Bacilli > Bacillales > Cytobacillaceae > Bacillus_BD > Bacillus_BD endozanthoxylica. Next base: position 3,739 of record NZ_VYKL01000025.1, read on the forward strand.
CTCAAATTATTGCATTCTTGATTCAACCTGCTGACAAACTTCATCCGCAGATAAGCCGTTTGCTTCAATTACCGGTGCTTTTGTTGAAGTATCCGCCATTCCCATGACGTTTGAATCCACACCAGTAATGACACAGCATTCGCAATTCTCTGCATCTGCAGCTGATTTTAAATCAACCACATCATAACCTTTTTGACGAAGAGCCTCAGATACATTCGTAAGTGACCCTTCAACAGCGACTTTCTTTGCCATTATGTATACACCTCCTCACCATATATAGATTGGCTAGAGGGAGGTGTCTTTATTCTGTATATCTTTAAAAAATTTGGGACGCGATACCTGTCCTTGAGTTCCACTTTTTATAATAACATTCTTAAATATTTTTCAAAGTTAACTCCTTCTACTGCTGGAATATGCTCTAATGAAGAATCAAAAATGGATTCTGAAAGGAATGCCACTGCAAGCTGTACAGCTTTTTCCAGGTCCTCTCCGCGCATCATGCTTCCCATAATTACGGATGAGAATAAATCACCTGTACCGGAATAACTTTCCCCATTATAAGGCACAGCTTGATAAAAGGTTTTGCTCCCGTCCAAATACATATTTCCGATAACCTGCTTATCTGGGTGGGCTGACGGCGGATTTACTCCAGTGATAATCACTTGTGCACCCGTTTCTTGCTGCAGCATGCTTCCAGCCTCTTCCACTGCCTTTATATAATCCTTTTCATATGAATAGCTATGCAGCTTTTCATATGACAGCCCGGTTAATAAACAGCATTCCGTCACATTTGGTGTAATCACATCTGCACGCTTGACAAGTTCTTTCATTCGTACCAGCAATTCATCTGTAAAAAGTTTATAGACTTCACCTATGTCCCCCATTACCGGATCAACAAGTAATAGAGTCTCTTTTGTTTGAAAGGTATCTAAAAACTGAAAGATATTTTGAATTTGCTCTTCACCCGTCACAAAGCCGGTATAGATTCCATCAAAGGCAGCATTCAGCTTACTCCATTCCTCTATAAAATAGGTCATCTTAGACGTAAAATCCTCATAAAAGAAACTTGGATAACCCGTTTGTGCAGAGAGTACAGCCGTTGGTAAAGGACATGCCTGTACACCCATCACCGAAAGAACGGGAATCGCAGCTGTCAATGAACATTTTCCAAAAGATGACAAATCCTGTATTACAGCAACTTTTTTCATCATAACCTCCAAAGGCCTAACCAATATAAACTTCATTTATAGTAACACAATTAGGAGATGGAGAAAATCCAAAAGAATCCTATCAAACACTTGCAGCCTATACAGGGTGGACAGATATACCTTTCCTTCAAGAAGAAAACTAATAACCAGATGTTTTTCGGAACAGCAGGCTAATTTCAACAAAAAGAAAGCATAGAACTAAAAAGCTGTCACAATCAGGGCTTCTTTCTGACAACAAACAGGTTCCTAATCAAAAAACTGTCACAATCAGGGCTTCTTTCTGACAAGAAATAAAATCCTAATCAAAAAGCTGTCACAATCAAGGCTTCTTTCTGACAAGAAACAGATTCCTAATCAAAAAGCTGTCACAATCAAGGCTTCTTTCTGACAAGAAATAAAATCCTAATTAAAAAGCTGTCAGAATCCAAACTTTTTTCAATCCGCCAACTATCCAAAGTGATTATGGAGGTTATCACAAAAATATGGACTGAATTTTTATAAAAAAATGGCTCTTTTATATATTCCAGTCTTTTGTTAAAGTCATAAATAAATTCATCGGAGGAAGGTTTAGAGATATGGAAAAAACACAAACGTATGTAAAGCCAGGCCAAAAAACGTTAGATTTAATTTTAACATCTATGTTAGTTGCACTTGTTTTCGTTTCTACGGTCTTTTTGAATATTAAGCTGCCTATTACAGCAAACGGAGGTTTAGTCCATTTAGGAACAGCCATGCTTTTTATTGCCTCTATTTTATTTGGTCCTAAAAAAGGAGCACTTGCCGGCGCCATTGGGATGGGATTGTTTGATATGGTCGGAGGCTGGTTAGTGTGGGCACCAATCACCATTGTGGCGCGCGGCTTGCAAGGATATCTTGTTGGAAAAATTGCTTGGTCAAAAGGCCGCAATGGTAACAGCATTGGCATGAATATTACAGCAGCGATCGTTTCCATGCCATTTATGATTGCTGTTTATTATATTGGGGAAGGAATTCTTTACGGCAACTGGGTTGCCCCATTAGCTTCAATACCTGGAGACATCGTTCAAAATGTATTAGGTCTTCTCATTGCGATTCCCGTTTGTGCTGCTTTGAAAAAAGTTCCTTATTTTAATAAATAACCGCTAAATCAAAAAAGGGTGTCCCGTACAACCGTTCATATAACGGCTTTGGGAACACCCTTTTATATTTTTCAAAAACAGTATTTTAATCCAGTGTAGCCGCTTCATTCAATTCTTTAGCTGCAGAGGTTACTTTTGATGTAATCTGCTCTAAACTAGCTACGACTTTCATTAATTCCTCTATTTGCTCCTGCACACTTAACACAATGCTGCCGCTTTGTTCAGTGGATTGTACGATATGTTGGAACGAGTTATTCGTGTGTTTAGAGGCTTCAGTTCCTAAATGCACCGCATTCTCTACCTGTTTCAAAGACTCTAACACATGCTCCTTATAATCATCCGTTGTAGAAATCAATTCGTGTATCTCAGTTAAAGAATTTTGCGTTTGTTCAGCAAGCTTACGAACCTCTTGTGATACAACTGCAAATCCTCTTCCGTGCTCTCCTGCTCTTGCGGCTTCTATCGCTGAATTCAAAGCGAGCAAATTGGTTTGTTCCGCAATGGACTGAACAATATATATCACACTTGAAATTTTCTCCGTAGACTCTCCCAATTGATGAATACTCTTGATCATATTACCCGTATATTCTTCAATTAACTGCATTTTATCCAGCAGTTCGTTTAGCTGACTTTGCCCTTCATTCGCAAAATTCTTAGCTAATCCGGCTTGTTCTTTACTTTCCAACGTCGTCTGATTGACATCTTTCATATTGGAACTAAGTGTTTCAACCGAATCCTCAGTTCCTTTTGCAAGCTCCAGCAGCCCCTTGCTTACATTTGACATTGTATTTTTCAAATCGGCTTTGCCATTCTGAAACTGGATATTCAGCTTTTCCATATTTTCATGTTCATAGGCCTCAAGCACAATTTGTTGTTCAAGACTGATGATTTTCGTGAGGGCAAGTAAAATGGGCTGCAGCACTTCTAGGTTATTAAGCTCCTTAAACACGATGGATCGTAAGACGTTTTGTAAATTTTGAAACGCACCCATATACCAAGCAGGTTCCAGGCCAATTCGATAATGAGCTTTAGCTACCAAATATCGTTTATCTAAATAACCTTGGTCAATCCTGCCATTAAACATCTCAATGATATGGATTCTTAACGTCTTTTTAAGTTTATCTACTGTACTATGACTTTCAATAATCTCTTTTAAATGATTAACTTTTAAAATAGAAGAATAAAAAGCTTCTGCGAATTGATCAATATTTTCTTCTACTAAGGGCTGTAATACCTTTATAAGTCTCAAATCATCTTCTGTAAAGTCAATCATTTTCATTTGTTTTATCACTAATGGATCTTGGATATTAATGATGACATCCATGTCCTTTGCTAACTCGAGCCAATTTTTCTCTACCTTGTTTGATTTAAGCAAATCAAATAACCCCACTTGGCACCTCCTGAAGGAATAACTTCTTGTTTCCATCTTTGGAAAAAGCCTTTTATCCCATACTACTATTATAGAATAGTTTAGGGCTTAATGACTATTAGTTTCTGTGAAATAATTCTCAGTGTAAAATGTTCTGTAACATAATATACTGAGTATTCACTTGACTTCTCCCCAAAATCCTATCTAAAGGTCTAGCTATTACCAATATTTTCACAGAGACCTGCCTATATGCCTTCCTAAAAAAACCGCCTCTATTTAAGAGGCGGTTCAGTTTTATATTTTTCATAATAACTCTCTCAGAGGAATTCTTCGCACAAAAATCCAAAGGACTTAATCTTTTATGAAACATTTGTATTTCCCAGATGTAAAGAAATTCTATTTAGGATCATCGGATGTTTCTAGAAAAATAATCATAAATAATTCAAATAAGGAAGCCACTGCCACTACCACCTCAGTTTTGTTTTTAAGCTACCAATTATCTGCCGTCCACTTGCAAGACTTCTATTTCATCAAATTGGACCCGACGAATTTGCACCCAGACATTCTCGAGCCCGCTCAATAAATTTCCTTTAAAAAAATCCACCATGAAATCATATACTTGAACACCAAGTATCATCATTTCATGGTGGAGCCATGTGTATTTAGATTCTATTGGTTTATAAGGGGCAGAATATAAACCTTAGATAATCCACTCTTTTAATTCAAGACGTCTTGATTGTTCCACAACATGCGGGTCATTTTCAGCCATTTGGCGAGCTTCCTCGTAGCTATCTGCTTGATAAATGACTAAACCGCCTGAACCATCACTAAAGGGTCCTCTGGCAAAAATCTTCCCTTTTTGATCCAGTTCATCTAAATATTCAATATGACGCGGTCGAACCTCAAGATTTTTGTCGGCATCTAACATATGAAGAATCGCTGCGTAATAGGCCAAAGTATCCCTCTCCTTAATTCCGATTCCATACAACTAATTTCATTTCTGTCATTTCTTCTACTGCATATTTCAGTCCTTCGCGGCCGGTGCCGCTTTCCTTCACACCGCCGTAAGGCATATTATCAACACGGAAGGTTGGAATATCATTAATTAAAACTCCTCCAACATGAAGTTCTTCCGCTGCATTCAATGCTGTATGAACATCATTGGTATAGATACCTGCCTGCAGGCCATAGTTTGAATCATTGACGAAGACAATAGCCTCATCAACGGATTGTACTTTATTTATCAATACAATCGGGGCAAATACTTCTTGGCAGGACACTTTTAACTGAGGGTCTGCTTGTAAAATAACTGTTGGATGGACAATGTTGCCTTCCCTGACACCGCCTGTTGCTATAGCAGCACCGGACTGTTTTGCTTCCTGAATCCAAGAAAGTGTTCGTTCTACATCACTAGGTGAAATTAATGCAGACACATCTGTTTCAGGTTTCATCGGGTCCCCTAATGTTAATTGCTTAGTTGCTTCTACAAATTTTTCAACAAATGCATCATAAACATCTTCGTGTGCATAAATTCTTTGCAGGGAAATACATACTTGTCCTTGATTAGAAAACGCCCCAGTCACACAGCGGGAAATAATCTTATCAATATTTACATTTTTATCAATAATGACGGCAGCATTTGATCCAAGTTCTAATGTGACACGTTTTAATCCGGCCTTATTTCGAATACCAATTCCAACACTAGGGCTGCCTGTAAACGTAATCATACTTACTCTAGGATCTGTCACTAATTTATCACCGACCACTCTGCCGGCACCCGTTACCACATTCAAAGCACCCTTAGGCAAACCCGCTTCTTCTAATAATTCTGCAATAAAGAAGGCAGAAAGCGGTGTTTGAGTTGCAGGCTTTAATACAATCGTATTTCCAGCCGCAATTGCAGGACCCACTTTATGTGCAACCAAATTCATCGGGAAATTAAATGGAGTAATAGCGCCGATAACCCCGATTGGTTCACGAACGGTATAGCCAATTCGGTTCACACCGCCCTGGGCAGCATCTAGAGAAATCGTTTCTCCATGGATCCGCTTTGCTTCCTCTGCAGCAAATTTATAGGTTTCAATGGTACGAACCACTTCCCCCTTTGCTGTTGTAATAGGCTTTGCCGCTTCTAGTGCAATGATAGTTGCCGCCTCATCCAAGCGTTCTTCCAGCTTCCGTGCTAATGTTTCCAATATATTGGCACGCTCGAATGCCGGCATTTTTGCCATAACCTTTTTGGCCTTTTCAGCGGCAGCAATCGCCTGCTCCACATCTTCTGCAGTGGCCATCGGAATCTCGGCAATCACTTCTTCGTTATAAGGAGAGCGTAATTCACTGTATTCTTTCCCTTCAATCCATTCCCCGTGAATAAAAAGCTTTTTCTTTGTATGATTACTTGTTACATTCATTGTTTCTGCCATCCTTCCCAATTAACAAACTAGAGACTCTTTGGATACTCGTTCTTCTACACAAGAAAAATAGAATTCTTCTAATTTAACTGTTAAGCCCCCATGGCCAAATTTACAGCGGCGATTATCCGTAAGACAGTTTTCTTTAATATATTCAAGAAATGACAAGATGGTATGGCGTCTTTCAGTAATTTGATGAATTCCTTGATTATAAAACCAAGCATCAATTGTATTGTATACGCCTCTATTAATTCCATATCTTTCATTACAAATGTTTATAAAGAGAAGATCGGGTATATTTACGGTCTCTTCCATTGATATCCCCCTTTTCCCTGAGCTTATTTAAGTCTGTTGCAGTACGGCTTATTTATTTACGGCATACCCTGCTTTATCCGGATGTAATCCCTTTTGCATGGAAACGACTTCCTCACTAAGTGAAGCAATACGGCCTAGTACATCCTCATCAATGATTTCGTTCGTTGCACTAAAATGGTCATTATGTGCATACACATATCCCGGTGCCACATAGGCACGGAAGTAACCAGCAATTGGTTTCAGTTGATTTTCAATGACCAAATAGTGCTGGTACGTTCCTCCAGTAGCCGCAAATCCCATCACTTTATGACGGAAATCCTGCGGAGGGACTAAATCAAACAAATTTTTCAGTGCACCTGTAATCGACCCTTGGAAAATCGGTGTTCCAATTACGTAGAAATCAGCTTCTTTCACTCTATCAATAACCTTTTTCGTATCACCTGTATAGGTAGATGGGTCGCGTCCGTCACAGAATTGAACATCATATTCCTTTAAATCAAGCAGTTCTACCTCAATCTCAGGATGATTCTTCTGAACTTCCTCCAATACCTTTTGCACGACCACTTTTGTTTTTGAACCAGTAATAGTTCCTGAAATTCCCAATAGTTTCATATTTTAATCCCTCCAAAGAGATTATTTCTATTTTTTATCTCATAATAAACGGATCTGGAATTGGTTCAGTAGATGTATTCACCCAAACCGTCTTTTCCTGCAGATATTCTTGAATCGACTCGAAACCGCCTTCTCTGCCGTAACCGCTCAACCCTGAGCCGCCAATTGCAGCCATTGGTGAAATACTGCGATAGGTGTTCACCCACACGATGCCTGCTCGTATAGCCTTAGCCAATCGATGAGCTCTTGCGACATCTTTTACCCAGATACCGGCGGCAAGTCCATAATCTGTGCTATTAGCAAGTTCGATTATTTCCGCTTCATCCTTAAACTTCATCACACTTAAGACAGGTCCGAAAATTTCTTCCTTTGTGATTCGATCCTTGTTATCCTGATGTTCAAATATGGTCGGTTCGAAATACCAGCCCTTTTCTAAATGCTGCGGCCGTTTTCCTCCGTAAACCAGTCTAGCTCCTTCTTCTAACCCAATCGCTACATAGTTTTCTACTCGTTCTAACTGCGCTTTGGTTGCTAATGGTCCCATTTCCGTTTCATCTTGAAACGGATCGCCGATTTTGATTTTGGACACACGGTCCACAAGTCTCTCCATCACTTGATCATAGATGTCCTCATGTAAGAAGGCTCTTGAACCAGCGACACAGCTTTGTCCGGAAGCTCCAAAGATTCCTGCAATAATACCCATTGCTGCATTATCTGGATCGGCATCTTCAAATACAATATTTGGAGACTTGCCTCCAAGTTCTAACGATAAGCGAGCAAAGTTTTTCGCTGAATTCCGTACAATATGACGAGCCGATTCTGATCCACCTGTAAAAGCAATCCGTCTCACTAATGGATGTGATGTTAGAGAATCACCGACAGGATTTCCGAACCCTGTTACCACATTGACGACACCCGGAGGAAATCCAGCTTTTTCTACTAGTTTCACTAATTCCAAGAGAGAGGCAGAAGTCATTTCAGAGGGTTTAATAACAATTGTATTTCCTGCTACAAGAGCAGGTGCCAGCTTCAAGGTTGTTAAATAAAGAGGGGAGTTCCATGGTGTAATCGCAGCCACGACTCCAAGCGGTTCCTTTGAAGTAAAGGCAAACATATCCTTCTTATCAATCGGCAATGTCTGACCGTGTATCTTATCAGCAAGTCCTGCATAATAATAGAAGAATTCAGGTATATAGTTCACTTGACCGCGCATCTCACGGATTAATTTTCCGTTGTCAAGCGTCTCTACCATCGCAAGCTGCTCAGCATTTTCTGCAATCAAATCGCCAAGCTTTCGAACTAATTTTCCTCGTTCTGTGAACGTCATTGATGTCCATTCTGAATGTAAAAAAGCTTTGTGAGCAGCTTGAACAGCCCGCTCAACATCCTCTTCATTCCCTTTTGCCACAAGGCACCACGCCTCTTCTGTTGCAGGGTTAAAGCTTTCGAAGTATTCTCCGCTTGCTGACTCTGTCCATTCCCCGTTAATGTACATTTGATATTTCTTTAATTGTGTCATGCCCCAATCCTCCTTTATCCCACCTGTGATGCCTGTTTACCAATAAAGCGGCGAAGCTCGTTGTTGACGATTTCGGCGCCTTCGACTGGCAGCATATGTTTCATACCAGGAACAATCCTAATATCAGATCCTTTAATTCTCTCATGCATTTGTCTCCCCATCTGCGGATTCGATCCTAAATCATGCTCAGCCGTAATGATGAATGCTGGTGTTTCTATATTTTTCAGCTTTGGCCATAACTCAGCATCTGCCGTCGCAAACAAAGTGTAGGCAGCTAAATAGGAAGCCGGATTATTGGTCTGAAGTCTGTGTCGTACTTGGTTGACGACTTCTGACTCTGATTCTATAAATTCTGGATTAAACCAACGTTGAATGGCTGGCTCAATCGTTCCCAACGGGCCATTTTCGCGGACTTCCTCTACCCTTGCCAAAATTCCTTTTCGCTGCTCATCTGTTCGATTGGCGACAGCGTTCATTATCGTAAGTGTTTTTAATTTGTTTTTGTATGTAAGTGCAAAAGCTTGTGCGACCATGCCTCCCATGGAAAAGCCAACAAGATGGGTTTTTTCAATTTGTAGATACTCCATCAATCCGGAAAGCTGCTCCACATAATGAGTCAGGGAGTAAGGACCAGGGGGATGTTCTGATCCCCCATGACCTAGCATGTCGTATACAATCACTCGGAAAGAGTCTGATAAGCTATCCTTCTGCTGTTTCCACATGGTGTGGTCTAAGCCCACACCATGAATGAAAATCAACGGTTCACCAGATCCTTTTTCTTCGTAAAAAATCGTTCCTTGCTTGTATACGGCAGTTGGCATTAGACAAGCCCCATTTCAATCATATCTTGGTGGCGATTTCCTGTTCTTGGGTGTGGACGTCCAGCTGTGGATACGCCGATGGCTACAACAATTTCATCCGCTCTTGGCGCGTCCGGAATCGTTGTTTCAAAGGTAATAAAGTGGGAACGCTGTGAATCATCATTTTTATGAACCATTGGAATGATTACGGCTGTTCCTGCTCCTCCTCGCTTATTGGTAAAAGGTAAAATACTTTTCGCTTCTACTGCATTTCTAAACTTGTTGCCGAATTTTAATGTATGAATATATGCAGATGCATGCTCAATCTCACCGTCAACCCCAACAACAGCTGCTTTTCCGAATGCTTCTACATCATCAGCAGTATTGATATGCTTAAACAGCTCACTTACTAACAGCTCTCCAATTTGCGGTGCGTATTCGTCAATCTCAGGTTTTAGATTTTCAACAAAACCTCTGCCTGCCCATGGATTTTTAATAACAGCTGCTGTGATAATCATTTTGATTGGTTCTTCTACTTTCTTTCCGCCTTCGATACGTGTTTCCTCAATAGCCGTGTAAACTTTACGAATTTCTACCATTATGCAAGTACCCCCGTATTTTTATTTGTAAATTTTGGCATTACTTCTTCAGTGAATAATTTTAAACTCTTCATCATTTTGTCATGTGGTAAATGACTGTGATTGACCCACAGCAATAATTCTTGCAAGTTAAGTTCTTCTTTTAACTCTTGGATTTTTTCAGCTACATATTCTGGTGTACCGAATAATAGATTTCTAGGATGTAAGAAATCATAATTTAACTCTTGACCTTCTTTTACTAGTTCACCTGGATCCATTAGGTTTCCAAGACCTCTCCAATGGCAAATCCAACGATACGTATTTAATACGGCTTCTGCTGCATCTTGACGAGCTTGTTCCATTGTTTCGGCTACATACACATCACGTACAAGGGCAATTCCTTCACCAAGAGCAACTTCACGACCTTGTGCTGCAGATGCATGTTCGCGGTATAATTCAAATCGACCTTTTAATTCTTTTACCGTTGGCATCCAGAACATCCCTTTAATATTGTTTTGGGCTGCCGCAATGATGGAAGTCGGCGAATCAATGACCTGCCAGATTGGAAGTTCCTTTTGATATGGTCTTGGCATTAATGCAATCTTATTAATTTCTCCCTTTTCCATATCCATGAATTCCTCTGTCGCCGGGCTCATTGGATGTTTCCACTTTAATCCTTGTGGCGGGAATTGATAGATATCTCCTTGGTGGGAGAAGAATGGATTAGACCAAGCTTTTCTTAAAATCTCTAATGTTTCATTAAAAAGAGCACGGTTTTGTTCTTGATTCTTCGGATCAGCTAATGCATTTAAGTTGGCTGCTTCTCTTCCATACAATCCACGTGCTAATCCAACTTCTACCCGTCCCTTACTCAATTGATCCAACATCGCAACATCCTCTGCCAAACGAAGCGGATGCCAGAAAGTAGCAACGTTCGCTGCTTGTCCAATTCGAATGTTCTTTGTACGTGCTGCAATATCTGCTCCCATAAGAATCGGATTGGCAATCAATTCATTTCCTTCATGACCAAAATGATGCTCCGTGTACCAAATGGAATCATAGCCATTTTCATCACAATAAACCGCTTGTTCTCTTGCCTCATCAAGTACTTGATAATATTCCTCTGTTCTTCCAGGGCCAGCTAAGTTTGCGAAAATTCCGAATTTCATACGTATCATCCTTCCTATTTTTGGTTATTATAAAGTTTTTTTGCTATTTCTTTTTTGACTTCCATTCCACTTGCTCTAACATGGGCACGCATAGCCTTTTCAGCTTCTTCACGGTTACCTTCTAATAACGCCTTCAAAATAGCCTGATGCTCCTGAAGTGATTTTTCAATTCGGTGCGGCGCCTCGATGGTTAAATATACATACCTGCTGTAACCAATTTGATTAAGTAATAAGTTAAGTGTAAAACTTAGCTTGGAGTTATCTGCCCCTTCTAAAATGACCTTATGAAAGGTGTCGTTTGCCTCAACATAAAGGTTGTGATCAGAGATTTGAACGGCCTTTTCCATTAAAGCAACTGATTTTTGAACCTCTTCAATTGCCTTGGTATTGCCCTGTTCAACCAAAAGTCCTGCTGCAAGTCCCTCCAGAACTTCTTTCATAGTAAATAGTTCGGATAACTCTTTTTCTGTTGGTTTCGTCACACATGACCCAACTCTAGGGATAATCTCAACTAATCCTTCTCTTTCTAGTTGTTTTAATGCTTCTCTAATCGGCGTTCTGCTGATTTTGTAGTACTCGGATAAAGAGATTTCGGATAGCTTTTCTCCCGGCTCATACTCGCCTTTAATAATAGCCTCTCTAATTGCATTCGTTGCCTGTGCTGTAATGCTTGTTGTAGTTAACGTAACCATGATGTTTATCTTCCCCTTTCTAATAAAAACCTAACATGATACAAAGATGTAGAGTTTGAGATACATAGAAGACGTGTGTTTATACATTTAGGGGTGCAGATTGCTAAAATATGAAGTATTCTTTGATGTGGATTTTTACATGTACCATGTACCATACAAGATTTTATAATTGAATTTTAATAGGTATTTTTTAAAAAGTCAATAGATTTATAATTTTCTAATAAATTAATCTACTTTAGATGCTACTAAATTTTTAACAGGATTCCGCTGTGCTTCTTCTATACTATTTTCCTTCTCAATTCCTTGCTCAATCGCCATCTTTTTAGCATATCGAGGGGCATGCCATATCATCGGTAGCATGAGAATGGAAACAGGAACAGCAGCGATGACCACAAAGGACTGTAAGGCATTTACTCCACCTTCTCCAATATTAATCAAGATAATCGCAATAACCGCCATAACAACAGCCCAGAATACACGAACTGACTTTGGAGGATCTCCTTCTCCTGTTACACTCATAGCAACGGAATAGGCCATTGAATCAACCGTTGTGACAACGAAAAGAATCGTTAGGACTAGAAAAACTATCGGCATAATGAATCCTAGCGGCATTTGATGAGCAATTGCAATAATAGCTGCTGGTAATCCACCTTCTAGCAATGGCTCACTTACAGAACCAGATGTGCTTAATTCATAAAAAATTCCTGAACCACCTAAAATGGTGAACCAAAAATTCGTTGTAATGGAGGCAATAACTGAAACCATTAAGAATATTTCCCTAATTTTACGTCCTCTAGAAATCCTTGCTACAAGCAGGGCAACTAACGGACCAAAGCCGATAAACCAGCCAAAGAAGAACAGCATCCAATAACCAAGCCATTCCTGATCGCCACGGTACGTACTGACTGGAATAAATTCACTAATATAGGTTCCAAAGGATGACACAAAAGAATTAATGATAAATTCACCCGGACCAAAAATTAATAGAAAGATGCCAATAAGGACGGCTAGATTTACATTCAATTTACTTAACCACTGAATTCCTTTGTCTATGCCTGTAATGGTTGAAACTAACACGACGGCTGTAAGTCCTACAATGATTAGTACTTGCGTCATAAAGGTATCCGGAAGCCCAAATAATGCATTTACGCCGTAACTTACTTGCAAACCAAGAAATCCAATTGGACCAATGGTTCCTGCTACAGCACCAATAATACAAACCACATCCGCAAAGGTTCCCCATGCACTATGGACGATTTTTTCACCAAAAATCGGATATAGTAGAGTTCTTGGCTTCAACGGCATGCCTTTTTGATAATGGGCATACATGATGACAACGGTACTGATGGCTCCATATACCGCCCAAGCAGTAAATCCCCATGACATGAAACTTTGAGCTAGTGCAGGTCCAATGGCTTGTTCTGTTCCCGCCTTTATTCCTTCATACATAGGAGGAACGTCAATAAAATAATACATCGGTTCAGCAGCTGCCCAGAAAACGCCCCCAGCCCCTAATCCAGCTGTAACAATGATAGCAGCCCATTTAAAAAAGCTCATCTGAGGTTTATCAAGATTTCCTAAGCGCACCTTTCCATATTTCGAAAATGATAGAACTAACCCCACAGCAAAGGTAGCTAGAAGCAACAGCTGCCAGTAGGCTCCGAAATATTTAATAGATAGGTTAAAACCTGAGTTTACAAATTTAGTAACCCCATCTACATTAAAGAGGGACATAAGAACGAAGATAACAAGGATGCCTCCACTTATACTAAAAACAGGCCAGTCTACTTTCCTCTTAATTGATTTCCAATATTCACTTTTCATTCTATCCCTCCACTAATTAGTTCCATTTCCTAAATAAACTTTAGCTAAAAAAGTTCATCCATAGGAAACGCTTACAGATAATCAGTCAGTGATACCGTTATTTCTAGGTTATTCCCCCCCCTCTCAATCTCATCTTGCATGTACCATGCAATAAAGATAAAATAAATATTCTAGATTGTCAATAAATTATCTGAAAATTTTTAATTTAAGAAAATAGCTAAAAAAACCGCCTCTATTTTACGAGACGGTTTTACATTATATATCTAATAGATTTTAACAAAAAACCTCTCTTAAGCGACACTTATATTCATAGGAAACACCAGGATGGATGTCATGTTTTTCAACACCCACTCCCATTCTTCTATCACCTTAAAATGCGGAGACTCAATGCTTATACGGCTTAAAGTAAAACGCCAGAACCATATCGGCGTTTTACTATGATAAGGTGACCATCATTTCTTTCACCAATTCTCTATTGCGTTTTTTAAAGACTTCGTTATGTGAGGAGACCATCGCTGCTTTGTTCGCATCTGGTTGAATAAATTGCTTGGCTTTATTCACCGCATTTGCTGCATCATGAAAGGCACCAGCAATCAAATTTAATTTCCCATCATAACGTAAAATATCTCCAGCCGCATAAAGTCCCTCAACAGAGGATTCACTAGTCGAATCTCCGGCAATAAAAAAGTTATCACTCATCTCGATTTCCAGTTCACTCTTTTTTAATAAACTCGCATCTTGTTCATAGCCATGATTAATAATAACCTCATCAATGTCTAAGGTTTGAGCCTCTCCGGTTACTTGATGGGTCAGCTCCACCCGCTCGATGGTTTCATGATTCTCACTTGCTATTAGCTTTGATATCGTTGTTTGGGGTAAGCATACGACTGAACTGTTTATCAGCTGTGTCACTTGTGCCTCATGCCCTGATAGTGATTCTTTCCGATAAGTGATATACACTTTTTTCGCAATTGACTCTAATTCATTAGCCCAGTCTATCGCTGTGTTGCCTCCACCCGAAATGATCACCGTTTTATCTTTGAAACTCTTTAAAGATTGCACCGTGTAGTGAATATTAGAGACTTCGAACCGTTCTGCTCCTTCAATTTCTAGCTTTTTAGGATGTAAAATTCCGCTCCCCACCGCAACAATCACCGTTCTTGAGTAATGAATTTGACCAGAGGCTGCTTGCAGCACGAAAATCCCCTCTTGATTTCGCGAGATGGATTCTATTTTTTCATTCAACACCACTTCAGGTTGAAAGGTTAATCCTTGCTCTACCAATTGCTCAATTAGTTTGGCTCCAGGAATGGGGGTTAACCCGCCAACATCCCAAATCATTTTTTCCGGGTAGACATGAATTTTCCCGCCTAACTTTGGCTGATATTCGATGAGCTTTGTTTTCAGCTCTCGCAGCCCGCTGTAAAAAGTTGAATAAAGACCGGCTGGTCCACCGCCAATCACTGTTACATCAAATAACTCCTGCTCGTTCATCCCCGCTCACTCCCAAATACTTAACTGTAATTGATTTTCATTATCAATAAGAATAGTTTATTTTGCTCTTTTTTACAATAAAATATTTTTCTACTTTTCTCATAACTTCTTTTTTAAAATGACCATGTCCAAATATATCAGTATGCTCTGTATCCTTTTGGAAAGTATTCTAGTAAAATAATAGCCTACTTTTAACTATTATTTTGAAAATTCAGTTGACATTACGAAAAAAAGTAATTATATTCAAAGATATAAACAATAATGATAATCATTATCACTAATCTGTTTTTCATAAAGGAGGCAAAACATGGTGGTTCGCCTGCATACAAATGACTTAAGCATTGGATATGGTGAACGGTTAATTGTAAAAAATCTCAGTGTCAATATTCCAGATAAAAAAATTACCACAATTATTGGATCAAACGGCTGCGGGAAATCAACCTTACTAAAAGCGATTACTCGTATCATTTCCCATCAATCAGGAGCCGTTCTTTTAGACGGAAAAAATATTTCAAAGGAAAATACAAAAACGTTAGCGAAGAAAATGGCTATCCTCCCTCAAACGCCTGAAGGTGCAAGCGGTCTCACAGTGGGAGAATTAGTATCCTACGGCCGCTTTCCCTATCAAACTGGTTTTGGAAGATTATCAAAAAGAGATTATGAAGTAATCGATTGGGCACTTGAGGTGACAGGAACGATAGACTTTAAGTTTCGTCCGGTTGATGCCCTCTCAGGCGGGCAGCGGCAGCGCGTTTGGATTGCCATGGCACTTGCCCAAGAAACAGAGATCATTTTCCTTGATGAACCCACCACCTACTTAGATATGGCGCACCAGCTTGAGGTATTAGAGCTTTTACAGAAACTCAATCAAGAACAAGAGCGCACCATTATTATGGTACTGCATGATTTAAACCAAGCGGCGCGTTTTGCGGACTATATTGTTGCTCTAAAGAACGGCGAAATTGTCAAGGCAGGGGCCTGTGAAGAGGTGATGGTTCCAGAGGTGCTCAAAGAAGTCTTTCAAATTGATGCAGTAATCGGCAAGGACCCAAGAACAAATAAACCTATGTGCATCACGTATAATCTACTAAAAGGAGAAAATCACAATGAAAAAGTTAATCATCCCGTTTATGCTCATGCTAGTTCTCATTATTAGTGCCTGCGGCAAAGAATCTGCAACACAAAAGGAAAACAACTCCGATGCTTCAAAAGAAGAAAAATCGGAATTCATTACATACCAATCGGAAACAGGTCCAGTTGAAGTACCTGCAGACCCGCAAAGAGTCATCTTACTATCAGGCTTTACTGGTAATGTGTTGCAGCTTGGGGTAAATGTTGTTGGTGTAGATGTATGGTCAAAGAATAACCCAACGTTTGAAAAAGAATTAAAAGACGTTGAAGAAGTTTCAGATGAAAATTTAGAAAAAATCATTGAATTAGAACCAGATTTAATCATCGGCTTATCCAATGTTAAAAACCTTGATAAATTAAAAGAAATTGCTCCAACTGTCACCTATACATGGGGTAAGGTTGATTACTTAACCCAGCACGTAGAAATTGGAAAACTATTAAACAAGGAAAAAGAAGCTCAAGCTTGGGTCGATGATTTCAAAAAACGTGCAGAAACTGCCGGAGAAGAAATTAGAGCAAAAATTGGCGAGGATACAACCGTAACAGTTATTGAAAGCTATGATAAGGACCTTTATGTGTTCGGAGATAATTGGGCACGCGGAACGGAAATTCTATACCAAGCGATGAAGCTGAAAATGCCTGAAAAAGTACAGAAAATGGCTTTAGAATCAGGATACTACGCGCTATCAGCAGAGGTACTTCCAGAGTATGCCGGCGATTATATCATCTTAAGTAAGTACGCTGATGCGGATTCTTCCTTCCAAGAAACCGAAACCTATAAGAATATTCCTGCTGTTAAAAATGGACAGGTATTTGAAATGACAGGAAATGGCGCTTCTTTCAGTGATCCGGTCACACTAGAAAAACAGCTTGCATTTTTTGAAGAATCATTTTTAGGTAACTAATCTAAAAGGAGGCTGACCCGATTCAAGGGCTCAGGCACCGCAAGATTCAATCTAGTATCACGTAAAACCGTACTAGATCGAATCCTTACGGGAGCCTGACACTTATGGGAAAGCCTCTTCCCCTATATTTTAAAAGAAAAGATGATGACTGATGACAAAACACACACCACATACTCTTTTATTCCCATTTAAATTACTAGCAGGATTCCTTGTATTATTATTTATGTTCTTTGCCGCTATGGTTTTTGGCGCTGCAGATATCACGATCAAGGATGTCTGGCTGGCCCTTACATCGAGTGCTGTAAATAGTCAAATTTCCATCATACGTGAAATTCGCTTGCCGCGTGAAGTGGCAGCCATTTTTGTAGGAGCAGCTCTTGCCGTTTCGGGTGCCATTATGCAAGGCATGACCAGAAACCCCCTTGCAGATCCTGGTTTGCTGGGACTATCCGCTGGTGCGAATGCCGCACTTGCTATAACGATTGCCTTGATCCCTCATACCAATTATTTCGGTATGATGGTCGCTTGTTTTATTGGAGCGGCTGTCGGAGCGGCTCTCGTATTTGGAATCAGCGCCATGAAAAAGGGTGGATTCTCCCCTTTCCGCATTGTCTTAGCCGGCGCAGCCATCTCTGCCTTCTTATACGCAATTGCCGAATGGGTAGGGATTTATTTTAAAATTTCAAAGAATGTCTCCATGTGGACTTCAGGAGGAATGGTTGGCACGACATGGGGTCAGCTTCAAATTATTGTGCCTTTTATTGTGCTCGGTCTATTAGTTTCCTTTTTCCTATCCAAGCAGTTGACTATTCTTAGTTTGAATGAGGAGGTCGCAGTCGGCCTGGGGCAAAAAATCGCAACAATAAAGTCGATTCTTTTTATCGTTATCATCATTCTAGCCGGTGCCTCTGTGGCGCTTGTTGGGAAAATGGCATTCGTCGGTCTATTAATCCCGCATATCGTTCGTGCGTTCGTTGGGACGGATTACCGTTATATCCTGCCTATGTCCGCCATTCTTGGTGCGGCTTTCATGTTACTTGCCGACACACTGGGCCGTACAATTAATGCGCCTTATGAAACACCTATCGTGGCCATTGTTGCCTTTGTTGGCTTGCCCTTCTTTCTTATCATCGTGAAAAAAGGAGGAGTATTTTCATGATACACCCTTCCTTAATCAAGAAACAGCGAATCATTCTAGTCATATCCCTGCTGCTCATACTGATGACAACCGTTATCGGATTGGGAATGGGGTATTCTTCTGTATCGTATGATCGAATCTTGCCTGTTCTGTTTGGCGAGGGTACCTTTAAAGAAGAATTTGTCTTGTTTTCTATCAGATTGCCGCGAATCATTATTACTCTTTTAGCAGGTATGGCTCTCGCTTTATCTGGTGCCATTTTACAGGGAATTACCCGAAATGATTTAGCCGACCCTGGAATTATCGGAATTAACTCTGGAGCAGGTGTGGGAATTACTATTTTCTTCTTGTTCTTCCCAATTGAGGCTGATGCATTCTCTTATATGATTCCTGTCATCGGATTTATCGGGGCTATCCTAACAGCGGTCATCATCTATTTGTTTTCCTACCAAAAGAATCAAGGATTTCAACCTGTCAAATTAGTCCTTATCGGGGTTGGATTCGCTACAGCCCTTTCCGGACTGATGATTGTCCTTATCTCATCTGCTGACCGTACAAAAGTCGATTTCATTGCCAAATGGTTAGCCGGAAATATTTGGGGCAGTGACTGGCCTTTTATTTGGGCCCTCCTTCCTTGGCTGGTGATACTCATTCCTTTCACATTATATAAAGCCAATCGATTGAATCTCTTAGGCTTAAGCGAGCCCGTTGCCATTGGTGTGGGCGTGTCCATTGAAAAAGAACGGATTACCTTGCTGTTAACAGCCGTTGCCCTAGCCGCTTCCGCCGTTTCGGTCACAGGAGGCATTTCCTTTATTGGACTCATGGCCCCGCACCTAGCAAAAGCTTTAGTCGGACATAGAAATCAACTATTTATCCCTGTTGCCATCCTGATTGGCGGCTGGCTGCTGCTCTTTGCAGACACCATCGGCCGCAATATTTTAGAACCCGATGGAATTCCAGCAGGCATCATGGCCGCACTAATCGGCGCTCCATACTTTGTGTATTTATTAATGAAAAAATAAGGAGACACGGGGGCATAGCTCTCGTAAAACGTGGGGCCGGTTCGCGTTTCATCTATAATCTGGTAATACAAAAAGAGACAATCCAAAAAGTCATATGTTCGACTTTTGGATGCCTCTTTTCTTTTTAAAATGAACTTTTTCCTCATACATATTATTATCAGCTAAATCTAATAACTTCTGTAAATTCGCAGCATCTACAGGATAGACCGCTTGACCTATCGAAATCGATACATTCCCTTTATACTCCCAATCTTCCGCGTCCAACCTGCTTTTAAAATCATTTATTTTATTACTCAATACATTTACATCAGAAAAGACGGAAAGAATAATGAATTCATCTCCGCCCCATCTGGCTAGTATATCTTTCGGCCCAAAAGAATGACGCAAAAGTGTAGAAAGGGTACCTAGCACAGAGTCTCCTTCTTGGTGGCCATACTGATCATTAATTTCTTTAAAATCATTTACGTCCAACAACAAAATGGAGATATTTACATTTTTTCTATCCGCATATTTGGCCAGACTCCGGAACTTATCATGTACATAACGTCTGTTATACAAGCCGGTTAGAGGATCTCTAGTTGATAAATAGACATATTTATCATACTGTTTTCCAAGCAGCCACGCTAATATTAATACAATTATTGCCGGTATTGGATAAGGGTGGGGCGGATGTCCAAAGTGAATGCTAACCATTTCCCTAATGAACAAAAGCAAAATAGCAACAAATAGCGCACTAATCACTCTGCCTCTATATCCCATTTGTTGCTTCACTCTACGCTTCACCTTTATTCTCCTATTGCTTGCTGTTTGATTAATAGGTTAACTATTTCATTGCTAGGTACTGGACGGCTAAAGAAGTACCCCTGTCCCTCAGCACAATTAAGATTAGAAAGAAAATCTAATTGCTCCTCTGTTTCAATGCCTTCTGCAATCACACTCACATCTAAATGAGTGGCCATATTAATGATTGTTTTCACAATAACAGCACTTTCATTTTTTAGGTCTTCAATGAAAGAACGATCAATTTTTAGGCTATCAATTGGAAAATGTACTAAATAGGCTAGTGAAGAATAACCCGTTCCGAAATCATCTATAGATAATCGTACACCAAGAGACTTTAATTCCTTTAGAATCGGTATGGTATATTCAGGGTCTTGCATTAAGCTTTCGGTAATTTCCAATTCTAAATAGTCTGGTTGTAATTTTGTCTCATGTAAAACCCTTTTCACCATTCCAATCAAATCTTCTCGAAACAAGTAAGGCGATATATTCACACCTATTCTTACTGGAGAGACTCCACTTTCCTGCCATGTCTTATTTTGCCTGCACGCGGTTTCAAGAACCCATTCAGTCATTGGAGTAATTAAGCCATTGTCCTCTGCCAACGGGATAAATTCAGAAGGTGGAATGTTCCCCAAAGTTGGATGCTCCCAACGAATTAAAGCCTCCACTCCAATAATCTTATCAGAATGGATATCTACCTGCGGCTGATAATGAAGCGTGAAAGCTTTTTCTTCTACAGCTTGACGTAAGGTTCTTTCTAATTTCATTGTTCTTGTTATATTTTCAAACATTTTAGATGAATAAAACTGAACCGCATTGATCCCTTTATTTTTCGCTAAATACATAGCACTATCTGCCTTTTTGACAAGAGATTCTAAGTCTTCCCCGTCTTTTGGAAAGGTACTGATTCCAATACTTGCGCTAAGATAAAACCGTTCATTATTTATCTGGAATGGATCTGAAAACAAGAAATTAATTTCCTTTGTGAATTCCTTTACTTCTTCGATTGAACAATTCTTTAATACGATAATAAATTCATCCCCGCCAAATCTATACAAGTCCGCTTTATCTTGTAAGTGAGTAAATAATCTGTTTGAAACAGCCGATAGAACTTGATCTCCCATACTGTGACCTAACGTATCGTTTATATATTTAAAACGGTTTAGATCCAAAAATAGAAGTGCCAATTGACCATTTTTCTTATTTTCGTTTAACCACTGACTTAACTCACTATGGAAGTAGCGTCGATTACGGAGACCTGTTACTTCATCATGATTAGCGTAATGGCGAATCTGCTCTTCTACCTTTATTTGTTCTGTAATATCCTGCCGTATGGAAATATATTGATAAGGGATCCCCTTTTTATCCTTAAATGGAATAATGGTTGTCTTTACCCAATAAAAAGAGCCATCCTTCGCTTTATTTTTTATATTCCCCTTCCAAATTTCCCCTTTACGAATGGTTTTCCACATTTCTTTGAAAAACTCTTTCGTATGGTATCCAGAGTTGACAATCCGATGCGTCTTTCCGATTAACTCACTCTGACTATACTTTGACATAGCACAAAAGGTATTATTTACATAGGTAATGATTCCCCTGTAATCGGTAATGGCTACAATGGACGATTCATCTAACGCAAACTTAAAATCTTCCAATTCCTTTATTTTTCTTGCTAAATCTATTTCATTCTTCTTTTCATTTGTAATATCTTTTCCAAAGACCAATAATTCATTTCGGCTGCCATCATCATGAAAAAAGGGAACTTTAATCACATCAAAGATTCTCAATTCACCCTTATAATCATAAACCTGCTCCTCGCACTTCGTCACCTCAGCATTTAACCATGCCTGTTCATCGGATTTCCTGCAAATGTCAAAAAAGCATTGAAAATCATGATACCGTTTTTCCAGTTCAGGATCTTTTTTCCCTGAAAGATGCATTTCATTTAACTGCTGGAGATCTTTATTATTCGTAAATGTATTAATTCGAACCCAATTACCTTCTCCGTCTTTCATGCAGATAAAATCGATTAAATGCTCCATTATTTCCATTAGCAAAAATTTTCCAACATTTATTTCGGTATTAAAGTCTATCATTTTCCATTATTTCCCTTCTAACAAGAAGATTTCAATCTATGAGGTAGTTTTTGGGGATAGATTATATAGGTTTATTATACTAATAAATGATATGGACATCTATAAAAACAATCATTTCACCGTACAATTTGACCTAGTATTTTACTAGTATACCGAAAAAGAAACTGTTGCAATAGACAACAGTCTCTTTTCTGTTGTTTTTTCTATATCTTGAACTTCCCAATGAGCATCTGCAAATCTACCGCCATAGTGGATAGGGCATTTGCTGAAGAAGAGATTTCTTCCATTGCTGCCAATTGTTCCTCTGTAGCCGCCGATACACCTTGTGTACCTGAAGAAGTAGACTCAGAGACTTCAGTAATGAATTGCATCGATTGAACAATTTGCTCAGATCCTGCAGCCATTTCCTGAACAGCAGAGGAAATCTCTTGAATTTGTATAGTTACTTCATTGATAGAACCTTCGATTTGTCTGAAGGATTGTCCAGCTGTATTGACTATCCCAATCCCTAAAAATACCTCTTTTGCCGCTACATCCATAGACTCTACGGCTTTATTGGTTTCTCCTTGGATAGCAGATATTAGTTGGGAGATTTTCTGAGCTGAACCTGCGGACTGCTCTGCTAACTTACGCACCTCGTCAGCTACCACTGCGAAACCTCTTCCATGCTCTCCTGCTCTTGCCGCTTCAATCGCGGCATTTAATGCAAGGAGATTGGTTTGTGCAGCAATATCGGTAATCGCTCCGATAATTTGGCCAATTTCTTTTGAGCGCTCTCCTAGTCCCCCGATCACTTCAGATAATCCATTTACTGTTTGATTAATGGAGTTCATCTGCTCGACGGCAGATTTGATGGCCTGTCCACCTTCTAATGCTTTCTCAGAAGCATCGATAGCAGAAGAGGATACACTGTGAGCATGATTCGCCACTTGTTGTATACCAATAGACATTTCGCTGATTGTTTGAGAAGTTTCTTCCACACTTTGTACTTGGTTATCGACACCAACAGCTACTTCCTGCATGGCTGATGCAATATGTTCTGTAGCCTGACTGGTTTGCTCTGCACTTGCTGTCAATTGTTGCGCTGAAGCGGCTACCTGTTCAGCATTAGAACCCACTTGACGAATCATTTCACGAAGACTGATTGTCATTTGATTAAAAGAATGTGCTAAATCACCAATTTCATCTTTATTTCTTACCTTAATTTCCTCTGTAGTCAAATCTCCAGATGCCATTTTTTCTACTGCTTCGGCTATAGCCACGACTGGTTTTGAAATCATACGACCAATATAAACAGCAATCATTACACCGACTGCCATAGCAATAATTCCTAGAACTAACACGATATTCATACTTGATTGGACTGCTGCTGTTGTTTCTTTATTTCCATTATCTAATAAACGTTGTTGATATTCTGTGAATTCTTGTATCTTTTGATCAAACCGTTTGACAATTTCTCGGCCTTGCGTAGATATTAGATTGGCATATTCACCTGTCTCATCCTCCTTAAGTTGAAAGACTACTTCAGAAAATTGATAATACTCCTGTTGAATTTGATTTAATTCCTGCAGCATTCCCTTTGCTGTCGGATGCGTAATAATACTGTCCAATATTTTACTTGTTTCTTGATATTGTTCATATGCTTCATTAAAGCTATTGAGTGCGGTATCATCCCCTAAAATCATAAACCCGCGAAGTCCGACTTGTTCTTTTTTTATAGCTAAATCTAACTCCTTAATCAAAATAAGCTTAGTTGCTTTATCATCAATTAACTCACTATAATTATTGTCGACCGATTTAAGCTCAATATAGCTGATGACTACTGTAGCTGCCAAAATGATCAATACACCAAAAAAACCCGCAAAAAGCTTTTTACCTACTGTCATCTTCACAAATATGATCCCCTTTCTGTCTCTATATGGAAATATCCTATGTACGTGTTCTATTCTTTCTACACTAAAACGAGCTCACTAGATTAATAATCAGGAGATTTAAATTTTTACATATATAAAGATTATAAATTACTAGTTCATTTGTCGCGGTGATAATTATCACGGAAGTAGGGGTTGAAGTACGCTTAAAATCATCGCACTTTTCCGTGACTCACGACAAATAGCCGTACATCATGATTTATCTATCAGATGTACGGCTATTTTATTTCCTCATGCAGCGTGAATCCTTTTTTACTAAAATATACTTATCCTGCGGCTATTTGTTCTTTCTTATTTGATTCTTCATTTCCCAAGGACACTTTATCAGGTTTAACAACGAATATACTAATGAAAGTCGCAATCGTGAAGAGAGCCATAATGACATATAACACCATTGTATAGGATTGTGTCTTTTCTAGAATAAAGGCACTTAGCTGGTTGCCTGTCAGCCCCGCCCATGCCCAAGCAGACAAGGCCAATCCGTGTATAGTAGAAACATGATCTAAACCAAAGCGGTCAGATAATAGCGGTGGCAGTGATGAAAACCCTCCGCCGTAACCTGCATTGACGATACAAAGCAAGGCGATAATAAGGATCGCGATAGATTGATTAATCCCATCAAACACAACGGTTAATAATAGGGCTGCAATAGATAAAAGGAAAATAATTTTATAGATGGAGTTACGATCTTTGAATCGGTCAGCCCATGAAGAGAAAGCAATCCGTCCGCCTGCATTAAAAATAGCGGTTAACGAACTAACTAAACCAATCGCCCCAAATCCAATGAATGCTAAAATGCCTTTTTCCTGTGAAATTAAAGCTAACCCGCATGTAATATTAATATAGAACATCAACCAAATACCGATAAATGTTTTATTGGTTAACACCTTTCGATAGCTAAAGCTCCTGCTTTGTACACTTTCTTCTCTATATCCGGCTGGTTTCTTTAGAAGCAAGTGTCCAATAACCATCATCACTAAATAAATCCCTGCTAAAATATAAAACATGGTATAGACATTGGCAGGATTTACTAAAACTCCGTCATTGTTCCTTTCTCCAAGCAGTTCTTCCATTAAAGGACTTGCAATAACCTTCGCTAGGCCAAAACCTGCAACAGCAAGGCCTGTTGCTAACCCTTTTTGCTTCGCAAACCAAAGCATTAATGTTTTGACCGGTGTTAAATAACCGATACCAAGTCCAATCCCCATTACAATTCCATAAGAAACATAAATACCTATCAATGATTTTTGATAAATAAAGAAGCCTGTTCCTGCCATCCCAACAACAAAAAATATGGCCGCAAGCAGTGACGACTTATGAATGTCTTTTTCAACCAATTTCCCACCAAAAGCGGCAGACATACCGAGAACAAAAATAGCTAAACTAAAGGCCCATTCCACTTCACTAACAGGTCTCCCAATGTAAGTGGCAATATCGCCCTTGAACAAGGACCAACAGTACACTGTACCAATGCTGCAGTGAATGAGTAATGCTGGAAGTACAGCACGAATCCACTTGTTATCAAAATTCTTCATTTCATAACCCCTCATTTCCATTCAACCCAAAATTATAACTACGAATATTATCTTTTTATTGAAACAATACATTCGTTTATATAATACACAACAACAAAATTACAGTTAAAATTTAGGTTAAATTTAGTTTATATACGAACATTAACAAAATCATTATATATTATCTTCGTATATAAAAAAATGATAATTTTTAACATATAGGTAGTTATAATAAGGAAAACTACTAAAAAAACATGGCAACGATGTTAAAATATTGGACGTATCATACTTCCCAACTTACAATCCGCAAATAAAAAACAGCCTAATCATAATAATTAGACTGATTCCAAGTAAAAAATGAACAAACGGTTTCTAATCATAAAAAAACAAATCCCACAAAAAAATTCCCCTTGTTAAACAGGGGAAATTTAATAACCATTTACAAAGTTAACAATGGTTTCTTTTTCGTCTTCTGTCAGTTCCCTTTTTACATACTTTTCGTATTCCTTCATGATTTTCTCTTTATCTCCATTGCAACTCTCTGTATATTTCGCAATACTTCTAAGCTTGACGGCTTCCTGATTAAATTCTTCTTTTGAAATTGGCTTTTGATGCGATGGGATATATGTATCTGCCTCAAACGATTCTAATTCATCTAATAGCCGCAGTGTTTCCTTGATTGTATAGTTGTCTTTTTCGGAAAAAATATCTGGGTAAATGCAATCACCAAGAAAGAGAATCTTTTCTTCTTTGATATATATGACTGCTGAATCTGCAGCGTGATCTCCTCCAACATGTTGAACGATACAGGTGACCCCGCCAAGATCAATTTCTACTCTTTTTTCAAAAGTTACATCTGGCAGAACAATCGTGATGTCTCGATGATCCTTGTATTCTTCCTTAATGGCCTTTGCACAAAATTCAATTTCTGACCCTTCTCTCACTCGTGCGTCTAATGCCTCATCAGACCATGAAAGCGGGAGTAGCTTCTCTATTTCTTTTTTTGTTTCTTTCGAAGCAATGGAAACCGTATGAGATAATCCTGAAAGACCAAAGATATGATCCCAATGCCAATGAGTGAGAACAACTATGTCAGGATTGGGAACCTCCCTTTTTAAAAGTTCTTCTAGAAAATAATTTGCATGGTCTTCCGAGTTGCCTGCATCAATCATTAATGTCTTGTTCTTGCCTGCCACCATCCCTAAAATGGGCCGGTCGGTCACTGATACGGGCGTGCTATACCAAAAAGTTTTACCTATTTTATTTATTGAGTGCATAAAGAGCTGCCACCTTTCTTTTATTATTCTGAGCCGAATGGCGGCTGTTTACTCACAAGGGGATTTCAAAAAAACGCATTTATATATGATGGGGTTCTATATAACTAAATGAGTTTTTTTCTATTAAGAGGGAGTCCGACAATGACTATGGCCTGCTTCTATTACCGTTTTCATTAACTAACTTATATTAGGTTGAGGGTTTGGAAAGTCTATTTTAGAAAGGAGTGGATAAAATGAGTAATACAAGTAAGCATATGCCTTTTCTAGATTTAACTGCAACCGAAGTATCTAACCTTTGGTCTTCCTTTTTAATGAACAGTATGCAACAAAGACTTCTTGAATATTTTTTTGCCAGTACAGAAGATAGCACAATAAAACTAGTAATAGAAAAGATGCTAGATCAATCTAGAAGGAATATCATTGAGCTCAAGGAGATATTTGACCAAGAGAAACTTAATGCTCCTCTTGGTTTTACCAATGAAGACGTGAGAATTGATGCAACCAAAGTATTTTCTGATACATTTATCGTACATTTTTGTTTTGATCTAACACACCTCTCTTTGAGTACCTATCCTATTGCATTAGCAGACTGCACCAGAAACGATATTCGAGATCACTTTCAGAAAAACATTGCATTTACAGTAAAAATTCAAAATGAAATTGTAGACATCATGTTATCCAAAGGAATATATTTGAGACCTCCACAAGTAGCGATAGATAGTGAGGTGGAATATGCTGAGAACTTCATGTATCTTAATGGTTTTTTTGGAGGTTCAAGACCTTTAAATGTTGCTGAAATCGCAAATTTATCAAGGATTATACATAGGGCACAGTTTTCAAAAATGGTCTTTGTTACCTTTAGTAAATTAGCCCAAACAAAAGATTTAAAGAAACATTTTGGTAAAGGTAGAGATGGGATTGAAAAAGTATTAGATTCACTTCAAGAAGTTCTTGATAACGAAAATATTCCGATTTCAGCCTCAGGGGACTATCAAATTTCCAATACAGAGATACCTCCTTTTTCCGATAAGTTAATGTTGTTTTTTGTAAATACTTGTTTGGGCATATTCTGTTTTGCTATGGTCAGTCAGGCTATGACTTCTAGTTTAAGAACAGATATAGTTTCTAAATTAAGTAAAATATCGGATGATATGAAGAAGTTTTATGGAATGGGTTTACTTTTAGCAATAAAAGAAAACTGGTTTGAACAACTTCCCCAAGCTGTTGATAGAAAAGTTTAGTTAGATATTTAATTATTTGTTCATAATAAATACCTTATAAGAAAGTCTTAACTAAAAAATATTTTTCACATAATAAAGCTTATGCTGATCAATAGGGTTGCTGAGGCAACCTTTTTTTATTTGACTAACATGTGCAATGTTGAAAAGGACAACAGAAAATCCGTACAATCGTTGAAAACATAAATTTAAATAATTCCTTTTCCATTCTGAACAAACCATAAAAATAACGCCTCTCGGAACGTGTCAAGTTATACTGTCATAAATTGATTAGGTAAAGCAACATACTTTGGAGGAAAGAGAATGAACCCTATGTATGCCTATCGAGTAAATCCGCAAATAACACAAAATGGGCCCATGCAAGTTATTGTCATAGAACCTTTTGTATATGAAGCGCTACGCAGTCTAATAGGAAAAAGAGCCGTCCTTGATACCACACGTGGTTCCGTTAGCGGAATGGTTGTTGATGCAAAGCTTGATCATGTTGTCATAAAAGAGCATGATTCTACATTCTTTGTTCGCCTACGTGAAATCGTTTGGATAATGCCTGAATCTTAGACCTACCCATGATTTCATTAGCTACCGCCCAAATCCAAAGATAAAGTAAGTCTTCTAAACAGCATCAATCACACGAGCCTTTCTTAATAGATAGCCCCCAATAGATGGCAGTAAATTTTATGCAAACCATAGAAAATATAGGATATGGTTCGCCATATCACAGTCACAGCCAACCACCACTAAATATTTGTTAGTGGTGGTTCGGCAAGTTTAAAAATATGAAATGAAAGAAATTTATTCCGGTATGATGATTTCCATCTTCCCTTCCAGACAAGCTATCTCTATCACCTGATCAACAAACAAATAGGGTGTATCAAATCGATCCTGTTTTTTCATAGCCAGATAATGATTATTAGCAGTAAGGACAGGGAATACCGCATTCGTCTTCTTAAACATATTTTGCTGAACCTCTATTTCAGCCATCAAAATGATTTGTTTTTGAGAGATAGCAAAAAAGAGCTTCCCAATTTCTCTATCATTGTCCACAATGGAAATCTGTTGGAGGATGGAAATAAGGCAAGTGACAAAATCATTCATCTGCTCGTTTGTTAAACCATCCAACTGCCCTTCCTCTAAAGCTTTGTTCACTCCATTTTTCATTTCCTTGAAGGAAAATACATCTTCAATTCTAAGAGCCTGTTTCGTTTTTCCAAGGCTTTCAAACTTTTTTCTCACTTCAAATAAATAGTCCTTAATAAAACCTGCATACTGTTCCCGCAGCACAACCAAATCTGTAAGTTCATTCATGCTGCGAATCTCTTTGCATCGATGGCGGATTAATTGTAAAAAGGCATAAACATCCTTCTCATCAAATGTATGATTCACTAATTTACGATAATAATATTCTAATAATGATTGTTCTTTCTTATCCATCTGTCTCTCCTAGTAGTTATATTCATATCTTTCTTATTGTACAACTTATAAGTTACAGAGAATATTACTATTATGTATCCAACTTATTAAATCGACATAGGAATTCTTTTTCTATCATGTACGGGTAGTAAACATGGTTCTTCCGCTAGATAGTTGACTCATCCGTGTGAAAAGTCCTTTTCACACGGATGAGTCAACTATCTATTAGTATATGTCGAAATATTAAAAAGGACATATATATGTTAAAAAGGTCTATACTTGAGATTAGTAACATAACAATAAAATTTGATTGAAACACCGGGAAGGTTCTCGTACTTCACTCTCTATTTCAATGGAAATAAACACTCATCAGCATTTCATACAAAGCAAAAAGAGACTAACAATAGACGGCTAAGCCTCTCTACTGTTCATCTCTTTTTCTTGTTTATTAAAGAACTAATAAATAAGGATTTTCAATATAGTTAACTAAGGTACTTAAAAATTCAGCCGCCAATGCACCGTCTGCTATTTGGTGGTCGAAGGTGAGGCTTAATGGAATTTTCTTAACGGATTTAACCTTGCCTTCTTCATCAAGGATTAATTCATCCTGGAAAGCCCCTACTCCTAAGATACCTGTTTCTGGTGTGTTCAGAATAGGTGTAAAGTATTCAATTCCACTGGCTCCAAGGTTTGTAATGGTGAAGGTTGAGCCAGTTAGTAGATCTCCGCTTGCCTGACCGTTTCTTGCTTTCGTCGAGATTTCTTTTATTTCTTTTGCCAGAGCACCGATTGTTTTTTGGTGTGCATCCTTAACGACAGGGACTAATAAGCCATCATCCAAAGAAGTTGCAATCCCTAAATGAACCTCGTCAAATTCTGTCAGCTGACCATCCTGATAGTGAGAGTTCATTTTCTTCAAATCTTGTAAAGCTAAAACCGTTGCTCGAGCAATTAATACCGTCAATGTAAGCTTGACATCTAAATCAGCTGTCTCAATTTTGTTTCGAAGCACCTTTTGGAAATCTATTAGGCTATCAGCATTTGCCTTTCGATGTAAAGTCAATTGAGCAGTTTGTCCCAAGCTTCTACGCATATTGCGAGCAATGGCTTTTCGCATTGGATTCAGGCCTTCACCAATAGATTCATAATTGGCAGCAGGCGCAGGTACAGCCAGGGCCGCTGCAACTTGTGACTCTGCTTGATAATCATATCCACTCGCTAAAACACGTTGAATATCCCGTTTGGTAATTCTACCATTTCCGCCGGTTCCCTTTATTAAATCCTTATCCAGATTATTTTCTTTTACCATTTTTCTTGCTAATGGAGTAATAAAAATCCGGCTGCCTTTGACTTTGTTTTGTTCTGTTTTAACCAAATTAGCACTAGGATTAGCCGCTTCTTCACGGCTAGCTGAAGGCTGATCGGCCTTTGCTTCATTCGTTACAGGCACTTCGCCCTCTTCTCCAATTATAGCAATAGTCGCACCTACTTCTAATTGATCATCTACATTCGCATTTTTCGCTAGTAAAATACCTGTAATGGGAGCTTCAACGTCTTGGTTTAATTTTTCAGAACTGATCATTAAAACAGATTCGCCCTCATTAACGGGTTCTCCCACTTCTTTATACCATTCCACAATCGTACCTTCTGTCATTGTCATTCCTAATTTAGGCATTACAATTGTTTCACTCATTCTTATTCACCTCCTAGTTCCTTACTTGTTGTTTTTTCAAATCAGCGATTAATTCTTCCGCAACAGTCAGCACTTTATTTGCATCTGGAATATAGGCTTGTTCCAAATTAAATGCAAATGGTACTGGTGTATTTGGCGCACATACTGTTTTAATCGGGCCATCTAAATAATCAAACGCTTTATCCGCCACGACGGATGCAATATCCGTTGCTGTGTTATTATGTGGATTCGATTCATCCATGACAATCAAGCGGCCTGTTTTCTTCACAGAGTTCAGAACAGTTTCTTCATCCCATGGTGCTACTGTTCTTAAGTCAATAACTTCCACTGAAATTCCATCCTTATCCAATGTTTCTGCTACCGTATGGGCTACGTGCACCATTTTACCGATTGCCACAATGGTAAGGTCTGTTCCTTCTCTCGTTATATTGGCTTTTCCGATTTCAATCGTATAATATTCTTCAGGTACCTCCCCTTTCATGCCATAAAGGGTCTTGTCTTCTGAAAAAACAACTGTGTTATCTTCTTCAATCGCCGCTAGCATCAATCCTTTTGCATCATATGGATTGGAAGGAACAACCACTTTAACACCTGGAATCGCACCAAACATTCCATACAAGGTTTGGGAGTGCTGCGCAGCCGCTCCTACACCTGCCCCATGGACGGTCCGAACAGTTAGAGGGATTTTTGCCTTTCCGCCGAACATATAGCGCATTTTGGCTGCTTGATTTAAGATTGGGTCCAAAGCGAATCCAACGAAATCATTAAACATTAATTCTGCAATCGGACGTAAACCTGTAGCGGCAGCACCTACTGCAGCACCAAAATATGCATGCTCTGCGATTGGTGTATCAATGACACGTCCGCGGCCGAACTCTGTTACCATCCCCTTGGATAATCCGAAAACACCGCCAAATGCATCATCATAACGGCCATCGTCTTTCACTAAATGATCAACTTCAGCGCCTCCCGCTACATCCGTACCAATTAAAATAACGGTTTCATCTTTTCTCATTGCCTGTGACATCGCCTCAGTAATAGCAGTCATAAAAGTTACTTCTCTTTTTGTCATTTTTCATTCCTCCTATTCTTATGCAAAGATATCCGTATATAAAGTTTCTAAATCTGGCAGTGGACTTGCTTCTGCAAACTCAACAGCTTTTTTGATGGTTTCCTTCGCTTCGGCTTCAATACGATCGGCTTCTTCTGCTGTCATCCAGCCATTTTGAAGGGCTTTTTCTCTTAATTCGATAATTGGATCACGGTCTTTATTTGGATCGTTATCCGTTTTGTATTTTTGTTCGTCCCCTTCAAAGTGACCGAATTTTCGGTACGTATCACATTCAATCAGGGTAGGACCATTCCCTGACTTCGCTCTTTCAATCGCTTCTTTTGTCGCATTATATACAGCCTCAACATCCATGCCATCCACACGTACGCCTGGCATATTATAAGCGGATGCTCTTTCCGCAACCGTTTCAGAAGCACTTGCATATCTAAACGGTGTCCCTTCACCAAATTGATTATTTTCACAAACGAAAATAACCGGCAGGTCTAAAATGGAAGCTAGGTTTAGGCCTTCATGGAATAATCCTTCGTTGGATGCTCCATCACCAAAGAAGCAAACAGCCACATTGTCACGGCCTAATGTCTTAATGCTAAGTGCCGCACCAGCCGCTAAGCCGAATCCGCCGCCAACAATCCCATTGGCACCTAACATACCTTTACCAACGTCAGCAACGTGCATGGATCCGCCTTTACCTCCGCCTAGGCCATCCTTTTTTCCCATAATTTCTGCCATCATGCCATTGATATCGCAGCCTTTTGCAATCGCATGTCCATGTCCACGGTGAGTACTTGTAATATAATCCTCTTCATCTAGTAGAGCCATGACTCCTGTTGCAACAGCCTCTTCCCCAGCATACAAATGAACAAAGCCTGGAATTAACCCTTTCCCGAAAGTACGGTGTACATCTTCTTCAAAAAATCTGATTTCATTCATCTTTTGATATATCCAAAGTACCGTTTCCTTTTCCATTTATAATTCCTCCTTATAGGTTGTTTACATATGAATGGCTTGTTTGAATAAAGCGTTTGCATTTTCTCCAATCGCTTCAGAAATGGCCGGATGGGCATGAACCATGCTTGCTAGCTCATTCATCGTTCCTTCTGAATGCTTCATGGATAAAATTTCCCCTATGAGCTCGGTTGCATTGGCACCGACAATGACAGCGCCTAGTATTTCATCATATCGATGGTCGGAGATTATTTTGATAAAGCCTTCTGTTTCACCCATTGCAATGGCTTTCGCATTTCCTGCTAATGATGATGTGCTGATTTTCACATCATAACCGGCATTTATCGCTTGTTCTTCATTTAGACCAAATGAAGCGATTTCCGGATGTGTATAAACGCATCTAGGAATTTCTGTTTGATCTAAAGACTGAGGCTTCTCCCCATTCATGGCTTGAACCGCAATCAGACCTTCTGCACTTGCTGCATGTGCCAATTGATAGCCTCCGATCAAATCTCCTACGGCATAAACATGTTTTTTACTCGTTTCATAAAAGTCATTGACAGCCACAAATTTATTCGAGGCATCCATTTTTAGGTTTAAATCTTTTGCCACTTCGATATTTGGTGTCCTGCCCGTTGCGACTAAAAGAGTGTCATATGGAATTTCTTGATCCGCTAAAATGATTTTTCCTTGTTTCACTTCCCGGATTTCAGCTTTTATAATGGTTTGTACTTTTTTCCTTTGTAAATGCTTTTTAATGATTTTACGTGCGTCAAGGTCTTCGGTTAAAAGAATATCAGGAGCTACTTCAATAATGGTCACCTTTGTCCCAAGTGGTGCCATGGCAAAAGCCAACTCTACAGATATCACCCCGCCGCCGATGATGACCATCGATTTCGGACATTCTTTCAAGTCAAAAAATGAATCGGTAGTTAAGTAGTTTACTCTATCCAATCCCTTTATTGGCGGAATAAAAGGTTTACTTCCTGTTGCTAATAAAATATCCCTGCCCTTTATTTTGTCGTTACCGACGGAAACCACTCGGTCTTCCGTTACAGTGGCATCTCCTTGGAAAAAAGTAATCTTGTTTTTCTTTAAAAGATGGTCCACTCCACTAGTCAATGTCTGTACGACTTGATCTTTACGCTTCATTAATTTTGGAAAATCAATGGATAATTCACCTGTTTTAATGCCCCAGCTATTTGCCTTTTGAATCTCTTCAACCATTTCACTATGTTTTAATAGTGCTTTTGAAGGTATGCAGCCGACATTTAGACAGGTTCCACCTAATTTCTTTCTTTCGACGATCGCTACCTTTTTGCCTAATTGAGCTGCCCGGATGGCGGAAACATATCCCCCAGGTCCTGCCCCAATGACAACTAGATCAAATTCTTTCATTTCTGTTCATCACCTTGCTTTCGTCTTGAAGTGAAAATTTTCTTTACACTTTTATATAATGCAAGTATCGTGCCAACCTTTTTAAAAAAGTGAAAACGCTGTCACAATAAGGCTGATCCTCTTTCATTGTCTAATCATTCATGTATCAGTTTTGTCTCAATGAGACAGATTGTGTCTCACTTGTCTCATGTGTCTCACTGTCTCGAGACAAAAAAACCTCCATTTTATCCTTCTCAACTGAGAGTAGGTATAAAATGGAGGTTTTATATGATTACATTTTTCCTTTCCAATCTTCAGCAGTCAGCTGAAACTGTTTGATTTTTCGATACATGGTCGCGCGAGAAATATCAAGGATTTTTGCAGCGTTTGTGACATTTCCATCCTCCTGAATCATCGCTTCAATGAGTCTATCCTTTTCGTCTTCTTCTACCGGGCAGTCAAGCAATTCTGGTGGAAGATCGAATGGAGAAAGACTATTTCCTTCCATATTAAACAATGATTGTTGAATAACATTTTTTAATTCCCGAATATTCCCTGGCCAATGATATTGTGTCAGGTACTGCATCGTATCTGGTTGTACGACAATATCTCGTTTGCCAAATTCTCCGCCCATTATGTTTATGAAGTGATAGATCAATGCAGGGATATCGCTGCTTCTTTCACGTAAAGCAGGGATTCGCAGCTGGATCACATTAAGTCGATACAAGAGATCTTCACGAAATTCACCTTTTTGTACAGCTTCCTTTAAATTTTTATGAGTAGCCGCAATGACACGTACATCAAGCGGAATTGGTTTCCCCCCGCCGAGTCTGGTGACCACCCTTTCTTCCAATAACCGAAGCAGGTGGACCTGCAAATCTAACGGCATATCTCCAATCTCATCAAGGAAAATCGTACCTCCCTGAGCTAACTCAAACTTTCCAGGACTTCCTTTCGATTTCGCTCCCGTAAATGCACCTGATTCGTAACCAAATAGTTCACTTTCTAACAAACTATGTGGAACAGCTCCACAGTTAATGGCTACAAAGGGTTTATCACTCCGGTTACTTCCCTGATGGATTGATTGGGCAAAAAGCTCTTTTCCTGTCCCTGTCTCACCTGATAGAAAAACAGTGGTATCGATCATCGTCGCTTTCTGAGCTTTTTTTACGATATCTGTAAACGCCTTTGAAGAACCAATCATATCATCAAAACTATATCGTGTGGATTGAGAATCTCTAGATTGGATTCTGTTTGGTTTTTGTGGTTTTGCGATAGAAAGCTCTGTATTTTTTCTAAAAAAGATAACAGCTCCTAAAATCTCATCCTGGAAAGTGACAGGATAAATAGAGCAGATAAATTTTTGCTTATTTTTATGATGAAGACATACCTCTTCTCTTAGAACCTGTTGCCCATTATGTAAAACAAACTCTACGAAGCGATTTAACTTTGGTATGCTATTTAACGTTTGAACATCACTTAGAAGGGAATGTGATTTAGCGGCAGCATTTTTTTCGATAATACTTTTTCCACCATCCACGATAAATACAGCATCTTCCACACCTTCTAGTGCCGTATTTAAAAATAAATGATTACGTAAAGCATATTTAAAAAAATATTGATTGATAGATTTGGAGATTTGATTCGCTTCAGAAAAGATTAACTTAATATGTTGCTGATTCAACTGATTATTACATCCTGCAATATTAATCACACCTAACAGCTCGTTTGTAAACGGATACAAAACTGGGAAAGCAGCACAAAACCATTCATGATTTTTTTCACAATAATGTTCGGAAAACAAAACTTGCGAGTACTGTTTGGTTTTCAGCGCAAGCCCTACTGCGTTTGTTCCCGCTGATTTCTCACTCCACGTTCCCCCAGTGAGAATATTGATTTTCTCCGCTTTCTTCAAGATTTTCTTTTCACCTTCAGAATACAGGACTGTGCCGTAATTATCTGCAATGGAAAACATCGTTTTAGATTCATTTAATAGGTCGGATAAATTTTTTATTTGCGGGGTAGCAACCGTCAGTAATTCTTTATTTTTCTCAAGACGGTCATCTAAATCGGTTTGGGTAATAATTTCATTAATTTTCTTTTGAAAAGGACTGATGCCTAGCTTTTTCGAATCTTCCCATGAATTGAAAATGTCCATACGGATCTCTCCACCCATATATTGTCCCATTTCTTGATATTGCTTCCAAATTTTATTAATAGAAAGGTTATATTCCATGGATCCAACTTCATCATTTGTAAGTGTCGGTTTCATCAAATGCCCTCCAAAATATATGAAAGATTAAGAATATTATATCACAATCTAGTACTAATCAGGATGCGTTATTTAGTTTACGAGTTTTGAAACAAGTTTTTTTGAGGAGTACACTGGTATAACAATTCCCAGCTTCCCTTCCAGACAAATGATCTCAATCACCTGATCAGCAAACAAATAGGGTGTATCAAATCGATCCTGTTTTTTCATATCCTGATAATGATTGTTCTTTCTTATCCTCACTATTGTACAACGTATAAGTAATGAGAACATCCCCCGTTTGGAATCAGACGATTACCCCATTTCAGAAGGAGGATTATTCTCACGAAACGGAAAAGAAAGAAGATTTTCCGGAAAAAGTTTTACTAAAAGGTCCTGGAAATAATATAACAGCGGCACGCTCGTCAGAATCACATTCAAATGCTTCATACCTATATGAACGTATCACAAATATCCAAATCTCTTATTTTAGAAGCCGCTCGGGGAATGCCTAGCACAAACAAAAATATTCAATACAAAAAATAACGCCTTGCTTTTACATTGCAGGGCGTTTAAGATATTTCGATTTAGTGGGCTTTATTTTTATTCCACACTCACATATAAGGCTGTGCTTAAGTGTCTTTATAGTCGTTTTACAAGTAGGACATATGTTTTTTTGGAGAGCCATTCTCTCTTCCTCCTTTTAAATTAATACAGGTAGATTGCTTGTGTATTTTTCTAAGACCACATGTGCTAGCGTTTCAATAAAGAGTGAGTCGGTATTCGGCATGGGCGGTCTGTGATAGTTTGCGTTTAATTCATCAGTAATTACTTTACACTCATAATCATTATCATACAGGACTTCTAGATGATCTGCTACAAAGCCTACTGGTGCATAGATAAAGGATCGGTAGCCTTGATCATATAATTTTCGTGTTAAATCTTGAACATCTGGTCCAAGCCATGGTTCACCCGTTTTGCCTTCACTTTGCCAGCCAACAACTACATTAGAAAAGTTTAGTTCCTTTGCAATCAGAGCAGCAGTGGCTTGAAGCTGTTCAGGGTAGGGGTCATGAAACGTTACTATCTTTTCTGGTAAACTATGTGCGGAGCAAATAACAACCGTTTTTTCAAGTTCTTTGTCCGGGATTCCCCTGAGGATTTGTTCAATACTTTTAGACCAATATCGAATAAATCCTTCTTCCTGATACCACTCGTTAACGGTGAAAATTTTGGGGCCGCCGATTTCGTTTGATATTTTTTCTGCTCGACGGTTATAGACCTCGGTACTAAAGGTAGAATAGTGTGGTGCAAGGACAATGGAAACGGCCTCCTCTATTTGGTCATTTTTCATTGCCATGACAGCCTCTTCAATAAAAGGAGAAATGTGTTTTAAACCAAGATACATGATAAATTCTACTTCATTTTGAATAGAATTTAATCTGTCTTCCAGCATTTTTGCTTGATTAAGGGTAATTTCTGCAAGCGGGGAAATACCGCCAATTGCCTGATAGCGATAACTTAAATCCGTAATCATTTCTTCTGTTGGAACTTTACCATGCCGAATATGTGTGTAATAGGGTACTAGATCTTCTTCTCGATTAGGTGTTCCGTAGGCCATAACGAGTAATCCAACCTTTTTCCTTGTCATCTTTCTTTCACCTCGTAGCTGTATGTTGGCAATCTGTACAAACTCCATAAATTCCCATAATATGTCGATGAACTTTATATTTGGTTAGCCTTGATGCCATATCTTCAACCTCTATTAAGGTTGGAAAAGTAAAATCGACAATCAAACCGCAAGATTGGCAAATGACATGGTAGTTATTTATTTTAGATAATTCATATCTACTCATGCCGTTCTCATAGGGTAATTCTTTCACGATATTCATACTTACAAATTGCTTCACATTATTGTAGATTGTGGTAAGACTCATGTTTGGTACACGTTTTGCTATCTCTTCAACGGTAGGATGACCCTCAGCGATAATCATTTCTAAAATTTGAATTCTATGAGGGGTTATTCGTAAACCGTGTTCTTTTAAAAGGAGGATTAGTTCCTCTGAACCCAAATTCCCATTCATGTGAAAGCCTCTTTTACTTTTTTAATGATAGGTATCCGTTTTGAACAGATACCTCTCATTTGAAAAAAATTTTGAAAATAATAGTGAATAAGAATAGTAGATTTGAAAATGATAAATCTATGAAATTTAGCGTACTTCTTGTGGTACGGATAATCCAAGACCTTCAGCAACACGTGTGCCGTATTCTGGATCTGCTTTATAGAAATGTTGAATTTGGCGAAGCTTGATTTCTTCTTTTTCAACAGGCTTCATTGCACCAACGATGGTTTCAACTAAACGAGTGCGTTCTTCAGCGGACATTAAACGATAAAGATCACCCGCTTGTGTATAGTGATCATTTGAATCGCAGGCAACTTGTTCAGCCAATCCTGTCACTTGAAATGGAGTTTGTTTGTGTTCCGGTACTTCAGTCGGACCGCCAAAGCTGTTAGGTTCATAGTACACAGAACCGCCCCCGTTACCGTCGAAACGCATTTGTCCATCACGTTGATAGTTGTGAACAGGAGTGAGCGGACGGTTAATTGGCAAGTGGTTATGATTGATACCTACACGGTAACGGTGTGCATCAGCATAAGCAAATAGACGACCTTGAAGCATTTTGTCTGGAGATGCTTCAATCCCTGGTACGAATGATCCTGGTGAGAAGGTTGCTTGTTCTACTTCAGCAAAATAGTTTTCAGGATTGCGATCTAATACCATACGACCCACTTCAATTAATGGATAATCTTTGTGAGACCAAACTTTTGTTACATCGAATGGATCGAATCGATACGTGTTAGCCTCTTCAAATGGCATGATTTGAACATGTAATGTCCACGAAGGGAAATCCCTATTCTCAATAGCATTAAATAAGTCTTCTGTATGATAATCAGGATTTTCACCTGCAATTTTAGTTGCTACTTCCGCAGTCATGTTCTTCACGCCTTGATCTGCGATAAAATGATATTTCACCCAAACGGCTTCACCTTCCGCATTCACCCATTTGAATGTATGGCTGCCATAACCATTCATGTGACGTAATGTAGCAGGAAGTCCACGATCCCCCATCAAATAGGTAACTTGATGTAGAGATTCAGGTGATAAAGACCAGAAATCCCAAACCGCAGTAGGATTCTTTAAATGTGTTTTCGGATCTCTTTTTTGTGTATGAATAAAGTCAGGGAACTTGATGGCATCACGAATAAAGAAAATTGGTGTATTGTTACCAACTAGATCATAGTTTCCTTCCTCAGTGTAAAACTTAACAGCAAATCCACGAGGATCACGTACCGTGTCAGCTGAACCTAGTTCACCAGCAACGGTTGAGAAACGAATAAACATCGGTGTACGTGTACCAACTCCGTTAAATAATTTTGCCTTTGTATATTTTGACATATCATTTGTTACTTCAAAGTAACCATGTGCGCCAGCACCTTTTGCATGAACGACACGCTCAGGAACACGTTCACGGTTGAAATGAGCAAGTTTTTCTAATAAGTAAGTATCTTGAATTAATGATGGGCCGCGAGAACCAGCTGTCATTGAATTTTGGTTATCACCAACTGGTGCACCCCAGCTAGTAGTTAAGTTATTTTTAGTCATATGTTTTTTCACCTCATATTGGGTTTTTGCTTACAAGTAAATGATAACATTTCTCAATAAAAAATCAATACTTATTTATAATTATTTTAATTAAATAACTAATATTATAATCAAAAATCAACTAGTTCCCTTGTGAATACTGAATTTCCCATTATAAAATCTCGCAAAAAGGTAATTTTATTTTCATTCATTTGTAAGAAATTGATTATAACTGAGAAAATTTACATAAAAAGAAGCAGACTCCCCTGCTTCTTTTTGAACTTTCTATGACATGGTTAATAGGATTCTGCTAGTTTCTCTACATTCATAGGACATTTTCTCCCCTCTCATCTATATAACAACAATGGAGGCAGTCCAAAACAAATATGACCTATAGTGAGGGAAACAGCATGAATTATGTACAAGAAATGTCTTGTTTTTATAGTTGGATTGAATGGAATCCACTTACACCTTCGTCGATTAATTTATGGCATGCGTTAATGCATATGCATCATAAGGCGGGAGAGATAGAAATCTTTTCCGTAGCCGAGTCGGTGCTGTGTATCAAAACGAATTTAACAAGCC
This sequence comes from Niallia endozanthoxylica, assembly GCF_008710145.1. GTDB lineage: Bacteria > Bacillota > Bacilli > Bacillales > Cytobacillaceae > Bacillus_BD > Bacillus_BD endozanthoxylica. The sequence continues at coordinate 44,863 of NZ_VYKL01000025.1, forward strand.
GTACATTGCGCAAAGCCAGGAAAGAGCTCAAAGAAAAAGGACGAATCGATTATCTTTCCAAGCAAGGAAAAGCACCCGTTTACCGGATCATTCCATTTCAGAACAAGGATGATTCTCGCGAAAAGAATAAGAACGGAGACTTTCCGGGAATTTTTTTACCAAAAAGCCCCGGAAATGATATAACGCTGGCACAAACATCAGAATCCTATTCCGAAGTCCATACCCAGCCTTCTTCTCTTTCGGTACAAACATCGGAAAGGAATGCTGAAGATGATTCCAACCATCACTCCAGTTCGGAAACAAATGCTGAAGTTCATGCCGAACCTCTTTCTCGTTCGGAAAATCTTTCCGCTGTTTGTTCCGCATTATTTAAACAACAACCGACAGACAAACAACTACCTGAAAGTTGGAATGATGTAATCGAAACCTGGACATCTGTTTTTGGATTCGCACTCAAACCGAATCACATGCAAATGCTTTCTACCTATATGAACGTATCACAAATGTCCAAACCTCTTATTTTAGAGGCGATTGAAAGAGTCAAGCAGGCCGCTAAGCCGGCACTGAATTATTTATGGACCATTCTCTCCAACTGGTCGCATCTAGGACTCCAAACCATTCAAGATTTGGTGAACCATGAAAAAAGACGGATGAAAAATAAACAGCCTGCCCGTCAAAGCCAGCTCTACCATACAGGCAGGGATATTTCCCGCAGCTTTCAACTAGATCTGACAGAAGGAGAGGATTGGTAATGCTTGCAGAAAAAGCATTGTTGGGAACTTTTTTAAAAGAAAATCATCTGCTTCATGACACCATCATTCGTCCTGAACATTTTGCAGAAGGACGGCATAGGCTGTTAATGCAGCTAATGAAGAACATACATAGCAAATCTAGAGCGGTTGATTCTATTACACTTGCCCTCGAAGGTGATCCTGAGCGTTACGGCGGACTTTCTTACATCCAGGGACTGCTATCCTACGCCAATCCAGTCAAATTTGAAGGCTATGAGGATATTTTGTTGGAGAAATGGAAAGAACGGGAGAAGCGTAATATTTTAACTCTTGCCGCACAAGAGGATTGGGAAATCGATCGAGTGGTCTCGTCTTTACAGGCTATGAACCAGGCAAGGGTCGATGACTACCATTCCATTAGCGATGAAATAATGAATGTTTTTGATGATCCTTGGCGCGAATCGAAGAAACAATCTGGCTCTCTAACGGGAATCAAACAATTTGATGCCTTAACAAATGGATTTCAAAACGGGGATCTTACCATCATTGCCGCACGGCCCAGTATGGGGAAAACAGATGTCATGCTTCATCTGGCAAAACAGGCCGGCTGGCAGCACTATCTTCCGGTTATCTTTTCGTTAGAAATGCCGTCTAGAACCATTACGATGCGATTGATTGCCAGTACAGGAGGCTTCAATCGGGGAAAAATGCGCGATCCCTATCAACTGTTATCTGAACCACAAAAAGAGCGTTGGTCCGCGACATTAGGCAAGCTGAATGAAACCTGCATCCAGCAATTCGATGGGTCCAGCCAAACCGTTCCCATCATGCGGGCCAAGCTGCGTAAAGTGATCCATGAATATCCTGAAAGAAAGCCGATTGTATTTATCGATTATTTAGGGCTTATCACTCCGAATGATACTTACGGCGGCAATGCCAATCAGCAGGTATCTGAAATCTCGAAAAACTTGAAGGCGATGGCAAAGGATTTCAATTGCCCGGTTGTCTGCCTTGCCCAGTTGAATCGTTCGGTCGAACAACGGCAAAATAAGCGGCCGAACATGAGTGATATTCGAGACTCCGGCAGTGTCGAGCAGGATGCCGATGTGATTCTTCTCCTTTACCGCGAGAAATACTATGACCACTCGCTAAAGGACCCGGCATTAGAGCTAATTATAACGAAAAATCGAAACGGGCCGGTCGGTACAGCCTATGCCCTATACAACGAGAATACGGGAGAGATGAAAGATGTCGACAATCAGAGAATTATTTGAAGAAGCTGTTCAGAATGACTATTCCTATACCGCCCATTCCCTTTATTACCTTCTAAGGGAAGGACTCGTTTCACCAAATGATTCCCAGACAATTCTTAACCATGTACAAGTGGACACCCATTTGGTCGGAGAATGGACACAGCAAAATTATCTCTGTATCTCGGTTGAAAAAGTCTACGCTCTCAAACTCACTGACGATGAATTTGTATTCGTCTTTGCCAAGAACCCAAAGCAGGCCGTTGATTTTATCCAGAAAAGTTGGAAAGTCAGCCCGCGAAATTGCTGCGAATATTCGCTTGATTTTTCAATTATGAGAGGAATTGAATTTGTCAGCTTTCGAGAAATAAAAAAAGATTACTTGACGTTTCCCGCAGTGATTGGGGTTTATAAAAGAGAATGAAACACGGGACGGTTCTCATGTTTCATTCTCTTTTGCAAGAAAAAGTCCCCTGCTCAACGAACATTCATAGAACCAAGCCCTTATGGTTGGAAAGATTGTTTGAAATAGACTAAATTAGAAAAGGAACTATTTCGAATATACTGAAAGGAATTTTATACATGATAGTTATTGAAAAATTAAAGGCAGAGGATATTCCAAGTTTATTAGAGCTTTACAAAAGCTTGATTCCATTTGAAATGTCTTTGGAAAAATCACTTGAAATGTATCAAGACATATCAACGAATGAAAATTATTTTTTAGCGGTTGCTAAAGAGGATGGTGAACTTCTTGGTTCTGCACTTGGTATATGTTGCAAGTGTTTGGCTGTATCTTTTTTAGTGATTGAAGATGTGATTGTTAAAGAAGGTACAAGAGGAAAAGGAATCGGTAGAAAGTTAATGGAATCTCTTGATGAATTTGCTTTGAAAAATAACTGTGCCTATGCCATTCTTGTATCATCCGGCCATCTAAAAGAAGCACATAAATTTTATCAAAATGTCGGTTTTATAGAACATGTAGAAGGTTTTAGAAAAGTATATTAACTAATTAGTTTTGATCGTAAAGTGCCTATGTGAAACAAGATTTTTCAAGCCGTCACAGCAAGCATCATCTAATTTTCTTACATACCTTCGAAAATCAGTCTTTTACTTTTACAAGAAAAAGGAGCGGGATGGATGACAGCCAATTTTTTGCAACAAATTAACGAAAAGTTAGACAAGTATTATCAAGACGTCGTCAGTTGGCGAAGATATATGCACCAACATCCAGAATTATCGTTTAAAGAAACGAAAACGGCTCAATATATCCGCGAGAAATTACTTAGTTTTGGCTTGGAGGTAAAAACCAATATTGGCGGGAACGGTTTAATTGGGATTTTAAAAGGAGCTCATCCTGGAAAGACGATCGCGTTACGGGCAGACTTTGATGCCTTGCCGATTCAGGATGAAAAAGAGGTTCCCTATCAATCCCAGGTACCGGGAGTCATGCATGCCTGTGGTCATGATGGCCATACGGCTGCATTGTTAGGGTCGGCGCAGGTCTTAAGCCAGTTTCAACAGCAATTGAAGGGAAATGTGATTTTTATTTTTCAGCCGGCAGAAGAAACACCGCCAGGCGGAGCGAAGTTTATGGTAGAGGAAGGCGTATTAGAAGGGGTTGACTATGTATTTGGCGCCCATTTGGACTCTCAAACACCGCTTGGAAAAATAACAGTCGGCGAAGGCTATCAGATGGCTGCGGTCGATAAATTTGCCATACATATTCAAGGAAAAGGGGGCCATGGAGCCAGGCCGCATGATTCGATTGATTCCATCGTTATTGGCAGCGAAATCGTCAGCTCCCTGCAAAAGGTTGTCAGCCGTGGCGTGAATCCATTGAAATCAGCTGTAGTAACGATTGGTGTTTTTCAGTCGGGCAGCGCTTTTAACGTGATTGCCGATAAAGCGCTCTTAGAAGGAACCGTTCGAACCTTTGATGATGATACGCGAAAAAGAGTAGAAAACCAAATTCGCAGCATCGTAGCTGGGATTACAGGGGCATACGGGGCTACTTACACGATGGATTATTTAAATGGATATCCGGCATTGTATAATCATCCGCAAGAAACACAAATCGTCAAATCATTACTTGCCGAAGCATTTTCTGAAGAGAATATCGCAGAAATGGTGCCATCAATGGGGGCAGAAGATTTTTCCTATTTTTTACTCGAAAGGCCAGGCACCTATTTCCGTGTCGGTTCACAAAATGCTAACCCAGAAACAGCCTATCCACACCACCACCCCAAATTCGATATTGACGAAAAAGCTCTATTACATCTTGAAAAAGCATTTGTCAAAATTGTGGCACATTACTTGTTTTAGAAACACTAGGATGGTTCGCCTTTCATGTAGAACATAAACTAACCTTTTATTCAATAAGAAAAAGGCATCACCTTTGAAAGGGATGCCTTTTTCTTATTGAATAAACACTATAACCATACAGTAAGAAAATTATCTTTTATTTTTTTAAATGATAAGGTACGGTTGTGATGACCACGTTTCGCCTAAACAACAATAGAGTGCGGATCATGGTACCTGATTGATTATGCAAAATATTGTGCCAGCCTTTCTTTGGTATAAATTGCGGAATGACCACTGTGACTTGGTAATGGGATTCACTCGCTTTATGTTCAATTGTATCGATAAATTTAGTAAGAGGATTAATAATACTCCTATACTGAGAGTGCAGCGTAACCAATCTGATATCAGGCTGCCACTTTTTCCACTTTTCTTCAAATCTTTTTTCATCCTCTCGATCAAAAGAAACGTAAACCGCTATGATTTGGTCTGGAGCAAGACCTTTTGCATATTTTAAAGAATTCTCCACTACAGTTGTTATACCAGCAACCGGAACAATCACCACATTTCCCTTTACAGACCATGTGGACTCTTTTGCCATCACCCTCAGCTGGTCACCTACATCTTCATAGTGCTTTCTAATTCGATGAAAAACAAAAACGATGATTGGGACAAAAACGAAAATCGGCCAAACCTGCGGAAACTTGGTTATAAAGAACATCATCGCTACGACCAAACTGATGAAGGCCCCAATCGTATTAATAATAAATTTGAGAATCCAGCCTTCAGGTTTTTCGCGAAACCATTTGACCATCATTCCTGATTGTGACAAGGTAAACGGAACAAATACCCCCACTGCATACAATGGAATAAGATGCTCTGTTTCTGCCTGAAATACAAGGATTAGCAGAATGGACGCCATTCCAAGTATGATAATGCCATTTGAGTAGCCTAAACGATCCCCTCTGCTAAGAAAGATCCTTGGAATAAATTTATCTTTTGCCAGATTGACCGCAAGCAACGGAAATGCAGAATATCCAGTGTTTGCAGCAAGTATTAAGATCAGTGCTGTTGTTCCTTGAATAAAGAAATACATGAAATTTCGTCCAAACACGGACTCTGCTATTTGTGAAACAACCGTTACTTCGGCACTTGGTGCAATCCCATAAAAGTAAGCTAACGTGACAATGCCTGAAAAAAGGATTGCCAGCAAAACCCCCATCATCACTAATGTTTTCGCTGCATTTTTAGGTGCTGGATCCTTAAAGTTTGGAATGGCATTTGAAATCGCTTCGACTCCTGTTAAAGCGGAACTTCCTGAAGCAAATGCCCGTAACAAAATAAATAAAGTGATTCCCTGAACAGGTGTACCCATTGAGCTGTGTAACTGAGGAGGAACACTGCCTGTCAAAATGTGATAGATTCCTGCCCCAATTAAAATAAACAAAGCAAAAACAAACAGGTACACAGGATACGCTAAGACGGAAGCAGATTCTGTTACCCCTCTTAAATTTAAAATCGTAATAAAAATCACAAATATAATCGAGATTCCCACATTATGTCCATGTAAGGCAGGAAAAGCAGATGTGATCGCATCTGTGCCAGCAGATACACTAACAGCAACGGTAAGAATATAATCAACTAACAAGGAGCCACCGGCAATTAAGCCCGCATTCACCCCTAAATTACTCTTCGAAACAACATAAGCTCCCCCTCCATGCGGATAAGCATAGATGATTTGTCTATAGGACAGGATGAGAGCTGTTAAAAGAATTAATACCCCTATGGCAATGGGAATCGAATACCAAAAGGCTACAGTCCCAAGTGTAAATAAGACAATCAAAATTTGTTCTGGACCGTATGCCACGGATGATAACGCATCAGATGAAAGAATCGCTAATCCTTTTGCTTTCGTTAATTTCTGTTCTCCAGCTTCAGTCGATTTTAAAGGACGGCCAATTAAAATCCTTTTTACTGCTGCAATCATCTTTTGTTCACCTTCTAAATAGATTAATAGGTTTATAGGTTCCTCATTCACATGTACTTTTTAAAAGATTGATTTAAATCATCGCTTTGTTTAGTAACATAGTTGACTTTTGACTCATCCACAGGATTCGTTAACACAGTCAAATAATTAAAAAAGTGCCTACAAGTCATAGCAAATAGACCTGTAGGCACCCTATTTTTTGAGCGTCACAAGTTCCACCTTCCTTCTCATATAACGCTTACGAGGTTAGCTGTCGGATTCGGGCCATTGAGTAGCCCTACCTAAAAAAGGATTCACCCCAAGGATTCTTATTCATCCAATCCAAAATGGTTCCCCCGTACCTAATGGTTTCAGCGATTTAGAAATTTGAAACTGTGATTATATTACTCCCGAGTACTGAAAAAGTAAATAATTATTTTGTTACAAATTTTAAACGCCGGAACCGTTCTCTCGTTTCATTCCCCAAATCATTCTTGTGTTACAGGATGATTCGAGGAATGCCTAACACTGAACACCAGGAGAAGCTGTTTGAACAAAAAAACAGTTGATCGATTGCCTAAAAGCAAACATCAACTGTTTTTTTTAAAATCCACTTATTTCCCTTTCTTCACCTCATGAAGCAGGTCTGGGAAGTTGGTAAACATCCCTGTCACTCCCCAGTCAATCAATTGTTTCATTCTTTCTTTCTCATTCACTGTGTATGGATGGATTTCCAGACCGTTACCTACAACCTTTTGGATATATTCTTCATTTAAATACGTATGGTTTGGCCCAATTCCCATGGCATACTCTTTTACTTCAGCAATTTGTTCATCCGTAATGGTCGCATAAGAACGATAGGATAGTAATTGGACCAGTTTAATAGAAGGGTCCAGTTCATGCATGATTGTTAAACTTTCAGGACTGAAAGATTGGACAAGAAGCTTGTCTTTATTAATCTTGTACTTGTTCACCAAACGCAATAATTCTTTTTCCATTCCTGGATAAATGGCAGGAGATTTCGTTTCGATATAATAGCTATTATTTTTGCCAAACTTTTGGAACACCTCTTCTAACGTTGGTACCTGTAAACCGGCATACTTTTCATTAGCATACTCGGGATAGGTTTCATTAAACCAGCTCCCTGCGTCTAATTCTTTGACTTCAGCCAGCTCCATGTCTTTGACATCCCCAGTTCCGTCCGTTGTCCGGTCCACTTTCTCATCATGCATCGCGATTAAATGACCATCTTTCGTCATTTGTAAATCCACTTCAATATAATCCCCGTGCATTTTTTCGCCCATATCATACGACACTAACGTATGTTCCGGAGCATGTCCTGATGCACCGCGATGCGAAACATTTAAGATATCCTTATGCTTTTCCTTTTCCTTTGCCATTGCCGCACCCCCGCCTGTCGTAATCCCAGCTGCTATAACAAGTGCACCAAGTGCTGGCAACCATTTTTTCCCGATCATTTCTCCATCTCCCTACTTTGTTTAATAGACTCTTCTTAAAATATCAAAGGAATATGAAGTAGTTTTTATAAGAAGGGTAAAAGAAAGTAAAGATTTGATGACAAATGTAAAAAAGCGTTAGTTTTTACCTAGTATTTCCGAATGATAGAGAAAATACAAGGTTATTGTTGGAATGTAATGATTTGAGGGATACATACGGAAAAAAAGCCCTGTAGATCATATTTTTTCTCCACAGGGCCTTTCGTTTATTAAATTGAGTTACTTTAAATTTCCTTATTAAAGAGATTATTGAAACAAGAGGATCCTTCCCCTTATTGTATGATCATCCTTTGTTAAATTTTTGTCAGCACAATTCCCACTAGTGCAGAAATCACCCCAATAACTTGATAGCTTTTTAGTCTTTCTTTATAGAGCCAACAGCTGCTGAGAACGACCACTAAACAGCTTAAACTCACGATTGGGAAGACAATACTTGCCACTCCTGTTTCCAGTGCAAAAAAATAGCTGCTATATCCGACCACACTAAAACATCCAATAATGGTCCCAAATTTCAGCTCTGTCTGCTGCCATTTTTCCTTCATCATCAAGCTATTTATCATTAAATAAGCCGCACCGCCGCCATACATACAAAAGAGCGTATTGATGGAATCAATATGTAAATGGGAAGACGTCTTCATAAGTACACCGAGTACGCCAAACGATCCAATCGATAATAACACACGATACATCCACGGCTTATAATCCATTTTAACCCCACTGCCTGGTACATATTGAATAACCGCTGCAGAAGCAAGCATAATCATAATGCCCACCCACTGAATGAGTGTAATGTGCTCGTGGAAAATAAGTGCCGCACTTAGAATGGGAATCACGGTATTGGTGCTAATCAGCGGCGAAGTTAAACTCGCAGGTCCCTTTTCAAACGCCTTTGACATTTGAATATTACCGTTCGCATTTAATATCCCGATGATGGCACCTAGTACGATTGTTAATCCATTAAATGAGGCAAAACCTGCAACAATCCCATAGCCAAGCATTAATATAAACGCGACAAGGTAAAAGAAAAACTGCATATGCACCTTTGAAAGTCCTTTTCCCGAAGTGACCTTGAAAATCATATTATTAATTCCAAAACAAAGCATCGTTAACACTGCCGCTATAATCCACATTAAAAGTCCTTCTCTCTTGTTGATAGAATTATTTTAATATAGATTTTTAGCATTGCAAGTAGTTTTTATAATAAAAAAGAACAAGGAGTGCTTGCACCAGGCACTCCTGCTATCTTCTATTCACGAACGGTCGGTACATGAGATTTCCGCGCGAACAAAATCCTGCGGCCTAAAAATACAAGATATAGCAGCAAGGATAGGCCGGAAATCGCCATGGTCATGTAAAGAATCTTTGGTACGTATTCTAAGTGAACGGTGTGCGTACCTTCACTGAGCGGAACGCCAATAAAGCTGCCGACTTTTTCATATTCAGCATTCTCTCCGTCTACCGTAACCTTCCAATTCTCATCATAAGGAATACTTAAAAAGAGTGTCCCTTTATCTTGGACAATGATTTCACCTGTTACCTGGGTGTCTGAATATTCCTTGATTTCAAGTGCCTTATTTTGTAAGCCGTTGATTGCCTTTTCTAGCTCCGAATAATTCAACGTATAAAAGGAAGGGATTTGCATCGTTTGGGTGTCCTTTTCTAATTGAACCCTAATGTTCAGACTCTCATCTTCATAAGTCCCTAGGCTAATAAACCCTCCCAGCCCCATGTTTTGCGGGCGGACTTCTGCCCCATTGATCAAAATGTTAATCTTCTCTTCAAAGTTCTGAATCGTCTCAGCATCTAAATTCATATACAATTCTCTTGTATCAGATATCGTCATATTCGTTTCTATTGAAGGAGTTCCATTCCCTGACTCCCTTTGTACCACTTTCTTCCCTGCTTCATTCACGACTTCTTCCAGCGAATGCAGGATAGCTTCGGGGTTCTGCTTCTCATAGTAAGAGGCCTCTTCTCCATCCATCAAATGATTTTGAATGTTGAACATCCCCTTTTCCCCGCCCTTATTCATAAACCCTTGATCCACCATATAGCCCAGTGGCAGATTCATATGGATACGATAGACCATGATATTTCCTTCCTGGAACATCTTCGTATAGATTCTTTCGTCTAGTTCGCTCGTTGTGACAACATATTTAAACCCGAAAAGGGCATCGCTTAAAAAGATTCCATTCCCCATGTTCGCTGCCCTTGAGTTAGCAGCATAACCCAATTCTCTCAAAAATAGATTATGCTCTCCATTTCCAGTAGACGTATAGATGCCCATTCCTTTGTACTTATATCTCAGCGATTCATTTAATGTAGTAACCAAGGATGGATCCACTTTTGTCCGGTAAAAGGAGTCATCCATCTCTTGCAGACGATTGAACGCTTTTTCATATGAAGGATTATGTACGTCATACCAATTAACAGGGTGGGATGGACTGATATAGTTTCTAAGAATCGTCTGGCTGTTCATTCCCAAATCAACCAGAATCAAAAGGCACAAACCCATTTTTGCAAAAGTATGTAAGAGAATGGAACCTTTTTTATTCATTAGAACCACAATCAGGATTGTGAGAGCAACAAGAATAAATAGATTCTTATTGATTAACCATAGCGTATAAATATTTCCGTCTAACAATTTATTAGCCAAACTCAGAAACACTAGATTCACTCCGGCAACACCAATTATCTGTCTCATCGTTATCCATTCCAGCTCTCCTGCAGCTTTGACAGACAAAATGATCATGAGAAAGGAGACAATAAACGCATAGCGGTAATGGGCGCCGTTCGGCAATTCAAACACATGCCAAGCCATATTAAGGAAAGTGAATGTCATACTATACAACAGAAAGCCCAATAAGAAGCCGTATACCACTCTTTCTTTTACCGGAAAAGTCTTGTTTAAAAAATATAACGGAACCAGCAGGATGACTCCCACTCCTGCATAAATACTTAAATTTTGGATGATCGTCGTTCCATTAAAAAAGGACCCATACAAATCCAATGGATTCAGCAAGTAAGAAAGTTCATTCACATCCGCCGCCGTGTACTTATTTTTCCGCAACTCTAAAAAAGTGGGAATCGTAATGAAACACGTAAATAAAAAAGCGAGGATGACACTTTTGAAAAAAAGAAAAAACCTCTTCAACCTCTCCTTTTTCCCTAGAGAGTGGAGATAAAGTTCCCCGACAAAATAAAGAAAGACAAACAAACCAACCATATAAGAGATATAGAAGTTGGCAAAAAACATGAGAGTCAGGCCGATTAAAAAGATATGAGAGCGTTCCGATTTAAGAATCTCGTGAACACCGGCAATGATGATTGGCAATAAATAAACAGCATCAATCCACATCGGTAAGAAATAATACGTGATGGAATAGGACATCAGTGCATAGCTGATGGAAAAAATAAAGATTATCCACCGTTGGGGTGTAAAATGCTTTCTTAATAAATAAGCCATCGTTACGGAACTGAGACCGATTTTGATTAACCAAATAACTAGAATGGAAAAGGGGATAAAGGATCTCGGAAACAAAAGAATGAGTATGGATAATGGGGACGATAAATAATAGGCAATGGTTGCCCAAAAAGAAGTTCCCATTCCATAATTCCACGTATAAATCGGACTAGCATTTCCTTTCAACACATCATATAGATGGTTATAAAACATCGTCATTTGCTGCGGCAAATCGATATACCAAATGGAATTTCCCCCAAACGGAGTAATGTCTAATCTGAGAAAAACAGCAATGATGATAAGAATGGGGATAGTGAATAAACCTAAAGAATCTAACAATTTTTTCATAAAACTTAACTCCCTTGAATACTTAAAATGCCAAGATTGGCATTTTATTTCGGTAAAATCACTTTCGCCGGATGATAAATAGTCCTCCCTATTTAAAAAGGGGGCAACCTATTAGCCTCGAGAGGTTTTAAAAATCACATATTTACTCGCAAAATAATTAAAGACCACAACCAACACATTGGCTGCTATTTTCGCAAGGATACTATCCACGTTTAATAGCTCAATTAGAACAATCATTGTTCCAATATCCAATAGATAGGATAGCCCGCGGAAAAATAAAAACGAAGTAAATTCCCGTAATAGTGATAAAGCGTCCGTATGTTTACTATGAAAGACATATAATTTGTTCGTGATAAAAGCAAAAAGAACAGACAACACCCATGCAATAGTTGTGGCTACTTTGTAATCCATTCCCATCCATTTGTCAAACACAGCAAAGCTGACAAGATTCACAAGTGTCGTTAACACACCGAACAATAGATAACTGAACATTTCCTTCTTATTTTTCATAGAGATAGCCCGCCTTACTGATGAACACATGTTCGTTTTTCAACTTTATGATTCTCCTGATTCAACGCTCTCTCATTATTATATTCGTCAACAAAATAGAGCGGACGATTTTTCGTTTCATTGAAGATTCTTCCTAAGTATTCCCCAATAATACCAAGGGAAATAAGCTGAATTCCACCCAAAAATAAAATAATCGTCATGAGTGAAGGATATCCTGCCACCGGATCACCAATTAAAAGCGTTTTGACAATAATCCAGATCATAAACATAAAAGCAAAAAAAGAAATGACGCAACCAAACAGAGCAGACAACCGTAAAGGTGTGGTCGTAAAGGATGTAATTCCTTCAATGGCAAGGTCCATTAATTTTCCATAATTCCACTTCGTTTCTCCCGCTGCTCGAGGGTCACGGTCAAATAAGATTTCCTTTTTATTGTAACCAATCCAGCTGAACATGCCCTTTGTGTAACGCTGAGCTTCCCTCAGTTGTTTAAGAGCTTCTACACACCTTCTGTCAAGGAGGCGGAAATCTCCTGTATTTTCTTGAATCGGGATTCTGGTCATTTTTTGCAGAACTTTATAGTATGCAGAAGATGTCCATTTTTTCAGCCATGTCTCGCCTGTTCGGGATTTTCTTTTCGCATATACATCATCATATCCCTGCTCCCAATAGTAAATCATCTCCGGAATTAATTCCGGCGGGTCCTGCAAATCAGCATCGATGATAATGACGGCATCCCCCGCTGCATGGTCCAAACCGGCAATCATGGCGATTTCTTTACCGAAATTACGTGATAAGTCAACATAGGAAACTCTTTCATCCCGCATCCTCATGCTTTTAATAATGGATAATGTATTATCCTGGCTGCCGTCATTCACAAATAATAGTTCAAAATTGTAGGATGGAATCCCGTTCATGACTATTTTTAACCGATCATATAATTGACCCAAAACAGCTTCCTCATTATATGCTGGCACCAAGATTGTTACAGTTTTCATTTCTACTTTAACTCCTTTTTTAAAACCGTTTTTACTCATTTCTAAAATTTCCAACAACATCCATTAGTTTACACCTTTTTTCTTCCTATTAAAATAGGACTCTTGTGACAATTACATTTCAATCGTTTAATATTTGAAATTTACAAACATGGAGACGGTCCAGTTTCCATTTCTCTCTTAAAACGTGGGGGCGGTTCTAATGTTTCATCAACATCATACTTTAATTAACAAACGAAACGAGAGAACAGCCCCTACGTTTCATCAAAAACAGGAGGTCGTTATGAAAGAAAAAATTGTTATTATTACAGGAGCAAATTCCGGAATTGGTAAAGCAGCAGCCCTAAAGTTTGCAGAAGGCTTTCGTGTGATCATGGCTTGCCGCAATATGGAGATTAGTCCAGCCGTACAAAGAGACATTATTGAAACCACAAGAAATACCCATGTAGATTTGATGGAGCTTGATGTTTCTTCTTTTGATTCTATTCGTACATTTTGTACAGCTTTTAAATCCAAATACCCGCGGTTGGACATCCTGATACATAACGCTGCCTATTTAAATCACGGTGTAAAAGAATATAAACTTAGTACTGATCATATTGAATTGTCCTTTGCCACTAATACATTCGGTCCTTTTTTGATGACTCGTTTATTGCTTGATCATCTTAAAAAATCCCCAGACCCAAGAATCCTCCATGCTTGTACGACAAACATCAAAAGTTTCTTTGACCCGAAAAGGAAGATAGAGTTCGACAATTTGCGTGGAGAACTGAGGGGCAGTCGGCCTTATAGCACTTATAAAATGTATGGAGATTCAAAAATGGCGTTATTGATGCTGACCTTCAAAATGGCAGAAGAATTTAAAAGCATGGGGATCCTTGTCAATGCGCTTCAAATTAATCGTGTAAAACTATCAAAAGAGACGATTAATAAAATGCATTCCTTTTGGAAAGTATTTGCATGGGTACAAAATCTCACGAATCCCTTACCGTTGGACATGGCCGATAACTATTATCACATTTGTACTTCAGATGAATTTAAAAGTGTTACCGGCCAACTTATCAATCATAAGAGAGAGATTGTTAAACCTTCAATAACCGAAAAAGGATTTACACAATTAAAGAACATATTCGGTTCAAGCAGCTATCCCAGCTACGCAACAAACGCTCAAAATGTTGAACAAATATGGAGGCTGAGCACCACCCTCACAGAAGACTAAGTTTCAATTTTTATTGCCTATTATCCACCTGCGTTTGATTTTATAAACTCAATCAGATTTAATCTTTCATTCTTATTTCATCTTTTCAAACAAGTCTTATTAATAAACATGAGCAGAAGCCCTATCCACTTAGATGCGGAATAAGGCTTCTGCTCAATCTAATATATTCAACGTATTCCCGACAGAAGTCTCCCATCAGTTAATAGACAAAAAATAACCAATCTGTGAAACTTTTTGTGAAACAAGATTTTCACAACATCACAGCGAACAAAGGTTATTACAATGTATTTTTCAGTAGCCTCAATTCTTCCTGACGTTTCATTAATTTCATCATCGTTTCGAAGTCAGGGCTGCTTAAGGGACGGCTTATATAATAGCCTTGAATCTCGTCACAATCCAAATCCTTTAAGCATTCGAGGATGTCACTGTCTTCTACTCCCTCTGCAATTACCTTTAGATTGAGATCTTTCGCTAACGTAATAATGGCTTTCACAATGGCCATATCTTCTTTTCTATTAAACATTTCTCTTACATATGATTGGTCAATCTTTAAATAATCAAAGGGAAATCTTTTTAAATAATTTAACGAAGAGTATCCTGTTCCGAAATCATCAATCGATACCCCCACCCCAAGTTCTCTTAACGTCTCCACATTCTTTATGCATTCTTCTGTATTATCTATCACAGTCGTTTCAGTAATTTCCAGTTCTAATAATCCTGGTTCCAGCCCTGTTTCCTCTAACACGTGTTTAACCATCTCCGTAAAATCAGGGTGGCTGAATTGGATCGGTGAGATATTTACACTTACTCGTAACTGCTGGGCCATTTTCGATTCAGCCCACTTTTTATTTTGGATACAAGCATTTTTCAATACCCACTTGTCTATTTTCCAAATAACACCTGTTTCTTCTGCTATTGGAATAAACTTATTTGGAGGAACATTCCCTAAAATGGGGTGATGCCAGCGCAGCAAGGCTTCCATACCACTTATCTTATTTGTCTTGAGATCTAATTTCGGCTGAAAGTATAGTTCAAATTCATCATTTTCAATCGCTGTTTGCAAATAGGCTTCAATTTGCAGATAGTCTTGTTTCGCCTCCATCATGTCTTGATCAAATATTTTATAAGCGTTTCGCCTTTGTTTCTTTGCTGCATACATGGCGAAATCGGCATTTTTCATCAACTGGTCAATATCCAATCCATGATCTGGAAACAAGCTAATTCCGATACTTCCTGTTATAAAAAGTCCTACCGTCGAACTAAACTGAACCTTTTCATGAAATACAGATAAGAGCTTTTCAGCAGCTTTTATAAGTACCCCCTCATCCAGCCTTTCTGGAAAAAGAACAATAAATTCATCACCTGCAAATCTGTAGATATAATCATTTGGGCCGATTACCTGCTGCAGTCTCGTAGCGATGGTCTTTAATAATTGGTCACCAAAGGTATGACCAAATGAATCATTAATATTTTTAAACTGATCCAGATCTAATAGTAAGAAAGCGAATTTTTGCTTTTTTTCTATTAACTGATTGATGTCTTCTATTAATTTTCTTCGATTAGGTAAATTAGTTAATGTATCATGATAAGCTAAAAATTCTACTTCTTCTTTTGCACGATGCAATTCTGAAATATCATTGCTGCAACCGATGATATTAGTAATTTTCCCATTTTCATAAACAGGAGATAACGTGGTTAATATGTGATGATTACGATAGGAATAAGTATAGGTCACAGTCTGGCCCGTATAGGCCTTCTCATAATTTTCTTCTAATAAGCTCGCAATACGATTGGAAAATAACTCTTTTGGGGTCTTTTGATAAACAAGATGCGTTTCCAAACCAAGTTGTTGAGCTAGTTTTCCTTCACCAAATTGATAAACAAAATGTCCAGCATGATTTTTTGTCACTTTAAATACAAAATTATGCATCGAACTGACAACTAAATTGAAATCATTTTTGAGAGCATTAACTAGCTTTTCTTCATTTTCTTTTCCTGCAGTAATATCCGTCCTTAATGCAATATACATATAGGGTTTATTATCATCATCGCAAAATGGAACAATGGTCGTTTTTACCCAATAATACATGCCGTCTTTTGCCTTATTCTTGATATTTCCCTCCCAAATCTCACCACGTTTAATCGTATCCCACATCTGTTTAATAAACGATTGATCATGATATCCGGAATTGATAATCTTATGCGTCTTTCCAATTAATTCCTTACGGTTATACTTAGAAATCTCGCAGAATTTATCATTCACATATAAGATTTGGCCGCTTGCATTTGTCACAGCCACAATAATGGATTGATCAATGGCGTATTTTAGTGTTGAAAATTGATTGAGAACCCGTTTAATTTCATCTATTATTTCAGTTGAATTTTCTTCCAAACCTCCACTTATCTTTAGTGAGGCGTGCCTTAGTGATTGGATTAACTCCTTATAGTCCTGATCTTCAAAAAAGTTTAACATGCGCATAATCTCCGTGTATACATAGGTTTATTCATATAGTAATACCATTGCATTTTTGATTAAGGAATTCTCTTTATATATGTGAGTTTTCTTTCTTCAATGTTGAGACCTTTGCATAATCGTCCTTAATTTTTACTGTTTTCAGTTCATTTATTATCATAGTTCAATCATACTATAGCTAATATTATAGTACTACATCAAAAATAAAAAAATTCTTGAGCGATGGCTTTAGAAACGTGGGGACGGTTCCCCTGACGCTTCATAGAAGTCCTTTATAGATTCCTCTCCATATCGCTTTTCCTTTCAATGCAACGTGAGAACCGTCCTGCTTTTTCACCCAAAAAAGGCGCCATGAACAGTGTGGTTTACAAACCGCTCATTGCGCCCTTTTTCATGTACTAATCCGATTGTCCTTTTACCACAATCAAACAATTAATAATTAATATAAAAAACAAAATAAATTAGTTTTTGTGTAAAGAAAACTTAAGCTTTAACAAATCTTCTATTGCCCTACCTCTTTTTCTGCCTGAGCGGGATCAACATAAGTATTTTTTATAGAGGAAAGCTTATACATAAGGATTCGCTTTACCGCTTCATCAATTCTCTCTTCCTTCAATTTCTTTGTCTCTACCGCTTCTAGAATTCCGTTAAATACCTTTTGCTGATTTTCTAATGTATGACAGACGAGTAATAAATCGGCTCCTGATTCAACCGCTTTATAGCCTAAGTCCTCATAAGTAAAGTATTTATTCACGGCCCCCATTTCTAAATCATCTGTTACGACAATTCCCTTATAGCCGAGCTTTTTCCTCAGTAACTCTTCAATGATGACTGGCGATATACTAGCCGGATTCTCTTGATCATAGGCTGGATATTTAATATGTGTCACCATCACAAAAAAGTTCTGATGATCCATTTCATCGATTGCCTTTTTAAATGGGAAAATATCATTATTTTCTAGGTCGAGCTGATTGGCTTGAACAGAAGACGTTTCCACATGCGGATCCACATTACTCCGTCCATGTCCTGGAAAATGTTTTAAGGTAGCAACCATTCCAGAATCCACTAGACCTTTTATGACTTGTTGCCCATAGATGCTCACTTTATTTGGGTCTGTGCCAAATGACCGGCTATCATTCTCCGACAAATCTAATACAGGGGCAAAGTTCACATGAATCCCCATCGCAGACAATTCTTGTCCCGTACGATAGGCTGTATCATAAACAACCTTCTCATCATCCTGTAAACCTAGAGCTTGCTGAGACGGAATAGGCGTCACATGCTGCTTCATTCGTACAATACTTCCTCCCTCTTGGTCAATGCTAAACAGTAGGGGAAGTTTGTGCTTCGTTTGTAACGCCATCTCCTGCAATTCATTGGTCAGCTGTGCTACCTGTCTTGGCGATTCCATATTGCGATCATATAAAATCACACCACCTACGTGATAATCGTTAATCATTTTAGTCATATGTTCATCCACTTGTTTACTAGGAAAACCTACGACAATCAATTGACCGATTTTTTCACTTAGGCTCATCTCTTCTATGATGTCTTCAACCTTTTGCTCTAGATTCTTTTCTGTCTGGGTCATGTCTTCTTGATTCTGTCCTGAATTTCTAGTTCCTTCATTTATAACATCTTGTTCATTTTCCGCCTCCATTTTCTCGGTTCCCTTTTTCTCTTGAGTACTTTGATGTTCAGTATCTTGATTTAAAAAAAGTATTAGTATCAATGAGAGGATAACCACCAGCAGAAATACAACAACATATAAAGTAAAGCTTCTTTTTTTAGTCAGTTTCATCATTATTATCTAGCTCCTGTTTTTTAGAAATCAGCCTCATTAAGCGTCCAACGCCAACCCACTTTTACTAAATATCAATATCCTTTCCAGTCTTATACTAATATCGTTCCATCCTGATTATCATCGTATGAAGTCATGTTCAAATAAGCAGTTGCTTGATTCCTATTTACCTGCTTTCCATTTTCAATAATCAGTTCTTCACCTTTTGTTTCAAACAAAAATTCAAACGCCTGATTCTTTCGCCTTTACTCCATTGGCTTTATATTACCAATTCCAATTCCATCTGCCAAACTATGTAATCGCGGTCCAAAGTGCTCCAAGAACCGTACTAATTAGGTCTGTCCTCTATTTTAACTATGCTTTGTAATAAAGTTTGATTAAATGAATACTACAAACTTTATTACAAGAACAAATAAAAAGAGCGTGTTTTGAAAAGAATCGTTTGTTCAAAACATGCTCTTATTTAATATAATGAACTTTTCATGAAAAAATCAAGATAGTTGTTAAACTTAACTTACATCTATAATTAATTCCCTATTATTAAAAATAAAAGACTTTGGCTTTTCTGCACCAAGTTTGTTCAATTCAAAATAAAGCTTTTTGTATTCAGCAATACTTATTTCTCCATTAATATAACATTTCTGAGTGAAATCCAGTAGTTCGTTAAGATTTAATGCGTTTCGTTCCTTTACTATCACAAATCCATACATTAAGTCTTTTAATAACATTATAATTCACCCATTTCTTTTGTGATTTAAGGTTTTGTAATCGCTTTCACTAAAGATAACATAAATCACTGATATATTATATAGTCCACTTTTTGGAAATTAATAAATAATCTATGTTGGTTAGATACTAATCCAACTACGGAACTTTACGAATATCCATATCACTCAAAACAATAAACGTGAAACAAAATTATTCAGAGCGTTCCTGTCACAAAGTAAATATAATTTGTTGAAATTGGGTATCAACTATTAAGCATATACATGAAGGGTTGTAGGATCTTGAGTTTCTTAAAGAGAATTAGAGTCTTACTTAGTTTATTAATTGTTGTACTATTGGCTTTTATATTCTTCAGATGGGAAATTGATCCTGAACAAAACAATAATGGACTAAAGATTATACATAAACGAGATTGACGGAAACGGTGGACGGTTCTGATGTTTCATAGAATTTATATATGTATTCCTCTCTATATAGCCTTTCCTTTCAATGAAACGTGAGAATGAACCGTCCCGCTGTTTCACAAGGATTCCCTTTTATATTACAAGACCATTGTTTCATGTTATTTCTATTTTAAAAAAGGAATAGCACGATAGCCACTCCTCATTGGGTAGTTCCTGTTACTTTTCCCTTATTTTCCTTCCATCTATCATTATTATTTGTTACTTTTATACTTAACTTCAGTCTCAATCCCCCCTCTAAATCTATCATTTTTCCTCGATTTACTAATCCTTTACGTTATAAATAAATTTTCTAAATAATTGAAACCTAGACTAGTTGTGTACGACAAAGGAGGATGAAAAATGAGAGAATTTGACAACAATCGGAGAAATTTCTTAAAAAGCACTGGAAAAGGTGTAGGAATTGCCCTTGGTGCTACTATTGCTAGTTCACTCCCTTTTAACTATGCTTCTGCAGAAGAAGCCAATCAATCTAGTAAGTCAAACAAACTTCAATATCCATTTACTTTAGGGGTTGCTTCAGGAGACCCTCTGCCAGATGGAGTTGTCTTATGGACAAGACTTGCCCCAGATCCATTAAATGGAGGCGGCATGGACAACCATCCAGTTCCGGTACAATGGGAGGTTGCTCTTGATGCCACTTTTCATAATGTCGTAACAAGAGGAAATGAGCTTTCCAAACCACAACTAGGTCACTCTGTACATATAGAAGTTGAGGGGTTAGAACCTTCTACTTGGTATTATTACCGTTTTAAGGCACACGATCACATCAGCCCAACAGGTAAAACGAAAACTGCCCCTGCCTATAACAGTACGGTGGATCATCTAAACTTTGCCTTTGTTTCCTGTCAAAACTGGCCTGTAGGTTTTTACACTGCATATCAGCACTTAGCCAAGGATAATCTTGATTTAGTTGTTCATCTTGGTGACTATATTTATGAGGGAAGTCACAGTTCAAAGGTTCGACCAACCGATTATTCTGCTCCAGAAATCTATACAATTGATGACTATCGTAACCGATATGCTCTTTATAAATTAGATAGTGACCTGCAGGCAGCACATGCTAATTTCCCTTGGATTGTTACATTTGATGACCATGAAGTAGATAACAACTACGCAGGTGATATTCCTCAAGATCCGCCAAAGCAATCGAAAAAGGATTTCTTAGCAAGAAGATCTGTTGCTTACCAAGCCTACTATGAACATATGCCGATTCGCCGTACTTCTTTACCAAATGGAAGCGATATGCAATTGTATCGCCGTTTATCTTTTGGTAACTTAGTAGAGTTTCATGTACTGGATACACGCCAGTACAGAGATGATCAGGCAAATGGCGACGGCTGGAAAGTGCCGACTCCTGAATCAGAGGATCCAAACCGCACCCTTCTAGGTGAGCAACAAGAGCGCTGGTTGCTAGATGGATTGGCTGCGTCACAAACGAAATGGAAAGTACTGGCGCAACAAGTATTTTTCGCTCACCGTGATGGTGATTTTGATCCTGGAGAAGAATATGTAAGTATGGATGCTTGGGATGGATATCCAGCTGCTCGTCAACGAATTGTAGACTTTTTAGCAGAAAAGGATATTAAGAACACCGTAGTCATTACCGGGGATGTTCATACTAGCTGGGCAAATGAAATCAAAGTAGACTTCCATGATTCTAATTCAGAAACGGTAGCAGTAGAGTTTGTTGGGACTTCGATTACTTCTAATGGTGACGGATCAGATGTAAATAACAATACCGCACAATATTTAAAAGAAAACCCACATATTAAATTTTTCAATAACTATCGTGGCTATGTACGTTGTAAACTGACTCAAAATACATGGCAAACAGACTACCAAGTCATTCCATATGTGACAAGACCAGGAGCCCCAATTAGCACACGTGCTTCATTTGTTGTTGAAGACGGGAAACCAGTATTGAAACAATTAACCGCTACACCCCTATAAAACTATAAATCTAGTAAAATTTAATAAACTAAAAGATAAGCCCGTATTCAAACAACGCATATTAACTCGAAGCACCTCCTGGTACTATACAAGTATCCATTTAAGGGGGTGCTTTTTGATGCCGCAAGAAAAGTTAACGACTGTGCCTTTTTTCACGCAAAACTTCCGATTGTCTTCTAAAAGAACCTTAGTGTTTCAATACAGTAATTAGCCTTCAATAAATATTTTCTTTGCTGCCTTTCCGACAGCTGTAGTAGAAGCTAAATCGACTGTTCCACCCACGATGCCGCCTAGAACAGGTACAACCTTAACTAAATTGACAACGCCTTTTTCTCCAAATTTAGTTAGCAGTCTAAAGCCAACTTTTTGATTGATTTTTGTAATAACAGCACCTGGAATTTTTTTAATGGCAGAAATGGCCGCTTTCTGACCAAAATGGATACCTGTTTGTTTTAATATATCTGCCGCCCCATTGCCAGCGAGCGCCACAAAAACTAGCGTTTTCACCTGATCATCCTTTAAATCATAGCCACCCATAACGGCAATCGCTGCTACCATTCTCATTTGTACATAAATGACTGAAGCCACATTAGCAGGAATAGCCACGGGTAAAGTGATAATTCCCCCTAGTCCGGTCAAAAAACCAGAAGTCGCTGCTTTTGTATTTTGCATTCTTATAAGTGCATCTACACTCTTCTCCACACTAGAATGCTTTCTTAAATAACTATTCGCTAATTCAAATGCATCCGGTGTACCCGGCAGACCATTTAGCGCTTTTTCATATGACCAATCAAGTAATTGCATCATTTTCCCTTGTGTCAGTTCAGTTTGTGCCATACGATTGTAAAGCCTCCTATTACTAATCAATCAATCTAAATTAATTCAAGACTATTAGAATCCTTAACAAACTAATGCTACCATAAAATTAGGTCTATTTTACCTGTAAATTAATGTTTTTTTGTGAAACATGGGTGAAGAGAAACGCGGGGATGGTTCTAAGGTTTCATAGAAGTCCTGTATAGATGTATATATAGCCTTTCCTTTCAATAAAACGAGAGCCATCCCACTGTTTCACAACAATCCCTCCAATCTCACTTCATACAAATCGTTCAATGGCTTCTCGAGGAGCTTGACCGGAATAAGCGGGAACAGTGCGTCACGAAGTGCGACGGAGACATGCTTATCTAGCTGCGCCACCCTGCCAATTCGGTTAGACATTCTAGTGATTTTTTTGGTTCGGGCAATTCGTTCGAATTCATACCTTTTCAAAGCCTCTGTCATGACTCGATTCCGCTTCAAGTGACCTGCCAGGATTACTGCGTCTTCAATGGACTGTCCGGCCCCTTGTCCCATATTGGGCGTCATGGCATGGGCCGCATCACCGAGCAAAACAATACGTCCGAATACAAAACGGCGGATTGACGGTAAATAATAAATATCATGGTGAAGTAACTGATGATCAGAGGTTTGTGCCAGTATTTGAGGAATTGGCTTATGGTAATCTTCAAATCTCTTGATTAAATCCTCTGTCGTATAAGCTCTTAACCGGGAATCTTGGACTTTGGCATTCACGCAGGCGAACCAATAAACCCTGTTATTCGTTAACGGAACCAATCCGAAGCGACCATTACGCCCCCATGTTTCGATAAAGACTTGCGGATTATAATGAGGAAAGTCATGTTCAGCCTGCACAACGGCCCTCCAACAGGTGTATCCCGCATATCTTGGTTTTGCGTTCGGTATCAGAGCTTCCCGAATACTAGAATGAACACCGTCCGCACCAATCAGTAAATCGGCTTCCTCCATTGAACCATCTTCAAACCACACCTTCACTCCAGAGTCATTCTGTTCAAAACGCCTGAACGTCTTTCCTGTATGGACCATTTCCTCTGAGCCTAAAGCGCTCATGAGCAACTCCAACAGCTTCCCCCGTTCAATCGTCACATTATCGGGTCCATACTTACGGCTGGTCGCTGCTGTTCCCGTACGCTGCAGGATTTTCCCTTCAGGCGTAAGGATGCGAAGCTCATCCAGCACTTTTCCTGACTGAAGGACTTGTTCGCCTGCATCCAACTGCTGCAATGCTCGGACAGCGTTCGCCCCGATTCCGAGCCCGGCACCCGCGAAACGTACCTCCTGCTTTCTTTCAAACACCTTCACATCCATCCCGATCTTGCGCAGAGCAATAGCTGTGCTCAAGCCGCCGATGCCAGCGCCAATTATGATTGCTTTCATCGTAAATTCACCGCTTTCCTATACATTTGATCCAGCCATTGTATCCGCTCATCCAGCGAGGTGTGCTTCATTCGCGGCAAATAGAAACGCCTGACCTTTCGAAATCCGCAGTACCAAAAGATAGGATATTTTATGGACAGCCACCCTGGGTCAAGCCAGGCTACGAATTTCAGTGCATCCAATGTATAAATACACCAGACCGTTTTTCCACGAAACAAACCATTAGGCAGCACACTCTGCGCCGATTTCCCCCTAAAAGAATAAGCGAATCCCGAAACAAACGTCTTTTCAATAAAACCGCGCATCATAGCAGGCATGCTGTGCCACCAAACTGGATAAACAAAAATCAGATGGTCCGCAGCAGCAATCCTATTCCGATAACGCTCGGTATAAGGATCCTGCAGCAAATCACGCCGACGCCTAGAGGTGTTTACAACCAAAACCGGATCAAACTCCTCTTTATAAAAATCAATGGTTTGCACTTCATGCTCCCCCAGTATCAGCCCTGCCTGAAGTCGTTCCATAACAGCATGGGTAAAGCTTTCCTCGTTGGGATGGGCATATATAAGCAGCACCTTCATCTAGATTACCACCTTATAAATATGTAAAAAAATAGGAATCAAGAACGAAAACGTCCATACTCCTTCTCTAACAACCTACTTTCCAAATCCTTTTTTAAAGCTAAGTAGGGTCATAATGTGTGTAGGAATTTCATTCTAAATAGAAAATGTATTCATAGACTAAATTTGTAGTTTTCAACTTTTATTTAAACCGTTGACTGGAGGGATCCTTTTTGCAAAAAATAATATTAGGATGGCTTTGTGTAATCAGTGGTCTCTTATGGGGTGTGAAGCCAATCTATGATGTCTTATTTAATGGAAGAAGGGTGAATCAGGGATATACCCCATCAGGTCCCACGGACTATATTTTCTTTCTCTTCCCCCTTCTTTGCATAGGCGGATTAGTGGTCATCTACTCTCTCTATAAAAGGGAAGTTAGGAATTCCGTCGTTATCCTAAGTGCAGCAGTCATCTTAAGTGCATTATTCCACTTTTTCGAAATATACTTTTATGGCTTCAATCTGCCATTTGGGTTCATCTTTTTATTTACAGGTACAATCTGTATGATGATTGGCTCCATTTATCTGTTCCGGCAGCTAAGAACAATCATCCTGACAGCAAATGTTTTATCCTGGACAGCTATCGCTCTGTTCTTAGATAACCTTCTATTAATTGTTTTGACCTTTCTTACAGAAGCTTTACCTGAAAAAATAACGAACCCCATCCTAGCCATCTTAATGGTTTCCATTGGATTTATATGGGCAATGTTTGGTTTGGCTGTACTAAAATTAAGGGAAACACGAGAACCGTCCGAGACTGATGAAAAAGTGTTGAAAAATGTATGAATGGCGGCTTTTTTACAATATACAGTAAATAAAGGAATCTAGTTATCTACATAGGGTAAATAATTAGATTCCTTTTCTTTTTATTTGAACTTTTTCAGCCAGTCCGAACCGTCCCGCTGTTTCCAGCACTTTAATCTACGACTGACAGCATCATCAGCCATAGCCGCTTAGCAGATGGTGTTACTCAATTAATCGATTCCTTTAATTTCTCCACCTCATCAACCGAAAGCCTTGCACATTCCGCCACCAACTCAACCGACATTCCCTTTCTCAGCATTTCAACGGCAACTTCTTTTTTTCCTTCTTCTCTCCCCAGCCTGCGTTCACCTCGAATGTTCGACAGCTGATCGCGCAAAAACTTCAGCCTAGCCTCGTACAACACTTTGTTTTCCTTATTGGCACTTAAATTCTCCCATTCAATCAGAGCCTCACGAATTTCCTGTTCATTCATCGCCCATTCCTCCAGTTCGTGAAAAAGATTTTCATCAATTGTTTTCTTTTCATAATCAGAAGCGGTCAACATCATCAACCACGGCAGTTCCATAGGCGGATTTGCTCTTATGTCTCTTTGGTATTTTTTCCATTTTACCATGAATTTTGATAAATCAATGGAATGAAATTCAAGATGGGAGCTCCAAATAAAGTGCTCTGTATCTTCTCTTAAGTGGAATATATTATGGAAGCTTTCTGTTTCACGAGGAAAAAGTGGATAATTTAAGATGCTAATCATAATGGTCGGGGTTAACTTTCGATAATCTTCACCAGAAGCAAGCGACGAGGAGAACAATTTGGACCAATAATAAAGGACCCGCTCCGGCATATCGTACTGGTTGACCAACTGAATTTCAACATTAATCCTTTCACCGCTAGAAGTTGAAACCAGAACATCAAGCCTGCTCGTTTTTCCATCCTGTTCTTCCTTCACCAACTCCGTGTTTTCATATTGCACATCCATGATGCGATCGGGTCCTGTTCGATGTAATACATCATTTAAAAAGGCAATCGTAATAGACTTGCGACTCGGGTGTCCGAAAAATTGTTTGAACATAAAATCCATTTTCAAATCGAGGTATTCTTTTGTCATGAGGATATTCCTTTCGGAGGGTTTTGGGAGATTGTAGTTGTTTCATATTTATTAAAGCTTATTTATTGAATTCTATCAATTGACTAATTAGTGAATTCTATTCTAGTGCTTGTGAGATTTATCAAATTAATCTCCAGACTTAAGGTGAACCCTGAAACCCTCCGAGACTGATGAAAAAGTGCCTATTTTATAAAATGAAAGTAAATTTATTCCAAGAGTTCATTATTACAAGAAGCCTATATTCTGCATTTCCTCGTTTCCCGCCCAAATGCCCATTCCCCTCTCTAGTAAAAAATAGGCAGGAATAATCATGAGAGAATCGAATATTAACTATGAGCTCATGTAAGGGGGAATTTATGTGAAAAAATACACAGTGATTGGAAAGTGGCTTTTAGCCGGTTCGCTTGGAATCGCAGCGGTTGGCGTTGGGGGAATCCTTCCAGCTCCAGCTGTCTATGCGGAACAATCTATGAAACAAGCAGACTATGAAAAAGCAGCAAAGGAATTTATTTCCTTGGCAGAAAAACAAGACTGGGAAACACTCTATCCACTATTAAGCGGAAACCTTCAAAAGTATTTAACAAAAGAACAGTTACCACAGTTTTGGACAGGCTTTACCTCACCATACGGAAAAATCAATACCGTTTCACTGCAAGAGAATCAACATAATGGCTTACATCAGAAGGTAAAACTGCTTATAACAGCCGAGAATGGACCATTTGCATTCGTTCTGAACTATGATAAGAATGGAAAAGTAGATGATTTTCACATAGAAAATGCGAATAATCCAAGTCAAATCATCAATCCACCTTATAACCATCCTGAGAATTACATAGAAAAACAAATCACGATTGGTGAAGAACCTTTCACATTGCCAGGTGTATTAACGCTCCCTAAAGGAAACGGACCATTTCCAGTTGTTGTCCTTGTACATGGTTCCGGGCCGAACGATATGGACGAAACTTTTTATGGATTTAAGCCATTTAGAGATCTAGCTGTCGGACTGGCTAACCACGGAATTGCTGTTCTCCGTTATGATAAAAGAACCAATACACACGCCATTAAAGCAAGCGGTGATTCTAAGTTTACCATCATGGAGGAAACTGTTCTTGATGCCAATCTGGCTACAAAAGCATTAGCATCGATTCCAAAAGTGGATGATAAAAACATCTTCGTCTTAGGTCATAGTCAAGGAGGATATGCATTACCGCTCATATTGGAAAATGACAAAAACAACTCTATAAAAGGAGCCATTGGTGTGGCCGGCCCAACTGGAAAGTTCCATGATCTTTTACTTTGGCAAATGGAGCAAGGACTTCTTCGGGCGGAAAAAATGAATGCACCAAAGGAACAAATTGATGCCGCAAAAGCCCAGCTGGAATGGCTAAAAACACAGATTGCTTTTCTTGAGAATCCTCAATATTCACGAGACAACCTGCCGCCTGAATTCCAATTAAGCCCTCCTTACTGGTGGTTTGATTTAAATGAATACGACCCAGCAGAGTTGATAAAAGAGCAGGATGTACCATTATTATTTTTACAGGGCGGAAAGGATATTCAAGTTCCAGCTGATTATTTGGATTCCTGGAAATCTGCTTTGGAAGGCCGGAAGAATGTCCAATATCAATTGTATCCTGATATGATGCACTTCCTTGTCAATTTTAAAGGGGAGCCAAATGGAATCACAGAATACATGACACCAGGAAACGTACCTGAAGATTTTATTGGCGATATTGCCGAATGGGTAAAAACAGGCAGCATCAAAGAAAAACCTTCTGTTGATTTAACGATGTATAAAGATTATCAACCAGGTTTATTTTGGTCCGATGCATTCGCTTGGGCGATTACTGAAGGCATCATCAAGGGATATGAAGCGGAAAAAGTACTGAAACCTTATCAACCTATGACAGAAAGTGAATATTTAAGAGTCTTTTTACGAAGTAAATTGGGATCAGACTTGAAGGATGAATCATTAGCAAACATCTATGCCGTTGCTAAATCGTACGGTCTTCCTGTGACAGGAAAAGGAAATGCGGCCATAACAAGAGGGGAAGCCGCCGTTCTACTTGTCAGCAGTTTTACACAAAAAACGGTAAGCGAGGAAGAAGCCGTTCAATGGCTATATGACCAAAACCTTGTAGAGGGTTATCTTGATTCAAACGGAAAAGCTCTGAAAACCTATGCCTCCTTTAAGCCAAATGAACCAATGAAAAGATCACATGTTGTTACCATGCTTTATCGGATTCATCATGCGGATAAATAATCCACGATGAAACGTGGAGACGGTTCTAATGTTTCATAGAAGTTATGTATAGAGTTCTCTCTATCCAATCTTTCCTTTCTAATGAAATGCGAGAATACCGTCCCACTGTTACTCTATAGACCAGGTGAAACGCCAGATTCGGCCTAGTGTTTCACCTCTTTTTATTCTGCTTCTTTCTTAAGCCCATCCCTCATTTTTTTCAGTTTTTCAATCATAAAGTTATAATCAATTTCATCGAGATTAGGATAAGCGTCAATCTTTTGTTTCATTTCTTTTAGTTCCGGAGGCAGTCCGTCATCTTTATTGCTTGTGAAAATGGAGGCAACGGTTCCCGTGATTAAACCAATAATCCCGATACCTGTCAGCATTAAAACACTTGCTATGATTCTTCCTACAGTGGTTTCCGGATAGAGGTCCCCGTACCCAACGGTTGTCATCGTCACGATGGCCCACCAAAGTGCATCGCCATATGAATCAAAACTCGGCTCAATCGCTGTCATTGGCAAAGCAATAAGGAAAAGCAGGGTTATTACGGATACAACAAGGGAATCAATTTTATATTTTTTTAAAATCTGATCAAAGAAAGCAATCCGCCTATTTACAATCATCAACAGACGAAGAATTCTAAAAATCCGCACAAACCGCGCTGTACGCAGCAATTGATCGAGTGGAAGAATCGCAATTAAGTCTAAAGGATGATTTCTAAAGAACTTCCATTTATTTTCGCTTTTTATAAACCGGATAACATAATCCACGAAAAAAACCCCCCAAATAAACCAGTCCAAAATCACCCCTTCCTTCGAAGGTAAATCCAGAACTAGGGAAAGAATCACTAAAACAGCTAAGCCTATTTCATAGATGATTCCAAAAGACCATTTTTTCATTGAATCAAATCCCCACTCGTCAATTATTTGCCTACCGTTCTACGAAAATAAAATATACTTTCATTTCTCTTTTATTTTTTCTATTTTACCATGAATGGCGAGAGGATAATGGAGTGAAATTCAAGGTGCAGTCTCTACTAATATGCTCCATATCCCCACTTAAGCAAAAATATAATTATAATAGACCTACACTTTCCTTTTTTTCGGGAACCGATATCGGGATGACTCCGTCTAAGAAATGGAAAGCGATGGGGGGCATAGAAATTTTGAACGAAATGAATCTACACTCCTCACCAAATCAGCTAACAAAAGAAGAACAGCTCCAACTATTAATGGAAGAATACGGCGATATGGTGATGAGATTGGCTTACACGTACGTGAAACAAAAAGAACTAGCTGAAGATATTTCACAGGAGGTATTTATCAGCTGTTATAAAAACCTAGAAACCTTTGAAAACCGAGCCACCTACAAAACGTGGCTCTACCGAATAACGGTGAACAAGTGCAAGGATTATTTTCGAAGCTGGTCCTTTCGAAACATTCAATATCAGAACTTAATCCGCTCCGTTTTTAACAGCAAAGAAAAATCGGTAGAATCCAATATTGTTGAAAAAGAAAATCAAGAAAGAATCTTTGAAACCGTTTTGTCACTTCCTATCAAGTTTAGAGAAGTAATCATTCTTCATTACTATGAAGATTTATCCATCAATGAAATGTCCGAGCTGTTAGGGGTTAACTCCAATACAGTAAAAACAAGGCTGCATCGAGCTAGAAAGCTATTGGGAAGTAATTTGAAGGAGTGGCAAATGTATGAGGAATAAATGGAAGTATCCTAGTCATCATTCAGAATTAAACCAACTTCGTTTTAAAGAAAAACAAATGGATTATGTATTAAACACGGTACAAGCTGATCCCTGCCCTGATATGACTAATCCTAAAAAGAAAATCATTTTTAAAAGATTGAGTTATTTAACAACAGCAGCTGCTGCCCTATTTATGCTAATCATTGGTTCTACTCATTTTTCACTGGACATGGCCAAGGCTGCAGCGAAAATTCCTTATTTTAGCTTATTTATCAAGCAGGAGGAGTATAAATATGCTCTTTATGATAGCATTCAAAATGTCATCAATGAGCATCAATATCAAGTGGTTGATCTAGATGTTTCTATACCGAAAAAGAAAATCACGGTTTCACTGCTTGGGTCCAAAGCGGAAGTGAAAACCATCAAAGCTGATGTGATCGCTAATATCAACGAGGAGTTAGTATCTCAAGATTTTGGCAAATACAAGATTCTTGTCAAAAAAGGAGAAAGACCAGATCCCGGACCAGAACTCACACAAGAGGAAGAAAAATATATCACAGACAGCGTAGAGCTTGAGAAAAAGATATTACATTTACTTGCTCAACATAACTACACACCGGCCTTTCCAATTGAAGCTCGCATCAACAGCATGGAAAACTTCATCTATATTGCCTTGCCAAATACGGAAAGCAAACAAAGAGTCACTGAATTAAAAGAGCTGCTCAACACGGTTACGAAAGATTATGGAGAATTTAGAATGAGAATTACCAGTATCGACATGAAAGCACGGGAACAAGAACTGCGATGGGGAAACAACATCATCGGCATTCTTGCACAGGGACTCATGTCAAACAAATCCTTTCAAGTTACCGGTTTTTCATACTCATTCCACCCCTACCCGTTACAAATAAAAGTGAAGACTTCCGTTCAATCAACAGACCCAAAAGCCAAAGAGCTTGCGGAAGAAATGATTAATGAAATGAAAGTGTTCATTCAAACCCATGAATTAACAAAAGACGTAAGGAATGACGAGTACAAGGTGATCATTTATGGGAAGGATAAAGAAATAATATTGGAAGAATAGAAACGCGGGAACCTCCCGCTGTTTCCAAAAAAACGGCACTCCAATTGTTATGTGTGTCTAACAATTGGAGTGCCGTTCATCCTGTCTACCCCTAATATTCTCTTCACACTTTCAAATCAAAATTCCCGCCTAAATGCGGCTGTGCAGCATGCTGAATAGCAGCTACGTCATTGGTACTGATCAACTTCTGAATCGCTTCACCTTGCTGCTCGGCATTCCCCATTGCCATATCCATAACCGACATCGAAGCCTGTTGCATAACTTGTCCATGACTTAGCGCCATTGACATTAATGCGATATTCATGAAATTACCACCTTTCTTTTACTAATGGACAACAGTGTGTAACTGCCTCTCTAATAAATATACTTCACTTATCAATTCTTTCAAGCGATTATTCAGCTAGTCTAGTTCTATTGCGGTTAGTTTATTATCAAGAGTGTATTGAGCTATTTTTTTCATTTCATGTAGCTTCACTTCTATCTCTTCTAGAATACAATCTCGTTTTTTACACCACTGGAGCTGTTGTTCAAGAAACTGCTTGTGTTCCTGCTCTTCTTTGTTCATTCGTTCCTCCAGTAAACCTAGGTTTTTACTGCCATTATGAAATAAAATTCTAGCAAATTTAAAGTCATTGAACATTATATGTAATAGGATTTTTCATGATTTATACCAAAATCCTGCTATATACTCTTATATATTCCTTCCTACAATAGATCGTATGTTCTATAATAGAACTGAGGAATCTTTTATAAGGAAGTGTTAATAATGGAAAGTTCGGCTAAAAAAAATGCATTTCTGTCATATATCTGTGGCAAATTGTTAGGGGATGGTTGTATCACACTGCAACCAGGAAGAAAGCCGAGATTTCAATTTAATCATACTGCAAGCGATTTTGAATGGTGTAACTATTGTTATGAGAAACTTCGACCATTTTTACCACTTAACCCTCCTTCATATTCAAAGATTAAAGATTCTAGAACATTGAAAGGTTACACTGAGAGATATATAGTTCAATCAAAAACTTCTGAACTTATTACATATTTAGAGTCTATTTGGTATTTTTCTCGAAAAAAAGTAATCCCTTTTGACTTTTTGGAAAAGTATTTAGATGAAAAAGCATTAGCATGGTGGTACTTGGATGACGGACACTTAAAGAAAAACAACGATGTTGTAAAGAAAATAATTCTCTCCACAGATAGTTTTACCCAAAATGAAAATCTGCAATTAATTAAACTTCTAGAGAAAAAATTCTCATTAAATTTTTCATTAGACGGACAAAATCGTTTAATACTCTATGATCAATTACAAATCGTTTATTTTTGCCGATTAGTACATCCTTATCTACATCCATCCATGGATAGAAAAATAATGAAAACAGAACTATTTATCAAACAATACTTTCCCTAAGAGAACTACTATCTATTTGCCTGGAGATATTAAACTAAACAAACCAACATCTGAAATAAATAACCAATTACAGCTTTTAACAAACCTTCATGAAATTGTTTATAACCGTGAAAATTACCTTTATCATTATAAAACAACCTTCTCACTAGTTAGAAATCATCTTAATACAAAACAATATCAGGTTGTTATTGAATCAAGGTATTGGAGTATAATTAATGATATAAAGAAAATAACCGGGTTGAATAACAGTCAAGTTGTTACACTTTGTTTTTATTTTGATAACTAATGTCGTTTGTCACCCATTAAAAGATTCCTTTTCTAGTAATACAATTCTACTAAAAAACACCACCGGTATCATATTGGGCTACTTCTAATATGATATTGATGAGACAGGAGCCCCTAAACAAAGACCTCAACTGAATCTGAGGTCTTTAAATCGGTTAGTATTCAATACTTACTACTGTCTAGATTATTTTCCTTCCGTACTTTACATAAATATAGGCATTGACTGTCGCTCTAAGTGCTGCTTCCATTAGACCGATTGATGTCAAAGTAATTTTTGATATATAAATGATTAGTTTTATATATTTTGGCACCCCTTATGTGGAACATTATGTGAAACAAGATTTTTCGGGGTGTCACAGCGAACATAAACTAAACTAATTTTACTATAAAACTAGGTCTATTTTACCTGTCAATTAATGTTTTTTTGTTACTTTAGTATTTTATAGTGGATTAGTTGAAAGCAGCAGGACTATCGGGGAGCATTCCTTCTACCATCTCTTTTCAATCCACCAAAAAAGACCAACCTTCCATCTAGGCTGCTCCTACATCCCCATCATACTTTCAAATCAAAATTTCCGCCTAAATGCGGCTGAGCAGCATGCTGAATAGCAGCTGCGTCATTTGTACTGATTAACTTCTGAATGGCTTCGCCTTGCTGTTGTGCATTCCCCATTGCCATATCCATAACTGACATTGAAGCCTGTTGCATAACTTGCCCGTGACTTAGCGCCATGGACATTAATGCGATATTCATGAAAACACCACCTTTTTAATGTTAATGAACAACAGTGTGTAATTGCTTTTCTAAAACACGAACTTCACTTTTTAATTCATTTAATTGATCATTCAACTGTTCAATTTCTATCGCAGTAAGTTCGTGATTAACAACGTATTGGGCTATCTTTTTCATTTCATAAAGTTTTATTTCTATCCCTTCTAAAATGAGGTCTTGGTTTTTACACCATTTTAGCTGGTGGTCAAGAAACTGTTTGTATTCTTGTTGCTCTTTTCTGTTCATTGGACCCTCCTATAAAACTTTCTTATATAAAAAGAATCCCTAGTAAACCAGAGCCATTATTACTAAAACTAACGGAGAAGTTGTAAGACTCCCTGTGGTATTTGATTCGATTGAGCTAGCATGGCTTGTGATGCTTGTGTAAGTATAGAATTCTTTGTTTGAGCCATAATTTCTCTAGCCATGTCCAAATCACGGATACGGGATTCTGCTGCCGTTAGGTTCTCTGAGTAAGTACTTAAGTTATTTATCGTATATTCCAAACGATTTTGAATTACGCCAATGGTTGAACGCTCTGAACTGATCATTTCAATGGCTTTGTCTATTTTACTCAAAGCGCCTTTTCTGTTAGGAGCATCTATGACAGAAAGGCTATCAACTCCTATGGCAGTTGTTTCCGTATTCATGAAATGTAAAGAAATACTATTTCCGCTATTTGCACCGATTTGAAACTGTACTTGATTTGGTTCAGTTAAAACCGCATCCTTCCCTTTCTCGGATGAAAAAAAGAGTGATGTAAAAGCATTCCCTGAAAACTGGCTGATTTTATGATTTTCTCCAGCTGTATGATGTCTAAATACGAGCCGATTGTCAGAATAAGATGCTGAAACCCCTGCATTTTTTTCTGTTAATCGATGGTTAATCTCATCTATAAGTTCCTCTGACGTATAAGTGCCTTCACTCAATTGTATTGTTTTATGAACATCATCAACAAGAAAACTTAAGCTATCATTCATTCCCTCTTCTATCATTAATCCATTGGATAAATCTCTATTTCCTGTCACCTTAAATGATTGTTCAATTACTCCCTCTTGACCATCCATATGTAAAAATAGATCAGTAAAAGCAGTGCCTGAAAACTGAATGGCATTTACATTCCCTGTTTCAGCAGATGTTCTATCAATCTTCAGAACTTTAATGTCAGAACCCTCAACAGCTAATCTATCATCGGAATATCCCTGGTGAATGGATGCCGACAGCTTGACATTTTGTTCCGTAAAATGGGAATTAAGTTCATTAATTAGCTGTTGTGAAGTATACGTACCTGAATCCAACTTAAATGAATAATCATGACCATCCAAGGTAAGCTCCAAAATATCATTTTGATTCTCAATAATGGATAAGCCGTTACTTAAATCTTTGTTACCAAATAACCAATCATCCCCCCACTTGTAGGTAAAGATAAAGGAGGCAGCATTTCCACTAACCCGCATAATCCCAGCCTCATTATTTTCTAACATATTGATTCCGAGGGTTCCACCGGATATATAGTAGTTATGAAATTGAACATCCAGCCCACTCTCATTGAAGCGAGCATTTAGTTCATTCTCAAATTGTTCACCATTCAAATAAGTTCCAGGTGTAAGAGTAATCTCATAGTCTTCTTCATTCAGCGTGATTATAAGAGAATCATTCACTCCCTCGATAATGGTCCCATATTGTGGATCCGCAAAAGAGAGGTTACTTTTACTAGTGACTGATTTCGTTATTGCTCCGGCAAAGGATTGCCCCTCTTCAAACGTTAAAAATAATGATTCTACCAATTTTCCGGAAAGTTGAATGTCATCGTCGATACCATGGAGTAGAGACAATTGATTATTTTGGTAGGTAGCAGATACATTGACATTCTCCTTAATGAATTGAGTATTTAATTGGTTGATAAACTCATCCGCATGATATTGACCTGCTTCTAATCGAATAGTATAAGAAATATCATCAATAATAAGGTTTAATGTATCATTTACTCCTTGTACAATGGTCATTCCCTCCGAAAGATCAACATTTCCAGAGATTTGTGCAGGAATGGCTTCCGTCAGTACAGAAATTTCTCCATTATAGCTGCCATCGATTAAATATTTATTATTAAAATGCGTATTTCGAGCAATATCATTAATTGTATTTTTTAATTCGTCCATTTCCTTTTGAAGGTGCAATCGGTCCAATCTTGTTAACGAATCATTTTCTGATTGTATAACCAATTCCCTCATTCTTTGTAATGGAGGATTCAGAATTTGTGACAATGCCCCTTCGGCCGTTTGAAGAAGCGATATGCCGTCCTGTATATTTTTTTGCGCTTGATTGAGACCTCTAATTTGGGCCCGCATTTTTTCAGAAATGGCTAACCCTGCGGAATCATCACTAGCTCGGTTAATCCTCATCCCTGATGATAATTTTTGGAGAATGGCTTCTGATTTATGAGTCTGTTTCTTTATTTGATTAAAATTTTTTAAAGCCGTTATATTATGATTTATGATCATCAAAACACCTATCAATCTTTATTCTTACTGTTTATATCGGATAATTTGTGGGATTTTGAAGAGGTAAAGCTCTAATTAATGGAGAATTGATCTTTGAAAGTGAAGTAAAACAGGTGTGTAACCTGGGAGAATCTCGTATTTAAATCTCTATTTAAAAGAAAATAGGAATCAACCCTATACTAATAAAGAAATAGCTAAATAAATAGAATTAAAAAGGCAAGCAGTGACCATGCAATGAATTGCAGATAATTTACAAAGAAGTTATTGACCCGTAACTAATAAATCATGGGATATTTATTAAGCTTAATTCAAACCCTGCCATTTCAGAAAGACTTTTGACATATATAAATTAATTTAATGAATTTTGGCAACCCTTATGTGGAACATTTTATGAAACAATATTTTTCGGGGCGTCACAGCGAATACTCCTTAAAAAGATTCCTTTTCTGGTAGTTTCATGCTACTAAAAGGGAAGAAACCCCAAAAATAAAATGAATTTGAAGCACAAAACATCCAAAATAATTAAAAAAATCAGCAAGTACATCCATAGTACCTGCTGATTTTTTGCTTCTATATAATAATCTTGAAACGCGATGCTTGTCTCATTTTATCTTGTTGCTTTTACGGTGCTTTGGATTGTTTTCCCACCATATTCAAGGTATATATAGCTTGATCCTAACGCAACAGCCTCTAATTCTCCATTTGTGACCTTTATCCGGTCTGAACGACTGCTGCTCACAGTTACATCTGTTACTGGTACATCTGTTACACTTCCATCTGACCATTTAGCCTTTAAACCACTAATCGTATACGTATCACCTATTGTTAAAGACGATGGAAGAGCTGAATCCAAATAAAAATTCGTTAATGTTTTTCCTGTTGTTACTTTTACACTACTACGAATTGTCTTTCCCTTGTATTCAAGAGTGATAGAGGTCAAGCCTGATGCAACCGCTTCTAGTTCTCCATTTTTAACCTGTACTCTGTCTGGGCGACTACTGCTCACTGTCACATCCGTTACGGGTACATCTATTACACTTCCATCTGACCATTTGGCTTTCAAACCACTAATTGTATACACATCTCCCAGTACCAATGTTGACGGAAGAGTTGAATCTAAATAAAAATCGGTTAGAGTTGGTGCTCGTTTAATTGTTACTACAATTCGAAGTTTTTTATTTCCATACTCAAATTCTACATAACTGGAACCAGAAGCCAGAGCTGTCATTTGACCATCGTCCGATATCACAATCCGATCTTCCCGACTGCTCTTATAGTTGATTTCATCCGGTGAAATGGTTTTAACACTTCCATCCGACCATTCACCTTTTAATTGAAGTTGGAATACTTCTCCGGCCATAACATTTTCAGGAAATGGATCTACAAAGAGACGGTCTAATGTCGGTGCTGGTTTAACGGTTACAGTCGTTCGAAGAGTTTGACCTTGGTAGGTAAAATCTATATAACTCGAACCGCGAGCCAGAGCTGTCATTTGACCAGTGTTAGATATAACAGCTATATCTTCTCGACTGCTCTTATACTGAACCTCATTTGGTGGGATCGCCTGAATACTTCCATCCGACCATTCACCCTTTACATGAACTTGTATACTTTGACCAACATAAAAGTTTTCAGGAAATGGATCTACCAAGATACGGCTTAATTCTACAGGAGGTTCATCCATATCTTTTACATCTTGGCCAAGTCCTTCTTCTATTGCTCTTTCATCCTCTGGAGACAAATCAATTCCCCATATGTCGATTTCTAATCCCTCAATAGCATCTCTTGCTTCCGGATAACTTCCACCGCAAGTATCCATTCCATCTGTATAAGCGATAAGCTTTCCTTTATCTCCCAATCCATTTTGATGAAGATAATTTGCTCCAAAAGCGATTGAACCTGCTAAAGGAGTCAATCCTGACGGTTGAATTTGTCTAAGTGGCTGGATTAAAGCGTCAATATCAGTAGTTAATTCATGTAATACCCGAATATCACCGCAGTCATAAAAGACCATAAGACCTGCCTCAACGTTCAGTCCTTTTATACCGTTTAAAAAATTCTCTGCTGAGCTTTTAGCTCTCTCCATTCGGTCATTGCCATCCATACTTCCTGAAGCATCTATGACGATCATATAAGAAGTATCTAAACTAGATTCAGCTTGAGCTTGAACACTACCGAACAGAGGAACAAAAACAAGAAATAAAGATAAAAATAGATTAATAAATTTCCTCATTTTCCCACTCCCCTTGCGATCTTCTCTTTTTCTAGTGTATTTCTAAATAAAATAATAGAAACTAAACTTTAATGATATTTTTCAAACAATCCCTCCTTATTTCGTTGAAGAAGGCGAGCCTCTACAAAGATCGTTAGATTGAGCAGATTATCCCCTTTGTGCCGATAGTTAGAAGCATATAAAACTTGATAAATCTCCTACCACTTATGATAGCTTGTACATTTGAATTCACCATATGTTCTACTCTTCTAACCTTTTTTCAACAATTAAACTATATAGGAATATTGTACCATTCAAATCAGTACCTTTCTATGAAAAAAGTAATTTAACTTGTATCTAACATGATTTGTGTGAAGTAGTGACGAGTAAATATTATCTTCAAGATAATGAATAAATTAAATTGGGAGAAAAACAGCGATATTAATCCTAAAGTTAATATCGCTGTTTTTCATCTATTCCAATAACCGTTCCCTAAAAATGGCAAGTATATATAAGTCCAAATTATTTTTTCAACATATCATTTAGTTTCCTAAATAGAATTTATCGCTTGATATCCCTTACTCTAAAACATCTTGTAAAAGTTTTGACAGCTATTGCAACTGTTAAATTTATAAGTAGGATTTATATATTACCTTATACTTTTATATCAACGTTACCTCTAAGATGAGGTTGTGCTGCATGTTGCAGAGCTTGGATGTCTGAAACTCCCGTCATTTTGTTAATAAAATAAGTATTGCCTTCTACCTGATCCCTTGCTTTTTTCATCACAGACATTGAAGCTGCTACTGAACCTGCCATTGACATTAATGCGATATCCACAAAAACACCATAGTTCTCTTTCTAATGAACAACAGAATGTAACTGCTTCTCAAAAAAATGAACTTCACTTTCCAATTCCTTTAATTGACCATTCAACTGATCGAGTTCTAGCGAAGTAAGTTCATGATCGAGAGCGTATTGGGCTATTTTTTTCATCTCATGAAGCTTCATTTCTATTTCTTCTAAAATACGGTCTTGCTCTTTACACCACTCGAGCTGTTGTTCAAGAAACTGCTTATGTTCCTGCTCATCTTTATTCATTCGTTCCTCCTATTCAACAGCCTTAAACTGTTTGATATGAAAAGAGACCCTAGTAAAACTAGAGCCTCTTTCATACCCAAAATTAACGAAGAAGTTGTAAAACTCCTTGTGGTTGTTGGTTGGCTTGCTTTGCCACTGTGTCTTTCGAAATCACAGAATAGACTATATCTTCATCCATGGTTTTCATGGAGCTGGGCACTTCGAACAGCATTTGCTGTCCTACGAGATTCATAGTCATAGCCTTCGCCTTAGACCGTACTTCTCTAGTCGTTGAACCTTCTCCAGAGTTTCCTCACAGGAGCTTGGCTGCTGATTATCCATTGTTATATCTCCAACATTTTCAAACCTTCACGCTTACCGTTTCCAGTTACGTTGTGGTTGATGAAGCTTTAGGAAGTTCCAGCAATTCACCCAGTCATACTTTTATCCGTTACCAGATAAAACGCCCTTCAATCATTACTTCAAGAGTTGTAATACTCCTTGAGATAGTTGATTCGATTGAGCCAACATTGCTTGTGCTGCTTGAGAAAGAATAGAATTCTTTGTTTGAGTCATCATTTCTTTCGCCATCGTGCAAACATTTGCTTTCACAAATGACTAGACTATATCTTCACCTTCTAGCAATCTAGTAAGGGTCGGGCACTTCGGATTCACAATGTTGATGAAGACATTGTTTCACCTACGGATTTCATCATCATGAGCTTAGCTTTTAGATGGTCTATCCTAGTCGTTGGACCTTCTCCATCCTTTCGGAACAGGAGCTTGGCTGCTGATTGCCCATATCTTTTCTTTTTTCAGTACCTTCACGCTTGTCGTTTCCAACTACGTTGTGGTAAGAAAAGCTCTAAGGATTTTCCAGCAATTCACCCGATGATAATCACTAGCCGTTACCAGCTAGGACGACTGTGCTTGTCACTGCCTAAGCAGCTAAAGCATAATCCACGTCACGGATACGAGATTCCGCAGCAGTTAGGTTTTCAGAAGATGTTCCTAAATTGTTGATTGTGTGTTCTAATCGGTTTTGATAAGCACCCAATTCCGAACGGAAGGAAGAAACCTTCTTGATAGCATTATCGTATACTTCGATAGCGGCTGTTGCCTTTTCGTGAGTACTTACATCCAGTGCATATTCTACAATATCACTGTTTGTACCGTTTGTGACACCCATTGAAGAATCTGATGGATCAATGGCAGTATAGTAAGCTTTTGTTGTACCGTTCTCAGCCGTTACTTCTTCTCCTGCGCCACCACTAATATTAAGAGCATCTGCTCGCATATCTTTTAGGTTAATGGTAAAGCCCTGTCCTGCATTAGCGCCAACTTGTAGCAAGATTGATGAGGAAACACTGCTCGCATCAGGAAGTGTTGCATTAAAGCTTTTAGATACTTGCCCTGCAGTAACACCTGTTGTATTGTCAAAGACGTTCTCAGCTGTATGAGCTGAGCCACCGTAGTCTGAACCTCCAACCCCACCTGTGTCAGCTTCAGGCCCATTTGTAAAATGGATAAAATCTGCAACAGCTGTTGAATCTAAGGCTGAGAAACTTGAAACAAAATCAGAGAACAATCCACCTGTAGTATTAGCAATTGCAGTTTTAAGCGCATCACTTCCTGAATTTGCACCTACTAAACTTTTGATTTCAGTCATTAAGTCTTTAATATTTGTACTTGGATCATTGGCAGTTATTTGATTATCTAAATACTTCATAATCATATATCCCGCTGCATAATCTTTGCTATCACCGTTCCATTCAGAACCATTTAGTAGTGCTGTTGCCCGAGTTACCATATCATCCACTTTTGCAGAATCCAAACCACCAGAGCCATCAGAGATATAATATTCTAAACGTTCATCTCCACCATGAATAAACTCAGCTGATCCTTCTTTGAACCAACTTGCCATGTCAATTGTATCTTCTACACCAAACTCTGAGTTCATAACAGCATGAACCATTTCGTGTGCTAAGACACGATCACTATAATTTGCTCCACCTGTTCCGTTATCTCCACTATCACCTGAGCTTGGAGTAAAATCACTCACATCAATTGTCAACGTTTGAGCTGTTGTTCCTGTCGAACCAGTTACATAGGCAGCTGTTCCGCCTGGTGCATCTGTCTTTAAAATAATCTCGAGATTTTCCCCATTACCCTTTAATCCATATTCTGCAATGATTCTATCTTCCGCTTGAGTTAACCATCCCTTGTTTTTAATACCATCTAATATGTTATTTACCGTAGTGGTATCTCCAACACCAGCATTTAATAATCTCTTTGTATTAAACTCAGTCGTATTTCCAATTCTATTAACCTCTGAAGTTAATTGATTGATTTCCTTTTGAATTTCTTTACGGTCAGTATCAGTATTTGTATCGTTTGCTGCTTGTGTAGCTAGTTCACGCATACGTTGAAGTATTTCATGTGTTTCGTTTAAAGCTCCCTCCGCCGTTTGTAGGAGCGATATCCCGTCTTGCGAATTGCGTTGCGCTTGTTCTAATCCTCGGATCTGACCACGCATTTTTGCAGAAATTGCTAGACCTGCAGCATCATCCCCAGCTTTATTGATACGAAGACCAGAGGATAATTTCTCCATTGAATTGGATTGAGCACTATTAGCAATACTTAATTGTCGATATGTGTTTAATGCTGCAATATTATGATTAATTCTCATAGCCCTACCTCATCTCCCAAACCATTCTTAGATATCAAAAAGGAGTACGAGGAAAATATCCCCAGTACCCCCTCTTGAAATACTCCAATAATTAACGAAGAAGTTGTAGAACTCCTTGTGGTTGTTGATTCGCTTGCTTTGCGACTGTGTCTTTCGAAATCACAGAATAGACTATATCTTCATCCATGTTTTCATGGAGCTGGGCACTTCGAACAGACTAGCTGCCCTACGAGATTCATAATCATAGCTTTTGCCTTAGACCGTGTTCTCTAGTCGTTGAACCTTCTCCACTCTTTCGAGACAGGAGCTTGGCTGCTGATTATCCATTGTTTCATCTTCATCATTTTCAAACCTTCACACTTACCGTTTCCAATTACGTTGTGGTTGATGAAGCTTTAGGAAGTTCCAGCAATTCACCCAGTTATCCTCTAGCTCGTTACCAAGCTAGACGCCCTTCTTATCATTTATCTCAAGAGTTGTAACACTCCTTGAGGCGTTTGATTCGATTGAGCTAACATTGCTTGTGCTGCTTGTCCAAGAATGGAATTCTTTGTTTGTTCCATCATTTGTTTCGCCATCGTGCGAACATTTGCTTTCACAAATGACCAGACTATATCTTCACCTTCTAGCAATCTAGTAAGGGTCGGGCACTTCGGATTCACAATGCTGATGGACATTGTTTCACCTACGGATTTCATCATCATGAGCTTAGCTTTTAGATGGTCTATCCTAGTCGTTGAACCTTCTCCAAAGTTTCCTCACAGGAGCTTGGCTGCTGATTGCCCAATCTTTTCTTTTTTTCAAACCATCACGCCTGCCGTTTCCAACTACGTTGTGGTAAGAAAAGCTCTAAGGGGTTTCCAGCAATTCACCCGATAATAATCTCTAGCCGTTACCAGCTAGGACGACTGTGCTTGTCACTACACTAAGCAGCTAAAGCATAATCTACGTCACGGATACGAGATTCCGCAGCAGTTAAGTTTTCAGAAGATGTTCCTAAGTTGTTAATTGTGTGGTCTAAACGGTTTTGGTATGCACCTAATTTAGAACGTTCTGCAGAAACTGATTCAATTGCATCATTGATAACATCAATCGCTGCACTAGCTTTATCATGAGAAGAAACATCTAATGCCTTAAATGTACCAGTATTATTAGTTCCATCTGTTACATCTGTAGCAGTTGTATAAGATGCTGTTTTTCCAGATTTAGATTGTACTGTTGTACCATCTTCACTAGCAACTTTTAATGCATCAGATGACGCACGCATGTCACGAACCTCAATTGTCATGCTTTGTCCAGCATTTGCACCAATTTGGAAGCTAGCAGAAAAACCGTTCCCTTCTCCTGTAGTTGTTGATACTTGAGGAGCAGTTGCTGATTCCTGACCAGCTTGTTGAGTTAATTCAATTGTAGACCCCGAACCAGCGGCAGAATAATCTGCACTAAGTGTTGTATTTGATGCAATCGCTGCCCTAAAATTAGCCGCTGTGTCATCTGC
Organism: Niallia endozanthoxylica; assembly: GCF_008710145.1. GTDB lineage: Bacteria > Bacillota > Bacilli > Bacillales > Cytobacillaceae > Bacillus_BD > Bacillus_BD endozanthoxylica. Next base: position 88,777 of record NZ_VYKL01000025.1, read on the forward strand.
ATTTACACCGATTAATACACTAGTACCTGCTGCAATTCCAGCATCGGCTACATCATCTGTGAATGTAATTTCCTGACCATCGATAGTAATACTATTTCCAGCTTCTTGTTGAGCAAGGTCAAATGAGTAAACACCTGCGGTACCACCAGCTGCTGACAATGAAGCTGCACTAACATCACCTGTACCGTTAGCATCTTGCGATAATGTTACTGTTGCACCTGAACCACTTGCAGTTAATCCAGAGAAAGACATAGCTCTAATAGCTGCAGCTTGGTCATCTGCTGTATCTGTTGCTAAGATACCAAATGCATCCCCAGAACCTGAATTTGCTGCGTCAAGTGCTGCTTGGTCAGCATATACAGTAATAGTTTCTCCACCTACATCAATTGTTTCACCTGCTCCTAATGCAGTAGTAATATCAAAGCTAGTTGTTCCTTGGGTACCTGCACTTGCAGCATCACCATTTGCTGTTGCTCCAGTTGTTCCTGTCGTTGCAGTTCCAGCTGTCCCAGAGAAAGTAAAAGCTCCAGAACCTGGATTTGTTCCAGATACTGATGGTGTTAAAGTTGCAATGTCAGTTGTAGAAGAACCAGCTATATCTAAAGTAATAGTGATTGTTTTATTATCATGGTCTACGGCAATTCCTTCTGTAGTGTCATCAGCTACAGTTAACGTGTATCCATCATATTGACTACCATATTCATCAGCAGTAATGGTTAAGCCATCTACTGTTAAAGTGGAGTAAACATCAGAACCACCAGCTGCAACACCAAGTGTATTAGAAACACTACCAATAGCTCCAACTGCCGCACCAGCAGCCCCAGCGGTAGTCGTTGTTACACTAACCGCAGAAGTTTTTTCAACTCCACCATTTAATAACTTCTGAGTATTAAATTCAGTAGTATTACCAATTCGGTTAATTTCAGATGTTAATTGGTTGATTTCTTTTTGAATTTCTCCACGGTCTGTATCTGTGTTTGTATCGTTCGCTGCTTGTGTAGCTAGCTCTCGCATACGTTGAAGGATGTCAGTAGTTTCACTTAAAGCTCCTTCAGCAGTTTGAATCATGGAATTCGCATCCTGGGCGTTGGCAGAAGCTTGGTCTAAACCACGTACTTGAGCTCTCATTTTTTCAGAGATTGCTAGACCTGCTGCATCATCCTTCGCACCATTAATACGAAGACCAGAAGATAATTTCTCCATTGAAGCTTGTTGTGCGTTGTTTGCATTACCCAACTGACGATACGTGTTCAACGCCGCAATATTATGATTAATTCTCATTTCATTTTCCTCCTTGAATGTCAGGCTCACTTCCCTGTGAACCACTCAAATTTCAGAAGGAATAAAGTCGGCCGCCTTTATTCCCCCTTACATTTTTATTATCGGAGGATGATAGGAACTGTTTAGCGTTTTAGAAATTATTTTTTCAAATTCGATAGATTTTTTAGGTTACTTAATAGATTATTTACAGAAGCTGTTGCGGCTTTGTTTTCAGCTTGGATTTCTTCAAATAACTCCTGGCGTAAAATCTCCACATTCTTCGGTGCTTGAATGCCTATTTTCACTTGATCATTTGCTGTAGCTACAATGGTAATTTCAATATCATCGCCAACTCGGATCGTTTGGCCCTTTTTTCGTGACAGTACTAGCATGGATCATCGCCCCTTTGCAGTGACTGGTTCCTCTGCAAAGAGAGGATGTTTCGTTAAATAGTTTGTGTTGTTTAAAATAATTTGTCTGGCTTTATTGTTTGTTGTGTTAATAACTATAGGTGCTTGCAAATTTGCTGTTGATTGATTAAAAGGTTCCTTTGGTGTGATAATAACGAAGACTTTGACATCCTTTTCCTGTTCAATTCCAAGACTTTCAACAATGGCATCATCAACTACAAAATCATAGTCCTTCTTGTAAAAGAACGGGTCTGTTGTGATAAATGCAATCTCCTCATTAACAGTGGATTGCAGCACTTGAAAAAGTCCGTCATCTGTCAGAGGAATAAGCACAAATCTCGTTTCATTTGGAAATCCTGGAATTCCTTTTTCAAAACGCAAGATCTCTTCCTCGTTAATGTTCATTTCTCCATGATATTTTGTTCTAATCTTCATCTCATCATGTCCTTCTATTATGATTTTTATAGTATTCTCGATTTATCCTAAAAAAATCCCTATAGAGCACTCTCCATAGGGATTCAATTCATCTTAAATAGTCCATTAATGTTGGTTGGATTAGCTTAGCACCGACTGCTAATGATGCTTGATGTAAGCTTTGGGCAATCGTTAAGTCAATATAGACTTTTTCGAGGTCAATGTCTTCGTTTTCTGACAATGTTTTTTTGGAGATGAGTTCCTGCTCCATAAGACGGTTTTGGACCAATTCGGCCCGGTTCGTTCTGGCTCCTAGTTCTGATCTAGTTGAAACGATGTTATTAATCATTCTATCAATATATTCAAGTGATTGATTGACATCTGAACCACTTGAGCTAGGATCTATCAGCATTTTCTTTATCGACTCTATGCCGCTGAACAGGTCCACTGAGAACGCATCCTGTGGGCGGATGTTAATGGCCATTTTGACGCCCTTCATGATTTCGATTTCCACATCTCCATTATTTGTTGAAGCGGCATTTACATGGGAAATAATGACTTCATGATCTAATAATTTTTTCTCGACATTCCCTAATTCACCATCACGGTATTCAAGTTCTTCTTGATATTGATAGGTGATTTCGCTTGTGGCTGGATCGACAATCATCTTTTCACCAGTGGATGAAACAAATGTATTACCGGATGCATCAGATGGGTCATGCTTAAATGTTTGACCTTTATAACTGACTACATATCCCGTTTTATCATCCTGGGATAGAAATTTACCGTAATCCACACTGATTTGATTGAGATTGATTGGTTTTTTATTTGTATCCGTTCCGCTGAAAATATACGTATCTCCTACCTTTGTTTCGGCAAGTGTAGCTAGATGCTCCTGGAGGCTAGTGATTTCGTCAGCAATATTCTTTCTTGCTCCCGCATCATAGCTGTCATTTGATGCCTGTACGGTCAACTCACGGACCCGCTGCAGAACCTGGGTTGCTTCATTAAGAGAAGAGTCCGCATTCTCAAGCCAGTTGAAACCTTCATTTAAGTTGCGTTTAAACTGTTCCACTTCAACTACCTGACTGCGGTAGTGCATCCCATTCATGGCAACCACTGGGTCATCTGACGGCTTTGTAATTTTCTTTCCAGACATCATTTGATCATTCAACGTTGTCAATCTATTATAATTTTGACTTAAATATTTAATATTATTATTGATAAGCATCCCTTGTGTGACACGCACGCTTAATCACCTACCTTATCTTCCTCCAACACCCATACCATTGATAATCTTATCAAGCATCTCATCAATTAATGTAATGTTGCGGGCAGCCGCGTTGTACGCATGCTGGAATTTAATCATATCGGTCATTTCTTCATCCAATGATACGGAACTCGTTGACATTCGCTGCTGATTAAGTGAATCCTTCAGTACTCCCGCTACCTCAGACATGCGATTTGCCTGTGAGGCATTATCACCTAATGTCCCAATCATTCCCTGATAAAAGGTTTGAAGATTTGTCTGGTTACCGCCATAATTCAGCACGGCATCCTTTACATCCGCCAGTGCAAGCGCATTGGTGCCATTTCCGATATAGGCTACCTCATCAACCGTCTTTTGCGCTGCAGCAATATAGTCGACATCTTCTAGAATCTTATCTGCTACTTTAATATTAGCAGCTGCTCCTTTTACCCCTTCTGGTAAAGTGAAAAAATTCTGCTGGGTATCTGTTTCTGTACGGATTTCAATTGGACTCCATCCAGATTGATGCACCTTGTTAAACTCTGTCACAAAGGTATAGGCCATCGTATCTAAATCTGAGAGCATTCTATTGAATAAGCCTTCCACCTTACCTTCGCTCGTTTTATAGCCGTAGCCTTCCATATAGCCTCGCAGCTTTCCATTTGTATTGAACTTCGTTACATCTGTTAGTTGATAGACCGCTGCATTGCTTTCGTCAGCTTGCGCCTCCGTTAGTCCTTTAAAACCCGCTTCGGCATCCAGTTCAAAAAACTTAATGCTTGTCACAGGGCTGCCTAATTCCAGCCGGTTTTCATATTGAATATGAAAACCAATGGCTTTATTAGTCTCTGAATCTATTAACTTAATTGGCTTACTATTCTCATCTAGCAAAATATCTCCTTGAGGAGAAGCTAAATAGATATTCACAAGGCCTTCTGCATTTGGTGAAGTATGGCCGCTGCTGGATTTTGACTCCACTTTAATGTTTACCATTGTTGATAATTCATCAAGGAGCCGATCGCGTTCATCATATAAATCATTTGGCAGCAGTCCATGAGGCTCTACATCACTAATTTGCTTATTGAGCATGTTAATTTGCCGGAGAACGGAATTAACATTATGTTCACTGTCTTTTATTTCATTTCGAAAGTTCTTTTGAACAGCCTGAAGGGAGCTTGATAAATAATTAAATGTATCAGCCAAGGCGATTCCGCGCTGTCTTACTACCCGTCTTGCCCCATTATTTTGCGGCTGGGAAGCTAAGTCCTGCAAAGAATTCCAAAATTGATCAATGGAACTCGCAAGCCCTGTTTGGGATGGCTCGTTCATAATCGATTCCATTTGCGACAGCTGTTCTGCTCTAGATTCCCAGTATCCTAGCTTACTAGTCTCATTACGAAGCTGCATATCCGTAAAAGAATCTCTTATTCTCTGAACATCGCCAACTTTGACACCTGACCCTATTTGGCCAGGTATCTGCGGGCGATTCAAACTTGCTGCTGGATAGGGCTCTGTTGTTTGTAAGTTAACCCTTTGTCTTGTATAGCCTGGTGTATTGGCATTTGCAATATTATGGCCGGTTGTAAGTAAAGCAGCCTGCTGAGTGGTCATTGCCCTTCTTGCCGTTTCTAAACCGTGGAACGTCGAACGCATCGTTCATTACCTCCGTTATGCATTTGAATCAAAAAGAGAGCGGCCAAACTGTTCATAGGATTGCTGACGATTAGGCCGCTCATAATTATAAGAATCTGTATCAGGATCAGGTGTTAACAAATCTAATGACATGTTCACAAATGCCAGTGACTGCTGTAGCAGCTGTTGATTTAAGTCGTTTTGCCTCTTAATGAGATTGACCTGATATACTAATTTTGCCTGAAGTGCTGCTGCAAACTCTTTTTCTTGCTCACTCATATAGGTTAGACAATCCCTCAAGCTTGGACCTTCCTTCGATATGGAAAAGGATTTTAGAAAAGAATCGGTATGATGCATTAATTCTTTCTGTATGTCATTAATGGTTCTAGCCCATTTCCGTTCATCGTTTGTCATCGATCTTAGTGCATCTACTTTTCCGGATTTGATTACATCCGTCTTGAGCTTTGACTTTTCATAAAGATCTTCGTGCATCGACAGCAGCTGCTCTAACGCCATGATGATGTTTTTAGCTGACAAGATGTTCACCAACCTGTGTTATTATTTCAAATCATCCCAGTATGAGTACATTTTTTTGGCTAGTTCCTGTGGATTGACTTTATATTCACCGGACTCAATTTTGTTTTTTAATTCATCGACCCTTTGCTGTCTTTCCGCTTCGTATTGGTTGGTTATCTGCATTTCTAATGCTTCTTTTGATATTTCAATTTTATCCTTTTGATTGACTGATTGTGCTTGGAGTTTTCCTATCTTATCAAGCTTGTTATAAGGATTCATGTTCACCGGTCTGAAATTATTGATTTTCACAAGATTCACCTCTCTTTATTCATTCCCCATTATTTGCTTACTATATAAGTTAGATTTAGCATTCTTGTTATTAATATCGGCTATCTGTAAAAGTTTTTTAGAAATAAGAGAAAAAAAGTACTACTGAACTAGACTGTAGTACTTTAGGTATAAATATTGATAAGCATCCCTTTAATTTCCCCGACTTTTTGCAGGATATCTAGACTTGAACGTTCTTTATCAAGGACTGTGTTGGTTAAGTCAATCAGCTTGCTGTCGATTTCTTTGACGATTTTATAGATTTTTGTACGGCCTCGGCGGTTAAAGCCCCGCTGCTCCTCAAGCTGAAGTCCGTTTTGCACCGCTTCATCCAAAAATTCCTTAACTAATTTTTTATATTTACGCAGATGATCGACTGTCCGCTTATCAGCTAGAACCTTCCCTTGGTCTTCAATTTCTGCTACGAGTTTCGTTAGTTTTTCATAAACGACATTTGTCCGGCCTTTGGCCATGACTTCTTGAAAGGAGATGCTTTCAGTGGGTATGTCTTGCTTGCTTTTAATCCGTTCAAGACCCACTTTCCCGACTTTCTGAACATCCATGTTCTTCCCGCCTTTTCGTTTCGTTATAATCTGATGTTATATTAACATATTTTCAAAAGAAAAGAGAGGAGCTCTGTGGCCCTCTCCCTTCTGTATAAATTAACGTTGTAATAATTGCAGAATACCTTGTGGCAGTTGGTTTGCTTGTGAAAGCATCGCTTGAGCAGACTGGTTCAGAATATTATTCTTAGTGAACTCAGTCATTTCAAGAGCCATATCACTGTCACGAATACGTGATTCAGCAGATGTTAAGTTTTCACTTGTTGTCTGCAGGTTGTTGATCGTATGTTCAAGACGGTTTTGTGTTGCACCTAATTTTGAACGTGTTGCTGAGATTTGAGTAATGGCCTGGTCGATACGGAAAATCGCATCATTAGCACCTTCCTGACTCATTACATTGATGCCATCAATTCCCAATTTAACAGTACTTAGCTCAGGAACATCAATGAATACAGATTGGTCCTTGTTTGCACCAATTTGGAAGCTTAACGCTTTGTTTGTTAAATCAAATTGTGATGCACCTTTACGAGCATTTGCACCAAACGTTAATTCAAGACCTCCGTGCTGGATTTTTCCATTAACGGTTGTAATTTCTTTTTCGAAAGTAATTGGTGTAGGTTCACCTTTTTGAATACCATTTTCATCTGTATCTACCTTTGAAACTGAAATCATTAACTTGTTTTCAATTTGAACTTTAGCTGTACCTGCTTGTGTAATCAAACGAGTATCAATATTAACTAGCTTTCCACTATCATCACCAATTGCTTCGATAGCTCCATTTTCACCAATTTCTGCAGCTTTTTGTCCAATGGAAAATCCATTTGGATCAAAAACTTCAATGGTAGCACTTTTGTTTCCTGCAGTATTTACTTGGTAGTCAGAAACAACAATTGTGTATTCACCAAGACCAAGGTCGCTTGTTAAATCAAACTTGCTTGCACCAACTTTAGTATTTGCAGCTAAATCAAATGTAAAACCACCATGAGTTGCTTGTCCTTTTTCATTCATATCTGCAAAATTCAATCCAGCAACTACAGCTCCAATCGTACCATCTGATTCTAGCTTTTCGATTTTCAGACTAACGTCGGATGACATTGTAATTTTATCAGTTCCGTTCGAATTAATTGAATTAGCAGCAAGTTTTACGATTCTATCTCCGGTTCCTACAGTAATTTCGCTTGTTACATTTTGTTGTGATACTTTCCCTACTAGTATACCTGTAGAGTCTTTAATTTCTATATCGGCTTTATTTGTAACGCTATCGAAGTTACTAACTGTTAGAGTATAATCACCTAGTGGCAAGTTATTATTTGCTGAAGTACCAAAAGTTAAACTACCATCAGCAATACCAGTGTTGCTAGATAATGCTATACTGTCCATAGGCACTATATCCTCTATTGTAACAACATAGCTTCCCATATTTTGGGATAAATCCTCATCTAAATCGTTAGCTGCAGGATTTGTCAGCTGAGGTGGATTTAATAGATTGGTATTTCCTTTTTGGTTACTATGGAACTTTCCTCCCAAGTGAATGTCAATAACTGAAGCATCACTTACACCAGCTCCTGGTTGGTTTAATTTATAGGTAAGTACTGGATTATTTTCTATCCCCACTTCATAACGACCTGTTTTAAGTGAAGCATCAATTACTCTAGGAACTTGAATAATATTTGTTTTTTCCATTTCACCTACAATGTACTGTGTATCAGCTGCACTTGAACCATCCAATAATTTTCGTGTATTGAATTCTGTTTTTGATGAAATGCTGTCAATTTCAAGCTTTAATTGATCTACTTCCAATTGGATTGCTTGACGGTCAGATGTAGTGTTCGTATCATTCGAAGCCTGAACAGCTAGTTCGCGCATACGCTGCAGCATAGAGTGAACTTCTGTCATCGCTCCTTCTGCTGTCTGCATGAGTGATATTCCATCAAGCGAATTGCGCTCTGCTTGCTTAAGTCCTGAAATTTGAGAACGCATTTTTTCAGAGATGGCAAGACCTGCTGCATCATCTGCAGCACGGTTGATACGAAGACCTGATGATAACTTTTCTAAGTTTTTAGATGTGTTCATTTGGTTTTGATATAGATTACGATATGCATTTAACGCTTGAATATTATGGTTGATTTTCATAGTAAGTATCTCCCTATTATTAATTTTCTACTAAAACGTTCTTTTCGTAAGCCATGGCTCTCATTCTGCTTGGATTCATCGGTTTTGCCGGCTTCTTTAAGGCTTGGTTCCATGCTTGTGCAATGTCTTCAAGAATCTTGATGACTTCTTTGATGATGGCTGGGTCTTTTTTTAGATTGGCTTCAATCAGCTTTGCAGCCATGTAGTTGTACATCATATCCAACTGATCTGCGATGATGCCGGCTTCGTAGTTTAGCCCGACACCTAGACGCTCTAGAATGTCATTGGCCTTTTGTATTTTTTGGTTTGCTATAACGTAGTCTTTGCTGTTTATATTTTCAATTGCTTCTTCTAAACTCATTAAGCAAGTTTCATATAATAATGAAGTGAGTTCTTGTGGTGATTTTTGATAAATCATTTCTTTTGTTAAGTAGTCGGACACAGAATGTGCACCTCCAAAGTGATTCTATTTTATTTATCGGCAGTTCTAAAATAGTGTTTACATTTTTTATGAATAATTTTTTTCCATTTCTTCGATGAGGAGAAGAATCTCTGCCATAACCGAATAAAGCTGAGGGGGAATGTTCTCCCCCAAATCCATGTCCAATAGGTTGGCAACAAGCGAAGAGTCTTCCTGCATATGAATATTATTTTTCTGAGCTAACTCGATAATTTGCTGCGCTACTTGGCCTTTTCCTGATGCCACAACAACGGGTGCTTTTCCATTTTCTTCGTCATATCTAATCACAGCTGCCTGTGGACCGTTCATATCTTTGCGTTTCTTTTGATTATAATAAGTAGCCACTCTCATCATATTGTGAAGTTCAGTCCCTTCTCATTGAAGTTTTGCCTTGTTGCTTTTACTTGTACCATTTCGCTTCCTAATTCTTTATGAGAAGTGGTTTGTTTTGTAACAGGATTCATTCTTGTAAAAGCAATACTAGAGACGTTATAGCCGACTTCTTGAAGCTTTTGTTTGGTCAGCTCGGCAATCGGTTCCATTTTTTCTTTAAAACCAGGCATATCGTTTTTGACCGTAATCGATAAATTTTTATCGGTTGAATTTAAGAGGATGCCAACATCCCCAAGTTTCTTTGTTTCTAATAGAAAATAAAGATTGCAGTTTTCCCATTCCACCTGCTCGCCTTCGTTTTTCGAATTAATGAAGACTTGTAGATTCTCAGGGTTCCCACCTAACATAAGCGGCAGATTGAAAAACATACTTTGCAGGGTCCCATTGCCATCTGATTTACTTAACAACTGCTGGCCGGTGAGATTGGTTAAAGCCTGTTCCGCTTGCTGGGCAATTTTCGGATTATTCTCCTGCCCTTCCCCTTGAGCTAGCTTCATTAATACTTCCTTTAAATTCTGATGCTGCTGTTGTTGTTCAGACCCTGGCTGGTCGCTTCGTTGGAAAACAAGTGAGTTTGCGACATCACTTTCATGATTTAAGCCTAATGAGCGAACCATATCGTACATCTGACGTGCGGACCCCTCATGATTCTGGTTTGCATTGTAGGTTGATTCACTAAATTTTGATAACAGCTGCTGGGAAGGTGTACGAGTTTCCATTCCAAGAACTTCTTTATCAACAAAGTGAACGACTTTTTGCTCGGATGGTTTATAAATAATTTTATCTATTAACGTCTTCACGTCATGGACGATTTTTCCTGCTTGAGCGTGATCTCCTTTTGATAGCAACTTTTTGGCTTCAGCTAGCTGGCTGCTTGCCTGCAATAGCTGCTTTTCTGTTCTCATATCAGTAAACAGCATCATATCACTTTTTAAAATCGCATTATCTAGCTTGCTGATGGTTGCTTCGAGCATTTGTTTAGCCTGCGGATAAGCATTTTTCTTAAAGGTATTGATAACACGTTCAACATTGTCTAGATTTCTTGAGATTTCCCGCTTTAGTTCACGGAAGTCATGTGTAGCCTGGGCCAGCTTTTGTGTTACCTTTGTGATTAAAATATCTTTTCCTTGTACATTTAAGGCTTGTAATTGTTCATTTAGATCATATGGCAGCGTTTCTTGCGGTTTAGCTTCTTGAACTGCTTTTGGCTCTGTTTCGACTAATTCTTTTTCGACTGCTGAGAGCTCTTTTGTCATATGCTGTCTTGCTGCAATTTCACGGCCTTTATCATTGAGCTGTTCCGTATGATTAAGCGCATTTTCGATTTTCTCAATTGTTTTCAAATCAATCGAAGGATTACTTGATATTGCTTTTCTTACCTGCTCAAGTCCCAATTCCAAATTTGGTTCTTTTTGCAGTTGGGTTAAGGCTTGTCTAATTGATTGAGAAGGCAAGGTTTGAGTTTCTGTTTTTGCTGCTGTTTTCATTTCTGTTACTTGAGTATTTGTTTCGGTTGCTTTTTGCGTAGTATTTACGTCAGGCTGTTCCATATGGGCTGCGTTGGAACGAGCTGGCGGTCCCTTTGCTTCAACGCTTTGTTGTAGTTCTGCTTCTGCCTGCTGCAACGTTTTAACAAGTCTGTCTCTGCCTGCTTGATTTAATTGATTCGCTTGACCGGCAAAACGCTCAAGGTTTTGTTTTATTTCTGGGTTGATATTTTTATTATTTGATACTAGTTCCTGTACCTTCTGAACGGCCTTTCTTGTATCAGGTTCTGCTTGAATTTGTTCTCTGACGTTTTTCACTGCTTCTCGTATTTGTGAAGCTTCATTTGTTTGATCCTGTTCAGATGATGGCGCTATGTTTTGAGCTGGACGTGAATCTTGAGCTGTTTGGACAGGTTTACTTGTTTCTAATTGTTGCAATTCGTTCTCGGCCTGGGTTAAAGCCGTTTGCAGATGTCCTCTGCCGATTGCTTCACGACCCATTCGGGCTAATTGTAAGGTTACTTTGATTGCCTGCTCTAGTTTTTGTGCTACTTCACGGTCTACTTTTGGATTGGCGATGACCTGTTCTTGGACTTTTTCAACCGCTCTCTGCAGGTTCCGTTCTTTTTGGATTTCTACTTTGACCTCTTTTACATTTTCACTTGGACGAGTTTCCCTGCTTACGTCTGTTTGAGCTAGTTGTTTCGGCTGACTAGCTTCGATTTCCTGTAGCTCGACTTCTGCTTTCGCTAATGCCTGTTGCAGTCTCTCACGGCCGGTTGACTCTCGGCCAATTTGTTGTAGCTGTACCGCTTCTTTGACCGCCTGCTCTACTTTTTGCGCTACTTCTCGGTTTACTTTTGGATTAGTGATTACTTGTTCTCGAACCTTTTCTACAGCTCTCTGTAAATTCGGTTCATTTTGTACTTCTGTTTTAACTTGTTTTACGGTCTCACTTGAATTTGTTTCAGTTTTTTGAGCTGGTTGTTTCGGTTGGCTAACTTCGATTTCTTGCAACTCGACTTCTGCTTTCGCCAATGCCTGTTGCAGTCGTTCACGGCCGATTGACTCTCGGCCAATCTGTTGTAGCTGCACCGCTTCCTTGACTGCCTGCTCTACCTTTTGTGCTACTTCTCGGTCAACTTTTGGATTAGTGATTACTTGTTCTCGAACCTTTTCTACCGCTCTTTGTAGATTCGATTCATTTTGTACCTCGGTTTTAACCTGTTTTACAGTCTCGCTTGGACTCGGTTCGGTTTTAAGTGCTGATTGCTTCGGCTGACTAGCTTCGATTTCTTGCAACTCAACTTCTGCCTTCGCTAATGCTTGTTGCAGTCTCTCTCGGCCCGTTGACTCTCGACCAATCTGTTGAAGTTGCACCGCTTCTTTGACTGACTGCTCTACTTTTTTTGCGATTTCTCGATTTACTTTCGGATTAGTGATTACTTGTTCGCGGACTTTTTCTACCGCTTTCTGTAGATTCGGTTCATTTTGCACTTCTGTTTTAACCTGTTTGACAGTCTCACTTGGACTTGGTTCGGTTTTATGAGCTGGTTGCTTTGGTTGGCTCGCTTCAATTTGTTGTAAATCTACCTCTGCTTTCGCCAATGCCTGTTGTAGTCGCTCACGACCGGTTGATTCTCGACCAATCTGTTGAAGCTGCACCGCTTCTTTTACTGCCTGTTCTACTTTTTGTGCGACTTCTCGATCTATTTTTGGATTAGCTATAATTTGTTCTCGAACCTTTTCTACCACTCTCTGTAAATTCGGTTCATTTTGCACTCCATTTTCAACCTGTTTTACAGTCTCGCTTGGACTTGATTCAGGTTTAAGAACGGATTGCTTTGGCTGACTAGCTTCAATTTCTTGTAGCTCTACTTCCGCTTTCGCCAATGCCTGTTGCAATCGTTCACGGCCGGTCGACTCACGACCGATTTGTTGAAGCTGTACCGCTTCCTTGACTGCCTGCTCTATCTTTTGCGCTACTTCCCTATCCACTTTTGGATTAGCTATAATTTGTTCTCGAACCTTTTCAACTGCTCTCTGTAAATTAGATTCATTTTGTACTTCTGTTTTAACCTGTTTTACAGTCTCACTTGGATTTGTTTCAGCTTTAAGAGCTGGTTGCTTCGGCTGACTAGCTTCGATTTCTTGTAGCTCGACTTCTGCTTTGGCTAATGCCTGTTGCAGTCTCTCGCGACCAGTTGATTCTCGGCCAATTTGTTGTAACTGGACTGCTCCTTTGACTGCCTGCTCTACTTTTTGTACAACTTCTCTATCTACTTTCGGATTAGCGATTATTTGTTCTCGAACCTTTTCTACCGCGCTCTGAAGATTCGGTTCATTTTGGACTTCTGTTTTGACCTGTTTTACGGTCTCACTTGGACTTGGTTCAGCTTTAAGAGCTGGTTGTTTTGGCTGGTTGGCTTCGATTTGCTGCAACTCTACTTCTGCTTTTGCCAATGCTTGTTGCAATCGCTCACGGCCTGTTGTTTCTCGACCTAATTGCTGTAACTGCACTGCTTCTTTTACTGCCTGCTCCACTTTTTGTACAACTTCTCTATCTACTTTTGGATTAGCGATAATTTGTTCTCGAACTTTTTCTACTGCTTTCTGTAGATTCGGTTCACTTTGGACTTCTGTTTTAACCTGTTTTACAGTCTCACTTGGACTTGTTTCGATTTTAGAAACGGATTGCTTAGTTTGGCTAGCTTCGATTTGTTGGAGTTCTACCTCTGCTTTCGCCAATGCTTGTTGTAGTCGTTCACGACCTGTCGACTCACGACCAATCTGTTGCAGCTGAACGGCTTCTTTTACTGCCTGTTCTACTTTTTGTGCGACTTCTCGATTTATTTTTGGATTAGCGATAATTTGTTCTCGAACCTTTTCTACCGCTCGCTGTAAATTCGGTTCACTTTGGACTTCTGTTTTAACCTGTTTGACCGTCTCACTTGGACTTGGTTCTGATTTAAGTACTGGTTGCTTTGGTTGGCTGACTTCAATTTCTTGCAGTTCTACTTCTGCTTTTGCCAATGCCTGTTGTAGTCTCTCACGACTAGTTGATTCTCGCCCAATTTGTTGCAACTGCACTGCTTCCTTGACTGCCTGTTCTACTTTTTGCGCGACTTCTCTATCTACTTTCGGATTAGAGATAATCTGGTCTCGAACCTTTTCAACTGCTCTCTGCAGATTATATTCTTTCTGAACTTCAGCTTTTACCTCTCTAACCATTTCACTCGGGCTCGAATTAGCCATTCTTCCCTCTTGTTGAGGTCGAGATGCTACAGCTGCCTGCTCTAAAACTTTTCTTTCCGTCTGAATAACGGAAGCTTCTACCTCCGTTAGCACGCTACTCAACAGTTCTTTTCCTGTTGTTATTCGGCCTTGTTTCTCTAGTGATGCCGCCTCGTTCACAGCGCGGTTTACTTTATCCTTCAACACATCAGGAAAACGTACATTATTTACGATTGTTTCCTGAACGTTCTCAATGGATCCTTTAAGATTAGGACTCTTTGAAACTTCTTGATTGATATTTTTTACTAGATCAGATAGTTTTCCATCTTGACTAGTTAGATTAGTAGGCTCTTGTACTGGTACATTCCTTTGAGATGTTGCTTGCTGAATCTTTGTCAACTGGGCTTCGGCCGTTTTCAAGGCTTCCACAAGACGTTCTTTTCCAATCGACTGCAGCTTGACTGCTTCCTGGGCCGCCTTGTCTATTTTTTGTGCCAATCCTCGGTCTAACTTCGGATGATTGACAATTTCTTTTTTCACTATAGCAACTGCTTTTTGTAAATCTGGCTCGTTCTGAACGTGCTCAAGATTTTTTCGAATGGTCTGACTTAGTTCAGCTACTTGTTTAGCTGCTGTTCTTTGCTTGTCACTAGCAGGGTTTATTGCTTGCGTATTGGTATCTGCACTTTTCGTTACATTCTCTTTTACTGCTGTACCGTTTTGAGAAGTTGGTGCAGGATTGTTTTCTTTTTGAATAGATTGTGGAGCATGTGAGATTTCTTGTTTAGTCGCAGCTGGTATGGTTGCTTTCTGTGTTGCAGCATTTTCATTTTGGACTCTCGTATTTGGAGTAGGCTGTCTTGCATCCTTTTTCTCCAATTTAAACTCTGGATCAATTTCCTTTGCTATATCTGTTAGTACTTCGTTCAGCGGTTTTCCGTGCAGTGCTTCATGAACGGCACGAAGCTGTGTACCGGTTGCGTCTAATCGTTTATTCGCCAACGCTCGGACGGAATCTATTTTTTCCTCAAGCGTGCCCTGGGCTTTTGCGATAAAGCTGTCTAACTCTTGGATCGTTTCTTTGGATAAGGACAGACCTTTGTCCAATAGGATTCTTACTGCTTGCTTCACACCAGCAGTTTCTTTTCCCGTTAAACCAGCGCTGGCAAAGATTTTTTCTTCAACTGATGGAGTTCTCGTATTTTCTGTGGCAATGGTTTTGGCCTGGAGCATGCCATCAGCCTCGCCGTTCACTTGAATCGTCACAGCTTTGCCGGACAGGGGTACTCCTTCATTAAACCTTGCGCGGACTTCTTTTCCTCTTATTTGTAAAATAACATCGGTATCTGACAGCATTTCTTTAATAGACGCTCTGACCACTTCCCCTTTTTTCAATTCTAAAGGGGCATCTGATATGGCTGCATGTTGGCGAATCGATTGATGGTTAACCCGCATAATGTTCCACTCCCGTACAAATCACTTTCTCTATATGTTATATCGGTAAAAGGACGACAAAATTAAATAGGGCTATGTGACCAAATAATGGTTCTGATTGTGATAGTTACAAGGTTAGATACCTTAGGGTAAAGAGTGTACATATGGGAAGCTATTAGAGGGAGTGGGGATGTAATGGGCCTGATATTTTCTTTTAGTAGATTATCTGAATTTATAGGCTACCTAAGTTTGCTTGTAGTTGCTTTTTCGGTAGACTATAACCATTTTATTCCTCCCTAACCCTCCCTCGCCGAAACCGAACTCTTCTACTCCATAAAAAATAGGACACCAATAACTGATGTCCTTACATTGATATCCAACTTCCCTGTCCCAACAAATCTGTAGTCAGACAGATGACTTATTCCTTACACATACCTATCGATCATGATATGCTCTCAAAGAAGCTCTCTTTACTATCAGTAATAAAACTAGAATTCGGCAAAACGTCCTTTGCCTGCAGTTGTATTTGAAACTGATTGAGGAGTGCAGTTAAATGTCCTCTTGCTTCTTCTTTAATAATAAAGCTGACTCCATAGGAATGATAGTGGTCGTCCATTTCTTTTCTCCAGACAATCTTTCCGAACAATTCTACATTGGCGCCCAATATTTTTGTAGAAAACTTTAATACCATATCAGATCCAACAGGGAGTTTAACCGTCGTTTCAACTTTCAGTCCGCCTGGACCTATGTCTAAAATCAGTATTTTCGTCGAGCCTACATTTACCTTTTTCCCATTAAATACGGTAATCGTCATTTCTCCGCTTAACGGATGTTTCATCTTGATTCTGAAATATTCTCTTCGATTCGCTAGATTGTATGGACTTACCGTATTTTCGTTGTTTGGCTGACAAGTTTCCTGCTCTAGCAGCCTTTCAAAATCTTTGGCTTCCAGTGGCTTGCTGTATAAATAACCTTGTACTTCTTCACATTGTACACCTTTTAGGAATTCTAATTGCTCCTGGGTTTCAACACCTTCAGCTACGATTCTAATTTTTAGTTTTTTCGCCAACTGGACGACGGCTGACACAATATCCTTGCTGTCAGAGTCATCAGGAATTCCTTTAATGAAAGAACGGTCAATTTTGAGAATATCTGCTTTTATTTTTTTCAAATAGCCAAGTGATGAGTAACCTGTCCCGAAATCATCAATGGCAATTCCGATTCCCATTGCTTTTAACTTGGCAATTTTGTCCGGTAAAAGTGATTCATTTTCCATGAGGACAGATTCTGTCATTTCAATTTCCAGCCATTTTGCCTCTAATTGTGTCCGCTCCAACACCTTCTCGACCATTTGAACAACATCCGTTTGTAAAAATTGGAGAACAGATAAATTGACGGAAACTTTGACAGGAGGAAGTTCCTTCTCTTGCCATTCCTTCCTTTGCTGACAGGCATTTTCTAATACCCATTCTCCCAACTTGCCAATGATCCCACTTTCTTCAGCAATGGATATAAACTCCGCCGGCGAGACAATTCCCCATTTTGGGTGATTCCATCTGATTAACGCTTCTGCGGCAATAATCTGGTTACTCTCGACATCAATCCTTGGTTGAAAATCAAGATAAAATTCATTATTTTTGATGGCTTTACGTAAATCATTCATAAGGTTAAACTTTTTAAATGATTTAATATCCATATTTTGCGAATATACTTGGTAAACGTTCGTCCCTCTTTCATTCGCCTGGTGCACTGCAGTATATGCATTTTTCAGTAAACTTTGTGCGGATTGTCCGGTATAAGGAAAAATACTAATGCCAATATTGATGATTAGAAATAATTCATAATCATTAATGAAAAATGGCTGCTCAAACAATCGAATCAAATCTTTGGCTATTTTCTTTGTCACATGATTGGCTATGTTTGGGAGGAGGATCGTGAACTCGACCCCTTCATAGTGTGAGACAATCCCCATCTCTCCAATATATTCATTTAATCGTTTGGCCGCTTCTAGCAGCAGATGCTCTCCCATATTAGCATCCAGTGTATCATTGACAAATTTAAGTCCATGAATATCAAGGACCATTAGGGTAAACTTACGATCGAGTTGTTTCGAATGTTCTAATTCTTGTCTCAGTAGTGATCGAAAGAGATTTTTGTTTGGAAGCTTCGTACGGAAATCATAATTAGACATTTCATAGATTTTCTTCTCTGCCTGTATTTTTTCCGTTATATCCCTCACATTCACCTTAATCGCTTTAACAGCCGGGTCATGAAGCAGATTAATAAAGATCACTTCACAAATATGAACTTCTCCGTTTTCATCCATTACACGCGTTTCTAGTGTATGACTCTTCTGTGCATATTTGATAACATCGGCAAAATAATTCTTGACCCCAGTTTGATCTTCATCATGAATAAAATCAATGAAACTCTGGCCAATATATTCATTTATTTGAGTGCTCGTGATCATATTCATGTTTGGACTAATATATTCGATGATTCCCTTTTCATCTACTAGAACGATTAGGTCATGAGAATGCTCAACCAATGATCGAAAACGATTTTCACTCAGCATAATCAGCTCATTGCTCTTTTGCACTTTCTCTTCCATTCGTTTTTTATCTGTTATATCTGAACGAATACCGATAAATTGATAAGGTCTCCCGGTTTCATCCAAAAAAGGCACGATTGTCGCATCTCCCCACCAATACGCCCCGCCCTTTGTCTTATTGCAAATTTCGCCTTTCCATACCTTTCCGTCCTTAATTGTGGACCACATCTCCTCATATACCTCTTTTGGATGATGGCCAGACTTTATGATTCGATGATTATTTCCTATCAACTCATGACGAGTATATTGAGAGATTTCACAAAATTTGTCATTTACATAAAGAATCTTTCCATCTACGTCCGTTATAGAAACCGTCGCCGCCTGATCTAACGCATGCTTTAAATCTTCCAGCTCTTTATTCGTTTTGGATAATTGATAATCACATTGCTTTTGAACGGTGATATCCACTACTTTAACGATGGTTCCTAATCCATCGCGCTGCTGACAGGAAAGAACTTTTAAGTAAATGAAATGCTGTGAGTTTCTTTTTCCTCTAATTTGAAAATTGTCCTGTTTTAGACCTTTTTGAAGCAAACGGGCATCCTGTGTAGGAAATAAATCATATAAGGTTTTATCGTTTAGTTCATCCATTGAATAGCCAAACATCGATTGAAAATAGATATTTGCCCATAAAGAATGGCCGGATGAATCAAATAGGTAGATGCCAATTTTCAATTCATCAATTAGACTATATAGTTCACTTTCTTGAATCAGATTCTTAATAGTAAGGGATTCACTTGCCATAGAGATGCCCCTCCTCTGTGTAGGTCTATTAATCTTGAAGTAAATATATCCTGAATCCCCATGGAAACCATTATAAATACTAATGCCTGCTATACATTTCAATTAATCTATTACCTATAAAAAGGCAGTATCATGATGTTTTATTAGATTAAGAATAATATATACACTCTAGAAGGACATATGAAATTTATCACATTTTACTATGAATATTTCATCAATACCGAAGAGAGATAAAATTTCCAAATGTAGAACATTAAGGGAAACACCCGAATGCTTCCTATTCTGTTGGAGGGTGTTTTTGAGTGCTGTCAACTATCCTAATCCTCTTTGTTTTTACCGCTTAAATACGTCCTATTCCTTTCCCGCTCCATTATTTCCTGTTTGCGGATCTCCTCTTTTTCGTGAAGCTCCAGCTCTGTTCTAAGCTCTTTCGCACAGTTTCCACAGAGCTTCCCACTATGAATGATTCCTCCGCATTTATCACAAGGATAACCAAGATTAGGAAATTGAGCTTGCTTTAACCGGCCATTTTTAATAAATTTTAACAGCAGTTCTTCCTCCACGCCTGTTGCTTCAATAATTTGCGGAATGGTTGCTGCTCTATTTTCACGCTTGCGCATATATCGATAAACCTTATCAAATATCTTTTCTTCTGCTTTATAACATTCCTCACATACATCGCGAAATTTATTTTTGACCGTTAGTTTTTCGCAGCTTGGGCAGTTAATTACATCAGGCACCATACGACAAATCTCCTTTATAAGAACATTTTACTGTGAATATTTACTTATTTACTTTTTATTATAAAGGAAATTCGAGTTTTATGCGGCTTTTTTCATACGAATGTCTAGTGATATTTGGCATATTCATTTATACTTCTAGCCTCTTGCAATAGTAATAGCAGTAACGGATGCAGCACCAAAGCTGGTTAATACCTTTGCTGCGTGTCTGAGGGTAGAACCGGTTGTGTAGACATCGTCAATCAGGATAATCCTTTGTCCCTTTATACTTGGCGGCTGTAAGGAATGGGAGGTTTGCTTTGCCGTTTGCTCTGGAAGGATTGGCTGCTCTGCTAGTTGAAACACCTGATTTGCGTGAATCCGTTCGTTCCGTGATTTCTTTGATTGTTTTTCCCCATGGATACGAGTTAAGATATTTGCCGGGTTCAGGGAAGCTTCCCTAATGATCGCCTCTGCTTGATTAAAGCCCCGCTCCTGCAGCCGCTCCGGACTTAGCGGAATCGGGACAAGGCTATCATACGTTTCACCAGTCAGCTTCTGAAGCAGCCTTTCTGTAAAAAGGTTCGCCAAAATATAATCACCGCGGAACTTATAACGGGAAATCACTTCTTGTAAAAACTCATTATAAAGATAGAGCGAGTGGTTCTTCGTCAGACATCCCTGCCAAAGCGAATCCTCCTCCCACCGGACACAGTCGTAGCAGCGGTCTCCCTGGATAAAGCGGGCATCGAGCTGTTCAAGCGGCCGATCACATATCGAACAGGTCTCGCCCTTTATTTCTTCTAGTTTTGCTTTGCATGCTGGGCAAATGGTTTGTTTCTTCACCACAGCAATTAAATCATTCCATCCCATTTGAGGGATGATTTCAGTAAAACAGATAAGACAGTAGTCTCGCATAGGGGTCAGTCCTTTTTTAGTGGGATGTGGGAATAGTCGAATGGATAAATCAGATAGATGAACACCGCAAAATACACTCCATACAATATAAATTCGAGATAAAACAAAGCTCAATCATCAATCAATCCCCTTCCCCTCGCTTCCTTGTTCATCGAGAGGATTTGTCTGCGGGCTTTGACCATGCTGTCTGTTTTTCCATAATGAAAAAAAGTAATATCTCCACTTGGAAAGTCAGAGCTTCGTCCGACACGTCCGGCAATTTGGACAAGAGCGCTTTCGGTGAAAATACGGTCTTCAGCGCCAATAACGGCTACATCGAGCTTAGGAAAGGTGACCCCTCGCTCTAAGATGGTTGTCGTTAATAGAATAGGAATCTCTTTGTTGCGCATGGCCTGGACTTTTTCTTTGCGCTTAGGGTCCTCAGCGTGTACCGTTTCTATTTTCGGGTGGATTGTTTTTAGCAGAGGAAGAACTTTTTCCATTAATTCGATACGGGGGAAAAAGAGAAGTGCTTGTTGATTGTCATGAATCCGTTCCGTAATCCACTTATGAACATTTGCCGGGAGCTTTCCTTTATTCAATGGTTTCTGCCAGTTCCCGCACCAGACAAATCGCGGTACCGGCAGAGAATAGCGATGAAATCGCGCCGGAATGGTGACATAGCTTCTTTTCCCCTTCTTGCACTCCTTTCGCCATTTTTCATCGGGAGTGGCCGTCAAATAGATCATAGAAGAAACCCTTTTGCGGGCTTGTTCTACACAATATTGCAGGGCTTCTTCCACGGAGTAAGGAAAGGCGTCGACCTCGTCTAATATGACAACATCAAACGCATGGTAAAAACGAAGAAGCTGGTGGGTCGTGGCAATCGTTAGCGGAGCATACAAATGGCGGTCCTCACTGCCGCCGTACAAAGTGGCAACAGCAATGTCCGGAAATACTTTTTTCAAGCGCGGAGAGAGTTCAAGAACAACATCCGTTCTCGGTGTTGCGAGGCAAACCCGCTTTCCTTCCAACAGCGCTGTGTTTATTCCATTGAACAGCACCTCCGTTTTCCCTGCACCGCATACCGCCCAAACGAGGAGGGATTTTGTATTTTGTACGGCTTCCACCACCGCTTTTGATGCAAGGCCTTGGCCAGTTGATAGGGTTCCAGTCCAGTGCAGTGGTGGTTCATTGCATTCAATAGGGATATCTGGCCCCCTCCAGCTAATGAGCGGACTGCAGGTGCTTGTTCGCCCCATCATGATGCATTTTCGGCAATACACACAATTCTCCCCGCATCTTGCACAGGGAAAGGCGGCAAATAAATGCTTCTGCTGGTTGCCGCACCGAACGCAGGTATATTTATTTTTTTCAATCATGATGCTTTTTCGGTAGCTAAGATAACCGTTTTCGTAGTGGGATTGGATGTCTTGTAAGGAAAAGGGAATGTCATCAAGGAGAAGCTGTTTTCCAGAAAGCAGTTGCTGCAGGTCTTTATTGTAGGAATAATGAAGGTTCATCGGCGGTGCTTGCGGCAGGGTTTCTATCTTTGAAATCGGGAGTGAGTCAGAGGAATGTTCTTGAGATGGAGACAGTTGATCAGGAATGAGAATTCCGTTTTTACAGGAGAATTTCATCGTTTCACCTCTTTATTCTGTTGATAATGCAGTCATTGGTTGTGCAGTTTTCTGAATGAGTATTTTTTCCAGATAGAAAGTATTTACTGGGATGATGGGGATTTCTTCAGAGAGCAGGCTGAATCTTTAGTCCACGCCACTCCAAAGCGGAATGGCGTAATCTTTTACTTTTTCACCCAGCCAAGGCCTAAGGATCCTTCACCAAGGTGAGTTCCGATAACAGCCCCAAAATAGCTGAGCCTGAATTCAACATTTGGAAACAGTTCCTCGAGTTCAGCTTTCCAGTTAGCGGCTTCCTCTTCACAGTTGCCATGGATGACCACCGCTTGATAGGCTGCACCATCACTGACAGCTTCCTTCAACAGCTCAACTATTCGTTTGATTGCTTTTTTTCGGGTACGGATTTTTTCAAAGGGGACAATTACTTTATTTTCAAAATGAAGCAGCGGCTTAACCTGAAGTAATCCGCCAATCAAGGCTTGAGCACTTGAAAGCCGGCCGCCGCGTTGTAAATGGGCCAGGTCATCTACCATAAAATACGCGCCCATCGTTTTCTTCATTTCATCTAAACGAGTCATAATGGTTTGGGGATCTTGGCCTTGTGCAGCCATTTTTGCCGCTTCAATCGCAAAGAAGCCTTGTGGCATGCAGGCAATTTCTGAATCAAAGGAATACACTTCGATGCCTTCGACCATTTCTCCTGCCGTAATTGAGCCCTGGTATGTACCGCTGATACCGCTTGAAAGATGGATGCTGATCACCGCATCATACTCTTTGGAAAGGGACTCGAATAGCTCGACAAATTTTCCAATGGCCGGCATGGAGGTCTTCGGAAGCTCGCGGCGCTTCACTTCTTCGTAAAACTGTTCCGCACTTAGTTCTAGTTCCTCCTCATAGGATTCATCCCCAAAGATGATATTTAATGGGATGATGTGTATGTTTAATTCCTCGACCAAGTCTTTCGGAAGATAGGCCGTACTATCTGATACAATAGCTGTTCTCATAAAAGGGATACCTTCCTTGATAATATAATTTCAATTAGTATGTAGAGGCGGGGTATTTGACTGATTGGTTATTTCCTATTGGTGCAGACATACCTATTCAAGTCTTATCAATCAAATTCATCCCATCGAATTTGCGCCCGGATTTTTATCGAGCTCGCTCGATAAACTACCTCTAAAAAAATCGCAAGGCTCGCCGGAGGCTTAACTTCATTCAGCAGAAGTTAAATATATATTCTGCAATGACTTGAGACCCCTTTAACCTTTACTATTTGTCTAAATTTCATTTTATATGAAAACAGTTTAAATTGCATTATATAAAGCCGAATGGGGATTCATGTTTCAGGAGAGTTACTTTGAAGATTTTTATAAAGATTGTCAACTGTTGTTAACCCGTCAGATGTGAATGGTTATCATCCTGCGGAGTTTGTAAATTCTTCAACACTCTATCGTCTAATTCGTTTCGCAGCATATCTATGAACTCGTCATCTAACTTCTTATCTAATGCCAGGAAATAAGTTGTTAACAGCTCTTCATTCGTCAGTATGTCTAGTACATTCATCCTTATCACCTCGTTAGATGCTCTACATTAGATTTACCCATTCACGTTCCTTTTGTAAAGAAATCTCGGAATGATTCACTAGATGTTCGGAATTATGATCATTAGAGTAAGAAAAATCTGGTCAAGAGGCTTATTTTATGCATAAAGAGAAGGTCTAAATCTGCTGTAAAAGTAGATATACTATGATCATTTAAACCAAAACTTTCACATCTCCATACAGTTTCCTACAGTGATATCCACTGTTATTAACACTTTATCCACAAAACGCACCTGATTATCCACATTTTTGTATAATTGGATGAACTGAATCTCATTAGTAAAATCAATGCATAGCTCCTATTATTAACCAATTATCCACAATTTCAAAAACATATCCACAATGCATATGGAAACTAAGCTGCTTGAGTATAAAAAAATCAACAAACTTAGACTGGCTGATTTTAATTCTACATAAAAAAACGTACCCTCATAGAGAGTACGTTCTGTATGTTCTTATTATCTGACTTCCACCCAGCCTTTTTTAATGGCTTCAACGACTGCTTGTGTACGGTCGTTTACATTCATCTTTTGCAGGATATTACTTACGTGGTTCTTAACTGTTTTTTCACTTATATATAAAGCATCGCCGATACCGCGGTTGCTTTTTCCATCTGCTAATAGCTGAAGAACTTCACATTCACGGCGCGTTAATAGATGAAGCGGTCTGCGTACTTCCATTTGCAGTACGTAATTATTTCCGCCTTCCTCTTCTGCCGCTAAGCGTCTAAATTCATTTACTAGATTATGAGTAACCTTCGGATGCAAATACGATCCTCCCGCGGCTACTACTTTTACTGCTTCGATTAGGGCATCCGCGTCCATTTCCTTTAATAAATATCCGCACGCACCTGTTTTTAACGCGTGTGTGACATAGTTCTCATCATCATGAATAGAAAGTATGATAACCTTAGAATCAGGGTACTTTTCTACCAGCTGACGAGTGGCATCAATTCCGTTTGTCTCCGGCATATTGATATCCATCAGCACAACATCCGGGTGATGCTCTTCCACTAGCTTTAGAGCTTCACAGCCGTCATTGCCTTCTGCTACAACCTGAAATGTTTTTTCAAATTCCAGGATTCTTTTTACACCTTCTCTAAATAACTGATGATCATCAATAATCACTATTTTGGTTGTCACAATACTCCGCCTCCCTAAAACATTGCCATTCTATTTCTACTATAACTTTATATAATTTATCTATTGCCAGTTTGTCAGGCAAATTCCATCTATTATTCTCTTTTTATACTATTTATATTGTTTTATATTGTATATTCCTTTACTGCGCTTTCCGCTGTAATCGGGACGTGGATGATAACCATCGTTCCTTGACCTGACTTTGTATCAAGCGAAAGCTCTCCTTCTAGCAGTTCAACTCTTTCTTTCATACCTATTAATCCAAAGGAGCTTGGCTTTTGCTGGTTTATATCAAAGCCTTTTCCGTTATCTCGAACAATAACATTCAAATGATCCCGTTGGTACTCCAGTTTAACAGTCACTTCACTGGCCTCAGCATGTTTCATGGCGTTTTGAACAGATTCCTGTATTAACCGGAAGAGTGCCACTTCATACTTGGCCGGCAATCTTCTTGCCTCTCCCATACAAATAAAACGAATGTGCGCAGAATTGAAATATTCTTCAATGGTTTGTAAGTATTTTTTCAAGGTTGGTACTAAACCTAAGTCATCAAGTGCCATCGGGCGCAGGTCATAAATGATATGACGCACCTCATATAGAGCATCGCGAACCATCTTCTTCAGGTTCCTAACCTCAGAAATAGCCTCTTCCACGCCTCGTTCCCGGTATATTTTTTCAATTAAATCTGAACGCATCATGACATTCGCCATCATTTGTGCAGGCCCATCATGAATTTCCCTTGATAATCGTTTGCGCTCTTCTTCCTGCGCTTCGATAATTTTCAAGCCAAAATCCTGCTTTTGCTTGGCAGTCTCTAACACTTCACCAATCTGTTTCAAATCACTTGATAAATAGTTCATGACCACAGATATTTGTGATACAAGGTGATCTGCCCGCTGAATGGTTTCAGACAAACCAACTAATCTGCGTTCAAGGTCATCACGACGTGCCCGCAGCTGCTTTTCCATCTGCCTGTTCATCGTAAGGTCTGTTTGAATCCGATGAGCCTTTTCGTATACCTCCCGGACCTCTGTCTCACTATAAAGGTTGAAATGCTTGCTGACCTCTGACAACCGCTTCCTCGCTAGTCTTGCCATTGCGTCAAGCTTGTCGCCCTCTTCAATTGTGCTGCGAACGGCTATTTTAATTTCACGCAGTTCTTCTGACAGCGACTGGTAATCATCCTGGCATCTTTGTCCAATCTCAAAGATTTCCATCTTACTGTTCCCGACAGTTTCCACCATTTTCCCCAATATCTGGTCAAGTGCTTTTGTATCAAAGTTTTTTATGTTCATTGTATTCCCCCAGAGGACACTAGAACTTTTCATACATGTTACTTGTTTACCATCAAAGGTATACATCAGGATAATCGTTCTTTATAAAGTACTTTCAAAGGTTTTTATAATGATTGCCCTAACATGCATGCTATATATCCTATTTTACACCATATTTCAATTGTTCGTTATAAAATACTGATAATATTTTTAAAATTTTTTTGAGTATTTCATAATGACATTAGTCCTCATTGATTATAACTATTATACCATGCAAATAAGTCACACATGTTAAAGTTTGTTTACAAACATTTTGTAAATTGATGTTAATAACGATGTCGATTTATAATAGAGACAGTCAAAAAGCCCTTTAACATTATATTTTTACGGCAAAAGCAAGACTTTAGTGTTAGTAAACCTTCTGTAATAATGACTAGAATATTAACAATAATTACATGAAGCATAGTTTATTCAAATAATATTAGTGAAAGGTGCGCTGCTATGTTATCCCAATACTATACAGTTAAACACAATGGCGAACATGAAATCGTCATCCAAAAATCCCGCTTCATTGCTCATGTCATGAGAGCTGAAACCGAGGAAGATGCTCAGGAGTTTATTCAGAAAATCAAAAAGGAGCATTGGAATGCCACCCATAACTGCTCAGCCTATTTAATCGGTGAGCACGATCAAATTCAAAAGGCCAATGATGACGGTGAACCAAGCGGCACGGCTGGTGTTCCGATTTTAGAAGTATTGAAAAAGAAGCATTTAAAAGACACGGTTGTAGTCGTCACCCGCTATTTCGGCGGCATTAAGCTCGGAGCAGGCGGATTGATTCGTGCCTATGGAAAAGCCACTTCAGAAGGGATTGAAGCCACTGGTGTCGTCGAACGCAAGCTGATGCGGGTAATGGCAACGAAAATTGACTACACTTGGCTTGGCAAAGTCGAAAATGAACTCCGCTCTTCGATTTACGAGATTAAAGAGATTCACTATTTAGATCAAGTAGAAATTGAAACCTATGTCGAAGAAGCGGATGCCCAGAACTTTACTGATTGGATGGTAGAACTAACAAACGGTCAGGGCGAGATTACTTCTTGTGAAGTGCTTTATATGGAAAAAGAGGTATAGAGGTCAAGCCGTGTCAGGCACCGCAAAAGACACTTTCATGGTTTTTGTCTTTTTTTGGTACCTGACCCCATCTCTCCATTCCTATCAAAAAAGGTGAAAGACTGTCACAAGTCTTTCACCTTTTTTATGCTCTATTAACGGTTTTTTGCAGCTGAATAACGAACACTGTTAATAAACTTTAGCAGCGGACGGTAGTTTTTGCCGACCAATCCAATTTTCTCAGCTATGACTTCAATAATAATTAACAGCGCAATGATTAATGCAAATGAGCCTAGTAGTTTTGCCTGTGATAAAATCACGGCTACTAATCCAAAGAAGGATGCCATTGCATAGATTAATAAAACCGTTTGTCTATGTGTAAATCCTAGTCCCAATAAACAGTGATGCAAGTGGGATTTATCTGGTGCCATTAACGGCTTTTTATTCACAATTCGGCGTAAGATTGCAAAGAATGTATCTGAAATCGGAACACCTAGAATAATAATCGGTATGATGAAGGAAATAAAAGCAGATGTTTTAAATCCTAGCAGTGAAAGAACCGAAATCATAAACCCTAAGAATAAGGCTCCCGTATCTCCCATGAAAATCTTCGCTGGGTGGAAGTTGAAAACAAGAAAGCCAAGTGTACTAGCTAATATGATAGAAGCAATCACAACAACAAATGGGTTTCCGAACAAAATGGCCATTCCAGAGATCGTAATTAAGGCAATGGAAGAAACTCCGGCTGCCAGACCGTCTAAACCGTCAATTAAGTTGATTGCATTCGTAATCCCAACAATCCAAAGAATCGTTATCGGTACACTTAAAAATCCAAATTCCAAGATGCCGTCACTAAAAGGCAGGTTAATAAATTCAACTTGTACTCCGCCCCATGCTACAACCACACCGGCTGCGGCAAGCTGACCCAACAACTTCAGTTTAGCCGATATTTCATACATGTCATCAAGGATACCAGTGATGATAATAATCGTTGCACCGACCATAATGGACATGATATATGGCGATTGAGGCTGATAGAACCATACTCCGAATACAAAACTGATGTATATCGCTAAACCTCCAAGGCGAGGCATAATTTTCTGGTGGACTTTTCTTTGATTCGGTTTATCCGTTGCACCAATTTTAAATGCTAACTTGATCACAACAGGAGTGATTAGAATCGAAATGATAAAACATAGCAACATCGTCAAGTAAATCATGAGTATCCTCCCTTAATTGTATATTGCCCACCTCATCACAAATGAATACAGGCAAATACAGTTAACACAAACCAATAGGTTAATTTTTTATGTTCTGGCAAAATCAGCTAACCTAGTAATATACCAAATGGATTATATCATAAATCTATGAGGTTGAGAATCTTATTTAAATCACAAAATCATTACATCGCTTGTAATAATTCCACCAATCTCATGGCCTATTCTCACTATCATTGACGAAATTTGTCTAATAATTTTTCATTAATGACTTTAAAGATACTAACACTTTTTATAAAAAAAGCAATAGGATAATCCTTCCTACTGCTTTCTTCCAAAACGCCCCTTTACTTTTTCAAGGGCAATTTGCACGACAATATCTTTTGTAACAATGAGGATGATTCCATAAATAACGGAGCAGGTAATTCCAATCGTAATAAAGAGCGGAATGGGCCCTGATACAAACTGTCTAATCACATAGGCAATTGGAATGAATAGTAGCGAGTAGGCTAAATATTTCATCTTCGCCCATTCAAACAACTTATACTCTATTTTGATATAGCGTTTGATGTACCAGTACTCCAACAGAATCAGAATTAAAGTCGAGATTCCTGTTGTAAAAACGGCTGTTGCCGGTGTCAGCTTGTCCATGAAAAGCAAGCCAACTTTTAATAAAACATTGATAGAACCTGATAAGAACACAAGCTTGATGAGTACATTTTCTCTCTTTTTTACATAAATGACCTGGTTAGCAAGGATAAAGTCGATGCCAAGCACAATCATGTAAAAGGCAAATAAGCTTAAGGCGGTTGAAGCTCCGAGAAAATCTTGACCGCCGTAAATTAATACGGCAACATCTGATAAGACAAATATGCCCGCTGAAGCAGGGAATAACAATGAAAAATAGACCTTTGAAATGTTATTAAGGAGAATATGATAGCTCTTCTCATCATTTGAACCAAGAATATAAGAAAGTCTTGGGAGTGTTACTTGAATGATACTTAACATTAATGTATTAATAATCCCCATGATTTGCTGAGGGATGACATAAAAGGAAACAGCCCTTGGTGTGTTAAACTGACCGAGCATCAGACGATCTAAGAGTGTAAACAAGACATTCCCATTCGCAAACACGACTACCACAAATAGCGGCTTTAAATGCGGCAAAATCGTCATATTACTGAAATCAAATTTTATTTTCCGCTTGATATAGATAAAGCTGACGATATTATTTAGTACCGTTGAAAGTACTAGAAGCATCGCATATTCATAATAATTGTCGCTGTTATTCACCATCGCAAAGATAAGGATGACATAAATAATCCGGACAATGACCGTTTTAATCGTAATAAAATCGTAATTTTCTAAAGCCTCGTTCACCCATTCAACCATGAAAATGTTGGCGATGAAGTTAAAACCGAAAATCATCAAAATGGGAAAAATACTTTCCTTTCCATAGCCAAAGTAACTGACGCCCGCGTAGCAAAGCAAGGCTGCCAAACTTGTGATCAGGCCGATGGTAAACAAGCTGGTAAAAAGCTGGCTCACCTTCTGCTTGTCATCTTTAATCCGGCTGACTTCACGCAATCCATATTGATAGACACCAAAGGTCGCAAAGATTAAAAAGTAAGCATAAATCGACTCAACAAACTGCACCTTCCCGATTGATTCGGCACCGAGTACACGGTTCACATAAGGGCCAACTAGGATGGGCAGAATAAGGTTAAAGCTATTCAAAATAACCTTATAGAGCATGTTTTTAAACAATGATTTTTTCATAAAAAATTCCTTCTAATCCCCAATTTAATCCTCTATTAATGAAACAAATAGGCCTTCGTATTATCCTTAAACGGAAGTGTCTCATTATCCACTTTGGTCCAATCCCAATTCGGATTTGGAATCATATAGGTCTCACCATAATTTTCTTTCAAATACTGATCATAGTTTTCCGGAATCGGAAAAAGATTGCCCTTAAAATCAATCATGGTCATTCCGCTAAAAGTGGTGGTTAATTTCTTTACCACAAGCCCGGTAATCTTTGTTTCTTCAGGAGACTTCTTATAAATTGTATGCTCGCCTTCCTCTAAAGCAAAGCAAGAAACACGATTCTCTCCTGTTACATAATAATAAACATCTAGATTAACGCCTTTGTAAATATAGGTTTCCTCAACGATATTCCCTTCAAACCAAAATTCTCTTGCCTTTTTAAAGCCTTTCCCAATAAAAGCCTTTTCCACTGCTTTGGCATCTTCTCCTGTCGTAAAGAAGGTTCCAATATCAATATCCGCATCATGCCCAATAAAATCTTTTTCACGGATGGCTCCAAGCAGCGTTCCATAATCGAGCCAAAAATCTAATTTTAATTCTGCAAACAGTTCTTTTACATGCAGTAATGCCTCGTAGCCATAGTTTTTTACTGATTCACGTTTGGCAGCTTCCGCCGATTCACGGTAATGCTGATTGATTTTTAATAAAACGGGATTTGAACGTAAGGTTTGATACACCTTTTTACTTCGAAAATAAGATTTCACTTTTTCATATACTGTCACCTAAGCTGCCTCCTTAAACCTGTTGTATACATGTTGAAAAAGAGGCTGACCAAGCTAAGTGTCAGACTCCTGAGGCGGTGTCAGGCACCGTAAAAAGACACTTTAATCCTTTTGTCTTTTTGTAGTGCCTGACTACCTGTTCCTCTTTGGTCAAACTCTTATAAGTCATCCTCTTAATCAATCAAATTTGCCCCGTGAAATTTAGTTCTTCTAAGTAAGCGGAAAGGGACTCTTTCCAATCCCGCAAAGGCGTGAATCCTTGTTCTTCAAGTTTCTTTTTACTAAGAACCGAATATTTCGGCCGGGCTGCCGGACGCGGGAACTGCTCGGTTGTCAGCGGGTTTGTTTTCACTTCCAAACCAGCCTGCTTGAAGATTTCTACAGCAAATTCATACCAAGAGCAGATTCCGCTGTTCGTCGCATGGTAAGTGCCATATTTATCACTTTCGATTAACTCAACAAGGAACCTAGCTAAATCCACTGTGTAGGTTGGCGAGCCGACCTGATCGGCTACAACGCCTACTTCCCCTCGCTCTTTGCCTAATCGAAGCATGGTTTTGACAAAGTTATTGCCATTTATACCGTAAACCCATGCGGTCCGGACAATATAATGCTGCTCTAGGCTTTCTGTTAAAAAGTTCTCTCCGGCAAGCTTTGTTTCACCGTATACGCCAAGAGGCTTTGTCGGCTCATCGACTTCATACGGCTCCGTGCCGTTGCCGTCAAAAACATAGTCCGTGCTGACATAAACCATTTTTGCCTTCATTTCATGGGCTGCTTGTGCGAGATATTTCGTGCCCAAACCATTCACGTTATAGGCGTTCTCCCTGTCTGTTTCGGCTTGATCCACATTCGTATAGGCAGCGCAATGAATGATAGCATCGGGCTTTATTTCTTGAACAAAGCGGTGAACGTCTGCTTCATTTGTCAAATCAAAATCCTCACGCTTTGTTCCGTGAGCGGTATGTCCCTTTTCTTCTAGCTCTTTTACTACATCATATCCTAATTGACCATTCATACCCGTAACAAGAACAATCATTATTCTACCTCTAAACGATCGCCATATTGAGACTTGAAGTATTCTTGGTATTCACCGGAAATAATATTCTGCCACCATTCTTTGTTGTTTAAATACCATTCGATTGTTTGCTTGATGCCTGTTTCAAACGTATATTTCGGCTCCCAACCAAGCTCTGTGCGAAGCTTTGTCGCATCAATCGCATAGCGGCGGTCATGTCCTGGGCGGTCTTTAACAAACTTAATTAATGTTTCCGGCTTATCTAGCTGCTTCAGAATCGTTTTAACGATGTCAATGTTCGTGCGCTCATTGTTGCCGCCAACATTGTACACTTCGCCGTCACGGCCTTTATGAAGCACTAAATCAATGGCCTGGCAATGGTCTTCCACATGCAGCCAGTCGCGGACATTTAGACCGTCACCGTAGATTGGAAGCTCCTTGTCATGCAAGGCGTTGATAATCATTAACGGAATCAGCTTCTCAGGGAAATGGTACGGACCATAGTTATTGGAGCAACGAGTAATATTCACAGGCAGTCCGTATGTTTCGTTATAAGCACGAACTAACAAATCTGCCCCTGTTTTACTTGCACTGTATGGACTGTTAGGCGCTAATGGCGTTTCTTCTGTAAAATAACCCGTTTCACCAAGCGTGCCGTATACTTCATCAGTAGAAACCTGCAGATATTTCTTCACACCAATTGCTCTAGCGGCATCAAGCAGCGCAAGAGTCCCTTGAATATTTGTTTGAACAAAAATTTCCGGGTTTGTGATGCTGCGGTCCACGTGAGATTCAGCCGCAAAGTTCAGCACATAATCAAATTGTTCTTTTTCAAAAAGCTCTTGAACGAATTCGCGGTCAGCAATATCGCCTCTCACAAATTTATAGTTCGGCTTGTCTTCGATATCTTTAAGGTTTTCAAGATTTCCGGCATAGGTTAATAAATCTAAGTTATAGATTATGTACTCCGGGTATTTATTGACCATATAGCGGACAAAGTTACTGCCGATAAAGCCCGCTCCGCCTGTTACTAGTAATTTCATATATATCTGTGCCTCCTATTCCTCGTAAACAAAATTTAAATGAGTTGCTTCTGCTAATGTCGGATGCTTTGTATCCTTATCGGAAA
This sequence comes from Niallia endozanthoxylica, assembly GCF_008710145.1. Taxonomy (GTDB): domain Bacteria; phylum Bacillota; class Bacilli; order Bacillales; family Cytobacillaceae; genus Bacillus_BD; species Bacillus_BD endozanthoxylica. The sequence continues at coordinate 121,939 of NZ_VYKL01000025.1, forward strand.
GAATCGGATTTGACGCCGGCCAATCGATGCCAAGTGCTGGGTCATTCCATAGAATCCCGCCGTCATGCTCTGGTGAATAATACTCGTCCACTTTGTAAGCAACCGTTGTATCTGGAACAATTGTACAAAAGCCGTGTGCAAAACCTTTTGGTACAACAAGCTGGCGTTTGTTGTGCTCAGAAAGGATGACACCAATCCACTGGCCATATGTAGGTGAACCTTTGCGAATATCAACAGCCACATCATAGATGGCACCTGTGATACAGCGGACAACCTTTGTCTGTGCTTTTGGATTTAGCTGAAAATGCAGTCCTCTTAAGGTTCCAACTGGTGCTGAAAGAGATTGGTTATCTTGAATAAAATCAAAATGCAATCCTAATTCTTCAAAGATATTTTTATTATAGCTTTCCATAAAATAACCGCGGTGGTCACCGAACACTTTTGGTTCTAGAATAAAAACACCTGGCAGTTTCGTTTCAATTTTGTTCATTTTATTTAACCTCGCTTTATCGGTTAACGCCTTGCGTCGCAATTTTCATCAAATATTGTCCATATTGATTTTTCAATAATGGCTCGGCAAGTTCAATTAACTTATCTTTTGTTATATAGCCCATTTTATATGCAATTTCCTCAAGGCAGGCAATTTTCAATGTTTGTCTTTTTTCAATGGTCTCGATAAACTGTGAAGCCTCTAACAAGGATTCGTGCGTTCCTGTATCAAGCCAAGCATATCCGCGGCCTAAGAGCTCTACATTTAGTTCGCCCATTTCAAGATACTTTTTATTAATGTCGGTAATTTCGAGCTCGCCGCGTGCAGAAGGCTCGATATTCTTCGCAATCTCCACGACACGATTATCATAGAAATAAAGACCTGTTACAGCATAATTTGATTTTGGCTGTGCCGGTTTTTCTTCAATTGAAACCGCCTTGCCTTCTTCGTTAAACTCAACAACCCCAAAGCGCTCTGGATCGTTTACATAGTATCCAAAAACAGTTGCTCCTTTTTCACGGCCGGCTGCATTTTCAAGAAGATTTGTCAGGCCGTGGCCATAGAAAATATTGTCGCCAAGCACAAGGGCCACATTGTCGTCGCCGATAAATTCCTCTCCGATGAGGAATGCCTGTGCCAAGCCGCCTGGATCGGGCTGTACTTTATAAGAAAAATTCACACCTAAGTCAGATCCGTCGCCTAAAATTTGCTCAAAACGACCGATATCCTGCGGAGTGGAAATAATGAGTATATCTTTAATGCCTGCAAGCATCAGTACAGATAGCGGATAATAAATCATCGGCTTATCGTATACAGGCAGCAATTGCTTTGATACAACCTTTGTTAAAGGATATAACCGCGTACCGCTTCCACCTGCTAAAATGATCCCTTTCACATCAATCAACTCCCTGGTTCATGGTAACTTACTTTTTATACGCTAAATCTAGAAATCTTCCCCAACATATTATAGATAAGAAGTTGGGATTGTACAAACTTAATTTTTGTTACAAAGATGGATTTACGCTTTTAAAACATATACTTTACAATTGAGCGAATGGTCCCGATTCTTCCCTTCAATTGTTGGGACAATGAGCGCTTCTTTATTCCTGTAACGTTTCCGCCGTGGCGTACGTATTTGACTAGCTTGTTATCTAGAAACACGATGTTTTTCTTTTTCATCATGCAGACCAAGGCAATCCATTGATCATGCATTTCGATGGTCTGTGGAAACGGTGTGATGGCTGGGATTAATTCCTTTCTAAAAGCCATAAATGCTCCAGTGTAGGCATTCTTCAAAACATTTCCCAAAATCCCTTGAGAGATATTGTTGTTGTTATACTCATTCCAGGATGGAGACATGACTTTAAGGTCTCCGTCAACGACAACCGCATCATGGACAACGAGATCGGCGTTTTTCTCCTTAAAGGCACTCATGACCCATTCAACTTTGTTATCTTCCCAAATATCATCTTGGTCACATAGGAACACGACATCCCCTTGCGAAAGCAGAATAGCTTTTTCAAAGTTCCGGATGGCCCCCATATTGTGTTTATTGACAAAAACCTGTACTCTTTCGCCATATGTATTCTTGATGATTTCAACGGTATTATCCGTTGAACAATCGTCAACCACAATGACCTCATCATTATCCTTCAGCTGTTTAATGACGGAATCAAGTTGACGAACAATAAATGCAGCCCCGTTATAGGTGGCCAGACAAACTGATATGTTCATAATGGTATCCCCTCTTTATCAGAAAAGCGAAAGCGCCTTGCTTACCCCCAGGCATAGCATAAGACAAGCACTGATAGAAGGCGTTCTTTGCCTTCCGAAGTGATTGGCTAGTCCTGCGTCCCTAGGAGCCAACACTAGACATGCTAGACCCACGAGGGGGTAGGCGCTGCAGCTAGACACCTTTCTAATTTCAAACATGTAATTTCTAAATAAAAAGCTCAAGGCATCCGCCGATTAGCATGTGCCTTGAGCCGATGGCGCCTTAACGGACCATAACTGCCTATCTACCTGTTTCAAATCTAACAGGAAAAATTCGTTGATAACATTCTTTTTTATTGTTGCTTAAGCTTTCACCCTGTATACGAAGCAAGCTGTTTATTTTTGCAGCAGCCTGCTTAACGTATAGAGTGCAATTCGTTTATTTTTTACTACTAACAACTGCTTTGCTAAACGTTTAACCAGCTGTTTACGATATTCACCGCTTAATTCTGTTTTATATTTGCTGTAATACTTCATTTCTGCATCAAGAATGCTTTTGTACCGATTAAGCGAGACACCGCTGTAATCCATGACAGACAAATCGTGCTCAAGCGTAACCCGAAGCAGACGAATTTTTTTATCTCGATCATAAATTTCATGAAACAGCCAGTGGTCTAAATAATCGAGTGGAAACTCTTTATTAAAGCCGCCGATTTCATTTAAAAAACTCACCTTCAGCAGCGAACCAGAGTTAATGGCCATCACCGGTTTCTCCTGAACGCCTTCGACCGGTCTTTCCGTCTGGAGCGGACGAAGAGAATGACTGTACACAGGTGACACCATAATTCCATTCGTGACGATTTTGGGTACAACCGCCACAATCTCTTCCTTCACGTCATGATTCTTTAACATTTGATCAATATATTCTTCGGTGACCTTCGTATCATGATCGAACAAGAGCAGCCACTCGCTGCCATTCTCTTCTGCTCTTTGCCAGGCATAATTATAGGCTGTTGCAATGCCAAGATTCCTTGGGTCATGAATATAGTCAATCTGACCGCTGTACTGACTAACATCAAAGTCCTGTTTTTCCGGACTATTGTCATACAGAATGATATCTATATTCTTTAAAATAGCTTTTCGTTCAAGCAGAACTTTTTCCAGCGAAGAGAATGTCTTCGACTGCTTAATATCTTGCTTATAAAACACAACAACAATGGTTACTTTCATCATGCGGCGAGTTCCCCGTTTGATTCTTTTTCTTTACGATTTTGTGACACGATTAAGATAAATAAGAAGAAGCCGATACCAAGCGGGTTATTAATAAATGGATTAATATTCGTTAAAAGCAGCATTCCCATAAACGCTGCCATGAGCGATATCTCCATTGTTGAAATGCTCTTTCGCTTTTGATAGACGACATGATAATTGTAAAAGACAAGCAGACAGAGCACCAGCCAAACAGCCAGTCCTACGAGTCCTTGTTCAACTAGGATGTCAAGCATACTCATTTCAATACCGGTTACACGGCCCCCGATTTCCGTACCATAACCAAGTCCCATAATCAGATGAACCGGATCCGCTAATAATTTTCTTGCTTCAAGAATATCCTCAACACGGGTGTTGACACTTATATCATTGACTTCAGGCTCAGGTTTCTTTTTCTTTTCTCCCGATGCCTTTTTCCCTGATTCTTTTTTCGTTTCTTCTGTTTTCGGTGTTTCGGTTTCAAAACGCTCCAACGTCATGTATTGGAACATAAAGGGAACAGCGACCACAATACAAGCGGAGATAATCATTTTTCGCAAAAATTTCTTTGAAGTAAACATAGTGCGAATTTTTTCTGAAAAGCCTTTAATTGGCTGTGTCAAAATCCTTGCATCCAATAGAACAATGGTCATAACACTGATCATGAAGGCAAGCAAGAATCCTCTTGTCTCAGACCACAACACTGAAATGGAGCCTAGTATCAGAGTAACCACATCAAGCTTTGTAAACTTTTTATCAAGCACAGCATTTAACGAGATAATGACTGCAATAAGAACGAAAATATGACTCTTGTAAAAAACACTGTTACTAGGTCTGAAATACAAATCATCATTCATAAAACCATTAATGAAATAATAATATGGAGCAAAATCAGCACTAAAGATGGTTTTTCCTAAGATGGCAATCACAAGTGTAAAAATCGAAACAGCAACTGCACTGTATTTTAATAAAGAAATGACGCGGTCCTTTGAGAACCGATCTTCAGCGATATAGTACGCTAATGGAAAATAGGCTGCAAAGAACGATACCCGGAAAAAGTCTGTAATGATATCCGAGAATGCATGATTGTTAATGAGTCCGATTGCGCCGCTAAAGGCAAAGCTGGCAATTAACAGATAAACTCCTATTGTTAATGGATTAAATCGAAAAAAGGTATTGACCCTTGCATCAAATATGGCCTTTTGGCTGATGATTCTGACGACAAATGTCATGATGAGCAAAATAAATAGGACTTGGCGAATCGACAGAAAGCCGAAATCAATTAGCCTGCCCCCTCCGCCGACAAAGAGCTCAACAAAAAACAGTGTCAGCAGTATTTTTTCAAACCGATTCATAACAATAAACCCCCTGTTTCCATAAAAAAATGGCCCTTTTAAGACATGTTAAATAGAGCCTTTTATCTTTACAAAGAAAATTAAAACAAACGCCATCCCCATTTATTGAAGAATTTCCACATTGATTTCAGGAATATTTTAAATAACTTAGAGTTTTTATGAGCACCTCTTTCATAAAAATGAATGACATGCGAAAAAGGAGTATAAACAATTTTTTTATGCCTTTTGCCTAATTCCAAGCAAAGATCATAGTCTTCAAAATACATGAAATAACGGTCATCAAAACCATTCAGTTCTTTAAAATCATTCCCGCGTAAAAACATAAAGCAACCAGAACCTATACGGATATTTGCATATTCCTCATCAGAAAGGTTACGGCATTCATATGATTCCAGACGCTTAGCAAATAATTTTTTAACGAATTGAAAAGGAATATAACGAAGGGCATAGTCAAAAACCGAGACACGGTCACGGATTAAGTATTGTGTTGTTCCATCTGGATTTAAAACCTTAGGCACGAGAAGTGAAAGGTCAGAATGACTTTCCATGTATTCCAGCATGGTTTCTAGGTTTTCCTTTGTTACCAGGATATCTGGATTAAACACTAAGAAGTATTTCTCGGGTGCCTCAAGCAAATTGTAGTTATGGCCGAAACCAAACCCATTGTTCTCATGATAAAAATTGATATCCGCAAAATCCTGATATGCAGACAGCTTCTGTTTATATTCTTCGTTTGAGTTATTATCAAAGATGACAATTCGAAAGCGATCATCTTGACCAAGCTCATCTTTCAAATTATCAAGAACTTTGAATATATGTTTACTGTTGTATGTTACGATGCTTATCGCTACCTTTGCAATGCCCACATTTCCCCACTCTTTCGTTTTAACTATTGTTAGAAAAGCGCCAGCGCCTTGTCTAGCCTCGAGACTTGCATAAGACGCGCGTGAATAGAAAAACCGTTCTTTGACTTCTATATCACACGTGGCTAAATTATCCGAAGCCCGCTGCTTGCACTAAATCTAAGAAAAGCGCCAGCTCCCTCGGAACCTCATGTTCCTGCGCTTGCATTTCATTATGCGCCTGCTTATCGGCTCATACCCCTTGCCGATTGCGCCATCTATTTTCGTTTAGAAAGAAAATTTTTTACCTTTCTACAACAAATCTATGTTAATCGACAAATAATTCTAATTGATACTTCAGCTTTCAATTATAGCATCAATTAGATACATTTTGTACATATTACGAAGGACTTTTTGTCAAACGCTGATAATCCCTGTAACAGATAAAGTTTCTTCCATATGATAGGATATCATGTAGTATTTTCTTACTATTTCGTTTCAGTATCTTTTCTAGCATTCCCTTTTCATTGTCCTAGATTCTTTTTTTGAAGGCTATGTTAACAAATCTATTGATGAGTCAAAAATTAACCTTGTGAATAACATAAAGCTTTTTTAAAAAAGATGGATTGTTTATACCGAATAAACTTTCTAACATAAAAAAGGAGGAAATCGAAAGAACGATTTCCCCCCTGAAGTGACCTTTAGTAGATAGGCACTGAATCCTGCCATACTCCATTAGAATTAAAATAATGATAATCAAAACCAATGACATAATACCCTCTAACCATTTCGCCGTATGCATTGAAATAGTAGCTGTTACCGCCGCTAGTAAACCAGCCTGTTTTCAGCGCACCGCTGCCTGTGGCATAATACCAGTCATTGCCGTCTGTTACCCAGCTGTTTGTTTTCATCACACCGCTTTGATCAAAGAAATAATTGGTTCCATTAATGATGGTCCAGCCTGTTTCCATATAGCCGTACTCTTTATCAAAGTGATACCATTTACCTCCGCTTGACAGCCAGCCAGTATGCAGTGTGCCGTTTCTGTTTACATAATACCAATCATAGCCATCAAAGTACCAGCCGTTTGTAATCATGACACCACTGCCGTCAAAGAAATAATCACTTCCATCAATATATTGATAGCCTGTCACCATGGAGCCGTCATAATAATCAAAGTAATACCATTTGCCTCCGCTTGATAACCAACCAAGGTATAACGTGCCGTTTCCTTGTGCATAGTACCAGCTATAACCGTCTGTTACCCAGCCGTTTGTAGCCATTGCTCCGTTCTGGTCAAAGAAGTAATGAGAGCCGTCAATAGAATGTGGGCCTTTTGCCATTGCGTAAGAATATTCACCTGAATATTCATCATAGGTTCCAAAATAATACCATTTCCCGTTAGATGGCAGCCATCCTTCCCAAAGTGTGCCGTTAGCGGTTGCATAATACCAGTTATAGCCATCTGATACCCAGCCATTTGTTTTCATAACCCCTAGGTGATCAAAATAGTAACCATGGCCGTCAATTTCATGTGCCTGACTTGTTACCATCCTGCCGGAATAATCGACAAAGTACCAATTGCTTCCACTTTGAACCCACTGATTATATACCGGATAACCATATTCGTCATAATAGTACCATTCTCCGGAGCTTTGCACCCAGCCTGCTGCAGAAACGTCGTTATGTAATGCCGCTGATTGAACGGCTTCATTCTGTTCAGATTGTACGGGTTCTTGTTGTGCTGACGTTTGCCTATCTGTCTGTTGTGTGTCTGCTGGAGCCGTTTCTGGTTGAGAAGACTGTGTTTCCGTTGTTTCTGCTTGTTCAGTAGCTTGAGTTTCTTCGACTGCTTTAGCATCATCTGTTTGTTCTATTTGCTCTGTTTTTACCGTTTCCGATAATTCTTCCTGAATTGCTGCTTGACTTTGCACAATCTGTTCTTCTGCTGCAATCGTACTGTTTAATTCTTCAGATGCATTTCCATTCTCCTGTGCAAAAGAGATGGTAGGAATCATGAGAAGAGTCGTTAACAGTAAGGCGAATGAGTCCTTTTTCATACTTTAGACCCCCTTATTTTTTACTACTTTAATATTTTACCAATATAGTAGAAAATTTCAAATAAAAGGGTCGAACTTTGCAAAAATTAAATTAAAACCATATTTAGACGATTTTTTTATGTTTAATAGTTGATAACCCTTGTTTCTTAGGATGTGATTTACCTGTTTTCCCAAGAACGATTGGAAAGAATGTATTGAGAATAAAGATAACAGGTATTAAGAGAATAATTGTTAAAATGGTGTATGCTAATCCAAGTAGATTTGGATTTGAAATTAATGTCTGAAGCTCGACTGCGCCAACATGGTTGATAAGATTAAAACCCAAACTTACATGTAAGGCTAGCAATATTAACGAATTTTTCCCTAGGTATTCTAGAACTGCCAGTGAAAGAAACTGCGATAGATAAATGACAAAGAAAATAGCGATAACAGCCCACACGATATGATATAAATATAGAAAGAAATAATCATATACTTGCCAGGTTTCACCCATAGCCACTTGAAAAATTTTCTTATAGATCCTATCATCTATAAGAAAAAAAATATATAACATAGATGCACCTATCAATAATGGAGACCTTTTCAAACTGCCGGTTAGGGCTTTGGAAGTCTTCAGCGCATATCCCATCGAAAAGTAAAAGATAAAATAAAGTGATTGGTCAAAGCTCCAAGTCAGAGTATTTGTCCCTGCCGCAGCATCCAACACAGTGGCTGAAAATAACGAGATTGCCATTGTTAGCAGCATGATAAAAGACGTTTTTTTCACATACTTCACAAGCAGATAAAAAATGATTTCTATTGTAAAAAGAGAGGTTAAAAACCAGAGAGGCTGATTGAAATAGATTCCATTTCTCTCCGACAACAAGAACGTTTGAATCAGACTTGGGATATCTATGACCTCTATCTCGAACATTTTCATTAATAGGATAGAAATGATTGAAAAACTGACATAAGGAATTAATAATGATTTTGCTTTTGCCTGGACAAACCCTTTTAGCTGCGGATACTTTCTATTTGAAAATAGAAACCCGGACATAAAAAAGAATAATGGCATATGAAAGGCATATATCTGTCCTCTTAGTTCCCCTTGAAGCATGGTATGGCCAATTACGACTAAGAAAATCCCAATCCCCTTACTCGCATCTATCCATTGAATTCTATTATTCATACATTTTCCTTCCATTCTGAATTTCACAGACCATTTGGCGTATCCCTAAAGACATAGGGTAAAGATATTATATTACCACCAAACTAAACAAACAATGGAATCTTGTTTCCATAGAAATAGTCTATCAATTCAAGAAAATACAAAAGGAAGATGATACAGTAGTACATTACCGCGATGGGGGACAGTCCCCCATCGCGGTAATACTTTAAAGTGGTGGGGGACTGTCCCCCATCGGTTTAAAGCGTTAATTAGATAGAATAAAAAAAAGAAACCAATCAATGACTGGTTTCTCCATGATCATTTTATCGATCAAAAAACACACTTAATCCATTGTAAATTCCTTTTGCGATTTTATCTTGATAGCTGCTGTTGATTAGATTTGCACGTTCTGCATCATTTGAGATGAATCCCATTTCAACTAAAACCGCCGGAGTATTGTTACCTCTTGTAACAGCAAAGTTTGCATCCTTCACTTTTCTGTCATTAGCACCTGTAGCTTTTAGCAGTTCACTTTGAATCGCTGCCGCAAGTTCTTTACTTTCTTGGGGTAAAACCCCTTTTTTAGAATTATGATAGGTTTCAATACCGATAGCTGTGCTGCCTGACGCAGAGTTTACATGAATGCTAATATAAGCATCTGGTTCAATTCTATTTGAAAAGGCCACTCGGTCGGTTAATGAGATAAACTCATCTGTGCTTCTTGTCATATGTACGGTTGCATTATACTTCGTCAAGTAATCTCTTAATTTTAAAGCGACATCAAGATTAATATTTTTTTCATAGGCACCTGCAGCAATCGCTCCGCTGTCATGCCCGCCATGACCGGGGTCAATCACGATGATTCGCCCTTCAAGGTATACAGGGTTCGGATTCCAAACACCGTTTTTATCAAGGTAATAGTCTATTCCATTGTCCTTAATCCAGCGTGTTTGCATAACCCCGCTCGCATCTAAAAAGTACCATTTGTCATTAAGGTGATACCAGCCTGTCTGCATTTTGCCGGAAGCATCTAAATAATACCACTTATTACCTTCCAACAGCCAGCCTGTCCGCATCACGCCGTTAGCATCTAGATAATACCAGGTATCGTTGTCCTGTATCCAGCCCGTTAGCATTCGACCATTCCAATCGGAATAGTACCATTTCTCATCAACAAGATACCATCCAGTCAACATTCGACCAGAGGAGTTTAAATAATACCAATCTTCCCCTTCATGCAGCCAGCCCGTTACTTTGGAGTTATTGTCATAGTAATACCAACTCCCATTTTCCAGCTTCCAGCCCGAATCATTCGCCTCCGCTTGATGTAATGGCCCTGCTGCGACAAATAAAAACGAAAACAACATGAAAACAAAAATTCTCTTCTTCAACATTCCTATCCCTTCTACGTATATAGTCATCTAGTTTTAGCGCTTTACTGCGCCGGGGGACTGTCCCCCACTGCAGTAAAGCGTCACTCCGCTGGGGGACTGTCCCCCAACGGAGTAGCGCGTCACCGCAGTAAAGTTGTTGTCCCTGATTTTTCCATCACTGGCCTAGTACGTTATTAATAATATACGGTTGTTTTGTGGTTGTGAAGTAATTTGCTGGAAATTGTTGCAAAAATATACGAATTTCGTCAGATTTTATTTATCCCACACTTAACGGGCAGTAAGACCCCCACCTCAAGATTCTGAGTATACAAAAGAAGATAGGCGGGGGATTAACTGCCCGTAAAGGTCCATTCGCGGAATCACAGACTAAGAACGCCACATTTGTGGCAACGTCTGTGTGA
>NZ_VYKL01000026.1 GCF_008710145.1 Niallia endozanthoxylica
CCGCGTCTTCAATCGGAGTCAGATCGACTACGTCCTCAACTGGAGTCAGATCGCCTGCGTCTTCAACCGGAGTCGCATCGACCGTGACCTCAACCTCGACCGGAGTCTCTATAACTTCGACCTTAATAGGGGCATCCTTAGCAGGAACCTTTTCTAACACTACCTTAGTAGGCAACTCTGCGATGTCATTGCTAGGAGTTTCCACAGAAGTATTCAACGGTATGTTTAGATCTAGGTTTATTGGGAAGTCTGTATTTACGTTAACTGCTATATCGGAATTCGCGTTGCTAGGAATATTAGAGTTTTCATTTGCAGGTATGTCTGCCATCGTATGTTTCACTAATACCTCGTTATGAGGTTTTTTAGAATCTGAAAACTCAGGTTGGTTAACTGTCAATGCTTCTAAACTATTACTAATTGCTTGCAGACTTGGTTGGATTAAATTTACAATTTTTGTAAAAATATTGCACATTATACATCCTTCAGTTAAACAAGTAGAACAAATATTTGCAACGCTTTCACTTTTAACCACACCGATGTTTTCATTTGAAGCGGTATCATATGATTTTGTTGTATTACATCCACATTGAACCTGAATATTTGGTTTTACTTCAATATGTGGATTAATCTTTGGTTCAATTTTATTTTTAATTTTATTTTTAATTTTATTTTTAATTTTGATCTTTTTCTTTTTACCCATTAACCCCATCCCCTTCCATTCTGAGATACAGAATATGTAATATATGACCTACTTGTACAAGGCGATTATCCTAATCTTTGAAAAATAGTGAAAATGCGTATGCGGGTATGTAAAAGGATGGTTTTAGTACGAAAAAAGCATAAAATATTCAAGCTTACAGAAAAGAACGATGTGCATGTTTAAGCAGGTCCTATAGTCCATAAAAAACGGACAATCACGATTGTGACTGTCCGTTTAAATAAAGTATTAATTTTTGTCAATCGACTGATTTATTTCATTTGCTTCATCCTTAATAGACCAGCCTGTTTTTAACCCTAAAATGAACCAGCCAAGTGCTAGAGCGCCCACTCCAAAAATGGTATCTCCTATCATTCTAAGCCAGATAAATGTTTGAACGCTGCCTTGCTGCAGGAAGTCAGCTGATCTTGCATACCACATTCCATGCTCAACGCTTGCCCATGTTTGCATGAGGCCGACCGGGAGTAGACTTAATAGAACCATTAAGGCAAGTCCGATATTAATCGCCCAAAAAGCAAAGCTCAGCATTCCTGTTTTCCAAACCTTTTGGCCTGTCAAACCTTTTAAGCAAAACAGCATAAGCCCGATTCCAAGAACTCCATAGACACCAAATAGAGCCGTATGACCATGAACAGGTGTTGTATTCAATCCCTGCATATAATAAAGGGCAATCGGAGGATTAATGAAGAACCCGAAAAGTCCGGCTCCAACTAAATTCCAAAAAGCGACTGCTACGAAACAATAGATAGGCCATTTATATGCTTTAACCCACGGCTTAACTCGGCTATGGGTAAGGTTTTCATAGGCCTCAAATCCAATTAAGACAAGAGGCACGACTTCTAATGCACTGAATACCGCTCCAAATGCCATCACTCCAACTGGTGTTCCGCTGAAGTATAGGTGATGGAAGGTTCCAATAATGCCGCCAAATAAGAAGATAATGGTTGAGAATAAGACGGACGCTGTTGCGGTTCTTGTCCGTAAAAGTCCCATTCTTGTAAAAAGAAATGCCATAACAACCGTTGCAAATACTTCAAAGAATCCTTCTACCCAAAGGTGTACAACCCACCAGCGCCAATATTCTGCCATTGATAAATGAGTTTGCTGTCCCCACAATAAACCAGGGACATAGAATAATGGGATAGCCGTTGCTGCAACGATAAACATAATTAACAGATGACGATTCTCTTTTGATTTGTTAAAAGCAGGTAACAAGGCTCTGCCCATTAAGAATAACCATAGGAAAAGACCCACTGTTAAGAAAATCTGCCAGAAGCGTCCTAAATCAACATATTCATAGCCTTGATGTCCAAACCAGAAGTTTGTTTGATTATCAAATTTTTGGAAGACACCCATCCATTGTCCGGCCATTGAACCAACAACAATAATTAATAGACAAACAAATAGGAAGTTCACAAGAGCTCGTTGAAACTTCGGTTCATATCCGGAAACCGCGGGGGCCATAAATAAACCAGTTGCCAGCCATGCGGTTGCAATCCACAAAATTCCTAGTTGTGTGTGCCATGTACGAACAACAGAATAGGGAATCCACTCTTGAATCGGAATACCATATAAGCCGGAACCTTCTACTGCATAATGGGCAGAAAGAACGCCAAGGATAATCTGCACGACGAATAAAGCAGCCACAACCCAGAAATATTTAAGAGTCGCTTTCATAGAAGGAGTTGGTGACAGGGCCAACAATGGATCCTTTTCTGGGTATACTTCCTCGATATGCGGTTCTTTGTGCCGCTGAACAGCAAAATACCATGCCAAAGCTCCAACTCCTGCCAAAAGCATAACAAAACTGACAACAGACCATACAACCATTTCTCCTGTTGGTTTATTATCGATTAAATCCTCATTGGGCCAGTTGTTCGTATAGGTAATGTCGCTTCCAGGACGATTGGTTGCAGCAGCCCATGTGCTCCAAAAGAAAAAGGTATTCATCTGACTCATCCGCTCAGAATCTTTTAACGTATTCTTTGGGATGGCATAATGATCTCTAAGCTCATTAAATTGTGGATCATTCATAAATAAACCATTATAATAATTGCTTAAGTATTGAAAGGCATCTGCACGGTCATTTGAAATGACGAGTGTTTTCGTCTCTTTATCAAACGTATTTGTCCGTATTTCCTGTTTCAAGCGTGCCTTCAATTGTGCCTGCTGCTCTTCATTTAAATTATCATAGTCATTCCCAAATTCTGCATTGCCCCATCTATCGAGAATAAATAGTGCTTCCCGATGGAGCCAGTCTGCATTCCAGTCAGGGGCCACATATGCTCCATGTCCCCAAATACTTCCCACTTCCTGACCGCCAATGGACTGCCAAACATTTTGGCCGTCTTTGATGTCCTGACCCGTAAAGAGGACCGTACCATCCTCTGTAACGACTTGATCAGGAATAGGAGGCATCACTTGATAGATTCGACCTCCGTAATATCCTAAAATAGCAAAAGAAAGTATGATAACTAGAGTTAGCGTTATCCACAAACGGCGATAATTCAATACTCCACCTCATTTCATATGGAAAATCCCATATTTATTTTTAATGCCTAGAATTATTTATTAGATTTACCAGTGCTGACTAAATTATGTATAAAGAAGGTATATTTCCCACAATTACTCAGTGATAGTAATGCATTGCAAAAAATAAAAGTTTTGGCACGAATAGAACCTATTTATGACCTTTTACAAATGAAGCAAAAGGAATTTTCTTGTTCCGTATGTTCATGAGCTAATTGGTTAAAATTGAATAGGGTTAAGAAGTAAAATGTTCCCGCTTGTTTGATAAAGAAAAGCAGAAGAGTTCATCATCTGGTCATAGCATAGGGAGGAAAATCACTTGAATAGAATGGTATCGTTCTTACGAAAAAGTTCATGCATTGTCATGTTTCTCATTACAATTGGAACGTTTTCTTATGAGAGAATGTTAATCTCTGCTGCTGAATTATATTCAAAAGCTGCTAAGATTCAGCAGGAAAACCCTCATTTCACTTCCGAGGAATTTTCACATGTGTATCCTGATTGGCAGTTGATTAAGCAGGAGACCATTCAGTTTTATGACCTCACTTCCTACAAGCTCTTAGGGATTGGGAAGAAAACTCCTGACGGTTACGGGAAAATGAAGATTGTGGTTGTGACGAACACGGGTCGAACGGATCAATGGCAGGAGGTTTGGTCTTCTAAAGAATATAATGCAGATGCACCTATCGATGTTCCAAACTATATTGACCATTTCTTGTTAGTGAATCCCGCTAATCAGCAAAAAGCACTTTTAGTTTTTGAAAGAATCCATAGCGGCAGTTCGGGTATGAAGGATATTCAGGCGATTGAAATTAATAGAGATGGGCATGGTAAGGTAGTTTGGGAAGATTCTGGATTTGACGTGGAGAAGAAAGGCAATCATATTATTGTTCATGTCTTAGGAGAAACTCATTTATCATTGGAAAATCATAAAGTAAAGGTGAAACAGATTCCGCGCAGCGAAGTCGGCCCTGCAGATGCAGTCGCGGCAGGTTTTGCGATTGACAAAAGGGGGATGATTTTACCTGAAAAGAATCAAGATATATATGTTACCGTTGGACAAACCGTAACGTTTATTCCAAAGGATAAGGAAACAAAAAAGCAATTTGATAAAGGCAATATTCATATCTATACGAATTTATGGAATGATGGACACCATAAGGTCACTACTTCGAATGCGAACCTAATACGATATGGAAATGCATTTAAATTTATGAAGGAAGGAACCTATCAATTTATCCTCGAATATATTAATGGGCAATATTCGGATAATAAACCTGTTATGTTTACCGTTCATGGGGCAAAAGATAAAAAGGAGAGTGTAGAAATGTCAGTACATACTTTTAAAGCGAAATTATCAAACGGAGAAGAAGTAGGTCTAGATACCTACAAAGGAAAAGTCCTGTTAATTGTAAATACCGCAAGTAAATGCGGTTTAACACCGCAATATGAAGGCTTGGAAAAATTATATGATACGTATAAGGATAAAGGTTTTACAGTACTAGGCTTTCCTTGTAATCAATTTGGCGGACAGGAGCCGGGAACGGATGAAGAAATCAGCTCGTTTTGCTCATTAAATTATCAAGTAGAATTTCCAATCTTCCAGAAAATAGATGTAAATGGGGGAAATGCGCATCCATTATATCAATATTTACGACAGCAGGCTCCAGAAGATGAGAATCTTGATAAAAATAGCATGTTATATAAACATTTAAGCACGAATGCTCCTGAACTTTTGGAAGGTTCCAATATCAAATGGAACTTTACTAAATTTCTCATAAATAAAGATGGAAGCGTAATTAAACGATATGCTCCAACCACCGCTCCAGAAGAAATAAAAGACGATATAGAAAAATTGTTAACTGAATAAAAGATTCATAGGGCCGGTTCAGATGCTTTATTGAAGCATCTGAACCGGCCCTATGCTTTTTAGAAGACAGTCTATGGTGATGGAAAATCATGCTTAAGAGCCTATTGACCAATTTGGTCAGTATAGTTATTATAAAATTGACTGATATGGTCAATTGATTAAAAAGTAATAAAAAGGATGGAACAACGCATGTTTACAAAGTTTTGGAATTTGGATAGAGAGAAACAAGACCGTATCGTCAATGCGGCGATGAAGGAGTTTTCCCAGAAAGGCTATGATTTAGCGTCGACCAATCAAATTGTGAAAGAAGCAGGAATTTCAAAGGGGTTGCTTTTTCATTATTTCCAAAACAAAAAGCAGCTGTACTTATTTTTGTTTGATTATGGCTATGACAGGATTGTTGAGGAATTTTATCAGAAAATCGATTTAACACAAATGGATTTTTTTAAGAGAACAAGGGAAGCAGTCATGATTAAGATGGAATTGCTTACCGTGTATCCAGATATCTTTAAGTTTATGGAAGAGGCTCTGTTGGAGGATTCTGCTGAAATTAAGGTGGAGCTGGAGAAGAAGAAAAAGGAATTTATCGAGATAAATATGGAGAAATTCTTTGAGGGAGTTGATTATTCAAAGTTTAGAGAGGATGTTGATCTAAAAATCGTTTTAAAGATTATTACATTCACACTTGAAAAATTAAGCGATGAGGCGTTGTTTAAAGCAAAGCTATCACCGACCCATGAATTTGATTATGAAAAAATCCGGATGGAAGCAGAAGATTATTTTGATGTTTTAATGAAAGGCTTTTATAAACAATAATCGGGAGGCGCTCAGGATGAATGTCATTGAAATAAACAACCTTACCAAGACTTACGGCAAGTCAAGAGGGATTACGGATGTCAGCTTCACTGTAGAGGAAGGAGAGATTTTCGGTTTCATTGGTCCAAATGGTGCTGGAAAGTCGACAACCATCCGTACATTATTATCTTTGATTTATCCAACCAGCGGAAGTGCCAAGATTTTTGGCAAGGATTGTGTGAAATTTTCCCCTGAAATAAAAAAGCAAATCGGCTATTTGCCATCAGAAGTTTTTTATTATGACAATATGAAGGTAATCGATTTATTAAAATACTCAGCAAGCTTTTATAAAAAGGACTGCAGTCAGCGAATCAAAGAGTTAGCGGAAATCATGGACCTTGATTTAACGAAAAAAATCGATGATTTATCGTTAGGTAATAAAAAGAAGGTTGGAATTGTTCAAGGTCTGCTTCATGAGCCAAAGCTGATTATCCTTGATGAGCCGACAAGCGGGCTTGACCCGTTAATGCAGCAGAAATTTTTTGATTTACTAGAAGAGGAGAATAACAAGGGCGCCACGATATTATTCTCATCCCATATATTAAGCGAGGTACAACGGCTCTGTGATCGAGTGGCTATCATTAAAGAAGGAAAAATCGTCACGGTTGAAAAAATTAAAACTTTAAAGGAAAACAACTATAAAAAGTTCAAAATTGAAACGATTGACCCGGTGGAAACAAGTGTTTTTCAGTTGCCTGGCGTGACGAAATTAGAAGGGAACGGCACGATAATTAGCTTTTTATTTAAAGGAAATATCAATAGGGTGTTAAAAAGAATCTCAGAAATAAACATTGCCAATCTTTGGATTGAAGAACCTAATCTTGAAGAGATTTTCCTGCATTACTATGAAAGGGAGGCGTAGAGGATGAATATCTTTCTGCACGAGCTCAGGTATCATCGGAAATCTACTTTTATTTGGTCACTTTCCTTAATATTGCTCGTCCTATTGTTTATGTCGTTTTATCCTTCTTTTTCAAAGGACGCAGAAAACTTTACTAAGATCATGGAAAGTTATCCGGAATCCGTTCAGAATTTAATGGGCGTTAACCTTGGCAGCTTCTTTACGATTCTTGGTTTCTACAGTTTCCTATTAACTTTTATTACTCTTTGCGGTGCAGTTCAGTCGATGAATCTGGGTACTTCAATCATAAGTAAGGAAGTCCGTGAAAAAACAGCCGATTTTCTATTAACAAAACCAGTTACGCGTAAGACTGTCATGACAGCAAAACTTCTGGCGGCATTCGCTTCCATTATCCTAACGAATATTCTTTATTTAACTGCTGCAAGTATCATCACTATACAAGTCAAAAATGCTGATTTTAACTATAAAGTATTTATCCTGCTTTCACTCACTTTGTTTTTTGTCCAGCTCATCTTTCTGGCCATTGGATTCATGGTTTCTGTTCTAATTCCAAAAATGAAATCCGTACTCCCTGTCTCACTAGGGACTGTATTTGCGTTTTATTTTCTTGGAATGTTCAGCGGCACGGCCGGTGAAGAAGCCAAACGATATGTATCTCCATTTAAATATTTTGATACCGCCTATATTATGAAACATGCAAGCTACGAAAGAGCCTTTTTAATAGCGGGTGCAGTGATTATCATGATAAGTATCATCACGAGTTTTATTGTTTATACGAAAAAGGATATTCATACGGTATAAGAGGATTAGCTTGACTGGAGTGAGCTAAATGGAGGATATAAACATGAATATTTATCGTAAGGAGTTAAAGTCTCATAGAAAATCACTGATTCTATGGAGTATTGGAGTCATCTTGATGGTCGTATCAGGTATGGGTAAATATGAAGCCTATTCAACTCAAGGCGGTTCTATTAATGCACTGGTAGGAGATATTCCGCAATCATTGCGTGCCGTATTGGGCTTTAGTGATGTGGATTTATCTACTCTTACTGGGTACTATTCCATCCTGTTTCTTTACCTGCTGCTCATGGCAACCATTCATGCTGCCATGCTGGGTGCAAGTATCATTGCCAAGGAAGAAAATGACAAAACGGCTGAGTTCCTCTTTGTGAAGCCAGTATCACGAAATACGGTCATTACAGCAAAATTATTGGCCGCCTTTACGAATATTGTCATCTTTAATCTCGTAACCATCTTTTCATTGTTGTTCATTTTGGGGAAGTATAACACAGGTGAAGATGTGAATAGAGCGATTGCCGGGACAATGACTGGAATGTTTCTATTACAGGTGCTTTTCATGGTCATCGGCAGCGCACTTGCATCATGTAAAAAGAAACCAAAAACAGCCGCATCGCAAGCGGCAGGTATTCTATTATTCTCCTATATATTATCTGTTGCCATAGATGTGAATGAAAATATCGAAGGACTAAAATACTTGACACCATTCAAATATTTTGAAGCCAAAAACGTTATTTTCGGAAACGGACTAGAGACAATCTACATCATTCTTTCCGCCGTACTTATCATCGGATTCATTATCATCACTTATGCAACCTTTCAAAAAAGAGATTTAAATAATTAGAAAAGTACAGCGTGCCCTTTGCTTCCATTTTAGTGAAACATGAAAACGTAAAGGAACACACGGTTAAAAAGATGAATGTTTGTTATCTGACATTCATCTTTTTAGTTAAGCGTTAATCTTAGCGTAGGAGTGAATGAATGATATATACTAAATGTTGCCGGTTGTGAAAACAACTCAAATTTATTTAATTAAAAAGGATTAACATCTACAGCTCTTCCTTTTCATTGAAATGAGGTAAATAGTTCATATGTCACTAACTGCTATTCTATTTGTTTTATTGTTTGCTATCATCTATTTTCTTTTATGTTTTTACATTAGTAAAAATATCTGGGTATGGCTGAAGACGTATACCAATGGTAAATATAAAAAAACGTATACCATCCTCTTCGTCTTTATTGCGGTTTCCCCATTCTTAACACGAGCATTTACTATCCCCGTATTTGCCTGGATTAGCGGATTTTGGATGGCCATTATTGGGTACAGTCTTATTCTGCTGCCGTTAGCTAATTTGCTGTATTTTCTTTTAAAAAAGAAAGGAATCAAGTGGATGGGACTTGGAATCATGTTGTTTTTCGCTATCATCTTTAGTGTAGGCTCTTTTAATGCTTGGAACCCAATTGTCCGCAGCTATGATGTGAACATTCCAAAGAAGACGGAGCTGCCTGGCATTAAAATTTTGCTTGCTTCTGACCTGCATTTAGGTCCAATTGTTGGTGTGTCTCATCTGCAAAAATTGGTCGATATTGCTGATAACGTTCAACCTGATTTAATTTTGCTTGCTGGCGATACGATAGACGATGATATCGAACCATTTGTTGAAAATAATATGCAAAAGCTTATGGCTGAATTGCAAGCTCCTCTCGGGGTGTACGCCATCTCTGGTAACCATGATGTTTATGGAAACGACCTTCTGAGACTGGAACATGAATTAACCAATGCGGGCGTTCAGGTTCTGCGTGATGAAACTGTCTTGATTCAAAACCAATTTTATCTAACAGGCAGAAAAGACCCGGCAGAAGGAGACCGTTATGAAATTCAATCATTATTAAAGGGACTGGATAAGAGCAAACCGATTATCATGATGGATCATCAGCCGAACGAGTTGCAACTTGCAGAAAAATATGGTGCAGATGTATTAGTATCCGGTCATACCCACAACGGACAATTGGCACCTGCCAATCTGATTACAGGAATGCTTTTTGAAAATGATGGAGGCTACTTGCAAAAAAATTCCCTGCATTCCTTTGTCTCGTCAGGTTTTGGTACTTGGGGTCCGCCGCTTAGAATCGGCAGCCGGTCAGAAGTAATGGTCATTAACCTCCAATTTGGAGTACAGTGAGTCACAGTTGAAAAAATAAATAAAAGATTTAAGGCCCTTCATGGTTGAATGGGTCTTTTTTTCGCCCAAAATGCTAAAAAATATCAAAAAATAGATTTTTTTCAAGAAATTTCAAAAAAATAGTAGATATCTCTTTAAGTCTGTTATATAATTCTATTAAATCATCTAAGTTGTATTATAACAATCAAACAGATATAAAAACTATTTATTGGTATATAACAGATGGATGATTTAATCGATTACAGCCAATGATTTACATAATGATAAAACATTCTAAAGTTGTTCTAATATCCATTGGAACAAAAATATAACATGGTAGAAAAGGGGTATATACGATGACAAAAACAAATTCCATTGCACGCAGAATTTTAGGTTGGAAGTTAAATAGATGGGATAGATGGTATGATTATGAAAAGGGTATTTTCATTCATAATTCAGAATTTCAACCAGAACAAAACCTTGGCCATGCGATGCTAATTGTTGAAAAGTTAGAAAAAATCGGTTATAAATTCTCAAACAACGGAAACTCCGAAGTGTGTTTCAATAACGTTAAAGCAACAGGAGACACACTAGCAGAAGCGATTACGAACGCTGCCTACAACCTTGTTGAACTTAACTCAGTAGAAGACACAAGCGATATCTGGGCCCAGCTTTGCTAAAAATAGGCTATTTTGTCCTTGAAAATTCAACTAAACATATAAGAAAAAGAAGTTCACCTCGAAGGAAGTGAACTTCTTTTTTGCATTCTTAACAAAAAGGTACGATGAATAATTTGAAAATGATTAGTTAACCCTAATTGAAGAACGAATAATAAGGAGAAAAGCTAGTGAAACCATACGAATTACATAATATGATCATTGATGATGATTTTGATGGTGAAGAATATGTTACGGCGGACTTTACTCATGAAAATCAAATTTACAGCATTACCTTCAGAAAAGCAGACCTCGAAATCATCAATACGTGGATATTCCAAGGAGACGGTACATCCTTACCAGCCAACTTACCTGATTACATCATTGAATCCATTAGAGAAGATGTAAAAATGAGCATCTAATTTGGTAAAAAAGACAGCTCTATTCTTCAGATGAAGCAATAGAACTGTCCTTTTTATTTCTGTGGTAAGATATGGAATAGGGGGTGTATAACAAATGAAGCTAGATTATGAGACTCAGTATATTAAACACATTTATCTAAATGAACAACTTGTCTCCTCTTATGATCATTTTCCTCTTAATTTGCCCATCATGAAAAATTTAGATGAAATTTATTTCCATCCAAATGTCACCTATATTGTTGGTGAAAATGGAATGGGAAAGTCTACTTTGCTTGAAGGAATAGCGGTTGCATTAGGCTTTAACCCAGAAGGCGGAACATTAAACTTCAATTTCTCAAGTTATGATTCCCATTCTAATTTGAATCAGTATCTTCGAATAGCAAAAGGAGTGTATAGAGCTGAGAATCCATTCTTTTTCCGAGCGGAATCCTTTTATAATTTGGCTACCCATATTGAGGAATTAGACAAAGAACCAGGTGGCGGCGGGAGGATTATTGATTATTTTGGGGGGGAATCATTGTATCAGCAATCACATGGAGAGGCATTTTTTGCTGCCTTCATTGAAAAATTTCGAGGCCGTGGTTTGTATATTTTAGACGAACCAGAAGCAGCACTTTCTCCGTTACGGCAGCTCTCGATGCTGGCTAGAATTAATGAATTGGTCAATCAGGAATCTCAATTCATCATTGCTACTCATTCACCGATTATTATGGCTTACCCAGATGCTAAAATCCTTCAGCTGTCAGAAGAAGGAATTGTAGAAACAAAACTAGAAGACACGAACCATTACATCCTGATGAAACAGTTCTTCGATGACAGGGAGCGCATCCTGCATCATCTATTTCAGTAGGCAGAAAAGGGGATGTCCCGTGGCAGGACATCCCTTTGGTGTTGATTCATTTAATCAATAATCGTTACTTTTACTTGTTTTCTTCCCCATTGAAGGGCGTCATTATGTTCTTTAACGTATACATCAATTTCGTTTCCATTAATGCCTCCGCCGATATCTTCAGCGGTTGCATAACCATAGCCCTCTACATAGACTTTTGAACCTAAAGGAATAACCGCTGGATCGACAGCAATCACTTTCGCATCAGGATTGGCGTTTAAATCCACACCCGTTTTTGTAATCCCTGAACAGCCTTCACATTCAGCTGTATAGGCGGTCGCTTCAACCATGATTTCTTTGCCTGCGGGCTCTGCAGCTACTGGCGTTTCAGGTTGTTCTGCTGCTTCCGTTGGTGCTGGATTCTCTGTTGGTTGCGAATGGTCTTGAACCATTTGTTCAGTTGCTGGAGCGGCTTCTTCATTCACGTTTACATCCTCATTTTTATTCGTATAAACGGTCAAATTCAGTCCAGGATGGATCAAATCTGATGAAAGATGATTCCATTTCTTTAAATCCTCAACCGAAACTCCGTAGATTTGAGAAATATTCCAAAGTGTATCTCCCAATGAAACAGGTACTTGTTTAATAGGGGACGAGACTTCAAGAAGGTCATTTGGGTGAATCAGATCAGTTGATAGATTGTTCCATTCTTTAATAGAGTCTACTGATACTCCATTTTCCTGTGCTATTCCCCACAATGTATCTCCCTTATGTACAACGGTTTGTTCTGCTTGTACATTCGTTGTTCCGACTATAAAAAATGCTGTTGCTGCAACTGCCGATAACCATTTTCTTCTCAATTTCAGTACCTCCCGTTGTGATTTGTTCGAATTTATTATGTGAATTATCGTAACATAGTACTTTTACAGAATAGGAACAGGGAGATATTAATTAGATAACGATAGTAACAGATTGATAACAGGATGTAACAATCTCTAACAAATTTGGAGTGTCTGTAATAAAAGTATTTTTAAGAAGGAGGGGAGTTTTGGGCATGAAAAAAGCCTCTTTTGGATAGAGGCAGTGGAACTATTCATTATTTTACTCGTTTTTTCATGGTAGCATTGACTAAGTTTTGCGTTGCATCTTGAGTGGATTCAACCATATTTTCAATTGCATTTTGAACATAATTGGTTGCGGAATGATTTACATTTCTAAACATACGCATTTTATCCTCATATGCTCCGTTTAACATTTGTCTATTATCTGACATTGTCATAACCTCCATACATTTAATGAACATTCTAGTTTATGACCGTGTCAGAAAAATTATACGAAGCAGAGCGTGTGCTTCTTAGTTGAAAAAATTAGCTTTTTAAACCTGTGAAAACCATTCACTAACTTGTTGTTTAACTTTACTCTTAGATTCCAGCCATGTTTCTGGAATAATCCTATAACGGCAATGACTGCTTTTTAAATAATGATAGATAATTTGAGCTTCATCAATTTCATCCCGTGTCAGCTCTGCAGCCGAATAGGGTAATGCGAAATATTTCATGATATTTGCTGAAACAGTAGCAGCTGCAGATTCTCTGTTTACGTCCTTGTCTGAGTATATCTCACTAAAGAGTATTTCATTTCTTTTCATATAAAAGATTTTAAAACATGCTTCACCGATAGGTTCAAGCATCACAATATTATGATTCTTCTCTGTGAATTCTATCATTCTTTCTTTATGAATTAGAGTTTCCATATACTTTATACTATTTCTGAATTTGGCTGCCGTTTCGAAATCGAAATGTTCCGCTGCAGTTAACATCTTTTCATTCATTTCTTCAAGCAGGCTCATGTCGGAACCATTTAGTAAAGAAATGAATTTATCAATAATCGAACGGTATTGGGCTAGCGCAGCACCTCCTTGGCACATGCCGATACACAACCCTATCGTAAAATTCAAGCAGGGAGAGGTCTTAAGGGTATGTCTAGTGCAATTAATTTTATAACAATCCTTAAATCCTTCAATGGCTTTTTCTGCCGTACTTTTGCTTGTGAATGGACCAAAATATTGATATCCATTGCCCTTGTGAATCGAATGACTAACTTCCATTTGAGGAATCTCTTCATCCAATTTAATAACAATGTACGCGTAGGATAGGGGATTTTTCATTAATTTATTAAAATAAGGCTTGATTTCTTTTATTAAGCGGCATTCGAGCATAAAGGCTTCAAATTCTGTATCCGTTTCAATATAATCGAAATCCCTTAAAGTCTTTACAAGCTTTTCAACCTTACGGGAATGCGCTTTGGAGTGATAAAAATAAGATTGAACCCTGCTTTTTAAATTTTTTGATTTGCCGACATAAATGATGCTGCCTTGAGAATCTTTCATCAAATAGACTCCAGGCGTTGAGGGGAGATTTTTTACTTTTTCGTTTAGAAGATTCAATGAATTCCACCTCATTTATATATGATAGCTTTGATTTTAATGGAATGGGGTGAAAGGTACAAGGAGATCTTTCCTTTCTATTGTTATGTAAATCTTAAAAAAGTTTTTGATACATAATAAATTTTTCCAGATGATATAAAAACAAGAGAGTATTTTCTTTCATGGTATAATAGTAAAAAGATAGAAAAGATATAAATGGGGAGATTAGGATTGAAGAGATACCAAACATTATTATTTGATGTGGACGATACATTATTAGATTTTGGAGCGGCAGAAAGATCGGCATTGCGCTCTCTTTTTGAGGAACAGAAAGTTCTAGTTACTCCGGAACTTGAAGAACAATATAAAAAAATAAATAAAAGTCTTTGGAAATCCTTTGAAGAAGGGAAAATCGACCGCAATGAGGTAGTAAATACACGCTTTACACTTTTATTTAATGAATTTGGTCAAGAGGTTGACGGAGTATTACTAGAGAAAAAATACCGCCACTATTTAGAAGAAGGTCATCAACTTATTGAAGGTGCGTTCGAATTGATTTCAACTTTGCAGCAGCATGTTGAGTTATATATTGTAACTAATGGTGTTTCTAAAACTCAAGATAAACGTTTACGCGATTCTGGTTTATATCCGTTTTTTAAGGACATTTTTATCTCCGAGGATACTGGTTATCAAAAACCGATGAAGGAATATTTTGATTATGTTTTTGCGCGAATATCTGATTTCTCAGCTGAGAAAACTTTGATTATTGGTGACTCCTTAAGCTCAGATATAAAAGGAGGAAATCAGGCAGGGATTGATACTTGTTGGTTCAATCCGAATGAGAAATTTAATGTTACAGGTATAGTGCCTACTTTTCAAATTAAAAGGTTAAATGAATTATACAAAACTTTAGGGTTTGTTAAAGAGGAGGGTTGCCCGCCGCAACACTGCTTAACCTCATAAAATATTCATTGAAAAATCCCAGTAACTTACAATTGAAATAGGTAAAAAGTATGGTATGATAATACATGTCAGCAGGAGCTGGCACACATAATCTTTGCTCGACCTTTGAGCCTTCCTAACGTCAGCGCAATTTGCGCAAATCGATAGAATCATTCAATTGATCATCGATTTTTCTCATAACGGGGACGCTACGGATTCGACAGGGGTAGTTCGAGCTTAGGTTGCGAGTCGAGGGGATCGGCCTCGTTAAAACGTCAAAGCCTATAACTGGCAAACAAAATCAACTTTTAGCTGCCTAATTAAGTCAGCTGTTCGCCCTTCCATTGCCTGCGTGGTAAGGTAGCGGACTCAAATTTAGCAGGATACGCCGGATTCCACTGTCTGAGGAAGAAGGAAGAGAACAACCAGACTAGCCAAGCCACGACGCCCGTCGATAGGCATATGGTGCGGCGAAATCGCAAATATATCGACTACACTCGTAGAAGCTTAAGTGACGATATCTTTGGACGTGGGTTCGACTCCCACCGTCTCCACCATACATAATCAATGGTGGTATATAATAAATAGATTAGATTTTAATTGGGTCCAACATACGTTTATAATAGGATTAGATTAACTGACTAGATGGTGTTATCATCTGGTCTTTTTAATTAGTATCAAGATTGACAAAAGACTAAAAAGAAATAATAAATGGTAAATGAAATAATGAGTGAACCAGGTGAACTTATGCAAAACGATAAAATGATTAATGAAAAAATAAAAGAAGATAACTACAAGATATTTGCCTTACTAAGTAAATATTTGAATGATGCACCTGACTTTGTAGAAAAGGAAGAAGTAGATGGGATTGCTGAAAGCGGTGTTTCATCTGAATATGCTTTTGCTGTCATATTAGCGGCTGCTTTTGAACTGGATATCGTTGATAATACAGGGGATAGGGACCTTTTTCATAACTACTTTAAAAAGATGATTCATCAGTTAAATGTAAATGAGTATTACAACAATCCCTATTATAAGAATATCATCATACCAACAATGAAAGTGGGCAAAAGTGAGCTGAAGTATGAAAAGTATAAACCTTTTGAAGGTTTTGTTTGTAATGATATCATGCCAAACAAAGCAGGGAGGCATATTCCTCAAATCGGATTTTTTGATGTTGAATTCAAATTTCCAGCTATTTTGGAAAATGAGCGAATCTGGATGACGGTGACACCGAATGAAATCGAAACGATGAAAGAAGCGGTTGATCAAGCATATGGCAACGTACTTACGTTCGGACTTGGGCTTGGTTACTATGCTTATATGGTTTCTGAAAAAGAAAATGTTGAAAGCGTCACGGTTATTGATAGTAATCAAGATGTGATAAATTTGTTTACTTCATATATATTGCCTCAATTTAAACATGCTGGGAAGATTAAGATTATCAAATCAGATGCTTTTGAATATGCACAAAAACATATGCCTAAGGGAAATTACGATTTTGTTTTTACAGATATCTGGCATGATGTTTCGGATGGAATAGATAGTTATCTACAAATGAAACAGTATGAAAAAACATGCCCAAATACTCAGTTTTCGTATTGGATAGAAAAATCAATCTTGTGCTATTTATAATTTGTTAACGGACCTGCCCCTGTCGGAAGGTCCGTTATTGGTTTGAGAAGTTAAAGAATCATTTAATTTAAAATGAATATTCAAATAACCATATAAATATATATTCTAAGTGCTAGTTGTTATTTTTAATTGGATAGAGGTGTTGAATTGAAGCGGCTGCTTGGGATATTTTTGTTTATCTTGTTTATGGCTGTAATGAGTGCTTGTAATAATAATGAAAAGGCAGATGGGGATGCAGTTGAACCTTCGAATGAACAGGAAGAAAATCAAAGTACACCAGCAGATAAATCCGTAAGTTCCGTTACAGGGGATGAAGTTTTTCAAAAAAGCTGTATTTCCTGCCACAGTTCGGGAGATATCTCTGGAGGTCATTCAAAATTAGATGCCACCGCCATCCAATCTAACTTTAAGACAAGAGAAGAACTGTTATCCTATGTATCAGAAAGAATGCCGATGTCAGCACCCGGTTCCCTTTCTGCAGAAGAGTATGAGGCTGTTGTAAAATATTTATGGGAGCAAAAATAGGCTGGATAGGTGATTTACTAAGGCTGCAGAATCCCAGTAAAACATTCAGTGTAGGTTATAAATACAAACACTTTTTTTTCAAAAATACGTATGCTACAATAGAAATACTAATAAAAGAAGAGGTGATGGGTGGACGATGATTAACTAATCTTATTTTTACCGTTTGAAATGGCATATTTCAAATCATAAAAAAATAGGATTAGTCTGCCCATTTTTTAATCATAAATTGATTAGCTATTAAGCCTAATAGTTTATTTAGGTTTATTAACATGCGACTAATCCTTCCAATTACACTTGGGAGGATTTTTTTATTCTCCCTATAAAGAGAGGGAATGATCAGATGAGAGAATTACTTAAACTACGTCATATACGTTATGAAATAATGGATCAACTTCTAGTTGAAGAAGTGAATGCTACGGTGCATCAAGGAGATATCATCGGCATTATTGGGAAAAATGGCGCAGGAAAGTCAACGCTACTGCAGATGCTTAATAAGCGTATCGCGCCGACTGATGGACAGGTTCAGTGGTTAGAGGAAAACGTCGAAATGGTCTATGTAGAACAGGAAACCCAGTTCCATTCATTTGAGGAAGTGGAACCTTTAGAAGCAGCATTATTAGAGAAAATGAATGTACCCACCCATGACTTTTCCAAATTAAGCGGCGGAGAAAAGCTGAAGGCACGGCTGGCTAAAGGATTTGCCCAAGAAGCACAGCTTTTATTATTAGATGAGCCGACCAATCATCTTGATCAGTCTAGTACAGAACTCGTTCGAGATTTAATGAAGAGTTATAACGACACCATTATCTTTGTTTCGCATGACCGCTATTTTTTGGATGAAGTAGCAACAAAAATATGGTCTATCGAAAATAAAAAGTTAATAGAGCATAAAGGTAATTATTCCAGTTATGTGATAGAGAGGGAACAAAGACGTTTGACGCAGCAACGTGAATATGAAAAGCAGCAAAAAATGGTGGAACGCATTGAAACACAAATGCATGAACTTACTTCCTGGTCGAATAAGGCCCATTCCCAATCGACGAAACAGGAAGGGTTTAAAGAATACCATCGTGTAAAAGCAAAACGATTGGATTCACAGGTGAAATCAAAAAGAAAGCGTTTAGAAAAAGAACTGGAAAAGGCAAAGGTTGAACGAGTTGAACCTGATTATCAAGTGCAATTTTCCTTGAAGGCAAATAGCAAAATAGGGAAACGGTTTCTAGAAGTTAAGAACTTAAGCAAGACCTTTGATGATACCGTTTTATTTAAAAATGTTCATTTTACGATTCAGCACGGTGAGAAGGTTGCGATTGTTGGACCGAATGGAAGCGGGAAGACAACACTGCTGAAGGTAATCATGGGTCAGGAAAGGGCAGAAGGTACTGTATGGGTTTCACCTTCTGCTGAAATTGGCTATTTAACACAGGAGGTATATGATCTGCCATTAGAAAAAACACCAGCTGAGCTTTTTTATAAGGAGACCTTTGCAGAAAGAGGCAGGGTGCAAAATTTAATGAGGCATCTAGGTTTTACGGCAGAGCAGTGGACTGAGCCAATCGGGAATATGAGTATGGGCGAGCGGGTAAAGTGTAAGCTGATGGCTTTCATTTTAGAGGAAAAAGACGTATTAATTCTAGATGAGCCGACCAATCATCTGGATCTGCCGTCTCGTGAACAGTTGGAACAGACGTTATCGGAATACAAGGGAACGCTGTTAGTCGTTTCACACGATCGATATTTTCGCGAAAAAACGACGGATATACGATTGATTATTTCAAATGGCAGTATTAATAAAGCATGGAAAGCAGGTTCAGTAACAATTGATGACAAGGAAGAATTACGTTTAAAACTTGAAACAGAAAGACAGGAAATACTAGGGAAACTCAGCTTTATGACACCTAAGGATCAAGCATATGAGGAGCTTGATAAGAAATTTAATGAGCTAACGAAAAAAATAAAAGAATTGAAGTAGAGTAAAGATGTTGTCTTATAGTATTTTACTCCGTTAACAGATATTTCACAAAATTATTGTATATAAACCTATTGATTTATATTAAAATAGGTTTATATGTATGAATGAACTAAAAGAACATTCACAAAGAGTGGGAGAAATGGAATGGAGAATGAGAGGTGAATAGGATATGAAAAAAGCTCTCTTGTCGTTCTTCTTATTAATGGTCATTAGCTTATTAGCGGCGTGCGGATCAAATGAAGAACAATCGGCAACGGAAAAAGAAACGAGCGATATAAAGGGATTAGTTAACGATTTTACGGAAGGAAACATGAAGGATCAATCAGCTTCTATTACATCGCATGAACTAATCGTGACTAACAGCGATCAAAGTAAGGAAGTCTATAATCTCTCAGAAGAAGAATTCTTTGTCTCTATTGCTCCGTATATTTCTAATACCCATCCTTGACAAGCTCATAACTTGACAGGTTGTCAAGGAGAATTGGTTGGACAAGAGGTTTCCTTGTATATTGAGGATAATGAAGGAAACGTGATTAAGGATGAAATCGTGACCACTCAAGATAATGGATTTATCGATTTGTGGTTGCCGCGAGATCATTTATATCGCGTGACGATTAAGCAAGGTGATTTATCTGCAGAATCAGAGATTTCTACGTTTGAAGGGGATAATACCTGTATTACTGATATGCAGTTACTGTAGTAAAGAATTCGCAAAAAAACAGCTCCGTTCACGTGAATGGGGCTGTTTTTTTCAAACTATTTCACTTTAAAATCAACCTGTGCTTCTATATGATATCTATCAGGTTCATTCTTATGATCATTCTTTTGTACCCAAAAATCAGCAAAGCCATCTACAGTATAATAGCCTGTTGGGAAACCATTTTTGATAAAGTCCTTCATGAACTCCACATAAGCTTTCTCATCATCTTCACTATAAGCACCGCTGCCTGTATAGCTGACTCGAAGCGCTTCACCTTTCTTCAGTGTTGTCATCACTAACGGTTCTGGCATAGGGTAGGGGATTTCAAATCCGCGAATTTTTTCTTCCATTGGAAAATAAAAGGGTGAGGCCGCATGCTCGATAGTAACCTCTGACTGCTCACCGATATATTCTAACTCTGCATACAATGTAACGGATTGACCGTCGGCATACTCCTCTTGCTCTGATACAAGGCGATAAATAAAATCGCCGTCTTGCATTTCAGCCTTTGAATGGACGACATCATACTTGTCTAGTTCTTCTGATAAGTCTTCATTACTTTTTCCAGATGTACCACAGCCACCAATAAATACGAATAATGCTAAAGTACAAGTGAATACTAACCATTTTCTCATACTTATCACCTCATCAACTTAGACAAAACTGTAAGCAGGGGACAGTTCCTTGCTTATTTTATTGTAGCATGGAAGCAAGAGAACTGTCTTTTTGCTTTTGCTAATAAAACTTACATTATATAGGTCTATTGTTCTATTTTCTTGAAACTTCCTTTTGGTTAAAATTGTTAATAGGTAGTAAGTTTTGAAGATACAAAGAATGAAAATTATATAGCTTAATATAATGATACTATCAGGCGTTTTGCATGAAAATATGATTCACATGGAATAGGAAAAAACGCATGATGGAAATTTCCCATAACCGAATTGAAAGGAAAGAAAATGATTGATTAAACGAATAGGTTGGATTATTGGCACGGTCTTCATTTTATTTCTTATGGTAGCGTTTGCAGGGACCGCTCAGGAAAAAGTCATTCGATCTCCTGTGGTTTCTACGGAGAAACTAGAACATATCGAAAACTTTCCTGATTTTCAACGTAAAATAAACACTGAAAAAACGAGTGTATATTCCTATGTTGTTAGTACTGTTTTGACAACTAGTGAGCCAATTAATCAGTATATTCGAATGTGGATAGAGAAGGAAATCAATCAATTTATTCAGGATGTTGAAAAAAATAGTCCTAATGCTATTGAACAAGATCCTGACCAATTACATATATCTGTCGAAATCAATCAGGTAACAGATGAAATATATAGTTTAATCTTTACTGTAAAAAACAAAGAAAGCAATCGTCAAGATGTGATGAAAATATTTAATCTGGACTTATTAAATCACAAGATTCTAAGCTTAACAGACATATTGAATTTGGATCATGCCAATGCGGAAGGTTTTCGTTCAATTATAAATGAACAAATGTCTATACAGGATGAAAACAGTCTGAAGGAATGGATGGAAAAGGCGTTAAGACAGCCGAATCAATTAAATTGGCAAATCAATCAAACCTCTTTTCATCTTATATCGGATGCTCCTGAAAATCACATCTTAGTGGAAATACCAGTAGAAAAACTGGGCTTGTATTTAACAACCGATATCGTGAACCGATTACAAATCCATTTCACTGACGACGCTGTAAATATTCTCAATCGAGATGGGAAGTACATTGCTCTTACTTTTGATGATGGACCCAATCCTTCTGTCACACCTCAAATTCTTGCAACATTGAAGCAACATGGTGCAAAAGCAACCTTTTTTATGGTTGGGAGCAGAGTTCTAGCCTATCCTGAATTAGCGTTACAAGTGGCAGCGGAAGGTCATGAAATTGGAAATCATACCGGCAGTCATTCAAACTTGTCTAAATTGAGTGAAGAACAGATTAGGCAGGAAATGATAGGATCAAGTCAAGTGATTGAAAGTGTTATCGGTGAATCGCCAACATTTTTTCGTCCCCCTTATGGGATTTATAATCCGACAGTAGAAAAAGTTGCTTTCGAACATAACTCGCCTATTATTTTATGGTCGGTTGATTCACTCGACTGGAAGAACAGAAAGGCAGAAATCGTCCATCAGCTCGTGAAGGAAAACATTGCGCCTGGTGCGATTGTCCTTTTACATGACATTCATCAATCAACAGCAGATGCTTTACCGATATTAATGGCAGAATTAAGCAATGAAGGATACCAATGCGTTACGGTCTCTGAACTTCTTTCCTTACAGGGAATGAGCGGAATCGGTCCATATTATGGAGTGGCCTATTAAAAAAGGAGAAGGTACTTAAACCTTCCCTTTTCGTTTTTTTAATTTATTTTGCAATATCTTTAATTGCTGTAAGAGTTGTTCATATTCTTGAAGATTAATATGACAGGATAGAATTTCTTCTTTTATCTTTTGTGTGATTGCCTGCTGTTCTTGAATGGCCTTTGGTTGTAGATAAATATGCACTTTTCTTTCATCGGTTTTGGAGCGTTCTTTTCTAAGCCAATCATTGTCGGACATTCGAGCAATCATAGGTGTTAATGTACCTGTCCCTAAGTTTAATTTTTCACCTAATTCCTTTACTGTCACTTCATCTTTTTCCCATAAAGCTAAGAGAACGAGATATTGAGGGTAGGTCAGACCGAATGGCTGCAGAACACTTGTATAAAGTTTATTAAATTCACTGGATGTTTCGTAAACCGCGAAACATAATTGTTTGTCTAATGATAAGAAATCTTCCAAACGTATCACCAAATTTTATTTAATTGTGTTGCCTTTTAAAATAATTTGATTAAATCCTCTTCAATTTTTTCGGGCTCTGTTGTTGGAGCATATCTTTCGACTACTTGACCCTTTGAATCAATAAGGAACTTTGTGAAATTCCATTTAATTTTTTTCGATAGCACACCTTTTTTTTGTTCTTTTAGATAAGTGAATAGGGGGTCTTCATTTTCACCATTTACATCAATTTTGGCAAACATCGGAAAAGTTACACCATAATTCATTTGGCAAAATTGAGTGGTTTCTTCAATATTATCGAATTCTTGGTTATTAAATTGATCACAGGGAAAACCTAAAATCTCTAATCCTTGCTCCTTATATTTGTCATACATATTTTGCAATCCTTTAAATTGAGGGGTTAATCCACATTTACTGGCTGTATTTACAATAAGAAGCGGTTTACCTTCATATTCACCTAATGACTTTTCCTTACCATTTGGCAATTTTACTGTAAAATCGTAGATTGTATTCACTATGATTCCTCCTGTAATTAGGTTGTATTTAAATTGATTAAAATAAAATTAAATCGTTTACGATTAAATCTTACACGATTTAATTTTATTTAGCAAATTTTATTAATTAAAAGGGAAAAGAGTGAGGGCTTGTCCGATTTGATAAAAATCTGCGAACAGGAGGAGTACTGTTCGCACAATGATTACCAGCGTAACGCAATTAACAGGTCGCAGCAATCGCCCCCCATCTTGGAGTTTTCTAAGATAATTTGAATACCAGTTGGGGTAAAGCTTGTTTTTACCTTAATGGTGATACCCGTTGATTTAATTAACTCATTGACTTTTTTTTCGTCTGATTTTTGGGCAGCGCTCATTAGTTCATGAGAAAATTCCTTAGATTCTGCGAGTTTATTAACAAGTAAGTCAGCTTGTTGAATAAGTTGTTGAAATTTGTGCGCAGATTCTTCCAACTGTTGAGTATCCACGTCTGGGTACTGTCGTCTTTGGGGTTGGAACGGATAAGATGGCTGTATAGGTACTTGAATAGATGAAGGGAAGTTATGATAGGGCATAGTCGCAGTTCTAGGTGGTAAATAATATGGACTAACATAATAGGGATTCATATAATAATACAAAAGAGTTCCTCCTTCTGATGGACTTCTTTATTTTAACTAAAAAGGAACTGATCACATGATAAAGAACTGGAATAGAACATCATTCAAGTTCATTCATATCTTTGAATCAGCAAGTGATGAAACAATGATATAGTATGGTGAAAACTCCTAATGGTTACAAGGCGTCAGGTCTTTCCTTAAGTGCTTATTGGAAATAAAAAACACTGGTTAAGTCCAGTGTTTTTGGTATCAAGAGAATCATTAATATGCCTTATATTTCATGGGAAGGTAATTGTTGGATATGTTTTGTTTTAAAGTTCTTGAGATAGTGCGTACTAAGTAAATAAATTTCAATGAGTATGAGGATGACAATCATGATTGGTAATAGAACCAAAACGGGATTTTGTAAAAATTCTATGAATGAATAATCGTTCATTGGCAGTTTTTTTGTAAAGAAGAGAAACATGCCAAAGGTAAAAATTCTTGCCCATTGAGTGGGGAAATAGATAAACAATCCTTCTTTCCAGCCTAACTTTTTAATGCGTTGAATGGCACGAATGATTTCAATTATTTCAACGATAAGGAAAAGGGTAAAGGACGTAAGCCAAATCATCGCAATGAAGGTAGATGCTTCAACGTGAGATGTAATAATGGATACACCCGTAATCGACATGGCCCCATGGATAATGCAATTTGTATTTTTCCAGCTATCTGTTAAATCACTAGATAGATTTCTGTAATAACGAAATACAATTAGACACAGATTTAATAGGTAAAAAATGATACCTAATACAAGCAGAATGTTCGCGTATAATTGCGGGAAGGAAACACCATAGGCATGATAACCAGAAATGACAATGGACTGGGTAGCTACACATGGCAATAGTAACCCTCCATGAATGTTCTCCATAAATGAGGTAATATTTTGAAAAATAAATAGATAATTTCTAACAATTAAAACAACATATAAAAGCCACATGAATAGATTCATATATAAAAGAATATGTGATGTAACAAGGAATTCTTTGTCCGATAATAAAACGGTCATAATGGATGTTGCGGCAATCCAAGTTCCTATTGAAAAACTAGACAGAGGATCTTTTATATGTGAAGAAAAAAATTCCCCCTGCAGTAAATCGAATGTGTAGTGGATAATAACCCAATAGGAAATGCTTATGATAAAGTAAAATAAAATTTCATGTATCACTGGCGTACCGACACCTGTAAATATACCCTTCAACATAATTCCCATTGCCATAATGGGGGCCCCGGCTACGGTCGAAATATTCAGACGATCCACCTTCAAGTTAACAATAATGGCAAGCAGTAGAATAGTAATAAATAAAAGTAAAAAAGTCATTTTATTATCCCCAGTTGTTAATAGTTAATTTCATTTGTAAAGATAATTTCCACTATGTCGATATTTTTAATAGTATTATATACCATTTACACTATTTTTGAGAATAAATTACTTTTTCACTTTCACCTTGTTCAGTGTATTCCCAATCTATTAAGCTACAAATTAGTGTTAGCTAAATCAAAAAAGCGAACCGCTCATCCTGGACGGTTCACTTTTTTTAATGATTATCGAATTCGAGCCTTCCGAAACCCATCAACGATTGTGATAATTGAAAACACGACAAAGATAAGAATGACACCGCCAACTAACCATGCTGAAAATTGGTCTGGAAGCATTGAAAATAAATCCGCCATGTAGGTAACAAACTCCTGTCTTAATAGGTCTGAATCACTCATAATGAAAATAAATAAACCGGTAGCTAGGATCTCGTGGACTGTGTTCAGCACAGCTATTTTTTGAGTCCACTGACCTTTTAATAACTTATAGAGAGATAACGCGATTTCAATAACGATGACGACTAAAACAGCTGGCCAGTATGAAAGTAATACCTCTTGATTTATGGCGGGAACAATGAAATCTAGCCGGCCTCCACCTCCTTCATAGACACCGACTAAATGATCAGCATAAAAATATATACTTGCCCAAATTGCGGTCCATAGAAGACTTCCAAATACTTCACATTTCGTAATCCCCTTTTTCTTTGGAATATAAGGGATGTCTTTCAAATCATTAGGAGTCCAGGATTTCAAATTTATTGTTAACGGTTGATTGTCTTTATCTTTATCCACACGTTCAATTATGGCAAAGGTTACTGTTAACCAGAAAAAAACCTGAATACCTACTTCAATGAGCATCCATATACCTTTAGCAAAGATATTAATAAGAATATTCATCACAGCTTCTTCGCCAGTATAATCGACAAAATAAGTGGCGATCATCGAAATGAAAGCAACTGTACCAGCGATTGGTAAAATCATCTTTAACAAGGAGATGTATACATCAAAATATCTCGGACCAATAAGATGCATGGGTTGATCGCGATATCGGCTGGCTAACATGGCGGGACTCCCTAGTTTTTCTAGCGCCGATTTCACATCTTCCTCTGTATAATCATCTGGGAGCATATCCTCAATGGTTGATCTAAGTTCAAGTCCAATATCCTCACGATGTTTCTCCGGCAGCCTTCGAGTGACCTCTTGAATATAAATCTCAATTAGATTCATCGTCTTCCTCCCCTTTTAATAATCCGTACATTTCCTTAGAGCTCCTAATCCATTCCTTTTTCAGCTGTAAAAAAATCTCCATGCCATACTCACTTAAAACATAATACTTTCGCGGTCTGCTTTCAGACGTATCCCAGCTGCTCGTCACCAGCTCCTGTTTTTCTAAACGGCGCAGTAACGGATATAAGGTACTTTGGTCAATAGAAATTCCAGATTGTTCTAAAAGCTGAACAAGTGAATAGCCATACTGTGGTGTTCGTAATTGGCTAAGCACGGCTAATGTCAACGTTCCTCTTCTAAGCTCTGTTAATAAGGAATTTAATAATATACTCATTCACCCACCTCATTTATTAATACTATATGACATACACTATATGGTTTATACTATGTATCATACACTATTGTGGTTCCAGTAACAATTGAAAATAAGCAATATCATTATTTTTTACCTATGCAAAACGACTATGATAAGATGAGGGTTTGCTGATGGTGAAGGTATGGCAATCGTTCTGTGACATCGAGTGAAGTAGAGGTGGCTAACAACAAAAAAACAATGCTCTTCCTCAAGTAAATAGGGAAGGGGCATTGTTATGATAAATTTTCTACTATTAATTTGTATTTCCAGAACCGGTTAATTCTGGTTCTGCTTTTAACTGTTGATATATTTTTTCCACTAATTGATCAGAAGTATCCGCATATACATACTCACCATTTACGACTGCATATAAAATTTTAGCGCACTGATGACAATTCGTCATACAGCCATATGCGGTTGTTTCAATATTAAGCTCTTTCTCTATGATTTGACGGGCTTTTTTGGACCCATCTTTTCTTTCTAAATTCAGCATACAAAATTCAATTTTAGGGTTTTCCATTTTATTACACTCCAAATCTATTAGTTGTCACAGTTTTCAATCGTATGATTATTACTTATTTTCTTGTAATTGTAAGCCATTTAGCTTCATTTCACAATATTTTTAAAAGGAAAAGAGGGACCGTTCTCTCACTTCCATTATTTGTGTGAATTTTTTAGAAGTTGTTGACAATGATAATCAATATCATTTAGAATAGTAAATAAGTAAATGATAATCATTTTCAATTGAAAATAGACACTGCTAATTTTACTAATCTAATAAAAATGTAAATAGATAAATAGATAAATGGAGGAGATAGTTGTGAATTCGCTGTTGATTATTGGAGGAGATGATTTAGGTGTAATCCCGGATAAATTATCTTCCTATGGTTTTGACGAAATCTTACATACAAATGGAAGAAAAGTAAAAATGGTTAGCAAAAAGATTCCTGAACATATTAACTGTATCCTTGTTTTAACAGACTTTGTGAATCATAATTTATCAACCGTGATAAAGAAACGGGCTAAAACGAAATCAATCCCTATTTTCTATGCAAAGCGATCATGGTCTTCAATCCAACAAGCGTTCAAGGCAAGGAATGTAGGTTAAAAAAATTTCTGTTTTATTGAGAATAATTATCGATATCAAAGTGGTTTACAACGAGAATTTGAGAAGGAGGAATAGAATGTCGCTTGAGTTCCCTAATATAACAGTCAAAACAATAGCGTATGATTATTTAAAGTCCTTTATTAAGTGCCCTTATCCATTTTATTATCAGCATCTTTTATCATTCGATTCACGTCAAGTTACCTGGAAACAAGCAGTACAATCAGTTATTAATCATGTAATTGGGGATTATCAGCAACTGCCAATGCATGCGCAAAACCAAGTAAGTATCCTAGAATTGATTGATCAGTATTGGAAACGCGTTAATCCACTTTTGTTTGAATCAAAAGTCGACTTCTATCTTGTATTAGCAAAAACGACTGATCATTTACTGCAATTTCTATCACAAAAATCTTCGGTAAATCCATCATTATTTTTGTTTGGAAAATTTGAATGTTTAAACGAAGAACTTGAGAAAAGTCTTTCATTAACGATTGAAGTAGGCGAATGGTCAGCTCAATCTTTTACGATCAAAAAGTTTTTATTAGAAGCTGAGGAAGAGTTGATTCATTTATATAAGCTGCTTCTCGCTGTGTTTTCCTATTTGACATTAGGAAAGCTCCCAGAAAAAATTGAAATTATCACATTATTGGATGGTGACTGCCATACCTTTTCACCAACAATGAGACATGTAAAAGAGGGAACCGAGTATCTTCAATATATGAAAAATTTCTTCCAACATCCTAAGAGTAGTACTCATACTAAACCGCAAACTGAATATATTAGCTGTCCGTTTACGAACAAATGTATAGATGTATCAACTTTGACCAGCGAAACGAAGATTCCGTCTATAAATGATTTTCATTAATTATATTAACGAATAGTGTATAACCAGAAAGAATGATAAGGAGAGACGAGGATGTATCGACATTTTATTGTAAAAGAAACGTTTAAGCATAGAAAAGAATGTTTTTGTCCAAATCAAGCTCATGCACATGAAGTGCCCATTCATGAAGGCGATGTTATAGAAATCATCAATGATCGTAGATATATCGTTGATAAGGGTTGGTATTTTTTAATCAGTTTAAATAATTTATATGATTTCTATTTGTCATTAGAAGAATTGGAATATTATTACGCGAAAGGGGTTATTGAGTCAATCGCAGATGTTGAATTATCGTTAAATTACATACAATTTAAGATTGATGAAGCTTTGGATACAGGGGATGAAGAATTGTTTTGCCATTTTACACAGAAATATATTGAAACACGTGCATTAATGTTAAAAATTGAGAATTATGTACAAAAGGTCGCGTTATGACTTTGTATATAGGAGGATGTCATGAAAAGGTACCTCGGATGGGTGCGAGGCTACCTTTCCTAAAGAAATTTACCTTTTACAATGGAGATAAGGCTTTTGATTTTTCTACATGAATAAAAGCATCATACCGTTCAGAAAGCCGTGATGGAACATAATTACCATGGTGCTCATATTGCGGATGATAGACGACTCCGATGGCGCGATGTCCAATTACATCACGAAATACTTTTCTATTTTCTTCAGTAAACATCAGATATTGATTGGCAGCATTTGCCTTGTGCAGGACTTCTTCCCAGCTGCCGTCAGTCCCTTGTGGAACAGGCATGATTTCATGCGGGACTCCCCATTTTGTCGCAGCAATTACAGTTCCCTGATAGGTTCCAAAACCAATGGCATAAATGTTTTCACACCCGTATTTTTCACGTGTTAAATGTCCTACATTGACCAATCCCTCACTGGCCATATCTGTGGCCCTTGCATCTCCAATATGTGTGTTATGTTCCCAAACAATCCCTTTCGCATTTGTTCCATAGTATTGTCCGATATAATCAAGTGCCTCTGCCATATGGCGGTCACGAATATTCCAAGATTCATTATCATCGGTAATCATTGTATGGTAATAATGCTCGGCATTACTTGTTACGAGAGCATTAATTTTCATATTAAGCTCTGATTCAGAATCAGTTGAATCCATCTCCTTATTTCTCCAAATCGAATGTAATAGCTCTAACACCTCGTCGATGCAGTCTTCACCGTAAAAAGCGGCAGAAATTCCATACTTTTCGGGTTTTCGTTCAAACGGGTCAAAGCATTCAATTGCTTGGAGAGCTTTTTCCAGAGCAGGAGAGTTTCTTTTTTGTAGGAAGTCTACAATAGCCTCCATTGATTCCCATAAGCTGTATACATCAAGACCGTAAAAGCCGATTTTTTTTCCTGTTTGGGTTTGGTTATAAGAGTAGAGCCAATCAACCAGTTTAACGATTTCTTCGTTAGCCCACATCCATCCAGGCCAGCGGTTGAACGATTTCTTTAAGACATCCTCTGCAGAAGTATACTCTGGTGCCATGCCTTTTATGTAGCGGTTTACTTCGTAACAGGCTGGCCAGTCTCCTTCAACAGCTACAAATGAGAAATCATGCTCTTTTATAAGCTGCTTTGTTATGTCTGCACGAATCGTGTAAAATTCACTTGTACCATGACTAGCTTCGCCAAGCAGTACGTATTTTACTCGACTTGCTTCTGTGACTAAGGGAGTTAACTCTGATTCCGATGAAAAAGAAACAGCATATTTTTTAATCTCATCTACTATCTGGACTGTTTTAAGCATTTTTTTCACCTCTATACTGTAGTATGTGCAAAAAATAAAGCAAAAGAAACCGTCCATAAATTGGATGGTTCCTTTTGCTTTAGTGGGTATGTTACGCATTCGCATTTGTATGTGATAGTAAAAGCTTTGAGGAAATTAATCGTTTTCTAACAACGAGACCAACCCAAGAAGCAAGGGCGGCTTTTATAATTCCTACAATAATAAAAGGTGTAAAACCACTTGCGAAAGCAGCTGTCCAAGATAGGTCAGCGGATAGTTTCAACCATGCTGTTCCAAAAGCAAGTGTAATGAACATACCGATGATATTAGCGATTAAAGCATTTGTAAAAGTATATCCACGCTTTTCCATGTAGAAGCCAGTCATAAAGGCAGCTGGGATAAAACCAACTAAAAATCCTCCAGTTGGACCTACAAGTTTGGATATTCCTGCTGAAAACTCAGCAAAAACAGGAACGCCGGCAGAGCCAATAATTAAATAGAGTAGGACAGCAAGTGTACCATTTCGTGAGCCTAGAATCGTTGCGGCTAATCCAATGGCTAACGTTTGCCCTGTAATAGGAACAAGCGGCAGGGGGATAGTGATTTGAGCAAGAATCCCTATTATTGCTGCAAATAGGGCAATCGAAATCATTGATCTTAATTTTATTTGATCTTTTGTCATCAAGCAACTCTCCTTTATGTTAACTAAAAAATAAAATAGTTTACATTTAAACTATAAATTTGGCAGAAATATTTGTCAATAGATATTAATTAAAATGATATAAAAAGAACTTTGATTTTTTTTGAGAGCAAAGAGAGAGCATCCAGTTTTATCTGTTGCCCTCTCAGCCTATCTTTTTTTGGATTATACTTGATTTAGTACCTCAGCAAACTGCGAAACAGCGTCTCTAATTGATTCCTTTTTTAGATGGGCAAAGGTCAAGCGAACATATCCGTTCGGTGAGCCGTATACACTTCCAGGCATAAAGAGAATTTTATGTTTGATTCCCGCTTCAACTAGTTTCTGATCATCCACACTTTTGTTTAGTTTACACCATATAAAGAAACCGCCCTTTGGAATGGTAAATTCGATCTTATCACCCAACAAGTCTTGTAAAGCAGATAGCATTTCATTTCTTCTTTCTAATAGCTCTTGGCGAAGAAACTCAAGATGTTTTGGATATTCAGATGATTGTAACAAAAGATTGGCAATGATCTGGGGGAATACACTTAAGCCAAAATCTATTTGCTCGCGTGCATCTGCCAGTCGGTTTATGACTGATTGCGGACCAATCAGCCAGCCAATTCGTAAGCTTGAGCCAATGACTTTGGAGAGAGATCCTACATACAGAACATTTCCGTTCCGGTCAAAGGACTTAATTGGGCTGTGTTGCTCATTGTCAAAAGAAAGCAGGCTGACAGGATCATCTTCAACAATCGGTATACCCAGTTCAGCTGCTATTTCTAATACTTGAAGACGCCGTGTACTGCTTAGAATCGCACCAGTGGGGCTATGGTAGGTTGGATTTAAGAAAATCATCCTGATTTTATGTTTTTTGTACAAAGTCATAATATCGTCTGGATTCATTCCCTCTGAATCAACAGGCAGTCCAAAGATTCGGAGTCCTGCTGACTGAAACAGCGGCAATGAATAAAAGTAAGAAGGAGCCTCAATGGCAACTGCATCTCCTGGGTTTAGCAAACATTGTGTAATGAGATGAAGTGCCTGCTGAGCACCGGATGTAATAAGAACAGAAGAACTGGTTGTATGGATGTTATGATACGTCTTTACATAGGAAGCGATGGTTTCTCGAAGCGATAACAGTCCTTGCGGATGCTCATAGCCTAAATCCGTTGGAAAAGTATATTCAGAAAGAATGGATTGTAAATAATCCGTTGGAAACAAGTCTGAAGATAATTTTCCGCTTGCTAAATTATAGCCTCCTTCCATTACTTTTGCTTCACCCCGAATCCTTCTAATTAAAGGATAGGAGGGAATAAAGGAGCCGCCTTCAATATACTTTCGCCAATTTGTCACTCCTTTTGGCAGGATGCCCCATTTATGCGAGCTGACACGGGTTCCGCTGCCTTTTTTTCTTTCAACTAGTCCTGATGCCTGAAGTTCATCGTAAACATGTGCAATGGTCATCCGATTGACATTTAATTGCTGCGCTAATTTCCGTTCAGAGGGTAGGAGACTGCCAGGAGGATACTCACCGTAAGAGATTTTTTCTTCAATATATTCGAAAATTTGCTGATAAAGAGGTTTGTCAGCCTCTCGATCTACTTTCCATTCCATTTGATCTACCACCTCAGCCAATTCTAATTGTATAGTTATCTAATTGGATTATATCACGACCATCCAATTGGATGAGTACAAAGAGAATGATTTGATTTATGATGAAAATACATATTATCACAATAGCAATATTGGAAAGGAGATAGAAATGACTACATTTCGTACAAATCTAAGAGATTTACGCCAAAATCTAAATGTGAATACAGTAAGTGCCGGTCTAGTAGCAGCAATCTTTGGGTGCACAGGACCTGCGTTAATTATTATCGGCGGAGCAACAAATGGCGGATTGACTTATGCCGAAACCATTAGCTGGATCTTTGCCGTTTACTTTTTCAGCGGATTACTTGGTATGTATTTAGCAGTTAAATACCGTCAGCCGATTTCTGCTGCACATTCCATTGCAGGAGCCGTGTTAGTAGCAGGATCTTTAACACACTTTACAATTAGTGAGGCAGTAGGGGCCTATTTAGTTGCCCATGTCCTTGTTAT
This sequence comes from Niallia endozanthoxylica, assembly GCF_008710145.1. Lineage (GTDB taxonomy): Bacteria > Bacillota > Bacilli > Bacillales > Cytobacillaceae > Bacillus_BD > Bacillus_BD endozanthoxylica. The sequence goes on from NZ_VYKL01000026.1 coordinate 33,254, forward strand.
TATACTTGGTGCATCTGGATTAATTGATAAAGTAATGAAACTAATTCCACTTCCAATTGTTATGGGTATGATTGTTGGTGTAATGATTCGTTTTGCAACAGATATGATTCACTCTGTTACTGTATCACCATTATTAGCTGGTACTGCCATTATCGTATTTATGCTTTCAACCCGGTTTTTGAAAAAGGTTCCGCCTGTTTTAACTGCGTTAATTGTTGCTGTTGTGTTAGCCGTTGTGACTGGTGCTTTTAAAGTTCAGAATGTTCAAGATACACTGATTTTACCGCAATTAGTTATGCCTGCATTTAGCATTGATGCTATTGTTTCAATCGGTATTCCGTTAGCCTTGCTCATTATTTGTACAGAAAATGCACAAGCAACAGGCGTATTAATGGCGCAGGGATATAAACCGCCTAATAATGCCATGGCATGGAAAGGTTCCATTATGGGACTTATAGGCGCTTTATTTGGCGGTCATGCAATTAATATCGCTGGACCTATGACAGCTATTTGTTCTTCAAAAGAAGTTGGAGAAAAAGAACGGCGCTACGCAGCATCATTTGCCAATGGATTTTTCTTTTCAACATTTGGCGTATTTGCATCACTAGTTGTTCCTTTTGTTATTGCTATGCCAAGTGTTATTGTTACTGTAATTGCTGGACTTGCGATGTTGGGCGTTTTAATCAATTCACTCAAAACGGCTTTTTCAGATACTAAATTTCAAATGGGGGCCTTTTTTGCCTTAATCATCGGAATGTCAGGCATTACCTTTTTTAACATTGGGGCACCGTTATGGGCCATTCTTGGAAGCTTATTAGTTTCTTTCTTGGTAGAGAAGGATCATTTCAAGGCAAAAGCAAAAGAAAACGCAGAAGCTGAAAAGATGAAAACGTTGAAAAAAGGTAAAGTGGAAACAACGGCTTAATAAGAGAAAGACGGTTAGATTTAGTACCTAATCGTTACTTGAATATAAAGAAATCTCTGATTCATTCGGAGGTTTCTTTTTTTCATGGTCAAGTGTTGATGGTACAATGAAGAACAAAAGTGGAATTGACAGGAGAGTGATCCATTGGATTCAAAAGAGAAATGGAATAGCAAATATAAAGAACGACTGTTGAAGAATGAAGAACCGCTGCCAAACAAAAGATTAGAGGAATTGTCCACTTATCTAAATGGAGGAGAAGCTCTTGATCTGGCCTGCGGTCTTGGAGGAAACAGCATGTTTCTAGCCAATATAGGCTATCAGGTAGAAGCTGTGGATATCTCTGATAAGGCCATAGGCTATCTTCAATTACAGTCTGAAAAAAAGCAGCTTGCCATTCATCCGAGAATGGCCGATTTAACAGACAGGTGGAGTCTTAATTATTTGAAGAATTCATTTGATTTGGTGGTTATCACATATTACTTGGATCGATCCCTTTTTCCTATGGTCAAAACGATTTTGAAGGAGAATGGATATTTTTTTATGGAAACGTTCTATCTTTCACCGACTAATGAACAAAAGGTGTCTAACCAATACAAATTGAAACCAAATGAACTTCTTAAGGAGTTTGGAAATTGGAATGTTCTTTTTTATGAAGAAAATGAATGGGAGGGGAGACAAACCATTTTTTGCCGAAAATCATTTAGTGGCAAGTAGAGTTAGCAAATAGAATAGGGAGGAATTGATCCTCCCTACATTCATTCAGTTTCACGAGCAACTGCTTTATTCTGTCGGTTATTCTTGCTTTTTGTCATAAACAACCAGGTTAGAAAACTTAACAAACTAATAATTGAAATCATACTTCCTAGCACTAAGCCTTCTGGTATAAATTTCAATTCAACATCATGTGTTCCATTTTCCAGCTTTAGGCCAAGAAAACCGCCAAGCTTTTCAACCGGAACTTTTTCTCCATTGACTTTGGCGTTCCAGCCTCGATCGTATGGAATAGAAAAGAAGAGCATATTATCCGTTTTTGCTGTGATTGTCCCTTTCATAGTTGTATCCGAATAGTCTGTTACTTGAAAGGCTTGCTCTCTCATTTCTTTCATCCGTTTTTGAAAGGAAGGAATATCTAATCCGTAAAATAACCGATGGGTTAATTGTGTTTCAGGTACCAAAAATTCAATTTTAACTTTGCTTATTTCATCTGAAAAAGCACCTAAATCTAAAACTCTTTCGTAGTGAGCGTTTGGGTAAATACCAATTGATTTTCCGTTCACATAAATATTTGTTTCCCCAAAACCTGCAAACCCTTTTCCTGCCGATAACAATGTATAGAGCTGCTGCTCTCCTGAGATAGGAAAGGTCATCTCGATATACCCTTCATCATTCGGATTATTCTTCTTCACATAGAGCATTTGTCCCTCTTTCTTAACCGAGAGATTATGGTAGATGGTTTTTTCTGGTGCTAATTTTTTAAAATAGTCTTTCGTTCCGCCTAAAAAGAGATTTTGATTAACAAAAGCAGCTTCCTCTTTTCTCTGAAGTTTAAATTGTTCTGCTTCCATCATAAAACCAATGGGTAGAGCGTCTTTATTTTTATATATACAGGAATTCATCACACAAAGCTCTTTTGTATAGCCATGCTTATTCACTTTCTGCTCAGAAAGGGCATATTTAAAGCCTAATAGGGCGTCAGAAGCTAAAATCCCGTTATTTTGCGCTAGTGAACGGACTCCAAGGGTTGTGCTGTAGCCTAAGTGATACATAAAATCATGCAAGGTTCCATTTGATAATGTATTAAAATTATTCATCCCTTTATATTGGTAGCGTAGCGAATCATTTGCGGTCATTCGAATGGAAGAATTTAGACGGTAAAAAGTAGAATCTTTCTCGCCTAATTTTTTTATTGCCTCGTGAAACCCAGGTGTAGAAATATTGTATTCATTTCTTGAATAACTATAGCCCGGATAGCTATTTAGTGTTTTTACCTGTTGGTAAGCATTTAAACTAATATCCATTAGTATGGCTAATAGAATCATCCATGTTGCTATTGCCCGATATGTTAATTTCGATTCCCTTAAGTAGAGTAAAAAGCAAAAAAGAATGAGGAAGAGGGCATTCACAATCGCTTTCATTATGGACATTTGCTCGGGTTCAAATTCGGTTAGCAGAATTAAGATACAAATGGCGCTAAATGAGACTTTATATAAAGAAGGCAACTCTTCTGAATCAAAGATCATCAACACTCTAAAGGCAAGATAAATAACAAGGAAAGAGAAGACAAATCCAAATCGATGCAGATAACCTGTCGGTGATTCAAAAGCATGCCAAATGATGTTTAAGCCATGTATCTGAAAGCTTAATATTAAGCCTAATAATAATATAAAGTAAATCATCTTTTCCTTCACCTTGATTTTCTTGCTTATAAAAAATAAAGGAAATAACAATAAAGTGAACAGCCCGCTATATATATTTGGCCGGTCTAACAAGTGCACTCCGCTATTAAAGGGTTTTGCTAGCAATTCAAAAAAACGCACATCAATCAAAAAGAGACTGTTCCAATCGAATGGCTGGTACTCATTTGTATTTAATTGAAGATAGGTAGGGATGATTATAAAGGCAGAAATCCCAAAAGCAACGACTGTACAGAGTATGAAATTCATACAATCAACAAGAATAGATTGAATCGTAATGGTATCCTGTAACAAGATTTTTGCTATAAAGTATAAAAAAGCAAACAGACCTACAATATAGGCCATATAAAAGTTGGATATAAATAGCAAGCTTAAGCTGACAATAAAAAGCCAATAACGCTTCTTAAATAGTTGGTCAATCCCGAGCAGGACAAGCGGTAATACATACAGACTATCGAGCCACATAATGTTAAAGAAATATCCGATTGTAAATGACATTAACGCATACATTGATGAAAACATGAGTGCGTTCAGATTCTGTCGTCCTTCTATTTTGATTAAATAACTACACATCGTTAAACCGGCAAGTCCAGTTTTCGTCAAGGTCATGAGAATAAAGGCTTCTGGTAAATGAGTCTGAGGGAGTAAAAAAATGAGGATTGAAATCGGACTTGAAAGATAGTAAGCAAAGGTTCCCCAGAAATTAAGCCCCATTCCAGATTCCCATGAATAGAAAAGGTTCCCGTCACCTTTCGCAACATCATAAAGATGATGATAAAATGGCAGATATTGTGTAAATTGATCGGCCATTAATAGTGAGTGAGCGCCAAAAGGATAGACCTTCAACAGAATAAAAACGAATCCCAATAAGAAAAATGGAATGAAAAACGCAGCGAAATATATTCGAAATTTAGTAAAAAAAGTAAACATATTTTCCTCCAAGTCTAAAAAAACTTGCCGGTTTATCATAAATATTTATTCGTGTGTTAAGTGTAACTTTATTATTCTATACAATTATTCAAGATTCTAACCATAGGGTGGGAACTGTAAAGAATGAAAAGGTGGAAAATTATAGAATTATCCTGTCTTTTCATTTATGATTATGATGAATACATATATAGAAGGAGTAAGGATTATGAATCTAGAACAATTAGAATCTGTAAGAGCAACTTTATTGCAGCACCCAATTTATCGAGAAATCACATCACCTGAAAGAGTCAGGGTTTTTATGAAGCATCATGTGTTTGCTGTTTGGGATTTTATGAGTTTGTTAAAAAGGTTACAAAGATCTGTCACTTCCGTGGATGTGCCTTGGTTTCCATATGAAAAACCATTGTTTTCCCGTTTAATCAATGAAATTGTCGTGGCAGAAGAATCGGATATAGATGGAAAAGGGGGATATACGAGTCATTTTGCTCTCTATTTAGAAGCGATGGAAGAATGCGGTGCAGATGCGGAAATTTTCCATTCCTTTTTACTGCCGCTGAAAGAAGGGAAAGATTATCAAACGGTATTAGCAGAAAATGACCGTCTCCCTGAGAGTATTAAACAATTTGTTTCTTTTAATTTAGATGTAGCGACAAATGGGGAGCTCTATGAAGTGGCAGCCGCCTTTTTCTATGGTCGGGAGGGGTTGATTCCTGAAATGTTCAAACCACTAGTAGATTCACTGCAACATACAGGTGCTTCAAGTGAAAGGTTAGTATTCTATTTAAATAGACATATTGAAGTGGATGAGGACCACCATGGCCCGCTGGCAGAAAAATTATTACTCGAATTATGTGAAGGGAATCCGGAAAAACTGAACAGAGCAAATGAAATTGGGAAAAAATGTTTAGAAGTTCGATCTAAGCTTTGGGATGGCGTATTAAAGGAAATTAAAGAAAGAAAGCTATAAGGTACACTAGCCAAAATATAATTGCTTAGTTGCTAACCGTTTTTCTATGCTGCTCTAATCGGAAATAACAATATAAAAAAGGATTACTCATCATTTTGAGTAATCCTTTTTTATAAAATATGTAAGTAACACCGTGCGCCTGTTCTCGATAGGAACATCCAAGCGTTACTTGTAAAGGTAAGCTCGAACTAGGCGACCCTGCGGCACATGGAAAAGACTACTTATGGCTGCTTCCTTCCGGACCTGACCAGTTTCATAGGTATCCATTGCGCAGGACCCAATTGTCAACACCACTTTTACAAGGCAGACCTTACATGTTCAGACCTTAAACAGGCATTCAACCCCGCTATGGCGGATTGCGGGTTACAGGGCACCGCCAACTCCCCGTCTAGCACGGTATGTATAAAATACAACATACCTATGTTTAGTTTGACTCTAAGATGACTTCGGCTCATGAAATGGCTGTAAGCCAGGTTCTGTTCCTGCGTGCTCAAACGATGCCAATCTCGCACTGCAGGTGTAGTCATATGACTATCGATTAGATACCATCGATCCATCCCTTTGGTTCATAGTTCCCGCAGGATGGTGCCCCTACCTTAGTTTGGGTTGCTCGCTCGTGGGGTTTACCTCGTTCCATTTCTTCCGTTTCCAGAAGAACTCCGTCACTGTGGCACTTTCAGGATACTCTCAGCATATCCTCGAGAAGAGGACTTAGCGTGATTTTTCCGCCGTCAGAGAATGAATCTCTGCCCACCTTTGCAGATGGCACGAACACTCCGGGCATCTCAGCACCGGGCGAGCCTGGACTTTCCTCAACTCATGTGGAACATGAGCCGCGACTACTCACCATTTCATGTTTTGTTGCTCATCTCTTACATGTATTAATTTATCATAGTTTACCGTACGGAGTCTCTAGTGTATCACTCCCAGAGATGGAATATAGTGGGCTTAATGAAATTTAATCATTTTTAATGACTTCTCTTTCATTTATAGGCTGAACAGGACGATGATTATCAGGAAAAATAGTTTTAAATGCTTGAATTTGATTAGTAGACATGTAAATGGGCTGTTCCAATACAACCCACTTTACACCTTCCGTACATGGGGGTGTTGTTAATGAGCCTTTATAATGGAAGGCTGTTTTATTTTGTGGCAGTAGAGCATTTAGGTCGATTGGTTCTTTTACAATCGCCTTTTCTGACTCTTTCTTAGGTAATACATTCCAAGCAGGTGCAAGCTTTTCATTTTCATTTCCTTCATGAATCATGATTCCGAGGACAGCCAGCTTTCCGTAAGGATCTTTATGGACAAGATGCATCTCCATAGGAAAACTTTTACCGTTAAACTGATGTTCGCTAGGGGTATGGAAATGAAATTGTTCCAAGGCATATTCTTTACCATTTAAGCCGAGTATGTTTCTTCTTGTTATAGGGTTTGCTTGTATCGTATAACCGGTGTTTTCAATTGTATAGAGTATTGGTTCATAATGTATGGTGATATCTTCTGTTTCTGTCGCATCAGGATTTTTTATATGGGAAGATTCAATGTTTATTGGTGATTGTTCCTTTCCTTTGCTGCATGCAGAATAAACAGAATTTAACCCTCCCCAATGTTCAGGACCGGTTTTTCCTTCATACGACCATTCTTCAGCATGGCTTCCATTCGCTTCTTTTACTTCCGTTTCCACATGACTAGCCGTTTGTTCTACCTTCACATCATAACTATTTTCTGTTATAGGTACCGTTTGCTCTGTACAAGCAGTTAATAAAAAGCTACTTAACAATAAAACAAAAAATAAATGTGTAATTTTCTCCTTCACTGTGTAATCCTCCTTTTGAGCAGGGATCCATTTAATCGCAACACAAGTCATTATTCGTACTACACTCTTTTTTTATTCAGAAAACAGAGTAGGGGAGGTAAAAATAAAAAAAAGCCTAGACGATTGTCTAGGCTTTTTTTTATCGCAAGTCAGCTTCAGCTGGCTGCTTCTTCAACATCTTTTTCAGTTTCTTGCAGCTGATTGAATACTTCCCTCAATGCACTAGTTTCCTCATCAGTTAGCGGGATTAATGGTAAACGAACACCGCCAACAGGGACACCAGCTAAATTTAGGGCTGTTTTGACAGGTGTTGGATTTGGAGCTGCAAATAATGCCTTCATAATTGGTAAAAGGTTACGGTGCATTTCAGCAGCCTTTTGATGATTTCCACTCATAAAATGTTTAATCATCTTCTGCATTTCTTTTCCTATCACGTGAGAAGCAACCGAAATGACACCCGTTCCACCAATTGATAATACAGGTAATGTGACGCCATCATCACCACTGTATAGTGAAAAACCATCCGGAGTCTGTCTGATAATTTCAGACATGGCATCTAAATTTCCACTTGCATCTTTAATTGCTGTAATATTAGGAATCTGAGCTAGACGAACAGTCGTTTCTACAGTCATATTAATGCCAGTTCGTCCTGGGATGTTATAAAGCATAACCGGTAATTCTGTGGACTCAGCAATTGCTTTAAAATGTTGATATAATCCTTCTTGTGATGGTTTGTTATAATATGGAACAACAAGCATAACACCGTCAACACCTGCTTTTTCAGCAAGCTTTGTAAGGTGAATAGATTCTCTCGTGTTATAAGAACCTGTACCGGCAATAACCGGAATTCTTCCATCTACAACTTCTACGACAAATTTGAATAACTCAACTTTCTCCTCTGTTGTTAATGTAGGAGATTCACCAGTAGTACCGGCTACCACTAGACCTTCCGTACCATTCGCAATTAAATAATTCACCAAATTTCTTGTAGCGTTAAAATCAACCTCACCATTTTGATCAAATGGGGTTACCATTGCAGTTAATAATTGTCCGAAATTCATTACTTCTCCACTTCCTTTTAATTTTTTTAAAAATTAGAGGGAGAAGGCCACTTGATTAGTAAACGCAAAAAGCAGCACCGAGGGTACGCTGCTGCAGTAGAAACATAAACGTAAAAACGTTCCTGTGCGTAAGATAGCCCTCCATATAGATACCTATATGACAGTTCTGTATTTATTCAATAACAGAACCAGCCTCAAGAAGAATGAGATTCTATCAGCTTCGGCAAATTCCCCTTTCCACAATCTTCAACAGATCTCATTATCCTCCTATTGTGTACTTATGGTCTTTGCGCCTCTATCCTTACTTCAAAAGTTTTGAAATAAGAAATTATGTAATTAATTAAAATAATATAACATTTTGCGTTCAATTGCAATGAAAAGTAAGTAATAATTTCTCTTTTTTACATTTGAAGCGGATATACCACAATAAGTTGCATCTTCACGCAAAAACTTTTCGGTTCAGACTAATGCTTTTTTGTGTAAACTCAATAGTAAGGACATGAGAAAAGAGGGGGGAGGACAATCAATGGAATCAGCGAACGAACAGAATTGGATATATGAAATCATTGCCAATCACACGCTAGATATCATATTAATAGTGAATCAACAGCGAAATGTATTATATGCAACACCTTCATTTTATGAGATTTTCGACAGTACTCTTGATGAGTTAAGAAACAGGGATGTATTTAATGGCTTACTACATCCAGATGACAGACAATATATGGAAGAAAGACATGAAAAACTTCTCGAAACAGGAAGACCTTCATCCACAGAATATCGAGTGATAGATAAATTCGGTGTTATTAGATACTTTGAATGTAAAACAACACCTCTACCTAATACGGAAGATTATCTTCAAGTGGTAGCCATTAGAGATATATCAGAAAGAAAAAAGATGGAGATGGAGCTTGAAAGGAGAAAAAAACGGTATGAATTCTTGCAAGATAGCCTTAAAATTTTTTCCCAAGATCTTACTTCCGTGATGAAAGTTTCTGATCTTGAAATTAGATTAGTGAAAGAAATAAAATTTATAATACCAGGTGCTGAACCCGCCATTCACATCTTAGAAAGTGAAAATCCAATAGAAACAAGCTTACCTCCATTAACCTTGAAAGAATCAGAAAGATTAGATAATAAGATTTACTTCAAAATAGGTGAACAGAATGGCAGAGCTTATATCCTGTCCTTAAATGAATCGTCAACTATGGAAAAGATGGATTTCATTTGGCTTGAAACATTGGTCTGTTATTCCGTAATGGTATTTGAAAATCTAAATATAATGGAAAATTTAATGAACCAATTAAAAGCAGCTTTGCAAAGTAAGGAAACTCCACAGTGGGTCTTAAGACTATTGTTCAATCTACAGGAACAACAACGTTTACAGTTATCAAGTGATTTGCATGATACAGTATTGCAGGATCAAATTGATTTATTCAGAAGGCTGGAAGTACTCAAATACCGAAAAGACATCAAGCTGGAATTAATCGAAGCGCTTTCGGGGATTGAGCAAGGATTACTTGACTCGATACATCAAATTCGCAGGACTTGCAATGAACTGCGGCCTCCATTTTTAAGGGAACTTGGTCTTGAAAAGGCTTTAGAAAACTTATTTGAATACACTCAAATCTCATCAACTTTTAAAATTACATTTCTTACAAAAAACCCAAGTCAGTTATCCTTAAATGAAGAAATAACAATTGGAATCTATCGCATCATCCAGGAATTATTGAACAATGCAGCTAAGCATTCTAAGGCTTCATTGCTAGATTTTGAGATGAGAATAAATGAAACTCTACAAATCTTCTATTGTGATGATGGGGTGGGCTTACCTCTAGAAAAATTAAAGCCGTCTTTTCACAGCATGGGGTTATCGAGTATAAAGCAACGGGTTCAAAGTCTAAATGGCCAAATAGAATTTAAGTCAAAGCCAGGGAAAGGGTTAAAAGTGATGATTGAATTTCCAATTCTGTTATTAGGAGATGTATGAGAGATGATAAATATACTGATTGTTGATGATCACTTATCAATCATTGAAGGAACAAAAGTACTTTTAGAGCAAGAGCCTGATTTTCAAATAACGGTGGAGAATAGTTCATTGAAAGCAATAGATGAGATCAAGCTTCATGACTATGATGTATTGCTGTTTGATTTATATATGCCTCATATTAATGGACTAGAGCTGACCAAACAAGCTTTAGCCTATAACTCTGACTTGATTATTTTAATCTATACTGGATTTGACATCAAACCACATTTTAATTTATTGGTGGAAGCTGGGGCCTCTGGATTTTTATCAAAGACGTCATCAAGAGAAGAACTTGTTGCAGGGATAAGAGCAGCCTTACGCCAGCAAGTAATCTTACCACTTGCTTTGGTAAGAGAATTACGTAGACCGGGAATTATTACTAGTGGAAAGAACGAACAAGAAAAAGTGATTCTCACAGAATTAGAAGAAAGGATTCTAAGCGAACTAGCCAAAGGTAAAAGTACAAGAGAAATTTCTTCGACTTTAGCCATGAGTCAAAGATCTTTAGAATATAATTTAACTTCGCTTTACCAAAAGTTTGGAGTTAGAACAAGAGTTGATACGGTCGTAAAAGCTAAAAAGTTAGGATTAATACCAGAAGAAGAATTGAAGTGAACATTCATGGAACATATGAATTTTTTTTGTTAAATCATGTTCAGATAACATGATTTTTATTTATACTTTATATAAATAAATGATTGAAAATTCAAAATATCAAATGTGTGGTGATGGGATGGAGAATCCAAACAATTTCGGGTGGGAATTTGAGACCATAGCAAAGCATACATTGGACATCATTATTATCATAGACGAGAATCAGAAGGTTCGTTATGTTACCCCATCTTTTCGAACCATTTTTGGATTGGATCCTGAAGTCTTTGTAGGGGAAAATGTATTTGATCCGGTCCATCCGGATGATAAAGAAAATCTAATGGAAGCACACAGACAAGTGTTAAAATTACAAATTCCTAAAACAAATGAATACCGAGTGTTTGATGCTAATGGAGAAATTAAATATTTTGAATCACGAGTTATGCCTGTTCCCCATCATCCTGATCGACTTGCCGTTGTTACGATTCGTGATATTACTGATCGTAAAATGATGGAAAATGAACTGAAAACTAGAAAGAATAGATACGAAGAATTACAAAATAGTTTAAAAACTTTCTCACAGGATCTTTCTTCGGTTATGAAATTATCTGATCTTGAGGAAAGACTAATAAAAGAAATTACTTTTATTTTTCCACATTCTAAACCAAATATATTGAAATTTCATCGAGAAAAACAAAAAGTGGAGGGAAGGCTGTATTCAGCTGTGGAGGCTCAACTGTCTCAATTAGCGATGGGGAAAATTGAGCATATATCAGATAAAATCCATATCAGAATTGGTGATCGAAGAGAATACTCATTTATATTAGTATTACATTCCCCATCTATAAACGAAGAGATGGACTCAATCTGGCTTGAAACATTGATTTGTTTTACAGTAATGGTTTTTGAAAATTTAAATGTAATTGAAAATCTAATGAACCGGTTGGAAGAAATTATGCAAAGTAATGAAACACCACAGTGGGTTTTAAGACTGTTATTTAACCTTCAAGAACAACAACGTCAAAATCTATCTAGTGATTTGCATGATACCATTTTACAGGATCAAGTTGATTTATTTAGAAGGCTGGAGGCGCTCCAAAAACAAAAAGAAATACAATATGAATTAAAAAATCAACTGAAAGAAATCGGTCAGGGCTTGCTGGATACCATACATCAAATTCGTATGACTTGTAATGAATTACGGCCTCCTCTCTTAAAAGAACTGGGACTTGAACGTGCATTAGAGAATTTATTTGAATACACGCAGCTTTCATCGACTTTTAAAATTATGTTTGAAACCGATATGACCAATAGTTTGATGATAGATGAAGAATTAACAATCGGAATCTATCGAATCACACAGGAACTGCTTAATAATGCAGCGAAACACTCAAAGGCCTCTATGCTGCATTTTCAAATGAGTACACAAGATACGTTGAAAATTTACTACTATGATGATGGTGTCGGTTTTGAAAGAGAAAAATTGACTCCTACATTTCATAGTATGGGATTAACGGGTATTAGACAGCGTGTACAAAGTCTAAATGGAAAAATTGAGTTTGATTCTGTCCCTGGTCAGGGTGTAGCCATTAGTATGGACTTTCCAATTCAGATTTCTTAAAAGTTTCCGATAGATAAATCTTAAAACTCAAACCTTAACTAAATGCGTTAAGGTTTTTTTCTGTATAAGAATTGAAAATACTTGCGGTGGGTCCCGAAGAATCTGCGGGGAATACACGAAATATCTGCGGGAGTTACTCTTAATGTCTGCGGATTGGAAGAGGTGAAAACGCCGTAAAATGAGATTAATCAATACATCAGTGAAACCTTAGTTGTAAAAATAAACGGCTCATAAATAAAGAGGAAGGAGGTTTAAGGTTTAACATTCCAGTTTATGATTTAACGTTTAAAAAAAACGGAGAGTGAGGATCATTCTATGCAAAAAAAAGGGATTTGGAAGAAAATAAGATCGTTTTTGCTTTATTCTTTACCCCTTCTTTTATTCTTATTGACTATTGGTTTTGTTTATCAGGAGATTGGTGAATCGAGAGCTCAAAAAAAATACACAGCGGTAGGAGAGACATACGATATCTACGGTAAGAAGATGCATATTTATACAGGTGGTAAAGGAAGTTCCACCGTGGTTTTTCATGCTGGGTCAGGAACACCAAATCCGTATGTAGATTTCTCCACGCTTTACGATAGAATCGGTCATGAAACAAAGTACGCCGTTATTGATCGATTTGGTTATGGCTATAGTGATTTATCCAATCGTAAACGGGATATTGATAATATCGTAGATGAAAATCGTAAGCTGTTGCAAGAATCCGGGCAAAAGCCACCATATATTTTAGTCGGACACTCATTAAGTTCCCTAGAGGTCATTCGTTATGCTCAAAGGTATCCGGAAGAAGTGAGCGGGATTGTTCTATTGGACGGCGGAAACCCAGAGTATTATTCCAAACAAAAACCACTGACCTTCTTTTCACATGTACTCCAATTTTTGCGAACGACCGGTTTATTTAGATTCGTTTATGAAATAAATGAGGGATTTTTCATAAGTGGACGCAATAACCTGAAGTTTGTTCCGAATGAATTAAAAGAGATTGATCAGGCATTCACCCTTCTTAAAATGGGTAATAAAAATGTAACCGATGAACTGCGGCAAGCTCAAAAAAATGCAACAAAAGTATTGAAAGCGAATAATGGTTTAGCGATGCCAATTATCGTTTTGACAGCTGACAGTTTTGGTGAAATCAAACAAGATTGGCTTGAAAGTCAAAAAGAATTAACTAAGTGGTCTTCTGCAGGAAAACAGATTGTTGTAAAAGACTCACAGCATTATATCCATCACTATCGACCAGGCTTCATTGCAGAAGAAATACTGAACTTGGTAAAAGAATAAAAAATTCGGAGGTAAGGATATGAATTCCATACAAAAAAAGTCAGGTAAAAAGAAAATGATGATTCTGTCTATCGTTGGTGTATTATTTTTGTCCCTTATTGCTGCGTTTATATTTGCGCCAAAAGGAAAAGGTGCTTTTGAAGAAGAAAAAGCTGAAAAAGCGGACATTACAACATACTACAGCTTTACTGGTGCAGTAGAAGCAACAAGGAAGCAAAATGTTATCAGTCAGAAGGAAATGCATATTGAAGAGGTTTTAGTGAATGAAGGAGATTTGGTGAAAACGGGAGATGTATTGTTGCGGAATGCAGAAGGAGAGGAAATAAAAGCTGAAATCGATGGAGAGGTGGCTAAAGTATTCACGAAAAATAATTCACATGCTTTAAAAGGGTCACAGCTAATGGATATTGTCGATTACAGTCATTTACTGATTAAAGTAAAAGTTGATGAATATGACCTAAAATACGTTGCAGTTGGTCAAATGGTAGATGTTAGGATGAACGCTCTGGAAAAGAACATGAAGGGTACAGTTCAATCTATTTCAAAGGAAGCGATAAATGAAAATGGAATTTCGTACTTTACAGCCATGATTGATTTCAAGGAAGACCCTGCTGTTCGACTAGGAATGAGTGCGGAAGTGAAGATTTTAAAGCAAAAAGCAGTTGATGTTACGACTATATCAATGAAAGCCATTCAGTTCGATAGTAAAAACAAACCATATATTTTAAAGGTCTCTGAAAAAGGTGAACCAGAAAAACAATATGTAGAAATAGGGATCCATGATGGGACGATCATTGAAATTAAGAGTGGAATTCGTATAGGGGAAGTGGTGATGGTTCCGAATACAACCTCGGAGAATAGTGGAGCTGCTGCTTCGATGCACGGGGGAGGTAATTCATAATGAATAGACAAATTCTTAAAATGGATCAAATAACAAAAACCTTTCACATGGGTGAAGAGGAACAAACAGTATTAAATCATATCAACCTGACCGTAAATATTGGAGATTTTGTAGCCATTCTAGGACCATCGGGATCAGGTAAAACGACACTCATGAATATTGTTGGATGCTTGGATACTCCGACAAGCGGACAGTATATCCTTTCCAATCACCAGGTAGACACATTAGATGAAGCGAAGTTGGCTTCTATTCGAAACAAGGAAATTGGATTTGTTTTTCAGCAATTTCAATTACTTCCGCGATTGAATGCATGGCAAAATGTAGAACTACCCCTTGTTTATAGAGGACTGCCGGAAAAATTACGTAAGGAGCGTGCTAAGGAAATGCTTCAAAAGGTGGGTCTTGCTGATAAATTACGAAACCGGCCCAATCAGCTCTCAGGTGGTCAACAGCAAAGAGTGGCTATAGCAAGAGCGATGGTTACAGGGCCGACTATATTGCTGGCAGATGAACCGACTGGGGCATTAGATCAAAAAACGGGTCAACAGATCATGAAGCTTTTTCATGAGCTCCATAATGAAGGAAAAACAATTATTATGATTACACATGATAAAGAGATTGCTCAGCATGCAAGCAGGATTGTTCATATTTTGGATGGTCAGCTTAGCGAGGAGTGTGTGTGATGTTTAAAGAAAATGTAAAGATGGCCTGGATGAATGTAATCCACAACAAAATGCGGTCTGCCCTAACGATTCTTGGGATTGTAATAGGAGTTAGTTCGATTATAGCGCTGATTACCATTGTAAAAAGTTCAACAAATGAGATGACAAACGAGTTCGCTTCCTTCGGTGCAGATAAAATCACGGTACAGGCGATGGGAACTCCGCTCAAACAAGGACTTATTGAAAGTGACATTCAAAAGTTGGGTGATATTGAAAATGTTGCTGGAGTTTCGCCAACTACTTCAGGTAAAACAACCATAGTCAGCTCTAGGGGTGAGAAAACAAATGTAACCGTTCAAGGCAAAAATGAGGTGTATTTTTCAAGAACAAAGGACCTTGTAGAGTCTGGAAGGGGTATAAACATACTAGATGTCAAAAATAAAAATCAAGTTTGTTTGATTGGATCAGATATTACAAGAGGTTTGTTCTATGGAGAGAATCCTATTGGTCAAAAGCTGATCATTGGTAGTTCTACTTACACTGTTATTGGTATTTTACAAGAGTCAGATTCCTTTTCGAGTTCATCTACAAATGATGCCGTTATCGTCCCATATACCGCGTCGATGAGTTTACTTGGGTCAGGATATATATCCAGTGTTGATGTGTACATGGAAAATTCAAATGAATCGGAAAAAGTAACAAAAGAGATTGAATCAGTATTAAATGAAGCATTTAATGATAAAAAAGATGGGTTTTCCGTCATGAATATGCAGGATATGCTTACATCTATCAAGAAGATGACCAGTATGCTGTCACTTATGCTTGGAGGAATTGCTTCCATATCTCTAATAGTGGGCGGTATTGGGATAATGAATATGATGCTTGTGTCTGTTACAGAAAGGACAACAGAAATTGGTTTGAGAAAGGCTTTGGGGGCTGAACCTAAAAGGATTCAACAACAATTTTTAATTGAAGCGGTGTTTCTATCCCTTTTTGGTGGTTTTATTGGACTAATGCTCGGAACATTAGTTGCCTATATCGTGTGTTTGCTAATCGGAACATCATTTGCACTTTCGGCTTCGACAGTACTGTTGGCACTGGGATTTTCAGCAGCAGTTGGCATACTCTTTGGAATTGCACCTGCGAGAAAGGCTTCTAAGTTGAATCCGATTGATGCATTGAGAAGTAGTTAGTCATTGTAATTATTAGGTTTACTAATAGATATAAATTATTTGAGAATATAAGAGAGTGTGATTACGATGTATGATGTGGTTGTTATTGGCGGAGGCCAAGCGGGATTATCGATGGGATATTACCTAAAGCAAACAAGCTTAGCCTTTATCATTCTTGACAATCAAAATGCAGTTGGAGATGTTTGGAGAAAAAGGTATGACTCACTGACTTTGTTTACACCTAGAGCATACAGTTCATTGCCAGGATTGGCACTAAAAGGTGACCCAGCAGGATTCCCAACCAAAGATGAAATGGCCGATTATCTGGAAAATTATGCTCATACCTTTGATTTACCCATACAATCAAACTGTCATGTGAAACAGATTCAAAGAGAGAATCAACTATTTATCATTACAAATAATGAAGGAACAGTGATAAAAACAAAGAAGGTCGTTATTGCAACAGGTCCTTTTCATATTCCTAGAATTCCAGCCTTTGCAAAAGAACTCCCGGACTATGTTGTTCAGCTTCATTCTTCCCAATATAAAAATAAGTCCCAGCTTAATGAGGGTGCCGTATTAGTAGTTGGCGGTGGTAATTCAGGCGCACAAATAGCGGTAGAACTTTCACAGGGTCGCGAAACGTACTTCTCAGTCAGTCATAAACTTCGTTATCTCCCACTATCCATTGGAAAAAAAAGTTTCTTTTGGTGGTGTGAAAAATTAGGCATATTACAAGCGAACCGTGATTCATTTATTGGTAAAAAAGTTCAAGGGCAGCCTGATCCGATATTTGGCTATGAACTAAAGGAGAAAATAAAGGACAAAACGATAAAACTAAAAAGCAGAACCACTTCTATTGAAAAGGATGAGATTCAATTTGCAGACCAATCCACCATAAAAGTTCAGAATGTTATTTGGGCAACCGGATATATGTTAGATTATTCATGGATTGATGTACAAGGGGTTTTCGATCCTAATGGCAAAGTAAGACATCACAGGGGAATGACTGATATTGAGGGTCTATATTTCTTAGGCATGCCCTGGCAGCACCGCAGGGGGTCTGCTCTCCTTTTGGGCGTCGGAGATGATGCAGAATATTT
Source organism: Niallia endozanthoxylica (assembly GCF_008710145.1). GTDB lineage: Bacteria > Bacillota > Bacilli > Bacillales > Cytobacillaceae > Bacillus_BD > Bacillus_BD endozanthoxylica. The sequence continues at coordinate 50,733 of NZ_VYKL01000026.1, forward strand.
GGCAAAACATATGTTAAATCTGACGAAAACTCATCTTAATTGATGGGTTTTTTTATTTGACAAACCGCAGTTTACTTGCGGAATGACTCAAGAAATCGGCGATTATGTTCAAAAAGAGTGCGGTTATGCTTCAAAAAGTTGCGGAGCGTATAGAGTAAGAAACCCGTAGAATAATAGCATCCAATACTTGTTAGAAGGGGTTTTTACATTGAATCAATTAAAACTGTTTTTACCTTATGTGAAACATGAAAGCAAATATTATTTAATCGGTTTCTTAGGCAGTTTATTCCGTTTTCTTATTCCACTTCTAGTCCCTTTGATTTTAAAATACATTTTTGATCATCTGCTTCAAAATAAATCCCTTTCTCAAAATGAGATTCTTGAACAGCTATTGATCATTGCGGTAGGAATGCTGACTGTTTTTTTATTTATAAGAACACCTATGGAATATGTAAGACAATATTGTATTCACAAGGCCAACAATAATATTATGAAACAACTACGAATAGATGCATTTAAAAAAGTACATGCGCTGGATGCAAAGTATTTTGTTGATAATAAAAGTGGAGAAATTGGAACACGCTTTTTTGATGATATTGAAAAGGTCAAAGGTTATTTAACCGCTCTGTTTGGCAACATATGGATTGAAATGATTGTATTATTGTTCATCATTTCCGCAATGTTTACCATGCATATTACTTTAGCTGTTCTTTCTATCGTACTAGTAAGTATTCAGTTTATTCTTGCACATTTCCTATCCGCGCGGTTAAAAAAAACAACTCGTGAGGTCATGCGTTACCGTTCGATAATGAGTGGGTTTGTCTTTGAAAAAATCCAAGGTGCTTTTTTATCTAAATTATTTTCTTCTGAAAAACAAGACAGGGCACAATTGGATCAGCACTTAGTTCATTTCGATACGTTAACAGATAGGCATGCCAAAGTAAATGCAGTGATGCTTTCAACAGTCAATGTGTTAAGTGACATGACTCCATTTATTGTCGCTATCATTGCAAGTCTTTATGTGATTAATGGTAGTTTAACAGTCGGTAGCTTAATTGCTTTTTTTGCCTATGTGGATAGAATGAGAAGTCCGATTGCAGCCTTAGTGAATGCCTATCCGGCTATTACAGAAGGCAGTGTTGCATTACAAAGGATTTTTGATTTCTTCCATACTCCATCAACCATTAAAGAAAAAACAAATCCTGTTAAGTTGAAAGAATTGAATGATTGTATTCAATTCAAAAACGTCTCTTTTTCCTACGATGGAAAACAGTCTATTCTTAAAAATATTTCATTGAAAATGGAGAAAGGAAAGACGTATGCTTTCGTTGGTGAGAGCGGGGGAGGTAAAAGCACTATTCTACAACTCCTATTAAGAATGTATGATGTAACAAATGGAAAGGTTTTAATTGATGATGTGAATTTAAAAGATTACTCAATTTCCAGTTTGCGGGACCATATGGGAATAGTGACCCAAGATAACTTTCTGTACAGTACTTCAATTGAAGAAAATATTAAAATGGCAAGGCTGGATGCAACAAAGGAGGAAATTATTGCCGCCGCTAAAAAGGCTTTTGCACATGAGTTTATCACTGCGTTGCCAAAAGGTTACGATACAGAAATTGGCGAAAGAGGGATCAAGTTATCTGGCGGTCAAAAGCAGCGGTTGGCTCTTGCGCGTGTTTTTTTAAAGAATCCTTCTATTATTATCTTAGATGAAGCAACAAGTGCTCTTGATAACGAAAGTGAGAAGCTGGTCCAAGAATCGATTAACAGATTTCATCATAATAAAACCATCATTATGATTGCCCATAGACTTTCGACAATCGTGAATGCTGATACCATTTTTGTTGTAAAGAATGGAGAAATTGTAGAGTATGGTAATCATCAGAGCCTATTAAAACGAAATGGATATTATCTAGAGCTTTATTCGAAACAAGCAGAACCAAATACAGACAGGTATAAATTAGCGGCCGGTTCTTAAGAATATTCGAAAAAAATTAGTGAAAATGGTGATTTATAAAGCTTTCACGATAAAGAGAGCTTAGTTATAATAAATCTAATGTGATTATCTTTGCGATAGTAGAAATGACTGGAGGAATTATTTTGAAAGAACATGGAATTCATATGCTTCAATATGACTATTGGGCGAACATGAAATTATTAGCACATGTAGAAAGCCTATCAGAGGATCTTTTTCATAAAAGAATGAATAGTGTATTTCCGTCCATTGCTGAAACCTTTTACCATATATATAGAGGACAGCGAATTTGGATAAAAAGATGTATTCCGGATTTAGCGGTAAATGAAAGCATTACATCTTTTCAAGATATTAACGAAGCGAAAACCAGCTTCACCGAACTTCATTCGATTATGATTGATAGCATTAAGCTTCATTATGATAAATTGTCAGAAGTCGTTTACCAAAATACAAAAGGTACAACGTTTAAGAACCATATTGATGAAATTATGCATCATCTTGCTAACCATGGAACCTATCATAGAGGAAATATTGCTTCTATGATTAGAGAATGTGATTATAATGGAACATCAACAGATTATATTCAGTATTTGCGTGATATGGCGTGATACAATCATTCAGGCACTATCGTAAAATCGATAGTGCCTGTTTTTGGAAAATGGGTATGTTATTTTGCTTATAAATTTGTTTGACATGATTGTGATAGATAATGTGAAAATTGATTAAGTAATCCATTAGCCTGCTCATCTACCAATGCTAGCAATCTATGTTTTTCTTCCATGAAATGCTCATCAGCCATATGATTAAAAAGTTCCACAATTGGGTCAAAATAGTGGTTGATATTTAAAAGACCTATAGGTTTTTGATGGAGGCCTACTTGGGCCCACGTAAATATTTCAAAGAATTCTTCTAAAGTTCCAGGTCCACCAGGCAAAGCGATAAATCCATCAGCCAATTCACTCATTTTTGATTTTCTCTCATGCATGGATTCTACAATAATTAGCTCTGATAGGTTTTTATGGGATTTTTCTCTATTATCTAAGAATTGGGGCATAACACCGACAACCCTTCCTCCAGCTTCTAAACAAGAGTCAGCCACAGCTCCCATCATTCCTGCGCTAGATCCACCGTATATCAAAGTCATCTTTCGTCTAGCTAATTCCATCCCAAGGCTTTTGGCTCCCTCGATATAAACATCAGATGCTCCACTTCTCGAACCACAATAAACGGCTATTCCCTTCATTCACATTCACCCCCTGAAGTTGTCTTTATCAATAATTATATATAATTTTGCTTAAAGATGGATAATCATACGTTTAAGTATCTGCTTTACTTGAAAATAATATGATAGCGGCAATGGATTGTCATTTGACGTTATAATATTTATATAAACTAAAAAAATATATTGACAGTTTTTTGAGACTTGTGATAAAATAAATAATTTGATTATTGTTTAATTCTGTGTTACCATAAAGATTGAATATATATGGGGGTGCAGATTTGTTCCAAATTGGTGAAAAGATTTTTTATCCAAATCATGGTGCTGGTGTCATTCAGGCGATTGAAGAGAAAACAGTACTAGGTAAAATACAACAATATTGTGTCATTAATATTCCTATTAGTAAAATGGACATTATGATCCCTGTTACTTCCTTGGAAAAACTAAGAATTCGATTAATTGTTGACCAGAAAGTAATGGAAGGAATATTAGAGGACTTTCATCATTTAGAAGAACAAGATAAACTGCCGTGGAAAGAAAGATTTAAATTAAATACAGATAAAATAAAAACAGGCGATATGCGTGATTCATTTCAAGTCGTTCATGATCTCTTACTGCGAAATAAGGAGAAATCACTGAATGCAAGTGAAAAAAAGATGCTTCATGATGTACAGCGATTTTTGATTAGTGAAATGATTTTAGTAGAAGATATTACCGAAAATCAAGCAGCAGATCTCCTAAAACTAACTAGTTAACAGTAAGGGAATTTGTTGATAATCAAGAAAGATTTTATAAGTAAAAAAGGTACAAAATCAATTGGTTTTGTACCTTTTTTATTTGTAAAGAATAAAGATGATTTATAATAGAATAAATCAGAAGTCTAGGAGGAGGAAATCAATTAAATGGCAGAGATCAAATTTGAAATAATGAAAACACTAGGAGCAATCTCCACATCACCTAAAGGTTGGAATAAGGAATTGAATCTAATCAGCTGGAATGGCAAAGAACCTAAGTATGATTTACGTGACTGGGCACCGGATCACAGCAAAATGGGAAAAGGAGTCACATTAACAGACCAAGAGTTAAAAGCTTTAAAAGACTTATTAAACTCAATTGAATAATAATCTATAAAAGAAAAAAGCTGTTTTTAAGTATTTAACTTAGTTTAAACAGCTTTTTTAACTATCTGCCATTGTACTCATTTGTTTAGACATGAAATTTTACTATATTCATTGAATTCGTATTAAATTGATTTACTTTTTTTTCATGAAACTAACATATTTTTTACATATATATTCCAATTCCATTTAATAAAATTTTAGTAAAGCCGCTATCCAAATAGGAGTTGAACAGCCATGATGAAACACACTATATTTGAATCTGTGTTGATTTTTACTTTGTTTTTAAGCTTGATTCAGTTTGCGTTTGTGCCAAAATCAGTGGGAGAGGTAAGAAAAATGTTTACCATTGCCCATCGCGGGGCTTCGGGGTATGCACCAGAAAATACAATTATGGCCTTCGATAAAGCAGTAGATATGAAAGCAGATTATATTGAAATAGATGTCCAAAGAAGTAAAGATGGTAAATTGGTTATTATTCATGATACGAAAGTCAATCGGACAACAAATGGAGAAGGGTATGTGAAGGACCTGACTTATGCAGAATTACAAAATCTAGATGCGGGTAGTTGGATGGGGGATGAATTTGATGGAGCAAAAATTCCTTCCTTCGAGGAAGTGCTAGACCGCTATCTTGGGAAAATCGGTATTTTAATAGAAATAAAAGCTCCGAAGCTCTATCCTGGAATCGAGGAGGATATGGCAAAAATACTGAAAGGTTATCATCTAGATAAAGTTAAAAATGAGGAAATTATTATTCAATCGTTCCATTTTGAATCGATGAAAAAAATGAAGAGACTTTTACCGTATGTACCAATTGGTGTCCTGATATCGAAGAAAGAAAACGCAACTGTAGAGGCAGTAAAAGATTTTTCCTCGTATGCTGACTACTATAATCCAAGCTATGCAATTTTAACAGAGGACTTGGTACGGACTGCGAAAGCGGAGGGGATGAAGGTATTGTCTTGGACAGTAAGAAGTCCTGAGACTGCAGAATATCTACTAGGTCATAATATTGATGCTATTGCAACGGATTATCCTGATTATGTTATGTTAGAAAAATAAGAGAGTATAATTTTACCTGCCAAACCTTTGTGTAACCACAAGGTTTGGCAGGTAGGATTATCCCCATTTATTTGTGTTCCAAATTCTTTAAGGCTGTTTGAGCGATTTTTGTTATCGTCATATCATCCATTGGAGGATTATGAAGACCTGCCCTTACATCACGGTAATATCGCTGAAGTGGATTTGAAAGCTGTAAACTTTTGGCCCCTACGATTCGCATCGCTTGATCTACGATTTTGATGCTAGAGTTAGTTACAATATGTTTGGCAGCACCTAATTCATTTGTTAAGAAGGTTCGAGATGCCTCATCGTCATAGGCCGCAGCTACACTATACAAAAAATGCCGGGCTTTCATTAACTCCAGGTCTATTTTTCCGATTAAACTTTGGACATTCGGCAATTGGCTGATTGGTCCGTTTATACTGTTTGGAGAGTATTCCGATGCAAATTTTACTGCGTAGTCACGGGCAGCCTGTGCTATCCCTAGATAGCAGGCAGGAATATGAAGAAGCCAAGCATTTACGTTGTTTCCTCTTGGTGCTTGATAAAATTCAACAAAGTTTTCTTCGGAAACCTCAACATTTTGCAGAACTAGGTCATGACTTTCGGTACCTCTCATAGACATGACATCCCAAGTTTCCTCAATGGAAAGTCCTGCAGCTTCTTTTTCGATTAAGAAAATCCCTATTCCTTCTTTTTCTTCCATCCATGCTGTTACAAGAAAATGGGTCAGGACAGGTGACATGGTCGTGAAAATTTTTCGACCTGTAATGGCCCAATTGCTGTTCTTCTTCACAGCGTGCGTTCCGGGACGTCCGCCTCTTGTTGGACTGCCTGTTTGTGCTTCGCTAGCTGCTCTGTTTACTAGTGCCCCGTTACATACTTCTTTTGCAAAAGTGGACAACTGTTCTTCTTTCCATAGCCTTTTCTCGTATAATTCGCCGATCACACTTTGATGCCAGCCAATCGCTAAGCCTGTTGCGCCATCAAAACTGGAAATGGTTTCTTGAAATAAAACCATATCGGTTATGGAAATACCATTTCCTCCGTATTCCTTAGGCAAGGGCAGCTTTGTATATCCCATCCTAATAAGAGCTTGAACATTTTCCTTTGGAAATGTTGCTTTTTCATCCGTTTCCTTTGAGTGATTCTGAAAGGCTTTTTCCTGCTGTAAAAGTTTTTCCATCCATTCTTTTTGAAAATCCGTTTTAATAAATAGTCTTTTTAGCATCTTCTACACTTCCTTTAATGATGGTTACTGCACGACAGCTTATCCATTCTTTCTATTGAGTACATGTAAACTTCGATAATTATCTATCTATTATATCAGTTTTTCTAGTGCTGAAAGGTAATCGGTCTAATTACCTTTGTATGGGAAAATTCATCATTTTTAATAGAATATAAAAAATATCTAAAAATTCCGCATGTAAATGAAGGTTCATTAATAAAGTTAATGTAAACAGGCTTTACATGTTTCCAACATATGATTGGAATACAGGAGGCTAGTGACGAGATGGAGGGGGTAACATGCTACATATAGTTGCCTGTATTAAGCAGGTACCTGACACCAAGATTATTAAAATGAATCCAAAAACAAATACAATGGATCGGAGGACTGCACCAGCTATATTAAATCCTTACGATGCCCACGCGGTAGAAGAGGCTGTTCGTTTAAAAGAAAGATATGGTGGAACGGTTTCTGTATTATCCATGGGGCCTCCGCCGGCTGTAAAAGCGATAAAAAAATGTATTGAGATTGGTGCAGATGAGGGGTATTTAATTACTGACCGCCGGTTCGCCGGTGCAGACACATTGGCCACTAGCTATGCACTTACGAAAGCGTTGGAGAAAATTTCAAAAATTAAGCCCGTTGACCTGGTCATTTGCGGGAAAATGTCCATTGATGGTGATACGGGACAAGTTGGTCCAGGGATTGCACGCAGACTCGATATCCCCCCATTAACTTCTGTGAATAAGGTGGTTGAAATCAATAAAGAAGAGGGATATGCGATTATCCACCGAAAGCTCGAAGACGGATATGAGATTGTTCAATCAACGTTACCATGTCTATTTTCAGTTGAAAAAACCATTAATGAAGTACCGTATTCCCCGTTCCAAAATATGTTGAAAGCAGCCAGATATCAACCGCATATATGGTCTGTTGATGACCTTGAAGATGTTGATATTAAGCAGCTTGGTTTGAAGGGGTCTCCAACAATCGTCTCAAAAGTATGGGCACCGCCAAAACCAGAAGGAGGAGCTTTTATTGAAGGCAGTCCTAAAGAACAGGTAGAGGAATTGCTTTCAATCCTTCTCGAAAAGAAAGAATTATTCAGCATAAAGGAGGGATGATGATGGATTTTAAAGATTATAACGGTGTTTGGGTATTTATTGAAGAAAAAGACGGAGTGATTTCCCAGGTTTCGCTTGAACTCTTGGGGGCCGGAAGGAAACTTGCTGATAAACGCGGCGTGGAGTTGGCTGGTGTGATCATAGGAGAAAATATAAAACAGCTGTCACATACGATTTTTGAATACGGAGCAGATAAGGCATATGTCTATGATCAATCTATCTTTAAGCACTATCGAACGGAATCTTATATGAGGGCACTTCTTGAATGCACGAATAAATACAAACCCGAGATTATTCTTTTTGGTGCTACTTCAACCGGAAAAGACTTAGCGAGTGCGGTTGCCACGGATCTCCCGACAGGATTAACGGCTGATACTACCGAGCTTGACGTAGATGAAGAAACAGGATTATTACTTGCCTCAAGACCTGCATTTGGCGGTAATATTATGGCGACCATTTTATGTAAAAAATACCGTCCGCAAATGGCAACGGTCCGGGCTAAGGTGATGAAAGCACTGGACCCGCAGTCAGGCAGAAGAGGGACAATCATAGAGGAAGAGATTCAATTAAAGGAAGATGATATCCGGACAAAAGTGTTAGAGATTGTTGAAGCAACGACAAAAAAGGTGCGAATTGATGAAGCGGATATCATTGTAGCCGGAGGAAAAGGCTTAGGCAGCAGTGAAGGTTTTCATCTTGTTCGTGAACTAGCAGATGTTTTAGGCGGGGCAGTAGGAGCCAGCCGAGATGTTGTGGAAGCAGGTTGGATTGAACATCCTCATCAAGTCGGGCAAACAGGAGTAACAGTCACTCCAAAAATCTATATTGCAATCGGAATATCCGGGGCCATTCAACATATTGTTGGGATGAAGAATTCCAGTTTAATTATTGCGATTAATAAGGATCCTGAGGCTCCCATTTTTAATACCTGTCATTATGGAATTGTCGGCGATGCATTTGAGATTGTACCTTTATTAATGGATCAGTTTAAAACGGCTTTAAGAAGAGAGGGGCTCACACATGTCAGAGAAGTTTGATTGTATAGTCGTTGGAGCGGGTCCGGCAGGAATATCATGCGCCTATGAATTAGCAAAGGGCGGAGCAACTGTATTACTGATCGAAAGAGGAGAGTATCCAGGCTCTAAAAATGTTATGGGCGGGGTTCTTTATCGAAAAATGATGGAGGATATTATTCCTGAGTTTTATAAAGAAGCACCACTTGAGCGCCCAATCGTTGAACAAAGATTTATGATGATGGATAAGGAGTCTGCGATTACAGTTGGCTATAAAGGGTTGGAGTGGGGGCAGGAGCCTTATAATAATTTTACCGTTTTAAGAGCGAAGTTTGATCAATGGTTTGCCGATAAGGCGGTAGAGCAGGGAGCCATCCTTATCAATGAAACCGTTGTATTAGAATGTATTGTTGAAAATGGCAAAGTGGTCGGGGTTCGTACGGACCGGCCAGGAGGTGATGTTTATGCAGATGTTGTTGTGTTAGCTGACGGTGTAAACTCACTATTAGCGCAGAAGCTGGGCTTCCATAAAGAGTATAGACCAGATGAAGTCGCCTTAGCAACAATGGAAGTGATAAAGCTTGATAAAAAAATCATCGAAGATCGTTTTAATTTAGAAGAAAATCAGGGCTGTACCATCGAACTGTTTGGTGATGCGACGAAAGGAATCCTTGGTACAGGGTTTGTTTATACCAATAAAGAATCCATAAATATCGGGGTCGGCACACTGCTTTCCGGTTTAATTAAGCATAAAATTAGGCCATATGAATTGCTTGAATATGTAAAAAATCATCCAATGATCCGTCCATACATTCAAGGCGGTGAACCACAGGAATATTTAGCTCATCTTATTCCTGAAGGCGGCTATAAATCAATGGGGAAAATCGTTGGGGACGGGGTTATTGTTATTGGAGATGCCTCGCAACTTGTCAATGCCATTCACCGTGAGGGCTCCAATTTGGCCATGACATCTGGGAGATTGGCAGCGGAAACGATACTTGCTGCAATGGAAGCAGAAGATTTTTCTGAAGGAATGCTTGACAGCTACCGGGTTAACCTATTGAATGGATTTGTTGGACAGGATATGAAAAAATATAAAGATTCGACACATCACTTTGATAAGTTCCCACAATATTTTGAGCAGTATATTCCAATGGCAAATAAAGCTTTTAGCCAAATGTTTACGGTTGATGGAACATCTAAATGGCAAAAGCAAAAGAATATAATAAGCAGCCTTGGCGGAGCGAAGGATAAAATGAAATTGGCCCGTGATATGTATAAAGCCTGGAAGGTGATGAAATAATGAGTGAACAGAAAAACTATCAGTCTATCGAAGAAAAGCAGTATCTTGTTCGCTTTAATGCTGACACAAAGTCACATCTCCATGTAAAAGATACAGATATTTGTCTAACCAAATGTCCGGATAAAATTTGTACAATTTTCTGTCCTGCTGAAATTTATAAATGGGAAGATATTCGCATGCATGTCGGGTACGAAGGCTGTCATGAATGCGGCAGCTGCCGCATTGGCTGTCCGCATCAAAATATTCAATGGGAGTACCCGAAAGGCGGTCATGGCATTGTTTTTAGATTAGGATAAGATGGTTTCTTTATGAGGACTGACAATAGGTTAGTCCTTTTTATTATGTTTGCAATATGACTAACAGGGATTTTTTTCTTGAAAGAAGGATAAAAGAACAGCATATTTGGCAAAATATCTCGAAACCAATTATTAGGAGGATGATGAAAGATTATGTCTGAAGCACTTTATGAAAAAGTAGGCGGAGAAGAGGCAATTGGCAAAGTTGTTGATTATTTTTATAACGAATTAGTATTAAAAGACGAAAGTGTTAAACATTTTTTCGATAATACCGATATGGAAAAGCAACGCAGACATCAAACGAAATTTATCAGCTTTGCTTTAGGCGGACCGAATCAATATTCTGGTCAGTCGATGGCAAAGGCACATGAGGGGATGAATCTGCAGCCAGAACATTTTCAAGCCATTGCGAATCATTTGCATGATGCACTCGCTCATTTTGGTGTCGATGAAAAGGATATTGATACCGCTTTAACAAAGGTTGCTACCCTGAAAGATGATATTTTGTACAAGTAATGCTTTTCTTCAAATACCGGCATTTCCTCTGGATAGCCGGTATTTTGTTTGTTCATGATAAAAATGTCATGGTTAAAAGTTATAAAAGATGAATTCTATCAGAATTTTGTTATAATAGTTTTAGTTTAATATAAAAATTTATATTCTACATATTTGATAGGGAAATCGGAGGTTTTAAAATGGGAGAAGTAATAAAAAAAGAGTATGAGATTATTAGAACAAGATTTCACTCAAGAGTTGCGGACATCACAGAGGATGTTGCAGATATTCTTCCAGAAGGATTCAGCAATAATATCCGCTGGAATATTGGGCATGTATTAGTAGTGACTGAAAAATTCCTATTTGCTGACAAAGGTAATCTTCCTGCTCAGTATTATGAGTTTTTTGCACCGGGTACAAAGCCATCTGATTGGACTGGTGAGGTTCCAACAATCGCGGTTCTTGTTCAGCAGTTAGAGAAACAATACAATCGTATCAAGGACCTTCCAAATGAAACGTTTAATGAAAAACTAGCAGAGCCTTTATTAGGTAACCATACAGTAGGAGAACTTGCTGTATTCAGCTGTTTTCATGAATCCTATCATTTAGGTCAAATCATGGCAATGAAGCGCACGATTGAAGCTTCATTAGCAAAATCTAACTAAATAAATGAAAAAAGCTGAATTCAAATGATTTCAGCTTTTTTATATTAGGCTATGTTAACGAACCATGTTAATTAACAAAGCTTTATATTAAAATAGACAACGCGAAAAAATTAATCCCACCCCGCTTGGGCATTCAGTTTTGCCCTCGTAACGTCTTCGTTGTTACCTTTATATAAAGAGGTTCCAAGAAAAATAAAAGCAATTCCTGCAATAATTTGTGATACTAGAGAACCATATGGAACGAGTATTGCCAAAACGGCAAGGATAAGAAAAGCTGATCCCCAACGTGAGAGAACACCTTTCCAGAAGGAAACGAGTGCGAAAAGTAAAGCACCAATTAACAAGGAATAAAGTGATAGATTCATGCCAAATACAGCGGTGTGTATACCTGTATCCAGTAATTCAGGGGCACTTTTCTCTAAATCCACTGCGATGAAGGTCTGAAACCATTTATACCCAAGCCATAGAGACATACCAAGAGATAAGATGATGAAACTAAATTGACCAAAGCCTCCAAAACTTTTATACTGTGACAAATATAGTCCAATGATTCCAAATGCTATAAGACTGTAGCCAACCTGGTCGAAATAGGCTGCGATAAAAGAATCTTGATCAAAATAATACCAAACTTGCACAAGTGCTATTGCCAACCCTCCTATAATTGAACTTAATCCAAAAAGGCGAAGCAATCCAGCAAATGTCATTCTAATCACCTCTATTAGGATTTATGTGTAACAGTAAAGTCTATGCGCTTGTTTTACTAAATATGGTTTAGTGATTATTTGAACATTTGCATAAATGTACACTAAAAAACACTTCTGTATAATAAACGTATTTGAACGAAACGGTATGGATAAAATGTTTATGTACAGCTTAGTGGTTTTTCCTTTTTTCATATTACATACCATTTAGACAAGATAATGACACGGGAGGTTTTCGTATGAGTGACTTACTTAAAAAGCAATTTGAAATAGGCAGAGGGAGTTTATTAAAAGATATTGAGGCTTGCTCGGAAGAATGGTTTGATATCCAATTTGAAGGACTTCCGAATACGATTCGTTGGCAGATAGGACATATTTTAACTGCGGTAGACAATTTTCTATTTGCTGAAGACAAACAGTTTCCTGCACAATATAATGCATTATTCGGGTATGGTTCAAAGCCATCTGCTTGGCAAGATGATGTACCAAGTGTAGATACTCTTGTAAATCAGCTGAAAACACAGCTGGAGCAAATTAAAGGACTTCCGAATGATCGTTTTCATGACAAAATGCCTGAGCCGGTATTAGGTAATAACACCTTTGGTGAATTAGTAAGCTTTACTTCCTTTCATGAATTAACTCATATTGGGCAAGTTCATATTATGAGAAAACTCGCAGAAAATCGTTAATAGGAGACGGAAAGGGCTGATTAGATCTCAGCCTTTTATTTTTTGGTTGTGTTAAAAAATCAACAATGTTAATAAATAAAGTTTATTTTTTAGACAGCAATATATGAAAATATTTATATGAATGAAGAGTTTTTCCAAATTTTATATATACTATAAACTGAAACTTCGTATGAAAGGAGAGATTGTTGATGAGAAAGGGATTATTAGGAATAGGAGTAGTTGTCGCGTTCATTGTGATTTTGGGGATCATGTTAGCCTCAAGCTATAACGGATTTGTTAATTTAGAAGAAAATGTTGATCAATCTTATGCACAAATTGAAAATCAGCTGCAAAGGCGTCTTGATCTCATTCCAAACTTGGTGAGTACAGTAAAAGGCTATGCTGCGCATGAAGAGGAAGTATTAACAGAGATTTCTGACGCACGTGCAAGATTGGCAGGTGCTGGTTCCCCTGAGGAAGAAGCTGCAGCAAATGCAGAACTAACTGGTGCTTTAAGCCGGTTACTGGTAGTTGTTGAGAATTATCCGAATTTGAAAGCAGACCAGCAGTTTACTCAGTTAATGGATGAATTGGCTGGAACAGAAAATAGACTATCGGTTGCCCGTAAAGACTATAATGAGCAAGTATCTGTTTATAACAAAAAGGTAAAAAGTTTTCCTGGAGTCATTGTTGCAAATGTGACAGGTTTTGATGAAAAGGAGTATTTTGAAGCAGACCCAGGTGCACAAGAAGCACCTAAGGTTGACTTTGGGGGCAGCCAATAATGAAAATGAAACGCTTCTTCAGCATTGTATTTCTATTGTGCTCCTTTTTTCTAATCGGAGCGAAAGCAGCAGCTGAAGATGTTCAATTACCCCCACCGGTTGGCGATATTTATGTTCAGGATTTTGCAGAAGTGTTATCTGAACAGGAGAGATTGGAATTACTGAGTATAGGCAGATCGGTTGAAAACCAAACGACTGCACAAATTGTTGTTTTAACAGTGGATTCTATTGGTGACCGGACTGTTGAAGAATTTGCAAATGAGGTGTTTCGGCAATATGGCATTGGAGATGCGGAAGAAGATAACGGGGTGCTAGTTCTTTTAGGGATGAACCCTTCTCAGGGGATGGAGGAAAGACCATTAAGAATTGAAGTGGGCTATGGTTTAGAGGGGAGGCTTCCAGATGGAAAAGTGGGTCGAATCCTCGATGATATTACGATTCCATACTTAAAAAATAAAGAGCCAAATCTTGCTATAACGGAAACCTACAAAGTGTTAGCAAATGAAGTGTTGACCGAGTATGGTATTGAAGAAGGACAGCAGCTGGTTGAGTTGCCGGCTGTCCAGGAATCCAATACAGAGGGAGCAGGCATTCCCTCGTGGCTATTACTCATTATAGTAGTTGTTATATTGTTTTTAGATTTTAAGTTTTTTGGCGGGTTTTTAACCCATATACTTCTTTCCATATTATCCCGCGGCGGCAGAAGCGGTGGAGGAGGTGGACCGCGCGGAGGCGGAGGAGGTTCTTCCGGTGGAGGAGGAGCAAGCAGGGGATGGTAAGAGAAAGTTCAAAACAAAGAGGAGCTGCCCCATGAGGTGTCTGGTAACTTCCAGTTATCTATATCTAGTGTAAATTAACTCAAAGAGATACTAGATACTGTATGATGGTGCCTGACATCCTTGCTTTTGAGGCACTCCCTTCTGTGATTTGGAGAGTACGGTTCTAAGCGCTATAACTCTTATTTTGAAAGATTGGAAGGATTAATGTAAAGCAGGTTCCCTCTCCGTATTCGCTGTTTACATATATGGTTCCACGCATGCTTTTTATGATGCTGTAGGATACCATCATTCCCAACCCGGTGCCTTTTTCCTTGGTTGTAAAGTATGGTTCACCTAGACGATTGATTTGTTCTTGCGTCATGCCGACTCCTTCATCCTGGATATCGATTTTAATATGATCATCTTTAAAGCTTTGTGAAATCGTAAGCTCACCATTTGTTTTCATCGATTCAATGCCATTTTTTAAAATATTAATCAAACATTGTTGGAATTTCTTTCTTTCACCCTTTGTAAAGTACTCCTCATCTAAGAGCGATAGTTGGATTTCAACACTATTCATGGTTGCTAAGGGGATCACGACGTTAACAGCATGCTGAATTTCTTCATTAATATTAATTATTTCTTCTCGGTCGGGTGCAGGTTTGGCAAAGGTTAAATAATCATTAATGACTTCTGTTGCGCGGTCCAACTCTTTTAAGGCTATATCACTATACAGTTTCCGCGTATCATCTGGGATATCATTCGATAATAGTTGAATAAAGCCCCTTGCAGCTGTAAGGGGGTTTCGTACCTCATGTGAAATACTGGCAGCCAGATGGCTAACGGTTTGCAGCTTTTCTGCTTTAATGAGTTTTTGCAGCACCTGGAAATTCATTTTGATTCCTTCCCATAGGAAAGTGGTAATAGCCATTCCAATTATATGGATAACTGCCAGCACTAACCAAAACTCAATAGTGAACTTATAATTAAATAGAATGTTTGATAATAGCTGCGTAAAGGACAGACCTACAAAAGTTAGGAAAATATTTAAGCCTACTTTCTGCCTAAGCTGCAATTTTGAATAAAATTTGGACAAATAAATAATCACAAATCCCATAATGGTGAAAGTGATCATGGTAGGATAAAAACCATCTCCGCCCTGAATATATCGAATAACGAGGGTTAAAATGATGAGTAAATATCCCAATTTATAACCACCGTAGAGTCCTCCGAGAACAAAGGGTATCCAACGTAAATCCCAAATGAAATGTTCATTCGTATAGACAGGAAATATCATACACAGAATCAGTGACATAATTGGAAATAATGAGAGAGTCCAGTCTCGTACATGTTCTAATCGGTAGGTGTATTTAATCATGTAAAGGATTTGCATTAAGCATAATACAAGAAGAATAAATAAAAAGTTAATGAGTAAGTCTTTGGTTACAAGATCCATAGGTGCACCATGCCTTTAAACAATTTTAATTGTCGCAGTATATAATAAAATATATCAAGAGAAAAAGTATTTTACTAGATGAAAATATTGTTTTATTAGTAATAGTTAAAAAGATATAGAAAATATTATTATTAATTCAAAAATTATTATTGATTTCATATACTATACCGAGATATCATTAAAAGGTATGATATTTATCACTTAATAGATAGTGAAAAAGTACTATTCTGATTATTACAGGTATTACAAAATGAATGAGCAAAAAAGGAGGGAAAAATAGATGAAAAGAGGGATAACTTGGCAGTTAGGTATTATCATTGTCTGTGTGTTATTTGTTTCAATGTTGATTACCTCATTATCGAATTACTGGGTCACGTATAAAAATACATATGAGGCAGCAGGAATTGAGGCTGTGGGATGTGCCAATATCACAACTGGATTGATTTCTCCTAGTGATATTAAGAAAGTGTTGAATGGCGATGAAGAAACAAGAGAAGCTTTGGAAAAGACGATTAGTTGGACAGTTGATCATAAGAAACTTTTTGAAAATCAATATATTATCCTTTTGGATGGTACCATTGTAGTTGCTGATGACAACTTGAAAAAGCAAGGCTTTAATGCGGGGGACAAATTCTATATTGATAAAGAACTAATTGAAATAATTAAAGAAACAAAACATCCGCATTATTCTGAGATTTATGAGTTTGGAGGTATGAAACGATTAACAGGGTATGCTCCTATTTTTGAGGATCATGATCCAAATAAAGAAATCATTGCATACAATGCGATTGATTTCGATGCAAAGATTGTTTCGGAACGAACTTGGGATTCAGTAAAGGGAACAGTTGCTTTAGGTCTGCTTCCTATGATTATTGCATGTATCATTACCATTTGGATGATTAGAAGAAGGACGAAACCAATTACTATTTTAATAGAATACGCACAAGCTATTGCAAAAGGAGATTTATCAGTTAAGAATATCGAAACGAAAAACAATGATGAAATAGGAGAACTAGGTAATGCATTAAACTTTATGGCAAAGAATCTTCGTGAAGTAATTCAACAGGTTAGTTCTAGTGCTGAACATGTTGCAACATCCTCAGAGGATTTGCATCAAATTGCGATGCAAACGAGTCATGCAACAGAGCAAATCTCCATTACAATGGGTCAAATGGCTCTAAGTGTGGATAAGCAAACAGAGAGTGTAGAAGAAACCTCACAAACAGTGAAAGAAATCTCCGAAGGTGTCTATCAAATTGCTAATAATGCTCAAAATGTAACGGCTACGGCAAAGAATGCTTCTGAGAAAGCTACAGAGGGTGGACATGCCATAAAAACAGCAGTGCAGCAGATGAATTCAATTCAAGAGACGGTAACTGGACTTGCTCAAGCAGTAAAAGGATTAGGCATTCGTTCAGAGGAGATTGGACAAATTGTCGAGGTCATTACTGGAATTGCTGCCCAAACGAATTTGTTAGCCTTAAATGCTGCAATCGAAGCAGCAAGGGCAGGTGAGAACGGCCGTGGATTTGCGGTAGTTGCCGATGAAGTGAGAAAACTGGCAGAACAATCCGCGGGGTCAGCGAAACAGATTTCTATGTTGATTTCAGCCATTCAGGATGAGACGAGCAAGGCTGTTGTATCAATGGAGGTTGTTTCAAAGGAAGTAGCGTCAGGAATAGGAATTGTCAATACAGCAGGGGGTTCCTTTGAAAATATTGAGGAATCAATCAATGAAGTAAGTGAACAGATTCAAAAAGTATCAACGGCTGTTCAACAAATGGTTGCAGGAACAGAACAAATGGTACGTTCTATGCAATTAATAACAGATGTTGCTGAGTTGGCTGCATCTGGTACACAGCAAGTATCTGCCGCAACGGATGAACAATTGGCATCTATGCAAGAAATCTCTGCTTCAGCAAGTATTCTGGCAAATATGTCAGATGAACTTCAGATAATCATTAGAAAATTTAAAACAAAATAAAGAAAGGACGGAAGATCATTTCCGTCCTTTTTCACATTCGTCCGGATTTAATAATGGCAAAAAGGATAAATAAGAACATAAGCGTGGCCACAATGGATCCAACTTCAATCGCAGGAAATTCCCATAATAAATTGCGCTGTCCTGCAATGGCTCCTCCAATAATGAGTCCGACCATAAGGATACTGAAGGATAAAAGGATAATGCTAAAAGCAAGCCTATTGCTGATTTTATCTAGCCTAAGTAAAAATTGTTTAAATTCAGGTACACTAACTTCAAAGTGCAGCTTTCCTTTTTGGACAGTTGCTGTCAAGTCTTTAAGGCTTTTTGGTACTTTTGATAATAATTGTAGATTTTCAACTAATTCATTTAAGGAGCCTTGTATTACTTTCTTTGGTTCAAATCGATGTCGTAATAGTTTTTCACCAAAAGGCTTAACGGTATCCATAATACTGAGTGCAGGATCTAAGTCTTTAACCACTCCTTCAATAATGAGGAGTGTCTTTCCCAAAATCGTCAAATCAGAAGGTATTTGAATATGATGATGATGGATAATCGTAAGCAAGTCGTTCAAAGCTGTACCTATGCTTAGTTTACTTAGAGGAATATCAGAATATTTCATGACAAACTCATCAATATCATTATATAAAGCAGATAGATTCGTTTCTTCAGATTGTATCCCGATTGATGAAATGGCTTTTAAAAGGCCTCTTGTATTTTTGCGCTGCAAATGAATCACTAATGATGCAAAATGATATTTTGTTTCATCACTTAATCGTCCAACCGTGCCGAAATCCAGGTAGGCAATGTTATTTTCAGGCAATATATAAATATTCCCTGGATGCGGGTCGCCGTGGAAAAATCCTTCGATTAAAATTTGGTGAAGCATGGATTCTGTAATCCGCTCAGCAATGAGCTTTCGATTATAGCCTTCCTCATCAAGCTTCTTAATCTGATTAACTTTTATTCCATTTACGAGATCCATAGTTAGGATTTTTTTTGTAGAGAGATTCCAGTGAACCTTTGGAATGAAAATTTCTGATTTATGAGTGAATTGTTGAGCAATGCGTTCGCTGTTTCTTCCTTCATTTTGATAATCAAGTTCAGCTCTCAAACTATTTGAGAATTCTTCAATAATTTTTCGAATCTGGTAGTTTTTTGCCCAAGCAATTTTTTCTTCCATTATTCTTGCTAAATCATCTAGTATTTCTAAATCTGTTTCGACAATGGGTTTGATATCGGGGCGTTGAATCTTAACTGCAACTGATTCTCCCGTATGTAAGGTTGCCGCGTGTACCTGCCCGATAGATGCACTAGCGAGAGGAATTTCTGAAAAGAAATGAAACTGATTACTAATCGTGTCTCCTAACTCTAGTTCAATCATTTCTCGTGCTTGCTGGAAGGAAAACGATGAAACTTGATCCTGCAGCTTTTCTAACTCTTGGGCAATTTCAAGCGGTACTAAATCACGTCTTGTGCTGGCGATTTGTCCAAGTTTAATAAATGTTGGTCCCAATTCCTGAAGTACTTCTTTTAGTTTAATGCCCGCGTATTTTTTGCTTAATTGGGCATCGTTATTTTGAAGTTTGCTCGGTAAGTGATGCTTTGTTAGTCCTAATCGATAGACTAAATGACTGAAACCATTTCGTAAAAAAGCATTACTGATTTCCTGATATCTTTGTGCATGTTTTAGTCTTTTCCCAAGCATGTACGTTCCTCCAAACCAAGTATTTCTATTAGTTATTTATCAGGCTATTACTGCCATGCTTCATTTCTAAAAATAAAGCTTTGTTTATTAACATTGTTAATTTTTGACTCATCTAAAGCTGTATGGTTAGGAAGCGACAGGAGAAAATGAATTTTCTCCTGTCGCTTCCTAACCATACAGCAACCTTTCAGCACAGCTGAAAGGCGTGAGAAATGGATATTTCTCACGGATGAGTCAAAAATCTGACTTATTAACATTATTCGTTAACATAGCCAAAAACAATGTTCGTTCTTAGCTTATCTATTTTATATGATACAACATTTTTTCTCTTCCGGTTGCTAATTATTAGAACGGAACATTTGATTCTGCATTTACTATGCGTGGTTTTTACTATGGTTGGGCAATATAGTAATATTTAAGAAAAAATTTGCCACAATTTCTAAATAGGCTATAGGCAGAAAGGGGCAAAGCAAATGAAACTTACACCGGAACAGAGGATTGAACTTCATGGTTTCAACAATTTAACGAAGTCATTAAGTTTTAATATGTATGATATTTGTTATACCAGAACAAAAGAGGAACGCGAAGCGTATATTGAATACATCGATGAACAATATAACGCTGACCGATTGACAAGTATTTTAAAACATGTGGCGGATATTATCGGGGCACATGTCTTAAATGTCGCAAAACAAGACTATGTACCGCAGGGGGCAAGTGTTACGGTTCTTGTTTCAGAAGGTCCTGTTATAGAGGTACCAACAGGATCCTATGAGGAAACACCAGGACCGCTTCCGGACAATGTCGTTTTACAGCTAGATAAAAGCCATATTACCGTACATACTTATCCAGAATACCATCCAGAAGAAGGAATCAGTACGTTCAGGGCTGATATTGATGTGTCAACCTGCGGAGAAATTTCCCCGCTGAAAGCATTAAATTATTTAATCCATTCTTTCGAAACAGATGTCATGTCAATTGATTACCGGGTGAGAGGTTTCACAAGGGCAAAAGACGGGCATAAGCTTTTTATCGACCACGATATTAACTCAATTCAAAATTATATTCCGGATACGATTAAAGAACTGTACGATATGATTGATGTTAATGTATACCAGGAAAATATTTTCCATACTAAATGTAAATTAAAGGAATTTGATTTAAATAATTATTTATTCGGCTATTCAAAGGACAAGTTGAATCCTAATGAAATGAGAGAAATCACAAATAGTTTAATTGCTGAAATGGATGAAATTTTTTACGGAAAGAATATGAATCGTCATTTACAATAAAGGCTCATTAAGAGAGAAATATCTTCTTTCCCAAGCAAATTGAAATCAAATAGATTACCTAACACTGATTTTGTCTTTTTCCCATACTATATTATGGAAGTAATCATTTATTGAATGGGGAAATGAGATGGGCAATTTACAACCAAGCTCTGAAGGAGCAGTAAATGTGTACAAAGTAATCGCAGGATCTTTTAAGAGTAAGGAAAATGCAGCGAATCGAGTATCGTTTTTGCAATCAAAAGGAATAGAAGCTTTTGTGCAACCTGTAACTATAATGAATGAACGAATGTATAGAGTCCAAGCGGGTGCGTTTACAACAAAAGAAAATGCCGATAAAAGGCTGGAGCAAGTGATTCATTCAGGAGTAGCAGATGCTTTTATCGTTTCCGAAAATACACCGGTAGGTCACACTCCTATACAAGAACCAATTATGGGAGGAATCATGTTATCTTCAGAACAATTGGATCTTTTTGTAAAAGATATCAATCCACAGGCAATGGAAATAGGAAGTTATTATATAAGCTTTGGTAATTTTTATGGAATAAGAGGAGATATTGCTTTTGCCCAGGCAATACTTGAAACAGATTATTTTCGCTTTACCGGAATCGTACAGCCGCATCAAAATAATTTCTCTGGTTTAGGCTCAACTGGCCCTGATGATCCTGGTGCCTTTTTTCAGACTCCGAGCGAAGGGGTGCTGGCGCATATGCAGCATTTATTTGCTTATGCAACTAATAGTCCGCTGCCAAGTCAGTATTCGTTAGTAGATCCTCGTTTTCATCTAGTAAAAAGGGGAAGTGCACGTGCTTGGGTTGATTTAAATGGGAAGTGGGCTGTTCCAGGCCATAATTATGGACAGACTATATTAAATATTTATCAAAGGATGCTGAACAGGATGTCATCTGGAAAAAAGTAAAAGCTGTTGATTGCACAACAGCTTTTACTTTTTATGATCGTTGGATCATAGAATTGGAATAATTTTTAACAAGTTTTTGTAAATTTCGATGGCTTTCTCTTACTTTAATGGATTCATCAATAATTTTTTGAAAGCCTTCTAAGTCTTTATCATTGGCATTAAGTACGGATCTAGTGACACTTTCTGCAATTTGTTGTAAGGTTGGTTCTGAGCTCATCGTAATGACCACCTTTCCTTTATTTGCTCCTTAATAATTTATCGAAAGGCAGCCCATTTTCCTGCCAAAAAAAGAGTAAATTTATCTACAATTCTCAGCAAATTTATATATAATTAGCAATACTTCGTAGTGAAAACCATAAAAATAGGATAAATGATTTAAAAAAGTAAATAAAAAATATTCCTAATGCTTATCATTAAGGATATTTTAGAACATACATGTAAAGAATTTAATGTTTTTTCGCCAAATTTTCCTGGGCCATCCTTACAAGTTCTTTAACCATACTTCCGCCTAGTCTTCCGCCGACCTTGCCAGCCTGCTCGGAAGTTAATTGGCCATTGTAACTGCTTGTAAGAGGCACACCGGCTTCTTCAGCAGCTTCAAATTTAGCATCTTCCGGATTGCTAGTTCCAGCCACCTTTGCTTTTAATTGATCTAGACCATGTCTTGCTTCGGGAACAAGTATTTTATTTCTTTTTCTTCGTGCCATATTCATCCCTCCATCCTTAGGATGTCCTAAAAGTGTTTTCACATGAGAAGAGAAAAGAAAAAAGAGAGGATTAAATTTAATTATAAGTTTTTTAAGAATAATTATATTATTCGAGTAATAAGTATTGACATTTCCGAGCATGTTTATTAGGATTGTAAAAACAAAAGAAAATTAAGTATAAATCTCTTATCAAGAGAGGTGGAGGGACTGGCCTGATGATGCCTCAGCAACCGCATTTTGACGGTGCTAATTCCAGCAAAGCTCGACTTTGAAAGATAAGGAGAGAAACCTTTTTTGTACAAAAAAGTTCTCTTCTTAAGAAGATGATTTTTGTATGAGAAAGGGGAATAGTATATGAAGAAACTTTTAACTGTTGATGAATATTTAGACTTGTATCTGCTTGCAGGGGAGCTTGGAGATCAATTATGGCAAAACGAAATAATGGAGAAGCTAAATAATGGTGAATACATTACTGAGCACTCATTAAAAATACGTAATCTTTGGGATAAATATAAAAAGGTAAATATGGAAATGCTTGACCTATATCGTCAATTGCAAGAGGATACATCTAATGAAGCTGTAAAGGAAAAAATACGCGCCTTAAAGCAACAGCGAATCATATTAAACCGCCAAATTCAAAAAGAACAAAAAAAGTCTCAGCTTCAACATCTCAAAACAAAATAAGGCTTTACTCCATTTTAAGGGACTGTCCTCTAGCAATTTAAAGCGTTGGGGGACAGTCCCTCAGTGCTTTAATAGGATAAAGAAGGTAACTAAAAAAAGTTTGTGAAAAAATGTTCATATTTTGTTCAGAATTTCACAATAAAAACAGAGAACTTGTATGTTATTCTATAACCACAAAGAAGAAAGGAGTAACAAACATGAAGCTTTGTAATTGGAAGAACTTTAGCACAGACACTGAAATGTACACGCAGGAAGCATTTGAAGGTTTAGTTGGTGACTGTTTTGAAGCAATGATAATAAAGGAGAGTAACGATATTCCTTCTTATATATGGACAAATAATTACGTAGTTATCGTAAAGAATAATTCAAGTAAGTTTTCAGATATCTCTTTTGAAAAAATCCCAAGAAATCCTATTAGTATATAAAAGATGATTATTCCTATTTATCAAAATATAGGTTCATTTTTTTAAAAAATATAATGTGAAATACTTCACAATGAATCGGAGGAGATTTTAATGGCTATTAAAGAAAAGGAATTAACAAAAAATACGGTAAAAGAAAATCCATCAACTTCTGAAGTAATCAATAAACTGGTTGAAAATGGTCAAAAAGCATTAGCAGAATTCCAAAGCTTCAACCAAGAGCAAATAGATGAAATTGTAAAAAGGATGGCATTAGCCGGATTAGATCAGCATATGCCGCTTGCAAAACTTGCGGTAGAAGAAACAGGAAGAGGAGTATATGAAGATAAGATTATAAAAAATATCTTCGCTACTGAATACATATACAATAATATTAAATATGATAAAACCGTAGGAATTATTAATCAAAATGAACTAGAAGGGACCTATGAAATTGCTGAGCCAGTTGGTGTGATTGCAGGTGTAACACCTGTTACCAATCCTACATCTACTACAATGTTTAAGGCATCAATTTCTATCAAAACTCGTAATCCGATTATTTTTGCTTTCCATCCTTCAGCACAAAAATGCAGCAGTGAAGCGGCAAGAATTTTAAGAGAGGCGGCAATTTCTGCTGGAGCACCTGAACATTGTATCCAATGGATTGAAGAGCCTTCATTGGAAGCAACTCAATTATTAATGAATCATGCAAATATTGCCGTCATATTGGCTACAGGTGGTTCAGGAATGGTCAAATCAGCATACAGCTCTGGGAAACCGGCTCTTGGTGTAGGTCCTGGAAATGTTCCATGCTATATTGAAAAATCTGCTAATATTGGACAAGCTGTCAATGATTTAATTTTATCTAAAACTTTTGATAATGGGATGATATGCGCATCTGAGCAAGCTGTAATCATTGATAAAGAAGTTTATGCAGAGGTTAAAAATGAACTGATTGCAAATAATTGCTATTTTTTAAATGATGAAGAAAGAGAAAAAGTTGAGAAGCTTGTCATCAATGAAAAATCTTGTGCCGTTAATGCACAAATCGTTGGAAAACCTGCTTATCAAATAGCTCAAATGGCGGGGGTTCTAGTGCCTGAAGATACAAAAATTTTAATAGCTGAATTAAAAGGAGTGGGGGCACAATATCCGCTTTCTCGAGAAAAGTTAAGTCCTGTTCTAGCTTGTTATAAAGTTAATAGTCTTCAAGAAGGTTTTAGACGAGCGGAAGAAATGCTAGAATTTGGAGGATTAGGACATTCGGCAGTTATTCATACAACAAATGAAGAAATCATGAAGGAATTTGGTCTTAGAATGAAGGCGTGCCGTATTATTGTTAATGCCCCTTCATCACAAGGTGCTATTGGAGATATATATAATGCCTTTATGCCATCTCTGACACTTGGCTGCGGTACATTTGGCGGCAATTCTGTATCATCAAACGTAGGGGCTATCCATTTAATAAATACGAAAAAAATGGCAAAAAGGGCGGTAAATATGCAATGGTTTAAAATTCCGGCAAAAATTTACTTTGAGAAAAATTCTATTCAATATTTGGCATCGATGAAAAACATTTCAAGGGCGTTTATCGTAACAGATCCGGGTATGGTCAAATTTGGTTACGTTGATAAAGTTCTTTACTATTTAAGAAAACGTCCAGATTATGTACAATGTGAAGTATTCTCAGAAGTTGAGCCAGATCCATCTATTGAGACGGTCATGAAAGGTGCAGAGATGATGGCGAAGTTTCAGCCAGATGTTATCATTACGCTAGGCGGAGGATCTGCAATGGATGCGGCAAAAGGAATGTGGTTGTTCTATGAATATCCTGAAACAGATTTCTTTGGTCTGAAACAGAAATTCATGGATATCCGAAAGCGTATTGTTAAATTCCCTGAATTGGGAAGAAAAGCGCAGCTTGTTGCGATTCCGACTACTTCTGGAACAGGCTCAGAGGTAACTTCTTTCTCCGTTATTACGGATAAAAAAGCGAATATGAAATATCCGCTGGCAGATTATGAGTTAACACCAGATGTTGCTATTATTGATCCGCAATTTGTCATGTCACTGCCAAAAGCTGTTACTGCTGATACAGGTATGGATGTACTGACACATGCTGTTGAAGCCTATGTTTCCGTAATGGCAAATGATTATACCGATGGTTTAGCATTAAAAGCAATCCAGCTTGTATTTGATTACCTTCCAAGAGCATATCGAAATGGAAATGACGAAGAGGCTCGTGAAAAAATGCATAATGCTTCAGCAATAGCTGGCATGGCTTTTGCGAATGCTTTCCTTGGAATTAATCATAGTTTGGCTCATAAATTAGGGGCAGAATTCCATATTGCACACGGGCGAGCCAATGCGATTCTATTACCGCACGTGATTCGTTACAATGCAACGAAGCCAAAGAAATTTGCAGCTTTTCCAAAGTATGAAAAGTTTATTGCAGATAAACGTTATGCTGAAATTGCTAGAATGCTTGGATTATCTGCCCGCACAACAGAAGAGGGAGTTGAAAGCTTCATTCAAGCTGTTATTAAACTAGCGAAAGAGTTGGATATTCCAATGAGTATTGAAGCAAACGGAATTGAAAAATCACTGTTTGAAAGTAAAGTGGAGTTCTTAGCAGATAAAGCATTTGAAGATCAATGTACAACGGCAAATCCAAAGCTTCCTCTTGTTAGTGAATTAGCTGAAATATACCGTCAAGCATATAAAGGAATTTAAATCATGAAATAAAAGAAATTGATTAATAGAAGAAGTCAACTCACGGATCTTTGTGTGTTGGCTTTTTTTCTATTAATTAAATTTTTTTAAAAATGAATATTTTTTTACGAAAATGTGACAAATTTAAGGCAAAATACTTTGATTAAAACTATGAATGGGGTTATAATGAAATTAATAAAAATGAAAGCGCTTTATATACATGCTAGGACAGATTTGAGGACTATCTGAATAATAACTTTTACTAGTTATTATGACAGGGAATATTGGGTAGTTAAAAATCAACATGACCTTCAGTAGAAGGATAAGAAGAGATCTTTTTTATACAAAAATAGTTCTCTTCTTAAGAAGATCATTTTTGTATAGGAAAGGGGAAAATAAAATGAATACAAATGTTGAAAATTTAGAGATTGATGATTATTTAGATTTGTACTTGCTTGCAGGAAAAATGGGAGATAAATTATGGCAGCAAGATATATTAGAAGTACTAAAAAATTATGAAAAAAATAAATCTAGCGAAGATCCAGTATTAATCATTCATAATTTATGGCTTGAACATAGAAAGATTAATACAGAGCTACTTGATTTATATCGTGAATTACGTAAAGAGCCTGAAAATGAAGAATTAAAAGCAAGAATAGCTGTTTTGAAAAAACAAAAAGTTGCGGTATGCCGGAAACTATACAGTGGAGAAAAGAAGAACCACCATTATATTCTATAATATATTTAAAGCTTTCCACTAATAGTTAAGCGCTTACAGTTTGTGACGACTTTACATTTATCGCTATATATAATGAATGATAATCATTCTGAATTAAAACCATTTTCCTCAGGGGAGAATGGTTTTTGTTTGGAGAGTGATTCGCTGTTCCGAAAAATAATAATAAAAGTATTTGGAATTTAAATAATTTACCGCTATAATATAGTTAAATTAATATAATAGTCTATTAATTCTCTAGCAGAAGGAGTCGAGTTGAGAATGGCAAGCACTAGCGTAGATAATAAAGGATATTTTGGTGAGTTTGGCGGAAGTTTTATTCCAGAAAATCTTCAAAAAGTAATGGATATTATTGAAGAACAATTCTTGAAATTTAAAGATGATCCGGATTTTCAAAAGGAATTAGATTATTACTTAAGTGAATATGTTGGCCGAGAAAACCCATTAACTTTCGCGGAAAATCTAACAAGGCAAATGGGCGGCGCGAAAATTTACTTAAAACGAGAAGATTTAAATCATACAGGTTCTCATAAAATTAATAATGCACTCGGACAAATATTATTAGCAAAAAAGATGGGTGCAAAACGTGTAATTGCTGAAACAGGTGCAGGGCAGCATGGGGTAGCAACAGCAACTGCATGTGCTATGTTTGGTTTAGAATGTGTTATTTATATGGGGAAAGTTGATACAGAACGTCAGGCACTTAACGTATTCCGAATGGAGCTTTTAGGAGCAAAAGTGGTACCTGTTGAAAAAGGTCAGGGCCGATTAAAGGATGCGGTTGATGAAGCATTAAATGATTTAGTGGAAAACTATGAAAATACGTTTTACTTAATTGGTTCAGCAGTTGGTCCTCATCCATATCCAACAATTGTAAAGCATTTTCAATCAATTATCAGTAAAGAGTCCAGACGTCAAATTCTTGAAAAGGAAGGTAAATTACCTGCTGCTGTTATTGCTTGTACAGGCGGTGGAAGTAATGCAATCGGTGCCTTCGCAAATTACCTTGAGGATGAGAACGTGCGATTAATTGGTGCTGAACCGGCGGAAGCTCCAACCATGTCTGAAGGAGTACCAGCTGTTCTTCATGGATTTAAGAGTTATACATTATTAGATGAGAATGATCAGCCAAAACCAGTATTCTCTATTGCTGCTGGTTTGGATTATCCAGGTGTTGGTCCGGAACACAGCTACTTAAAAGCTAGCGGAAGAGCAGAATATGTAACTGTTACTGGACAGGAAGCACTAGAAGCATTCCAAACACTTTCAAAAGTAGAAGGAATTATTCCGGCATTAGAAAGTTCTCATGCGGTTGCGCATGGACTGAAGCTGGCGAAAGAGCTTACTCCAGATGACATCATCATTATTAATTTATCCGGACGCGGTGATAAAGACGTTGACCAAGTCTATAAAATGTTAAATAATTAAACAAAATGAGTTAAAACGCCTATTTATACATAGGCGTTTTTTGTATTCAATTTTCACCAGGAAGAATCGACTGTCTCCGCATTAATAACCTCTTATAAAGAAATGAAAATAATTAAAGTCAAGGATTAATATATTAATTGAATGTTTGATGTTTTCTTAATATATTTTACACTATGGAAATGTTGTTAACTATTTTTAATGTTTTGAATATTTAATTGACGAAAAAGACGGATCTTTGATAAAATAAAAGCAAGATAAGCTAGAAAACCTGTTTTTATATTAATTATCTATATTTTCCTAATAAAATAATAATTTGCACTTTTTAAATATGCATTATTTTACTAATATACTGGGAGGGTTTGTAATGATACTAGTTTGTAAAAATCATGTAACGGATGGATTAAAAGAAACCTCTGCACCACATATTGAAAAAGTGCCTACAGAGAATAAAAATTGCTGCACATACTGTACTGAAAAAGCGATATATCGTTTATTTTATTTTGGTCAGATTTCTGCAAAAGAGAATAGTAAAGTAGCGCAATAAAATTCTTTTTTTATATCCTGAGTCACCTTTTCCTTCTTTTATTTTGTGGGATAATTTCTATTCCGCATTTATCTGATTTAGTTATCCCTCTTATTGTCATTCCAAATTTCTTTTGTCATATAAAATTCTCTATGTATAGCAAAAATTGATTATTATTAAGAAATAGGGATCAAAGGCAAAAGAATAATAGTAATCAATCAAATTGTTTACTATTTCATAAGTATCCCAATGATTTTTTTCTAAAACAAATTTATAGAAATAATTATAATCGTTTTCAATTAATGTGATTATAAAAAAGTGAGTACTGGGTAATTCAGCACTCACTTTTTATTATTATATTAATTTTCTTTTAAAATTGCTTTATACATATCAAATTTTTCTTCAACAGCAGTGGAAGGAGCTTTATCTATCAGACTAACAATGAAAATAGCAAGAGTTCCAAATAAGAATCCTGGTGCCAGTTCATAAATATCGAATAATCCGCCTGTTAACTGTGCCCAGATGATAACGGTTAAAGCTCCGACAACAATACCGGCAAGAGCACCGTTTCTAGTCATGCGTTTCCAGAAGAGGCTCAGAATAATAACAGGACCAAAGGCTGCTCCAAAACCGGCCCACGCGTAACTGACAAGCTCGAGAATTTTACTATTAGGATCATAGCCTAGTAGAATCGCAATAATCGCGATACCGAAAACAGCAATTCTTCCAACAATCATTTCTTCCTTTTTGGAAGCATTTCTTTTAAAAATAGACTTATAAAAGTCGTTGGCTAAAGCACTTGAAGAAACGAGCAGTTGTGAGTCAACTGTACTCATGATTGCTGAAAGAATGGCTGCAAGTAAAAAGCCTGCTACCCAAGGGTTAAATAATACTTGGGAAAACATAATAAAGACAGTTTCAGAGTTTTCCAAAGGTGAATCGGCAAAATAGGAAATACCGGCAAAACCTACAAAAATCGCTCCGAATAGAGACAGAATCATCCAAACCATGCCGATTAGACGAGCCTTAGGAATTTCTTTTGTAGATTTTATCCCCATAAAGCGGACAATAATATGAGGCTGGCCAAAATATCCTAATCCCCATGCGAGTAAAGAAATAACCCCAATAGCCGTAGCTCCAGAATATACATCCAAGTGAGAAGTATCGATATCTCCAATCATTTGAACAGTATCATTCCAGCCGCCTAACTCATAAACTGCTACTGCAGGGACAATGATTAAGGCGAGAAACATTAAAATCCCTTGAATAAAATCAGTCCAGCTTGCTGCCAAAAATCCGCCAAATAGGGTATAGGACAGAATAACAGCCGCTCCAATCCATAATGCAAGTTCATAGTTCATTCCAAAGGAATTTTCCAAAAGAATGGCTCCGCCAACAAGACTAGATGATGTGTAGAACGTGAAAAATAGGAGAATAACAATAGCTGAAACAACTCGGAGAATTTTTGATTTGTCATCGAAGCGATTCTCAAAATAATCAGGGACAGTAATAGAATCATCAGCCACTTCAGTATAGACTCGTAACGGCTTAGCGACAAACTGCCAGTTTAGATAGGCACCTACGGCAAGGCCTATAGGAAGCCAGATTTCGCTCATACCGCCTACATACATCGCTCCCGGCAGTCCTAATAACAGCCATCCGCTCATATCTGAGGCACCAGCACTAAGTGCTGCGACACCTCCGCCAAGCTGTCTTCCGCCAAGAACATAATCCGTTAAATCGCGGGTCTTTCTTGATGCAATGATTCCTATTATTAGCATCCCAACTAAATAAATAATAATTGAGATAAACGTTGGAATATTAATATCCATTATGATTCATCCTCTCCTTTTCTACAGTAATGTTTGATGGCTTTTTCTCTGAATAATAAGTAATAAGGCTTAGAACGATTAATACTGGCATGGGAATAAGAAGCCATGCCCAAGTTGCAGCTGTTAGACCGAATTCTTCCATTTTTTTCACCTCCTTTAAAGATAAGAATGAAATGATAATCCTTGAGCTATTGTTCTTAAACAGTAATAGGGACATCTAAATGACAGACGAAATGATTGATATCCATGACATATGGCTGGCCAATACCTGTATGGTTTTTATGTTTGAGAAGGTGAAGCAATTCTTCATTCGAGTAATTTACCACTCCGCATCCAACTTCATGACCAGAAGAATCAATAATTCGAATAACAGCACCTTTATCAAATTGGCCGTTAATATAGTTAATGCCTGATGGCAATAAGCTTTTATGATCTTCCACCATTCGTATTTTAGCTTGATTGGTTATAATCATTTCTCCTTCAGGATGTGA
Organism: Niallia endozanthoxylica; assembly: GCF_008710145.1. Taxonomy (GTDB): domain Bacteria; phylum Bacillota; class Bacilli; order Bacillales; family Cytobacillaceae; genus Bacillus_BD; species Bacillus_BD endozanthoxylica. Next base: position 82,019 of record NZ_VYKL01000026.1, read on the forward strand.
ATGAAAGGCAATCCATTTTTTTCGTTGATTGAAATTAGAGGCAGGTGTTTCTGTTTTGAAGTAAGTGCCTCGTGCTTTTCCAATAACAGCATCCTTGACAATATTCCTCTTGCTTGCATTGCCTAAAAAAGTAGTGATTCCAGATGCCATGGCAATTTTCACAGCCTCGATTTTTGATTTCATCCCGCCTGTACCGACTGAGCTTCCGGAGCCTCCGGCCGTCGCTTCAATTTCAGGAGTAATCTCATTGACATGTTCTACTAATACAGCGTGAACATGTTTGCTTGGATCAGCATCATACAATCCATCGATATCTGAAAGAATGACTAACTGGTCTGCATCAATTAATCCGGCTACTTTTGCCGAAAGTGTATCATTGTCTCCGAATTTTAAGCGGTCAATCGTTACTGTATCATTTTCATTAACAATTGGGATAATACCTCTTTCTAGTAGAACATTTAATGTATTTCTCATATTTTTATAACGGTCTTCGTCCAGGAAGTCGCCCCTTGTTATTAATATTTGCGATGCAACGTAACCGTTCGCTAGAAAAAGCTTTGAGTAGGATTCCATTAAAAGCCCTTGACCGATTGAGGCAGCTGCTTGTTTTTCCGGCAATGAGTTTGGCCGTTTCAGACAGCCTAGTTTTCGGTAGCCTGCAGCAATAGCGCCTGAAGAAACAAGTACGACTTCATGGCCTAAATCCTTTAACTGTACAATCTCATCTGCTAATTTTTCAAGTTTTTTATGACTAATTTCTCCGTGACGACTGGTTAACGAACTGCTGCCTATTTTGATGACAATCCTTTGAACCTTAGAATTCGAAGTCATCTAATCACCCCTGTACTAAATTTAGTAAACTCTGAAGTTAACTCTTTAGAGCGGCCGGCGGCTTCCTGTACGGCCATTTCTATTGCTGTACCAGCGCCATGCATGTGGAGTGCTTGTAATCCAGCTGCAGTCGTTCCGTTTGGTGATGTGACGTTTTGTCTTAAGATGGCTGGTGTTTCATTTTGTTCGAGTATCATTTTTGCAGCACCGAAAATGGTTTGAGCAATGATTTGACGTGCTGCATCCTCTGATAAACCCCCATCAGCTGCTTTTTTCTCCATATGCTCCATTAAGTAGTAGAAATAGGCAGGACCGCTGCCGGCTATTCCTGTAAATAGGTCCATTTTATCTTCTGGTATGATATATACTTTCCCGATACTTTCGAGCATTTCTTTTACAATCATAATCGTTTGATGGAGTGTGTGTTTTCCTGAAGAAAGGCCTGTTGCAGATTCTCCAATCATACTTGAGGTATTCGGCATGACGCGAATGACCTGTTGCCCAGACGGGAAGAAGTTTTCAATAAATGAGGTTGTAATTCCAGCTATAACAGAAACAATGATGTGATGTGGCTGTATGGAGTGACAAATCGATTGTAGTGCTGTATGTGCATCTTTTGGTTTCATTGCGAGGACAATTATATCAATCGTGCTGAAATTTAAGTCAACATTTGCGGCTCCTTTAATTCCGTAAGCTGTTTCCAGTTGCCTCATTCGTTCTTGATTGCTTCGGTTTGAAACGATGATTTGATTTGGCGGTATTTTTCCGGCATTCACTATCCCCGCAATCATCGCTTCAGCCATTGATCCAGCTCCAATAAAAGCTATTCTTTTGTTTTTTAACATGCAACCTCTCCTGTTGTGTTCGTATTTTTGTTCTTGTTTTGTTTCAATGCTCTTATACTACCAATCAAAAAAAACATAATCAAGGAATTTTGCGAAAGTTATGAGTATTTGATTCAATTAGTGAGGATATGTGAAGACACGTACTGTTAGATAAGTAAAATCAGCTAATAAGGCCAAATATCAGCTCTAAGCACGGAATATGGAGATTAAACTTTGTGAAATTAGACGTTTTTCAGAACAATGCTTGTCCTTATATTGGATAAATAACAGGCAAAAAAAGCTTAGTTTCCATTAATGGAAACTAAGCTTTTTCGGATGCTGTTTCAGGAACGTCGCTAAGTCTTTCAATAATTCTTCTTTTACGATATAGCATCATACCTGCCTCAGCAACATCATTTATTGCAGTTCGATTGATAAAAGCACCAAAAATAAGTCCGGCAATAGGAATCATCTGGAATAACTTCTTCCAGCCTAGTTGATCTCTAAAAGTGAATACGACTTCACGCCAACCCTGAAGTTCTGATAAAACCTCTCTTTTCGCAGTTTCATCTTCAAGGTCAAATTTAGATAATTGCGCAAGAATGGCATTTTTACCAACAATGTCTGCAGATATAAATTGTAGACATTTAACAATAAATAAACGCTCTTTTTTTTCATTAGGATTATAGCCATAGCAAATCGCAATATCCTGCAGTGTTTTTAATTGCATACCAAGCAGGAGGGGAATGTCAATGGTTAAAGTGAAAATTCCTCCAATTCCAGTACTTGCCCCTTGAATAGTTGCCAGTTTTTTTCTGCTGCGTGATAATTTTTCAACGGCTTGATCCATTGTAGAAATGGGCAGTATGGCTGCATCCTCTAAACTATGTATCTCGAGATTAGGATAGTAGGAGGATAAGGAAGAGACCGAGCTCAAATAGCTCCCGCCGGTTTGCACATATTGTCCCAATTCATCAATAATTACACCGATTTTTTTCTGAATAAAGTCTGGTGTCCATTTGTCGATTATTTTAAACGGCAGCCGGCCTAGTTTTTCCCAGAACCATAAATCAGCTTGGTCCTTTTCCCAATTCTCTACTTTTGTCAGTTCTTCTAATAACCAGTCTTTAGATTCCGTCACTTGAAAGTTCTCCTTTTAAAAAGAATACTTACTAGTACGTAAATCTAAACAAAAAGTTTCAGTATTGCAATGGCAATTTTCAATAGTTGGTTATTCTGATAAAAAACAAGAGCTGAACGGTTTTCAAGTTCAGCTCTATGTTTCCTTTTATTCGGCTTCTTCTTCGGCACCTTCTTCATTGTTATCTTCTGTCTCGGTGCCTTCTTCCGTTTGATTTTCTTCCGTTTCTGTTTCTTCTTGAGGTTCCTCGTTCGTACATCCAGCAGCAATTCCCACAAACATAAAGGTTGCCATTAAAATCCAAAGCCACTGTTTGAAGTTTTTCATCATTGCTTACCTCCTTGAATGTCGCAAGTTTAATTGCATTTTCAGTATACAAGTTATCTAAACAAAAAAAGATGATTGTTTGATAATTAACAATATTTAAACTGCAGTTTGCGTTAGCTTTACAAACATTTTAAAAATTCATATTCGATTCATTTATGCGGAGAATAAAAATAATGTAAGGGAAAGGGATTTTTTTCTAGTTTATATAGGTAATAATGGAAAAAATGTATTTATAATTATGTTAATGATTAAAATTCTTGTTACATCAAGAATGGAGGTTAATTAGGTGAAATCTGAATTACTGTCAGAGAGAATAAAGCTTGTTCAATCTGAAAGAAAGCATGCACCGGCTTTATTTGCCTTTTGGTCAGATCCGGAAGTAACACGCTATATGAATATTGAAACATTTTCAAGTGTTGAAGAAGCGATTTCAATGATAGATCTTTTAAATAAACTAGCTGCGAAAAAACAAGCTAATCGGTATACCATTATAATGGGAAAGAGTGAAGAAATCATTGGAAGTTGTGGTTTTAATTACCTAGATTATGATAATGAGAAAGCAGAAGTGGGCTATGATTTAGGAAAAGAATACTGGGGTAGGGGACTTGCCAGTGAAGTGGTAACAATGATGCTGAAATATGGATTTCAGGAACTGTATTTGAATCGAATAGAAGCAAAAGTTGCCCCAGAAAATAAGCGGTCAATCAAGCTTCTAGAAAGATTAGGATTTTTATATGAAGGTCATCTTCGCCAGTCAGAAAAGACAAAAGAAGGTTTTATTGATGTTAGATTGTATTCGATGTTGAAGGAGGATTTTTTAAGAAAGCTTGAGGTAAGTAGGCAAATATAGAGGGGTTTTGTCTAAATTTATAGAATAATTTATATAGTTAGTCTGAAAAAATGCGATAAGTATCATTGTCTGCATTTTATTAATATAAGAGGAGGAAATCGTGATGAATAACCCCTATGAATATAGCATTAGATTACCGAAAACAATTGAAAACGGAAGAAACTATCCGGTCATTTTTGCCTTGCATGGAATTGGTTATAATGAACGGTTTTTAATGGATGCTGTTAGTGAGCTGGAGGACGAGTGTATTATTATTGGGGTTCGCGGTGATTTACCTTATGAACAAGGCTATGCCTATTATTATTTAAAGGGCTATGGTAATCCAGAACGCAACCAATTTGACGGCGCGGTTGAGAAACTGAGGAGTTATCTTGAATATGCCTTTGAAACTTATCCAATTGACCAGAAACGTGTTTACTTAATAGGTTTTAGTCAAGGGGCCATTCTTAGTATGACTTTAGGACTTGTGTTAGGTGAGATGGTAAAAGGTATTGTACCAATGAATGGATATATTCCTGAATTTGTCAAAGCAGAATATCCACTGAAACCAATTGGCCATCTGTCCGTTTTTCTTTGTCAGGGTGCGAGTGATTCTATTTTTCCGATACATATTGGTCAAGCTAATTATGATTATTTCAGTGACAAGACGGAATCTGTTAAATATACGATTTATCCGGCCGATCATACAGTAACAAGTAATAACAAAAAGGATGTAGCAGCATGGCTACGTAATGAATTGGAAAAATAAGCAGTCTGGAGAGGTAAACCAAGCAAAATGGTTTCCAAAGAGTATATCCTAGTGCAGCAATAGTACTGATAGACCGAAAAACAATTTGTTGATCTGTTGTTCCGTCTAAAATTGACAGCATAAGGAGAGATTTTATTGAAGAAGATCGTTATTATCACTGGGACGCCAACGAAACCATCCCGTTTACATGGCGTTGTTAGCTATGTATCACAACAAATCCATCAGCAGGGAGTAAAAGTTCATCATATAGACGTTGTGGATATACCGGCCAAAGATTTGCTTCATGCGAATTGGAATAGTGAGGTGATTAAATCTGCTAACAGGCAAATAGCAGATGCCAATGCTGTCATCATCGCAACACCAATCTATAAGGCATCTTATACAGGGATACTAAAAGCCTTTTTAGATTTGATTCCTGAAAAGGGATTAGAAAATAAAGTATTATTTCCTATTGTAATGGGTGGAACAAAAGCACATCTGCTCATGATGGAATATGCTCTAAAGCCTGTCCTATCCGTCTTAGGTGCCAATTATATTGAAGCAGGTGTATTTATTCATGATTCAGAAGCTAGATGGACGGAAGATGGAAAAGTAACAATCGATTCAGAAGTAAATACTCGATTAACAGCATCTGTTGAGAAATTATGTAAGATGATCATGAAATAGATAAGGTATTATGACTACGATAAAAAAGGGAACAAATTAGCTTCATGAGCTAGGTTTGTTCCCTTTTACCATGTTAGGCATAAATTTCGCTATTTTCCTCCCTAATTACTAGGTTATAATCGCTAAGCAGTTGATTAAATATGTTATCCCAGCGCTGTGTTAAGGCGTATTTTCTCCCTTCCATGCCCATTTGCCAGCGTAAACTGTCATGGGTTAAGAGATGTGCAATTGCTTGAGTATAATCTTCTGCTGCACCTGGCGCACATAATAAACCAGTTTTTCCTGAAAGAATCACATTTTTTACACCGCCTGAATTCGCTCCAATGACAGGTGTCCCGCTTGCGAGCGCTTCGAGTACAACATTTCCGAAGGTTTCTGTTGGAGAAGGGAAAACAAACAAATCTGATGCACTATATATTTCTGCTAAATCCTTTCCTTCTAAATAGCCGGTAAAAATGACATTTTCTGGTGCGGATTTTTCAAGTTCCTCTCGCATAGGTCCATCTCCAACCCAAAGCCATTCTATCTGTTTATTCCAATCTGGTGGCATTGTTTTTACTATGCGAAGAAGAGTTTTTATATCCTTTTCTGGTGCAAGCCTTGAGACGAATGAAAGCAGATATTTTTTTGAAAGCCCGTATTTCTTTCGTACTGAGTCTTTTTCATATAAAGGGTGGAAAAGCTGACAATCGACTCCGCGTGACCAAATCTTTAAATGTTTAAAGTTACGCTTGCGTAATTGCATGAGTGTCTCTTCTGAAGGAACAAAAGTAGTTTTGAACTGATTGTGAAACCATGCCATATAACTCCAAACCCATTTAGCTAATAAGTGGAGATCATAATGAGCTAAATATTGATCAAAGTCAGTATGATAGGAACCGACAAGCGGAATATCTAGTTTTTTGGCAAAATAAATCCCGCAAAGTCCTAAGTTAAACGGAGTTGCAACATGAATAAGATCAGGAGAAAAGGAGTCTAATTCTGTTTTTATCTTCAGCATATTTGGCAGTGCTAATCGGCACTCGGGATACAAGAAAAAAGAAAGACTTTCAAAACGATGAATATGTTCTGCGACATACTCACTAGAAGGAGTTTTGGGGGCAAATACTTTAAAGTCAATAGGCTGATTAGATAAATAATCAGTAAATTTCTTCAGCGTACGGGCAACTCCATTTATATCCGGATAAAAGGTATCTGTGAAAATAGCCACTTTCATCGTTCTACCCCCTTAAAAAGGATGTTAGCTAAAAAAATAATAAAAAGGAAAGGGTTCCGACGCAGCCTCCTAGCAGTAATCCAGCTATACAATCGGATGGATAATGAAGACCTAAATAAATTCTGGACAGTCCGACACAAAATCCTAACGGAAGAAGAATCACTGCAAGATAGGAATTTAATAGGACAAAAGGAATAATGACCGAAAAAATGGCAGTCGTATGACCGGAGGGAAAAGAGTGATCCTGTAATGGATTCATCGGAACTTTTGTTTTTTCTAATGTTAGATAGGGCCTTTTCCGTGGGAAGAACTTTTTAATTAATTGAACAGGCAGATGACTGACGGCTAAAGCAACAGCACTTGAAATGGCTGTTATTTTCATATGGTTTGAAGTGAGAAGAATTAATAGAATGGTAGAAGTAATGGTACAAACTGCCCCGCCAGCATGTGTTATAGTACGGAAAAATAGATTAAGTATTTTTTGATCAAAATAGGAGTTTACCTTTTGAAATACTTGGCATTCCAATTGATAAAAAGATAATAGCAGTCTTGGCATGGTTAGCACTCCTTTATCACTCATGGTGTAAGTTATAGTTCTATCGTACAAAAAGGTTGTTTAGTGAATGATAAAGGAATGTAAATTTTATATAAAATGACTATAGATTGAAATGAACTGTTTCAGGTATGTGGGTGGGCCTGCCAATAGAAATATAATGAATGGAATGTTTTTTGACTTCATCCATGGAATAGCAGTTTCGTCCATCAATAATGACCGGGTCTTTCATATATTTGACGTATAAAGATAATGGGAACTGTTTTATTTGCTCCCACTCTGTTGAAATGATAGCTAATTCACTCTTCCAAAGCGCCTCGCAGATATCATTCGTATAAGAGAGATTATTTCCTAATTCTTTTTGCATATTTGGAACAGCAACTGGATCGTATGCAGTAATAAGCGCTTTTTCTTGTAGTAATTCTTTCATTATTTTCAGTGAGGCGGATTCACGTATATCGTCAGTTCCAGGCTTAAAAGCAAGGCCCAAAACAGAGACCTTTTTTCCTGCTAATGAGGGGATAACTTCTTTAGCTTTTTTAATGGGTAAAGATTGCTGACGATTATTCACTTTGATGACGGCATCCAGTAATTCAAAAGAATGCTGAACATTCCCAGCAAGTTGGGCGAGAGCCTTCGTATCTTTTGGAAAACAAGATCCCCCATAGCCGATTCCTGCACGCAGAAAATGGTTGCCAATCCGTTTATCACTGCCGATTCCAACAGCAACTTCATCAATATTGGCATCGAGCTTTTCACATATAGCAGCAATTTCATTAATAAAGCTAATTTTTGTTGCTAAAAAAGCATTAGAAGCGTATTTAATCATCTCGGCACTTCTGATATCCGTCTTAATGACAGGGATATGTAAGGGGGCATATAATTTCTCCATTGTTTCAGAGGCCTCCGGGTTATCAGATCCTATCACAATACGGTCTCCATAGAAGAAATCGAAAACAGCAGAACCTTCGCGAAGGAACTCAGGATTGGAAATTACAGTGGTTATAAAAGGACCGGCTTTTAGGTTGTCAATTATCTGTTTTATTTTTTCGTTTGTTCCAACTGGAACCGTACTTTTTGTACAAATAATGACATCATTAGTAATCTGTTGGGCTATTGTCTCAGCAACAACAGTAATATAGCGTAAGTCTACAGTACCATCCTTATTAGCTGGTGTACCGACTGTAATAAATATAAGGTCTGCTTCTTTGTAAGCAGTTTTAGGATTTGTCGTAAAAAATAGTCTGCCATAAGAGATATTTTTTTCTAGTAGATGTTCAAGATCTGGTTCATAGATAGGAGAACGACCAGTTTGAAGCATATCTATCTTGCTTTTGTTAAGATCAACGCAGGTAACTTCATGATCTAAATCAGCTAAACAAACAGCTGTCACTAATCCGACATACCCAATTCCTGCAACTGTAATCCTCATATTATCACCCCAGTGAGCTGTTTTGCTTTCATCCTATTCTATTTGCAAAAAACTATTATTTTCTTAATCTCTTGTAAATTAACTGTAAAGAAATTGTTCTGATTCTATTGGCCATTGTGGGATTACTTTTTCATATGATGAGTTTGACGATGCCTAATGAAGTAGGAGTGACTTAAGTAACTTAAAGAACAGCCATCTTATTTTAAAATAGAGGAATAGAAAAGCGATAAACATTTGAAAAGATTGGTGATTAGAATGAAACAAGAAAAACAACATCCGCATATGCATGGAAAAAGCGTTGATTATAATAAAAATCCTTTTATCGTGATTTGGGAGGTAACTAGGGCATGCCAATTGAAATGTGTGCACTGCCGTGCAGATGCACAAGTGACTCCGGATCCTCGAGAATTAACTCATAAAGAAGGTCTCAAATTAATTGATGAAATCTATGAAATGAACAATCCGATGCTTGTTTTTACGGGTGGTGATTGTATGTTAAGAGAGGACTTATTTGAGTTAGCGGAGTACGCGGTCAATAAAGGCATGCGGGTTTCTATGACACCCAGCGCCACTGAAAATGTGACAAAGGAGAAAATGGAAAGAGCAAAAGAGGTAGGGCTTGCACGGTGGGGCTTTAGTCTTGATGCGCCAACAGCCGAAATTCACGATCAATTTCGCGGCACTCCGGGGTCGTTTACTCTAACAATTGAAAAAATAAAATATTTAAATGAACTAGAAATGCCAGTCCAAGTAAATACGGTTATTTCACGCTATAATTATAACCAATTAGAAGAAATGGCTAAGTTAGTAGCTGAATTAAAAGCGGTCATGTGGTATATTTTCCTGCTAGTCCCAACTGGAAGAGGACAGATAGATGACTGTATTAGTCCAGTTGAACATGAAAAGGTGTTTCGATGGCTGTATGAATTAAGTAAAACAGCTCCTTTTGATATCAAGACGACTGCAGCCCAGCATTATCGGCGTGTCGTGTTACAGCAAAAAATGCAAGAGCGTAAAATAAATAAAGGTGAGATTTCTTATGAGGATAGTATTACAACCGATAAGGCTTCGAGGAATGACGGTCTAAAGAGGGCGCCAAAAGGGGTAAATGACGGGAATGGTTTCGCTTTTATATCTCATATTGGTGATGTATTACCGAGCGGATTGCTTCCAATTAAAGCAGGAAATATAAGGGAGACGCCACTAGCAACGATTTACCGGGAAGCAGCTATTTTTAAAGAGCTAAGACAGCCTGATAATTATAAAGGGAAATGTGGTGTATGTGAGTACAGGAATATTTGCGGCGGGTCCAGGTCAAGAGCCTATGCAGTTACAGGAGATTATATGGAAAGTGAATCGTTTTGTATGTACACTCCAGAATTACTGAGAAAATAAAAAACAACCGGTGAACCTTATTCGCCGGTTGTTATATAATTGTTTCCTTTTTTTATTATCTGTCATTCAGGATATCGGCAATAATTTCAAAGGAATGTAATCTAGCTTTATGATCATAGATTTGACTATTGATCATAATTTCCTCAGCCTGTGTTTCTTCTAAAAATCTTTCGAGTTGTGCTTTTATAGTAGAAGGACCTCCGATAATGGATCTTACAAGTTTCTGTTCTAGATAGGCTTTCTCATAGCCGTTACAAATGCTGTCTATATTGTTGACAGGTGGTTCAAGAGGACCACGGGTATTTCGAATAATATTTAAGTGATACTGCTGTAAAGTGGTAGCAAGCTTTTTTGCTTCCTCATCACTGTCCGCAGCAATAACATTTACACATACCATTGAATAGGGTTTTTCCAGAACGTCTGAAGACTGGAAGCTATTTCTGTATAGTCCTAGAGCAGGCAGTGTATTTTCAGGAGAGAAATGGCTGGCAAACGAAAATGGGAGACCTAATAAACCTGCCAATTGTGCACTAAAACCGCTTGAACCTAACAGCCAGATCGGTATTTGTAATCCTTGTCCAGGGATAGCTCTGACACTCATTTGCTCTGCTTGCTTTCCTGGTTGAAAGTATGCTCGTAATTCTGCCAATTGCTCAGGAAAATCTTGGCCATCACCATTGTAGTCACGTCTTAATGCTCTAGCGGTCAGTTGGTCTGTACCAGGTGCACGCCCTAATCCTAAATCAATTCGTTCCGGAAACATGGTTTCAAGTGTTCCGAATTGCTCAGCAACGACAAGAGAAGAATGGTTTGGCAGCATAACTCCGCCAGATCCGACACGAATAGAAGTAGTATGTGCTGCAACATGTCCAATTAACACTGGAGTAGCTGAGCTGGCAATCCCAGGATTATTATGGTGTTCTGCCATCCAGTATCGCTTGTATCCCCAGTCTTCTGCATGTCTGGCAAGATCAACCGTGTTTTTTATTGAATCACCTGCAGATCCGCCTTTTAATACGGGAACTAAATCTAATACTGAATAGGATAAATCACTTAGTTTTTTACTTGTAAGATTTGACATTTTTTCATCTCATTTCTATGTTGTGTTCATATTTAGTGTTTTTCTTTATAACAAATATTCTAACAATAATTTATTCTATTGAAAACAATCTTTCATGACAAATTAAAATAATCCTCCAAAAAGAAAATCAAAATGATTTCTCTGAAGGATTATTTTAGTATATTATTTTATCCCACTCTTAACGGGCAGTAAGACCCCCGCCATAGGTTTCTGAGTAAACCTAATTAGATAGTGGGGGATCAACTGCCCATAAAGGTCCGATTGGTTCAACTAACCATCAGCAGGGATGAGGAGAACTCCCTGCTGATGGAAGTTTCACTTTATATTTACTGACTCAGCTAATAGAGATTGAATACCTTTATCACTAATATTTAAAGCGCTTTCCCAAAGAGTTGTATTTGCGTCAGATCCAGGAACCACTCGATCCTCACCGACAACTTTAATTAAGAAGTCAATACTTTCCTGGCTGCCTACTACAGAATCATACCAAAAGCGTTTCAAATATTCAGATGGAGGTGCTTGCAAATTGGCTGAAACAACTTCCCATTGTTCATATCCTTTATCTAAGCGTCCGATTTGATATGGAAGAAAACCGCCGCCATGAGCAAATACAATTTTAACATCAGGATATTTATCGGCGAAGCCGCTAAGTACTAAATCCGTTGCACAGACGGTTGTTTCCCATGGTTCTCCGATTAAATTAGGCATCATTCTTCTTTTTAAACGTGGATCATCATTAACTAATGGATGTATAAAGAGGATAGCCTTTAATCGGTTAGCTTCTTCAAAGAATGCTTTAAAGAAAGGATCTGTCAGCATTTGCTTTCCTAATCCAGGTCCGATAATGGCACCCTTCAAGCCGAGCTTCATAGCATCATTCAATACCTGTGCGGCCTTAACAGGGTTAGCTAATGGCACTGTTCCTAATGCCGAGATTTTTTCTGGATGGTTAACTGTTAATTGAGCCAACGCTTCGTTATAGATTTTAGAAATTTCGGTACTGATAGAAACAGAGTCATAGAGGAAAAGCTGTGGGATAGGTGAAATGGTGGTATGTCGTACACCAGCGTTTTCCTGGCCTTGAATAAAGGCTTCAAAATTGATTAGGTTTTTTTTTAATTCAATTCTGCATTTTTCATTTATTATGAGGGATTCTTCATTTGTTTCTTCATTAACACTCCATCGAGCATTAACCTTGTTTTTGTTTTCCTTTAACCACTCTAAAACGTCACTAGGGATGAAATGAGTATGAAAATCATGCATGTAAATCCACTCCTTGTTTTGAATATAAAAAATATTTCGTATATTTAGCAGACGCTCTCTACTATTAAATTTATTCAATTCATATTGGTAAAATATTATTCTTATGGATAAAACTATACACCAAAAATAATATTTTGAAAAGTAAATATTCTAAAAATTTTAAAAAGAGGAAGAATTCATTATTTCTATAGTAAGTATAGTAATAAACCGATGCTATATCATGGCAGGTAAAACTTCTATCATGATACGAAAAGAAGTTGGAATTTTCAAAAGAAAATAATGTGAATATTTTGTAATAAATTCAAAATTATTATATAATAACCTTGTCATAATAAATACGTACAAAACAATGGGATTTATTTTCATGAAACAAGGGGTAGTGGTTTGTGAGCGCTTGGGGAAGCGGAAACCACATAGTAATTGTGATTAACAATAGAACGGGATGAAATGAATGAAGTAGAATGGAATAAGCAAAGTAAGGCAGGGAAGCTGAACCATTCGAAGAAAAAAGGATGACTTTTTGAGGTCATCCTTTTTTCTTGCTATTTTTCATTAATCTCTATCTAACAAAGAAGCACCTGCTATGCCTGGATTTGTCATTTCATATGGATTTAGAATCAGGTCAAGCTCTTCTTCTGTTAGAACATCATACTGCAAGCAAAGCTCGCGAACAGAGCGTCCTTTGATAATCGCTTCACGTGCAATTCTAGCTGCAACCTCGTAGCCAATATGCGGATTAACAGCCGTAATTAGGCCAACACTTTTCTCAACATATTCAGTTAAGCGCTCTTCATTTGCCTCAATGCTTTTTAGACAGCGATCTGTAAAGACACGAAAGGCATTATTCATTATGCTAATGGACTGATGTAAATTAAAGACAAGTACTGGTTCCATTACATTCAGCTCTAATTGCCCTGCTTCTGATGCGAGACTGATGGTATGATCATTTCCAATCACTTGAAAGGCTACTTGATTAATCATTTCGGGCATGACAGGATTTACTTTACCAGGCATAATTGAAGATCCAGGTTGTCGGGCGCTTAATGAAATTTCTCCTAATCCGGCTCTTGGACCTGAGGCCATTAATCGTAAATCATTTGCAATCTTTGACATATTTATCATGCAAATTTTTAAAGCAGAGGAGACCTCTGTATAGGCATCGGTATTTTGAGTGCCATCAACGAGGTGTTCGGCTTTTTTCAATGGAAGACCGCTGATATCTGCCAAAAATTCTGCCACGTATTCAATATATTTAGGCTCAGCGTTTAAGCCTGTCCCGACAGCAGTTGCACCCATGTTTATTTCATATAAGTGCTGCCGTGAGTGCTTGATGCGGTTGATATCTCGACTCAGGACACGGCTGTATGCTTCAAATTCCTGACCGAGTCGGATTGGGACAGCATCCTGCAAATGAGTTCTGCCCATTTTAATAATGGGATCAAATTGCTTCGCTTTTTCTTGGAATACAGTGTACATATATTCCATTGTTTCAAGGAGTTCAGTTAATAAATGTAATGTTGAAATATGAATGGCTGTAGGGAAGGCATCGTTGGTTGATTGAGACATATTTACATGTGTATTTGGACTCAATTGGGTATAATCACCTTTATCCTTGCCCATAATTTCTAGAGCACGATTAGCAATCACTTCATTTGCATTCATATTGATAGAAGTTCCTGCACCGCCTTGAATGGGGTCAACAATAAATTGATCGTGCATGTGACCAGCGATGATTTCATCAGCTGCTTTAACAATGGCATTTCCAAGTCCTTCGTAAAGGCCTTTTGTTTTCATATTGGCTAAAGCAGCTGCTTTTTTTACCATTGCTATTGCACGAATTAATTCTTTATGCAGCGGATAATGTGTAATGGGAAAGTTTTCAGCAGCACGTAATGTTTGAATACCATAATATGCATCAAATGGTATTTCTTTTTCTCCTAAGAAATCCTTTTCAATTCTTTTTTTTGAGCTATTTGAAACAGGTAGTGACAAATAAAGCTCCCCCTTTTACTATTCGTGTTTGAAAACTTTTACTATGTTACTATCGTACCGTAACATTGTATTTTTTAAAAGTGTTTGCACTTTAGGAAATATAAAAATATTTTAAATAGTATTTATATTTTAATTTTAATAATCCTGTTATCTATATAACTTTTTAGGCAAAATAAAAAAGTATTTTTGATAGTGGAACATTACAGGGGAGAGATAAAATGTCAAAGGCAATAGGCAGGAATGAATCATACTATTTAATACTGATTTTAATGGGAACTTTGTTGATATGTGCAGCCTTTAATTTGTTTTTTATTCCTCATAAAATATTAAGCAGCGGCTTAAGCGGAATTGCGATTCTGCTTGGCTTAATTACACCATTTGAAACGGGAATAATTAACTTTGTTTTAAATTTACCTTTGTTAATTATTGGTATATTTAAGCTTGGCAAGCGATTTATTGTTTATACCATCATTTCAGTCGTAGTGCTAACGATTGGTTTATATATTATTCCTGTTATAGCTATTTCGTCTGAACCTTTATTGTCTTCGATATTTGGCGGAGTGATTGCTGGAATAGGCGGGGGACTTATTTTTCGTGCGTCCGGTTCATCTGGGGGCTTCGATATTATTGCCTTGCTATTAACGAAAAAAAGAGATTTTCCATTGGGAAGTATTCTTTCGGCATTAAACGCTGTGGTTGTCATCTTTTCTGGATTTATCTTTGGATGGGATGCAGCTTTACATACACTTGTCGGTATTTATGCATCAGGAAAAATGGTTGATATGATTCACACTAAGCATATTAAACTGACCTTGATGATTGTGACAAAAAAGGGTGAGGAAATGAAAGAAAAAATGCTGGCTAATTTCTATCGAGGAATTACGATATTGGATGCTGAAGGAGCTTATAGCGGTGAGCAGAAGAAAGTATTAATGACTGTCATTACCCGCTATCAATTAACAGATGTGAAACTGCTCATTAATGAAATTGACCCGCATTCCTTTGTGAATATAACTGAAACAAAGGAAGTGATGGGTGCTTTTGACAGGGGTTAAATTTCTTTAAAGTATCCGAGCAAAAAAACAACAAAACTTCCGCAGCTTTTGTTGTTTTTTTGTTAT
Source organism: Niallia endozanthoxylica (assembly GCF_008710145.1). Taxonomy (GTDB): domain Bacteria; phylum Bacillota; class Bacilli; order Bacillales; family Cytobacillaceae; genus Bacillus_BD; species Bacillus_BD endozanthoxylica. Next base: position 97,459 of record NZ_VYKL01000026.1, read on the forward strand.
AAGATCTATATTTCGTTCGACCTTTTTGCTCCTTTAAATAGCAAGAATAGATAGATTAGTATAGAAATCAATACCGAGGTGGCGGCTGAAAGATAAACACTTTTATAGCCAAATAAAAAGCTGATTTGACCAAAAAACATAGCGCCTAGTCCAATCCCTATATCAAAGAAGGAATAGAAGGTAGCGTTAGCCATTCCGCGTCTATGTACGGGTGTTTGTTTAACGGACCATGCCTGTAACGCTGGCTGGACAGTACCGAATCCAAATCCATATAAAATAGCAGCAGTAAACAAAATTTCATTGTTAGGCAGCCAAGCTAACAAAAGCATGGCAATGACGATAAGAGAGGTACCCGGAATAAAAACCGCTCTATGTCCTTTTTTATCATACAGCTTACCAGCAAATATTCTAGAAACCATTAAGGCTAAAGCATATAAAAGGAAGTACCATTGAATTCCCGTAATGCCTTCCTGTGCTGTATATAATGGTAAAAAGGTTGCAATACCGCCAAACGTAACCGTAATAAACATAATAAGAAAGGAAGGCTGCAGGGCACTTTTTTCATACAAATCCCATTTTTTTCTTTTTTCTTTTTCTTCAGTTGGAGCCACTTTTTTGTATTTAATAAAAGAAGATGAAATAAAAGCAGCTAAACCAAGACCTGCACAAATGAAAAAGAGCTGTTGAAAGGGAAGAACTCCTGATAACGTAAGTCCCAGTGAAGGACCAAATGCAAGGGCCAGATTTCCAGATAGTCCATAATACCCCATGCCTTCACCGCGTTTATTAGCTGGAATGGAATCTGTTGCGATTGTTCCGGATGCAGTAGTAGATAATCCCCAGCCAATCCCTTGAACAATTCGCATCATAAACAGGAACGTAATACTCATAGCAAAAGCATACGAACCTACTGAAATAACAAAGACAACTAAGCCGGTTAAGTAGACAAATGCTCTGCCTTTTGATTCCAAGGCATGTCCTGCAAATGGACGAATAATGAGAGCCGAAAAGGTGAAAATTCCTACCACTAATCCTATTAATTGATCATTTCCACCCAACTGTTCAATAAAAAGCGGGATAGTCGGTAAAGTCATTTGAAAGCCAAGAAAAATGAAAAAGTTTGCTAGGACAAGTAAAGTGAAATTTTTTGTCCAAATCTTTTCCGATTTTTGGGGTTTTTCATTTATCTGTATATTTTCCATTACTCACAGAGGACCTCCTCTCAAATTATAGCGAATCTATTGTACCCTATTTATCTAGATAACTGCTAATGATATTACTGCTATTAAAGGAAATAAAGTGAACGTTTTGAAGAGGAGATTGTATCGAAGAGGTCGAAGATTCCTCAGTGTCTTGATAGGAAAGTAGAGAGAAAGAAAAAAGCTCGATTTTATGAATGATTCGAGCTCTTTTAACTTCATTCAGCAGAAGTCCTCCACTTCTACAAGTGGGAGATGAATGCAAGTTGCTCTTCGATTCAGTGGGGGTTCAAATCCCAGCTGAATGAAGTTAAGCCTCCGGCGGATGTCTCGGATTTTTCAAGGGTAATTTATCGAGCAAGCTCGATAAAAATCCGGACGCAAATTCGACGGGGCGAATTTGATATACTTATTCCCAGTTTTGATGTTCAACGACTCCACCCGTTAAATCTATTGTGTTTAATTCTCCTTTGTAAAGAAGTTTACCTTTTTCCTCAACAATTAAGTTTTCATAGGTATAGACAGTTTTCCCTGAAGGCATGGTTATAATTACCTTTTCTCCAAGCTCTTCTTTTGGAGCTTCTACTCTTATTAAACTTTGTGAATAAAGATAAAGACCGACTAAAATTAAAACCAGGAATCCAAGTACATAGATGGACCAAAGTTTAAACCACGGTTTCGTTTCAGTGAATACTTGCTCGTTTTGACTTAACATTTCACCATATCCCCTTTATAAAAATCGTTCGTTTTTCAGCTATATTGCAGAAAGGTTATAAATCCCAACAATACGATATGCTGATAAAGATAAAGAAATGACAAAAGGATGGAGATATTATTTTTGTAGAATATTTAGAATAATTAAAATTATAATTCAAATATGACAAAAAATAAAGTGTTAGTGATGAAATTTAATACTTTTTGCCTGTTATTCGTAAAAAAGGGGGAATAGGAAAAAGAGAGAAAGAAAACGAATGTAGTCGGATGTTGTACGATATCTAAGGGAATTTAGCTTATAATAGGGAAATGACGGCTGCAATTACAGAAAGTCTAGCAATAAATTTACAAACGAAATGTGATAAATTCTTAGAATCACTCCATAATCCTACAATTAACAGTAATGATACATATTTTATAATTCAATTAAACATGTTAATCTAATAGGGAAATAAACATGATTTGATTGTAATGGATGTGAAAAAATGTGAATGACCTAGAAAAACTCGAATCAGCACGTGAACGTGTAATTGATGCTGTCAGTCATAATATGAATTTATTTGGCATATCTGATTCCATTGGAAGGCTATATGGATTACTTTATTTTCAAAATCATCCATTGACATTAGATGAGATGAAAGAAGAGCTTGGTATGAGCAAGACAAGTATGAGTACATCGGTTCGTACCCTAATGGAATTAAAGATGGTTGAAAAGGTTTGGAAAAAAGGTGTTCGAAAAGACCTATACAAGGCTGAAGAAGATTGGTATAAAAGTTTGTTTGATTATTTTGACATTAAATGGAGGGCAGCTATATCAGTAAATGTCCATGCAATTAAAAAATCGCTGCAGGAATTACAGGGTATTGTTCAATCTGAGATTGCTGATGGTGAAATAAAAGCATTAGCAGAAGAGGACATGAAAAAGCTTACGGAAGCGTTGGATTACTATGACTGGCTAACAAGGCTGATTGACAGTTTTGCATCAAGAGAAATATTTAACTTGATCCCTCAAAAAAAACAAAATTAGATGAAAAGCACACAGATGTATTAATGTAACGGGTTCGGATTAAGAGTACAAAAACTTAATTAGCGTATCAATTTTAGGTTCAAATCGCATATGATTTGGACCTTTTATTTTTGTTGATTCTATAAGGTTTATCGACAATTGACATATAAATTCGCACATTAATTAACAGAATGACAATGGCTGATGTCATACATACTAAAGTCGCGGAAATTGGTTCCAAAAATAGTGCTAAAATTAATGTCAAATATAAAGTGAAATAATTAAATTTTCGTTAATTTTCTTTGGGATATAGAAAAATATAGTGAAATTTTTAAAGAATGGGGAAGAAAAAATGATAATAAGACCTATTGAAGTCAGCGATGCCGAAAATTTTTTGGAATTGAGCAAGAAAATTGATGAGTCTGGATTTATGTTGTTTGAACCTGGAGAACGCCAAACAACTGTTGAACAACAAAGAAAATCAATTGAAAGATTTTTGTCCGAACCAAACTCCATCTTCTTTGTTGCTGAAATTGAAAACAAACTTGTCGGATTTATTGTAGCAATAGGAAGTAATTTAAAACGAAATCGACATTCCACAAATATTGTTTTGGGAGTTCTTGAAGACTCTCGTGGACAAGGCATTGCAACTAAGCTATTCTACAAAGTGTTTGAATGGGCAAAAGAAGTTGGAATTTCAAGATTAGGGCTTACGGTTATCAAAGATAACAATAAGGCATTCAACCTATATAGAAAGATGGGATTCGTTTTAGAAGGAGAAAGGGTCCAATCGTTAAAAATTAACGGGGAATTTGTAAATGAATATTACCTATATAAATTATTATAAAGCCAATAAATAAGCAATTAAAGCACATTTCGAAATGTGCTTTTTGCGTTTTAGGGTAAAAACCTAAAATTGTGTATTTGTCTATCGCAATATTGAATGAAGGTGAATAGGATATAGGGAAATGAGAAAAGGAGGTTTTTTCAATGTCAGGTGAACATCATGGTTACGGCGGCGGTTTCGCCTTATTGGTAGTATTGTTTATTTTGTTAATTATTATCGGAGCTTCTTGGGGCTACGGTGGATTTTATTAAGTAATTCGCAAGTGAATATTGAAAGGAGGCGTTTTAATGTACGGTTACGGAGGATATGGTCATGGCTGTGGTTACGGATATGGCGGCGGTTTTGCACTAATCGTTGTTCTATTTATCCTGTTAATCATTGTCGGTGCTGCTTGCTTTAAATGGTAATCTTTTTTTGAAAAAAGAAGGGAAAGGAAAGAGGCGACACATGCTGCCTCTTTTCTTTCTATTATAGATGATAAAACGACGTTGTGTTTTTGTAGAGCTGCCTGTAAACATCAACGCTAGGAAGTTGTTTGATTTCAGCAATCATATTAATGGATGTGTGGATCATGTTTGGATGTGTGATCCGACCTTGGAAAGGTCCTTCAAATGGCCATGGTCCATCAGTTTCAACCATCATTTTTTCTATAGGGTAAAGACGAACAAGCTCTTGAATTTCCTTTTCATATACTATATCCGGTGTGATAGAAATAAAATAATTATTATCAATTAATCGAGAAATGGTTTGCAGATCTCCTTTAAACCAATGAAAATGAGCTTTTTTAATATCATATTTCTCTAAAAGGTTACATACAATCGGTGCATCATCATAGACGGCATGAAGGACAATGGGCTTTTTCCATTTATTTGCTAAATGTATAAACGTTTCTAGTCTTTCTATATACCCCTCAATAGGAATCTTTGTTTTTTGCCGTGAGTAATAGGGTAAACCAACCTCACCAATCGCAATCATATCCTGATTGCTCACCTTTATCCAGTCAATCAACTGAGAAAAGTCATTGCCTGATATTAAAGTTTGTTCAGGATGCCAGCCAAAGGCAGACTTGAACTTTTTAAACTTCTGTGAAAAAGCTTGATTTTGAATGCATGAAGCAAGGTTATATGAAACGCCAATTAAGGCATCAACCGTAGAATCTCCATTCACAACCTGCTCTATATCATGAGAAGGATAATGATCTAAATGGATATGGGCATCAATAATTTTTCTCATGAATAATCACTTCCTTAGTGCAAAAAAAATCTTTCGTTTCCATGCAAGAAATTCATCGGTAAGAAGCAGCTCCTTGTGCCGCGGTCTTGAAAATGGCAGGATAAATTCTTCTGTTATCGATGCAGGATTTGCTGATATGATGACAATTCGATCGGACATAAATAAAGCTTCATCGATATTGTGGGTAACAAACAGGATGGTCTTTTTATGTTCATCCCAAATCGAAAGAAGCCATTTCTGCATGTCCAGCCGGGTTAGTTCATCTAGTGCAGAAAACGGTTCGTCAAGACAAATAACGGGCTGTGGACTTAATAAGGCTCTAATAAAGGATACTCTTTGTTTCATTCCCCCTGATAGTTGAGAAGGGTAGGCATTTGTATAGCCTGCTAGGCCTGCTTTTTCTATCATTTTTCGAGCTGTCTCCACATCCTTTTTTCCTTGAAGCTCTTGTCCAAGAAGAACATTTTGTAATACGGTTCTCCATGGTAAAAGGGAAGGTGACTGCGGCATATAGCTGATAGATCCTCTTTGTCCATTGATTTGGCTTCCATCTAACAGAATCTCTCCTTCGTCAGGATTGTAAATCCCGCCAATTAAATGAAACAAAGTACTTTTTCCGCTTCCGGATGGTCCCAGGATAGAAACAAATTCTCCTGCTTGTATATCAAGGGATAAATGATCAATAATTTTTTTTGATGCGAAACTTTTCGTAATTGAATTCAAACTTAAAATCGGGCTCATCTGGAATCTTCCCCCTTCGTTTTCCACCGAACAACAAACCGCTCGATGATCATAATACAAGCAAAAAACAGCAGGCTAAGAATCATAATCGCAAAAATAGCTACAAAAACCCGATCGGTTCGAAAGGAAGAAGAGGCAAGGGTCATATACACTCCAATCCCTGCTTTTGCTCCCAGCCATTCAGAAATTACTGCCCCCATCACGCTGTATGTCGCAGAAATTTTCAAACCTGAAAAAATGGCTGGAAGGGCAGATGGAAATTCAAGCTTCCAAAAATGCTGGTTTTTATTCGCACCTGCCATAGATAAATAGTGCCTTAATTCAGCAGGTGTTTGCTTAAAACCGTCAAGGGAAGCGACAGTAACCGGGAAGAAGCAAACTAATGTAATGACAATCAATTTAGGCAGCGCGCCAAAGCCAAACCAAATGACCAATAGCGGGGCAAGTACTATGATTGGTATGTTTTGTGAAAGAATCAGTAATGGATATAAGGAATCTTTTAAAAATGGTACTAAAAATAATATAATAGCGGTTAAAAGCCCGATGGCTGTACCAATAGCAAATCCAGATAAGCTTAAACGAAGTGTTGACATGAGATGAACGGAAAAATCGCTCCAGTGCAGGGCAGCTTCTTGAAAAATCTTTACCGGGGATGGCAGAAGCCATTGCGGTATTTCCAATACCCTTACGATTGTTTCCCAAGTGATGAATAAAAGAAGGAGAGCCAATAAGGTTCTCCAGCTTTTTGATAAAAACGCCATCAATGGTATTTCTCCGTAAGATCAACCATTTGGATGCCAGAGGGCTGATAGAGTGTTTTGATTTGAGTAATCACATTATGGCTTCCCATTTCAATCATACGTTCATTCATTTTTGTAATCATGGTAAAAATGGCAGTTAAATCACCTTCCACCGTCGTTTCAAGGGGATGCACTTCATATTTCATACCTGATTCCGCGATGATTTTAATGGCTTCATCGACAAATGGAATGACATTCTCACCATTTGGGGTTTTCGGGATAATTTGAATACTAACTAATGATTTTGCCATTACTTTCTCTCCTTATTCTGGTAAAAATTCATTTGTGAATGCTTCTTCAGCATTCAGTTTCTCTTCTAATAAACCATTTTCGTACATCCAATTGGCATAATTTGCCCAAACTTCAAGTTTCTGTTCTCCCCAGCGAGTAGCATCATCCTGATATCGTGGTGAAAGCCATTCCTGACTCTTCTTCACCAATTCTGCATCAAGGTCAGGAGCTGCGGCGAGTAATATATCAGCAGCCTTTTCCGGGTTTTCAATGGCATATTGGTACCCTTTAGCAGCAGCTTTGACAAATGCCTTCACAGTATCCGGATTTTTATTAATCATGGCTTCATTTGTAGCAAGTACTGGTGTATAGTAATCAAGCTTCTCACTGTAATCAGTTAAATAAATCATATTGATTTTCTCGCCGCGCAGTTCTGCCTCAACACCTGTCCAGCCGTAATAAATCCAAGCAAAATCGACATCTCGTTTAACAGCTGTAAAGAAGTCAGTATCCCCAATATTGATAATAGAGACATCCTCAGGATTTGCATTTTCCTGCTTCATTAAAGAGGCAATAACGGATTCTTCAACAGGCGATCCCCAGCCCCCGTATGATTTGCCGGCAAAATCCTTCGGTGTTTTTATATTTTTATCGGCAGGGGATGCAAAGCCTGATGTATTATGCTGAATAACAGCTGCAATTGAAACAATTGGAACCTCTTGTATTCGTGCTTGGGTGATACTTTCTTGATAGCTGACACCAAACTCTGCTTTTCCAGAAGCGACAAGTTGATCGGCCCCTGTTTCACCTGGCATGATAATATCAACTTCGAGGCCTTCTTCTTCAAAATAGCCTTGATTCTGTGCGGCATATAAGCCTGTATGATTAGTATTTGGTGTCCAATCCAGTACCAGGGTTACCTTTTTTAGTTTTTCTTCTTTCTCGTTCGTATCAGCTGACTTTTCATCAGACTTTTCAGTATTACAGCCTGATGCAAAAAGAACAGCAATTAAAATGATAAGCCATCTTTTCAAATTGAAATCCTCCTATGCTCTGAATAAATTGTTGAAGGTAATTGCCATAGATTAGAATAAAGGATTTATAAGGAAGTGCCTTTTGGACGGAAAATCTTGGAAAATAAAAAATGCACTCAGTGCCCGACTGGTGCATATTAAAAACAATAGCATGATTGTCTAGAATATGTTCCCTCCGCCGGTATTAACCAGATCAGGTTCAAAGGGTTAGCATCAAATAAGGACGCACTCTCAACCGGCTTATCCGGTTCCCCTACTATTCTTACCTATTCAATTAACTCTATCCAATTATAACAAATTTCGACAATTTTAAAAGAAAAATGCAAAATAATGAAGTTCTTTTTAAAATTATGATTTGTTTATCAACATGATTCGTTAACACAGCATAAAATGAAAGAATGCTGTGTTGGAATAACTTTACTGTCCTTCCATGGTAATAGTTGAGGTGTGGATTCAGCTGCTTATTCATGTTACGGTAATTTAGGCAGAAGAAAACGAGAAGGAGGAGATAGGATGAAGAAAATATTCATCTTAACAGCTCTATTCGCCATGCTTCCGCTTTTTTTATTTCCTAATAATAAAATATTCGCGAAAACACTTGAGAGTGTAAAAATATATAAAGCAGAAACGGGAGACTCATTCCATGAAATTGGAATGGAAAACGGTGTATCAGAGTTAGAATTACAGAAAATTAATGATCAAACATATGTTGAGTCAGGAGAGAAATTGATTATTCCTGAATCAACAATTACAAATGAAGAGAAAGAACTATTAGCCAGATTAGTGACTGCAGAGGCAAAAGGAGAACCGTACGAAGGGAAAGTAGAGGTTGCAGCAGTAGTATTAAATCGTGTAGAGCATGAACAATACCCTGATACCATTGAAGAGGTTATCTATCAACAAAGACAGTTTGAGCCGGTTGAAAACGGGACAATTAATCAGCCTGCGACACCGGAAGCCACACAAGCGGTAAACGAAGCTCTTGTCGAACAGGGAAAGGAGAACAGTCAATCATTAAATTTCTATAATCCAGATATTGTGGAAAGCAAATGGCATGAATCGAAAACAGTTACGGCTGTCATAGGTAATCATGTGTTTACGAAATAACTCCGTTTTCTAAGCAGGGTTTTTTGTTCGCTTTGTTTAATAACATTGTTTATTTTTGACTCATCTAAAGCTGTACGATTATGAAATGACAGGAGAAAATTTGTTTTCTCCTGTCATTTCATAATCGTACAGCAACCTTTCGGCATGGCTGAAAGGCGTGAGAAATATCCATTTCTCACGGATGAGTCAAAAATCTGCCTTATCAACATGATTCGTTAACATAGTTTTTTTGTTAATAGTTTACGTATCTATAATATAGGGGAGTAATACGTATTAAGATTAATTTTTTTATTTCATATTGCAAACTCATGCGTGTAGTAATAAGATTTAAGTTATGAGTAAAATTTGAATGGAATAAAGTGAGGAATTATTCATGTCTAAATCATTTATAAATGAAGTGCAGTCACGCCGCACTTTTGCTATCATATCCCACCCGGATGCGGGGAAAACAACATTAACAGAAAAGCTTCTTCTATTCGGAGGAGCCATTCGTGATGCTGGAACAGTAAAAGGGAAAAAAACCGGAAAATATGCTACAAGTGACTGGATGGAAATTGAAAAACAACGTGGAATCTCGGTTACATCAAGTGTCATGCAGTTTGATTACGATGATGCGCGTGTGAATATTTTGGATACTCCGGGTCACCAGGATTTCAGTGAAGATACGTATAGAACATTAATGGCTGTAGATAGTGCTGTGATGATTATTGATTCCGCAAAGGGAATTGAGGAACAAACGTTAAAGCTTTTTAAAGTCTGCCGATTAAGAGGGATTCCTATTTTTACGTTTATTAATAAATTAGATCGTGACGGAAGACCGCCGCTTGAACTATTGGCAGAGCTTGAAGAGGTAATGGGGATTGAATCATACCCAATGAATTGGCCAATCGGGATGGGGAAAGAGTTTTTAGGAATTTACGATCGGTTCCATAATCGGATTGAGCAATTCCGTGTAGACGAATCAGAACGCTTCATTGAATTAAATGATGAGGGAGAAATTGAGGAAGACCATCCAATGAAACAAAATGCATTGTATGATCAAACGTTGGAAGAAATCATGCTCTTGAATGAAGCGGGGAATGAGTTCTCAAGGAAACGGATTGCTGATGGAGAATTAACTCCTGTATTTTTTGGAAGTGCTTTGACAAATTTCGGGGTCCAAACCTTCTTGGAGACTTATCTGCAATTTGCTCCATCTCCACAGCCAAGGGAATCAACCAATGGTAAAATTGATCCGCTTTCAGAAAATTTCTCTGGTTTCATTTTTAAAATCCAAGCAAATATGAATCCTGCACACCGTGACCGTATTGCCTTTTTACGTATTTGTTCAGGTAAATTTGAACGGGGCATGACCGTTAATCTCCCAAGAACAGGCAAGCAGTTAAAGTTGGCTCAGTCAACTCAGTTTATGGCAGATGACCGCAGTACAGTTAATGAAGCAGTAAGTGGAGATATCATTGGTCTATACGACACAGGGACATACCAAATCGGTGATACATTAACGTCTGGAAAAGACTCCTTTCAATACGAGAAACTTCCTCAATTTACACCAGAATTATTTGTCCGTGTAACGGCGAAGAACGTCATGAAGCAAAAACATTTCCATAAAGGTATTGAGCAGCTCGTTCAAGAGGGTGCCATTCAGTTGTATAAAACGGTTAAATGGGAAGAAATCTTACTTGGCGCTGTAGGTCAATTACAGTTTGAAGTGTTCGAACACCGGATGAAAAATGAATATAATGTTGATGTAGTATTAGAGCGTCAGGGATCGAAGATTGCTCGTTGGGTGGAAAATGAGAATATCAATGAATCTTTATCCAGTTCAAGAAGTTTACTTGTTAATGATCGTTATGGGAATAAAGTCTTTTTATTTGAAAATGACTTTGCCTTACGATGGTTTCAAGAAAAAAATCCGGATATTAAATTATATAATCCAATGGATTCATCATCCTAATAAGATAAAGACAGACCCTATAACATGGGGTTTGTTTTTTTATTAGTCCTTATTAACAAAAAAAGTCCGGTTTAGTTCCGGACTTTTTTTCCATTTTATTTGTTTTTTTATTGGTTTCTTCCTGATAATTGCGCTTGCGCTTGTTGCACTAAACGCTTGGTAATTTCTCCTCCAACGGATCCGTTGGCACGCGAAACGGTATCAGAACCTAAATGAACACCGAATTCCTGAGCAATTTCATATTTCACTTGGTCAAGATATTGTTCTATACCAGGTACAAGTAGTTTATTGCTGCTTCTTGACATACATGACAACTCCTTAAGGACTATTTATTAATATACAGAGAAAAAACTTCTCTGTATTAGTATTATGAGTAGTAGCGTTGAAAACATAAGTGGAAATGTTTTCGGTAAATTGCGGAAATCCCGCTAAGTCATTTATTCCCCTGCTCAAGAAAAAAGTTTTTTTATGAAAGTTCTTATATTCCTTTTAAAAGGAGGAAATATTCTTTAAGATAGGATTAGTTCATAGCGAAAGGAATTCTTTAACATGTGGAAAAAGCTAAAATTCAATCTGGATCATATTACTCCTGCACAAGCAATTATCTCTTTTTATTTTGTCGCTGTAACTGTTTCGGTATTATTGCTGCGGATACCAGCCGTACATAAGGAGGGAGTAGAAGTCGCGTTATTGGATACTATTTTTATAGCTATAAGTTCGGTAAGTGTGACTGGTTTGACTGTGCTTAATATATCTGAAACGTATAGTACTTTTGGAATATTTGTCCTTTTGTTTGTATTCCAGTTTGGTGGAATCGGTGTCATGACACTCGGGACTTTTTTTTATCTTATATTAGGAAAGAAAATTGGCCTGCGTGGAAGACAGCTGATTATGGTCGACCATAATCAGACGAATTTGGCCGGACTTGTTGCTCTTATTAGAGAAATCATTAGGATTATTTTATTAATTGAACTTGTAGGAGCGGTTATACTTGGATTTCATTTTCTTCAATATTATCCAAGTGCTGCAGATGCATTCATGCATGGCTTATTTGCTTCCATAAGTGCTACAACAAATGCAGGCCTAGATATTACGGGTGCATCACTTATACCATATGCAAATGATTATTTCGTGCAATTAATTACGATTATCTTAATAACGCTAGGTGCCATCGGTTTTCCTGTATTAATTGAATTTAAAAATTATCTATTTCATAAAGAGACAATGGCACTGCCGTTTCGTTTTTCTCTTTTTACTAAAATTACAACCATTACCTTTGCAGCACTTCTTGTCATTGGAACCGTAATAATCATTATTTTTGAATTTCGGCATTATTTTAAAGATATGGTTTGGCATAAGGCCTTCTTCTATGCTTTTTTTCAATCTGCATCAACGAGAAGCGGTGGATTGGCAACAATGGATGTAAGTGAATTTTCGGATCCAACATTACTTGTCATTAGTGTGCTTATGTTTATCGGTGCTTCCCCAAGCTCTGTCGGAGGAGGGATTCGTACGACGACATTAGCCATTCTTATTTTATTTTTATTTCATTTTGCCCGTGGAAAGCGCCATATCAAAATCTTTAAGCGGGAAATACATGAGGAGGATATTACAAAAGCTCTAGCAGTAACCATATTAGCCGTTATTATGTGTATTACTTCAGTCATTGTTCTATCCGTTACTGAAAAGTTCTCTCTATTGAGTATTATATTTGAAGTAAGTTCAGCCTTTGGAACAACCGGATTATCAATGGGCATCACTCCTGATTTATCAACATTTGGCAAATGGGTGATTATGGCTCTCATGTTTATTGGCAGAATTGGGCTGGTGTCATTTCTTTTAATACTCCGTGGAAAAGAACAGGATGTTAACTATCATTATCCAAAGGAACGAATTATCATTGGCTAAATGAAATAACAAGTAAAGGAGCTTTTCAGATAGAATGAAATTTTATATTTGAAATCCTTCATTATATAAGCAAAAAACGAGCATACATGCTCGTTTTTTTATTTTGTTGCCATTTTTCTCTCTCTATTAAAAGTTTGTTAATAATTTAGTCATATTTGCTATTTATGATGATATTAAATAAGAGGATAAGGGGGACATGAGGATGGACAATTTCAATGAGCCTATACCAAGTCCATTAAAACAAGAGAATAAAAAAAGAAAAACAAGACTTTCAGGTCTTATGAATACCATAGCAGGTGGAATAATTGGTTCTGTACTAACAATAACCATTATTCCACATACTGATTATATTGATCATTTATATACATCGATTGAGGAAAAAGTCTCACAGTTTTCAGAACAAGGGGGAAGTAATTCTTCATCAACTAATAGGGTAACTGTACAAAAAACGACCGCTGCGAGAGGTTCCTCGTTTTCATCTGTTGCAGATATGGTGGAAGTCGCATCAAAATCAATTGTTGGCATTGTTAATATGCAAACTCAAAGTCAAAATTATCGGTTACCAAGTGAAACAAATAACAATTCTGAAAAAGTAGAAAGCGGTTCTGGCACTGGGGTAATTTATAAAATCGATGGCAGCAAGGCTTTTATTGTAACCAATAATCATGTGATTGAAGGAGCAGACGAAATTGAAATTACAGTTGAAGGAGGCGAGAAAACAAAGGCTGAACTGATTGGGGCAGACCCGCTGACAGATATAGCCGTTTTAAAAATCGATTCTAAATATGCAGCAGCTTCATTAGACTTTGGAGATTCCAGCACATTACGTGCAGGTGACACAGTGTTAGCAATTGGCAACCCGCTTGGTCTGGATCTATCCAATACCGTCACACAGGGAATCGTCAGCGCAGTGGACAGGACGGTTTCTGTATCAACCTCAGCGGGGAATTGGGATTTGAATGTTATTCAAACAGATGCAGCTATCAATCCAGGGAATAGTGGGGGTGCTTTAGTTAATACGTCAGGACAGGTTATTGGAATGAATAGTTTAAAAATCGCAGAAGATGGTGTCGAAGGTTTAGGCTTCGCTATTCCTAGTAATGACCTTGTCCCGATTATTAATGAAATTATGGAAACCGGACAGGTAGAACGACCGTATATTGGGGTCGGTTTAGCAAGTCTTGAAGAAGTCCAGCAGATGTATACACAGCATTTACCTAATGATTTAGAAGGTGGTGCCATGGTCACAACTATTGACTCTGACTCGGCAGCAGCAAAAGCGGGACTTCAAGTACAGGATGTTATTGTTTCCATTAATGATTTAAAGGTAACAAACTCTAATGATTTAAGAAAATATTTATATAGTGAACTTGAAATAGGAGAAAAAGTGTCTTTAAACATCTATCGCGGCAGTGAGTTGTTAAAAATTGAATTAACACTGACAAGTAAAAGTTCTAATTAATCCGCTTCCGCATTTCTGTGAAAGGAGGTGATAATATTTGAGGAGACTATTTAGTTGGATGTTCATTCTATGTGCAATTGTGACAGCTTTTATATTAGGGTATAAATCTGCAGCATGGATACCTATGGCAGATAGATGGTTATATACGTTTCTATATAACGAAAACTGGCAAATATTCCGTTCTTACATTGATTTAGGAATGTCTATTGCTAGAGTAATAGGGAAAGTAGTGCTGATTCTAATTGGTTTGCATTTATGGAGACAATCCAAACATATAGGCAAATGGGTGGGAGCGGGTCTTATATTAATTATAAGCTTGTCATTTATACCAAGCATCCTTGCTATAGCAATAATCATGATGGCGGTGTTTATTGGATATGCAATTCACAAAATAAATCGTAAAAAGAGAAAACAAAACATACAGAGTGAATCTGCCTTACAAGAGGACAGGCAACATTATGCTGCTATCTTAGATAAATGGGACAACACAGTTCGTTAAAGGAGGAAATTAAGATTATGGGGATTTTTAAAAGAATAAAGGATATGGCTTCGGCTGATATTCATAATAGATTAAACAAAATAGAGGATCCAATTGGAATGATGAAGCACTACTTAAGTGAACTAGAAAAAGACATTCAACAAGGGAAAAATACTTTGTCACAGCAATTATTCGTTGTGAAAAAATACGAAGCATTAATTGCCGAAACAAATGAAACCATTGACAAAAGAGCGAATCAGGCGGAGCTTGCTATCAGTCAAAATGAAGATGACATGGCGAAAATGTTTATTGAAGAAAAGATTAATCAGGAGAATAGATTAGCATTCTATCAAACTCAATTAGATTCTGTGAAGAAACAAACAGAAGTTTTCATGCAGCAGTTAGAACGTCTTAAGGAAAAATATGAAGAGTTAACGAACCGTAAATTAACACTTATATCAAGAGCTGCAGCTGCAAAAGCATCATCTCATTTCGACCAATCTGTTACTCCACTTAACCCTGACAACGCTTTAAAAGGATTTTCCCGTGCAGAAGACAAGATCCTCGAGATGGAGGCTAAAGCTTCAGTCCATCATTATTTTATAACATCTGCAACTGTCGATCATACTAAAAACTTACCTAGTTTATTAAATGCTCAAGTGGAGACAGAGTTAGCTAAGCTAAAAGAAGGTTTAGCGAAAAAGGCCTAAGCCTGAGCAGGGAAAAGAATATAAAAGGGAGCGTTGTTTGCTTCCTTTTTTGCCGTTTAAGGTAAGAGACAGGAAATAATAAATAGAAGATAGTTGATTCTTCATGGATTTCGATTTAAGTTTGTTACATAGAAATTATTTGTGCGGTTTAGGAGATGGAGTAGATGAGAGTTTTAGTCATTGAAGATAATGAAAGTGTTGCTTCGATGTTAGAGATGTTTTTTATAAAAGAAGGAATTGAAGGTGAGTTTATTGCAGATGGATTAGAAGGCTATAATCGTTGTAAATCAGGCGAATGGGATGCTTTAATCATTGATTGGATGCTGCCGAGTATGGACGGAATGACGATTTGCCGCAAGATTAGGGAAGAAAAAAATTCAGTACCTATCATTATGCTAACAGCAAAAGACAGTGAATCAGATCAGGTGTTAGGTCTTGAAATGGGAGCAGACGATTATGTCACAAAGCCCTTCAGCCCATTGACATTAATGGCGCGAATAAAAGCTGTGACTCGCCGCTATCGTCCCAATCATCAAGATTCAATGGAAAATGGGACTTTAAAAACAAAGCATTTTCAAATTAATAAAGATACGAGAGAAGTTATTCTTAATGGAGGATCTGTTCCAAACTTAACGCCGAAGGAATTTGATCTTTTGTATTATTTTGCTCAGCATCCGAAACAAGTTTTTTCTAGAGAACAGCTGTTAGAGCATGTTTGGGGCTATGAATTTTATGGAGATGAGCGTACGGTGGACGTGCATATTAAAAGGCTTCGAAAAAAAGTTGGTACACCAAACCAGCCATTTTTTCATACCGTTTGGGGGGTAGGTTATAAGTTTGATGAGGTCGTGACCCTTCATGAGAATTAAGTATATTTATCAGCAAATCATCAGTCATATCAGTATTCTTGTTGTGGCTTTTCTTGTTTTAAGTATATTGTTTACGCATTATGTTGAAACACTTGTCTATACCAATAAAGCTGATGAATTAACGGAGTATGGTGAAAATATCGTACATGACCTCGAACGGAGCCGGAATGGCGGGGAGCAGGTATTAGATGAATATAATCATGTGTTAAGCGGCAGGAACATTCAATATATGATTTTTGATGAAAGCCGTAGAATTGTTTATCCAACCGGCGGCCGGATCCTTTTGAAAGATGAAGAGTGGAATAAAATAAGGTCAGGGCAAACTGTTACTGTAAAACAAGAAAGAAATCGATTTGAACAAGCGGTTACGTTTGTTCTTTTACCTTATTTTCAACACGGTTCGTTTATTGGTGGGATATTGCTTACTTCGCCTATTAGCGGCTCGAGAGAAATGATTTCACAAATTAATCAATATTTGTGGTATGCAGTATTAGCTGCACTTATTGTATCCATCATTCTAAGCTGGGTGTTATCAAAGGTCCATGTGAACCGGATTAAGCGGCTTCAAGAGGCAACTTCTTTAGTTTCAGCCGGAGATTACAGTATCAAACTTCCTTCTTCTAATTTTGATGAAATTGGTGAACTGGCAGAGGACTTTAATGAAATGGTGCAAAAACTACATGAATCTAATGAAGAGATTGAAAGTCTGGAAAACAGACGCCGCCAATTTATGGCTGACGTTTCCCATGAGCTTCGTACGCCCTTAACGACGATTAACGGTGTCATACAAGGACTAAAAAATAATATGATACCCGATGAGGAGAAAGAAAAAAGTATAAGCTTAGTCAGTAAGGAAACCAATCGTTTAATCCGGCTTGTGAATGAAAATCTTGATTATGAAAAAATTCGTTCCAATCAAGTGAAATTGATAAAAACTGAAATAGAGCTTGTGGAAGTGCTAGAGATTATTAAAGATCAATTAGAGCTATTAGCAGAGAAGAAACAAAATCAAATAAGAGTCGACGTTGAAGAAAATGTGATGATATATGCAGATTATGACCGGATTATTCAAATTTTAATTAATATTACAAAGAACAGCATTCAATTCACACAAAACGGCATTATTACATTAAGGGGCCTGGCCGGTTATGAAGAAACGATTATTGAAATTGAAGATACGGGAATTGGAATAGATCCAGAGGATGTAGAGAATATTTGGCGCCGGTTTTATAAAGCAGATCTGTCAAGAACGACTAATCCATACGGTGAATTTGGGCTTGGTCTATCCATTGTTAAAAAACTTGTTCAGCTCCATGATGGAGAGATTAACGTTTTTAGTGAAAAAGGAAAGGGAACAAAATTCATCATCCGGTTTCCTAAGAATCATTTGAAAAAATAATTTTATTATGACAAACATAAAAGCTGCATGGACAAACATGCGGCTTTTTCAATTTTCTTTTGTATGACCATTTTTATTACTGAAATATTCCATTGCTATTAAAACTTTGTTAATAATTTGGTCATAATTTCTCTCTATGATTAAGACAAGCTTAATCAAGGAGGTGATTCAATTGAAAAAAGTAATGAAATCTGTGCTGTATTTTCTTCCTATTTTGTTTCTTATGGTATTAGTCGCTGTTAGTGGTGAGAATAGTGCCGCTGCCCATTCAATTCAGCATGGAGGACATTTTCACCGAGGGGCATTTGGACCAGACCGCACTTCCCAATTTGTAATTGTAAAGCAAGCAGCACCTTTTATGGGGCTTGGATGGCTGGTTTTGATCAGCAAAATACTATTCATTACAGTAGGGGGATTGCTGTTAGGTTTAGTGAAGAACAAGAGTATAAAAATGGCAGGAGCAATCCTTCTTTCGCTTGGTATTCTTTGGCTGCTGCCTGATATTCTTGCCATACCTATTATCATCGTCATCCTCTATTCTATTTATAAAAAATTAAAATCTGAAACTTCATTTGGAGAAGAATTTACGCTGGAAGAAATAGCTGCTGATCGCTATTATTCTAGTCTAAATGATTCTAAGGATTACCTTGATGAATGGGAAAAGACAATTCGTAGGGAGGATAAATAAAAATGGGAATCTATAAGAGGATAAAGGATATGGCAGCAGCCGACATAAATGATGCACTTGATAAATGGGAAGACCCAGTCAGCATGCTTAAGCAATATTTGCGTGAGCTTCAAAGCGAGATTGATAAAGCACATAATGCATTAGCAAAACAGCTGTATGTCGAAAATAAATATGAAAAGATGATAGAAGAAACAGTGCAGATTATCGTAAAAAGAAATCGCCAAACAGAGCTTGCCATTGAAAAGAACGAGGACGATATCGCGAAGCTAGCGATTGCAGACCGAATCAAACAGGAAGAAAAATTACTTGTTTATCAACAACAGCATGCATCCATTCAAAGCCAAACTCAAATGTTTTGTGAGCAGCTTGAAAAATTAAAAGAAAAATATGAAGAACTGCAAAATAGAAAACTTGTTCTCATTTCACGGGCAAATGTGGCCAAAATTTCAAGTGAAATGGGAAAAACGCTGATGACGAACACGCCTGAAAAAGCTTCAAGAGGATTTGCAAGAATGGAAGATCGTATTCTACAGTATGAGGCAAGGGCTCAAGCCTATAACCATCTAGCTAACACATCGCGCTTGGCACCATTAAACAAACTAGATACCATGTTTGATATTGAAGTAGAAAAAGAACTTGAAAGAGTAAAAAAACAAAAAGCTGATATAATGAAATAAAGATAATAATTTATTTAGGCTATGGTAAATGTGGTTACTACCAGAATTTCCATAGCTTTTTTGTTTATATATATAACGAACTTATTAAATCGACATAGGAATTCTTTTTCTATCATGTACGGGTAGTAAGCATGGTTCTTACGTTAGATATTTGACTCGGCCGTGTGAAAAGTCCTTTTCACACGGCTTTCAGCTCCGCTGAAAGGTTGAGATATGGTCATGAAACGGGAGGAGAAAATGAGTTTTCTCCTCCCGTTTCATGACCATATCTCTTAGATGAGTCAAATATCTACTAGTATATGTCAAAATATTAAAAAGGACATATATAGCGAATGTAAATGGTTGCTTTTAACAGCCGTTTCAAATCTTGTTAATAGTTTGTTCATATATTTTCGATAAGATAGGTTCAAGTTTAGAAACAAGAATACATGGAGGTTATTTGTTTTGAAAAAATTACTTAATCAAAAATTATTATTAGCTATTGCCGGTGTGGCAGTGATTAGTTTAACTGTTGTCTTTGGGACAGCGTTTTCCAAAAAGGAAGTTGTGGCAAGTGTTGAAGGGAATCCGATTACACAAGATGAATTATATGATGTCATGGTAAAACAATACGGAACAAACACGATAAGCTATTTAATTGATAACAAGATTGTTGAGCATGAAGCTGAGAAGGAAAATATTACAATATCTGATAAAGAAATTGATGAGGAAATGCAAACGTATATAGATGCAAACGGTGGAGAAGAACAATTTAATGCTGCGTTGGAGCAATCAGGTGTGACAAAAGCTGATATTAAGTCTGAAATCGTCAATTATTTAAAGATTGTTAAGCTCCTAGAATCAAATATAGAGGTTACTGATGAAGAAATTGAAAGCTATTTTGAAGAGAATAAAGAATCATACAATGAGTCGGAGCAGGTTGAAGCAAGTCATATTCTTGTTGATGATGAATCCACTGCTAATGAAGTAAAAGAAAAGCTTTCAGCAGGAGAGGATTTCGCAAAATTAGCGAAGGAATATTCCACAGATACTTCTAATGCAGATAATGGCGGCGAGCTAGGATACTTTTCAACAGGAGAGATGGCTGCGGAGTTTGAGAAAGCAGCTTTTTCGATGAATAAGGGGGATATAAGCGAACCTGTTCAAACAGACTATGGGTTTCACATTATAAAAGTGACTAATAAAAAAGCAGCAAAAGAAGCGGAATTAAAGGATTATAAAGGTGAAATAAAGCAAACTTTATTTGATCAAGAGCTGCAAACAGAGTACAGTACGTGGATTAACGAAAAAAGGGAAAAGCTTGACATTGAAAATACATTATTAAATGAAGAGTAAAATGAATGAGAGAAAAGTTTCTGCTTTTCTCTCATTTTTCATTATCTGTTCATCATGTTTTTATCTTTTCTGGGCAATCTAACATTTGTAAACAAAACCAAATTTTAGGGGGATTTTACAAATGAAAAAGGTATTGATGTTGCTAATCTTAACCTGTGGTGTAACAATAGGAAACCATTACGCCAATGCAGCGGAAAGGACAGAAGACACGAATATTAAACATCAAGAAAACCATAAAGAAAAGCTTAAGCACAATAGTGAATTTATTAAAAAACGAGCCGAAGAGTTAGGGATTAATACAGAAGGAAAAGATGTAGAAACGATTGTAAAGGAAATTAAGGCAGTGTATTTAAGGAAACAGGCACAAGCTTTGGGCATAGATACAAACGGGAAAGAAATTGACGTTTTAGAAGAAGAAGTAAGGGAAGTGTTTATCAAAAAGAAGGCAAAAGAACTTGGAATTGCAACAGAAGGAAAAGAGCTTCAGCAATTGGCACAGGAAGTAAGGGAAACCATTATAAAAAATAAAGCGAAGGAACTTGGAATATCAGTTGAGGGAAAGGAACTTTCCGATTTATCTCATGAAGTTCATGAAGCTTCGATAAAAAAAGAAGCGAATGAATTGGGCATCGCTACAGAAGGTAAAACACTGCATCAACTGGCACATGAAGTCCGAGAAAAAAGAATTCTTGAGGGTGCAAAAAAATTAGGAATTAAGACAGACGGGAAAACGACACGCCAAATAGTAGAAGAAATCTTTACTAATCACCGTGAAGAAGCTGTAAAATTAAAACTGTTTCCTTTTCATGAAGAACGATATCTAAAGCTAGATGGTAAAAGATAATTAGGATAATGAAATTAGTGTTAAATGGATGGTAAAGGGCGAATCCATTTAAGGAAAAATTTTGCGTTAAACCAACAATATGGAATTATCCTTGTCTCCCCTCCATTTCTATAGTAATATTTAATGTAGATTGAGCCATTTATGGGATATGAAGTGAATGACTTCTTTTGATTGCTTCATACGGAATGAAAACATTTGTTTCGTTGAAGTCTTGGTTCTTATATGGAGGGGAAAATTGTTGCCGACACCTAGTATGGAAGATTATATAGAGCAAATTTATCTTTTAATAGAAAAAAAAGGTTTTGCACGAGTATCTGATATTGCTGAGAATTTATCCGTGCATCCTTCTTCCGTAACAAAAATGGTGCAGAAGCTAGATAAAGATAATTATCTTACTTATGAAAAATATAGAGGATTTAGTCTGACATCTAAAGGGAAAAAAGTAGGCCAGCGATTAGTCTATCGTCATGAACTTCTTGAACAATTTTTACGCGTCATTGGTGTAAAAGAAGAAAGCATATATGAGGATGTAGAAGGTATAGAACATCACTTAAGCTGGGAGTCTATTGATCGAATCGTTGATTTGGTTCAATATTTTGAAGAAGATGAAAAGCGAATTGAAGAGTTGAGAAAAATACAATTAAAAAATGAAGAACATCAGCAGTAGCAGCCTGAAGACGGGGCTGCCCCATAAGGTGTCAGGCATCCACCATTTATCTATATCCAGTGCGATATTACGCAAAGTGATACTAGATAATGTATGTGGTGCCTGACACCTTTGCTTTTGGTACAATCCCTTCGTGCTTTAAGCTAGGTAGGTCTTTATTTAAAATAATGGATATTCATCAAAAGAACTAATCATTCCGGGAGTTAAATAGCTGCTTCCATCATGACCTTCTTTTATGTTGACTCCATCAATAATGCCTTCTTCCGCTTCCTGTAAAGCTTTACGATAGGAAATCACTCTTCCTGTTGACGTTTGGAAACTAATGATGTCACCGAAATGATTGCGCTGAATCGCCACTAATTGTTCAGACATGATTCTCCTCCAGTCCAATTTGTTTTTCTATTACATTATTTTGGTCGAAATATCCATTTTTCATTCAAAACAGGGTGAACAGAAGAGTAACAGGATTTCTATATATTACAATTACTCGTCTCATGACCTTCTTATTACTCCTTTCATCATTTTTTATTAAAAATTGATGAAAGGTAAAATAGAAAAAGTCCCAAGAAAAATGCATAAATCTTGGGACATTTGAAGATAAAATATGGTTATTCTTTTTTCTTCTCTTCATCCTGCTGCTTTTTCAATGCAAGAAGAACATCCTCCATATCAATTTTTCCATCACCGTTCAAATCTGGAATGTTTTCAACAGAACCAGCTTGTGCTACAGCTGATTTTGGTTTCAGAACAAAGGTAAATATCATTAAGAAAATGATTATTAGAGCTGCTACGCCGTCAATTATATAAAAAAGTAATCTATATTCGGACCAAAGAATTTTACTATCATCGACCTTTTTCTCCGAATTCGTAATATATTGTTTGACTTCTGAATGATTAGGGTAAATTCTTGCAACAGCTTCAAACTTTTCTAAGGCATCTTTGTAATACCCGCCCCAATAAAGTTCTAAACCCTCTTTAAAAAGTTTATCTGTACTGCTCCTTGTGTTTTTTGCACCTGCCTGATTGACAAATTCCTTAACGGTATTAACTGGAACAGCAAAATTAAATCCTTGTACTTCGGGACCAAAGGTTAATAGTCCTATGATGTCACCTTTGTCATTAATAACCGGTCCGCCGCTGTTACCATGTGTTGCGGCAGCATCTATTTGGATAACAGGGCTTCCACCTTGTTGAAGCGATTTGGAGGTAGCGGTAATCTGACCAGCATTCATAGAGGATTCCAAAGCTGAATCAGGTGACAGCAGTTCTGAGTCAGCTGCTCCAGGGTAGCCGATTACCCAAATATTATTTTGATCTTCAATTGTTTCTGAATCTCCGAGCTTTAATGTAGGGAGATTCTTTCCTTCAATTTTTAGCACGGCTACGTCCTTTCCCTCATTAAATGGCGCACCATAGCTCTTTACTTCGCCATCAAGAATGTCCCCGCCCGGTAAAACAATTTTCTGCACTTTTGTAACAGTTGTGTACTCAAGGAAGGTCCATAAATATTCATAGGCAATACTATAATCCTCTTGATAATACTCTGCAACAATAGCTGCCAGCTGTTCCAATCCTGCGGTTGCAATATCGACGTCCTCCATTTGAGATGTTTCTACCACATGGGCGTTAGTAACAACATATCCGTTAGGGCTGATAATGGCGCCAGATCCAGATCCGCCGACAATGGTTTGATAATTTAATTGCTGCAGGATGGCATCTACTTCAAGACCGACATCCGTGTAATAATCATAAAAATTCCAATCTACAATAGCGTAATCAATAATTCGAACAACGGCTGGTTTGGAGTATTCCGATAACTTTTGAGCTTGAGAGATTTTTGAAGTATCAGGCTTAATATTAAGTAAGAAGAAAGAAGTTACGATTACTGCAATAAGAATCATACTAATCGGTACAGTAATAAATGCTCTTTTTTTCATCATGCTCACCTCATTAGAAGAATAATGGGCACTAATAATCAAATTTAATATATTCAATAAATATGATAAATAAATTTTGTACACTTAAATAAATAAGCATAGATGGATAAGGGGGGAGTCATCTAGTTTATTCTGAATGAAAGCGAATCGGGAACATAAAGGAATCGGAATGTAAACGAAGAATATATAAGAATGATAAGTATAAATGATGGTAAATGAAAATACTTCATGGAAGGACGGGAGTATATGGAGAGGTACTCGATTCAAGAGTTCGTTAATGAAACAATGCAACAGGATAAGGGGGAAGGACTTTTTGAACTAGAAACAGCAAGGTTATTGGAAATCAATTTAACAGATAAAATTTGGACAAAAGCAGGTGCCATGGTTTCCTATCGCGGGAATATTAAATTTGAAAGAGAAGGCGTCTTTGAACATGGATTAGGGAAAATGTTTAAAAAAACACTAACAGGTGAAGGAACTTCGTTAATGAAGGCAACCGGTCAGGGGAAACTGTATGTAGCCGATCAAGGTAAGAAAATTTCCATTCTGCAATTACAGGGAGAGTCTTTATTTGTAAATGGAAACGATCTCTTGGCTTTCGAACCAACCATTGAATGGGATATTAAATTGATGAAGAAAATAGCTGGTATGCTGTCAGGCGGGTTATTTAATGTAAAGTTAGAAGGGGAAGGGCTGGTAGCGATTACCTCACATTACGAACCGCTTACATTACTGGTTACTCCTGATAATCCAGTTTTTACAGACCCCAATGCAACAGTCGCTTGGTCTGGCAGTCTACAGCATGAGTTTGTTACGGATATTTCCTTTAAAACCTTCATTGGCAGGGGGAGCGGCGAGTCTATACAAATGAAATTTTCCGGTAATGGTTTTGTGGTCATCCAGCCGTTTGAAGAGGTATATTTTAAGCAGACTAATTCCATGGGCTAATAATTAATAGAAGAAAAAAGAACCCCTGATTCTAATGATTTTACGAAATCAGGGGTTCTTTTTTCTTATTTATGGCTGCTTATTAACTCCTTACCTTTTCAATTCCATTCATATGGTGTTTCTTGGTAAACATAGTAATTAAGCCAATTAGAAAACAAGAGATGCGCATGGGATCGCCAGCGATTTAACGGTGGTTTCTCAGGGTCGTTATTTGGAAAATAGTTCTCCGGAATTTTAATTTCAATTCCACGACTTAGGTCACGGCTGTATTCCTCCGCTAATGTTTGGGCATCGTACTCTAAATGGCCTGTAACCATTATTTGTTTGCCTCCATTTGCACACATAATAAATGGACCTGCTTCAGGCGAGGAGGATAATATTTTAATCTCAGAACAATGTTCTAAATCCTCAATGGCCACATCGGTGTATCTTGAATGCGGGGCAAGAAATTCATCATCAAAGCCGCGTAACAATTTTTCCGAATGATCATTGATTATATGTGAGTAGATTCCCGAACATTTTTCCGGTAGTTCAAATTTATCAATATCAAAATGATAAAATAATGCCGCCTGGGCTCCCCAACAAATATGTAGGGTGGATGTAACATTTGTTTTGGTCCATTTCATAATTTCAACTAGTTCATCCCAGTATTCAACATTTTCAAACGGCATCATTTCAACAGGAGCTCCAGTAATAATCATCCCATCGAATTTACGTTCTTTAATTGTAGCAAATGTAGTGTAGAACTGCTCTAAATGATATGGACTAGTATGTTTCGATTCATACGTTGCTGTTTTGAGAAACGAAAGATTAACCTGCAAAGGAGTATTTCCAAGCAGTCTAAGCAATTGTGCTTCGGTTTTTTCTTTTTCTGGCATTAGGTTTAAAATGACTATATTTAAAGGACGGATATCTTGTTGACTGGCTCGCTCGTCATCCATGATAAAAATATTTTCGTTTTCAAGTATTTCCCGTGCTGGTAATAGTTTAGGTAGTTTAATTGGCAAGGAATCATCCCTCTTTTCCTTTTTTTCAATAAGTTCATTATAATAACCTTTAATCAATGTCGCAATCGTTAATCATCGGAGTAATATGAAATTTAGTAATTATCTAATAAGTGAGGAGGTTTTTCATGTTTGATCCAACGGCATTTGAAAACATGAGAGTCGTGATGGAAGGTGGCTTTTATGACAGAGATTTAAATGGAGAAATTGCCATTATCGATCGTAATGATTGTATAAACTCTGCAAAACTGTCTCGTACCTACGACCTTTCATTTCAATTGGCTTTGCCCAATCGGAATGTAACCTGCAGGTTTTCCTTGCTGGCAGGTTTAGACAATTTAGCTGCCGAGCTGATGCCATCCATTCAAGCAAATAACTTGGCAGGCTGTTTTGTAACCATCGAATTTATATTTGAGGATGTATACAAGCAGTCTTTGATGTCCGAAGTAGAAACAATATTAAATCAAATATGGGGTGAAAATAGAACGATTAAGTTGACTTTTTGTTCTGAACCTCTTTGTCCTGAACAAAAAGGGGAATATAAAGCAAAAGTCTTATTTGATAGAATGATTACAGAGGACCAAATAGATGATTTAGCAATGATGACGGATTACATGCTCTTGACAACTGAAAGGATAGAGAAAGCTTTGTAAAATTATTTAATATGTATTCAATCTATCCAACTATACATATGAAATATTACATTGAGTTAGAAACGGAAGCAGGATATTGTTACTTTTATTACAGAAATTTGACAGAAAAAGGCTTAGTCATTGAGGATTAAGCCTTTTACATATTGATAATTTTGTCGAATAAGGTAGAAATTGAAATATAATTGTAATATTTCTATTACACAACTGACAAGATATGGTGCTATACTAGCGTTGTTGTAAAAATAGACTGAGAGATTAATAAGGTTAGCAAATGTAAATTGATAAGTTAAAACTTTTATACATACTTTTTTGTACATAAAACGTAGCGCATCATTTAGTGGATTCATGTATAGGTTTAGCTGCAGAGCGCAGGGAGGATTTTCGTGTTGAAAACAAAATTAGTTACTCTTAGTACCACATTTATGCTTGGAATGGGAAGTTTACTTGCCGTACCGGCAGTAAAAGCGGATACAATTGATAGTATTAAAACAGAGATTTCTGAAGCACAAAAGGAACTTAGCAGCATTCAAACGCAAAAAGCAGACTTGGAAGCACAAATTTCGCGGATGGAGCAGGCTATTAAAGATAATAGTGTTAAAATTGAAGAAACAAATATCCAAATGACTGAAACGCAGGCAGAAGTTGATCGCTTAAATAATGAAATAGCTGTGATGGAAGAAAGAATTGCAAGCCGCACCGAAATCTTAAAGGAACGCGCTGTTTCTTTCCAAGAGAATGGCGGTAATATCAGCTATTTAGAAGTAATTCTTGGTTCTACAAGTTTTAGTGATTTTATTGGTAGAATAGGTGCAGTTGTTACAATTGTAGAAGCTGACCAAGGAATGATTCAGGATCATGAAAAGGATAAAAATGAATTAGAAGCAATGCAGGCATCGGTTGAGAAAAAATTGGCTGATTTAACTAATCTTAAGACCGAGCTTGAAGGGATGCAAATGCAAACAGAAGAACAAAAGGCTCAGAATGAAGCATTGAAAGCTCAATTAGACTCTCAAGAGAGTGATAAATTGGCAGATATCGCGAATTATCAAGAACAAATAGCAGAATTACAAGCTGCCGCTTTGGCTGTTGCGAATAGTAGTAGTAGTTCTAGTGCTGTTCAGGGTACTGTGAATGCAGGAACAACAGCTAGTACAGGAACAGAAGTTAGTACAGGCAGTGCTACTCCTGTCAGCGGTTCAGGAAGTCTTTCGACTGTTATTAATGCCGGCTACAAATATATCGGAAATTCTGTTTATGTATTTGGCGGCGGAAGAAATGCATCCGATATTGCCAATGGCCGTTTTGATTGTTCAGGATTTGTATCTTGGGCTTTTGCGCAGGCAGGTGTTAAAGTAGGTGCCAGTACGGAAGTTTTGAAAAATACGGGTACACGAGTTTCTGCCAGTGAAATGCGTCCTGGTGATATGGTGTTTTTTAATACATATAAAACAGATGGACATGTCGGCATTTATATTGGCGGAGGGAAATTCATTGGTTCCCAAAGCTCAACGGGTGTAGCGATTGCTGATATGACTAGCGGCTACTGGGCGCAAACCTTTAATGGACGAGTTATGAGAGTCATTAATTAATAGAATGAAAGAAAAAGCAGGGGTGTTTACTCCTGCTTTTTATTATCTGTTATAATAGATAGACTTACACATATAATTATTCAATGAATGGAATGATCCAAATGAAAACAATTTCGATTGAACATGTAACAAAAACATATGGTGAAAAAACGTTATTTCATGATATTTCCTTTACGATTACTGAAAAAGAGCGTATTGGCCTTATTGGTGTAAATGGAACTGGGAAGTCCTCGCTCCTTAAATTGATAGCTGGTATTGATCTTCCTGACGAGGGAGAATTTGTTTCTGCAAAAGATTATCGGATTTCGTATCTTGCTCAAGCGCCTGAATTGGATCCAGATTTAACTATTCTTGAGCAAATTTTTGATGGAGATGCTCCCATCTTCCGATTACTTAAGAATTATGAACTGACCTTAATACAATTAAATGAACAACCTGAAAGTAAAACGATACAGGAAAGGCTTTTTCAATTGCAAAAGGAAATGGATACATTAAATGCATGGGATATGAGTACCAGCGCAAAAACGATTTTAACAAAGCTTGGTATTGAACAATTCAACCATAAAATTGGTGTTTTGTCAGGCGGTCAAAAGAAACGTGTCGCCCTTGCCCAGGTATTAATCCAAAATCCTGATTTATTGATATTAGATGAGCCAACTAACCATCTTGATTTTGAATCAGTCAAATGGCTTGAAGATTATTTAAGTCGCTATCATGGTGCCATTCTTCTTGTTACACATGACCGTTATTTTCTTGATGCCGTAACCAATCGTATTTTTGAACTTGATGGCGGAAAGCTGTACAGCTATAAAGGAAATTATGCGGCCTTTCTAGAAGCAAAGGCAATACGGGAAGAAAATGAAGCGGCAACTATTGATAAGCAAAAAAATCTGTTTAGACAGGAGCTTGAATGGATTCGAAGAGGGGCAAAGGCGCGGACGACAAAGCAAAAGGCAAGAATTCAGCGTTTTGAAAAGCTAGATGAGGAGCTTTCAACAGTGAAATCAAGCGAGAAGCTTGACATCACACTGAAAGGAAGCAGGCTTGGTAAACAAGTTTTTGAACTGAAGGATGCATCAAAACAATTTGATGGCCGGACTATTATTAATCATTTTGACCTGCTCGTGAAGCCAGGTGACCGAATAGGTATTATCGGAAAGAATGGAACAGGGAAATCTACACTCTTAAATATCTTGGCTGGCAAAATCCCGCTGGATTCAGGGGAACGTATTATAGGTCAAACGGTAAAGGTAGCTTATTATACACAGGAAAGCGAAGATATGGATGAAAATAAACGGATGATTGAATATCTAAATGAAACAGCTCAGGTAATCCATACAACAGATGGTAAAACAATATCCGCCTCTCAAATGCTTGAACGATTTCTCTTTCCTCCATATACACATGGCACACCCATTCGAAAGCTTTCGGGCGGAGAAAAACGCAGATTGTATTTGTTAAAAATATTGATGCTTGAGCCGAATGTCCTTCTTCTTGATGAGCCGACAAATGATTTAGATACACAAACTTTAACTGTATTAGAAGATTATTTAGATGATTTTTCCGGGGTTGTCATTACTGTTTCGCATGATCGTTATTTTCTTGATAAAGTGGCAGAGCAGCTGCTTGTGTTGCAGGGTGAAGGAAATATAGATACTTTCTATGGTAATTACTCTGATTTCCTCGAAAGGCAGATAAAAAAACCGGAAAAGAAACAAGAGGAGCTAAAGGAAGTAAAGGTTCAGGAAAAACCAAAGAAAAAGAAGATGTCGTATAAGGAACAAAAGGAATTTGAAACAATTGAAGACGATATTGCAGCAGTGGAAACCAGATTAGAGGAAATCTCAGTTGAATTAAATAATACGGGAAGCGACTTTGAGAAAGCTCAACAACTGGCTAATGAGGAAACAGAACTAAATGAGAAATTGGAATATTTAATTGAGAGATGGACATATCTGACAGAATTAGCCGAACAAATATAGAAAATCAGTTAATAAACAGTCTGATACGAACACGTCAGGCTGTTTATTTTTATCGCTATTTTCACTGTGTTAGAATAAATATACTTAATGCTATGAATAAGTTGAAAAGGATGATGAGATTGAAAATTAAATCCATCGAACCAACACCAAGCCCTAATACCATGAAGGTTATTCTTAATCAAGAATTACCCATGGGGAAAAGCAATAACTATAAAAAAAATCAAGCAGAAGGTGCACCAGATGTCATTAAGGAAATTTTACAGATAGACGGAGTAAAGGGTGTATACCATGTCGCAGACTTTTTAGCTGTGGAACGTAATGCCAAATTTGATTGGAAGGAAATTTTACAAAAGGTTAGACAGGCTTTTGGGGAAGAAGTTGAGGAATCGGCTGATCATATAAAAATCAATGATCATTTTGGTGAAATTAAGGTTCAAGTTCAAATGTATAAAGGAATTCCGGTACAGGTGAAACTAATGGACGGACAGGAAGAGAAACGATTGGGATTATCTGAACAATTTGTTGAATCTGTCAAAAAGGTACAACTTCCAGGTGATAATTATATAAAGGAAAGAATATGGAAGGATTTCGGTAATCGTTATGGAGATATGGATCAGGTTGGGGAAACTGTTGTGGAAGAAATTTTGGCCGCGTACCCAATTGACCGTTTGCATAGGTTAATTGAGATAGCTGTTAATCCGGAAAGTCAAAAGGCGAATCCGTTACGATGGAAACAAAAGGTACAGCTATCCGATTTTACTGTTGATGACTGGAGAATCCGCTATCAATTATTAGAGCAAATGGAGGATCCAAACATAGAAGACATTCCTGTTCTTGAAAGGGCCTTGCTGGATGAAAAAGCATCCATTAGAAGATTGGCTGTTGTTTATTTTGGAATGATTGAAGATAAGACTGTGCTGCCTTATTTATATAAAGCCTTAAAGGATAAAAGTGTAACGGTAAGACGAACAGCCGGTGACACTTTATCAGATTTAGGATATATTGAGGCAATGGATGCTATGGTTGGGGCACTAAAGGATGCTAGCAAGCTGGTTCGCTGGAGGGCTGCGATGTTTTTGTACGAAGTAGGAAATGAACGGGCGCTTCCTGCTTTAAAAGCAGCTGAAAATGATCCTGAATTTGAAGTAAGTCTCCAAATAAAGCTGGCAATTGAACGGATTGAAAAAGGAGAAGAAGCAAAGGGGTCTGTCTGGAAGCAAATGACGGATGCAAGATTGGAAAAATAGAAGGGGTTATCTTCCTGTTTATAATTGAAAATAAGGATAACATTGCCTATTAATCATACTT
Source organism: Niallia endozanthoxylica (assembly GCF_008710145.1). Taxonomy (GTDB): domain Bacteria; phylum Bacillota; class Bacilli; order Bacillales; family Cytobacillaceae; genus Bacillus_BD; species Bacillus_BD endozanthoxylica. The sequence continues at coordinate 128,783 of NZ_VYKL01000026.1, forward strand.
TATAGTATGCTTATATTTGAAAATAACGAGGAGGAATGGTATTTATGTCAATGGCATATGAAGAATATATGAGACAATTGGTAAAACCAATGCGTGATGAACTAGTACAATCTGGTTTTAAAGAACTAGAAACGACAGAAGCTGTTGAGCAGTTTATGGATAGTGTAGAAGGAACAACATTTGTTGTTGTCAATTCTGTTTGCGGCTGTGCAGCAGGCTTGGCTCGTCCAGCGGCAACAGCTGCTATTTCAGAAAGCAGCAAAAAGCCAGATCATCTTGTAACGGTATTCGCTGGTCAAGATAAAGAGGCAACTGCAAAAATGCGTGAATATTTTGGTGATATCCCGCCATCTTCACCTTCAATGGCTTTGCTAAAAGGCAAAGAGGTTGTTCACTTTATTCACCGTCACGATATTGAAGGTCAGCCATTTGAAACAATAATGGAAAATATACAGACAGCATTAGCGGATAACTGCTAAAGTGAAAAGATGAAAAAGGGTGCTTAAGGGCACCCTTTTTTGCTTTATAATAAAAGAAATATGTTTAGATACGAAAGGATTGTCACGAATGATAGTAACTACTGCTGGCAGAACGAATAAAGAGATGGTCCAGTGTGCTGAAGATACAGCGAAATTACTTGGAATAGCCTATATTCCAAGAAAAAAGCGGTCTATTCAGGCTGTTCAAAGGGACGTTCAAGACGATTGTCTTGTTATCGGAAAAGTCAGGATTGAATTATTTCCTCTAGGTGAACAAAATTCTTGTTTTTTTCATCCCAACTCAGCCATGTTTCGAATCAAACGCTTACAAAATGGTGAAAAGGATCCCTTTATTGAAGCCTGTAGCCTGACTGCCGGCAAGAAGCTGCTAGACTGTACTTTTGGGCTTGGCTCTGACAGTATCACAGCAAGTTTTATTGTTGGAGCAACGGGCCGTGTGACTGGATGTGAAGGCAATCAATTTCTTGCTTATATGATGAAGACCGGTTTACAAACTTGGAATGATGGAGACTCTCGAATCCTTGCTGCTATGAAACGTATCGAATTGAAATCCTGTCTTGCTTTGGATTTATTAAAAAGACTTCCGCCTGACAGTTATGATTGTGTGTATTTTGATCCGATGTTTGAAGAAAACATATCTGAATCAAATGGGATAAAAGGAATTAAAAAGCTGGCTATTTACGAACCTTTAACAGAAGAAACAATTTATTATGCTAAGAGGGTTGCAAAAGAGCGTGTTGTATTAAAAGATCATTTCCGCAGTGATAGATTCGAGCAATTTGGTTTTCATGTGCAAATAAGGAAAACAGCCAAGTTTCATTTTGGTATTTCAGAGCAATAAATAAATCTTATCTAAATAAAACGATTAATCTGCATACGACAGATAGATAAAGTAACCCATCAATACTATACTGCCAATGGTTATTGCTATGGACCAGTCCATATCATACCCTCCTTTTGCTTTTAAAATACAGCTCATGATGTTAACGTTTCATTTCATAACATTTTTATGCATGTTTTAAGAAAAAATGAAATTTTCCTGTTTTTTTATTCGTACTAATACTGGAAAATATAGTACAATAATGAATAAGAGGATAGAAAATTAACTCTTTATGAGAGTAAATAAGGAGATGAAATCAATGCCAAAATGGCTTCGAAAATCACTTTTGCTTGTCGTAACGGTTGCAACATTTGGACTAGTTACGCCACAAGGATTATTGACTGATTCTCCTAATGAAGACAAACATTCGAAGCGGGATGCTTATGAAACAAACCCTTCTAATTCGGAAGAATATTTTGAGACGGAAGATGTATCCGAGAGAGACAAGTTTATTAATGAAATGGTAAGGGTTGCCGAAGAACAGTCTTTTGTAAAATTTGGTACAAGAATTAAACCTGTTATTCAAGATGAATTTAGAGAATTCATCTTACCAAGCATGGAAAAGGCAATTGCTGAAGTGGCATTACAGTATCCTGATGAGGAATTAAGTCAATTAATTGTAAGTGAAGTTCCGAGCGGCGGGGTTTCAGAAAGGATATTTCATATAATGGATAACCAGACGAATCAGGATGTTATTCGATTCCATGTCAGAAGGGACCATCCACCCCAAGAAGAGTATATGTTTAACTTTCACTATCATACAAGTCACGACCAATTTCAGGCCCATCATCATTTAGGAATTATTAATTGGGATAAAAATACACCTCCTAAATGGATGACATGAGAGTTAGTCGACAAAAGAATACATGGAGCAATCAAGACACAAGGCTCACGAAAAGGAGGAATTGACTACAACGTCATTCCTCCTTTATTATTCGCCCTTTAACACTAGCTAATATATGACGAAGCTAGTCCTTTAACAAGCCTCTTAATAATAAAAATAGTCCAATGCCAAATACGTAATAACAGAAGAAAAAAATGACCGCATGTAAAAGTGAGTGCTGGGCTGGAACGGTCACAATGGTTAACAGCAATGCCCAAAAGAAAAGTTCAATGAGCATAAAATATCCTGAATGTAATATTTCTATAACCATATTTAAATCGGACTCTAAGTCTTCACTTGAGGCCTGTTTAAACATAAATCTCATTATATTCACCCTTTATGACATCCTAGTAATACATTATTTCCTATATAATAGGTTATTAATTAAATAGTTTATTCGATTACTTTGAAGTATATGCATGACAATCATAATTGGTGAATGCTGTAGTGCCTATTTGTTTACTGGAATAAGATTATCCTCAACAAAAATAAGATGGGATACACATTTGCAGTCTGAAGAACCAAATCCTTTTACAGGTATAGTACCGTTCAATTGTTTCCTAATATTCTCAGCGAGCTCACATTCTCCAAAGCTTTGATCATATGTTATAATTCTAGTAATTATTCCAAAAGGACGAAGATAATCAAAGTGCCAGTGAATCTTTTTGTTTATCCTGTTATGTCGTTCAATTCTTTGTCTAATATTTTTCTTGGCACTGCCCGCATAAATATATGTTCCCTTACGAAATGTGAACATCCCCAGTTTTCCAATTGTAATAAGGTGATTTTTCTCTCATTTTAGATGAATGACATATAGCGAATGTTTGGGATTAATAGATTCAATCATAGTTTCCTATCCTCCTAGATTTGACAATGATAAGGGCTGAATCCAATGAAAAAAAATCGTTTTCTTTTCGTTATCGTCATACTTTCTCTCCTTCTATTGGGAAATTCCCAGGCTGAAAAAGAAGGAATAAAATTACTTGAGTTCTCAGAACATTCCATGTTAAAAACCTCTTTGAATTTAGTATCTGAAGAGGTTCTTAGTCAAATCATTATCCTCCCTGTAACTTCTTTTAATCAAGCGGAAGCTGCACAAATCATCTCCCGCATAGATCGTTTGCCTCTTTCTTTATTAGAGAAAGTTCATAAAGAGGGGATTATTATTCAATTATTTAATGGTAAGTTAACAGAGACTAAAGCTGCCGCCCACCTCGAAAATATGGTTCCCCGAGGATATGTTCAAAAAACAACTTGGGATGAAATACCTGGGATGGGTGGGGGGAAAGTAGTTCTAGTAAAAATCGGTGCAAGTCATAAAGGAAAGGGTCATGGCTCAGTCAATTTAGAGCTCCATGAATTGGCCCATTCTGTTGATAGACTTGTATATAATGAACTTAGAGACAGACAAAGTTATTTGGAAATCTGGAATCTGGAAAAAGGAAATATGTTCCCTGATAAAAAATATTATTTGCTGTACCCGGAAGAGTATTTTGCTGAATGCTTTGCTTTCTATTATCTAGGGGGACAGTATCGTGAGGAGCTGAAAAGAAAAGCTCCTTTGACCTACCAATACATTAAAAATTTGTTTTAGTTTTGGTACAATGTATATTGGTTATTGTATTTTGCAACATAAAACAGGATGATGAGTAAATCGGTATTTATCGTCGTGATATGTCATGATTATTATAAAAGGAGTGTAAACAAATTGCAGCATCCCGAGTATGAGTATTTAAATATGTGCCGTTATGTATTAGAACATGGCAACAAAAAAAGTGATAGGACAGGAACAGGAACATTTTCTGTATTTGGATATCAAATGAGGTTTGATTTACAAAAGGGTTTTCCATTATTGACAACGAAAAGAATTCCCTTTCGCTTAGTTGCAAGTGAATTATTATGGTTTATTAAAGGTGATACAAATATCCGGTATTTGCTTAAACATAATAATCATATCTGGAATGAATGGGCATTTAAAAATTGGGTTGAAAGTAATGAATATAAAGGTCCTGATATGACTAACTTTGGATTGCGCAGTCAAACTGACGAGTTATTTAGAGAGCAATATGAACTTGAATTGAGCCAATTTATCACCCGAATTCTTGAGGAGGATGAATTTGCCCATAAATATGGTGAATTAGGTCCTGTATATGGTAAACAGTGGCGCGCATGGGAAACTACAACAGGAGAAACGATTGATCAGTTAAAGGACTTGGTTGAACAAATTAAAACAAATCCCGATTCAAGAAGGTTGATCCTTTCGTCATGGTCACCAGAATTTACACCGCAGATGGCACTGCCGCCTTGTCATACTTTGTTTCAATTTTATGTGTTTAATGGAAAGTTGAGCTGTCAATTATACCAGAGGAGTGGAGATATTTTCCTTGGGATTCCCTTCAATATAGCTAGTTATGCATTATTAACTCATTTAATTGCACACGAATGCGGGCTTGAAGTCGGAGAATTTGTTCATACAATAGGTGATGCACATATTTATAGTAATCATTTAGAGCAGATTCAGACACAGCTTTCACGTGAACCAAAATCATTTCCAATGATCCATCTTAATAAAGAAAAGCACTCATTATTTGAAATGGAAATGGAAGATATCACACTCGAAGGCTACAATCCGCATCCGGCTATAAAAGCGCCTGTTGCTGTATAAATTAATCGTAAAAAGTGCGTTAGGAGGCATAAAATGATTTCATTTATTGTTGCTATGGATAAGAATCGGGTAATCGGGAAGGATAATCAACTTCCATGGCATTTGCCCGCAGATTTAAAGTTTTTTAAGCGTGTAACGATGGGTCATCCGATTATTATGGGGAGAAATACATTTGAATCGATTGGAAAGCCCTTGCCAGGCAGGGAAAATATTATCGTAACAAGAAACAAAGAATATGTTCAGGAAGGCTGTACAATTATTCACTCTATAGAAGAATTGCTTCAAATGGCCAGCCATAATAATGAAGAAGTTTTTGTTATTGGGGGTGCAGAGCTTTTTCAAGCCACGTTTCCTATGGCGGATCGCCTTTATATTACAAGGATAGAAGAAGAGTTTACCGGAGATACATATTTTCCAGAATTCAATCAATCAGATTGGGATTTAGTTTCACAGGAGAAGGGTGTAAAGGATGAAAAAAACCCATATGAATATTTCTTTACTATTTATGAACGTAAATAAATAGTAAAGAAAAAAGGAAAGCAGCCTATTAGCTGGTTTCCTTTTTTTTGCTTATCGAGTGATTCGAATATAAGCCACACCATATGGAGTTAAATATGTGTGGTCAGCGTCAATGACTAAATATTCGCCAGCTGTTTTAGCATTTGCTTCCTGCATATCTTCAATTGTTACAGAAGCGAGTTTTTGAGTTAATTGTTCTTGCGTATATGGACGCATTGGGTTTTCTTCTGAAAGAAATATCCAGTTAAACGCTTCGTCAATAGATTTAAAATATTCTATTGCTTCAACCACATATCCATAATCCAAACCAACCATGTCTGCAACCATTTCTGCTGTTTTTAGCTTATTCATTTCCATATCCTCCCAATATTTACTATATTTCTATTATTTAAAATGTTTAATAGAGATAAATTATTAAAAACATTTTAGGCGTATATAACATATATATCATATATACAGCGCTTTCTTCAACGAATTAAGACATTTTTCTTTTTTATTTAACAAAATCTCCTATAAATATTTGTCAAATAGGTTAACAAATACGTTATTTTACAAATATTTTTTCAAATAACTGACAGAATTATAAATATATATTGTGAAAGGGTAATGGAAAATCTCAAAATTCATGTTATAATTTACTGATTAAAAATATTAGGATATAGAATGAATTGAGGGTGAAGGTATGGAACAGAAAGTAATGAAAAAGAAATGGTTGCAAGTGGAGGATATTCTCATAGCATACCAGCATCTGAAAGATATCGTTACCCATACGCCATTGCAAAAAAACGAACGATTATCCGAAAAGTATGAGTGTAATATCTATTTAAAAAGAGAGGATTTACAGGTAGTTCGCTCATTTAAATTGCGTGGAGCGTATTATTCCATTAAAATGCTTCCGCAAGAAAAACTTGTAAACGGCGTTATATGTGCAAGTGCGGGAAACCATGCTCAGGGTGTTGCTTATGCATGCAGAAAATTAAAAATTAAAGGGAAAATTTACATGCCGACTACAACGCCAAAGCAAAAGATTAGTTCTGTAGAAATGCATGGAAGAGAATATGTTGACATTGTTTTGGCTGGAGATACTTTTGATGCTTCCTATAATCAGGCTGTTCTTTGTGCTGAAGAGGAAGGCAGAACATTTATTCATCCGTTTAATGATGAATTGGTCATGGCGGGTCAAGGCACAATAGCGGTTGAGATTTTAAATGACTGTGAAGAAAAAATTGATTATGTATTTGGAAGTATTGGCGGCGGCGGACTGATGTCTGGAATGAGCACCTATATGAATAGTGTGTCACCGGAAACGAAAATGATTGGAATTGAGCCTGCAGGTGCACCTTCTATGAAAGTTTCTATTGATAAGCATGAAGTGACAAAGCTGGATTCAATTGACGGCTTTGTAGATGGAGCCGCAGTGGCCTGTGTGGGGGAAAAATCTTTTGCTATTTGTGAAGAATTATTGGATGATATCATTGTCGTTCCAGAAGGGAAAGTATGTACATCCATTTTGCAATTATATAATGAACATGCGATTGTAGCAGAACCTGCCGGTGCACTGCCTGTAGCAGCACTTGATTTTTATAAAGAGAAAATAAAAGGTAAGACCGTTGTAGTGGTTATCAGCGGCGGAAATAATGATATTGGAAGGATGCAGGATATTAAAGAAAGATCCTTGTTATACGAGGGACTTCTTCATTATTTCATCGTGAATTTTCCACAGCGTGCAGGTGCGCTGCGTGAATTTTTAGATGAAGTCCTTGGTTCAAATGATGATATTACCCGTTTTGAATATACGAAGAAAAATAATAAAGATAATGGACCGGCACTTGTAGGGATTGAATTGAAATATAAAGATGATTATAACGATTTAATTGATAGAATGCAGAAAAAAGGATTTACTTATACTGAAATCAATAATGACAGCACACTATTCCATTTATTAATCTAATATCAGGGCGGATAGCTTCTTATAGGATATAAAATGATGATTATCACATATTGTAAAGGTTTTATGTTTTTTGTGAAGATTACATGAAAATTTATCGTTCATTTCCCAAAATGATAGCAGTTGTAATATAATCATGTTAGTAAGACAAGTAATAACAAAGGGAGATGTATCATATGTTGTCTAATATAGGGGTTCCTGGATTAATATTAATTCTTATTCTGGCTCTTATCATTTTTGGACCGAAGAAGTTGCCTGAAATTGGACGTGCTTTTGGTCAAACATTACGTGAATTTAAAAAATCTACACGCGATCTCACAAGCGATGTAATGGATGAAGTAGAAGATGCGAAAAAGGAAGTTAAAAATGTGACAAAATAGGGTGTGAGATTATTCTTACACCTTTTTTCTTCTATTTTTAAGCATTACTGCTAGATTAAGGAGATTGTTCAGTCTGTATTATTAACTGTTAGTGTTCATTATTTTTCGTAATAAAAGAAAAAAGCAGGGGAAGTAGATGGAAGATAAACAATTAAATGTAATAGATCATTTAGATGAATTAAGAAAAAGGCTCATTATTACAGTTGCTGCTTTTATTGTCTTTTTCATCGTTGGTTTTTTCTATGTGGAAGAGCTATATCAGTGGATGACAAAGGATTTAGACGTAAAACTGATTGTACTGGGACCAAGTGATATCCTATGGGTTTATTTCATGATAGCTACGGTAATTGCTATTGCAGGAACGATTCCGGTATTGGCTATGCAAATTTGGCTCTTTGTAAAACCTGCCCTCAAGCCGATTGAGAGAAAGGTCTCGCTTTCATATGTGCCAGCATTGTTTTTCCTTTTTATTATTGGGCTGTGTTTCGGTTACTTTGTTATTTTTCCAACCATCATGGGGTTTTTAATCGAACTGGGTGGAGATATGATGGCCACCAATTTTACAGCAGAGAAATACTTTCGTTTTATATTAACAACTACGGTACCGTTTGGGATATTATTTGAACTCCCAGTTGTTTTAATGTTTTTGACATCACTTGGGATTATTAATCCATATGTACTGGCAAAGATTCGTAAATATGCTTATTTTGTCTTAATCGTTATTGCAATCTTTATTTCACCGCCAGATTTTATGTCAGATTTTCTAGTTGCTGTTCCATTGTTATTCCTTTATGAAATCAGTGTGAATTTATCAAAGTTTGTTTATAAACGGAAATTAAAAAAGGAAAAGCAACGCGAAGCTGCATATGGCTATGATGATGAAGTGATGAATGAATAGTAATAATGAATATGATTATTGAAAAAAAGTCTTTGAATCGTATGATTTGAAGGCTTTTTTATTGGGAAAATATATTGAAGTATTATTTCCATAAAGTAAAGAATGCTTGTATAATGGATATGATGGCAGAATAAGGACGTGAATAGATTGACAAACAAAATTAAAATTGTAACCGATTCTACTGTAGATCTCACACAGGAAGAACTTGATAAATACGGAATAGAAGTGGTTCCTTTAACAATAAGTATTAATGGTGAAACGTATACAGATAGAGTAGATATATCTCCTTCCGAGTTTATGGGGAAAATGAAGGTATCACAAGAATTACCTAAAAGTTCACAGCCATCCGCAGGGGCATTTGTTGAATTGTACGACCGGCTTGGTTCACAAGGATATGAAGTGCTTTCGATTCACATGACTGGAGGAATGAGCGGAACAGCACAGTCAGCAGAAAGTGCGTCTAAAATGACCGAGACCAATGTAACAGTTGTCGATTCACGTTTTATATCGAAAGCGTTGTCATTTCAAGTGGTCGTGGCAGCAACTATGGCTTTAGATGGAAAAGATGTACAAGCCATTTTAAATAGATTAGATGAAATACGAAATAACACGCGGCTTTTTGTCGTGGTCGACACATTGGAAAACTTGGTTAAAGGAGGCAGAATCGGGAAAGGGAAAGCAATCATAGGATCCTTATTAAATATTAAACCGATTGCCTCATTAGAAAATGGTGAATATACACCCGTTGCAAAAGTAAGAAGTCATGCTCAAGTTGCCAAATATCTTGCAGCCCGATTTGCTGAAGATACGAAAGGAAAAATAATAAAAGGTGTAGGCCTCGTTCATGCAGATGGATATGAGCTCGCTTCAAAAACAAAGAAAGCCATTTTTGAAACAACAGGCTTTGAGGATATTTCCATTGAAGAAACAACACCGATTGTCAGTACCCATACAGGACCTGGAGCAATTGGTTTTATGTATTACTTTGAATAAGTAACAGCACAGCATTTGATGTTTTTGTATCACCCCATCTTAGTTTGTTCACACACAACTTAGTTCGCCTGCAAACTAACGAAGTTGTTCCGTAAACTTGAAAAACAATTGAATTCACATCAGAGAAAAGTGTCAGATTCCTTATGTAACAAGGATTTGGCGCTTTTTTGATATCGGAAAGGGATTGAAAGTTCGTGATTTTAGATTATAGACTTGCAACCCTTTGTTATAGTAGGGGAGGTTGTTAAATAACGATTACGAGACATGGATAAATATCAACCTTAGTATTTAAAAAGTGAAGGAATTGTTTGGACTTAAGCCTTACTATGTTTATGACTTTTAACAAAAACAATAGGTTTTATGCGGGAAATTAGATTGCTAGTATGGGGTGAAGACATCAAACAGAGAAGTTATTGCGTTAGATGATTTGTAGATTAATTGATTTAGAGGAGAGTTAATCATTGAATTCTTGGAGAATAACAAAATTTAATCCAGTAAATAGGGCTGCCGATGGAAGTTATCTCGAATTGTGAGGTTAGATCTAAAGGACTGAAACGGAGATTAGTGAGCCTATAAAACAGTCGCTTTTTTACTATGGTCAGATTGGTGGCAGATATATTACCGTAGAGGATGGGAGAAGTTGAATAAGAAACTTTGGGTTTCAGTTCTAATTTTAGTAATAGTTATTGGTGGTTTTTATTCTTTTATGAAATTTAATCCACCTTTAGAAATTAGTACACTTGCTTCAAGTGAAAATCATAAATCGGTTGTTGTTGGATTAGCAATAAAGGGTTTTGTGAAGTAACAAAATTAGATGTTTCTGTTAATAACAATGAAATGCCAATGACAACAAAAGTACAGGTTAGTAATGCACTACAAGGTTTCTTTATAACGGATCATTATGATAATCAGGAATCTAAAAAATATGGATTTAAGAATAAAGAGGATATAACTGTTAAAGCAGGTACAGCCTCTTCTTCATACTTAAAAAAATTAGATGATGGTACTGCTACTAAAGATGATGAAATTTATGGGATTAGTGTTATTCATCATGAAGCAATATTTAAGGTACATATAAAGTATAGCTATCTTGGGATGTCATTTAATGAAACTGTGATTTTCAATTAATAGGAATTATAACATCTATTATTGATTAATTAACTTCAGGAGGTGCTGTTGTCTTATATGCGTTGTTTGAATACGGGCTTATTGTCAGATTCCTTATACTACAAGGGGTGGACACTTTTTTTGTCAAAAGAAGGGAAGAACTAAGTTGTAAATGCTTATTTTATCAAATTTTTTTCTTATAAATCTGGTAGTCAAAACGTTATCATTTTTTTGCCTGATTTATTCATATATTGATAGGATGGTTGTTAAAGAATGATTTTCTAACTTTTTTCAGGTGATAATAGAATTTATAAAAATCATCATTTGAGAAGGAATTGTATCAATGTTTGTCGAATAGCCTAAGAAAGGCACTTTTAGAAATATTCATAATAATGAATCGATACAAATAGACATGTGAAAAGGAATTGAGGACAAGCATATGACAGATTTTCTCAAAAATATATCACTGTTTAAAAAGTTACTTATTTTATCCTTTTTTATTACGTTTATGATTGTGGCGATTACCTCAGCATTTAGTTATTATCTGCAGTCTAAACAAATGGATAAGCTCTTGTCGGAACATGCCATGGATGTAGCGGTTTTATGGGGTACCACCATTGAATCTGATGATGTCGAAACGGTATTAAAAACAAAGAATGAGGGTCACGTTGATTTTATTAAACTCAAAAGAAGTCTGTCTAATTTTACGAATAAGAACAATCTGTATCTAAATAGTTTTATTGTTGACAGCAAGCTAACAAAAAAAGATGAGGTTTTTATTATTACATCTGATGAAAAACAGAAAAAGAACGGCTGGCTTTCTTTATCAAGCTATAAAGCAAATGAGAAATGGATGGAAGGCTATCAGAAGGCTGTGCAGTCAAATATGACAGCGCACAGTAAAGTATATCAGGATGATACAGGAACATGGATTACAGCTTTTTCTCCCATTATGAATGAGGAGGGGAAGATGATTGCGTTGTTCGGTGTAGATATTAACGCTGATTCAATCATAGCCGCTCAAAAGAAATATGCCTTCTTTTTAATAGCTCTCTTTTTATTAATGACACCTTTAATATTCTTTATTTTGAAAAAAGGGTTTAATAAGGCGCTTGAGCCAGTTCATGAATTAATGAAAGGCTTTAATGAAGTGAGTAATGGTAATTTTGATGTGAATCTTAAAGTAACGGATAATTCCGATTTGGGATTGCTCTGTGACCGTTTTAATTTTATGGTTAAACAACTGTCCATTCTAGTTGAAAAATTGCCTGCAAGTTCTGACAAAAAAGGCTCAGCAGATCAACAAAATGCATTACATAATCTAGAAGAGGTTTTTGATGAAGTGGAGAGTATTATTGAAAGCTCAAAGCTTATACGTGAATTACAGCGGGCTGAGAAAATGAATGCGATTGGGCAGTTAGCTGCATCTGTTGCACATGAAATTAGAAATCCAATGACCGTTGTTAAGGGCTTTTTGCAGATTTTCCTAGCAAAAGAACAAATGAGTGAAGAAGAGCGTATGTATATTCGTTTGATGATTGACGAAATGGACCGGGCTGAGACGATTATTAATGATTATCTTTCATTAGCAAAGCCAGATATGGAACAAACAGAAAGCATCGCCGGAAAAGAGTTGGCTGAAAAAGTTATGGACTTAATGAATTCTTATGCCATGATGTCAAAAAACATAATCATGATGACGCCTATGCTAGAAAACATCACTGTAAGAGGGATAAAAAATGAGCTTCAGCAGGTATTGATTAATATGTTAAAAAACAGCATTGAAGCAATGAAAGATGGGGGAGAATTACGTCTAAGTCTTTATCGGGAGGGTCAATTTGGAGTATTTGAAATCACTGATACAGGAATTGGTATGACGGAAGAAGAAATGAAGCGGCTTGGGACTGCTTTTTATTCCTTAAAGGAAAAAGGAACAGGTATGGGGTTGACGGTTTGCTACCAAATTATTGAAAGAATGAAAGGTAGAATCGAAGTGGAAAGTGAAAAAGGAGTAGGAACAACGTTTAAGATTTATGTTCCCACTTGCGAAGAATAGGACTTTGTTTAAGGGTTTTCACCAATTGGACAATCATTTTTCTTTGTGTACTCATTAAATTTTGTTAAAATAATAATAATTGAGAATCTTTCAAACGGGGGTTGCAAAATGAAATTTCGGGTTCTTGTGTTATTATTAGTAACAGCTATATTTCTGCTTACTGCTTGCGGCGGCATAAAAGATCCTCATAAGTGGCCTGTATCAGATTTCACCTATACGGATCAAAATGGAGAGCCTTTTGGTTTACAGGATTTAAAAGGAAAGATTTGGGTTGCTGATCTTATCTTTACTAATTGTGAGGATGTATGCCTTCCGATGACGGCGAATATGAAAAAATTGCAGGATGAAACGAAAAAGGAAGGGATAGAAAACATTCAGTTTGTCTCTTTTAGTGTTGATCCTGAAGTAGATAAGCCACAGGTATTGCATGATTACGGTAATAAGTTTAGTGCAGATTACAGTAATTGGCATTTTCTTACTGGATATAATCAGAGTGATATAGAAGAATTTGCTTTAGAAACGTTTAAAACATGGGTTAAGAAACCTGAGGCAGGAGATCAGGTTATTCATGGGACAAGTTTCTATCTGGTTGACGGTGAAGGGAAAGTGATGAAGGATTATACCGGTTTAGCTGAAATTCCTATGGAACAGATAATAAAAGATATTAAGAGTTTACAATAGGCCTATATTAGGCCTATTTATTTTCGTTAACTTTTAAGCATGATATAATAAATGTACTTCAAGAAGGCGGGTGATGGGATGAAAAAAAGATTCATCGTTCTATTTCTTGCCGTACTTTCTGTTCTTTCATACAGCGTATTTTATTTTATAACTTCTCATGTAAACCAAGCAGAAAAAGTGACTCAACTTACAAAAGCTGCTCCGATACCTGTTCAACCACAAGATATGCAAATTGTTGCTTTAGGGGATTCATTAACCGAAGGAGTTGGAGATGTAACTGAGAAAGGCGGTTATATTCCCTATTTACAGACATTTCTCGAGGGTGAAGAGGATATTAAGACAGTGCAGATTGATAATTTTGGTGTGAAAGGGTCCAGATCTGATCAACTGCTGCAAAAAGTGCAGACTGTGGAAGTTCAAGCAGCAATTAAGGAATCTGATATGGTTATTATAACAATTGGTGGAAACGATATGATGAAGGTGGTTAGAGAAAATATTACCAACTTAACAAAAAATGACTTTTTGATGCAAAGGGAGTTATTTAAAGAAAACTTATCCTCTATTATAGAGGTTATCAGAAATGAGAATGATAATATTCATATTGTGCTTGTTGGCTTATATAATCCCTTTCATAAGTGGTTTCCAGAAATTAAAGAGATGAATGAAGTTGTGAATGAATGGAATGAGAGCAGTCAAGAAATATTGGGACAGTATCCTGATACGTATTTCGTAGGCATAATGGAACTGTTTGAAAATGTAGAAGAGGAATTATTATACACTGATTATTTTCATCCGAATAATAGGGGGTATGAAGTAATTGCAGGGAAAGTATATGAAGAACTAGAAAAAGATGTGATTGAACAAGTAGTTGAGCAAAAATGGTTAGTTCAAAAACAGGAGGAGTTTAATTGAAAGGAGTCCATTGGAAAAGGTTATTTTATTTGCTCCTAATAATAAATGGTGCAGTGTTAATTACTTTCTTCATTTTTCTTACTTTATTGTTTAAGAGTCCGGGAGAAGAAGTAAATATTTCGACTCAAACGAAAGATGAAAACGATGTTTATTTTCAAGTAAAAACAAATAAACACGATTTAAATAAAATAATCAATCGTTATTTAGAAGAAGAACTGTCTGGGAAAATTGATTATAAGATTGTTCTAACAGATGAAGTGGAATTATATGGTATTCTTCCTGTTTTTAACAGTGAAGTGGAAATGAAACTGACGTTTGAACCGCATGCACTTGAAAATGGAGATATTGAATTGGAACAGAAAACAATGTCGATTGGTAAATTATCACTTCCTGTCCCGTATGTATTAAAATTTATTCAAAATAGCTATGAGTTTCCCAATTGGGTGATCATTCAGCCGGATAAAGAAAAAATATATATGTCGTTACAGAATATGGAACTTAAAAGTAATCTTGATGTCAGGGTGGATGAATTTCATTTGAAAAATGATGATATTTCATTTTCCTTAGGTGTACCTATATAGGTGAGTATGAATGGATAAAAACAGGGAAAAAAGATTATAAAGAGGTGTATGAAAATGACAAATCATGATTTTGAATTGGCAACCTTTGCGGGCGGTTGTTTTTGGTGTATGGTAAAACCCTTTGATCAAGAGCCGGGAATTATTAAAGTCGAGTCAGGATATACTGGCGGAACGAAGGAAAATCCTACCTATCAAGAGGTATGTTCTGAAACCACCGGACACTATGAAGCGGTTCAAATTACGTTTGATCCGGCGGTTTATTCGTACGAAAAGCTGTTGTCAATTTATTGGCAGCAAATTGATCCAACAGATGCTGGCGGACAGTTTTATGACCGAGGGCAGTCTTACCAAACCGCCATATTTTATCATAATGAAAATCAAAAGAAGATAGCAGAGCAATCGAAACAGCAGTTAGAATTGAGCGGAAGGTTCTTGAGGCCGATTACAACCGCCATTCTGCCTGCTAAAACATTTTATCCAGCTGAGGAATACCACCAGCGCTATTATAAGAAAAACCCTGCCCATTATGAACGGTACCAAATCGGTTCTGGTCGAAAAGCCTTTATAGAAAAACATTGGGGGAATGAATAATGGCAAATAAGGAAGAACTACGAGAAAAATTAACACCAATCCAATTTGAGGTTACACAGAATAACGGGACAGAGCCTCCTTTTCGAAATGAATATTGGAATGAATTTCGTGATGGAATCTATGTAGATATTGTGTCAGGAAAGCCGCTATTCTCATCTAAAGATAAATTTGATGCTGGATGTGGCTGGCCGAGTTTTACAAAGCCGCTGACTGAAGAGGAAATGGTTGAAAAAACGGATACTAGTCATTTTATGGTTCGGACAGAGATAAGAAGCAAAAGTGCTGATTCGCATCTTGGACATGTGTTTAATGATGGGCCTGTGCCGACTGGGTTGCGCTATTGCATCAATTCCGCTTCGCTTAAATTTATTCCAAAAGAAAAACTAGAAGAAGAAGGCTTTAAAGAATATGCAAAGCTTTTTGAATAAAAGAAAGGAGTGGCAGAATTTCTGTTCACTCCTTTCTTTTATTCGTATACGACAATCGAGGACAGCTGGATATTAGGATAACGGGATTTATTATGGACTGACTTTGTGCCTGTTGAGATAAAGGTAACTTTGTGCTCTCCTGCCGGTAAATCGCTCGTAACGTATAATACCCTATTCTTATGAATTGGCCACCAGGTCGAAATTCTTCTAACAAACTGATTATCTATATATACATCGATTTTTCCGCCTTGTTCATGTTTCAGTACTTTTACTCCAAGATTTGTACCGTTAAAGGGGTATGTGATGCGTGCGCCCTTTTCGTTAGCTATATAATAACCATTTTTTACTTGAAACAAATCATTTATCTCATTATACTGCGTAAATTCCTTTATTTTTAATTCTTTTGTATAGAGGATTGGCTCTTTTAAGACTGCAGCTTGCTTACCGTTTTCTAAACCTTTGGCGATTGCAGCTAAAATAGAATCAGCGTAAAGCTTATAGCCAAGTCCGTTTGGGTGGACGAAGTCAGCGGTTAGTTGGGCTATTGGATAAGCTGAATGTTGGAAGGGAATTCTCATATCAATATGATTGGCTTGATAATGATTAGAAAGTTTTTTGATTTTATTTGCAAACTGGTCCTGTTCTAGGCAGCTTTCTGTAATGGTTATGAGCTCTGCATCGGGGTATTTTGTTTTTATTTCTCGAATAAGGCCCTCGTAATAATAGGCGAATTGTTTTTCGTTCATATATTTTCGGTCATTTTCACCGAATATCAAGAAGACTAAATCCGTAGATGGAGGGGTTTTTGCTTTTTTAAACAAATAAAGTCCTTCATAGGCGGTTGCGCCGCTTTGGACTACGGAATGTCTTGTTAAATTAATTTGGTAGCTTTTTTTCATTTCTTTTTCCCATTGTGAAAACCAAGTGAGTGAGCGATTGACAACCCCAGCTCCCCGTCCGATGCTGTCTCCGACAATTAAATAATGAATATCATGTTTTTTTGCAATCTTTTCATAAACAGAACTGGTTTTGCTTTTGGCATGTTCATGATAGATAAGAAAAAACAAACTAAAGCAAATAGAGAATATCAGTATTAAGGCAGCGGTATTATTTCTGTTCTTGCTCATTAATATGCCCCCTCTGCAAATCATGATGATAGGTAAGAATTTAAGTGAACCCATTTACTCCTTAATGTTAGGATACCGTATGCGGACTAGGATTATCAGTCTTTTTCTTTTTAATTATGAAATAAGACTATTCTGATTTCCATTCGCTTTCGGTTCGAATTCTATTCATTTACAACTAGGCTGATGCACATACCGTTCATGTATTTAACGAATAGGTTATAAGGGAGAAGAATACCTAGACATGTTAAGGAGGGATTGGGATGCATTACGGACAATGTGATCCATGTTACCAAGGATATGGCTACCCTATTGGAGGGTTTTGTCATAATAACGGTTTTGCTTTAATTGTTGTGTTGTTTATTTTGTTAATTATCATTGGGGCATGCTGCTACGGAAGATAGAGATATTCTTAATCGCTTTTGCAGTGCGGAAAGAAGAAACAGGATAAGGATAAAAAGTGTAAAAAGAATCTAAAAGGTACCCTATAGAGTAGACAAATAAGACGTCTGCCAAAAGGGTACTTTTTTATTAGAGAAATTTTATCTTACTGCATATATTTATATGTAAACTTTTCTTACATAAATTTTCAGATATTATTGACAATAATGAAAAATCAGCGTAATATAAAGAATATCAAATAGATGTTAGGTTTTCTAACGTTAAATGTTAGATTTTCTAAGGTCGAACAGAAGGGAGATAATATGATGGATCCAATATTTTTAATGAACAGTTTGTGGGTCATGTTGGGGGCAATTTTAGTCGTATTTATGATTGGCGGGTTTATTCTACTTGAAGCAGGTTCAACAAGAATGAAAAATGCTGGACATATTGCTGGAAAAACCATTTTCACATTCGGTCTTGCATCTATCATTTATTGGGCAGTCGGTTATGGCTTTACATTTGGTGATAATGCGAATTTCTTTGTCGGTTTAAGTGATTTCTTTTATTCCGGAGCACAAATCGAAGATGCTAGTCTAGCAACTCCTGTATTCTTTGTTTTCCAGTTAGCTTTCGCTGGAATTTCTATTACGATAGCATTGGGTGGATTTGCAGAGCGGGCAAAATTCTCCGCATATGTAATCTTTACGATTCTTTTTGGAGCATTAATCTATCCGGTGATAGCACATTGGATTTGGGGCGGCGGCTGGTTAGCAGAACATGGAAAACAAGACTTTGCCGGTTCAACAGTGGTACATTTAACAGGTGCAATGGCAGCTTTAGCGGCGACGGTATTATTAAAACCTCGTATCGGAAAATATAATTCAGATGGTACTGCTAATAACCTGGCAGGACACAACCAAGTATATACAGCATTAGCCGTATTGATTCTTTGGGTAGGTTGGTTTGGTTTTAACGCAGGCAGTACTGTTGCGGTTGATGAAGGATTCTTCGGTTTTGTTGCATTGAATACCAATCTAGCAGCAGGAGCAGGGGCGGTTGCAGCAACGTTAATTTCTTGGGTCGTACTTGGTAAGCCGGATGTACCAACAATCTTGAACGGTGCATTAGCAGGACTTGTTGCCATTACTGCATCTTGCGCATTCGTAGATACATGGGGAGCAGTAGTCATTGGTTTTATTGCCGGAATCATTGTTTTTTATAGTTGTAGATTCTTTGAAAAGAAAAAAATTGATGATCCTATTTTTGCCTTATCTGTTCATGGTACAGCAGGTGTTTGGGGTACGCTGTCAACTGGTTTCTTTGCTACACCGGAACTTGCTTCAGTTGGGCTTCCTGGTTTATTCTACGGCGGAGGACTAGAGCAATTAGGTGTACAATTAATGGGGGTTGTGACTTCAGGGGCATATGCCTTTGCCGTTTCCTTTATTATTCTTTTTATTATGAAAAAACTAGTTGGTATTCGTGTAACGGAAGAGGAAGAAATCATGGGCTTGGATATGAGTGAGCATGGAAGCTACGGATATCCAGAACAATTTACAGCTAGTGAAACAAAGCTTCACTCATAAAAAAACAAAGGCCTCTTTATAGGAGGCTTTTGTTTTAGTTTCTAATAGGTTTTGTGTATGATTTTAATACTGTTCTTAATTAATTGAGGTGTGGATGATGGTAAAGAATTGTGATTCTTATGAATCAATACGGAAGTGGAAGGAAGCGAATGTTAACGAATACGCTGTTGACACTTTTTCCCTTAACCAGTTTCATGACTTAATCATGAACAGAGTATTTGAAGCAGCCATTAGTCGTTTAGATATTGGAAATCCTCCCTGTGATTTTTGTTGGTTTATTGCCGGAAGCGGTGGGAGACTAGAGCAGGGTTTTATCAGTGATCAAGATCATGGAATCATCTTTGATATATCAAGTAAGGAAAATGAAAAATATTTTTTAGAGCTTGGAAAGGAAATTTCATATGGGCTTTATGTTGTGGGTTATCCCTATTGCAAAGGGAAAATTATGAGTTCAAATCCCATGTGGTGTAAATCAATCGATGGCTGGCTAGAGCAGCTTTATTACTGGATGGAGGAGAGAAGCTTAGAATCTATACGTTATCTCCAAATTTTTTATGATGCAAGGTGTTTATATGGGAAGGGACAATTTGTAAGACAATTGAAGGCGTTTATTTTTGAGTATCAAAGACAGAATCCTGTTCTTTTAAAGCGATTCATGGAAAATGTTATGCGTATTAAAAATTCCATTGGACCTCTTGGCCAAATTATTACTATTGTTTATGGAAAATATCAGGATTGTATTGATTTGAAGTATTCAGCCTTTCTTCCATATGTGAATGCGATTCGATTATTAGCTATAAAGGAAGGCTTGTATGTAACTTCTACTCTAGACAGAATAGAGGTTTTATTGCAACGCAATCATTATACTGAAGATCTATTTAGCAGTAAGGCCCATTTTCAAAAATTATTAGATTACCGGCTTTTTATAGTAAAAGGCAATTCATATGAAGATACTCATTTTTTGAATGTAAGAAATATAGGGAAAAAGGATAAAAAAGAACTGAAACAAATTCTGAAGGATGGTAAAAGACTTCATCAGTATGTCAGAGGAATAATTGAAAAAAAGATAGGAGGTTAAATATGGCATTTGAACCATTTTTTCATTTTATGAGAGGAATAAAGGGAAGGATGCAGGGCACCGGATTAGGAAGTGCTTATGGAGGACAAGATCTTCAACAAATAGCCTACGTCAGAAACCTCCAAAAGGAAATGAAACAAAGTGATGCGCTGTATGAACCATTAAATCAATTAAAAGTTGTCATCTTTGATATTGAAACGACAGGTTTTTTTCCTGAGCAGGGCGATGAAATTATTTCAATTGGAGCGGTAAAAATGGTTGGTGCCACCATTTGCGAGGACACATTTTATTCCCTCATTCGATGTGAGAAAGAACTATCAGAAAAAATTGAACAATTAACAGGATTAAACTCTGAGCAATTAAAAGAAGCGCCTGCATTAGCCGATGTTATGGCGCAATTTTACCACTTTGCAAAAGACTCTACTCTTGTAGCCCACCATGCGAAACATGAAAAAAGCTTTTTGCAGAGTGTAAATTGGAAGCTTTTTCGAACACCATTTAAATATCGAATAGTTGACACCTCTTTTCTTTATCGAATTGCGGAACCAGAATGTCGTTTCAATAGATTGGAAGAATTATGTGAATATAATCGAATTCCGGTTGTTGACCGTCATCATGCCTTAGGAGATGCAAAACTAGCAGCAGAACTGTGGCGTATTTATATCCAAAAGGTCCAGGATTCTGGCTGCAACACCTTACAAGATGTTTATCATCGGATGGCAAAACAAAGCTAGGGCAGGGTTTCTATTGGTCCTTAAGCTTTTTCTTTTCAGGTAACAAAGATATTAAGAAAGATTTCAGTCTATTATTCATACAATTTAGTAATTGATACAAAAATGTTTTTTCTTTTTGAAGACATGGAGAGTGAGAGGATGAAGCAATCATATTTAATTAAGCCAATACTGGATGAAGATTATCCAATTATTGATTTTGGCAAGGGGGTTTACTTATATGATATTGAGTTTAAGGAATATTTAGATGCCTCCTCAGGTGCTGTTACTGCAAACATCGGTCACGGTGTAAAAGAAATTATTAAAGCGATGAAAAGGCAGGCTAGTAAAATTTCGTTTGTCTATCGTTCACAATTTACAAGTGAGCCTGCCGAACAACTTGCCCAAAAGATTGCTGAGATGGCTGTTGGTGATTTAAATTGGAGCTTCTTTGTCAACAGTGGTTCAGAAGCAACGGAGACAGCGATGAAAGTGGCCATACAGTATTGGCAGGAAAAAGGATTAAAAACAAAAACAAAAATTCTTTCCCGCTGGGTAAGTTATCATGGAATCACTTTAGGTGCTTTATCGATGTCAGGCCATGCCGCAAGAAGGGCAAGATTTACTCCACTCCTTGAAGATTTTCCTACTATCCATCCTCCTTATTGTTATCGATGTCCATTTAATCAAACTGTCCCGGGGTGCGGCTATCTTTGTGCCCAAGAGCTAGAAACAGCAATCACACGCATTGGGGCAGAGCATATCGCGGCTTTCATTGCTGAACCAGTCATTGGTGCGGCAGGCGGAGCCATTTCTCCACCGGAACACTACTATCAATTAATAAAAGAAATATGTGATCGCCATCAAATTCTTTTTATTGCGGACGAAGTGATGACTGGTTTCGGTCGTACAGGAACCATGCTTGCCTGTGAACATTGGGGTGTCGTCCCTGATATTGTCGCGCTTGGAAAAGGCATGGGAGCTGGGTATGCTCCTATTGCTGCTGCGCTTGTCAGTGACCGTGTCATGGAGCCCATTCTATCTGGCTCAAAAGTAGTTATGAGCGGGCACACCTTAAGTGCAAATCCTCAGAGTTGTGCGGTTTCGCTTGCGGTGATTAACTATCTTGAACAAAACAATATTATGAAAATGGTTTCCGAAAAAAGTGCTTATTTGTTTACCAAACTGCAAAAATTGAAATTTCAGTTCCCCTTTATTGGTGATGTGAGGGGGCTGGGGTTGTTAATTGGAATAGAATTTGTCCAGGATGTTCAGACGAAAACACCTTTTCCAAGATCAGCCTCTTTTACACAAAAGGTTATAAAGACTGCAATGAAAAATGGCTTATTATTATATCCTGCCGGTGCAGGAATGGACGGAATCAATGGGGATGCAATTATTATCTCTCCACCGTTAACGATTACCAATGATGAAATGGACGAATTAATTGAAAGACTGACAATTACTTGTCAGGAGCTATTTGAATCCATCCAAAAAGGAGGTCCAGTTGATGGATAATCCTTTTGGAAAAATAACTGATATCAAGAATGTGATGACTTATTTTGAAAACGGAATGACGATTATGTTTGGTGGATTTGGTGGTGTTGGATCACCGCCCAGTATTATCGATGCGATGGTTCAAAAGGGTTTGTGCCATTTAACATTAATTGGAAATGATGCCGGTTTTCCTCAAATAGGAATGGGGAAAGTCGTTTCAAGAGGAATGGCGGAACGCCTCATTGTTTCTCATATTGGATCGAATCCTATTGCTGGGAAACTTATGACAGATGGAAAGTTACTTGTTGAGTTCTCCCCTCAAGGTACACTTGTAGAACGAATCCGGGCGGGTGGAGTGGGGATTGCTGCTATTCTTACAGATGTTGGAATGGATAATGAAATGGTAGCTGGGAAGAAACAAATTTGCATGGTTGATGGCAAACCCTACTTAGTTGAATCGGCACTGACGGCGGAAGTGTCGATTGTTTATGCGAAAAAAGCAGACCCCTTTGGAAATCTAATCTATGACAAAAGTGCACGCAATACGAATCCTCTAGTTGCAATGGCAGGGGACCTTACCATTGCAGAAGTTGAGGAAATTGTCCCACTGGGAAGTCTTGATCCTAATGAAATTATTACACCTGGTGTATTCGTTGATTATATCGTCCCGTCAAGGGGGGTGAATTGGAAATGGGCTTGGCAATAAATATAAGAAATCAAATGGCAAAGAGAGCAGCTTCTGAAATCAAAACTGGGATGGTTGTTAATTTAGGAATCGGGATTCCTTCGCTTGTTCCTAATCATCTTACTGGGGATATTCAAGTGATGTTTCATGCTGAAAACGGAGTAGTTGGTATGGGAGCAAGTCCAAAGAAAGGCAAGGAGGATGAAAATCTCTGCAATGCCGGCGGACTTCCAGTTACCATTATTGATGGTGCATCATATTGCGACAGTGCGGTTGCATTCGCGATGATTCGCCGTGGAAGGGTTGATTTAACCATTCTCGGAGCATTACAGGTCAGTGAAAAAGGTGATTTGGCTAATTGGATTGTACCGGGCCAAAAGATTCCAGGCATGGGTGGTGCTATGGAACTAGCCCAAAAAACGAGGAAGGTCATTGTAGTTATGAGTCATACGGATTCAAAAGGCCGATCAAAGATTGTCCCACACTGTACATTGCCATTAACATCTGCAGGCTGTGTCGATATGATCATAACAGATATGGCCGTTTTCGAAGTGAGTAGGGAAGGACTTGTCCTGCGAGAGTATTTTGCCGGTTATACCATTGATAGGATTAAAAGTATGACAGATTGTCAGTTTGCGATTCACAAAGAGCTTAGTGTAATTCCAATAGAACCGAAAACGACCTAAGTAAAGGAGGAATCCTATGGAAAAGCTTGAGGATGCCATTAAAAAGTGGCTTACAGCAAATCGGACAACCGGAACTCTTTTTTTACAAAGGCTTGTTCAGGAGCGAAGCATCAGGGGGGAAGAAAGCAAAGCACAGGCCATAATCATTGAGAAATTGCGTCAAATCGGTCTGCAGCTTGATATTTGGGAAATTGGCAGCAAGGAATTGACCAGTCATCCGATATTCAGCAGTGATCGAAAGGAATTTAGAGGGAATCCAAATGTAGTTGGCATTTGGAAAGGGGCTGGTAATGGAAGATCAATGATACTGAACGGTCATATCGATGTAGTGCCTGAAGGGGATTTAGATGAATGGGAGAATGATCCCTATAGCGGCACCATTCGGGATGGAAAGCTTTATGGACGAGGTGCAACTGATATGAAGGGAGGGACCGTTTCGCTTCTTTTAGCAATTGAAGCGATTAAGAACTGCGGTATTAAGTTAAAAGGCGATGTTATTTTTCAAAGTGTCATTGAAGAAGAAAGTGGCGGGGCTGGAACACTTGCAGCTGTGTTACGGGGTTATAAAGCAGATGGAGCAATCATCCCTGAGCCGACAAATATGAAGTTGTTTCCGAAACAACAAGGATCCATGTGGTTTAGGATTAAAGTAAAGGGACGCTCTGCTCATGGCGGTACAAGATATGAAGGAGTCAGCGCAATTGAGAAAATGATATTTTTGATTAAAGAGCTGCAGAAGCTGGAAATGTCCCGGAATCTAAAAGTAAATGATCCTCTTTATGAGGAAACACCGATTCCTATTCCAATCAATATTGGAAAATTTTATAGCGGCCAGTGGCCTTCATCTGTTCCCGATGTGGCGGTTATTGAAGGAAGAATGGGTGTCGCACCGAATGAAACGATGGAGAATGCTGAAAAAGAAATGGAAGCTTGTTTAGCTAAATTGGCTAAGAAGGATTTGTGGTTTGCTGAAAATCCTCCTGTAATTGAGTGGTTTGGCGGAAGATGGCAGCCAGGCAGCCTTGATACGAGTCATACATTAATCCAATCCGTTTCTCGTTCTTTTCAAAAAATAAAAGGCACAGAACCAGTTATCGAGGCATCACCTTGGGGGACAGATGGAGGAATTTTGTCAAGTACTGGACAGACGCCGGTTGTTGTGTTTGGACCGGGTGTAACAGAGGCTGCTCATGACATTAATGAATATATTGTGTTAGATGATGTGTTTGAAGCAGCGGAAGTCATTGCTTTAACACTTTTAGATTGGTGTGGTGTTGAAAATAAAGGAGGGGAGAATCATCGGCGCAATTAAAATGGTCACGCCTGTTCCAGGACCTAAAGCTAGAGAGTTGTTAGAAAAAAAGCTCGAACATGTGCCAAGGGGCCCCTTTAATGTAGTGCCAACCTTTGTAGCAAAAGCGGAAGGTGCATTAGTCACAGACGTAGATGGAAATACATTTATCGATTTTGCAGGTGCAATAGGAACCTTAAATGTCGGTCATAGGCCAATCGGGGTTGTAGATGCATTACATCATCAAATTGATCAGTATCTTCATACCTGTTTCCATGTCATGATGTATGAACCCTACATTCAATTAGCTGAGAAATTAAATGAGATAACACCGGGCGATCATAAAAAGAAAACCTTTTTTCTATCAAGCGGTGCAGAAGCAGTAGAAAATGCAGTGAAGATTGCAAGAAAATATACGGGAAGAAAAGGAATTATTTCATTTGAACGGGGATTCCATGGCAGGACCTTTATGTCCATGTCTTTAACTAGTAAGGTAAAGCCGTACAAATTTGAGTTTGGACCCTTTGCTCCAGAGACATACAAATGGCCCTATCCTTATTATTTTCATTCTTCGCTAACGCCACGGGAATTAGATGATAGTCTAATTAAGCAGTTTCAGACCTTTTTCCTTAGTGAGGTGCCTCCAGAGGAAATAGCAGCCATTATTATGGAGCCTGTTCAAGGGGAAGGTGGATTTGTTATTCCCTCTGCTTATTTTGTTCAGCAGGTGAAAGCTATTTGTGAAAAATATAATATATTGTTTATTGCAGATGAAATTCAAACTGGTTTTGGGAGAACAGGGAAGATGTTTGCTATTGAGCATTTTGGGGTTATACCGGACATTATCACCATGTCTAAATCGCTTGGGGCCGGCCTTCCAATAAGCGCGGTTACAGCGAAGGCAGAAATCATTGATGCTCCAAATCCAGGAGAAATCGGGGGGACCTATGGGGGAAGCCCGTTAGGCTGTGTGGCTGCTGTAAAGGTAATTGACATGATCCAAGACAATGATTTGCTATTAAGGTCGCGTGAAATCGGAAACGCTTTCAAACGGCATTTTGACCTATTGCAGGCACGTTGTGAAAAAATAGGTGAAGTCAGGCAGCTTGGAGCGATGTGTGCCATTGAATTTATTAAAGACAGATTATCGAAAGAACCAAATAAACAATTGGTGACTGAAATTTTGACAAAAGCTCATCAAAAAGGCCTTATTATCATGAGTGCAGGGCTCTACGGGAATATCATTCGTCTTCTCATGCCGCTTGTTATATCAGACGAACAGCTCCAGGAAGGATTTGATGTTCTAGAAGAGACGATTCTTGAATGCTGCCGGAATTAGGTGTTCGTTTTTAGGTCATTCGACAAAAAACAGCAACTGTAATAAACTGAAAGGGATTTAGAAAAATGGATGCGGCTGACTTCAGAATAGAGGAGTCGGTCTTCTTTCTCTACTAGAAAGGAAGAATAAGAATGGAAGAAGCATATGTGCAGAGGATAACAAATGAACATTATTATATGGATGTATTCATTGATCTGTATAATAAACGATTGAGAATTGAAGACTATCACGGCGATGTATATAAGATTATAGATAAAGCGATCGAGATGTCTAATCAACATAAGGCAGAAAAACTAATATTTATTGGCAGAAAAGAACATTTCTCCTTATTGATTGAACATGCTTTTCAATGTGAGGCGATGGTTGACCACTTTTACCGTGGCTCAGACGCCTACTATTTTACAAAATACTTCACAATTAATCGTAAAAAAAGCGACCATTGGCTGATGGAGGATGGCATTATTACCAATGTCAGTAAACTCGAACGGAGTAAAATGATACAGCCTATCCCATCTGGCTATGTATTGAGTAAAATAGTGGAAAGTGATGCAGAGCAGCTGGCAAAACTATATAAAGAGGTATTTAGGATATATCCGACTCCACTTCATGATCCGGAATATATTAAGAAAACAATCGAACAAGGAACCATTTATTTCGGCTTCTTCTTTGAAGGACAAATAGTAAGCGCTGCATCTGCAGAAATAAATACTCAATACGATAATGCGGAGCTTACGGATTGTGCGACATTATCGACTCACCGCAAATTCGGTCTCATGAAATTTTTATTAGAGAAATTAGAAGCGGAATTAAGGAACCAAGGCGTTTTCTGTGCTTATTCTATTGCCCGGGCACAATCGTTCGGAATGAATGCGGTTTTGTATCAGCTTGGCTATTCGTATAGGGGAAGATTAATCAATAACTGTTTTATTTTTGATAATCTAGAAAATATGAATATGTGGGTTAAGGATCTTTCTAGGTGAATACTAGCTGCTAAAATTTAGGCACCCTTTTGACAAGTATTCGGCATAGGCTCATAGGATAAGTATCAAGGGGCGGTGAGAATATTTGAAAAAGGAAAATATAATCTCTAAGGAAATTCTGTCAGCTATTTTACAAGGAATCGATGAAGGGATTCATGCCGTTAATTTATCAGGTGAAACCATCTTTTATAATGAGATTGCCGCAGCGCATGATGGGTTGAGCGTCGATGAGGTGATTGGGAAATCTATTTTAGAGGTTTTTCCGTCGCTTTCGAGACATTCAAGTACACTCTTAAAGGTCATCCTAACAAAAGAACCTATTTATAATCAGCAGCAAAGCTATGTAAATCTTCATGGTAAAAAAATTGAAACGATTAATACTACTCTGCCCATATTTATCGACGATGAGCTTGTAGGTGCGGTTGAGATTGCCAAGGATTATTCTCGTTTGAAAAGGCTGTCGGAAAAGCTTCTTGATCTGCACCAGAAAATTCAACAAAAAGATGGGAGAAAAATAGTTTCAAAGAGTGGCGCTTCCTATCGGTTTACGAGCTTAAAAAGCAATAACCCGGAGTTTATTCGTATCATAGATGAAGGAGAAAAATTAGCAAAGTCGAATTCTCCTATTCTCGTTTATGGTGAAAGCGGAACGGGAAAAGAACTTTTTGTTCATGGGGTACATCAGGCTTCATTCAGATACCGCGGTCCATTTATTGTCCAGAACTGTGCTGCCATTCCAGAAGCCTTGCTCGAGGGTTTGTTGTTTGGGACCTCAAAAGGCAGTTATACGGGAGCAATTGAAAGGCCAGGGTTATTTGAATTAGCAGACGGGGGCACCTTGTTTCTTGACGAAATTCATGCGATGCCAATTGAACTGCAGGCAAAGCTATTACGAGTTCTTGAGGATGGAATCATTCGAAGGGTTGGAAGTACAAAGCTCCACCAGGTGAATGTCAGGGTAGTCGCAGCGATGAATATTTCGCCAAACGAAGCGCTAGAATCGAGAATGCTTAGGCCGGATCTCTTTTATCGCTTGAATGTTTTGATGGTTAGGCTGCCTTCGCTCCGAGAACGTAAGGAGGATATTCCCTTTTTAACGGATTATTTTATCACTATTCAAAATGATGAATTGCAAAAAAATGTAACAGAGGTTGATCAAAAAGTACGGAATTTATTTATGTCCTATTCCTGGCCTGGAAATGTACGCGAGTTAAAAAATGCTGTCGAGTATATGATGAATGTTTGTGAAGGTAAAGTCCTGACTGAGACAGAGCTGCCCATGATGTTAAAACAGAAAAATAAGGATTCGCTATTAGGGGCAGATATCAACGAGCTGTCATTAAGGGAAAATCTTGAGCGGTATGAACGAAATCTAATTGAAAAGGCCATGTTACGTAGTGAAGGGAATATTCAAAAAGCGGCAAAGCTGCTTTGTATTCCGCGGCAGACCCTTCAGTATAAATTAAAAAAGAAGGGGTAGTTGGATAGTGAATATTTTTCAAAAGGATTAAGCTGCCGAAGATTCGGCATATGTTTGATAAGTAAATCTTCCGAAGAACGAGAAAACAAGAAATTCTCCTCATTTGAGCATTGGCATGAAAATTGCATATAAATAGAGTAGGTTACGTTTATGTGCAAAAGTGATGAGGAGGAATTGACTTGAAACCGTTTTTATATAAACCAGACCGACACTGGAAGAATATCGAGCTATGGAAGGATGTGACTGATGATCAATGGAATGATTGGCTTTGGCAGTTAACAAACACCATTCGTACTCTTGCAGACTTAAAAAAGGTCATCAATCTAACACCCGATGAAGAAGAAGGAGTCCGTATTTCCACGAAAACCATTCCATTAAATATCACCCCATATTATGCTTCACTAATGAATCCGGATGATCCTAGATGTCCCGTGCGTATGCAATCTGTACCAGTTGGAAAGGAAATCTATAAAACAAAATATGACTTGGAGGATCCGCTTTATGAAGATGAGGATTCACCAGTACCTGGATTAACACACAGGTATCCGGACCGTGTCCTGTTTTTAGTTACCAATCAATGCTCCATGTACTGCCGTTACTGTACACGCCGCCGCTTTTCAGGACAAATCGGCATGGGGGTTCCAAAAAAACAGTTGGATGCCGCTATTGAGTACATTCGTTCCACACCGGCTGTTCGTGATGTCTTGATTTCAGGCGGGGACGGACTTTTAATTAATGACCAAATTTTAGAGTATATATTAAAAAATCTCCGTGCGATTGACCATGTTGAAATCATCCGAATTGGCACAAGAGCACCGGTCGTTTTTCCGCAGCGCATTACAGAAAATTTATGTCAAATATTAAAAAAATATCACCCGGTTTGGTTAAATACTCATTTTAATACCTCAATAGAGATTACGGAAGACTCGAAAAGAGCATGTGAAATGCTGGCAAATGCCGGAGTTCCGGTCGGAAATCAGTCTGTTATTCTTGCAGGAATAAATGACAGTGTTCCGATTATGAAAAAATTAATGCATGACCTCGTCAAAATCCGTGTCAGACCTTATTATATTTATCAATGTGATTTATCAGAAGGAATCAGTCATTTCCGTGCCCCAGTGTCAAAAGGACTGGAAATTATTGAAGGTTTGCGGGGGCATACAAGCGGTTATGCAGTCCCTACTTTTGTTGTGGATGCTCCCGGAGGAGGAGGAAAGATTGCTTTACAGCCAAACTATTTAATTTCCCAGAGCGCTGATAAAGTGGTGCTTCGGAACTTTGAAGGAGTCATTACGACCTATCCAGAGCCGGAAAATTATGTACCAGGGAGAGCAGAGGATTATTTTAAACAGATTTATCCTGATATGGAGGAAAAACGCTCTAACACCGGTATTGCTTCTTTAATGAACGAAAGTCAATTTAATCTTGTCCCGGAAGGTCTTTCACGTCTCAATCGCCGCAAAGAGTACCAACAAAACCCGAATCATCAAACCTTAAAGGATAAGCGGGAAAAAAGAGATCAATTGAAAGAAAAGAAATTTCAAGCCCAGCAAAAAAAGAATACACCGGAGGTAAAGGGAGATGAGTAGCATGGAAATTTGTCCATGGTGCGAGGTGGGTAAGCTTTCAAAGGTAACGGATACTGTATATTGGGAACTGCCTGATGGAACAAGAGCGGTTGAAATTAATGAAACCCCATCCTTCTATTGCGATAATTGCCGTGCTTTATTCCAAAGTGATGAGATTGTAAAGGATATAGAAGATCAGTTGTTTTTAATTGATACGAAGCAGCTGGGGAGGCAAACCACATTTGATGAATTAATGAAAATGAAAAGGCTTTTGAAGCGGAATTATTTTGATTTTTGAAGAGCTGGAAGGGGTTGAAAAAATTCAACCCTCTTTTTTGTTTCAACAAGCTGTCACTTCCTAATCATACAGCTTTAAATGAGCTATAAATCAACCTTGTTAATAAACAAAGCTTTTTATAAAGAATTATTATAAAGGAGTAGACGAATCGGTTCTTTTTCCTTTATAGTAAGAACCAATTAGGATATACGTAAGGGAGGTTTTTATTGAATGGCCAAATCCTTTTATCATTTTTTAATGAAATACCGCCATCCTGAACCGAAAGACGAGATTAGTTTATTTGCCAACCATGCTTATCAAGATCACAGTTTTCCAAAGACCAATACGAACTATCATCAGCTAAGTTCTTATCTTGAATTAAATGGGACCTATTTAACAAGTATGAGAGTGTTTGACGAAGCCTGGGAGTTATACTTGATTCATGAAGGTTAATTTTTAAGCCTCTTTTAAAATGAAAGGAAATTAAGTGATTCTGATTATTTCCATATCGACTGCTCATGCATATACTATGTTAACTACCTTAAACGGCTTGACCATGAGGAGAGGGATGATATGGGAAGAAGAAGAAAATCTAAGTTTCAAATCGGCGATACAGTCGTGATAACAATATATGGAACAGTCGGTAAAGTGACAAAGGTTCAATGGCTGGATGATACTTATGTATATGAAGTAAATAAAAGTGAAGAATTGTATAAAGAAATAAGCCTGCAATTGTTATCGGAATACGATGGAGAGATATATGAAAAAGAACATATTGACATTGAATATAAATTTTTTATCGGTGATATCGTTCAAGTAAAGGAACAAGGATATGACCTATATAAAGTGGTTGGTTTCCGTACGGAAATTTGGCGTTATAAGGATAGCTCTTGGGAAGATATTATCTATGAATTATCACGTATTAGTGATGGTGAATGGCTGGAAGCAGGTGAGGCCGACTTAATTCTCCTCGCTGATGAAGAAAATGCCGAGGAATTTCTTCAGAAGCTTGGACTCTTATATTTTATAAAAAATCAAAATGGGCAGCATGTGAAAGAGACAACTTTATCATTGGATAATAAGGATACCTCTTCTGTTGAAGATAAACGAACAGATCAAATTAACCGTTTACTTGATATATATAATGATTACCACTTTCTATATGAATGGTTTAAAGATGAAGAATATCTCCAAATTATGCGTGCTGCTATTCAAGAATTAAAAAAGTTAACAATGGATGATAAAAAAACTTCTTAAACTATTTTATTATGGAAGCTTACCAAATGATGTCAGCACATAAAAGAGGAATGGGATACCTAGCAGCATAATTATCCGAAAACCTGTTTGAAGTGCTTTGTTAAAAAATGTAAGCGTTATACTTTCTTCATTATTCACATCTTCCTTTATGAACTCAATCATTTGGGTAATCTTCACCATCATTCCCCCTCCAAAATTGTTTTCCTGTAATTTAAATATATGCTTGTCCTCGTGAAAAATAACTGATCATCTTTGGTGAAATATATTTCGTTTTCGGTATATCCATATTCATAGGTTCATATATTTTTTATAAAGGGGGCGACGCTGTGAAAGAAATTGAGGTCATAATTGATACGGATGAAATTGCTGAGTTTTTCTATCAGGAATTATTGAAAAGAGGCTATGTTCCTTCAGATGAAGAATTAGATGACCTCGCTGATATCACTTTTGATTATCTTTTAGAAAAATGTATTATAGATGAAGAAATAAATGAGGATTAAAAACCTGAATAATGAATGAAACCATAAAAAGAACCGATTCATCTGATTAACGGTACTTTTAACAGGTTTTTTGAATAACATGAGAATAGATAAAGGACAAAAATGACGAGCATGTATTTCGTCATTTTTGTCCTTTTTCATGAATAGTTGAAACTTAATGCTTCGTTTTATCGTATAATAGACAGATGATTTTGAAGGAGGAAATATTATGTTAAAAAAGATACTAAAATCGATTTTGAATCAATCATCACACCGAAAATACTCAAGTTCAAGTGGTGCCAATAGACGGCATAGTCATCGCCGTCACTCACATATGGGACATGGGTATTATAAAAAAAGTCGTAAAAGCAGCTTTTTCTCTAGTATGAGCGGTTTTTTCAGCAGTTAATGGTCAGTCAAGCAGGGCAAGCTAAAAGGAAGAGTATTCCATGTTAAAAGCTGCTTTACTATTTACGGCAAATATTATCGAAAAAAATTTACCAAACGGCTTGGTCATTGATTCTCGTTATGAAATCGTTCGATTTTTGGGAAGAGGGAGCTATGGGACCAGCTATCTGGTCTATGATTCAATCAAACAGAAAGAGGCAGTATTGAAATTTTTACGACTGCACAGACGATTAAATAAATCAGGTAGAACAGCCTTCGAGTATGAACAGAAGCTGCTTAAGGAAATCAACCAGCCGTATTTTCCACAGTTCTTTGAAAAAGGAGAATATAACGGTAAACCTTTTTTTACAATGGAATATGTCAACGGCAAGACATTTGAGCAATTGATTTTTGAAGAAGGAATGACTTATTCTGAAATAGAAGCTTTTCAAATTGGCTATGAACTGTTACAGATGATTGAATGGCTGCATCATCAGGGGATTGTTCACCGAGATATTCGGATTCCAAATGTTATGCTTGATCAAAATTGCTTGAGGTTAATTGATTTTGGACTTGCTCGGAGATTTGACAGGAAACAACTGCCGCAAGTTCATCTTGATTATATAAAAAGAGCGATTTCTCCTGTTAGTGATTTTTATGCTCTCGGTCATTTTCTATTGTTTCTTCTATATTCAACATATGAAGTAAAGGAGAAACAACGTGAAAAAAGCTGGGAAGAGGAACTAAGTTTATCTTTCCAAGCAAAAGGAGTTATTCGAAAATTATTGGCCATTGATGATTCCTATCAATCATGCGGTGAAATTGCAAAGGATTTTTTACAAATTATGAAAGCTTAGGGATAAAGATTTCAATAATATGAGTTTTAGAAAGTGGGGAAATAAGATGTCATTTTTTAATAAAGTGTTAGCAAGCGTTGGAATTGGTGCGGCAACTGTTGATACAAAGCTTGAAAAAGATCGTGTATTTCCTGGTGAAGAAATCAAAGGGGTAGTGGAGATTCGCGGGGGTAATGTCGAGCAGCAAATTGATGACATTTATCTTTCTGTTAATACGCAATATAGTAAAGAATCAGATGATAAAAAATACTATGTAACAGCAGCTATTGAACGTATTCGTTTAGCCTCGGGTTTTACAGTTACTGCTAAGGAAACGCGTGAAATTCCATTCTCATTCCGTTTGCCGTTAGAAACTCCGGTGTCCATGGGAAAAGCGAAGGTGTGGGTAGCAACCGGACTTGATATAAAGAATGCGGTAGACCCGTCTGATAAAGATTATCTAAATGTTAAGCCCAGTGCATTATTGGACGGTGTGTTAAATAGTATTACATCATTAGGTTTTCGATTACGCGAAGTAGAATGCGAGCAGGCGCCTTATCACTTGCGCGGAAAAGCTCCATTTGTACAGGAGTTTGAGTTTGTTCCAACGTCTGGGGTCTTTCGAGGCCGTTTAGATGAGCTTGAGCTAGTCTTTCTTCCTACATCGAATAATACAGCCGATTTGTATTTCCAAGTTGATCGTAAAGCACGAGGATTAGGCGGCTTTCTTGCTGAAGCGTTAGAAATGGATGAAACAAATGTCCGCTTATCTGTTTCGACAGGTGATTTAGCAACATTGCCGCAAAGTTTACGTTCTCTCTTGCAAAAATATTCTTAATTCGTACAAAAGATGGTGCGTAAGATGCCATCTTTTTGTTTTGTTAATAAAAAAACAGCAATCGACAAAAATAGAAGAAATTCTTTGAAGGAATTGACGGGTCTTTTCTCTAATACTTATAATAAAAAACTATTATAAGTATATAGAAAAGTATGTGGGGGGGATACGAATGTTGCTGGAACTATTACGAACCAGAAAAAAAGAATACGATGTAACAATTTTTCAAACACCCATATTTAGACAGAAAAAAGGCTATCAGCAGGTATACAGACTGCAAATAGAAGGAACATCACATGATGATTGTTTAAATGAAGTGTTTTCTCGCTTTAATATAACCGACAGAATTCCTAATGACTTCGAAGGTCGTTTTATTGGTACTGGTGATATTTGCTTTATTGATGAAGGGAGAAAAGGTCAATTTTATTATCAATTAAAGCCGGGTGGATGGGTAGAGGTTAACCGAATTCATGTTTGTTAATAATTATCAGTGAGGGGGATTTGATATTCCCCTCACTTTTTTGTATAGATTGCTCTATCTTACTTATTATTGATTATTTTTTCTACCGCCTGTTGCTGTATTTTCTTTGCCGTGTGCTTCTTGCTCAGCGATTATAGCTTCTGGCGGGATATGGTTATTTTTCTTCGGTGAATTAATTCGATTACGATGTTTTTTACCCATAATATCCTCCTGAATGACTATTTGAATGTATGGTTAAGAAGTTGTTACAAATAATAGTATTGACTGTACCCTTCCTCTTCATGCAGATGAAAGTATTTGGTTAAATATGGTATAGTATGGAAGAAATAGAATTTGGAGGTTATTTTTGTGAGTATACATATTGGAGCAAAAGAAAATCAAATTGCTGAGACGGTCCTTTTACCTGGTGATCCGTTAAGGGCGAAATACATTGCTGAAACCTTTTTAGAGGGAGCTGAAAAGTACAATGACGTGCGTAACATGTTTGGCTACACAGGAACTTATAAAGGAAAACGGATATCTGTTCAGGGAACGGGGATGGGAGTACCATCTATTTCCATTTATATTACAGAACTGATGAAGGATTATCATGTTCAAAACTTAATTCGAGTCGGAACGTGCGGTGCAATTCAAAAGGATGTAAAAGTTCGCGATGTTATCATTGCAATGAGTGCTTCAACGGATTCTCAAATGAACCGAATTACCTTTGGCGGAGTTGATTATGCCGCGACAGCCAATTTTGAACTATTGAAAAAAGCCTATGATACTGGCGTAGAGAAAGGTTTACATTTGAGAGTGGGAAATGTTTTAACGGAAGATTTATTTTATAATGATAATTCAGACTTTGAAAAATGGGCTGCATACCAAATTCTTGCTCTTGAAATGGAAACGGCTGCTCTATACACGTTAGCGGCTAAATTCAATCGTAAAGCACTTTCTATATTAACTGTTAGTGATCATATTATTACAGGAGAAGTGACGACCGCAGAAGAAAGACAGACAACCTTCAATGATATGATTGAGGTAGCTCTTGATGCAGTTGTCAAATAATTAATCAAAATGATTGGTTGTTTTTGAAATATGCTTATAAATTAGTTGAATGGGTTTTAAAAATACAGCCGATGAATTTAAAGAATATCCTTCTTTAGTTAAGACAATGGCTTCCTTAGAAACTGCGATAAATAAAAAATATAGCTAAAAAAGAGTCTTTTTCAGGGCTCTTTTTATGTTTAAGTGGCTTGACATTTTTTTCTTAACAGCTTTTGATGTATTTATCACAACATAAGGAGGAAAAAATGCACGAAAAATATCATCACATTGTGAGTATAATTGATTTTAAAAGCACTGGTTTTAACACCGTTTTCGTGAAAGTGAATGGTTACGACGCAGAGTCAGGGCAAAAATTTGAAGGGGAAGTAAAATTTTTGGATGGTATGCCATTTGGGGATTTAATACATCCTCAAAGATCATCATTATCTCCTACATGCAGGCATAAAGTTCGAAGTTATTTGTTAAATAAATATCAGGATGGCGAATTTAATTGATATTTAGAATATAAAAAACAAGAAAAAGAGTCCTAACTAGGGCTCTTTTTTTGATTGTTGTAGGTATTCGTTACCATTCTTTTGCAGGTTCATGAATTAAATCTCGTATTTATGTCGAAAAATGTTAGAATAGGTGTTGAAGTTTTTTTAGAGATAGGTGGTTATCATGAGGAAATTAGCAGTAGCGATAGGAAGTCTTGTTCTTCTTGCGGGCTGTAATGGAGTTTCGTTTTTCGAAAAGGAATCAGTTCAGCAGGAAGAACATAATCCTAGCAAAGGTGAAAAAGACATCACACTGACAGAATCCGGTGCATCTGAAAATGACTTTGTTCTAGAGTCTGTCTATTTTAATGAAATAGCGGTAGTAAATGGAAAAAATATGATTCAGAACCCGACTAATACTATGGTTCTTGTTAATAAGGAATTTGCCCTGCCGGATTTTTATGCACCAGATGATTTGGTCCGGCCAAACGTAGCTTTTTCATTTGGTGATCAAGATATTGAGAAGAGTTATATGAGAAAAGAAGCAGCAGACGCGTTAGAAAAGATGTTTAGTGATGCGATGAACAATGGTATCCAACTTTTTGCTGTATCCGGCTATCGTTCGTATGACAGGCAGCAGCAAGTATATAATGCAGAAGTGAGCAGAGTAGGCGAAGAACTTGCCGTTCAGGCTGTCGCAGTACCGGGATTTAGTGAACATCAAACAGGTCTTTCAATGGATATCTCTAGTGAAAGTGCACAATTTGCTTTGTCAGAACAATTTGGTAGAACTCTAGAAGGGAAATGGCTGCAGAAAAATGCTCATCGATTTGGTTTTATTCTTCGTTATCCAAAAGGAAAAGAGAATATTACAGGATATAAATATGAGTCATGGCATTACCGATATGTAGGTGTAAAAGCCGCAACAGAAATATATGAAAATGATTTAACATTAGAAGAATATTTTAATAAAGTGAAGAAAATATAAGGAATGCTGTCATGAGAAATAATGATACAGTATGGTAGACGCCGTCGCTTTTTAAGATTGTTCATTTTTTTTGTTAAAATCATCATAAAAATGTTATTCTAAAAAGGAAGGAATGAATTATCCCTATTTTTTGTTAGTTTGAATCATGAAAGTGGTGAGCTTGGTTGGAAAATAAAAATGTAAACAAAGAAACTCAGGAACATAAACCGGGGTTTATTCGCATGAAGAGATTTCATTTTATCATGCTGCTGTTTTTTGTTGTCTTTCTCTCAGCAGGTATTACAACGGTTGCATTAGCTTTTGGAGATGAAAAGGCTGTAACCGTTGCTGCTGATCGGGGTGAGTTTGATAAACTGTTTGCAGCATTTGATACGTTAAAGAATAATTATTATGAAGAAGTAGATCAGGAAAAAATGATTAATGGTGCTATTGATGGGATGGTAGAATCGCTAGATGACCCCTATTCAGATTATATGGATTCAGAAGAAGCCAAAGGATTTCACGATAGTATCTCGTCATCTTTTGAAGGCATAGGTGCAGAAATTCAAGAACAGGATGGTTACATTACGATTGTTTCCCCGATAAAAGACTCTCCAGCGGAAAAAGCTGGATTAAAACCAAATGATAAAGTGCTTAGTGTTGACGGAAAAAGCATTCAAGGCATGAGTGCGACAGAAGCTGTTCTTTTGATTCGCGGAGAAAAGGGAACAACGGTTAAATTATCGATTCAACGTCCTGGTGTGGAAGAGCGAATAGAAGTGCCGATTGTAAGAGATACGATACCAATTGAAACGGTTTACGGAGAAATGCTTGAAGATGGGATTGCAAAAGTTCAGATTACAACCTTTTCAAAAAATACAGCTAAAGAACTGGTTAACACCTTAAATGATATGAAAAATCAAGGGATGAAAGGATTAATCCTTGATTTAAGACAAAATCCGGGCGGGTTATTAGACCAAGCTATTGCGATTTCGAGTTTATTTTTGCCTGATAATGAGGTTGTTGTGCAGGTAGAGGATCGCAATGGCAATAGACAGGAAATGAAATCATCAAAAGTCAAGGATAGCCCAGAAGTTCCTTTAGTGGTAGTCATTGATAAAGGAAGTGCAAGTGCATCTGAAATACTGGCTGCTGCTGTTAAAGAATCAGGCAACGCAACACTTGTTGGTGAAAAGAGCTTTGGAAAAGGAACTGTTCAAAAGGCACAGGATTTCACAGATGGATCTAATTTGAAATTTACTACTGAAAAATGGTTAACGCCGAAAGGCAATTGGATTCACAAGAAAGGAATTAAACCTGATGAGGAAGTGGCATTACCTGATTATGCATCGTTAACCTTGCTGAATCCAGAATCAGAGCTTAAACTTTCCTCTTCTTCTTCTGAGGTAAAAACAGCCCAGCAAATGCTTAAGGCTCTTGGTTTTGATCCAGGCAGAGAAGATGGTTTCTTTGATGAAAAAACAGAGGAAGCCGTGAAGAATTTCCAAGCAGCAAAAAGCATTGAAGCAACCGGTATTTTATCGGGAAGTTCAACAACCGCACTAATGGAAGGTCTTCGCGAACAAATTAAAGCAAATGATACACAGATATTAAAAGCGATTGAAGTATTAAAAGGGAAAATAGCAGAATAACCAAAAAAACTCTCCAAACGGAGAGTTTTTTGCGGGTTTTGGAGATCGTTATTTTTCGAAAAAAATGGAGGTTCAATATGAATAAAACAGAGGTCTACCTTTTATCTGGTTTTCTTGGGAGCGGAAAGACCACCTTATTAAAATATCTGTTACAGCAGGAAAAAAATGAAGGACGTAAAATAGCAGTATTAATGAATGAGCTCGGCAGTGTTTCAATTGATTCTGATGCGGTAAACGAAGATGTGCCATTAAAAGAATTGTTAGACGGATGCATTTGCTGTACCATTTCTGACAAGCTTGAGGCTCAGCTTCAAGGGTTATTAATGGAGTATAGTCCCGAGGTCATTTATATAGAAGCTACTGGTGCAGCTCACCCCGTTGAAGTGATTGATGCGGTTGTGTCACCTTTATTCGGGGAAAAAATTGATTTTAAAGGAATTATTACCACCGTGGATAGTAAACGCTGGCTTGACCGAAAAAAATTGAGCCCGCAAATCCAGCAGTTGCTAATAGAGCAAGTCAAGCATGCGAATCTATTGCTAGTGAATAAAACAGATACGTTGAGTGAAGAAGAACAAGCTACGATTAGTATGGAAATGACTATGTTTAATCAGCATGCTTTTTGTGTATTAACAACTTTTTCAAAGGTCCCAATGGGAGAAGTGCGAAAGATGGGTTATCCAAAAGAGCCCCAGCATCATGTCCAGGTTGATTTACATTTACGAACGTTTGTGTACCATTTTAAACGGCATATTAGTCAGAAAGACTTTGAAAGCTTTTTAAAGGCAATGCCAGACACCATTTATCGAATAAAGGGCTATGTAAAGTTTTCTGAAAACAATTATCCATATCTTTTTCAGTATTCATACGGCACGCCTTTGTATATGAAAGAATATATGAATATGACATTAAATCTCGTGTTTATCGGTGAGAAAGTGAACTGGAACATTCTTAGTGCACAGCTTTTGGAAATGGAACAAAAATAGGGCAGTCTAATCATGGAAAGTAATAACGGGAGAAAGCCTGAACAGTGTGTTTAACGAACTGTTTAAGGCTTTTTCACCTGTTTTATTATGAAGGCAGGGAACGGAATGACTTATTTCATTTCACCGAACTTTACAAAGGTTCTTTCATCTTCAATTAATCCACAGGCAGCACACTGTACTCTTAACTCAGGTCCACGATAAGGCATATGAAAGGCTTGTAAACTTTCACTTGAATATTCCTCTACTATACTGCCTGTATTAGGGTCCATTTTTACTGATTGCGGTACTTGTCTAATTAAGTTAAAACGGCTTTTATTTGTTTTACAATTTGGACAGCGATATGGTGTTGTCATAGGAATCTCCCTTTCCAAATATGATTAGAATTATTTTTTGCCAATAGTATTTTATTTATGTAAAAATATGAGTAGGAAGTTATATTATCGAAGAATTAGATGAACAGTCATAATCATTAAGAGAAATTTCACAGTTTTCTCACAAGTCAGGGTTATAATGCTAGGATAAAATAAAGTCAGGAGCAATGCATGAAAAAGGTAGTTAAACTCTTCATCATCCTGTTACTTCTTCTAGCAGCCTGTTCAAAAGAAGATTATATACCTATACCGGTTGACAAAGATTTAATTATGACGATTAATATTAAAGATTCAACTATTTCCTTTATAGATGCAGCTGAGAGAGATAGATTTCTGCAATGGAAAATGGAAAAAGCTTATTCGGGTGGGATATTGTTTCCCGACGGAGACACTTTGCTACTTTATGGTCATCAGTTAGAAACAGTTGATCTTTACTCCTTGTCTTCCGGTTCTTACCTTACTAGTTGGGAGACAGGTACAGGGATTGTCAATGCACTTGTAACGAGTGGGAAAGAAATTGTTTTTGCAGATCAGCAACGGAATCTGGCTCGTTTTTTTTCGCTAAAGGGAGAAGAACTTACCTCCATTTCGACAAAAGCAAAGCCTTATACGATTTTGGAAGGTGAAAATAAGCTCTTTGTCTTAAATACAAGTGATGAAGTATTGACGATTATTAACTTAAAGGAAAAAGTCAAACAGGAGGGTTTTCAAATTCATTCGAATGCTGCGGGAGCCGTATTAATAGAGGAAAAAAATGAGCTATGGATAGGCGGTCATGGGCAAGGAACAAATGTAGAGTCGAATATACATGTTTATGATATAACAACCGGGAATTTAACTAATACCTATTATACTCCGATGATGCCGATAAACTTCGAAGAATGGGAGAACCATTTATTTGTTCTCAGTCACGGATCGAATATGTTATATAAATTAACTAAAACCGGTGAGCGGGTACAATCCATTCAAATTGGTGCAAATCCTTTTGAAATAGTTGTATACGATAATGATATAATTATTGCGGGCTATGATAGTGATGCGATTTATTTTATTAATCCTATCAACCTAGCAATTGAACAAAAGGTTAATGTGGGACAA
The DNA here is from genome assembly GCF_008710145.1 of Niallia endozanthoxylica. Taxonomy (GTDB): domain Bacteria; phylum Bacillota; class Bacilli; order Bacillales; family Cytobacillaceae; genus Bacillus_BD; species Bacillus_BD endozanthoxylica. The sequence continues at coordinate 170,365 of NZ_VYKL01000026.1, forward strand.
GGCCCCTTTCAACTGATTGTAAGGGAGAGATAACAAGATGATGAAATATCGTATATTAATGGTTGATGATGAAGAAGACATGCGTCACTTAACACAAATGTATCTTGAAAATTCAGGTTTTGAATGTATACAGGCAGATGGGGGAGCGGCTGCATACAAGATACTTCAAGCAGAGAAAATTGATTTAATATTGCTTGATATTATGATGTCTGAGGAAAACGGTTTTCAAGTATGTCAAAAAATTCGTGAAAACTATGATATTCCCATTATTTTTCTTTCTGCAAAGGGTGAAGAATGGGATAAAGTTCGTGCTTTTCAATTAGGCGGTGATGATTATATTGTTAAACCATTCAGCCCTGGTGAAATGGTAGCAAGAATTCAAGCTGTATTACGCCGCTATAATCAACACCGTCATCAGGAATATTTGCAGAAAATAGGAAATATTATCATTAATCAGCTTGCTAGGACTGTAATGGTAGATGACAGGGTTGTTCCCTTAACATTAAAAGAATATGAATTGTTGTTATTTTTAATCGAACATCAGCATCAGGCTTTAAGCAGAGAACAGCTATTAGAAAAAATCTGGGGGATTGACTACATCGGCAGTTTGCGTACAGTAGACACACATATTAAAACACTTCGTATGAAACTTGGACAGATTGATTATATTCAAACGGTATGGGGAATAGGGTACAAATTTGAGGTTCGAGAAGCATGAAAAGGATTTCTCACAGTTTGGCGAAGAAATTATGGATTTCTATATCCGCCGCCATACTAATCACTATTATGTATTCCTATTTCCTATCCTACTTTTTTTATGAAAAATTATATGTTGAAAATATTGAAGACTTCCTATTTGAAGAAGGAAAGCGATTGGCAAGTGATTACAACGGGGGAAGCTTAACTGATGAATGGAAAAATAAAATAGAGTGGTATAATTCAAAATCTGAAGCTGAAGTGTTTGTTGTAAATAATCCCAAGGAATTAAGCGCTTGTTTACCTTTTGAAATGGATACCGATGCGCTAATCGGAGGGGAGGAAAGAGCGCAATTACTGGCTGGAAAACCGATTGAAAAGATTGGCTATGAAGAAAGATTTGACCGCAAGATTATTTCGGTCATTATTCCCTTATTGGACGGAGAAAGACTGCAAGGCATTATTTATATGTATATGCCACTTGCAAAAATTTCTGAGCTGACAAAAGAGTTTGCTCATCTTTGGTTCATTTCAGCTCTATTATTTTTCGTCATTGCTCTATTCGTCGGGATAAAAGTCATTCAAAAATTAACGAATCCACTCTTGGAGATGAAACAGGCAGCAAATCAGGTTTCTAAAGGGAATTACTCAACGAGACTTACCGTCCAGTCAAAGGATGAAATAGGTGAATTAGCTGAAGCCTTTAATTATATGGCAGAGTCGATTCAGAAGGAAGATGAACGAAAAAAGGAGTTTCTTGCTAATGTATCACATGAACTCCGAACACCAATCAGCTATGTGAAAGGGTATAGTGATGCGCTACTTTCAGGTCTTGTACAGGACAAAAAGGACGAAAAGCACTATTTGCACCTCATACACAGGGAAGCAGGCAGAATGGAGCGCTTAGTTGGTGATCTGCTTGATTTGACTAAGCTTGATAAGGATGAATACCAGCTTGAGAAAATGCCTTTGCCATTGGCTCAGGTTATTGAAGAAGCCACATTAAAGTATGTTCATGCTATAAAAGAAAAAGGACTAGAATTTCAGCTTCATTTAGATCCAGACGTCATTATTAACGGTGATGAAGGACGGATTGAACAAATATTACTAAATGTAATGGACAATGCACTAAGATATACAGAAAAAGGCAGTATAAGCATTGAATTAATACTATTAGGAAAATATTGTATCATTCGTATTCAAGATACGGGGAAGGGCATCCCAGCTGAAGATATTAGTAAAATTAAGCAACGGTTTTATCGTGTAAATAAAGGAAGAACCCGCTCTGATGGGGGAACTGGACTGGGACTTGCCATCGTTGATAAACTGGTTATTCTGCATGGAGGACATGTTGAAATCAGCAGTGAGGAAGGTAAAGGGACAAAGGTGGATATCTACCTGCCTATTCTTGAAAATATAGAAGAATAAATAAAGTTTGTAATCATTTGCGATTGGAGTAATAATGATGACTATGAAATTGAAATACCCTGCTTTATTCGTTATGATGCTGGTTTTTCTTACAGCTTGTTCAGGAAATAAGGAAAGTAAGGAAGTGGTTCCAGAGTTTCTTGATGTTCAGCTTACCGTTAACCCTGAGCAGGGGAACGTAAATGAGCCGATTACGTTTGAAGCAAAGGTAACCTATGGAGATAAAGAAGTAACCAATCCTGATTCAATTGAATTTGAGATTTGGCTTGCTAATGATGAAAACCATGAAAGAATTATACCAGAGCATGTAGGAAATGGTGTATTTAGACTAGAAAAAAAGTTTGCAGTTGAAGGAACGTATTATGTATATTCTCATGTTACAGCTGAAAATATGCATAATATGCCTAAGAAAGAATTCATAATTGGAACACCAAGCAATCCAGAGGAAAGCAGCACTTCAACGATTATGGAATAAATAAAAATAGGAAGAAAAGAAAAAGGAACAGTCTCTTGTAGGGAGTCTGTTCTTTTTAGTTATTTATTTCTTTTTCAATTTCAATCTGGATTTCCTCTTCATCATCTTCTTGAATGGGTAAAATTAATGTGAAAAGACCATTACTAAAGGTATGACGAATCAATGATTCTATAATAGGGAAGGGCATGGCAATTTCTTTGATAAATGCTTTGCTCATTCTTTCTTTTAGAAAATAATTACTGCCTGTTTTCAGTGTGTGATAGTGCCCTTTGATAATAACTTTCCCCTGCTCAAATGAAACTTTGATATCTTCTGTTGTTAAGCCGGGAAGTTCTATCTCAAGAAATAAAAGGTGTTCTTTTTGATAAAGGTCGCATAATGGGAACGTATCCCTCGTCTTTAGTAAATTGTTTTCAAAGTTTTTTCTTCCTTCTTTTGCAAGCACGTCTGGATTAAGCGCTTGCTTCCAGAATTGCTCTTGTTGAAATTGCTGTGTTAAAGCAAACCAATGTCTAAGGTTATCTGGATTCATTAAGTTCACTCCTTTTTAAATCAAGCTATTAATTCTTCATTGCTGTAAAAGTTTTATAGAATTTCTGTTACGTTTATTTCAGAGAAATGTGTATCAATGTCTTTTGGGATTTTTACTTCGAGTGTTTCATCTTTAAAGTGGGCAGTTGTTCCCTTTTTCTTCACTAGCGAGGGCAGCGGAATTGAGTGTTTATTTCCAGTTTCTGGGATATTTTCAAGTAGAAGCAAATGGGATGTATGAGAAAGTTTTAGTTTTGTCAACCAGTCTTCAGAAGTAAGCTTAATTCTTACAAAAATATAATCATGGGTTTCAAATAAAGAATATTCAATGGCAGAATTTCTTGATGCCGATCCTTCATCTTGGGTATGGGGAAATGCATCAAAATATTTCATTATATCTTGTGTACTACCATTATTTGGGAAAGGGGTCTGAAATACCTTTCCAAGCATATTTTGTACAAAGTGATTAACCTCTTCAGGGTTCATATTTTTAACTTTTGACTGAAGTTCTTTATCAAAAGGAAAAAAGTTCCATGGAAACATGGGAATCCTCCTTCTTTCTTTTGTGTTGAATTTTTTTATTAGCTTGAAAAAAGTTAACATTTACATTACATCTAACTAAAGATATACTATGCAGAATTTATCAGACAGTTAAAAAGTCTTTATACGTGAAAAAGCAGCTGACCTTAAATAGGTCAAGCCGCTTTTTATGTCAATGTCCCAGAAGAATGAATAGCGTAACTATTGGTTTGTTTTATGCTTCCAATCTGTGCGTATCCTCGATAGTATGTCTCATTGTGTGTAATGTATATAAATCCTTTGGAATTTCAAATAATTTGAACGTATTTCCATTTGAGTTTAATTGCTCGAAAAGGGATTTGCGGGATTCTTGGGCATTGACAGTGTAGGGAAGTTTTTCAGCGGCTTTTTGAGAGCGGATATTTTCAGTGCGGATGCGCATAAAGACTGTTTCGATATTTAATTCATAAAACAGTTCTTCAAAGAAAGCAGCTTTTGCTCGTTGGTTATATCCTTTTCCGTGATAAGGCTTGCCGAGCCATGTCCCTAAGAATCCAGCATTTTCCTGTATATCATATAAGCTGATTGTTCCAATTGGAGAGCCCCAATCATCAAGAATGGTTCTTGATATTAATTCGCCTCGCTCTTCAGCTTCAATGGTTTGCTTTGTAATAAATAAAAATTCTTCATATGAGGTGGCTTTATGGCGCACGAAAGGGAAGACATCAGGGTGTGACATCAAGTCATATAGTTCATGGCATTCGTGTAGTTCGCGTTTCTTCAACATGGATAATCCCTCCAAATTGAGGGCAGATTTACTCCATGACAAAGAGTACAGCCCACCCTCGAAATTTTTTATGATCTTACTAAAAAATTTCGGGGTGGGAATCGAACCCACTAGAACCAGTATGACTGGTGGCGCACCATTTGCCTTCCCAATTACCTTTAACACAATATAATGTTTTATGACTGAAAGTAAGCATAAGCAAAATCGTTACAGATGTTTGCTAAAATCGTCTCCTTTTTAATAAAGAATGACTAAAACAAAATAGAATAAGTAACATATCTATTCGTATTTTACATAAAAAAATAAAAAAAGAAAATGATGTTTTTGTAAATAATTTTTAAAGTTTATGGACAATTTTTGACAGTAATTCATTCATTTACTAAAAAAGCGAAATAACTGTCAATCAATAGGATATGCAGCATGATCCAATAGAGTGAATAGGCAAGAAATCAAAAAATTCCAATGAGTTGCAAAGCTAGTACAATAAAACCTAAAAGCCATACATAAATGGCAAATCCTTTTAATGAGTTTTTTTGCAAATAACGAATCATCCAAACGATGGCAGCATAGCCGAATAATGCAGATGCCAGTGTCGCTACTAATAATGAGCTGAAAGAAATGGCCTCAACGTGTCCCGATGCCAGTTCACCAAACTGAAACACGATGCCGCCTGCGATTGCCGGAATAGATAATAAAAAGGAAAACCAGGCAGCTGTTTCACGGTCGAGTTTTCTGAATAATCCTGCTGCAATGGTCAATCCTGATCTAGATACGGCAGGAAAGATAGCAGCGGCTTGAAAAGTCCCGATGAATAAAGCATCCTTATAGCTTATTTGTTCCATCTTCTTGCTTCCTTTTTTTACACCATCAGCCATCCAAAGAATAAAGCCGGTAAATAAAAATTCCCAGCCAATCGTCACACCTGATTCTGAAATGGAGTCAAATAAATCATTAAATAAGAGACCGACAATAACTGCGGGTATCGTTCCTATTACTAACAGCATAGAAAGGCGGCCAAACGGCTTTTTCAGGATTTGAATCAGCTCATTCTTATAAACAACAAGAACGGCTAAAAACGTTCCGACATGAAGCATCGTGTCGAGGAAAAGTCCTGCTTCATCAAGTCCAAAAAGATGTCTCCCCAAGTATAAATGTCCTGTACTTGAAATAGGTAAAAACTCGGTTAACCCTTGAATAATTCCTAGAATAAAAGCCTCTATTTTAGACATCATGCATTTATCACCCTCAGTTCATTTCTTTCTTTACCAATAAGCAAAGATATGGTTGTCTACCACAAATATATTCATGTTCATTAAAACAAGAACAATTAAGACTATTGAATTGGAAAAATATGAATCCTTTCAAGTTAGCAAACGTAATATAGTTGGGAACTAATTGAAACCTTGTCATATGGACTTAACTGATGCAAATGCAAATAATATAGCAGTGAAAGGGGAAGATGGAATATGCCATCACAGGAAGAAAGAGTACTAGCTGCAGTGCTGTACGTCGTAAGTTTTTTTACCATTTTTATTGGGCCGCTCATTATTTGGTTAATTAAAAAGGATGATTCAGCTTTTATTGATTATCATGGAAAGGAGTATTTTAATTTTTTAATTTCATATTCCGTTTATACAGTTGTTAGTATTATTCTCATGATTGTCTTAATTGGAATGTTAACCATCTGGATTGTTGGTGCATATGTATTTGTATTTACCATCATTGCAGCTGTAAAGGCATACGAGGGAGAAACATACAGCATTCCGCTAGTTTTCAGGATCATTCGATAATAAACATAAAAAAACTGCCTGATTGTAGGCAGTTTTTTTATGTTTATTTAGTTTTCATAATTTGAGGGAACGAAAAATAGACTATTAATAGCGGGTTTCCCATTCAAGGTTTAAATTGGACAAGGAGTACTAAAATGAATATCCAACAATTTTATCAGCAATCAGCTCAAGCCTCATTAAATGCAAGTCTCGCTGCATTCATCCCATCTATTGCATTACTTATCTATGCCTATTTCATTGCACAAAACTTTCAGCTTAGTATTTTAGTCATTCCATTCCTTATTTATAGTTTTTTTTGCTATCAAAAATTTTTAATACATCAAAATCGCGCAAAGGAAGTCAAACTTTCTCCATTGAACAACGAACCGTCGAGAGCAAATATATTTGAAAAAAAGTTACTGATTACGTTTATGCCGGCACCTTCGTTAAGAATGATTTTTTTTACACCAAATGGAATGAAGGCAGGAGAAATCAGAGATGAATCATTTTTGTTTATTCGTTGGTTTCTTCCTAATTTTATTGATAAATTATTAATGAAAAAATATGTTCTTTATGACGATCTAGATAGGCCCATTGCTTTTTATCACGATTTAAAAGACAGAATACTCATTATTTCTCCAAATCATCAAGAAATGGCTGCCATTTACAAAACGAAAAATGGAAAAAAGAAAGAATTTTTCTTTGAAACAAAGAGCGTGCTTGTTAATAATAACAGCTTACAAGATTATTCTTTTATTACTTCAGATGGTACTCAATTGGTGAAAGTCCAAACAGGCTGGATGCCATTAGAATGGGGACAGCGATTTGTTGATGCAAATACTCCGATTCTATCGATGAAAGAGGATTTGTCAGAAAGCGAAAGCATTCAGTTGTTTTCACTTTTTATTACCCTATATAAATATGGCAATCACTGAATATTCGTCATTATATATAGGGAAAATGCATCTTTAGACACAAAAGTTTAACAATAGTATTTATTTATGATGGTTACTTATTGTCTCATAATTCGAACTATGATACTATAATATTAATTTAATAAGGAATCCTTCGGGGCTGGGTGAAATTCCCAACCGGCGGTGATGAGGGTAGACCTCTTAGTCCGTGACCCGTTTTCATTAATGAAAACGGTGGATTTGGTGAAATTCCAAAGCCGACAGTGAAAGTCTGGATGGGAGAAGGATAAGAATAGCACACGTTAAAAATAAGTCTATACTAACGTTTATTTGGTATTGCGTTTTTATTTGGTATTGCTTAATAAAGCCCTGTACAAACTAATTGTATGGGGCTTTTTTAAGTGTATATGCTTTTCAAGACGTCTTTAATCGTGTGCGTACGTATGACCACATTTTAGGATTTCCTCATATGTGTTTCACTATCCATTTTCCTGCCACTCCCCCATGGCAAACGGATCCCGTTAAATATCCCATTTAAACGATTGTAAAAAGGAGGAATACGGCCTTGTTCACTGGACTCGTCGAAGAGTTAGGGATTATAAAGAGAATAAATGCCAAAGGGCACACTCTGACTCTCGTGATTGAAGCAAAAAAAATCATGCAAGACCTTCATCTCGGTGACAGTATTGCGGTTAACGGCGTATGCTTGACCGTTACTAAATTTTCTACTATTCAGTTTGAAGCAGACGTGATGCCGGAAACCTTTAAAAATACATCACTTGCCTCATTAAAGGAAGGTTCAAGGGTAAACTTGGAACGGGCGATGCTTGCGAACGGACGATTTGGCGGGCATTTTGTCACAGGTCATATCGATGGGATAGGAAGAATTCGTAAAAGAACGAATATCGAAAACGCTATCCTGGTTGAGATTGAGATACCAGAAGACTATGCTAAATTTGTATTAGAAAAAGGTTCTATAGCCATAGATGGTACCTCACTCACTATTTTTAAAACAGGGAATCATTCGGTAACGGTTTCTCTGATCCCGCATACGGCAAAAGAGGCTATTCTTGGTTTAAAATCAGAAGGTGAGATTGTGAATCTTGAGTTTGATGTTATGGCAAAATATTTTTATTCATTCATGAATTATCAGCAAAACGAAGAAAAGCCTAAAGGCTTAACAGCAGATTTCTTAAGAGAGAATGGGTTTTATTAATTTTTTTAACTTCATTCAGCAGAAGTCCTCCATCTCTATCAATGGGGGGATGAATGCACAACGCCCTTCGATTCAGTGGGGATTCAAACTCTGGCTGAATGAAGTTAAGCCTCCGGCGGATGTCTCGGATTTTTAAAAGGTAATTTATCGAGCAAGCTCGATAAAAATCCGGACACAAATTTGACAGGCGAATTTGATTTGGGTTGATGTAAGGGGTAGTTTTCATACAAGGAGGAAATTGATATGTTTCACACAATAGAAGAAGCATTAGATGATTTAAAAGCTGGTAAAGTCATTATCGTTGTTGACGATGAAGATCGTGAAAATGAAGGTGATTTCGTAGCCCTTGCCGAATTTTCTTCACCTGAAACGATTAATTTTATGGCAAAGGAAGGAAGAGGGCTCATTTGTACACCTGTTACCGAAGAAATGGCCAGCCGTCTCAACCTTCATCCAATGGTGAAAAATAATACTGATGCAAAAGAAACGGCTTTCACGGTTACCATTGACCATAAGGATACAACCACAGGGATTAGTGCCTACGAACGGGCCTTTACTATTGAAAAATTATTGGATCCAAATACGAAAGCAGAGGATTTCAATCGACCTGGACATATATTTCCGCTTATAGCTAAAAATGGCGGTGTGTTACGGAGAGCAGGACATACTGAAGCAGCAGTTGATTTTGCAAGATTGGCTGGGGCTGCACCAGTAGGAATTATTTGTGAAATTATGAATGATGATGGCACGATGGCTCGTTTAGAGAGTTTGAAACTTGTGGCCGAAAAATTCGATCTTAAGCTTGTATCGATTGAGCAGTTGATTGAATACCGTTTAGCACATCATGATACAAATGTGAGACAAGAAGTGGAAATTACCTTACCAACGGAATTTGGTGAATTTAAAGCGTATGGCTATACGAGCAGATTGGATGGGAAGGAACATGTTGCACTTGTAAAAGGAGAAATTGATGGTGATGAACCCGTTTTAATGCGTGTACATTCAGAATGCCTAACAGGTGATGTGTTTGGTTCAAAACGCTGTGATTGCGGACCACAGTTGGCCGCTGCATTAAGTCAAATTGAACAAGAGGGCAGAGGTATTCTGCTATACATGAGACAGGAAGGAAGAGGTATTGGCCTGATAAACAAATTAAAGGCTTACAGACTTCAAGAAGAGGGCTATGATACGGTTGAGGCCAATCATAAGCTTGGCTTTGATGCAGATTTACGGGATTATGGAATTGGCGCCCAAATTCTACGGGATTTAGGAGTTAAGAAAATGCGATTATTGACCAATAATCCGCGCAAAATTGCCGGTTTAAAAGGTTATGGTCTTGAAGTTGTGGAACGCGTTCCGCTCCAAATACCGACTGATAAAGAAAATGAACGGTATTTAAAAACGAAAAAAGAGAAGCTTGGTCATCTATTATCTTTATAGGAATTGAAAAAATTAAAGCAATAGAATTTACTATTTAGTTTGTATGAATAGATTGGATAACCTAGTATATAAGAATAAAAAATGATGTCATAAATTTTATATGGAATGAAAAGGAGAGAATTAAAATGAAAAAAGTGATTGAAGGACATTTAATTGGAACTGGATTAAAAGTAGCTATTATTGTGGCGAGGTTTAATGAATTTATTAATAGCAAATTATTATCAGGAGCAGAGGATGCATTAAAGAGACATGGTGTTCAGGAAGAGGATATCACGATTTATTGGGTTCCAGGTGCATTTGAAATCCCGTTAACAGCACAAAAATTAGCTGAAAAAAGCGAGTATGATGCTGTCATTACGCTAGGGTCTGTTATAAGAGGGGCAACACCGCATTTTGATTTTGTTTCGAATGAGGTAGCAAAAGGAGTTGCGCATGCAGGAATGCAAACTGGGGTACCGGTCATTTTTGGTGTTTTAACTACAGATTCAATAGAGCAGGCAATTGAACGCGCTGGTACAAAAGCGGGTAATAAAGGTTATGATGCAGCGATGACTGCTATTGAGCTAGCTAATTTATACCGACAAATTGCAAAATAATGATGATTGATCAATTGAATATTATTTGAAAAAGTGTTGAAGTAAAGATGAGAGATGTTGCAATATTGTGACATCTCTTTTTTATTTTTTCTTAATTAAAATACAATTTTCGACATTATTATTATATTTATTAGGGTAAACTGTTCATAAATGTAATTTACACTTATAAGAATGTTGGAGGGAGACTTATGGAGGTTTTTGTAGCTAGACAAGCTGTCTTCAATATTGAGGAAGAGATTGTTGGATATGAGCTATTATATCGAAAAGATCTGACAAATGCCTTCCCCTTTATAGATGGCGACCGAGCCACTGCAGAAGTCATTATTAATAGCTTTCTCAACATTGGGCTTGATCGCTTAACAGAAGGGAAAAAGTTTTCTATTCATTTTACAGAAAATTTACTAGAACAAAAATTGCCAACATACTTTAATCCAGATGACCTGATTGTGAAAATATCACAGGATGTGGAATTTAGCAATAAACTCATTACAATATGTCAGGGACTTAAAGAACAAGGTTATTCAGTTATTCTAGATGATCATTTCATTATTCAAGAACATCCGGATTTAGATAAACTTCTACCCTATATCACTATGATAAAAGTAGATTTTCGCCAAGAGTACGCTCATCAGCATGAACAGATTGAAGCAACTGCTGCTAAATATAATATAAAGCTTATTGCTGAAAAAATAGAGACTGAAGAAGCCTTTATTAAAGCAAAAGAAAGAGGTTATATATACTTTCAAGGATACTTTCTTTCAAAACCAATTATTATATCCAATTACGAAATTCCGGCTTGCTTTTCATCGCATTATCAAACGATTCAAAATATGCCATTAGAAGAGTTAAGGGTCGATGAATTAGCACAATTGATTGAAAAAGATTTATCATTTTCCATTAAGCTCCTTAGACTTATAAATACATCATCAGTATCTTCTAATCAGAAAATTTGTTCTATCCGTGCGGCAATTACCTTACTCGGTGTAGATCAAATTAAAAATTGGGTACATGTACTGTCAACAAGAGAACAGGATAAAGAACTATTATTATTATCAGATCGTTGTATGCAATTGACGTTAACGAGGGCGAAGCTATGTGAAGCCATTGCCCGTCAAATTGGTATGGAATTTCCATCTGGCTATTATTTGACTGGGCTAATTTCAACAATGAAGGAAGTTGTTGGTGTTTCAATGGAGGAAATTCTTGAAGATCTGCCCTTGAAAGATGATATTTATGACGCTTTAATGGGAAAGGAAAATATATATAAGCTTGTATTAGATTTAGTTGAAGCAGTAGAACGAGCAAAATGGAAAGAAATTAACCATATCTGTAAACGTTTGAATATAACAGAGAGAGACCTATTTAGAATTTATGCTGAGTCATTAAATTGGACAAGTGAAATGATTCGTGAAGAAAAAAATGCTATGGGTAGCTTGAATCCGTTAATTCATTATTAATTGCAAAAAATTGTTATGGTTGTTTCTATTCCGCTATCTCCTTATCTTGAAAATATGGTACAGTAAAACCACGATAATTAGAATTTTACGCGGAGGTAGTATTTGTGAATATTGAATTAATTAAATGCCATGGGTCAGGGAATGACTTTTTATTAATTGATGAAATGGATGGGAGAATTACTTTTACAGATGAAGAACGTGGAAAGTTAGCGATTACATTGTGTAATCGAAAGACTGAATTGGGTGCTGATGGGATATTATTTGTATTGGACAGTGAAAGGTCTGATGCAAGAATGCGTGTTTTTAATGCAGACGGATCAGAAGCTTCTATGTGTGGAAATGGCCTGCGGTGCGTTGCCCGCTATGTTTGTGAAAAATTGAATAAAGAAGAAGCCGTTATTGAAACGATGAAGGCTCATTTACAGGTGAAAAAGCAAGATGACCTTTTTGAGGATATTCCAACATATATGGTAGAGATTTCACCGGTCTCATTTCAATTGAAGGATCTTCCTCTTCAATTAGAAAAGGAAACATTAATAAACGAGCCTATTGAAGATTTATCTGAACATCTTTCATTTACAGCTCTTGCGGTACCCAATCCACATATCGTGACGATTGTTGAAGCACAAGATATTCATTCTGAAATTCAAAAGAAGGTGAGTGAATATGTTAACGGTCCAAACCCTTTGTTTCCAGACGGTGTGAATGTGAGTTTTGTTAAACCACTTGTCAAAGGGGCTATCTATGTGCGTACTTTTGAAAGAGGAGTTGGGTTTACTAATGCATGCGGAACAGCGATGTCAGCATCGAGTCTTGTTACGTGTTTAAATGGTTTAAATGAAAAAGATCAGTTTATTGAAGTCTATAATAATGGTGGAAAAGTACGATGTGTTGTTCATGAAACAGAGTCAGGATATTGGATTGAACTAATTGGTAACGCTACATATGTATATCGAGCGACTGTTCAACTGAATAAGATGAACGATAATCAATTTAAAGTGATAACCAAGGATAATTTTGATGCAGAAATCGCACAATATGCTAAATTAGGTGAAGCAGCTCAACAATTTATCCGACAATATATGTAATAGTTTCATGCACTCATGTATTAAAGGAATGTACGACAAAGCTGATTTTACCTGGCGATATGGGTATAATCAGCTTTGTCATTTTATACATATATAAGGAATGAGTAAATAGATGGAAACATATCTTCGAACAGGTAAAAAGGTACAGATGTAGGATTAGCAGCTCTAGTGCTTTTCCTTTTTATCTTTGGGTTTATTAAAATCTCTCAACAATTAAGTGAAACGGGATATAGTTTTCCAAGCGATCATTCGATGGGATTATTTATTTTTTATGATTCTCTTGCTTACGTTATAATTCATCTGGTTCATAAGAAAATCCTTCAATGGATGGCTGTTATGATAAATAGCTTTATTATTCTGCTTATCGGTTTGTCGAGAATTTATTTAGGTGTGTATGATCCAAGTGATATTGTGGGCGGCTTTTTAGCAGGAGGTGCCTGGCTTCTGATTTGCATCATTCTTTTTCGTTATTATGAGTATCGTTGTGACTTATAGTCTATATTCAATGAATAAGGAGTGATAAACTAAAGGGATAAAGCCGTTTTTATGGAGGGTGAATGCGATGGAAACGTATATTTTATCGTTAGATCAAGGGACAACGAGTTCGCGGGCAATATTATTTAATAAAAAGGGCGAAATAGTTCATATTGCGCAAAAGGAATTTACGCAATATTTTCCATATCCCGGTTGGGTGGAACATAATGCAAATGAAATATGGGGATCAATACTAGCGGTTATTGCCAGTTGTTTAACCGAGTCGGGTGTTAAACCAGAGCAGATTGCCGGAATCGGAATAACAAATCAACGTGAAACAACGGTAGTATGGGATCGTATAACAGGAAAGCCCATTTATAATGCTATTGTATGGCAATCAAGACAAACAAGTAGCATTTGTGATGAATTAAAAGAAAAAGGCTATGATACATTATTTCGCAAAAAGACGGGCTTGCTGCTTGATCCATACTTTTCTGGGACAAAAGTAAAATGGATCCTTGACCATGTAAAAGGTGCCCGTGAAAAAGCAGAAAAGGGCGAGCTGCTATTTGGAACGATTGATACATGGTTAATTTGGAATCTTTCAGGCGGTATCGCACATGTCACGGATTATTCAAATGCCTCACGGACATTAATGTTTAACATTTATGATTTAGAGTGGGATGATGAGCTTTTAGACATTTTGACAGTGAAGAAATCCATGCTTCCTGAAGTAAAGGCTTCATCAGAATTGTATGCCTATACAGCGGAGGAGCATTTCTTTGGGAAGAAGGTTCCAATTGCGGGTGTTGCAGGGGACCAGCAGGCTGCACTATTTGGGCAGGCATGCTTTTCTAAAGGTATGGCAAAAAATACGTATGGAACGGGTTGTTTTATGCTCATGAACACAGGAGATAAGGCAGTCATATCCCAACAAGGATTACTAACGACCATTGCATGGGGATTGAATGGGAAGGTTGAATATGCACTTGAAGGAAGTATATTTGTTGCCGGCTCGGCTATTCAATGGCTCCGTGATGGCTTAAGAATGATCAAAGCTTCAGCCGACAGTGAAGAGTATGCCAAAAAAGTATCTTCATCTGATGGAGTCTATGTTGTACCTGCTTTTGTTGGATTGGGAACTCCTTATTGGGATAAGGACGTAAAGGGTGCGGTTTTCGGATTAACAAGAGGAACGTCAAAGGAACATTTTATTAGGGCAACCTTAGAATCACTTGCATATCAAACAAAGGATGTATTAGCAGCGATGGAGGCAGATTCCGGAATCAATTTGACCACATTAAGAGTGGATGGAGGGGCAGTTAAAAATAATTTCCTAATGGAATTTCAAAGCAATCTGTTGAATGTACCTGTCGAAAGACCACAAATTAATGAAACAACTGCCTTAGGGGCAGCATATCTGGCTGGAATAGCAGTCGGTTATTGGAGCAGTCAGGATGAAATAGCTTCACAATGGTCAATTGAACGGACATTTTTACCCGAAATGGATGATGATACACGCAGCAGTCTTTATAATGGGTGGAAAAAAGCAGTGAATGCTGCCATGATATTTAAATAGAATCATAGAACGGTCTGTGCTAATTTCAGCACAGATTCCTTTTTGACTGGAAATGATTTGACAATAATAAGAATTACGTTTATCCTTACAGAGGACATATTTTTTCCTTAACGAAACTAAGATGTTTGGTGTGACTATAATAAGTGCAGTCACAAGTAAGTACTATCACCTTCCAATATTACTTCCTTACATGAACGAATGTAATTTTTCTTCGTATATGCAACACTTCTAATCAAAAATCACAAACCATCTTTTATTTCAAATTTATAAGCATAACCTGATTCTTTTTGGCGCGGTCTAGGAGCCGTATAGATGGAAGAGAGGCAGGGCTTCTGTTGTATTAGGTTTACAAAATAATTTAAAAATCAAATGAATAATATAAATATGTCTCATTTAGGATGATTATTGGAACTTGGTCATCCTTTTCTATAAAATGAAAAGTTCCTCTTGAGGGTTGACAATTATTAAATTAAAGATTATAGTAGAGTTACGCTATTAAGTTCGGATATATATTTTTGGATAAGTTGTCGTAGCTGCGAAATCTGTAGTCGATGTTTATTCCTACAGAAAGATATTGGCTACGATTTTTTTTATGGTTAAATATTATATGTAAAACTTAGAGTGAATTTTTTATTTTTTCGGAGGTAACACAATGAACACAGGTAAAGTAAAATGGTTTAATGCAGAAAAAGGTTTTGGATTTATCGAATCTTCAGAAGGTCAAGATGTATTCGTACACTTCTCCGCTATCCAAACTGAAGGCTTCAAAACTTTAGAAGAAGGCCAAGACGTTAATTTTGATATCGTTGAAGGTAACCGTGGACCACAAGCTGCTAATGTAGTTAAAGCATAATAATTGCTTACCTGGGTGATGCACTAAAAGATGCATCACCCTTTTCGTGCGATAATATGAGGTGTTTTATTCATTGATGAGAAATCTAAAATGGACGATTATAAATAAATCAATGGTGAGCTATTCACTGATATTAACCACGTTCGGACAAGACTTTTCAGGTGAATGAGCAATAACCAAAGTTCTTTAAGTACGGTCACTTACTTTTTCTTAGCTAATTATGAAAAAAAGAAAGGGTAAATGGAAACCATAGTATCGTACAGGGAGAATGAAAACCAGTATAGATATTTAAAGGAGGAAACAAAATTTTGACAACTTTTTCAGATTTCGGCTTAAGCAAAGAGCTTGAACAAGCCGTTTATAATATGGGCTTTGAAGAGCCATCGCCGATACAGGCGCAAGCCATCCCGATTGCATTACAGGGTAAGGATATGATTGGGCAGGCGCAGACAGGTACAGGTAAAACAACTGCTTTTGGTGTGCCTCTTTTAGAGAAAATAAGTGTAGATGAAGGAATTCAAGGACTTGTTGTATGCCCTACTCGTGAACTTGCTGTCCAAGTGGCAGAGGAACTAAACCGGATTGGGCAAGTAAAGGGAATACGCACCCTGCCTATTTATGGCGGTCAGGATATAGGTCGTCAAATTCGTGCTTTGAAAAATCGACCGCAGGTCATTGCAGCGACCCCAGGCCGCTTAATTGATCATATTGAAAGAAAAACCATTCGTCTTGACAATATCAAAATGGTTGTGTTGGACGAAGCGGATGAAATGCTGAATATGGGATTTGTTGAGGATATTGAAAAAATTCTTTCAAAAGTTCCTGATGAAAGACAAACTTTATTATTTTCAGCGACTATGCCAAGACGGATTCAATCATTGGCAGAAAAATTCATGGTTGAACCTGAGCTAGTAAAAATCAAAGCGAAAGAAATGACCGTTACCAATATTGAACAGCATTTTATCGAAGTCCAAGAGAAGCAAAAGTTCGATGTACTATGTGGTTTGCTTGATATTCAATCCCCAGATCTTGCTATTGTATTTGGACGGACAAAGAAGCGTGTTGACGAGGTAGTAGAAGGTTTAATTAAACGCGGGTATTCAGCTGAAGGTATCCATGGAGATATTCCGCAAGCAAAACGTGATCAAGTTATACGCCGTTTTAAAGACCAATCAATTGATATCATGGTTGCAACGGATGTTGCTGCTCGTGGTCTTGATATAAGTGGTGTTTCTCATGTATATAACTTTGATATTCCACAGGATCCTGAAAGCTATGTCCATCGAATAGGTCGAACAGGTCGTGCCGGTAATAAAGGAAAGGCTGTTACGTTTGTCACTCCAAGGGAAACGGATCATTTAAGAATCATTGAAAACATGACGAAAAAGAAAATGATGAAAATGCCAATTCCTACTACGCACGATGTTTTGGCCGGTAATCAAAAGGTAGCTATTAATCAATTGTTGGAGACAATTGAAAATAATGACTATCAGGAATATAAGCGATTAGCAGAAAATTTATTGGAAGATAAAGATTCCGTGTCCCTTTTGGCTGCAGCTCTGAAATTAATTACGAAAGAGCCAGATGCAACACCGGTCAAATTAACAGCCGTTGAGCCTTTAAGATCGAGAAAGCCAAAGACTGACTTTGGCAAGCGTCGCAGTAATGATAGAAATAGCCGTAATAATGACAAGGGCAGATCACGTGATCGCGATCGTAGAAGAGGTAGAAATCGTCCAACCAATGAAAAAAATCGATAAAAATAAAATTTCATAAAAAAAGTATTATAAAATTCGTTTAAATAACCCATATTAATAAAGACAGAATTCTATTCTGATTTTTTTAGTTATTTGATTTAGGAGGAAATGTAAATGGCAACAGGTAAAGTAAAATGGTTTAATGCTGAGAAAGGTTTCGGATTTATCGAAGTCGAAGGTGGAGACGATGTATTCGTACACTATTCAGCAATCCAAACTGACGGATTCAAGAGTCTTGATGAAGGTCAAGAAGTTAGTTTTGATATAGAAGAAGGTCAACGTGGACCTCAAGCTGTAAATGTAACTAAACTTTAATTGATCCTAAAGCCCGCTTTTCTATAAAGCCGGGCTTTATTTATGAATAAATGGAGGTACACAAACATGAAAACATTTAAAGTCCAGTTTCATCAGGAAGATCAAGTCGAAACGATGACTGTTCAAAAATTAAGTGAAGACGATTTTAACAATCGCACAGAAGGTGGTACTAGACACTTATTCGAACTTGATACAAATGCCGGCTTTTTTATTTTCTTTGATGGTGTTGATAAGGATGGAGCAGAGTCCTACTTAGTTCTGCAATATGAAGATGAAAGTGAAGATCCCAGTGCCTGCTATGGCTTTGAATTGAGAGACTTTTATCAGTTTACGGCATTATATTTAAATGATTTAGAATTTCAAGATGAGATGGGAGAGGAAGAAGATGAAGATGTATATACGCCTATCCATCATCTTGCCCATCTCATGTATCATATTGTTGAAGAAGGAAAAAATATCGAAGCATAAAAAAAGAGGAATCCGATTTATTGGATTCCTCCTTTTTGTTATTCTGCCTCATGATAATGAGTTAAGCAAAAATCATGAACCATTTTCTCTTCCTCATCCTCAAGAGCAAATTCTAAATATTTGTTTTCGATGCTGTCATAGAAGTGATAATTTAGTATTTTCGCTTGCTCACCGTCAACAAAAAAGAGCACTTTTAATTGCAGTCCATTTTCGTTGTACAGCTCATCATCCTCAGGAACTTCAATCGTTAAGAAAAGTTCATAACGCTCACCAGCTAAAATTCCAGTGGGGTCTTTTATTTGTTCTACTGTATATTCAGTGATATTCACTATGTAATGCATCCTTTCAGTCAAAATCGTTCTATTCAGCCTTATCCTAATGAATAAGACCCTTCTCATTATACACCAACTATCTTTCCTTGAAACAGATTTTCTCATATAGATGACAAAAGTATTATAATAGTAATAGAAATAAGAGAAAGTGGGGTAGACATGTATCTTTATAGAAGTCAGCAAATAAAAGAAATAGACAGACGAGCAGAACAAATAGGGATGTCACTCTTCTCATTGATGGAAAATGCAGGAAGCGGTTTGTATCGTCAGTTGGTATCAGTAATAAAAAAGACGGATAAAGTGTTAATTTTATCTGGGAAAGGAAATAACGGAGGAGATGGGATTGTCCTTGCCCGTTATTTAAAAAATAACGGTTATGATGTTACATTGGTTTTTCCAATCGGGGAACCTAAAACTCCGACAGCAATTGAACATTTGAACTATTATCAAGCATGTGGCTATGAAGTAGATTTATTTTCAGCAAACATTGAAGTAGATTGGGTGATTGATGCTTTATTAGGAGTGGGAGGTCAATTGCCATTAAGGAAAGATTTTGCTCAAATAACAGACTGGATCAATCAAGCAAAGGCAAAAGTGGCTGCTGTGGATCTTCCGACAGGTGTTTGTTCTGATGAGGGAAATATAGATGAGCATGCTGTTCAAGCTGATTATACATTTGCACTCCATGGCATGAAGCCGTCAGCTTTCTTATTTCCTGCCAGCGGTCATTATGGTGAAGTATCTATCATTGACATTGGTATTCCACAAACAAGCGGATGGAGAGTATGGACGAGTGATGACGTTAGAAATACGTGGCCAAAGTATACCGGTAATACACATAAAGGGACCTTTGGAAATAATCTATTAATTGCTGGCAGTGATGAGATGCCAGGCAGTGCAGCATTAGCAGCTATTGGGGCTCTGCGTTTTGGTACGGGAAAGCTGACTGTTGCCACAACGAAGCATGCATCAACGATTATTGGCCCACTTGCGCCTGAAGCTACATTTACATTTAATTTAAAAACGGATGAAATTCCTAATCATTATTTATCAGTGGCTGTTGGTCCAGGCCTTAATCCTAATGATGAATTGGAAATATTAATCGAGAACCTTTTAAAACAGCCTGTTTCGATTATTCTTGATGCTGGAGCCTTAAAACAACGAGAATATATAAAAAGAAATGCGGCGACGATTATTACTCCGCATCCAGGCGAATTCAGCAGACTCACAGGGAAAAGTTCGGCGGATATTCAACAAAACCGTATTTCATTAGCATCACAATATGCCATTGAAAACGGGATAACAGTAGTACTTAAAGGGCAATATACGGTCATTGCTTTTCCAGATGGTACAGGTGTTGTGAATAAGACTGGGAACCGTGCTTTATCAAAAGGAGGGACAGGAGACACTCTGACAGGGATGATATTAGCAAGTATAGGTACACATCGGAATGTAAAAGCAGCCATTGCCAATGCGGTTTTTATTCATGGAGCTTGTGCTGACCATTGGATTAAAGACAGGGGAGATCAGACTTTATCTGCACATGATTTTGATCAGCTGCTTCCAGAAATATGCAGCCATTTTTCATCGTAGGTATAATCCTTTGAAATAATATAAAAAAGATGCTTTGGAAAGAGAGTGGATGTTCCAAAGCATCATGGCATCATATTCATTAAAGAGGGGATAAGGGAGTTTACCCAGAATAAAGAAATCCAAGCAGCAAATATCATTGCAATCATCGAAAAGGTTGCTTCTTTTTCACCGTATTCCATTGCTGCACTTGTACCTGAGCCATGTGCACCCATTCCAAGGGCTAGTCCTCTCGCAATCGGTGACTTGATGGAAAACCATTTAATAATATATGGACCAATCATACCACCTGTAATTCCCGTGACAATGACGAAAATGGTTGTTAAGGAAGGAAGTCCTCCGATGTCTTTTGAAATTTCAATAGCAACTGGTGTTGTAATGGACCGCGGCAATAAGCTTAGTAAAAGATCCGGTTGTAAATGACCAAGTAAAGCCAAGGCAAAGGAAGAGATAATCGCAACAAAGGTACCAGATGTAATACTGACCAAAATATTTCCAAAATATTTTTTTAATAGAGGCAAATGTTTATAAATTGGAATGGCGAAGGCAACCGTTGCAGGTCCCAACATATGTGTGATGACCTTTGCATCAGAAATATACGTGTTAACAGGAATATCAATGAGAAAAATCATGCCAATTAAAATTAAAGTGCTGACTATTAATGGGTTTAAAAACGGAAAAGACCATTTTTTATAAGCTTTTTTTGCAAGTATATAAACGATAAACGTAATAGCTGTACCGATGATTATATTCATTCATGTTCCCTCACTTTCCAATTATTTACTTTCTCAGCGATAAATGCTGTAGAACTAATGACGATAAAGGTACTTAAACCGACGAGTAATACGGATTCAATTCCTTGCCAGCTGAATAGTTCATCATAATTTACGATACCAACCGCTGAAGGAATAAAGAATAATAAAAGTTCAGCCAACAACCAGTTTCCGCCTTGTTCAATCCATTCCAATTTGACAATTTTAAGTAATAAGGCTGCTAAGAGAAGTAACAGCCCTACCATTGAAGCGGGAATAGGGACGGGGAATACCGCTTTAACCATTGATCCAAGAAACAGAAATACATGGATAAACAAGATTTGTACAATGATTGTCATGATTTTCATTTTCTTCACTCCTTCATCATTCCGTTTGGTTACTTTTACTATAAGTGGTATTGTGCTTTCAGTAAAATACCATTATTTCATAGCTGATATAACCAAAAGTTATGAAAGGGCTTTTCATTATAAGAAAAGGTTTTCATGACCTTATGTTTTTTGCATTAGAATGAAGTCGATGAATGTTCGTGCAGCATTGGATACATATTTACCCTTTTTTGTAACGACGGCAAGATTCCATGGAGTGGCTGGAAATAGATTGAGAATTTTAATCTGTTCGTTTTCTATTCGGTTACAAATAGATTCAGGTAATATCGTCACACCTAAATTTGCTGCTACAATCTCTGACATAAAGTCCCATTGTGAGCTTTTAAACAGGATATTCGGCTCAAACCCTTCACTTATACATTGCTTCCAGATAATATCATGAAGGGCAAATTCTTCACTGAAGAAGATAAATTCTTCTTGTTCAAGCTCCTTTAAATGAATAGCCTCACGAGTGGCAAGGGGATGATTCTTTTGGAGGATAAGCTTCATTTCCTCGCTTACAATCGGAACAATCTCAAGGTCTTCATCCAACACTGGTAATACGGCAATCCCAAGCTCGATTTCTCCATCAAGTACTTTTTTTGTCAGTTTTGGCGCTGCATATTCTGTAATATTAATTTTGATATTAGGAAAAGCCTTGTGAAATTGAGCTAATACCTTTGGGAAAAAAAGACTGCCTGCAATAGGAGGAATCCCGATTTGAATCATTCCCCGCTTTAGATTCGACATATCTTCTAATGTGGTCGACATTTCATCGAGAAGGGCAAGCATCTTTTTGGCATATTCCATTACAATCAAACCGGCATCTGTTACATCGCTTGACTTATTACTGCGGATAATTAAGGTCATGCCTAGCTCTTCTTCAAGACCTTTGACCATTTTACTTAAAGCGGGCTGCGAGACATGGAGAATTTCAGCTGCTTTTGTCATGTTTTTTTGTTTGGCTACTTCAAGAAAATAGAGTAATTGACGTATTTCCATTTATTAAACCACCATTCGATTTTGATACTTCTATTTAATGATACTATTATTATTATAAGGATGAAAAAGGGGACTAGGAATAGTGACCATTTAAATAAGTTGGTTTTTTCAGTGTATTTTGATACATTTACTTAGGTGAGGAGAGGATAAAATGATTAAATTACTAGCACTTGATTTAGATGGTACGTTACTTGATAAAGGAAAATATATCAGTCAAAGAAATATAGAAGCTATTCAAGCAGCCATACAAAAAGGAATTGAAGTGGTCATAGCGACAGGCCGGGCAAACTTTGATGCGCAAAATTTGTTTGAAGATATTCCGTTTAATCCATGGATTATTGGGACAAATGGAGCTACTATACATAAACCGAATGGAGAACTATTTTATTCAGCTCCCCTTGAAAAATCGTTAGCGATTTCTATGCTAAAAGTGCTTGAGGAAAAGCAATTATATTATGAAGCTTTTATTGAGGGGAAGATTTGTGCACCGCAATATGGACGAGAGCTCTTGTTTGAGGAAATGGAGCATTTAAAAGTGGTTGAGCCTAACATAGACATGGAACTGCTGCGACTGGAAGTAGAAATTCAATTTAACCAATCAGAATTTATGTTTATCCCTTCCTATCAGGAATTATTGGATACAAACAGCGATATTTATAATATTCTTGCGTATTCCTTTGACGAAGATAAGTTAAAAAATGGCTGGTCGCAATTTACAACTATTCCTGATATAACCATTGTTCAATCAGGAGTACATAATTTTCACCTTCAACATAAACAGGCTTCAAAGGGGAATGCCTTAAAGATTCTTGCTAAAGAGTTACAGATTCATTTAGCAGATTGTGCTGCAGTTGGTGATAACTATAATGACCTGTCCATGTTGGAAATCGTTGGTCTTAGCTCTGCAATGGGGAATGCAGATAAAGAAATAAAAGACGCCTGTGACTTTGTAACGAAGCCAAATAACGAGGATGGAGTGGCTTTCTTTATTGAATCATTTCTAAAGGATAGCTTTTCATAAATAATAACAAAAAACAACCACTATCATTCTCTTAAAAGATTCGATTCAAGTGGTTGTTTTATATTATTAACTTGTAAAGTCATATATTTCATATGGGGTGCTTTTAATCATATAGAAATGAGGTTTTTCTGCATTTTGTTTATTCAGTTCAGAAAAGAGCTGTTTATATTCAATTATCGAGAGTTCGCCATTAATATAACCTTTTTGAGTAAAGTCCAGCAGTTCATTGACATGTTCCGGTTTACGTTTCTTTTCCTGTGTGAAATGATTAATAAGGTTTTCCAATAGCATGAATAATCCCCTCTTTCTTATCTAAATCCAGTATATTTAATGATTTATCTATACCCAAAAACAGTATATCATGGAACATTTTTTATACTTAATTTTTATAAAATTCAAACTTACGACACCATTTTACAATATTATTGATTACACTTAGGCTTTATTCGAATATACGAACAGAATATGGCTTTTTACTGTAAAAATTAACAAGCGTTGTAGAATGAAGTCGAAAATAATATGAGAATAAATAATTAATATTTTAATTGTGATGAAATTTATCTCAAATAAAAAATATATCGAATTTTGTAAAGATTTGTCCTGTTTTTATGTTAATCATGGTAGAATGTCAGAGGGAGGGGACATTATGATGTTAAGAATCATATTAATGGTTTTACTTTTGTTTTTTGTGACGGCATGTAATGCAGAAAATCAGACTACAAAAGAAGATGCAAGTGCTAGTTCCTACAACAGAGAAATGACTGATGAAGAACAAACATACATCGATTACATTTTGAAAGAGGATTACGAAACCCTAATATCCATTACCCAAAATCGTGAGTCTGAACTTAAAAATGATTATTACCGAATAGCACTTGGACTAAAGCTTTATGAAGAAGTAGAAATAAGAAAAAAGGAACTGGATGTAACCAATGAGGAAATTGAATTGAGATATTCAACCATTTTGTTTATGCTAGATCGAGTGAAATTTATCCCTGCAGAAATAAAAGACAAGGTGAAGGAAGTAAAAAAATTATCACAATACCAAAAGGATTATTATGCGAATAAGCAATTATAGTTTGATAACTTTTGTTTACTGCTACATGAAAAGATGCAATTTCTGTGCTAAGAGACTGCATCTTTTTTATTGATTTGTTGTTTTTTATCCTTATCAAACAAAGGTATATCGTTATGTCGAAAAATGCTGTACGAAAATATTTGAACATGAAAGCGCTTTCTGATATTATGAAATTAGGTTGGATGGCACGCGTGGCCATCATCGTATTTAGCGTAGGCGGGGCTAAATACAGGGGATAGCTTTTGAAATCATAAAGCAGGATATGAACTTTTAATAAAAAGTGAAATGAACAATGACAGGAAGTCATTCGATAACATTGTATGTTTTACGGTGAATGAAAGCTGTCTCTACTATATGTAACATTCAAGCCATTTGAATATTTCTGGGAAGCCTATTCGTAAAAACGGATAGGTTTTATTTTATTTCGTAAAGTGTTACAGGAATTCTGAATCCTTTTATATTCATCACTTTGTATTGGGAAGAAATAGGTTAAGATAAAGAGAAGACGGTATTAATTGGCTTTCATTATTATTTTAGTGAGAAAAAAGGAGTGAAACATGATGGGAATTTATATTGGAATCCAAATTTTTGTAATTGGATTATTTTTCCTCCTTGGTTGGGCTGTGCGTTATAAAAAACAATATGGGATTCTTTCAGGATTTAATGGACGTTCTGAAGAGGAACAAAAGCAATTAATTGAGAACGGATTTCCGCAAAAAACTGGTTCGCTTTTAATATGGACAGCTTTAGGCATGCTTATATTATTACCATTAGTTTTTACATCTTTTCCATATGCTATTGAAGTTCAGTACGGCTTTATGATTATTTTTATCCTTAGTGGGTTTATTTACTTAACAAAGTACGAATTGCCTCATAAGCGGAAGAGAAGTTATTGGATTAGTTCGGTGATTGGCGTTGCGGTTGTCGGTTTGATTTGTGTAATCATGTTTTTGGGGTATCAAAAAAGTGATTTAGTCATTAAAGAAGCTACCTTTGCTATTACAGGAATGTATGGAGATGAATGGAATATTAGTGAGATTGAAGAGGTTGAATTAATGGTAGAGATGCCTGAAGTAACCATTAAGTCAAATGGATTTGCGATGGGAACAATTGCGAAGGGGAAATTTCAAGTGAAGAATTATGGCAGCAGTTTATTATTTATCCGTAAACAACCGCCATATCTTTATATAAAAGTAAAAAATCAGTCCATTTTTATTAACGGAGCATCTCCAGAAGAGACTCAAAACTGGTATTTATTACTGAGCAGTAAGCGCCCATAATGTTGTTTGCTACTCTAAATTTATCGGTTTTGTTTTTGATATTGTAAAATTAATTTATCCAGCTTTTGACTGGCGGTAAGTGTTTTTGCACTATTAAATCCGTGTTTTAAACCCGTTTCAATCAATGCTTTTCTATGTATTTCAATCATCGATTCGATAGCTTCTTGACTGTAAATAGTACTCATTTCATTAACCTCTTTTTTAAAAATCAATATTTCTATTCTACAATTAAAGTTAACCTATTGTAAATTGGTAATTTCTATAGAAAACGATTGAAATATTAGATATTAGAAAAATGAAGTGATGATTCAAATTAGTTTCATTTGCTTTTTGACTTAGAGTACTTACTATACTACAATTAAATTGATTTAAAAGGTATGATAATTTGACGATTGAGGGAAATGGATATGAAATTTGGTTTTGATATTGATGATACATTGATTAATTTAAGAGAACATGCTTTCTATATATATAATAAAAAATTAAATAAAAATGTCTCACTGGATGACTTTTATGCTTTAAAAAGGGTAGAAATACATGAACCATTTGGATTAACAGATGACGAAGGAAAGAAAATGTGGAATGATACGTTAGAGGAAATTTATTATACGAATTGTCCAGCTTTTCCTAATGCAGTGGAAACACTAAATAAATTAGTCCATGAAGGACATGAAATTTACTACATTACTTCCAGGCCAAAAGAACATGGAGAGCGTACGAAAGAATGGATGAAAAAACAGGGGTTTCCTGTGCAGGATGATTGTTTTTTCTATGGGATGCAGGATGATGAAAAAGTAGACATTATCCAAAAATTACAGCTAGATTATTACTTTGATGATAAACCCGCTGTCTTGGATACTCTTTCTACCGATTCTGTAAAGGTAATTGTGAAGGATCAATCGTATAACCGTGGTATATCATTGCCCCGCTTGATAAACTGGACCGATCTACAGCGTATATTATAAGAAAACATTAGAAGTGGAAAATCCGCCGTTTAGTCTGCGGATTTTTCTTGTTCTTCTATACAATTGTAACAAAGCGTTTTCTTATCATCTGTATGGACCCCGTTGAAAAATCCGTCTATGCAATAAAGATCTTTTCCACATACGTAACAAGTATTGACCAATTCTTTCATAAATATAAATCCCCCTTGGCATATAAATTCTCCAAATCTACTAATAAATGATAGCAAAGGAGAGAAAAAGATAGAATGGATTGAATGTCCGCGCTTACATTCGGTTTCACAAAACTGTCAAATTCAAATATAATTCAGTTTGTTAACAACGGCCCCGACTTTCATGAGAGTTGAAAGTCACAATTTAAAAAAAGAAATGAAGGTGTAAATGATTGAATAAAACTAAATTGAAACAACAATGGTTTGGAAACATCAAAGGTGATGTATTATCCGGTATTACAGTAGCATTGGCTCTTATTCCAGAAGCAATTGCTTTTTCTATTATTGCTGGCGTTGACCCGATGATAGGGCTTTATGCTTCCTTTTGTATTGCTGTCACCATAGCAATAGTAGGGGGACGCCCCGGTATGATATCAGCCGCAACAGGGGCAACGGCTTTAGTCATGGTGACACTTGTAGCTGAATATGGCTTGCAGTATTTACTGGCAGCTACAATATTAACAGGCATACTGCAAATTATCATGGGAGCGTTAAAATTAGGGAATTTAATTAAATTTGTACCTCGCTCCGTTATGATTGGTTTCGTGAATGCCTTAGCCATTATGATTTTTATGTCTCAATTAACACACTTTGTTGGTGAATCTTGGCAGATGTATGCCATGGTGGCCGGTGCGTTGGCAATTATTTATATTTTACCACGAATAACAAAGGCTGTACCTTCTTCTTTAGTAGCAATAATCCTAATTACAGTTATTGCGATTATGACAGGCAGCGGGGTACGTACGGTAGGAGATATGGGAGAACTAACTCAGACATTACCCATTTTTTTAATTCCAGATATTCCATTTAATTTTGAAACATTGCAAATTATTTTTCCATACTCTTTATCAATAGCGATTGTAGGCTTAGTAGAATCACTTTTAACAGCTCAGATTGTTGATGATATGACTGATTCTGATAGTGATAAGAATCAAGAAGCAAGAGGACAAGGAATTGCGAATATTGTATCAGGCTTCTTTGGAGGAATGGCCGGTTGTGCCATGATTGGACAATCTGTTATTAATGTGAAATCTGGTGGAAGAGGTCGCTTATCAACACTTGTGGCCGGTGGATTTTTAATGGTATTAATTATTCTGTTGAATGACTATCTAGTTCAAATTCCAATGGCTGCACTTGTAGGTGTTATGATTATGGTTTCGATTGGGACATTTGACTGGCATTCGTTGAAAACCATCCATAAGGCTCCGGTAACAGATACGATTGTTATGCTATCAACTGTAGTAACAGTACTAGTGACACATGATTTATCAAAAGGTGTACTAGTAGGCATTGTGTTAAGCGCTGTGTTTTTTGCTGCAAAAATTTCTAAAGTGAAGGTTACAAGTCTTTCAGCGGAGGGTGCAAATAAAAAGGTGTACCGTGTATCTGGACAATTATTTTTTGCCTCTGTTACAGATTTTGTGGCAGCCTTTGATTTTAAAGAAAATGTGAAAGAAATTGATTTAGATTTTTCACAGGCACATTTATGGGATGATTCTGCAGTTGGTGCGATTGATAAAATTATTATGAAATATGATCAAAATGGAGTTAAGGTTAATCTAATTGGTTTAAACAAGGAAAGCAATCAATTACTAACAAAGCTTGCCATCACACATAAACCAGATGGAGTAAATAAAGCCGTTAATCATTAATGATGATAAGAAGCCGATTCCTTTTTTGGGTGTCGGCTTTTTTGTCATTTTTCCCCGAGAAAAAACATAACCTCAATTTTGTTGGATAGGCTAGAAAGAGAGTATGATTTTAAGGAGGCTTCATAGATGGATGAACAGTGGGCAGAGCTGTCAGATGATAAAAGACACCAATTTGCTGAACAGATTTTTCAAGAAATGCAAGAAGGATATTATCAATCCTCAATGGAATTTTATCAGGCAATTTCTAAGGAGCTAGAAGGGTCGATTCATACGTTACCTATCACTGTCAGGCAGAAGAATTTATATAATTAGCGTCTTTTAAGAAAATGGGGGAGATGGTTTTCAGCTTAACATGAAGCTGCACACTCCCCTTAATAGTTATTTAAATAATTTTTGGTAGATTTTATTTGCGTACTCGATAAACTTTGGATTAGTACGTAATTTTTTTTCGGCAACAAGCTCATCAAAGTTCTTTCTTTTTTGAAAATCACCTTTATCTAGTCCGTCGGTTGCCGTTTTAATTAAATCGTCAAATGTAATGGCAGAGAATTTTTTATCTTTTTGCTCAGACAGATATCCCCCATTTTTCAGCATTCTATAGCCCATTTTCAATTCGGGAGATAATCCGGGGAGGTCATCTGAATAATCAAGCGGTTTTCCCATGCCAGGCAGATTATCAAAATCACCTTTATCAATTGCTTCTTTGATTTTTTCTTCAACAAAGTAATAATACACTCTAACGCCCCTTAACAATTTATTAAATAAAAATACCCCATATATATAATAATAACTATAATGACATGATATGTGGAGGAAAAAAGTATGGATAACAAGCCATTTACCAAGAAACATGAAAAAAATCGAATGGACAATCAACGGCAGCAGCTAGCAGAGCATATCTATCAGGAAGCAAAGAGGGGAGATTATTCATCAGCAAACTCACTATATGAGGCGGTGTCTCAAGAGTTATATAATATCTCTGATAAAGGTATTGAAATTATGATTCAGCAAATGGAAAAATGAAGAGACTAATCGATTAGTCTGTAAAGATAAGTAGGAATAAGTAAACGAAAGCCAGGAGCTCATTATTGGCCCTGGCTTACTTTTGTAGGATATATAGATGTTCAATGATTTCTTAATGAGTAATTTCCTATTAACCATCAACTAGATTAGCATATGATTCAGAAATATCTTTGTATTCACCTTCAGTTACAACAAATCCTGGGTTTTCATCCCAACAATCAGCATGAGTTATTTTACTAAAAATGTCTAATACTACTTGATCATCTTCTTTAAATTGAGCTTGGCATTTACTGCAAATATCTTTCATTTTCCATTCCCTCTTTCTTTTGTATTCGAGATTATTCTATCATGAAAGTGCTTACAAAAAATTGGAGAATTAATGAATTTAATATAAGCATGATAAGAAAGATAGAATTTAGAGCATTATTTGCGCTCATCTCTACTAAGAGAAGGGGGAATTCAAAATTAAGCGTCATATAAATGTGAACATTTTGTGTCAACAAAAGCGAATCATTTATATTTTGTGAAGTTATTGTGAAATAACTATGAAATAATACTTCATATATATACTTAATTATATAAAAACTATATATATAGTGTTATATATAAAAACTATGATTATAGTGGTATTTTACACCATTACCAAAATAAAAGAAAGGATTTTTATGAAAAAACAAAGAAAACTTTTATATATCATTTATTAATGAAAAAGTTGGTGTTTTTATAAAAACTAGTTATTTACCTATTCGAGATTTTTACTTCAGGTGGATATTATTCTATCGTTTGTAAAAACTGAATGTAGAATGATTATGTAGAGAAATTACGGGAGATGGTGTTTATTGGAATTTATTACTATCGACCATTGGGATTATGAAATTTGGAATAGTTGGTGTCCAATCTATGAAGAGGCATTTGGAGAGAAAAATGGAAAAGGAAAACCTATTATTCGTAACATGTTCCGAAAATTTCAGTGCTACTTTCATCTCATACGCGATTATACGGGTGTGATTGCCATAGCTTTAACTGGAAAATTGCAAGAAATACCGGTACTGCTCATTGATTATCTTGCAGTTGATAAGAAAAGAAGAAACAACGGGATTGGAAGAGCTATGGTCCAATATATAAAAGAATGGGCAATTAAAAATGGGCAATTTGATGGCATAGTAATTGAAGTTGAAGCGGATTATTCCATCGAAAATCAAAAACGTTCCCTTTTTTGGCAAATGAGCGGCTTTATTAAAACGGATTACATTCATCATTATAAAGTAGTTCCAGAGCCATACAGGGCGATGTATGTGAAGTTAAAACCGGATGCAAATATCCCAATGCTTGGGGAAGAATGGTTTCGACACATCGGTTATTTTCACCGAAAATCCTTTCAAAGGGGATCATGATATTTCCATTCGAACATAAAAAGCAAAACCTCATTAGGAAGCATCTCTAATAGAGGTTTTGTTCTTCTAAGTAAGTATTTCATGTTCATTTATTGCAATTCATTTAAGTCAAATGAAATGACACGATTTGTATTTGGATCATAAAATACGTTTCCTTGTACTTTCATCGTTTCCTGTGGTGACTGTAACATAAATTCATAACTTTGTTTTGTTCGGTTGGAGGATTCTGTTGATTTCCCGATGTAACGATAATCTGTTACACGATATCCAGGATAGGCTGCCTGTGTAATAGTTAATAAATATCTTCCCCACTCTTCCTGTTCTACTGCAGGTGATGGAGTGATTTCCACATTTATTACCCCAACATTTGGATTTGAACCCAGTGCTTCAAAGGCTTTTCGATGGAGATTGATTTTATTGGCAGGGTATCCTTTAACTTGATCAACCACTTTTACTAAAATTTCCTTTTGACTTGGAGCGGAAAGATTACGAATTTTGAGTGTTTGCCCGCAAGTGTATGGAGAATTTGTTCCAACTGATGCCGTCATATATTCATTATCAGACCAAGGTATATTACATTGTGTAACCGCACCGCCATTTGTCCAAGAAGCCTGACCTTTTGTAGACTGTTGACGGAGATCAATATAAGGTGAGAGTGAAGGGTTCCACCTCGTTTCGTATGGATGGTTTTGATAAGATGGCCAAGAATAATAAGCGCTCGGGGAGAATCGTGGGTCATAATAGGGATGTCTAGGAAACATACTTTTTCCTCCTCTTTCAAAAAACTCTTTACTACCTTATGAATTAATATGGTTGGCCTGTGACATGATTTTTATTATGATAGTAACAAAAGAGGAAATGGAATAATTTCAGTAACTGAACATAAAAAAGAAACCTAGAGTATGGGGGACTGCTGAAAAAGTCCATTGAAGGAAAATAAGGCATTGATTACCGACTATATGTAGGTAATCAATGCCTTTTATTTACTGTATATTGATGAAACTTCTCATCCATTGTTCAAAGTGAATACTTTTTCAGTGGTCTCGAGTATGGACCGGTTTCTTTTTTATATTATTGTGCTAATGCTTTTGTTTCGAAGTCTTCAGACATTCGCTCCATTAGAGCAGCCATGTGGGCTCTTTTGGATGTTTCATTTGGACGAAATGTTCCGTCACTGTAACCGCTGATGTAACCTCTCTGGGTTAGGGCTATAACAGCATCATAGGACCACTGGTCCGTTTTCATATCTGGAAACGGATTTTCTATATCTTTAATAGGATATTGAAAGATATTATATAAAATTTGCGCCAATTCCTGTCTTTTTAAGGGAACGTCTGGGTCGAATCGATTATGTTCTTTTCCATTCACATAGCCGAATTCTCTTGCTACTTCAATTTCCTTTTGTGCCCAATGTCCTTTTGTGTCGATAAATGTATATTCGTTTGGTGTGATTTCTGCTTTCCCTAAGGCTCTCACAAGGATAACGGCTCCCTGTGCTCTTGTTAATGTCTCACCGGGAGAAAAGGCAGTCTGGGCCGTACCTTTCATCCAGCCTTTTTGCGAGACATGATGGATGCTGGCCTGTGCCCAATAATCTAATGGCACATCTGCAAAAAATTGTTTGTTTAACCATAGTGAATAATAATTCCACATTTCAGGCAGTTCATGTTGTAAAGCCCAGGAACCTGTTCCTTTTATCCCGTATTTCTTTGGCATAAGAAGCTTTGCTTTAATAGATTGTTCGTTTTCATACCAAATGACGTAATCCCCTTCGGTTAACTTTGTCGTATTAATAAAATAACTTTGCCCTTTTGGAATTTTAAAGGTAGCCTTTGGCGACTGAGATTTTTCATCAAAATGCACGTTTCCTTTATAGGTATTAATCAAGCTTTCTACTCTTGTGCTAGATATACCCATACCGTTTATGTTCTTAGAATCTAATGTGGGGCCATCTGTTTTCCACATCCTGCCGTAAAAAGGCAAACCAGCAACAATCTTATCTTTTGGAACTCCTTGATTAATTGCATATTGGATGGATTTTTCAAAAAATGATATGCTCGATACAGGTCCAATTGGACTATCCGGGGATTCCCAGCTTTCATCATAAGCCATAATCATAAGATAACTACAATACTGTGATAAGCCTTTGTAATCGTAGAAACCGTGCCAGCCAGTTGGCCAATTGTTTGGATTGGCTGCAACTGCGACAGATACTTCCTTATGACTAGGTATGTATTTGCGTAATAAACGGATAAAATCGGTATGTGCATCACGGTAACTTTGACCGACTCCTTCAATATCAACATTAACCCCGTCTAAATGATATCGTTCAATTTCTTTCGCAATATTTTGAGCTAGACGGTCACGGTTCTTTAATCCATTAATCCCAGCATCGAGATTCCAATGATTAGCGAGAAAAGGGACGACTCGAATTCCTCTATTATGCATTTCATTGATAAAAGACCTATCTAATCTCCAGGTAACTTCCAATTCACCGTTTTCTTTAATATCAAAGTAGTTTGGGGAAACAACATCTAAACTGCCTTTTGTTTTGTCTATTTGTGAAACATACGTATTAGGATTACCAAAAAATAAATAAGACATATTGAATAATCTAGAATTTGCTTGTATGGGTGTACTTTTCTGCAGGGCAGTTGAAAGTCCTAACATAAGTATTGTAAGGAATATCAATCGCTTCATAGATGCACCTACTTTTCATCATTTCTTATTCAGTCGTTTAAAACAGCTGTAAAATGATAGCCAGTATCAGTTTTTGTAATAATGTACTTAATGTTTTCATAGGTAATTGTACTGTTCTTAACGTTTTTTAAGTCGGCATTTGGTCCTACGCCAATTTGATTGAAAAAGTCATCTACATCGTAGATTTCTATATCTGGATGCAACATATGAATCATTTGACTCCAACCGCTTAGCATGGAGTAAACAATAGAGGTGGATGTTGCATTTTCTGTACTCATTATCATTTTACGGATATCTCCGTTTTGTACATAAACACTTATGGAATGGTCGTTATTCAAGGGAGATTTATAAATCGTTTCCTGCTGCTCGTTAAACGCATCAAATTGCTGAATATACAAATCTGACATTTGATCATCTGAAATGGCATTCCATCTTTCCTTAAAATCCTGAAAAGGAAGTTGTTTTGGTTCAGTAATATTTTCAGTCTGATCTGTTTTAGGCTGAGTTATTGAATGTGGACGATTGGATTGACCTTCTTTAATTTCCTCTTCTTGTAAGTTCTGTTCTTGGGTTTGTGTTTCTGGGACTGTTTCTTGTTCATTGGTTGAAAGCTTTAAATAAGGAGTTCCTTTATTTTGAGTCATATCTTTCTGTGCAGAACATGCACAAATGACTAACAGCATTAGAAAAAGCTTTACGGGTACTGTAAAAGACTTGAACACATTATCACTTATCCTTTCAAGTGTAGAATCATTTATAAACGGTCCTGATAAAATATTGGGGGAGGGAATATGTATCGATAATGCTATGTATTAAGGTGAACTTAGATGTAGGTTATTATGTATGGGAAAGAGGGTTTGGTGAATAAATTAATTTATTATAATTTTATTATGTTAACTTGATTGATATATAAGCTAAATCCCCATACTAATCAGCAGGAGATTTAGCTAACATCTTTATTCATTTAATTTATTGGTCGTTTAAATGGCCACCAGTTTGCTTTTCCGAAATTTTTCACTAAAACTGGAACAAAAAGCGGGAGAACAATAAACGAATATAGCAATAAACCTGTAAGAATAATAGAGGCAATCTGCAGCAATGAAAGCATTCCCGAAGGCATCATGGCAGCAAAGGTACCACCTAATATAATAGCTGCTGAGATAATAACGGTTCCCATTTTCTTCATTGCTAAATGCATTGCTTCAGTGACAGTAAGTTCTTTATACTCATTAAATCGGTCCATTAAGAAAATACTATAATCAACACCTAGTGCCATTAGAATAACAAAGGCAAAGAACGGCACGGCCCAGGAAATTCCCGTATAGCCAAATATATTCATGAAGATGACTTCATTGATAGACATGGCTGTGTAATAAGTAAGAATCAATGAACCAATTAAATAAACCGGCATAATGATAGAACGGAATAAGAAAATTAAGATAATGGAAATTCCGACTAGCATATAAATGACTGTTTTCGAATAATCTCCATTAGACATTGTTTGTAAATCGGCATTTGTACTAGTGATACCACCAACAGCGACTTGGGCATTTTCTAATTTTGTGCCTTTTGTTGTCTGATCTATGATAGACTTTATTTCGTCTATTGAATCAATTGCTTCATTAGAATATGGATTTGATTTGTATACAATATCCATTGTCATAACTTTACGGTCAGGTGAGAAATAAGTATCTAGAACAGGTGCAAACTCTTCACTTGTTAACATTTCCTCAGGAAGGTAAAATGCAGAAGTATTTGTTAGGCCTGATAAATATTCTTGAGCAGAAGATAAGCCATCTGACACTTGTTCAAGTCCGTCTGCACTTTTTCCAAGTCCATCTGTTAATTCATTCATTTGTTCACCTAGGCCGCTGAAACCTTCAAGTAACTGCTTTTGTCCATTATTTACTTCTGAAAGCCCGTCCGTTACAGCAGGGAAGTGACTGACAATTTGCTCTTGTCCATTGGCTAATTGCTCTAAACCATCTTGTTGTACTTGGATTCCGTCAATTAATGCCTGAAGACCTTTTGCTAATTCATCCTGGCCTGCTACGACCGTTTCATAATTTGTATTAGCTGTTACAACACCCTCTGAAAGTGGTGACAGTCCGGCATTAAGCTCAGAAATGGCAGAAGACAATTGAGCTAGCGGACCTTGTACACCTGTTACAACCCCTTTAATCTTTCCGTATTCAGGAGAAGAAAGGATTCCTTCATAGTTTTCTTCAATTCTCGTAAAATCTTCAGGGGTGATCTGTGATAGATTGCTAGATAATAGGGCTAAGTTTTTACCAATCTCCTGATATCCGCTGTTTAAGGTAGATAAATTAGTGCCAGCACTCTGATATCCTGCTAATAGCTGCTGATGTCCTGCTAATAGTTCCTCAGCTCCCGTCTTTGCTTTTGTAAGTCCATCCTTTATTTGGGTTGAACCGGCTGTTCCTTGGCGGAGTCCATTTTCAATTTTGGCCAAGTTCTCTTCTATTTCAGATAGACCCGATTGCAGTTCGCTCGTACCGGAAACTAAAGAGCTGATTCCGTCTGTTGCATTCTCCAACTCAGGAGCTGAAGAGGAGAGCTTGCTTTCAGCTTCTTGAAGTCCATTGCTGATTTTCTCGATGCCATCTTTCCCTTCTCCAAGACCTTCCTCTAATGTTTCAGCTTGACTGGCAAGGTAAAGTTCCTCAAGGGTTTCTCCAACCGGTCTAGTAGCCGACCTTACTTTATCAACTAAGTCTACCTTTTCCAAGTTTTGAGATAACACTTCAATGAGTTCAAAGTATTCAAGTGAGTCCATTTCTTCATCATTTTTCATCACAATTTGTGTTGAAAGAGCTTCACCGGGGCTGAAGCTGTCAGAAATAACGTTAAAGCCCTTTATGGCCGGAACATCTTCACTTACTTCTTCAAGCGAGTTAAAAGAAAGTGTACCATCATAAGTGATTAAGAAGGGGACACAAATGCCTGCAACAAGTAATAAAGAAAGAAGTGGTCTTGAAAGCGAGAATTTACCTGCAATAGCCCACATTTTGCTTTCACCATGATCAGCGGCCTGTTTTGATGGCCAGAAAAGCTTCGGACCAAGAATGGCCATAAAGAAGGGTACAACTGTAAACAAAGCTAGTAAAAGGACAGCTACACCGACAGCTACAGCTGCTGCTGATTGATAAAGCTGGAATTCAGAAAATCCAATTGCAGCAAATCCTATCATTACTGCCAGTCCGCTGAAAAATACGGTTCGTCCTGCATTTCGATAGGTTGCGATAATAGAGTCTGCAATGGATTCGTTAGCGGATAATTCCTCTTTAAATCGGCTAAGAAGCAAAATACAATAATCAGTACCGATTCCAAATAATACGGCTACTAGGAAAATTTGTGTATAGCTTGAGATAGGGAAGTTTAAAGCATCAACTAAAAAAGCAACAATGGATTGCGACGTAATATAGGTGATTCCGACTGTAATTAGTGGAATGAATGGTGCGATAACGGATCTAAATACGAGAAGCAATACAGCTAGAATAAACACAACTGTTATTCCTTCCGTTTTCTTTAATCCTTCCTGAGAGCTTGTAATCATAGCTTCACTTATCATCCAGCTGCCTGTGTAATAATGTTCAACCTCAATATCTTCAATCGTCTCATAATAAAGTTCACGAAGCTCCTGTTCACTTATTTCGTCATTCCAGGTATGCTTAATCGAAACAAGGATTGTTTTTCCGTCTTCTGAAACGAGTTGATTTTTTAAAGACTCTTCATTAAAATGAGTTAATATTTCTGTAATACCAAGTTTTTCTTTATTTTTTTCCAATAATTGAATGGCTTTTTCAGCTTCCGAAATGTCTGCATTTGTCAAAGCTTTCTCATTATGAAAAACAAGAGCAAGTGTAGACGTATCACCTGCACTATTTTGCTCCTGAACGTCCATTAGAATTTCTCCTGCTAATGTAGAAGAATACCCTTCAGGTACTGTTATATCTCCTTTTTCGCGTACAAGGTCCCCCATATTTGGTGCGATTAGAAACAAGCCTGCGGCTATTGCAATCCATGCAAGGATGACAAGCCATTTGCCTTTAATAATTGCTTTCACGCCTTATTCCCCCAGGTTTTTATCTTTTTCAGCTAATATAATGGTATTTAGCTTCTCGTATGTTTTCATAAAGGCTTCAATTTCTTCTTGATCAAATTGAGTAATAAAGGATGCCACTAATTTGTGAATACGGGCCTCTGATTGATTGAACATAGCTTTGCCTGCATCTGTTAATGTTAAATACACAATCCGACGGTCTTTTTCATCACGAGTTCTTTGAATAAGGCCTTTATCCCATAACCGGTTAATAATGGCTGTGATAGCACTTTTTTTTACATGAAAAATTTCTGCAAGCTCTGATGAGGTACAAACTTCTACTTTGTTTATGTACCTAAGCATATACTGCTGATCATTCGTTAAATCACCGCTTATTTGTCCTTTAATCATATTTTCTACATTCTTTTCAATAGAAAAATTAAGATCGATATATTGATCGACTAATTTTTTGATTGATGTTTCATCCAAAAATAGTTCACCTCTTAAATAGTTAAATGATTGAACCAATTTCTTTATCTACTTTATTACAAATTGCATTTTTTGTAAACTGTATTATGTAGTCTAACGATAGAGAAAAGTCAAATTCAGAAATCAGCAAACGAAAAAGGATAGAGAAGGAAGGGGGACACTTCCTTTTCTATCCTTTTAATTATTGTGCATAATAATTAGTGGTTCCTTCTGAAGAGCTAATAACAGCTTCAGCAATATTGCAGGCATGGTCTGCAATTCTTTCAAGATTACTGATAATATCGACATAGACAATACCCGCATCTCCGGAGCAAAGTCTTTCATTCAAGCGCAGAATATGACGTTTTCTTAATACTCTTTCCATTTTATCAATTTCATCTTCTTTTGATAAAACATCTTTAGCTAATTCTACGTTGTTTTCAAAGAAAGCATTAAAAGAAGTTGTTAACATTGCAGCTGTTAATTCATGCATTTCCTTTAATTCAGCAGATGCATCATCAGAAAAATGAACTTTTTTATTGATTTTATAGTCAATTAGCTCTACAACATTTTCCATATGGTCACCGATTCTTTCAATATCTCTTATCGAGTCAGCAATCATTGAAAAATCGTCTCTTTCTTTATTCGATAATGGTTTTGATGAAATAGCCAATAGGTATTCGGTAATTTTTTTATCTAAATGATTAATCCCGGTTTCATATTGCAGCGCATTGTCAGCATATTTCTTATCACTTGTTTTTAGGTAAGTAAAAGCATCGTTAATACCAGTAATGGAAAATTCAGCCATTCTTTGTAATTCTTTTTTAGCCTGTCCAAGCGCAATGGATGGTGAATGTTCAATTAAGGTTGGATTTAAATGCTGTGGTTTTGTATCGATATACTCATCCTCACCAGGAATAATTTTTGTAACAATCCAAGCTAAAACGGCGATAAATGGAAATTGAATAATCGTATTCGATATATTAAAGGTTCCATGTGCAAATGCTATCGTCATTTCCGGATTGAGATTAAGTGTATTCTGCAAATAACTTATTAACGCTGTAAATGGTACGAGAAGAATTAAGAATATGATGGTTCCAATGATATTAAACAAAACATGGACAAATGCTGCTCTTCTTGCTGAAATTGACGCGCCAATCGATGCAATAACCGCAGTAATCGTTGTACCAATATTATCTCCAAAAAGAACAGGTAAAGCAGCATTTAATGTAATAGCACCTTCGGAAAAAAGCTCCTGTAAAATACCAATGGTAGCACTTGAGCTTTGAACAATAACAGTGAAAATAGTACCGATGACTACCCCTAAGATAGGATTGTCACTCATACTTACTGTAAGGTCATGAAAGGCTTCTAATGATCGTAAAGGTTTCATACCGCCGCTCATTAACTCTAATCCGAAGAATAGACTACCAAAACCAAAAACAACCTGTCCTAAAGCTGTTATCAACCTCTTTTTAAAGAAGAAGAGTAAGCCGGCACCGATTGCAATAATCGGCAGGGCGTAGGCGCCGATGTCAATCCCGATAATAAAAGCAGTAACGGTTGTTCCGATATTGGCTCCCATAATAACACCAATTGCTTGTTTTAAAGTCATAAAGCCGGCGCTGACCAATCCAACTGTTAATGCCGTGGTACCTGAACTTGATTGAATCAAGACAGTTACAAGAAGTCCAGCTAGAACACCCATGAAAGGATTTGTAGTAAAACGATCTAAAATATCCTTAAGACGATCTCCTGCTGCTGATTGCAGACCATCTCCCATGTATTTTAAACCAAACAGGAAGATTCCTAATCCTCCTAAAAATTCAAAAATCATTTCTTGATAGTTCATATCCAAGGTTGAATCCACTCCTGAAAAATAAAATAGCAAAGCCTTAGACATAGTATCAATAATTTAATTTAGATTTACGCATTTAATAAAATCTTTACATTAAATTAATAAAATATTTACAATTAGATAATTCTAATTTAAGTGAATAATAAAACAAAAAGAGTTAATCTAAATTGGTAAGAATTTTGAAGATAATAATATAGAAAAACGTTGTCGAAATGAGGTATAATATATCATAATAATGTTGTTAAAGTAATAATTTCACATAATAAAATAACTGTGGATGTCATGTAATTTAAAGGATTTCTAATTAGGATATAGAAAGTCAACTTATGTATAATGTAAAGATTGACTAAGAAACTCCTAGATAGACCTAATGGGAGAAATCAGGGGGAGAGACAATTAATGAGGGAAACTGTCACAACAGCATTGGAAGGAAATGAAAAGACGTATCAAGTTCAAAATCGATCGGTTAAATCAATTATAAGTGACTTGACATCTCTTTTAAAAGGCTTGGTTTTGGTCGTGAATGTCTTACCAGTGTTAACCGGATTTTGGTTGGCCTTACATTTTACAAATGCTTCTATATTAGAGTACTGGGATGTTTTATTAATAACGATGATTGGGAGTACCTTAGTCATTGCTGGTGCTCTTGCACTGAATAATTGGTATGAGGTTGACCTTGATAGGGTAATGGAAAGAACTAAGAACCGGCCAACCGTTACAGGTAATTTCTCTATGAATGCCGTACTAACAATGGGGATTGTTTTTACCATTCTAGGCTTTGCTTTGTTACTATTTACCACAATGGAAGCTGTCATTTACACATTTATTGGATGGTTTACTTATGTGGTTTTATATACGATGTGGTCAAAACGAAAGTATACTCTTAACACAATGATTGGAGCTATTTCAGGAGCAGTTACTCCCTTAATGGGTTGGACAGTCATTGCGCCTGGTTACCATATTGTACCGATTACATTAGCCCTAATTGTTTTTATTTGGCAGATGCCTCATACATTTGCCATTGCAATGAGAAGATATAACGAATATAAGCGGGCAGGCGTGGCTATGCTTCCGGTTGTACATGGATTTGAAGTAACAAAGCGGCAAATTGTTGTTTATATTATTTGTTTGCTTCCATTACCCTTCTTTTTAGCTTCACTCGGAACGGAGTTTGTCGTGATTGCAACCGTGTTAAACATTATCTGGATGATTACGGGAATACGCGGTCTTTTCATGAAACAAGATATAAAATGGGCTAATCACATGTTTATTTATTCGGTTAACTATCTTTTAATTTTGTTTATTTTAATGATGGTTGTTACATGGTAATAATAGGATAGTAGAAATAAGGAACATATGCTGTGATAAATCACACAAATTCATGACTGAAGAAACGATAACTTTTAAATATATGAGAATATGAAAAAGAGACCTTATAAAAGAGGTCTTTTTTTCATATTTAGTCATGTTTAATTTTCACTATAAACCCTATAGAAATAAGGTAATGATCTACTTCTATTACTTAATGACAAACGTCACTAGTGAATAAGAAAGTAGCGTGTTACACTCCTATTTAGTTATATCGAAATAATAAATAGGAAACGGGGATTAATAATGAATTTTCCACAATTGACGATAGGACATATGATGCCAAA
This sequence comes from Niallia endozanthoxylica, assembly GCF_008710145.1. GTDB lineage: Bacteria > Bacillota > Bacilli > Bacillales > Cytobacillaceae > Bacillus_BD > Bacillus_BD endozanthoxylica. Next base: position 212,155 of record NZ_VYKL01000026.1, read on the forward strand.
ACTTCCGATTTTGCAAGGGGGAATGGGAGTTGGAGTCTCACTGAGTAAACTTGCATCAGCGGTTGCAAATGCGGGGGGAATTGGAATCATTTCAGGAACAGGTATTTCTGTTGAGGAAATGCGCAAACATATAAGATTGGCAAAAGCAGCTGTGAAAGGTTCTGGCTATATTGGAGTTAATGTTCTGTTTGCAATGAATGATTTTGCAGAGAAAATGAAGGCAGCTTTAGAGGAAAAAGTTGATTTTATTATTTCGGGGGCAGGGATTTCAAGAGATATGTATGCTTGGGGAAGAGAAGCAGGTATTCCGGTTCTTTCGATTGTCTCATCAGCTAAATTGGCAAGGATTTCTCAAAAGCTTGGTGCTGCCGCTGTTGTGGTTGAAGGATTTGAAGCAGGCGGACATCTAGGAACAGACAGGCCGATGTTTGATATTCTTCCTGAGGTGGTAGAAGCCATTACCATTCCGGTGATTGCGGCGGGTGGAATCATGAAAGGACAAGATATTGCGAAAGCACTTGAAATGGGTGCATCTGGAGTTCAAATGGGAACAAGATTTGTTGCCAGTCATGAATGCGATGCCCCATTAGCTTTTAAACAAAAATATGTGGAAGCCCGTACGGAAGATACGCTTCTTGTTAAAACTACCGTAGGCTTATATGGAAGAGTAATAGCCAATTCATTTTCGGATAGAATTGCAGGTGAAAATAAAGTGAAGATAGAAAAATGTCTTGATTGCTTGAAAAATTGTTCTTATCGATTTTGTACCTTGGATTCCCTCTTTAAAGTGGTGGAGGGGGATGTCGAAAACGGATTGGTATTTGCCGGATCCAGGGTTCATGAAATAAAGGAAATTCTTTCTGTCCAACAAATAATGGATAATCTATTAAAGGAATATAAAATGGCGGTTGCTCCAGACAAAAATCATTTAATAAATAAACTAGTCTATTCTTTCTAAATTCCTTTTATATATTTTCATTCATGAAGAAATTCAAGCATCTGATACAAGCAGGTGCTTTTTTTATATTAGATTGACATGAAACTTTATCTCTTTTCATTCGTATACTTTTTTATAGTCATTATTTTTAGATATTTCTGATTCTAAATGATTTTATTAGTTTTTTAGATAGCTATCTACATAGTACATATTAAGAACCGATATAGAATCATTTGATCATTTTAGAAAGGGGAGAAGATATGCTTGATGGGCTAGTAGGAGTATTTGTTATCCTTTTTATTGTTATTATTTTTCTGATTTCTTTATCTTTTAAACGAAAAAGCAAGAAATTGAAGAATCTGCCGATCCCAGATCATTTAGGAATTCAAAATGAAAACTATTTGCCGATGGTTCAAGCTCTTGAACAATCCTTGTCAGATTATTATAAGGAAGCTGTAAAAAATCGTCTCTTGCAAAATCATCCTGAGTGGTCTGATTATGAGTACGAGTGGTTATTTTTTGAAATGAAACGGTTCTTTTTGATTAATAGTCTACTGAAGTCAGTACCAATGTTCAGTTCACGTGTTGATGATATTTGGCATGAGATGCTGATGTTTACAAGAGAATATGAAACCTTTTCAAAGAACTTCTATCATGAATTATTACATCATATTCCTAATACCGATAATACACTTATATCCAACGAAAGAGGTTTCTTTGATTGGATCTATTTAAGTTTATTTGATTCAACACCAAACAGCAGGGAAATATGGGGAGGATTTCTACAGGAGCCGATTAACCGGACCATCCTTGATGATTTTCGCCAGTTGTCTGATGAAGATTTAATTAGAAAATATTTTCGAGAACATTCAGATTGGATGGAAATCAAAGGGGATGTTATCCGGAAAATGAAAAAAGAAATCTTTCAATCTGATGATGTAAAGCAGGGAAAAAAAACACTTGCTGTCCCGCCAACTTCTTCAGAACAACATTATTTTCAATATGCAATGGGCGCAGCCGTTTTTTATTCTATTTATGAAGATGATCAATATCAAGAACAAATGCATGAATGGCATCCTTGTGACTATTACAAAGGCCCTCCAACAGGAGCTTCTTCTTGTACCGCTTTTGCCTGCAGCTCCTCAAGTGACCATGACTCAGGAGGCAGCAATGGAGATTCCAGTTGTGCGAGCTGTGGGGGAGGTTGCAGCAGTTAATTACTAAAAAAAATCTCATCCATTGGAATGAGATTTTTTTTAGTAAAAAGAAATAATTGAGTTATGAAATGTTGTAATATTCTTTATACCATTTAACAAAATTTTTGATACCTTCTTCAATTGATATAGAGGGTGTAAATTGGGTATCTTGAATCAAATCATTAATATCAGCAAAGGTTTCGGGAACATCTCCAGGCTGAATGGGCATATAATTCTTAATTGCCCTCCTTTCAAGCTGATCCTCTAATAGCTTAATCATGTCATTAAGTTGTACAGGCTTATGGTTTCCAATATTGTAAACTTTATATGGCGGCTGTGAGTCCCCTTTTGGAGGACCGTTATTCATAAGTCGGACAATGGATTCAACGACATCATCAATATACGTGAAGTCTCTTTTCATATTGCCATAATTATAGATTTGAATAGGCTGTTTATTCATAATGGCATTGCTGAAGGAGAATATGGCCATATCAGGTCTTCCCCAAGGCCCATAAACAGTAAAGAACCGTAAACCAGTTGTTGGGAGCTGAAAAAGATGGCTGTATGTGTAGGCCATTAATTCATTTGCTTTTTTAGTTGCTGCATACAAGCTGATTGGATGGTCTGTACGGTCGTCTATGGAAAAAGGAATCTTTTCATTTCCCCCATAAACTGAACTAGAAGAAGCATAGAGCAAATGTGGGATTTTATGCTTTTTACAGCATTCTAATAAATTAAAAAAGCCAACAAGATTGGATTGGATATAGGTTTGAGGATTAGTTAAGCTATACCGTACTCCTGCTTGGGCTGCGAGGTGTACCACTGCATCAGGGTTAAATTGTTCAAACATTTTTTCGAGTAATTCTAGATTTTCCATTGACCCTCTAATAAATGAAAAATGCGGATTTTTTTTCAGGATTTTTAAACGGTCTTCTTTTAAGATTGGGTCGTAATAGTTATTCATATTATCAATCCCCAGAACGGTGAATCCCTCGTCTAACAATCGCTTTGATAGGTGAAAACCTATGAAGCCAGCGCATCCGGTGATAAATACCTTACTTGAGGTACCCTGCATAGTTCGCTTCCTTTCTATTTTAGAATTCATCAAGATTGTAATTTCCTACTATACTATGTTTTGATTTTGAATTCGTACGAGCCAATAATCTAAAATCTGTCAATAGTTTTTTAAAAAAATCTGAAAATGTAAGGGAAGTTGTCCAAACAGGTCACTTAATAAAAACATACAATAATTAAGAGCATGTGCCTAAGGAATCAAGTTCTATATGCAGCTAATTAAATGAAAGGTTCCATTCCTATCCGAAACAGCATTTAATGATTTGAAGAGTATTGCTCTAAAGGAAATTATGAATCATTTAAGGAGGCTTATTATGGAAGAGGTATTAATTGAACCATGGGAAGTGGATGAAACAATCCATGAGGAATTTTATGTACCCGATTATATTACCAACATTGGCATCAAGGTTCTAGAACACTACGACTTATCTGTGAAGAGCATGGTGGTCATTACAACAAAGGCAGATAAAGGCGGAGCTATATGGAAGCTTGAGACAAGCTCCGGTCCAAAAAGTTTAAAGTTATTACATCGCAGACCTACTCGCAGTTTATTTAGTTTAGGGGCACAGGAATATTTAGTTGATGTGCAGAAAGCCAATGTGCCGCCAATTGTCAAAACAAAAGACGGTCAAAATTATGTAGAAGCAGGCGGAAAGCTGTGGTTCGTTGCTGAGTGGATTGAACCTTTATTTCCTGTGACAAAGGATCTTGAAGGAGCAAAACATCTTTGTCGTGCATTAGGAGAGTTTCATAAATTAAGTAAGGGGTATGTCCCGCCTGAACATGCGGAGTTAGCTACAAGATTATATAAATGGCCCAAATCATATGAAAAAGTTGTCAATAAAATGGATTGGTTTCGAACGATTGCTAACGCTTACAGTGATTTACCGGCAAGCCAACATTTATTAAATGTTGTGGATATATTTGAACAACAGGCCATAAATAGTTTAGAAAGATTAAAACAATCAGGTTACGATAATTTAGTACAGAGTGGTAATGAAAGCTGGGGATTAGTTCATCAGGATTATGGCTGGTCAAATGGACAAATGGGTGCGGATGGAATGTGGATCATTGACTTAGATGGTGTTGCTTATGACCTGCCGATTCGTGATTTAAGAAAATTAATTTCAGGAACAATGGCCGACCTATTAATATGGGATACTACTTGGGTTCGGGAAATGATTAAGGCATACCATGAAGCAAACCCTATCTCACCAGAACTTTATGAGGTATTATTGATTGATTTATCCCTGCCCACTGAATTTTATAAGAATATTAAGGAAGTAGTCTATGATCCTGAACTTTTCCTCAATGATCCACAAACTGTTGCACTGATTCAAACCATTGTTGATACTGACCAGTCAAAGTGGCCTGTATTAGATGAAATTAAAGACGACTGGAAGGGAGTAAGCTAATATGAAAGTATTAATGATTTGTACAGAAAAACTTCCGGTTCCTCCAGTTCTAGGGGGGGCAATTCAAACCTATATTTCCGGAATCCTTCCATATTTACGTGATAAATATGAAATTACTGTATTAGGTGTGAATGATCCTTCTCTGCCAGATTCTGAAACAATTGATGGCGTTCACTATGCACGTATTCCTGGGAAGGTATTTGAAATTTACAAAGATGAAGTGGTAAAATATCTTGAATCTAATCAGTTTGATTTAATTCATATCTTTAACCGGCCTCGTCTTGTCCTACCTGTTAGAAATGTGGCACCGAATGCAAAAATTACCTTAAGTATGCATAATGATATGTTCTATCCGCAAAAGATTAATCCAGAGGAAGCAGCAGCTGTTGTCCACGAGGTAACAAATATTGTCACAATTAGTAAATATGTAGGAAATGTTATTAGAGAATTATATCCTGAAGCCGCCTCAAAGCTCCGTCATATTTATTCCGGTGTAGACTCCAATCAATTTTTACCAGGTAATCATCCTAAAATGCAAAAAATTCGCAATGAGATTCGTAAAGCGAATGGTTTAGAAAATAAAACAGTCATTTTGTTTGCCGGAAGATTGTCCCATAACAAAGGTGTAGATCGTCTTGTTCGTGCATTACCAGCACTTTCAAAAAAACATAAGGATTTGGCTTTAGTCATTGTTGGAAGTAAATGGTTCAGCCAAGAAGATATAACAGACTATATTGCTTATGTAAAATCTTTAGCGAATAAATTGCCAATTCCAGTTGTTGCAACAGGGTTTGTTTCACCTAGTCAAATCCAAAACTGGTTTGCTGCAGCTGATATTTTTGTCTGTACCTCGCTATGGCAGGAACCGCTTGCACGTGTACACTATGAAGCAATGGCAGCAGGTTTGCCGATTCTTACAACAGCTAGAGGTGGAAATCCGGAAGTTATTCTAGTAGGGGAGAATGGTCTTGTCGTTGAAAATCCGGATTCACCAGCTGGTTTTGAAGAGAAATTAAATGAAATTTTATCAAACAAAACAGTCATGAAGAAAATGGGTGAAAAAGGACGTGAGCTAGCCGTTTCAATCTATAATTGGGAAAGGGTAGCCACAGAAGTGATTGAAGTATGGGAACACTCATTAAATACTCCGCTTAAAGAAGAAATGCAGCCATTTGAAGAGCAAATGGAACCATCTTTAGAAACCGCTTTTGAAGAAGTTATCCCGCAAGAAGAACAAGTCGAAGAATTGACTGTTCAAGAATCGGTAGCGACAGAAGAAAAAGAAACAGAAGAGGAAATAGCTAGAAAGGAAAAAGAAAAGGCAGAGAAAAAATTGAAAAAAGATTTAAAGAAGAAAAAGAAAAAAGAAGAGAAGGAGAAAAAAGAAAAGAAAGAGAAAAAGGAAAAGAAGGAGAAAAAAGATAAAGGTAAATCAAAGAAATCTAAAAAGTGACATAACTATCGAAAAGAAGCCGTAGTCCGAAAAACGAAAACGGCTTCTTTTTATTGGGATTATTTTTGTTAGATGAACACTGAGGGTTGCATCAGAGGTAAAGCATTCATTAACTATAGGAAATACTTAAAGCATGGAATGTAAACTTGATGGACTGGTACGTTGTCCCTTTCGTGTTAGGGACACAGTACCATCACAGTACCTCCATCAAATAAACTAAGAAAAAGGGTAAGATTAATAATCGGTTACAATAATGTCTCTGTCGAGGAACTTTTCAATGACTTCACTGATTTGAAATGAAGCTTGAGGCAAATCAAAATTCTCAAAGCTGTGTTCACAGTTGTTTTTATAAAGCATTGTATCATGATAATGGTTCATATGACGGGTAATGTCTTCGTCGCTTTCATTACGTGCTTTTAATCGTTCTAATACAGTATCACGATCAGCGTAAATAAAGAACCTCATCACGCGATCTCCATACATTTGCTTTAATTTCTCAGTACCTTCTGGATTTAATGTTAAATAGACAAGGTTGTGATTCTCAAATGCTTTAACGACATCCTCCTCACGAATACCATAATGGAATCCATCAATCTCAACACTTTCTAAAAACTCATCTTTGGCTTCCATCATTTTAAAGTTTTCTTCGCTTATAAAGTAATAATCTTCACCATCTTGCTCGTAGTGGCGAGGAGGGCGTGTTGTATAGGATAGAACGGTTTCCATATCAAAAGTAGTGGCTACCATTTTGGCGATTGTTTTTCTTCCAGAGCCATCTGGACCTGTATAGATAAATAATTTCTCTTTTCCTTTGATATTGTACATAGATGTACCTCCTTTAATCATTTATACAAAAGCCACAGAAGTGACATTTTGGCAGTGTTCTCGGATTTTTATTGTCTTAAATAAAAAAACAAGTTCAGTATGTGACTTTATCATAGAAATAGATTTGTCACAAATAATTTATATTTTGCTTTTTTTCTACGAACTGGCTTTATTAGTAGTAGAAAAATGGTATTCTAGTAATGGAAGGAGTTATTGCGTAACATAAATAGTAGTTGTACAACTGGTGATTACGAGTTTTATTTCGTAAATAACTAATAGAATTTTTTGGTTATAAATACATTATACCAGATATTTATGAAATGTCTAATAATTCTGATTATTTATTTTGTAAAACTTTTTTGTCCCTTACTGATACTAGATTTACAATACTGATAAATCTCATAATACTCAAGTCATGTTTTTATAGATGATGGAAATTTTATTTTTAAGTAAGCATAGTATCTTAATAAATAAGATTGAAATATTAAATTTTGAATTGAGGTTTAATTATGGGAAGGATTTTACATTTTGGGGAAGAAGAGCTGACTCTTAAATTAACGGGAATACCTTCGTACTTATCGCTAACACGGAAAGTCATCATGCCTTACCGAATCATCAAAAATGTATATGTGGATTATTTTCAGGCACATGTAATCATGCTGAGAATGCCAGGCACTTCTATTCCTCCACTGGATATGTATGAAGGCAGTTTTGAATATGGAAATGAATGGTATTTTCTTTCTTATGAACGTGTACAGCCATTAATATTTATTGAATTAGAAGGTCATAAGAAATTTCGCTATGTGATTTTCCAAATGGAAAAACCAACATCGGTGGCAGCTGAAATACGTAGACGTGTAACAAACTTTGCTGTTTGAATGAATAAGTTCATCAAGCAGCTTAGGTGTACTGTAATTAAATCTTTTATACACGGTCCATTTGCTGTAATAGTTTTTTGAGCACGTTAACATGTTGTTGATCATGATTTAAAATTTTTTCAACTAATTGTTTACTTTCAGTATCTAAATCATTTTTCAATATTTTCTGCGATACTTCAATTCCCCTTGCTTCTCCAGCTAACGCATCTTTTACAATATGGGTATCACGATTTGTTTTTTCTGTTAGATTTTTAATCCATTCAATAATTGTACCTTTTAATCCAAGATGATCAATAGGGATACCGCCGAGACTTTGAATTCTGTCTGCTGTCATTTGTGCATGCTGTTTATGTTCCTGTTGAAATTGATGAAGGGTATGTTTGAGCTCAGCATCCTGGCAGTGATTAATATAGTTTTCATAGGCATGGATAGCCATGTAGTTGCCTTCTAGGAATTGATTTAACTCATCTACCACTCTCTTTCTCATCGAAAAACCCCGTTTCTGCCATGATAGTTATCACAATGTGAGAAGGGCTTAGAAAGCTAATAGTATCCTTCTGCTATATTATTTTGTGTGAAAATAAGAAAAATACTCAAGTTTTTTGTAGTATAGAAAAACATGTTTGTGGAAGTATAAATGGTTTCCTCCTGCGGACATCTTATGAAAGTCTGTGCAGGAGGATTACTTATAGATGATACGATTTATAGAGCTATGGCTCAAGGTTTTTGTTTGTTGTAACCTCGTTCTTCGTATGGTTGTAATTGATTTAGCCACTTTATTTCAAGATCAGCTAATGCTTCTTTCTCATTATAATAAGGGTCGTCGTTCTTTTTTAACGTTTCTAGTACTTCAACCGTGAAAGTATCTTGACCATAATGCTTCCATTCTTCTTGGAGTTTTTTGTTAGAATGAGTACCTGTTTCAAGTTGGAACTTTACTCCATTTAAGGTTTTAACGTTTCTTGTGCTGCCGATAAACATTTTATTATTTACTAGATTCTTTATTTGATAAACAACTGCTTCGACAGGGGTTTCTTTAAACATTTGCTTTAATGCTTTCTTTCGGTCCATACTTTTACCTGCTTTCGTTTTTTATTTAATTAACCAATATTGGCTTCCATCTTTTTTACGATCTAGCAATCCATACTCAATTAAATACCTTCTAATTAAGACATAATCCTCATAAATACCCTTGAGTGATTCATTTAATTCCTTTTCATCATAAATATGGTCTTGTTCTAATTGCTTGGCGATTTCACGAAGCACAATCATTCTTTGCTTTTCCTTAGGAGGAAATTTAATAAGATTTCTTGAAATGAAGTACTTGCTCAGTATCTTCTCTTGTTCTTCCTTGGTTACATTATAACGATTATCTACCATTGTGGCCGTTTTATGGACAGGCACAAAGGCAGGGGCATACTGATCTTTTTCCTTTAGCAGTTCCATTATGGCTAAAAATGTTTTAGCTTGCCTCTCTTTTTCCTTCAGGGAAAACCGGTGATGGCGGATGGTTGTTGCACTGCCAATTCCAAGCTCTTCTTTGACCTCTGTGTCGCTTTTACCTTGATAAAAAAGCTGAAGCAGGCTTTTTTGGTGATTGGTCAAACCAGTCAACTTTTTGTCCATTTCAATCAAGTACTCGAATACCGATTGGTGGGTTCTTTCTATGTGAATACGAACAAATCTTTCTGCTTCATAAAACATATTTTCATAGGGGTAAATAATACCTTTTTCTATTTTCATTCCACATAATAGGCAGACATAAGCATTGTTTTTTTCGACATATCCTTGTTTCAGTTCTTCTAATGTTGTTTCCCAAAAGAATTCACTTATTTCCATTTGTACTAACACATCCAGTCAATATTCAGATATAAAACATTTAGCGAACGATAAACTTGTTAATAGAAAGTTTACAGCATATTAAGATTTAAGTAAACAATTATATAAAAGGTTTGCCTAATCACTAACATATTTATATATAGTTTATTAATTGAAGTGTTGGAGGATTATGGGTAACTGCAGAAAAAGTATTTGATTACGCGGTGACATTTTAGTGTATTCTGTAAATTTGAAACCTTTTCTCGAGAATGAACGTATAGAATGACAATAAGAAACTGATAGCAGGAGGCTCTAAATTGGAAAATAGCGAAAAATATTTAAGGGCGAAAAAAAAGGTACAAAGTCTAAAAGCATTTTATATTCATCTAATTGTGTATATTTTGGTTAATAGTATGCTTCTTGTAATTAATCTTCTCTCTGATTCAGGGAATTGGTGGTTTATTTATCCGCTTGTTGGCTGGGGAATTGGCCTATTAATCCACGGTTTATCAACATTTGTTTTTGGAAAGATGGGCAGTGACTGGGAGGAAAAGAAAATTAAGCAGTATATGGATAAAGACAGGTAATCAAATAAAATTATTTAGATTGTTCTATATTTCATAATAACAAGGGTCCAGCGGTACTGACTAAGTATCGCTTTTTTGTGTGTCTGTTGATAATCCGCTTGGCTTGTTTAAAAAGATGCTTTTTTACTGGAGGAAGTCTATCCAAACATGATTATTACCATACTAATCATGAGGTGGTTTATGATGACAGTTGTACGACTTGGTTATGTAGCTATGAGTATGGAGCTGCAAAATGCATCTCCATCTCAAACGATGACGTATGCCCAATTCCAAAAAATAAGAGACAGAGAAGCGGCGATTCGTAAATTAGAACGAATTGCCATATCCAATTTAGAAAATACGCTGAGACTTCTTCGGCATAATGCTTTTAGTGAGATTCATTTTTATCGCTTAACTTCACGCTTGATTCCATTAGCAAACCATGAAGAGCTTCTTGACTGGGATTATATGAAGCCATTAAAAGATAATCTGCGTGAAGTGGGTGAGTTTGCTGCGAAAAACAGAATAAGAATGGACTTTCATCCGGATCATTTTGTTGTCATTAATTCAGACAAGAAGGAAGTACTGAAAAACTCAATTAAAACATTAAGGCTTCATTATCTGCTGCTGAAGGGAATGGGAATTGATCCTGTTCATCGATGTGTACTGCACGTTGGCGGAAACTATAAGGAAACAGATAAATCACTCGAGCGTTTTGTGGAAAATTGGATGGTGGTTCCTAGTTCCATTCAAAAGATGATTATGCTAGAAAATGACGACACCTCCTTTACAGTAGACGATACTCTCTATTTATGTGAAAAAATAGGGATTCCACTTGTATTTGACTACCACCATCATCTTGCACATCATCAAAATGAAAACTGGCAAAAAAATTGGGAGAGGATTGTTGCAACTTGGAAAGATTCTCCCTTACCAATCAAGATGCATATTTCCAGTCCAAAAAGTGAACAGGAATTTCGTCACCATTCTGATTATATTGATGTTGAGATGTTCTTTCGTTTTTTAAATGAAATAAGAGGTACTGTGCCGCAAATTGATTGTATGATTGAGGCAAAAATGAAGGATCAGGCATTATTTGCCTTAATGGAAGATGTGAAAAAAAGAAGTGATGTTGAAATCATTGATGGCTCATCTTTCCGGTTAATATAGGAATTTGATACATTTGTTTATTCTGAAAGAATGGCAAAAATAATGGGGAAATTTCTATCAGGGCAAGGTATAATAGACAGGTTGATGTTGTTTTGTTTAATCAAATATTCAAAATTAGTGGAGGGAATCATCATGTCAAAATTACCTAACTGTCCTGAATGTCATTCAGAATATACATACGAAGATGGAAGCTTGATTGTTTGTCCGGAGTGTGCCCATGAATGGACATTAGAAGAAGGAAGCAGTGAAGAAGAGAAGGTCATAAAAGATGCAAATGGAAATGTTCTAAATGATGGTGATACTGTAACCGTGATTAAGGACCTTAAAGTAAAAGGATCTTCCTTAACATTGAAGCAGGGGACTAAGGTGAAAAATATCCGTTTAGTAGATGGCGATCATGATATTGATTGCAAAATTGATGGCTTCGGTGCTATGAAACTAAAATCTGAATTTGTGAAAAAGATCTAGAAGTAAAAAACGTCTATTAAGCTTTTGTCTTAATGACGTTTTTTTGTTTTCTGCAATCAGAAATTTAATTGGCACGATTTCATTTCAATAATCTTATTGTAGAATGATATAATATCTATTTGAAATCTCACTTAAAATTCCTCGGGGAGGAGATGGTGTAATTTGAATATCCAGTTCAATGAAAAATTCATTAAGGAAATGTGCGGTACTGCCTCCTTCAAAAGAGGAGATGTTTACTATCGCAATAAAAAAGTAGCTTTTACAGAATACAGTCCTAAGTCTTGTCGGGCAGTTGTAAGCGGTACGGAGGATTTTTATGTCAAGCTTGAGCAGGAAAGTTCCGGTAGTATTAAAGCTTCCTGCACCTGCCCAAAGCTTGCTTCCTTTCAAAAAGACTGTCAGCATGTTGCTGCCGTGTTAATAGCCCTATCTAACCATCAGAGGGAAGGAACGACACCTCATACGAAAGATAAGAATCAAACAAGCATCGTTAATAAGGAACTAACAGAAGAACTTTTGACGCTTTTTAACCAAAAACCATCCCCATCGATTGGGAAAAAACGTCATTTTGAGGATAGAGAATTAGTTGAAGCCACATTTATCTGTAAACTTGTTCCCAATGAAAAAAATCAGTGGATGGTCGCTATTCAAGTCATAGTAGGACAGACAAAAGTCCAAAAGATTCGAGAGTTTCTTAAGAATATCAGAGCAGGCAATAAATATATGCTCTCTCATTTTGTCTTGTATGATCCAAGTCTTCAATGCTTTTTTATGGAGGATGATGCTGTATTCCGACAGTTATTTCACATTCTTGATGATGAGGAAGCCTATTTGAATACGCAAAAACGGGACAAGAGTGAAGATGACACAGATTTGTTAATGCTTCCCCCAGCTTCATGGGAAACCCTTCTCCCTATTTTGGCGAGAGCACCAAGTGTAAAGTTTTTAAATGAGAATAATACGTTAAATAAGCTGGATGTTTCGCAAGGACCTCTATCAATCCAATTTCATGTTGTTGAAGACAGAAACAAAGGCTACCAATTAAAGATAAATGGTTTGCATCATTTAATTATGTTAACCTCCTATCATTTAGTTTCTTCAGGAGAAAAGCTAATCCGTTTGCAGCAGGAGGATTTTATCCGGCTTGTTGAATTAAAAAACATGCTTGATGCCACTGGTACAAATCAAATTCCAGTTCCGAATGAGCAAATTTCATTGTTTCTAGAAAAAGTTATTCCTGGTTTGAAAAGACTTGGAAAGGTCAATCTTCCTTATAGCATGACGGAAGAATGGAAGAAGACACCGTTAAAAGCAAAGCTATATTTAGATCGTGTTAATAACCGTCTTTTAGCAGGACTAGAGTTTCATTATGATCAAATTGTCATTAATCCATTAGAAAATCGCCCCATTAAAACCTTTGTGATGAGAGATAAAGAGAAGGAAGATAGTATCCTGCAGATGATGGAGGGAAGCTCCTTTGCAAGAAATGACAGCGGGTACCTACTATATAATGAGGAACTGGAATATGAGTTTCTTTACAAAGTTCTCCCCAAACTGCAAAAATTAGTGCAAATCTATGCCACAACAGCCGTTAGAAATCGAATGTTTAAAGGACATCCTCGTCCTAAAATCCGAGTTAAAGCCTATAAGGATCGTATGAACTGGCTAGAATTTACATTTGATTTGGATAGTATTCCGCAAAGTCAAATAAAGGAAGTTCTTGCAGCATTAGAGGAAAAGCGGAAATATTATCGGCTAAAAGATGGTTCATTGCTTTCTTTAGAGACAAGTGAGTTTGAGGTTTTGAGAAAATTCCTTTATGCTCTACCCGAAGAACTGAATAATTTTGAGGATGGGGTCCAGGTCAGCCCTATTCAAGGTCTTCGATTGATAGAATCAGTTGATAATCAAGAGGTATTTACAATAGAAGAATCCTTTCGCAAGTTTTTAAAGGATATAGAACATCCTGAGCATTTAAACTTCAAAGTCCCCCAACAGCTAGATCCTATTATGCGTGAATATCAAAAGCATGGTTACAATTGGATGAAGATGCTCTCGAATTACGGATTTGGCGGAATTTTAGCAGATAGTATGGGACTTGGAAAAACATTGCAAAGCATCGCCTTTATTCTTTCCGAGCTATCTGTTATTCGTCATAAGAAGACACCTGTTCTAATCGTTTGTCCATCTTCTTTAACTTATAATTGGCTTAGTGAGTTGCAGAAATTTGCATCGAACGTACAAACGGTTATTATCGATGGTTCAGTAAAAGAAAGAACAAGAATCATGAAGGAGGCGCTAAAGAAGGATGTAATGATTACTTCCTATCCATTGTTGCGTAAAGATAGTAAATGGTACGAAAAGCAATGGTTCCATACCGTGTTTTTCGATGAAGCGCAGGCTTTTAAAAATCCCGCTACACAAACAGCCAAGGCAGTCAAGAAAATCCAAGCTGTCAATCGTTTCGCGTTAACCGGAACACCGGTGGAAAATTCACTTGAAGAGCTCTGGTCGATTTTCCATGTTGTTTTCCCGGAACTATTCCAGAGCTTGAAGGAATACAGCAATCTGACAAGAGAAAAGATTGCCCGAAGAATTCGTCCGTTTTTACTCCGCAGGCTGAAAGAGGACGTTCTAGCAGAGCTTCCTGAAAAAATAGAGTCGATTGAATCAGTGGAATTGCTGCCGGAGCAGAAAAAGCTTTATGCTGCCTATTTGGCAAAATTGAAGCATGATACCCTAAAGCATTTAGATAAGGAAACCATCCGGAAAAATCGTATTAAAATTCTTGCCGGCTTAACACGCCTGCGGCAAATATGCTGCCACCCTGCCTTGTTTGTAGACGGATATAAAGGTAAATCAGCAAAATTTCAAAGGCTGCAGCAGCTTCTCGAGGAAGCGAAGCAAGCAGAGAGAAGAGTATTGATATTTTCGCAGTTTACGAAAATGCTTGGGATGATTGGCCGGGAATTAGCTGAAGAGGGAGTTCCTTTTTTCTATCTTGACGGACAGACTCCTTCAGATGAACGCGTGGAATTATGTCATCGATTTAATGAGGGAGAGTGCGATGTGTTCCTCATTTCATTAAAGGCTGGGGGGACTGGTCTAAATTTAACGGGTGCAGATACCGTCATTTTGTATGATTTATGGTGGAATCCGGCAGTAGAGGCACAGGCAGCTGATCGTGCACACCGTATTGGACAGGAGCAGACGGTACAGGTAATCAAACTGGTTGCCCGTGGATCAATTGAAGAAAAAATGAATGAACTGCAAGAAAAAAAGAAGGATTTGATGGAAAAAGTGATTAATCCTCATGAGCACGGAGAATCACTATTAACTGAAGAAGATATAAGAGAACTATTGATGATGTAACAGTAAATTGTCATCCTTACATTATGTGCTGATTACACAATCATCTTGTTTATTCGCTTCCCTGTATAGAGTTGTTCATTTTATAGGTTTTTATGCCAGAAAGAAGGGTAGCATGAATATTTTATTCGTTATGATTGGCGGATTTTTTGGGAGTATATCAAGATATAGCTTAGGGGAGTGGATCCATTCCGGAAATGGCTTTCCATTTGGAACCTTATTTATTAATCTAATTGGCTGTTTTATTCTTGGCTGGTTTCTTACTTTTGCAAGCCGCTCTAAGAAAGTGAAGCATGAATGGTCTCTTTTAATAGGAACTGGCTTTATTGGGTCATTTACTACATTTTCAACGTTTTCAGTCGAGACTCTGCAATTATTTCAAAGGGGTTTTATTTGGCAAGCACTTTTATATATTTTAGCCTCCACTGTTTTCGGTATCCTATTGGCCTTTGTTGGTCATAAAATAGCTAATTTTCGTACGATCGGGGCTGAGGATTAAATGATTTGGTTAATTGGAATAGGCGGATTACTTGGGAGCACCGTACGTTTTTTATTAGGAATCTTTATTAACAGCCGAATAAAGAAAGAAGCCTATTTTCCGTATGGAACGTGGATGATTAATAGTACAGGTTCTTTTTTATTAGGAGTATTAGCCAATCTCTATTTGACAGATAGAATGAGTGTTTGGATTTGGTTTTTATTTGGGATTGGGTTCTGCGGTGCCTATACTACATTTTCAACTTTTGCATATGAGACCATAACTATTGTAGGAGCAAAGAAGGGGAAAGTGGCTTGGTTTTATGTAATAGCATCGGTATTTTCGGGAGTATTAGCGGCTGGAATCGGATTTTTTCTGGCAAATATTGTATAGATGGAAGAGGAAGACAGTAAAGAATAGGGGAAAAAGTATAAAAAAACTCTAATAACACTATATGCTAAATACACAATAAGGACGCGTAATTTCCGCCCAATAAAAAGATAATATATATTTTTTTTTACACGAACAGCAACTAAAATTTAAAATAACAAAATACTTGCTGTTATTGTTGAAAAAAGATAAAGGTGGGAGTCGAACATGCAAAAGCTAAAAAAAGTTAGGAAACGTTTATTGATTTTGATCCTCATTTTAGCTGCTTTTATATTTTTAAATAATAGTTCTTTGTTAGCGAAGCCGAATAAGGAAGAACCTTTATTATTAGCACATCGTGGATTAGCACAGACGTTTCCAATGGAAGGAATTGAATGGGATACTTGTACGGCAGAAAGGATATTTGAACCGGCGCATCCTTATTTAGAAAACACCATACCTTCTATGGAAGCGGCTTTCAAAGCGGGAGCTGATGTGGTTGAATTAGATATTCATCCAACAATAGATGGTGAATGGGCTGTTTTTCATGATTGGACATTAGAATGCCGGACAAATGGAGAAGGCGTTACTCGTGAGCATACAATGGGTGAACTCAAACAGTTAGATATTGGTTATGGGTATAGTGCCGATAACGGTAAATCCTTTCCTTTTAGAGGAAAAGGTATTGGGTTGATGCCAACTTTAACTGAAGTATTGGAACGGTTTCCAGAAGAAGCATTCTTGCTTCATATTAAAAGTAACGACCAAGAAGAAGGGAGACTGCTAGCTGACTATTTATCAGAGTTACCTAAAGAACGATTACAGCTGCTGTCAGTTTATGGAGGGAATGAGCCGATTGCTTCGTTGGCGGAAAAACTACCTCATGTCCGAGTGATGTCAATGGATACGTTAAAGAGCTGTTTAATACCATATGAATTAATTGGTTGGACAGGGTATGTTCCTGACTCCTGTAAAGAAACACAAGTTCATATTCCAGAGAAATATGCTAAGATTCTATGGGGGTGGCCAAATAAATTTTTAAGCCGTATGGAAGAGGTCAATACAAGAGTGATCCTTGTAGCAGGTGATGGCGGTTGGTCCGAAGGCTTTGATAGCGAGACTGATCTTGAACGGCTTCCATCTCATTATTCTGGAGGTATTTGGACAAATCGGATAGATCGGGTTGCTCCTATATTACAAGAATAATGGACTGGTAAACGTATCGATAAAAAAGAGACCGAGGATCTGATGTTAGTTAACACAGTTCCTCGGTCTTATTTGCGTCAATCACAGTACGATTTCTTCCTTTTTGCTTAGCAGCGTATAATGCTTTGTCTGTTTTAAGAAATAATTCATCTGGTTTAGAAAATATGGTTGGAATCATCGTAGATATACCAATACTTACAGTCACAATTGGACTAATGGGTGAACTCTTGTGAGGAATCTGCAGCGCTAAAATGGCTGAATGTACTTTATTTGCGATTACTTCCGCTTTTTGTTGAGTTGTTTCTGGAAGAACAATGGCAAATTCCTCACCGCCAAAACGTGCTGCTAATCCAATTGAATTCTCAATAGTACCTTCTAATACCTTTGCTATTTGTTTTAAACAGTTATCTCCGGCTAAATGCCCATAGGTGTCATTATATTTTTTATAGAAATCGATATCTACTATTATGAGTGACAAAGGTTTGGAGGATTCCTTAGCCCGCTCCCATTCGGAGTTTAAATATTGATCAAAATAGCGACGATTGGCAATATTTGTTAAACCATCACGATTGGAGAAATGTTTCATTTCTTGATAAGCTTTCCTCAACTCTTGTTCAGCTTGCATTCTTTTAGTAATATCGGTTACCATACCAATGACATAAAATGAAGGGTCCTCGATTGGAAATAGCGTAGAGGTAACTTCTCCCCAGACTATTTGACCATCCTTACGAATATATCGTTTATTTAATTGGTACGACTCTATTTTACCTGCTAACAAATCTGATAATAACTCCATATTCTTTTTTGCATCATCAGATTCACTGAATTCATTTAATGTCATTTTGCCCAATTCTTCTTCGCTGTATCCAAGCATTTCTTGCAGCTTAGAGTTAGCGATGATAGGCCGGCCATTATTGTCTATAATGGCAATTCCAATGGGGGCTTTCTCGAATATGGATTGGAACAATTGTATGTTTTTTTCTAGCTTAATCTTTTGTATACTTTCCTGCTGTTGGAAAAATTTTGCTTTATCATATTGTTTACCAGCCCACCAAGCAATCAACAGCATGACAGGCAGCCCTAAGAATTCGATTAACTCAATACTTTCATATTTTGAAAAATAATAATATATATATTCCATTCGTTAGTAACACAAGAAGGAACGCTATTATACTGCCTTTGAATTTCATGTTTACCACTCAATCTAATTAAGTTTACGTCTATTTTATAATAAAAAGCCAAAAAAGAGTATCTAAATGTTTTAATAACCTATTGTACCAGGTAAATTCAATAAATTACCATCGAGTATTAAAAAATAGTGTATAGGATATTCATGCAAAAGGGGATGAAGAAAGAACCCCACTGATGGAAGTTTCATTTTATTATGCATGAAATGGTTTAAAATAGGCTGCCAATTAGGCAGCCTTATTTTAGTGACTTGTTAAATGTTTCATGTGTGTTTCTTTTATTGGAACATGTTGTGGTCTTACTGGATAAGACGCTTTGCTGGCATCGTCTGGTCCAGTAAGTGTTTTTCTTTGATCCAACACTTTCCCTGAAAACTCAACAGGATTACGGTTTGTCATTTTTTCCACCTCCATTTAATAGGATGGATGAAAAACAAGTGCAAATGACTGGTAAAATTTCCTTATAAAATAAACCGTTTAAGAAATAAAAAGTTTATCGCTATGAATAAGCATTTATCCATTTGTTAAGCTAAATTTAAGAACAAAAGAAAACTCTCTATTGATATAATGTTATATGCAGATAGAAACTATAGAAATGGAGAGTTCATATGAATAGCAATAGAATGCGTGGTGAGTTTTTTCTTGCCATAACAGGACTCATTTGGGGAACGTCTTTTGTAGCCCAGCGTGTCGGGATGGATTATATAGGTCCTTTCACTTTTACAGCTACTAGATTCCTAATCGGGACACTGTCATTAATACCAATTATACTTATCATGGGCAGGTTAAATAGTAAGAAACAAAATGTAATGAAACAGAATGGAACAAAAAAGGACTTACTGATTGGAGGTTTAGCTTGTGGTATTGCTTTGTTTTTTGGTATCTCCTTTCAACAGTCCGGTTTAGTTTATACGACAGCAGGGAAAGCCGGATTTATTACAGCATTATATATTGTATTAGTACCGCTTTTTGGACTATTTCTACATAAAAAAGTGAGCAAGAGTGTATGGATTGGTGTGGCTTTAGCTGTAGTGGGTCTATATTTATTATGTATGACTGAAGGATTTGTCATTTCAAAAGGAGATGTTATTGTTCTTTGCGGAACCGTATTTTGGGCCATTCACATACTCGTCGTAGACCATTTTGCATCAAAGGTTGACGGGTTAAAAATGTCTTTTATCCAGTTTTTTGTAGCAGCCATATTGTCTCTTGTTGTGGCTTTATTTGCCGAAACAATTGAATTAGCTTCAATTTTGGCCAGTGCTGGGCCAATTCTCTATACCGGGATAGTCGTTGTAGGGATTGCTTATACATTTCAAATTCTTGGGCAAAGGGAGACGAATCCAACGGTAGCTGCTATTATTTTAAGCATGGAATCAGTGTTTGCCGTCATTTCAGGGATGATTCTGCTAGGGGAAAGTATGACACTTAGAGAAATCCTTGGCTGTGTCATTATGTTTATGGCAGTCATTATTGCTCAGCTGCCTGCGAAAGAGAGAGCAAAGACAAAAGTGAAAAAGAAAGTCATCTGACCTCTTTAGAAGAAGAAAGGAAAGTATTGTGCATGATTAGACAAGGAAGAAATGAAGATTTGCCCGTAATCATGAAAATGGTTGCAGAAACGATTTATATTATGAGAGAAGAGAAAAATGATCAATGGGATGAAAATTATCCGACTGAAAATATTTTTCAAAAGGATATACAAAAGGGAATATTGTATGTATGGGAAGAGAATGGAGAAGTTCTTGGTTCCATAAGTGTCGATACAAATTTGCCGAATGAATACAAAGAAATTCCATGGAGAAAGGAAAGTGCTGCTTATACTTTTCATCGTCTAGTGATTGGAGCGATTGCAAGAAAAAAAGGACTAGCATCGAGCCTTATCGCACATGCTGAATACGTTGCATTACAAAACGATGTTCCGTATATGAAGATTGATACGTATTCATTAAATACAAAAGCTCAGGCTTTGTTTGAAAAGCTAGGATATATAAAAGCAGGGGAAATGGCTTATCATGGGAAAGAAAACCCTTTTTATTGTTATGATAAATGTCTAACGTGAAAACCATGCATGATTGTTATATAGAAAAGAAGCGCTTAATGTGTAGCGCTTCTTTTCTATTAGGGGTTATTTTATCTTATATTCATATCATTTGGTTCTGGACCTTTTCGACGATTTCGATTCAGTTGATGAATTTCTTCCATCTCATTTGATGATAATTCAAAATCAAACACTTGAAAGTTTTCCTCAATACGAGTTGGAGTAACAGATTTAGGAATGACAATCGTATGATTCTGTAGATGCCATCTCAGAATAATTTGGGCTGCTGTTTTTCCATGTGTTTCTGCAAGTCTTTTAATAATTGGGTCCTCTAAAGCCTCTCCGCCTTGATCGAGTGGGCTCCAAGCCTCCACATAAATATTATGTGATTGACAAAATTCCTTCATTTCGGTTTGTGATAGATATGGGTGGCATTCAATTTGATTTAAGACAGGGATTACTTCACATTCATTGATTATCCGCTCTAGATGATCCTTGTTAAAATTACATACACCAATCGCTTTTACACGTCCATCCTGGTAAAGTTTTTCTAACGCTTTGTATGTATCAACGTACTGGTCATATTGGGGTGTCGGCCAATGAATAAGGTATAGATCAACATAATCTAATCCTAATTTTTCCAAGCTTTGTTCATAAGCACGAATCGTATTGTCGTATCCTTGGTCACTATTCCAAACCTTCGTTGTAATAAAAAGCTCATCGCGTGGAACCTTGGATTCAAGTATGGCTTTTCCGACTCCTTTTTCATTTTCATAAATCATCGCTGTATCAATTGATTGATAACCAACCTCAAGAGCTTTTGATACTGCGATGGCTGCTTGATCATCGGGAACCTGCCATACACCAAAGCCCAACTGGGGCATTTTTAAACCATTATTTAAGGTTACATAATTCATAATTCCAATCTCCTTTTTCTCAGTTATGTTCGGTTGAAGTTTTCCTTTCTATAGATTAACGTTATGATTTTGTAATTTCAAATACCAGGATAGAATCACCCTGTATTGGTAAGGCTAAATCGTTGAAATATATATTGTTAGAAAGGAACACAATTGAATATTCCTGTATCTCAAATGAGGATGTGCACTAAATGATACGAATCGTTGGAGTAACATTTGAGTATGAATTAGAAACAAATCTTTCTATAAACAATGTAGATTTTTCTAAATATAAGTGGTATTGGGTTGATTTTAATGAGCCAAGCGAAGAAGATATTCGTCATTTAACGGAAACATTCTGCTTTCATCCACTTGCCGTTGAAGATTGCATACATAGACCGCAGCGTCCGAAATTAGATTATTATGATGACTATACGTTCTTTGTTACCCACATCGTAAATGAGGAGAAGAAAGAAATTATTAAAGAGGAGTTGAATTTTTTTATTAGCAATCAGTATGTTGTTACTTTTCATCGAGAGTCTGTTCTAGAGGTAAACCAAGTATGGGATCGCTTATTATCTCATAAGAATATCGAGAAGTGGGATCCATATTATGTGTTTTATGATATTTTAGATAAAATTGTCGATAACTATTTTCCGTTGATGTACAAATTAGAAGATGAATTAGACAAAATCGAGAACAATACGCAGAATAAAACAATGGATCATTTAATGAATGAATTATTTGATACGAGGCATATGTTATTAAATTTAAGACATTCTATAAACCCCATGCGGGATTTGCTTTACCGAATGTTAAATTCGCATCATTTACAGGGAATAAGGGATAGATGGGAATACTTTTCCGATATTTATGATCATCTGTTAAAACTTTCGGATATGGTCATGTCTAGTAGAGAATTAACAGCTGATATCCGTGATAGTTACCTATCATTGAATTCACACCAGACAAATAATGTGATGAGAATCCTGACGATAATTACATCAATCTTTGCTCCACTAACCTTTATCGCTGGAATTTACGGAATGAACTTTCAGTATATGCCAGAGTTAACTTGGAGACATGGGTATTTTCTAGCCTTGGGAACGATGGGAATGGTAGGTGTATTGTTGTATCTATGGTTTAAACGAAAGGGTTGGTTTTGATTTTTTAATTTTCAAGAGGCGCGAAGGGGTGAGAAAAAATGGCATTTTGTGAGTTGTGCGGACGTAATGGTGTGGAAACAACGGTCCATCATTTACTTCCAAAAGAAAAAGGAGGTACCTTTGGTGAAACGGCTGATCTATGTATACCATGTCATAAACAAATTCATGCCCTGTATAGTAATGACGAAATTGCAGTGCGGCTGACAACTTTACAAGAATTAAGAAATGATGCAAAGCTTTCATCTTTCATTAAATGGCTGAGAAAACAACCTCCAACTAAAATAATGAAAATTAAAAAATCTAATGAACGAAAACGCACAAGATAATGAAGGCAATAAAATAAATATCTCCATTAAATGTAATGCCGTTTAAGCTTGTGATATCAATCCAAGCTTATTTTTATGGGAAAATACAAATATCCCTGTCAAAAGAACTAGTTTATTCTGTTAAAATATTTATTTTCACGTGATTATCCCACTATAAGAAGGTAAATTAGACTTAATTTAATCTTTTCTCCCTGATATTGTTTGAAAATTTGATATAATTTAAATGGTAGTATTAATAGGGGGCTAGGATCATGAAAAAGGGGATTCAATTACTATTTATGAGCATCATTCTTCTAGGTATTACAGCCTGTAGTTATCCAACTATGAACGAGGCCATTCCGTATAAGGTAAATCAAATCATACATACTGAGAAGATGAAAGATATTTCGATTGTTTTATATGATACGATAGCGGAAATAGAAGAGTTTAACGATCAAAGAAAACCTGTCTTAGGTGTCGCCTTCTTAAAAGGAGATTCAGAAGATGGTTGGGATAATGTGGGACCTAATGGTTGGAATCATAATGAAAATGACCAATTTACCATTTATAAGGAAGATTTTCGTGATTATGATAAAGAGGGTAATGTTATAACTGATCTTACTATCATTTATGGTGAAATACATAATCCAGCGATTAAGAAAATCGAGACACTTGCAACAGGAGAAACAGATCAATACAAAGAAGCGATGATGATTGAAAAGGACAAAAAACGTTATTACTTTGCAATTGGAGCGAAAGATAGCATAAAGGCTTTGTCAGATAATGGTGATATTATTCATCAAGAGGATTGGACTAAAGAAGAATAGTATAATTATAATCTTAAAGTGAAAAAGGAGACATAGGGTCTCCTTTTTCTATCTATCCTAGATTGGGCCAACATTATTATTATATTAGAAAATTTCACTGATTAATCCAAAAATGACAACAACAATAACGGCACCAATAAGGGCTGGAATGAAGTAAAATCCTCCAATTGCAGGACCCCAAGCTCCAAATAAACCATGCCCAATCCAAGCACCAACGAACCCAGCAATAATAGAGCCAATTACACCGCCTGGCATATCAAAAGGAACAAGTTTCTCGGCAACATAGCCGATGACAAGTGAAACAATAATAGAAAGAATAAGAGCTGAAGCGCTCACTTTGCAAAAACTCCTTTTTGATATCATATGCTGATCATTTCTTGTTGTTAAATAAACTTAAAAGTCTTAACGTCGATTGTAAAATTACTATTGGGAGTTTAATTTAAAGTTTTTTCTGTTACTTCGAACAACAATAAAAAGTGAGTAATCACTTTTTTTATTGACAGAAAGGCTTAATTAACATGAAAATAAAGTGAGTAGTTACTCATTTTGCAAGGAGGTTTATGAGATGAGTGTCAGTATTGAAGTGAATCATTTAACCAAGAGTTATGGAAAGAAACAGATTTTAAACGAAATTAATTTAACAATTGATGAGGGGCAGTTATATGGGTTGATTGGTCCGTCAGGAGCTGGAAAAACAACACTGGTTAAAATGATTGTAGGTATGGACTTACCTAATTCAGGTTCGATTCATGTACTAAATAAGAAGATGCCAAATATTCAAGTTCTTAAGGATATTGGCTATATGGCGCAATCGGATGCTTTATATTCATCACTGACAGGGAAGGAAAATCTGACATTTTTTGCCTCACTTTATAAACTCACGAAAGAAGAAATGAAGACTCGAATTTCGTATGCGGCAGATTTAGTTAATTTGAAAGAGGAACTCAATAAAAGAGTATCCGACTATTCAGGAGGGATGAAGCGTCGCTTATCGCTCGCCATTGCTCTTATTCAAAACCCTAAAATCCTCATATTGGATGAACCAACCGTTGGGATAGATCCTGAACTAAAAATAGGAATTTGGGCTGAATTATTACGTTTAAAAAATAAGGAAGGAAAAACGATAATTGTCACAACGCATGTAATGGATGAAGCTGAGCGGTGTGATATGATTGCTATGGTTAGAGATGGGAAAATCTTAACAAGCGGAACACCGGAAGAATTGAAGACACAATTTCACGCTAACAGCTTTGATGAAGTATTCCTTCATGCTGGAAGGATAAAATTATGAGAACAATAGCCTTAGTAAAAAGAATTTGCCTTGAGATGTTCCGTGATAAACGCACTCTTGCATTATTATTTGTTGCTCCATTGCTTATTTTAACGTTAATGTATTTACTGTTTAATGGAGGTACTGTAGAACCAAAACTAGGTGTTGTGAATGTAGAACAGGGTCTTATTAAGGAGCTCAAGAATGCAGATATTATAACGAAAGAATATGTAGAAGTGAGCGATGTTACAGATCTGATTGTAGAAGAGGAACTTGATGGTTTATTGCAAAAAGAGAATCAACAATTTACTTTAACTCTGTTAAATGGTGATCCAAGTATAGCAAAATCCCTGCAAGTGAAAGTGAGTCAAAATCTTTCAGCCTATGCACAATCCTCACTTATGAATCAAAGTACTGCTAAGATTACTCTGCCGAAGGTAAATATTGAAACGAATTATGTGTATGGCAGCAATGATACTGTTTTTTTTGATGTCTTAAGTCCTGTTTTAATTGGCTTCTTTGTTTTCTTTTTTGTTTTTCTAATTTCAGGAATTGGGTTATTAAAGGAACGTACGACAGGGACTTTGGAACGGTTAATGTCAACTCCGATTCGCAGGGGAGAAATTGTTTCTGCTTATTTAATTGGTTTTGGTATGTTTGCGGTTATTCAAACCGTTATTGTCGTTTTCTATTCAATCAACGTATTAGACATTGTACTGATGGGCTCTATTTGGAATGTAATTTTAATTAATTTACTGTTAGCCTTAGTTGCTTTATCATTAGGTATTCTTCTTTCAACATTTGCAGCAACTGAATTTCAAATGGTTCAGTTTATACCCATTGCCATCATTCCACAGATATTCTTTTCCGGTATTTTGCCGCTTGAAGGGATGGTAGATTGGCTGCAATGGATTGGAAAGATCATGCCTTTATACTATGCAGCAGACGCATTAAAGGCAGTTATGTATAAGGGGCTTGGTATTGGAGATATTATGGGAGATTTATTGGCTTTAGTTGTATTTGCCTTAATCTTCATTATACTAAATATTTTCGCTTTAAAACGATATCGTAAGTTATAACGTAAAGGGGGTGGAATCATTTTGCCCAAGAAAAGCCTTTTAGATGAAATGATTGCTCAAACAAAATTGTCCAAAAAACAGACAGATAAACAGCAAAAGATAGTAGAAGCAGCGGTGAAGATGTTTGCCTCAAACGGTTATGCTAATACATCAACAAGTGAGATAGCGAAGGTGGCCGGCGTGTCGGAAGGGACTATTTTTCGGCATTATGGAACAAAGGATAATCTATTGCTTGCCGTTATTCTTCCTTTCATTAAAGAGTCTCTACCATCAATGGCTGAGAATGTTTTTAAAGAGGTTTTTTTAGAGGATGAAAGTTTTGAAAGCTTTCTGCGGGCTCTGATAATCAATCGATGGCATTTTCTTTCAGACAATAAAGAGCTTTTTAAAGTAATTGTGAAAGAGCTTTTATATAATGAGAATCTGAAAAACGAGCTCCTACCATTTTTTACTGAAAATATCTTAAAACGGCTGAATAAGGTGATTGATTATTATAAAAGCCGAGGAGAACTTATGGATCTCCCAAGTGAGAAGGTTTTAAAAATGATGTTGACAGTAATATTTGGTTATTTTGTATCTGAATTTGTGTTATTTCCTGTAGCTTCCGATGAAATTAAGGATAAAGACTTTGATACCATAGTTCGGTTTATCATGGATGGAATTAGAAAAGAAACTGTAGAAGGTTAAAAAGAAAGTATTAGGGAGAGCTTGAACCATGGTCTGCTCTCCCTTTTTACATCAATGAGATATAGGTAATACTTTATATACTCAGTCTTTCACGTCAACGCTGGCATTCTTAGTAAGCTTTTTAACCTTGAAAGTGAATTACTTAATAGAAACGCCAATTTAAGGATGAAGAAAAAAAGTGTTGGAAATAAGCGAAAGAGAATATTCAAAGTATATCCCTCCACATTGAAGTTTAGTGTTTAACTTACAACACTAATGTTACTATTCGCTAAAAATGAGAAATTCAATCATAGAAGAAGGAAAGTTAGGAAAAGAAATAAACGCCAGAATTGGCGTTCATTTCTAATTACTGTAGATTATTTTTTTGTGAGTTTTCATTTATTAAATTCCGAACATCTTTTACCATCTCTTCGAATGTTTGATTGACATGATTCATGATAGAATCTTGGGGAGAATGTTGACTCAACTTATTGCTATTCTGTTTTTTCACCTTATTCACCTCCGCTGAAGTTAGCGTGTGTAATGTGTTGATAAATATTCCACTGCGAGAGATGTAATTTTCAATGGTACTTTTTGATAGGATAGAAAAAAGAATGAAGTTCATTTTATTTTGTGAAAGGAGTAAAAATAAATGACACATAATGAATTAGCTACTTTTGCGGGCGGGTGTTTTTGGTGTATGGTAGAACCCTTTGACCAACAACCTGGAATAATAGAGGTGGTATCAGGCTATACCGGAGGGCATACTGAAAACCCAACCTATGATGAAGTATGCACAGAAACAACAGGCCATTTCGAAGCTGTTCAAATTACGTTTGACCCCACCATTTTTCCGTATCAAAAATTATTGGATTTATTTTGGCAGCAAATTGATCCGACTGATGCGGGAGGACAATTTAATGATCGTGGAACTTCCTATCGCACGGCCATCTTTTGTCATAATGAAGAACAACATAAGCTCGCAGAAGCCTCTAAAGAAGAGTTAAGTAAAAGTGGTAAGTTTAAAAAGCCCATTGTAACTGAAATACTTCTAGCTGCCGCTTTTTATAAAGCGGAAGAAAAGCACCAATATTATTATAAAAAGATACCGTTTCATTATAATTTATATAAAGAAGGCTCCGGACGGGCAAAGTTTATCCGTGAAAACTGGAAAACAAGAAAAAGTGACGAACAATTAAGGGAGGAACTGACCCCGATACAATATGAGGTAACAAGAAAAAGTGCAACAGAGCCTCCATTTCAAAACCAATACTGGAATCATCATGCAGAAGGGATTTATGTTGATATCATTTCGGGAGAACCATTATTTAGTTCTTTGGATAAATATGATGCTGGATGCGGCTGGCCGAGCTTTACCAAACCATTACGAAGAAATGAATTAGAGGAAAGGTTTGACACCTCTCACGGTTTACGCAGGATTGAGGTTCGAGCAAAAACCTCTGATTCGCATTTAGGGCATGTGTTTGACGATGGACCTGAACCATATGGAGCGCGTTATTGCATTAACTCTGCGGCCCTTCGCTTTGTCCCGAAAGATCAACTTGATGAAGAAGGCTATGGTGTATTTAAAAGTTTATTTACATAATAAAAGTAAAAACACACTGCTCCTTTAAAGGAAAAGTGTGTTTTTTTATGACTTTATTCTTATTCATAAATATATAAATAACTTTCAACGAATTCACATACATCATTAGTATTTAATGTATTTTTCTTTAATTCCTTTTCAGCTTCCCTTATATAAGGAAGGTATTGTGGAATGTTTTTCAGTTCTTTGATGGAAATTTCCCCGTTAACTAATTGCAGGGCTGCTTTTTGAATCTCTTCATTTTCGGCTTGATATAATAGAAAAGCAAGACAACTAATACGATCCATTTTCAATTCCACCTTTCCGAAAAGATTGTTCTAGTTTATTTCTCTTCATTATATTTCAACATAAATATGACAAAATCCTCCTATATAATTGGGAAATACTATTCAAAATGATTGGATTTGTCCAATTCGTTGTTAGGAAAAAAGAAAAAATAGGTAAAAAGTGTGGGGAATTTGTAAATTTATTTGCAAAAAACAGTTAAAACTATTAACACTATGAATAAATTAGTTTATCATTGTAAGTGTTTAAAATAGAAAATTGAAGAAAGGGAGAGAAATAATGGGAGTACGTTTCTTAAAAATCGCAGCTGTATACTTTTTGATAGCTGTAGTACTTGGACTTGTAATGGGAATCATTCATAACTTTTCATTTACCTCAGTCCATGCACATTTAAATTTATTAGGTTGGGTTTCAATGGCACTTTTTGGACTTATTTATTGCATCTTCCCAAAAGCAGGCGAAACGAAATTGGCAAAGACACATTTTTGGCTGCACAATATCGGTTTACCATTGATGCAAGGAGTGTTATTCGTTCAATTAGTCACAGGTAATCAAGCGCTTGTAGTTGGTACCATTATTGGATCATTACTGCTTGTGCTTGGAGTAGTGTTATTTGTTATTAATGTGCTTGCTCACATTAAAACAAGCAATTCTATTTTTTCAGGTAAAGATATTTCTATGTAACAAACAACAAAGAAGTTCCCAGATTTCCGGGAACTTCTTTGTTGTTAATAGAATGATTCGGTATAATCGAAATAACAGTCTAAATTTATATAAAGAAAAAGGATAACCAAAGGTAATTCATTTCCTTTTTTAGGTTATCCCTTTTTTCGTAATAAATGATTTTTTTCGTCCTTTTCTCTTAGACAACTTGGATTTCATTTTCTTTTACCAATACCACTTTTCTTGGTGATTTCTCACTTCTTATTTCATATCGTCCGTTTCTATAATCATATAATATGATATAAATATCACCATCAAACAGAACTTTGTCATTAATCGTCATAATAAGTTCCTCCTTTGTTTATCTATATAGTAGTTTAATATAATATCAGGATAAATTCTGTGGCTTTGTGATATTATCTTACATGAAAAATGTAAGATGTGAAGTAATAATATGTATATTTTTTGTAAAAATTAATAAAATTAAGTCGAATATTACGATGAAGTGGACTAGTAGTGTTTGCATGTAAATAAAATTTTTAACAATAGAAGATAACAATTACATACAAAGAGTGATGAAAATGGAAAATTACAATGAAATAGTAAAAAAGCAGAGGGAATTTTTTTTAGAAGGGAAAACAAAAAGTCTTGCTTATCGAATGCAGGCGCTTCGACTATTAAGAGAAATAATTAAGTTAAATGAAAAAAGTCTAATGGATGCCCTTAAAGAAGATTTAAATAAAAATCCCTTCGAATCGTATATGTCGGAAATTGGAATGCTGTTAGGAGAAATTAGTTTTACTTTGAAACATTTGAAGAAATGGTCTGAACCTAGACGGGTGAAAGCTACTATGGCTCAGTTCGGATCGAAAAGTGTCATTTATCCGGAACCATATGGTGTAACGCTAATCATCTCTCCTTGGAATTACCCCTTTCAATTAGCCTTTGCTCCGTTAATTGGTGCTATAGCGGCTGGAAATTGTTCTATAATAAAACCTTCTGAATTAACTCCAATAACAGCGAAGTTAATAGGTGACCTTATTTCACAGTCTTTTCCAGAAGAATATATAACAGTTATTCAGGGAGGGGTAGAAACAAGTCAAGCCTTACTAAAGGAGAAATTTGATTATATCTTTTTTACTGGCAGTGTTGCTGTTGGTAAAGTAATCATGGAAGCAGCAGCAAAAACTCTTACTCCTGTCACGCTTGAATTGGGTGGTAAAAGTCCTTGTATTGTTCATAAAGATGCTAATTTACCACTTGCTGCTAAAAGAATTGCCTGGGGGAAATTTATTAATGCGGGTCAAACATGTGTAGCTCCCGATTATATTTATGCTCATTCCGAAGTGAAGGAAGAATTTTTACAGTATCTTATACAATCAATAAAAGCTTTATATTCAGAAGATGTTCTTTTGAAGGGAGAATTCACCCGGATTGTCTCCAAAAAGCACTTTGAGAGACTAACGGGATTCCTTTCAGAAGATAAAATTCATTATGGAGGTAGGTATGAATCTTCCTCCTTAATGATAGAGCCAACAATCTTAGATAATGTGACATGGGATGATTTTGTCATGAAGGATGAGATATTTGGCCCCATATTGCCTGTTTTAAGTTACGAAGATACTTCTAATATGATTAATACAATAACAGAGAGGCCAAAGCCCCTTGCTCTTTATATTTTTTCAGAAAACAAAGCTTTTCAAAATAGGGTTCTTGATGGGATATCGTTCGGGGGAGGATGTATCAATGATACAATCTTTCATTTGAGCTCCCCCTATCTGCCCTTTGGAGGTGTTGGAGAAAGCGGGGTGGGTGCCTACCATGGGAAAGGGAGTTTTGATACATTTACACATGAAAAAAGTATCTTAAAGCAAACGACCCGTTTTGATTTACCATTAAGGTATCCAAATCGAAAAAATGCATTGGAAACCTTAAAACGACTTCTGAAATGACGAAAGGTGTAAGGAGCTAAAAGGGACAAAGGTCTTACTAGCTACCTTACACCTTTTTGCCAATTTTACTTATACATAGAAACGGGTTAAGCCTCTCAAAATAATTAAAGATGTGAAGGAGGTTTGTTGGGATGAAAAAAGCTGCTTGTGGACCTGATGATAAAGTTTTATCTTGGTGGCAATTATCGTTAGTTGGTGTGGGCTGTATTATCGGGACTGGTTTTTTCCTTGCCTCGGGGCTAGCGATTAGGTTAACTGGTGCTTCTGTGATGATTATTTTTATCATTGCCGCTGTTGGAACTTATATTGTAGGTGAGGCACTTGGGAAATTAGCTGCTCATGATCCTCAAAAAGGTTCGTTTCGTACTTACGCCAAAAACGCGTTTGGAAGATGGGCCGGTTTTGGCAGTGGCTGGGTATACTGGTGCTCAGAAATTTTAATTGTCGGCAGTCAATTGACAGCCTTGTCCATTTTTACCCGTTTTTGGTTTCCAAATATTCCTCTTTGGATTTTGGCTTCAATCTATGCTGTACTAGGTATTGTTGTTGTTCTGTTAGGGGCAAGTGGTTTTGAAAAGGCAGAAAACATCTTTGCTATTACAAAAGTGTCAGCTATTCTAATGTTTATCATCTTAGCGGTTGCTGGAATCATCGGTCTGATAAATGGAGGAGGGGACAAGCTTTATATTCCTAATCGACCGCATGAATTTTTCAAAGACGGACTTATTGGGTTCTGGTCAGCTTTAATATTTGGTTTTTATGCATTTGGCGGAATTGAAATTATGGGGATGATGACACCAAGACTCCGTAATAAAGAAGATGCTAGAAAGGCTAATTCAGTTATGCTCTTAATGTTAACGACGATTTATTTACTTTCTGTAGGGCTTGCTGTTATTTTGGCAGCAAACAATCAGTTCGCTGCTGATAAAAGTCCGTTTGTTGTGGCTATGGAACGCTACAATCTTGCCTTTTTTCCACATGTATTTAATGGTGCCATTATTGTAGCGGGTTTTTCAACGATGACTGCATCCTTGTTTGCCGTCACAAATATGTTGGTGACTTTGTCTGAAGATGGAGATGCTCCTAAGCTTTTTTCCAAAAAAGGCAAGCTTAAGGTGCCGCCTTTTGCTCTTTTACTTACTATTTGCGGGTTAATATCAAGTATCATAACAGGACTGCTCATGCCTGATACTGTCTATGAGTACATAACCACTGCGGCAGGGCTTATGCTTCTATATAACTGGATATTTGTATTATTTGCCTATCCAAGGATATTGGAATTGTCAACTTGGGAAAAAGTAAAGCAATGGGTTGGATTCCTTTTAATTCTATTAGCTGTCAGTGGAACGTTATGGGATAAAGCAAGCCGTCCTGGATTTTTTATCAGTTTAATATTTGTAGCCATTATTGGCATTGTGCTATTGTTCATGAAGCGTCATTGGAAAAAGACTGACAAAAAGGAAATCGAACCACCTCAAATGTGGGAGTTGCTCAATTTTGCAAAAAAATAGTTCTAGAGACAAAAACACATGGCTTTATTTTTTCATGTGTTTTTGTCTCTGATAAGGTTCGAACATATGGAAGACTTATTATTATAATTATGATTTGAATCTTTTGAGGGCACATTAATAATAGAAGGGAGTGAGTGTACTTGAGAAAAAATAAGGTAGACAGGATCATCGAAGTCACATCTTGGGTTATTATGTCTTTACTCTTATTAAAATTCGTCAAACGAAATAGAATCGAAATAGAATTCGGGAAGCAGAGGTCATTTTTCTCTCAAAGCAATTTATGACCTGGTTTTTTGGACTATTAGTAGTTGAGAAGGGGCTTATTAGTTATCCATCTCGCTTATTCTTTAGGAAAGCGACGAAATCAAGCTTCACTTTTGAATATTTTATCTTTCCGTCCTTCTGTGTATTATTTAATCTGTACTACCCAGAAAAAAGAAGCAGCATCTTGAAAATATTATATTATTGTGTATACTCAGCCTTTATTACTTCCTTTGAATTGTTTGCGGTCAGGTTCACGAACTTAATTTCCTATAAGAATTGGAAGTGGTATTGGACTTTTTCCACTTTATGTCTTACTTTTTACTTGTCACACTTAAATCATAAGTGGTTTTTTAAGGACTTTAATAAATAATAAATATCAAAAAGCCTTCACGCAAGATATAGAAATCTTTCTATGTGAAGGCAATCATTGTTAAATATTATTTTGTATTTCCTCATCAAACATTTCCTTTTGACGAGTAATGATATCGATAGCTTGATCTGAAATATGACTTAATTCCTGATAAAGCGCTGTTGAGGAACGACTGTCTCCTTCCTGAACCTCGTTAAAAATTTGCTCAGCTAATTGACGGCGTTTATGGCCAATTTCT
This sequence comes from Niallia endozanthoxylica, assembly GCF_008710145.1. GTDB lineage: Bacteria > Bacillota > Bacilli > Bacillales > Cytobacillaceae > Bacillus_BD > Bacillus_BD endozanthoxylica. The sequence continues at coordinate 245,703 of NZ_VYKL01000026.1, forward strand.
CTCAACTCATCACCCAATTTTTCTAATTGCTTTCGGTCCAAGTTAAATCCTCCTTATTCCTTGCGTAAGTCTATTAATCTTTAGTCCAATAAGTTGAACAACAACTTTTATTATTATGTACGGCTGCCTTTTTTATATTCACTTTCTTCTATTCCAAGCAGGCGATAGTGTTGTAAGTAATAAAAGGAAATTCTTAATTAAAAGGAAATTCTTAATTAAATGATTAACTAAGTTCAGAAAAGATGAACAATGAGGTTGACTTCGATGAATTTATACTATAGTATGTTAAGAGTTAATGAAAACTGTACCAAAAAAGAAGCTGATTGGAAAAGCTTCAAGATATGGAAGCAGACCTTGTTAACATAAGTATGCTCGTTCATATTTTTCTATTGTCGCGGGGTGGAGCAGTCCGGTAGCTCGTCGGGCTCATAACCCGAAGGTCGCAGGTTCAAATCCTGTCCCCGCAATGGTCCGGTAGTTCAGTTGGTTAGAATGCCTGCCTGTCACGCAGGAGGTCGCGGGTTCGAGTCCCGTCCGGACCGTAAAATAAGCAAGTAAGGAAGCGGCGTTGCTGTTTCCTTTTTTATTTTTTATTTTTAAATATACATAATGTGGTATTTCAGGGGGAGAGAAATTGAAGGGCTCAGCACATTTTGCAATTGGCGCTGCATCGGGATTCATTGTTTCTAACGTCATACAAACAGACTTAACGACAACCATTTTATTTGTTGGTCTTGGGGCAGTGACAGGATTAATTCCTGACCTTGATATTAATGGGAAATTAAGTAATAAAATAACGATATCTTACAAAATTATACGAACTGTTGTCTGTATAATCGGCTTTCTGCTGATGGTTTATAGTTATTTAGATGGAAATGAAACATCAAAGTGGTTAGGAGTAGCGTTGGGGGTTGGTATTATTCTCCTATCTTCTTTCATTAAACAAAGACATATGTTAACCGTTACAGGAATTATTGTGCTAATTGCAGGATTTTCATTAGGTAAAACTTGGTTATGGCTATTGGGAACCTTTATTATTGCGGCGTCTTTGGTTCCGCATAGAAGTTATACTCATTCAATAGTAGGAATTCTATACTTTGGTTTGATTGCCTATCAATTTGAGTTCTCGGTTGGTATTGAGGGAGCTTTTGCTTGTTGTATGGCAGGCTATATAAGTCATTTAGTAGCCGATATGAAAATGTTGCCGTTTAACAAAAGAGGGGTTAAATTCTTTTTACCTTTTTCTAAACATGAGTTTTAGTAGTTGTTATATTCGAACAGCAGGATAATTAATGAAAGGCGATTCTTCAATGATGAAGGTCGCTTTTTTTAGTAGAACGGATTAGTTGATTTAAACAAAAATATGAATATGTTGGGTGATAATAATTGTAATGAATTATTAATTACTTGAAGGATGATTGGTTTGACATGAAACCAAAAGGTATTATATTATTAAAAACAAAACCAAATGGTTTCATTTTTAATAAAGGAGCACGAATAGATGAATCAACATACTCTAGAAGATATTAAACAGACAATTATTATTGAGGCACCTATTCAAAAGGTGTGGGAGAGAGTATCTAATGCAGATGGCATTGCTTCATGGTTTATGCCAAATGATTTCGAACCGAAACTCGGTCATGAATTTCATTTGCAATCTCCATTCGGTCCATCTCCATGCAAAGTAATCGAAGTGGATGAACCAACTAAAGTTTCCTTTACCTGGGATACAGAGGGCTGGGTTCTTTCGTTCTTATTAAAGGATTTAGGTGACAAGACGGAGTTCACTCTGATTCACGCTGGATGGAAACATCCTGATGAAATAATTGGTAAAGCAAATGAGACAAGTGCTGTCATTAGAGACCGAATGGAACAAGGTTGGACTGCCATTGTTCAAAAGCTTAAACAAGTGGTTGAGGGATAAGTGGCTGCTGTAAAACATGATGTTTTTCAAGCGATAGCTGACCCGACACGAAGAGAAGTATTAAGATTACTCGCTAAAGAGGAATTACCTATTTCAAGAATCACTTCTCATTTTTCGATAAGTCGGACTGCCGTTGTAAAGCATCTTCATATTCTTTCAGATGCGGAATTAGTCAAAGGGCGCAAGGTTGGCAGAGAAAAAATTTATCAACTTTGTCCGGAACCTTTAACAGAAGTAAAAGAGTGGCTCTCTTATTACGACAGATTCTGGAGTAATAAGTTATCTATCCTGAAATATATGGTCGAAAATGATATGGGAAAAGACGAAAAGTAAACTTTTTGCTACATAAGTGAATCAAGTTGTAACCGCCATTACAGAAACAGATGTATGTTTCTAATGGCGGTTTTCTGTGTTAGTCAGACTTAGAAATTCTTTATATGATTTTCGTATGATTCCATTCGAATAGAACAATATAAGAAAAGAAATGAAAAAAGCTTTATATAAATAAAAAGGATGGAGGGATTCAATATGGATAAAGAGGATCGTTTTCCATTTGAGGGAGATTCTTCCCAATACATGAATCAAAAGACAGTTAGAGAGGTATTAGAATTAAGTTCAACCGGTTATGGTTTAGAATCGGTTTCAGAGGAAAAAGACGGAAACAATAATGGGAATACTAAGGAAAATAATATTTAAATGTAAGGGGTGCTACCTTGACAAATATTATTGATGGAATGGACATAGCGAGATTTCAATCACCAAAACCGAAAGAAAATCAACAGTCAATGAAAAATAAAAAAGAAGAAAAAGAAATGCCGATGGTGCTAAAGAATTTAAAAAACGGATCATAAAGAGGGGTTTCTATTGGAGACAAAGGATTACAATCAAATCTATAAACAATATAAGCAGCAGGCAGAAGGTCAAGCTCAAATGGACGTGATAAGCGACAGTAAGAATTCGGCGAAAGAAGTGATTGTAGCTGTCCGAAAGAATGATGATGGAGATATTATTGCATTTAAAACAGAAAATGGGAGGGAATTGGATTATATTACGGCTCTGAATGAAGCTAAAGCAGGAAACATAGCTCATATTGATGTCTTCCATAAATATGGAAGAGATATTATTCGCAGTGAACCAGATGGCATTAAAGAAAATAATTTAGATCAATTACCTACTTTTTAGCTTCTAAATTTAAAAGTAAATAGTGCCAATTCCTATTCCTTTTACGGAAAAAGGAAAGGAATTGGTCATCATGGTATAGATGGCTAAAAGAAGAGGAGTTTAACAGCTTCATACCCGAAATAAAAACCAAATCCAACTAATGAAAGACCGGAAACCATTGAAATGCCGACAAGTATTTTTGCTGTCAATAATTTTCGAAAGGAACTGGCTAGTAGAGCCATGAATAAATCCCATATGGTAATACCGGTGAAAATAGCGAAACTGTATAACATTAACTGGCTTGCATCGTATGTATGTGCTGTTTTGGCTAGAACTGAACCGTATATTCCAAGCCAAAAAAGAATGGTCAATGGATTTGATAAGGACATAATAAATCCCGAGAAAAATGATTTATGGATGGATTCTCCCTTGCTCTTTCTTGATTGAGTGACAATTTTCCCAGCTCCTGCTATACACTCAATTCCTGTGTATACAAGGACGAAAAAACCAAATAACCAAAGAAAAGTTTTAACAATTGGAATTTCAAGAAATTGCACAACTCCCATGTAAACAGCAGCCATATAAAGCATATCGGCAATCATTGCTCCAATACCAACCATCCAAGCATTTAGAAAACCCTCTTTAATCCCTCTATCTAGCTGAGCTGCATTAATTGGTCCGATTGGAGCAGCTAAGGATAGTCCTAAAAACAAATAGCTCAAAAATATCCCCATGTATTCACCCCGTCTTTGTATGATGCTTGTACATATGTATTCACAAATGTAGTATTGTACGACTATTTTTTGTCATTTCAAGAATAAGAATGGAATGAAATGAAAATACTATACTGATGACGAAAAAGGAGGTATAACGATGGATGTAAACAGGGTAAAACAAATTCTATCATCTTCTGCAAACATTGAAGTAAAATATCATGGAGCATCTGTTTGGATTGATAAATTGAATGAAGATGGGACAACTGTAACTGTTAATTTGCGTGGACCACTGGATGAACAAACAACAGTACCAATTTCCGATTTAGTTGAGGGATAAAATTAGAAGAAAAATAAAAATAGCAGTATCATTCGATAGAACTTCATACGAATGATTGCTGCTATTTTTTATTAGTATTTATTAAGTAGAAAGAAGATAGTTTATGTAATATAATTTTTTAAAATTATGTCTAAATAGGGATTTACCAAGCAGATGTTGTATGGTAACATTAGCTATGAAATTAATTCCGAGTAATTTCATAGTATAACTTATATAGTTATATTTTAATTCCGAGTAACTTCATAGAAAAACTTATTGACAATGTTTGGATTTATGATAAAATTTAAAAAAATAAGTCAAATATGAGGGGGAAGTCCTTCATATGTTAGACTGAATAATACTTAAAACAGCTGTATAATCCAAACATTTCGAACCAGCCTGAAAGAAGGGGAAAGTGTTTACCTAAACCATCTTTCACAAGTGGAAGTTTTTCGTGCAATCTCGACGAATAACGGAAATCTGTTCCACTTTACTTGAAGGGAGGAGTTCATGTGGTAAACATGAATACAAATGAGAAGATGTTTGAGCAGCTTGAGAGGATGCTTCAGGATTTGAAATATGGATCAATTACCCTTGTTGTTCAAGATGGCAAGGTGATTCAATTGGAAAAAGTTGAAAAAGTAAGACTGAAATAAATACGTAATTGCTGACTAGAAAACTAGAGGCAGTTTTGACTGACTAGAAATTGGTTAAGGCTGTCTTTTTTAGTATATAAGGCAGTTTGGACAAATAATGGTTATTTAACAAATTTCGCAGAATATTTCAACAGGAAGGAAGGTAATGATATGACAGAATTATTAACCTATGAAAATTTAGATCATTCACCATTAATTGAATTTTCATATGATAATGAAACAAAAGGAGCACTTGAAGTATTAAAATGGGGCTATTCCCATTATGGTGATCAGTTAGTCTATGCTTGCAGTTTTGGTATCGAGGGGATTGTTTTAATTGATTTAATTGCTAAGGTAAATGAAAAAGCAAAAGTGGTCTTTTTAGATACAGGCTTGCATTTTACTGAAACATATGAATTAATTGAAAAGGTAAAGGCGCGTTATCCGTCTTTGCAAATTGAATTGAAGAAACCAAGTCTGACATTGGAAGAACAAGCTAAACAAATTGGTGAAGAACTTTGGAAGTCAAATCCAAATAAATGCTGTGAAATTCGTAAAATAATTCCTTTAAATGAAGTTCTATCTGGAGCAACAGCCTGGCTGTCGGGATTAAGAAGAGAACAGTCTGAATCACGTCAAAAAACCGAGTTTATTAATAAGGATAATAAGTTTAAATCAGTAAAAATTTGTCCACTCATCCATTGGACTTGGAAGGATATCTGGCGCTATGCTCATAAAAATGGGTTAGATTATAATAAGTTACATGATAATGGCTATCCAAGTATAGGGTGTGCGCCTTGTACCTCAGCTGCTATTAATATGGATGATTTAAGATCAGGGAGATGGACAGGAACAAACAAAACTGAATGTGGACTTCATCAATAAACGAGGTAAACGAACATGACATTGACTTATATAGCAGCTATAGTGGCACTGTTTTTTGCCATGAATATTGGTGCGAGTGGAGCCGCAGCGTCCATTAGTGTGGCATATGGATCAGGAGCAATCAAAACAAGAAAAAATGCATTACTCGTATGTGGAATTGCCATTTTCTTGGGAGCAGTCATTGGAGGAAGAGAAGTAGCCGAAACCATTGGATCAGGTATCATTCCTTCTGATATCTTAAATGCTCAAGTAGTCTTAATTATTTTATCTTCTGCTGCTATTTCATTGTTTATTGCGAATCTACTGGGGATTCCACTATCGACAAGTGAAATTACTGTTGGCTCCATTGTCGGTGTTGGAATTGCACAGCAGGCATTATTCATTGATAATATTTTAGTAATCGCATCTTTTTGGGTTATCGTTCCTGTCGTAGGTTTTACCATGGCGTTTCTTTTGGGGAAGGTAATCACAAATGTGAATCGTAAGTATCCACAATTAAAAGAAAAAAAGGCTCAAAAAGTATTAACTATTTTTGTTATTATTGTTGGTTTTCTAGAGGCATTTTCAGCCGGAATGAATAATGTGGCGAATGCCATCGGACCATTAGTCGGCGCGAATCTTGTTTCAATGAGTACTGGTATACTTTTAGGCGGGATTTGTATTGCAACTGGCGCGATGTTTCTTGGCGGGAATGTCCTGCAAACTAATGCAAAGAAGATTACAAGATTTACTTTACTTGAGGGTGTAACGATTTCAGGCACTGGCTCTTTACTTGTCATCATCGCATCCATATTTGGCCTTCCGGTTCCACTTACACAGGTCACCAGCACAGCCATTATGGGAATTGGGGTTGCAAAAAAGGGAAAGAATACTGTTAATAAGCAAGTAATTAGTAAAATTGTAAAGGTATGGGTTGTGTCACCAGTATTTTCATTAGTCATTTCATATGGTCTGATGAAGTTATTTGTTGACAAGGATATCTATACTGTCATAGTTTTGTTAAGTGTGAGCGCAGCAACATTTGGAATATTAAGTTTAGTTAAAACGATTCAACAGGATAAACGCTCATATTATGAAAATGGAGAAGGAATTTGATTTCATTCAACATAAGTTCTCTACTTTAAAGTTAATTCATACTAAAAAAATATGTTTAATGTAATTAGGAGGAATTTGAAATGGCATTAAGTATACCTCATGGTGGAACATTAATTAATCGTTGGAATGCTGAATATGATTATTCAGCTATTGAAAAAGTAATAGAATTAGATAATATCAGTTTAAGTGATTTAGAGCTAATTGGAACAGGTGCATATAGCCCAATTGAAGGATTTCTTGGAGAAAAGGATTATGAATCTGTTGTGAATAATATGCGCCTTGCAACAGGTCATGTTTGGAGTATTCCTATTACATTACCGATTTCTTCTGAGAAGGCAAGCGCAATCTCAGTTGGTGAAGAAGTTCGTTTAGAATATAAAGGTTCAACATATGGCGTTATTACAATTGAAGATATCTATACTCCAGATAAAGAGAAAGAAGCTGCAAATGTATATGGTACAACGGATCTTGAGCATCCTGGAGTTAAGAAAATGTTTGATCGAGGCAATGTTTATGTTGGCGGTAAAATAACATTAGTAAAACGTATTGAAAGAGAGCAGTTTGGTGAATTCCATCTAGATCCTGTCGAAACAAGAAAAACGTTCCTTGAAAAAGGCTGGGAAACAGTTGTTGGTTTCCAAACAAGAAATCCTGTTCACCGTGCCCATGAATATATTCAAAAAACAGCTCTTGAAACAGTAGACGGCCTTTTCTTAAATCCGCTTGTAGGAGAAACAAAATCTGATGATATCCCTGCAGATGTAAGAATGGAAAGCTATCAAGCACTATTAAAGAATTATTATCCATTAGATCGTGTGTTCTTAGCTGTATTTCCAGCAGCAATGCGTTATGCAGGTCCAAGAGAAGCGATATTCCATGCTATGGTAAGAAAGAATTACGGATGCACACACTTTATCGTTGGCCGCGATCATGCCGGAGTAGGCAACTACTACGGTACGTATGACGCGCAAAAGATCTTTAGCAACTTTACTGCAGATGAATTAGGAATTACGCTAATGTTCTTTGAACACAGCTTCTATTGCACAAAATGTGAAAATATGGCGTCATCTAAAACATGCCCTCATGGAAAAGAAGACCACGTGATTTTATCGGGAACAAAGGTTAGAGAGATGCTTCGTAATGGAGAAATACCTCCAAGCACGTTCAGCCGTAAAGAGGTTGTAGAAATTTTAATTAATGGATTGAATCGCCACGCTGTTCAATCTTAATAAATGGAGGGGAATCTTTTGAGCAAAAGTACAAATGTCGTTTGGCATGAACAATCGATTACAAAGGAAGACCGCAGAAGTCAAAATGGACATAACAGCTTCGTTCTTTGGTTTACTGGTCTATCTGGGTCAGGCAAGTCAACGCTTGCGAATGCAATTGCGAGCCGCTTATATAGTGAAAAGGTTAGAAATTATGTGTTAGATGGAGACAATGTTCGTCATGGTCTAAATAAAGATTTAGGTTTTTCTGAAGAAGATCGTACGGAAAATATCAGAAGAATTGGTGAGGTTTCAAAGCTTTTTGTGGATGCCGGTCAGGTGGTTTTAACTGCGTTTATATCACCATTCCAAGCAGACAGAAAGCTTGTGAGAGATTTATTAGCTGAGAAAGAATTTATTGAAGTCTATGTAAAATGCCCAATTGATACTTGTGAAGAACGTGATCCAAAGGGTCTTTATGAAAAGGCGAGACAAGGAATCATTAAGGACTTTACAGGAATCAGCTCTCCGTATGAAGAGCCGGAAAACCCGGAAATTGTCATTGAAACGAATAATAGCACAATTGAAGAAAGTGTTGAACAAGTTATAAAATATTTAAAGGAAAATGATTTAATCTGAGCATAGAAAGTTAATAATGAAAAAAGAGGAAGATGATATTTTCCTCTTTTTTCTGTTTTAATTAAAAATAAGTGTAAGGGTTGAGAGGATAAGTGAAAACAGCTGTTTTTTTATTTTTCTCTCTAAAAGTAGGTGAATGAATTTAAAATGAATGCTGTTCTATTTATATGTCACGGCAGTAGGGTGAGGCAAGCTGCGGATGAAGCCATTGCTTTTATACAAAAAGTGATGCAAAAGGTCAATCTGCCCATTCAGGAGATTGGGTTTCTTGAGTTAGCAGAACCAAGCTTAGAGCAAGGTTTTGAGCGCTGTGTTGAACAGGGGGCCACAACGATTTTTGCTGTGCCAATCCTGCTTTTAACTGCTGCACATGCAAAGGAAGATATCCCATCTGAACTCAGGTCTTTGCAAGCTCGTTTTCCAGAAATAGATGTAAGGCTCGGAAGTCCAATTGGGGTACATGAGAAAATGATTGAAATCCTAATGGAGAGAATTGCCGAAACGTCTGTCCCAATAAAAGAAAATGCAATGGTGTTATTAGTGGGTCGAGGCAGCAGTGACCCTGATGTAAAAAGAGACTTAACGATGATTGGAAGAATGTTAGAGAAAAAATCAAACATAAAGCGGGTGGAGGTTTGTTTCTTATCCGCTGCAGAACCGAGCTTTGAACAAGGCTTAGAAAGGACGAAACAAGCAGCTCCTGAGCAGGTTTTTGTCATTCCTTACCTTTTTTTCACAGGCATACTTATGAAGAAAATAGAAAAAATGATTAATCAAAACAAAGCGGGTCAAGGTCCTGATTATGTACTTTGTGAATATTTAGGCTATCACTCCATCATCGAAGATATTTTACATGAAAAGATTATGGATCTACAATATGAGAAGAATTCAAATCATACAATCTAAATGGAGTGTTGGCAGGTTAAACACTCCATATTTGATTAGAAGGTTTATTCCTCATGAATAGTAATACTATTATGTATTCCGCGAACTCAGCCTCAAGACTTAGACAAGCATACTGCTTAGTATTCAATTTGATACAAACAAGTAGCAATTATCGACAAGCTCGCTTAAAATAAAGGTGAAAGTGAAACCTTCTTATGTCTTTTTCGTATGAATATTATCATATTCGAATTAATCTTGAGAACGGTTATAAAATAATATGATGATTAATGAATGGTCATTTTAATTACGTTAAAGATAGGCAGAACAGGAGTCGATTTGTTATGAAATCTTTTTTTCAATTTTTGTTTCGCTCATTTGCAGGTGCTTCCACTCTTGTTATCGTGTGGCTGATTAGTTATCTGGCATTTGATCAAAGTCTTGTTATATCGCTTTTATATGGATTATTAGGCGGAGCGTGTGTTGGTTTTCTTTTAAAATGGTATCATCGTTCCACATTTTTACGGGAGAATGGTCTTACGAGAAGGGAATATCAGTACATTAAAAAGAATTTAAAAGAAGCGAAGCTGAAAATTAACCGATTGCAAAAAGCCATGTTTCGTACTAGAAGTCTAACAAATATGAAGCAAAATCTAGAAACGGTTCGCTTAGTAAACAAAATCTATGCGATTACAAAGAAAGAACCAAAACGCTTTTATCAGGCTGAAAGCTTTTACTACAAGAATTTGGATTCGCTTGTTGAAATATCGGAAAAGTATGCCTTCCTGCACTCACAGCCGGCTAAAACACCTGAACTGACTCATTCGTTGCAGGATACGAGAATAATGATGAATAGACTTACCGATACATTAGAGAAGGATTTATATGCTGTTTTAGAAGATGATATTGATAATTTAAACTTTGAATTAGATTTTGCTAAAAAAACCTTGATTCAAAGTCCGACTGATAAAGATAACAGGGGGCGATAATAATGTCCGAACGAAAACCTTCTACTGAAATAGATAGTTTATTAGACAATCCGTTTGGTGAATTAGAAATAGCAAGCAACACAATGGAACTGCAAAAAGAACAGGAGAAGCCCATGAGGGTACTTGAGACCTTGACAGAGGAAAATAGACAAAAGGCGATGGGGCTTGCAGAGCAAATTGATCCGCGTAATCACCAGGCCATTGCCCTTTATGGTACCCAGGCGCAATCAAAATTATTAAGTTTTTCTCATTCCATGCTTGAACATGTGCAGAATAAGGATGTCGGTGAAATAGGAGATATATTATCTGATTTAATGAAAAAACTTGAACAGGTCAATCCAGATGAACTGCAGCCAGAAAAGCGTAACATTTTCTCGAAGTTATTTGGGAAAATTTCATCTTCTGTCAATGAAGTTCTGTCTAAATATCAAAAGACGGGTGCCCAAATTGACCGAATCAGTGTAAAGCTTGATCATTGTAAAAAAGCATTAATGACCGATAATATGATGCTTGAACAGCTGTACGAAAAAAATAAAGAGTACTTTTTAGCTCTTAATATATACATTGCAGCAGGTGAGCTTAAGCTTGAAGAGCTGCAAACGAAGACCATTCCTGAGCTGAAAAGGAAGGCCGAAAAAAGTCAGGATCAAATGGATTTTCAGGATGTCAATGATATGCTCCAATTTGCGGACCGACTGGAAAAGCGGATGTATGATTTAAAGCTTAGCAGGCAAATTACAACACAAAGTGCACCACAAATCAGACTAATTCAAAATACAAATCAGGCATTAGTCGAGAAAATTCAATCATCAATTATGACGGCTATTCCACTTTGGAAAAATCAGATTGCCATTGCATTAACATTAATCCGTCAGCGGCATGCGGTTGAGGCTCAGAAACAAGTTTCAAAAACAACAAATGAATTATTATTGAAAAATGCAGAAATGCTAAAAACGAATACAATTGAAACAGCTAAGGAAAATGAACGTGGCATTGTTGACATTGAAACATTAAAGAAAACACAGGAAAATCTAGTTTCAACTCTAGAAGAAACACTCCGCATTCAAGCAGAAGGACGTACGAAACGTCATCAAGCTGAACAGGAATTAGTTTCGATGGAAAATGAATTAAAACAAAAGTTATTGAATTTACGAAATCAATAAGCTGCAATGAAAGGGAAGATTCTTGCTGAAAAGCGGAAATCTTCCCTTTTTCTCTGGTGAAAAATCGTCACTTTAGAGCGTTTTATTATTGATTGAATATTCTATTTGTTATACTTAGGCTAAATTATCGTTCCATTGATATACAACAGGAAAGAAACGATGTTAGGCTCGGAGGTGACTTTGTGGGTTTATTTGTTAAACGCTATTGGGTTTTATTTACATTTTGTTTGTGTTTGGTTGTCGCCGCAAGTGTTTGGGTGATAGCTATTAAAACGGAACCATTTGGAAATCAAGTAAAAGGACAAGCTGTGTTAGCCTCTCAGGGAGAAAAAATGATTGAAAATCAAGTAGAGATTGCATCAGAACCATTTGTTAGTCATTCAGAATTTATTCAAAAAGGGCATCAGTTTTATAATGACACAACTGGCTGGGGAAGAATCGAGGCGCTTAATTGGGAGGATCAACAGAAATTTGCGCAATTACTATTAATCTCTTTAAACGAAATAGGGGAAAAAGAATCACTGCAAAAGGACTTAATTCATATTCAATCATTAGCCACTTTTATTGTTGAGAACAATAAAGAAAAGGAACATATTCTTTTTTTGCATCGAATATTTCACGATTTGGATATTGATGTTAATCAATACGAGCACGAGGACTATTTTGATATAACCAAATATGGAGAGGGAAACAAAATGAAGGAAGTCGTTAAACACATTGAATCAAATTCTGGTCTATAACAAATAATGGATTTTCTAGGTGACAATTTGATATACTAATCAAGCTCAATCTTTGTTAGGTTGGGCTTTTCCTGTTCTGCTTTAAACATCTTTGTACCAGCTAAAAATGCAATGGATGGAACGGGATATCGACATGAAAAAGGAAGCTGTATCATGACAAACACTTTAACCTATATAAAAGCTTGGCAAAAAGCATTACAGGCAGAAATCATTCATTTAAAAAAATATGGGAGCAATAAATTTCCAGTGAAAAATGGGCATTTGCTTAATCAGAAAGACTCTTATACATATTATTTTGATTCTGTTCAAACCATGAGGATTCCCATTGGTAGCATTGTTCGTGTGGAATGGGGGCAGACAAAGACAGAAGGAAGAGTTCTTTCATCAGAAGGCCAAAGTATAATAGTGAAACTGGAGCAATCCATCGGCGCTCTCGTTTCTGAAGTAACCATTTGGCATGATCCTTGGGAATTATTAGATCAACTCATTCAACGATTAGAAGAAGTAAGGAAAAGTAAGCGAAAAAGAGGTAGAGTGAAGAAGCTTATGGACCCATCCATGCCAGCGCAGCATCCTGCTGATTTAATCAAATCAAATGTGCATGAAGTGGTTCTTCGCTCTAAGTATAATCCAATTACATTTGTTTGGGGTCCTCCAGGAACAGGAAAAACATATACTTTAGCGAGAGTTGCTGCCAATAAATATTTTAAAGAAAAGAAGGTTTTGGTGCTTGCTCACAGCAATCAAGCAGTCGATGTATTAATGGCCGAAATATCTTCCTTTGTTGAGAAAAAGGGACGTTTAAAGGACGGGGATATCATTCGATATGGTTCTCAGCTTAGTGAGGCTGTGGAACGTCATCGACTCTTGCATATGAGTCAGCTCATTATCAAACAGCACCCACAGATGGCTGAAGAAAAAGCACGCTTGCTTGAGGAGAGACAAATGCTCAAAAAAGATTTATCCTCCTCTTTCAGTCAAAATGACTCCGAGCAATTATTACAAATTGAAACAAAGCTGGCAACTGTGCTAGAGAAAATTCACCAAAAGGAAATACAATTTCTAAAAGAGGCTGATATTATTGGGACAACTCTTGCAAAAGCAGCCGTAGATACGGCGATATATGAAAAGGAATTTGACATTGTAATGGTAGATGAAGCTAGTATGGCATATGTCCCACAAGTTGCATTTGCTGCAGCATTGGGAAAAAGAATGATTGTCTGTGGGGATTTCAAGCAGCTACCTCCCATTGCTGCGTCTAACCATGAACTTGTTAATGAATGGCTGAAAGAAGATATTTTTCATAAATCAGGGGTTACAGAGTCCGTGCGGTATGGCAGACTTCATCCGCACCTATTCCTCTTAAAGGAACAAAGGAGAATGCATCCAGCTGTTTCATCTTTTACCAATAAATATATATACCAATCGCTAGTTGGAGATTACAAGGGTGTTGCAGAGCTTCGAAATAAATTGGTAATGAAACATCCCTTTCCAAACCGAGCTAGCATTTTGCTTGATACAAGCGGAACAGGGGCCTATTGCTTAACAGAGAGTTCAACTCGATCACGTTTTAATCCATGGCAATTGCTTCTGTCCTTTCAGTTAATACATGAAGCGTTTCAAGCAGGCCATCGTTCAATCGGCTATACGACTCCGTATCGGGCACAGGCCAGGTTAATGGAAACATTGCTTGAGGATCTCTATGAAACGCAGCTGAAAGAAGCAGATATTGCAGCTGCGACCATTCATCGTTTTCAAGGTAGTGAAAGGGACGTGATGATTTTTGATTCGGTTGACAGCTATCCGCAGGAAAGGGCAGGTATGCTGTTAATCGGAAAAGAAAGTGAGCGCCTTATCAATGTAGCCATTACAAGAACGAAAGGAAAGCTCATTCATGTAAGTAATAGAGATTTTTTACAAAAGAAGGTATATCCATCAAGGACATTATACAAATATTTGAATCACCAAGTGGAATTGAAGCAAATGGTTCATCCTTATGAAATCGGTACTTGGATAAAACATCAGCATCCGCGTCTGATATGGATGCACGCCAAAAAGCTAGCAGGAGTCATGAAGGACATACGATATGCAAGGAAATCTATTGTCATAGCAATGCCTAATGACAAAGAGCTGTCAGAGGAATGGAAACAGATTCTAGCAAAAAGAAGCCATGCAGTAGAAGTGATATATATTTCCGAGTATGTTCCGAATGGGATATTTGTTAATCGATTAATGAATGAATCAGTTCCTTTTCCTTTCGTCTGTGTTGATCAACAAATACTATGGCTAGGATTACCGTTAGAAGGGGCAAAACAGGTGAAACCTCCGTATGTCACAGTTCGGTTGGATTCACAGGCAGTAAGTGAATATGTTCTTTCGCAGATAACGTGATAGTAGATTTTGTCGTTCATGTAAGCCAATTCTATATATAACTTTTATAACAAGTGCAATCTATTATGAAATACGATATAATGAAAGGTAAGTATTACCATTATATTGAGATAATAATTTATTTTCTAACCTCAGGGGGATTGAATCCGATGTATAAAAAAATATTATTAGCTTCAGATGGATCGAATTTTGCACTGCGAGCAGCTGATCAAGCAATAAAACTAGCATCATTATCTAGAAATGCTGTGATTGAAGTGGTTTATGTTGTAGATTTAGATACATCAAAACGAGATGCGATTTATTATATGGATTCAGACATAATTAAAGAAGAAAGAAAGAAGCGTTTGAAATTAACAGAAGAAAAAATCAAGGCTTCAGGAGTTGATTATCATTCTTCTATTTTATATGGAGAGCCAGGCCCTGCCATTGTTACATATGCAAATGAAAATAAATTTGATATAGTCGTACTTGGCAGCAGAGGTTTAAATGCGCTGCAAGAAATGGTGCTAGGAAGCGTTAGTCATAAAGTAGCTAAACGTGTTCAATGCCCCGTTATGATTGTAAAATAACTGACGTAAAACGGAAGATAAAAAGGATATTATTTCCCTTATGCAAGGACACAGAAAAGGGACATTGAATGATTACTGTTAAGGATTATGCTAAACTAGTAGATGAAATTAATTCCAGGGAGGTAAAATAATAATGAGTTCTGAAATGCTCTATCAAAAGTATGCTTTAACCCAATCTCTAGCATTAAAAATGCTTGCAGCTGTTACAAACAAGGCTGATGAATTAGGTATTAGAATTAATGCTGCCGTTGTTGATGATGGTGGCAATTTAAAAGCGTTTATTCGTATGGATGAAGCAGCTCTCTTAAGTTCTAATATTGCCCAAAATAAAGCCTATACAGCTGCAGCCTTCGGAAAATCAACTGAAGATTGGTATCCAATGATAAAAGAAGAGCCGGCATTGTTAACAGGCATTGTCCATACGGATAGACTTGTTGTTTTTGGCGGAGGAGTCCCGCTTATATATAATGGTAAGATTGTTGGCGGAGTCGGTGTTTCCGGTGGTTCTGCAGAAGAGGATGTACAATGTGCGACAGCAGGTTTAGCAGTATTTGAAGAATATGTTAAAACTCTTGCCTAAAAAAATATAGTTTTTTAGAGTATTTATTAAGAGTGATGTATAAATAAACCGATTATTCGAGAAAATAATAAATAAGCAGACTAGCTTTCAATATCTGAAAGTAGTCTGCTTATTTTGCTTTGTTAGAGGAAAAGTTTCAACTGAGGATAATTTATTGTGTATGACGTCATTTTATTTTTTCGGTTAAAAAACATCAACTTTTGAAAAAAATGTCGAAAAATTGAAGGAAATAATAATTATTTGTCGAATAATTATTGTGAAGAAATGTTCAGAAAAATATGTTCTTATTATGAATTCAATTAAAATCGAGAATTTATATTATTTTTCTGTGTTTCGTACAAACTATTATTTGTTTCAATTACTGGCTTTGTTTAATTATTTGTTGAAAAAAGTACAATAGAATACATAAATTGTATAAAATTTGTTTTTTTTGTATCTGCAAATGTAGAAACAAAGTCGTATTGATCATAAGGCGCTATGCCTAATCAAAGAAATGGAAGGAGCATTCATTTATTATGGTTGAAGCAGGAAAATACATTGACGTAAGAGGAATCAACACGCATTATCACGAAGATGGCCAAGGTGGCGAAAAAATACTTCTTGTGCACGGATCAGGTCCCGGAGTATCAGCATGGGCTAACTGGCGATTAGTTTTTCCAACTCTCTCCAAGCATTTTCATCTATATGCACCAGATGTTGTAGGTTTTGGTTATACTGACAGACCTGAGGGCATTCAGTATTCTATCCATGTTTGGGTAGATCATATGATTGATTTCATTGAAACAGTTATTAAAGATAAGGTATCTATTATTGGTAATTCTTTCGGTGGGGCTATTGCACTTCATTTGGCCAAAAAACGCCCTGACTTGGTAAAAAAGTTAATTTTAATGGGAAGTATGGGTACGGCTCATCCGATTGCAGATGGGTTGGATAAGGTTTGGGGCTATGAACCTAGTGCAGAAAATATGAAAAATCTGATTAAGATTTTTGCATACGACCAAAGTATGGCTGAGAACGGTGATTTAGTTGAAATGCGTTATAAATCCAGTATTCAGGAAGGATTCCATGAATCATTTTCCTCTATGTTCCCAGCACCAAGACAAAGACATGTGGATGCTATGGCCTTGACTGAGGAAGAATTAGCTGCTATTGATTTTCCAACTCTTTTAGTTCATGGAAGAGAAGATTTGGTCATTCCAGTAGAACACACTAGCTGGGTACTGGCACGTGCACTTCCTAATGCTCAGTTCCATACATTCCCTAAGTGTGGACATTGGGTACAAATTGAAAGATCAAATGAATTTGCCGGATTGGTTATTGAATTCATGAATCAATAACCATATGTTACCAGAGAAGCTTGCATGAAAGGGCTTATCTAATCGTTCAAAACAAACCGAAATGGTTAAACACAAAGAAACAGTCCTCTTTTTAAAAGAGGACTGTTTCTTTGTGTTTAAGATGTTTTTTCCTCACGATCATTTATTTGAATTAAAGAATTTTTTCGAATCCAATAGTTAAACGAGTCTTTTGGGAAAACTCCTCGACATCCGGAATTATCCATTTGAATCACAACACTGGCATCTGTTACTTCGATAATTCTTAAAGTATCCGAATTGCTAAAGTTTGGAATAAAACTACTTTTTATTTCGAATTCCATATTATTGCGTAAATCCACTTTACTAATCCTCCTACTATATTAACACTTTATACACCCTACTATAATTTCTCCAGAATTTTATTATTTATCCACATTTTGGCTGAAAATAATCTGCTTAATCGAACTTATCATAATTAAGACTGATGGGCAAATATTTAACTTATTTATTTTATTAGAGCCTGTATTGATGTTATAGTAGATGATTCGTTTTTTTATTTGTGTAAACTTCATTAAAATAACAGTTGACATATTATAAGCGTTTGAATTATCTTTATATTGTGAACAAAAGGAGGAGAAATCATGCAACGTAAAGGAAAAACACTTGAACTAACCCTAGCTAGCATGTTTATCGTTTTGATAGCAGTTGGTGCGAACATTACAACCATTGTTCCATTTATGGTTGTTGGAGGTGTACCGATTACATTACAGACCTTTTTTGCTGTATTAGCAGGACTTATATTAGGTAGCCGACTGGGTGTTATCACAACTAGTACCTATGCTTTTATAGGATTAATAGGAATTCCGGTATTTGCTCAGTTCGGAGCAGGATTAGGAATGCTTATAAAACCAACGTTTGGTTTTATTCTTTCCTATATTCTTGCTGCATACGCCGCAGGGAAAATGGTAGAGAAGAAGAAATCGACAGCTTCTTATATTATAGCTTCATTGGTTGCGACAGCCATTAATTATGTGATTGGGACGAACTGGATGTATTTTGCCTATAAATTTGTAGCCGAAGCACCTGAAGGTTTCGATTATGCAATGGCGTGGTTATGGATGCTTGCCCCGCTGCCAAAGGATATTATTTTAGCTGTATTAGCCGCTGTAGTAGCGCGCCGCCTAAAAGTAACAGTGCTTTCAAAAGGCCAATTTAAAAATTTAAACTTGGGTGCTTAAAAAATGGGGGAGAAAGAAAAAGGGGAAATGGAAGCAGCTTGCATTAGAAGTGTTGAATGGAAGAGAGTTAAAGAACGAGGAGACACTAGATAATTTAGTAGTGCCTGATGTAGAGCTGCTCGAATTATTGAACGGTGCTCACACGATTCACTATCATTATTTTGGAAATAAAGTGAAGTTAAATAAGATCATTAACACAAAATCAGGATTATGTCCTGAAAATTGCGGATATTGCTTACAATCTAGTATATCGACTGCGCCAATCGAAAAATACCGTATGATGGACAAAGATAGTATACTAGAAGGGGCGAAGAACGCTTATCAGCAGAGGGTTAGTACTATTGTATCGTCGCCAGCGGCCGAGGTCCGAGTTATAAAGATATCGATACAGTTTTATCTGCAGTGAAAGAAATTAAAGACCAATACTCTTTAACTGTTTGTGCTTACCATGGATTATTAAAACCTGAACAAGCTGCAAGATGAAAAGAGACAGAGGTTGACCGTTATAATCATAATATTAATACATCTGAAAACCATCATGAATCGATTACCACTTCCCATACATACAGTGAAAGGGTCAATACAGTTGAGATGGTAAAGAACGCAGGCATTTCTCCATGCTCAGGAGTTATTATCGGTATGAAGGAAACAAACCAAGATGTCGTTGATATGGCTTTGAGTTTAAAGGCGTTAGACGCTGATTCCATTCCGGTGAATTTTTTACATGCATAGAGGGTACACCACTTGCAGGAACCGACGAACTCAATCCAAGATATTGCTTAAAGGTGCTCTCGCTTATGCGCTTTATTAATCCGTCAAAGGAAATTCGCATTTCCGGCGGCCGTGAAGTGAATCTGCGGAGCCTGCAGCCTTTCGGATTATTTGCAGCTAATTCAAGATTATTTAACTGCATCGGGACAGGATAGTTACAATGACCATCAAATGCTTGAGGATTTAGGTTTTGAAATTGACTTTCATTCTGAAGTAGAAGCTGTTGGAAGTAAATAGTAAGAATATGGAACAGGAATCAGCAATTGATTCCTGTTTTTTATAGTTAGAGCTTTTAGACATGTCCTTGACAGTCCTTCCATATGATTAGTATAGGGAGGTGGGGGCTTGGTTCTGATTGTGTTTATTCTATTAATTTGTCTATTTATCTTTGGTATGTCCCTTTTAAGGAAAGGGTTGTTAAATCTATCCGGAGATTCTTTGAAAATATGGTTAACCAAGGTCACGGATGCTCCTTGGAAGGGTGTTATAGCAGGGATTATTGTCACATGTATTCTGCAAAGCAGCTCTGCCGTCATGATTATCGCGATTGGCTTAATTGCCGCAAGGATGCTTACATTTCCACAATCAATTGGAATTATACTTGGTACAAACATTGGTACAACCTTTACAGCTGAATTAATCACTTTTGATATTGAAGCGTTTCTAATCCCTTTAATGGTACTGGCAATTTTGTTCTTATTTACCGGTAAAAAGAAACCTCAAAGTATTGGGCTTGTATTATTGGGCATTTCATTTTTGTTCACTGCTATGGGAGGTTTTGAATATTTAGCCGGACCATTAAAAGAAATTGGAATTATTGATCAATTTTTACTTTCATTAAAGGACAGCTATCTTTTAAGTGTGCTCGCTGGAGCAGTAATCACAGGGATTATTCAGTCAAGTACTGCTACAACAGGGATTATTATGGGGTTTTTATCTCATGGAGCGATTGAGATTGATACAGGGGTAGCGATCCTTCTCGGTTCAAATATTGGGACATGTGTGGATGCCCTGTTAGCTGCGATAGGAAGTGGGAGAGAAGCAAGGCTAACTGCATATGCTCATATCTGGTTAAATGTCATTGGTGTAGCAGCATTCTTTCCATTTATTGGCGTCCTATCAGAATGGGGGACACAGCTTGCCACATCAGCGGATGTACAACTGGCCCATATTAGTGTTTTATTTAATGTAATCTGTTCCATTTTGGTATTGCCATTTGCGGAGGGGTTTGGGAAATTGATTATTCGAATTCATGACCCTAGGGGTACATAAAACAAGCTGATGTTTTATTTGTCAGCTTGTTCTTTAGTCTATACTGTTCGTATTATGAATAATTAGATAATTTTTAAAATTACATTGACATTTTTCGCTTAACTGTTATATATTATTAATAACAATAATAAACTGTTATATAACAAAAAGGAGGAAATGAAAAATGGAAATGTATCAAAAAGCATATGACCATTATAAAACAATGTGTGAGAAGTATGGGATGGAGTCCATGAATTTTCATCATTTTATCAAACAATTAACAGAGGAACAGCTTACTGAATTCAGTAAATGTGCCAGTTAGGAGTATGAAATGACAAGTGATTTAGATAGTGAAGTCAACCCCAACCCTGTTGTTTTTAAGAAAAAAACAACAGGGTTAAATTTTGCCTTGCGGCTTATAGAGCCATTCTACCCTTACATTTCCGTCTAATTCATACGTGCACGATCATATTTCTTTTCCTCCTAAAACGGTATAATCATGTGGAATAAGATAGTTTAATATTATATTCTGTAACAAAATAAAAAAATAGCAGGTGATAAAATGATTGTAGTGAGTGCCTGTTTTGCCGGCTTTGATGTTAAATACAACGGATCCAATAATGTTAACCTAAAAATTAAAAAGTTATTTGATGAGAAAAAAGCGATTCCGGTCTGTCCGGAGGTAATGGGGGGATTGTCCATACCAAGAGAGCCTGCTGAAATAGTCGGCGGGGATGGTGATGATGTGTTGGACGGAAGGGCAAAAGTAATGACGAATACCAGTAAGGATGTAACGGAGCAATTCCTTAAGGGTGCATATGATACATTAAAAACCGTAAAAGAAGTAGGGGCATCTGTTGTTGTTTTAAAAGAACGTAGCCCTTCGTGTGGAAGTACGATGATATATAGCGGAGAATTCAATGGCAGCAAAAGACCTGGAAATGGAGTAACAGCGGCTTTATTAAAAAGAAACGGAATACGTGTGGTATCAGAGGAAAACTTCCTCGAGTACTTAGAGGAACAAGAGTTGTAAGGTTTTAGCTAGAGTTGGTCATGTTAAGTATCCGCGTTTTGGGATGAAAAGCACGGTGTTGTAACCGATAAGCTTGGTATCACTTGGGGTTAAGTCTGAAAAAATAGAAAAATGAATACATAATACTACTATTTCAGTAGAGAAAAATTGTAAAATAAAAGAGATAAGGGGGAAACCAAATGGTATTACATATGGAAAATGTTTCACTAAAAAGAGATGGTTCATGGATTTTACAGAATATAAACTGGGATATCAAAAAAGGAGAGAATTGGGTATTATTTGGTTTAAACGGATCTGGAAAAACAGCGATTTTGAATATGCTGAATGCCTTTTATTTTCCTAGCAGCGGTAATCTAACTGTGCTAGGAAAGGAATTTGGAAAAACATATCTAGGGGAAGAGCTTCGCAAAAAGATTGGGTTTGTTTCTTCTGCGCTTCAAGAAAAGCTGCACAACCATGATAATGCATTTGAAATTGTGTTAAGCGGTGCGTTTGCTTCCATTGGTTTATATGATAGACCGACAGATGAAATGAGAGAAAAGGCCATTGACTTGCTCAAGCAGTTAGGCTGCTATGAGTATGCAAATCGAAACTATCATACGTTGTCACAAGGGGAGAAACAGCGGGTCTTGATTGGACGGGCATTAATGGCAGAGCCTGAAATGCTTATTTTTGATGAGCCAACAAATGGATTAGACTTTATTGCCAGGGAGCAGTTACTTGAAACTATTCAATCCATTGCTGGGAATCATTCTTCACCTACTATGATTTACGTAACACATCATGTCGAGGAAATTTTGCCTGTGTTCAATAAAACCTTATTACTGAAACAAGGAGAGGTGTTTTCTTCCGGAATGACAACCGAAATGATTTCAAGCGAGCAGCTTTCGGTGTTTTTTGGTCTACCGGTTACTGTTTTTTGGCAGAAAGGACGGCCGTTTTTGTCTAAATAGAGACTTTTTATCATACTAGAGTAATATAAATGAACAAACCAGCAGACCATTAGTCTAAAAAATAGGTAAGCTGGTTTGATTTTTTTTTCTAGCCAATCATGATAGTTCCTTTTGGATACTGGGAAAATTAGTTTTTATTACTGTTATTTGGTATGATAAAAAAAACTTCAGAAAGAAGGGGTTAAGATGGAGCAAATGCAGGAACAGGAAAAAGTAATTCTTGTTGGTTGTCAGACTACAGAGGATGATTTGCCTTTTCAATATTCAATGGAAGAATTGGCTTCTCTAACAAAAACTGCGAATGGACAGGTGTTATCTCAATTAACCCAAAAAAGAGAACGTGCGGATAATGCAACATATATCGGCAGAGGAAAAGTGGAAGAATTAAGTGCCCTTGTTGAGGAACTAGAAGCAAAATTAGTTATTTTTAATGATGAATTATCACCGAGTCAGGTAAGGAATCTTGCTTCGAAGATTGAAGCGAGAATTATTGATCGGACGCAATTGATTCTTGATATTTTTGCACAAAGAGCAAGATCTAAAGAAGGGAAATTGCAGGTTGAACTTGCCCAATTGCAATATTTACTTCCGCGTCTAGGAGGCCAAGGAACTCAACTTTCAAGACTTGGTGCGGGGATTGGAACGAGAGGACCTGGGGAAACAAAGCTTGAAGCAGATCGTCGTCACATACGGAATCGTATTCATGATATTAAAACGCAGCTTGAGGGGATTGTTCAGCATCGTGAGAGATATCGTGAAAGACGAAAGAAAAACCGTGTTTTTCAAGTAGCAATTGTCGGATATACAAACGCAGGAAAATCGACAATGTTTAACCGCTTAACGGAGGCGGTTTCACTTGAAGAAAACCAGCTTTTTGCGACGCTTGATCCAATGACAAGAAGATGTATACTACCCAGTGGATTTACGGTACTTATGACTGATACGGTAGGGTTTATTCAAGATTTGCCAACCAGCCTGATTGCTGCATTTCGTTCAACACTTGAGGAAGTAAAGGAGGCAGATCTGATTCTGCATGTAGTGGATTCTTCTAATCCAGATTATTTTCAGCATGAAAGAACGGTAAATGAATTATTAGAAGAACTCGATCAAGGACAAATTCCGCAGATAACCGTGTATAATAAGAGGGATGTCCAACATCAGGATTTTGTACCAACTTCAAAAAATGAATCTATTCAAATGAGTGCATTAGATGAAAATGATAGACTCTCACTAAAACAAAGAATTGAAACGAAAATGATTAGTATGATGAAAGATTATCATGTAGAAGTACCTTCAACAGAAGGTAAATTACTGTCGCAATTAAAAAATGAAACGATTCTTAGAGAGTTGACATTTGATGAAGACAATCAATGGTATGTTTGCAAAGGATATACGTTAGCAGACCATCCGATTGTTGGGCAGATACAAAATTATACTGTAAAGAGATAGGGGAAAGACATGTTTCGTTCATTAACTTATGGGGAAGTATTACAGCCGCTTGTTACAGAAGTGGAGCAGCAAATTAAGTCCATTCATGCTGAAATTGATGAAAGGATGGAGCGGAATCAATTTCGAGTGCTAGAAAGTTTTCAACAGAATAAAGTAAGTGATTCTCATTTTATACCATCTACTGGTTATGGCTATGATGATTATGGAAGAGATACACTTGAGAAAATATATGCGGAAGTGTTTGGTGCCGAGGCCGGACTTGTTAGACCTCAGATTATTTCTGGGACCCATGCGATTTCTATTGCTTTATTCGGCGTATTGAGACCGGGAGATGAACTCCTATACATAACAGGTAAACCATATGATACTCTAGAGGAAATAGTCGGTTTACGTGGAAATGGCTCTGGTTCCTTAAAGGAATTTGGCATTACGTATCAAAGTGTTGATTTAAGTGAAAATGGCCATGTGGATTTCAAGGCTGTTGGAAAAGCAATGAAAGCAAATACAAAAATGATTGGAATTCAGCGATCTAAAGGCTATGCAACGCGACCTTCCTTCACAATTGCTGAAATTGAAGAAATGATTCGATATGTAAAGGAAATCAATCCCGAAGTGGTGGTGTTTGTAGACAATTGCTATGGAGAATTTGTAGAAGATATGGAGCCTTGTCATGTTGGCGCTGATTTAATGGCGGGTTCTTTAATAAAAAATCCTGGTGGAGGTTTAGTTAAGACAGGCGGATATATCGTAGGAAAGCAAAATTTGGTTGATGCCTGCTCATATCGCCTGACTTCACCGGGTATTGGAGCAGAAGCCGGTGCTTCGCTTTACAGTCTGCTGGAAATGTATCAAGGTTTTTTTCTTGCTCCACATGTCGTGGCGCAAGCGTTAAAAGGAGCAGTTTTTACTGCTGCTATGCTGAATCGGCTTGGAATGAACTCTAATCCAACATGGGACAGTAAGCGGACTGATTTGATTCAATCCGTTCAGTTTGACGATCGTGATAAAATGGTTGCTTTTTGTCAGGCCATACAATTTGCCTCACCAATCAATTCGCATGTAACACCGTATCCAGCTTATATGCCTGGATATGAAGATGATGTTATTATGGCTGCCGGTACATTTATTCAAGGTGCAAGTATTGAACTTACTGCCGACGGTCCAATTAGACCACCTTATGTAGCCTATGTTCAAGGTGGATTAACCTATTCGCATGTTAAGATGGCTATTTGTATTGCTTTAAATTCATTGATTGAAAAAGGCCTGCTGCAAATAAAATAATTCATTACGTAGTAAAATTAAATAGAAGAAATAAAGTAAATGGATTGAAAGGAAGGATTGAAAATTGATTCTTCCTTTCTTTTTGTTATAAAAATAGGGTATGTGCGCTTTCGGTTAAGATCGAAGCCAATTAAGATTTACTAAAAAATACAAGAACCATACAGCATGATTTTGCTCATCAGCCGCTGCTCGTCGAAAAACCTCTTTAATAAATGTATGATTGCTTTTGTCGGCAATGTCCAAATAAAAGTCCACGGTTTGCTGTTCATCCCTTAGAGCGAATTCAATTCCCTTTCGGTAAGAATTGGGGCAGTCTTCGGTTACTTTAGGCTGCGGCTTTTTACCGGTTAATTGCGTATAGATTTGAACAAATTGTTTAAAATGTTTTTGTTCATCTTCACGAATTTCGAGAATTTGTTTTCTTTCTTTATCTGTACGTGCTAACTGGGCGATTTTTTCATAACATTGAATGGCGCTATATTCGCCGTTAATCGCTTTTTCAATATCACTTATTAACTGATTATTTTGACGAGGATCAATATAATACGGATAGTGAACAGGATACATATTTTGTACCTCCTTACCAAAAACTACGATAGTATATGGGAAAGAGGAAGATTAGTGCAAGTCTTAAAATATGTTGTTTTACTCTCTAGCATTTGTGTTGCAAATAAATCTAAAAAAATAGCATTTTCTAAAATTGATAAAAATTAATAAAAAAATGATGTAAGAATTTCTAACGTTAAATTGACAACTTTTCTGCCATAACATATAATAACATCAAGAAGCAAATGAAAGAGGAAATGGGGAAAAAGCCAATGACAGGAAGTCAAATTCGCCGCTCAATGCCGTTATTTCCAATGGGTACTGTGATGCAACTGACTGATCTAACAGCTCGGCAAATTCGCTATTATGAGGAACATGGTTTAGTGAACCCGGAAAGAAGTGAAGGAAACCGCCGACTCTATTCCTTAAATGATATTGATATCTTATTGGAAATCAAAGATTTAATTGATCAAGGGGTAAACTTGGCAGGGATTAAGCAGATTTTTGCTGTTAAAGAAGAGCAATCAATTGAACAAGAGCTGCAAAAGGAAGCGATGAAAAAGAAGCAGGAGCTTACAAATGAAGAAATAAGGAAGTTGTTAAGAAAAGAATTAACCAATGCCGGTCGATTTAACCGTCCATCGATGCGACAAGGTAATGACTATCGTTTTTTTCACTAGAATGATGGATGTGGCAAGGTTGATGCTGGATTGATTTAGTGATAGTATCTTACTGATTCTACATTTTATGAGTTTAATGAAGGGTGAACCAATAACACCAATAACAGTTACTTAAAATTTGAACTAGGATTAACAGGAGGAAATAATAGTATGGCAAAGTTTTCAAAAGATGATATTAGACGTATGTGTACAGAACAAAATGTTAAATATATCCGCCTTCAATTTACGGATATTTTAGGAGTTATTAAGAACGTGGAAATTCCTGTCAGCCAGCTGGAAAAGGCAATTGACAATAAGATGATGTTTGACGGTTCTTCGATAGAAGGATTTGTACGTATTGAAGAATCTGATATGTATTTATATCCTGATTTAGATACGTTCGTAGTATTCCCTTGGACAGCAGAAAAAGGGAAGGTTGCTCGTTTTATCTGTGATATTTATAATGCGAATGGAACACCATTTTCGGGAGATCCTCGTAATAATCTTAAGAGAGTATTACGAGAAATGGAAGAGATGGGATTCACAGATTTTAACCTTGGACCTGAGCCAGAGTTCTTCTTGTTCAAGCTTGATGAAAAAGGTGAACCAACATTAGAACTAAATGACAGCGGCGGTTATTTTGATTTAGCGCCTACAGATCTTGGTGAAAATTGCCGTCGTGATATCGTTCTTGAGCTTGAAGAAATGGGCTTTGAAATTGAAGCATCACACCATGAGGTAGCTCCAGGACAACATGAAATTGACTTTAAATATGCTGATGCGATTTCAGCCTGTGACAATATCCAAACATTTAAACTAGTTGTAAAAACAATCGCACGTAAACATGGTCTACATGCGACATTTATGCCAAAACCATTGTTCGGTTTAGCTGGCTCTGGAATGCACTGTAATCTATCACTATTTAAAAACGGAGAAAATGCATTCTATGATCCAAAATCTGACTTAGAGTTGAGTGATACGGCTCGTCAATTTATTGCTGGTATTGTAAAACATGCGGAGGCATTCACAGCAATTACTAATCCAACTGTCAATTCTTATAAGCGACTAGTTCCTGGTTATGAAGCACCTTGTTATGTTGCGTGGTCAACAAGTAATCGTTCGCCATTAGTTCGTATTCCGGCTTCCCGCGGTTTAAGTACACGTGTTGAAGTTCGCAGTGTAGATCCGGCTGCAAATCCTTATTTAGCATTAGCGGTTCTACTAAGAGCAGGTCTTGACGGAGTGAAGAATAAATTGACTCCTCCAGCAGCAGTAGACCGTAATATCTACGCAATGGATAAAGAAGAACGACTTGCTGAAGGTATTACAGATCTTCCGGCAACATTAGCACAAGCAATTGAAATCTTAAAATCAGATGAAGTTATTATTTCGGCTCTAGGTGATCATATCTTTGAACACTTCATTGAAGCAAAAGAAATTGAATGGGATATGTTCCGTACACAGGTTCATCCATGGGAAAGAGAGCAGTATATGTCCGTTTATTAATCAAAATAAAGTCTTGACGCTTTGCGTTGAGGCTTTTTTGTTTATTTGCAGCTAATAGAACTCATCTCACTTTAATGCTTCTTTTTTCTAACCTTTTCCTTACTTGGGTTTTTAGTAATATTTTTTCTAAAGAAGAACAAACTATTTTTGATTATGTCGATTCTATTTCGGCTTTTTTACACGCTAGACAAAAGTCATCTTCAGTCCAAAACAGGTAGGACTTTAAGAGGGGAGGGTTTTATTATTATATAATAATGTCCAGAATTGTTTACCGTGAAAAAAATTAGGAGGCAATAAAAGAGTATGACTAAAGTAATGCAAAAGGAACTTAAGAAAACAATTGCACCATTCGAGAAATCGAATCTAAAAAATAGTACGACTCAGATATTGAATACCATTATCCCTTTTTTTCTGCTCTGGTATCTAGCTTATGAAAGTCTTGCCTTATCCTATTTAATGACACTTCCTATCATTGGATTAGCCGCAGGTTTTCTTGTTAGGATTTTCATTATTTTCCACGATTGCTGTCACCAATCATTTTTTAAAAACAAAAAAGCAAATGAAATGGTCGGGACTTTTACAGGGATTCTCACACTGTTTCCTTATCATCAATGGAGACACTGTCATAATATTCATCATGCAACAAGCAGTAATTTAAACAAAAGGGGAACTGGTGATATATGGGTTATGACAGTTCAAGAGTATAGTGAAGCGTCATTTTGGCAGCGAATGATCTACCGTCTTTATCGTAATCCACTTGTTATGTTTGGTTTAGGGCCTTTTTATTTATTTTTGATTTCTAATCGTTTTAATCGCAAGGATGCAAGGATAAAGGAAAGAATAAATACATATTTCACAACGTTTTCGGCTGTCATTCTGTATAGTTTTATGAGTTGGCTGATAGGTTGGCAGGCATTTTTATTGGTGCAGGGACCTATCTTATTTATTTCAGGCGCTTTAGGTATATGGTTGTTTTATGTCCAACATCATTTTGAGGACTCGTACTTTGAATCAGAAGAGAATTGGGATTTCGTCAAAGCAGCAGTTGAGGGAAGCTCTTTTTATAAGCTGCCAAAAATTCTACAGTGGTTAACAGGAAATATCGGTTATCATCATGTGCACCACTTAAGCCCGAGGGTACCGAATTATTACCTTGAGGAAGTTCATGATCAAAATATTCCTTTGAACTCAGTGCCGACTGTAACTATCCGTTCAAGCCTTAATGCGATTCGTTATCGACTATGGGATGAAGGCAGCAAACAGTTTGTTAGTTTCCGGGAAATTAAAAGAAGAACTGTAAAGCAAAAATTTTCTCATAAGATTGTGGACTAAAAGGAAGTTAATTTAAGACTTCCTTCTTTTCTTTTGGTATGATAAAGCTATCCTATATGAAGAGGTTTGCAAATGAAAAAAAGATTGAAGTTCTTTCATAGCAGTACGGGAGTATCTCCTTATATTTGGGCACTCTTTGCTGTTTTACCGTTTTATTTTATTTTTCAATGGTCATCGATAGCAGAAATTGTTACAGGTATTGTATTGTCTATTTTCTTTTTTGTTTCTTATCGTTTTGCTTTCGTATCGAATGGATGGCTTAAATATTTATGGAGCAGTTTACTTATTATTATTTCTGTAACGATGACTAGTTTTTTAGGATATGTCTATTTTGCTTTTTTTCTAGCCTACTTGATTGGGAATTTCCAAAATAAAGTTGCTTTTATTACCTTTTATGTGATTCATTTAGTTAGTTCAACTGTTGCAATTAATTACAATTTCATTATTCAAGATGAGCTTTTCTTAAAACAATTGCCGTTTATCATTATCATTTGGATTAGTGTCATATTAATGCCGTTTAATATCTATAATCGAAAAAAACGAGAACAGTTAGAGACTCAGTTAGCCTTTGCTAATAAAAGAATTTCGGATTTAATCGTTCAAGAAGAACGGCAGCGAATTGCACGTGATCTACATGATACTTTAGGACAAAAACTTTCTCTCATCGGATTAAAAAGTGATTTGGCAAGAAAAATTATGGATAAAGATCCCGCGCATGCACGAACTGAGTTAAAAGATATTCAACAGACTGCAAGAACGGCCTTGAATGAGGTAAGAAAAATGGTATCAAATATGCGAGGAACAAGGCTTAAAGAGGAGATAAGCCATATTAAACAGTTGCTGACAGCTGCTGAAATAAATCTAACACTCGAGGGAGAAAACTCACTATCCAATGTTTCGTTATTTCTAGAAAATATATTAAGTATGTGTTTAAAGGAAGCTGTAACAAATGTGGTCAAACACAGCAAAGCCTCTAATTGCTGCATTACCTTTCAGCAATCTAGCAAGGATATCGTCATCTCTGTTAAAGATAATGGAATCGGTCTTATATCAAATGAACGTAATGAAACAGGTAATGGAATTTTGGGTATGAGAGAAAGATTAGAGTTTGTTAATGGATCATTGGAAATGAAATCTGATAATGGATTGACTTTAATCATAAAAGTGCCGAATGTCGTAAAACAATCAGAATAGATAGAGGTGCAAATACATGATTCGTATTGTTATAGCTGAAGATCAGCAAATGATGTTAGGAGCTCTAGGTTCCCTGCTTAATTTAGAAGAAGATATGGAAGTAGTTGGAAAGTCAAGTAATGGAGAACAAGCAATTTCTCTTGTGCACAAATTTAAACCTGATGTGTGTATTATGGATATTGAGATGCCGATTAAGAGCGGGCTTGAAGCTGCTGAAGAGATAAAAGGACTAGGCTGCAAGATCATTATTTTAACAACTTTTGCTCGTACAGGGTATTTTCAGCGTGCTTTAAAAGCTGGAGTCAGCGGTTATCTCCTAAAGGATAGTCCGAGTGAAGAATTGGCAAATACGATTCGCAGTGTTATGGCAGGAAAACGCGTTTACGCACCTGAACTAATGGATGATTTTTATAGCGAAGAAAATCCATTGACTGAAAGGGAGAAAGAGGTATTAGAGCTTGTAGCTGATGGAAAAAACACGAAAGAAATTGCTGATGAACTTCGAATAAAATCGGGAACAGTACGTAACTACATTTCTACCATTCTAGACAAATTAGAAGTGAAGAACCGTATTGAAGCGATTAAAAGGTCAAGAGAAAAAGGCTGGTTTAAATAATGATAAAAATTGCTAGATGTTTGGGCGTAAGATTCTTTGCTTTTAAGTAGAGAAACTTACGCCTTTATTATTTGCACGAAAATCAATGAATATGGCGGTAAACACCAATCACTTTTCCTAAAATAGAAACGTTTTTAAGAATAATAGGCTCTAAAGCAGAATTTTCAGGTTGCAGTCTGAAGTAATCCTTTTCTTTAAAGAATCGCTTTACTGTTGCTTCATCTTCCTCGGTCATTGCAACTACTATATCACCATTATTAGCAGTGTTTTGTTGTCTTACAATTACATAATCCCCGTCAAGTATTCCTGCTTCAATCATACTATCTCCCACAACTTCAAGCATAAATAACTGTTCATCAGATGGTGCAAGTCGTTCGGGTAATGGAAAAAACTCCTCTACGTTTTCAATAGCTGTAATTGGCTGGCCGGCAGTTACTTTTCCTACAATTGGTACATTAATTACGTTGCTTTTTGGAATGTGAGCATCTTCATCTAAAGATAAAATTTCAATTGCTCTTGGTTTTGTCGGATCTCTTCTTATAAGGCCTTTAGTTTCAAGACGGGCTAAATGACCATGAACAGTCGAACTTGACGCCAATCCGACTGCTTCACCGATTTCCCTAACAGAAGGCGGATAGCCTTTTTGTTTTACTTCATTTTTTATAAATTCGAGGATATCTTGTTGACGTTTTGATAGTTTTGCCATCTTTTTCACCCCTTAATATTTTCTTATTATGCTAATAATATCATGAAATAGGATAGCATACAAACATAAGTTCTAAAAAATATTGACACAAAACAAATGTTCGTAATATAATAAACCTATAAATAGAACGTATATTCGAAAAATGAGGTGTTAATCATGAAAAAATTGTGGAGAAATTATTCATATGCTATTATTCTAGTTGCTTTATGTATGGTTTCCTTAGTGGTTATTAAGATAAATGTACCTTCTTCTCCTAGTCATTATATGACAATAACTGTATCTGCAGGTCAATCATTATGGGAAATCTCACAGAAATATGAAGAACAGCATGGACTGTCAGAAATCGAGTTTATCAAATGGGTTGAGAAGTACAATGGTATTTCAGGGGACAATATCTTTACTGGAGATAATATCATCATTCCGATAGATGCCCGAAAAATGGAAGTTAAAGAAGTTCAGAATCTCGCAAGTTATTAAACAGAGTAATAGGGGAGAGAGTATGAAAGCTATTGTTTACTGCAGAGTAAGCACTGAAAAAGAAACACAAGAAACGTCTCTTCAACGACAAGAAGAAGAATTACTCGAATTGGCTGACCAGAATCATTTTGATGTGGTTAAAGTGATTAAAGAGCAGGCAAGTGGTTATGATTTAGATCGAGACGGAATATTAGAATTACTTTCGCTTATCAGTAATAAACAAGCTGCAGCAATATTAATACAGGATGAAACTAGGTTGGGAAGAGGTAATGCGAAAATTGCGTTATTACACTGCATATTAAAGGAAGAGGTTAAACTTTACAGTATTTCTCATAACGGGGAGTTACAGCTTTCTGAATCAGATTCAATGGTACTAAAAATTGTTAGTATGGTAGAAGAATACCAGAGGAAATTACATAATGTGAAAATAAAAAGAGGTATGAAGAGAGCAATTGATAATGGATACAAGCCGCAAAAAAACTTGAAAAATCAGGGGAAAAATGCAGGCAGGGAGAAGATTGATGCCCCGATTGAAGAAATTGTCCGTTTAAGAAAAAATGGCCTGACCTTTGCTGAAATTGCAGTAACATTAAAGGGATTTGGTTATTCAATTTCAAAGGCAACTGTTCACCGCAGATATCAAGAATATGTGGATGAATTAGAACAACTAACAAAATAGTTGTCAAAATGGCTTGTTTTTAGTAACATGTCTTGTATTATTGAATGATTAGTATCAACCAGTAAGTAAGGAGGTTAACATGCTTTCAAAAGAAAAAATGGCAAGGATAAATGAATTAGCTAGAAAAGCAAAAGAAAAAGGTTTGACTGAAACAGAAGCAAAGGAACAATCTAAACTTCGCGGGGAATACCTGCAAACCTTTCGTTCATCCATGTTAAATACGATAAAGTCTGTTACAGTCATTGATCCTAAAGGTAATGATGTGACGCCTGAAAAACTTAAAAAAATAAAACGTAATAATTTGCATTAAAATAAGGAGCAAACTTTGTCATGTGGTTTACTAGAAAATAATCACTTACAGAGTTAGCTCTTTTTCTACATAAAATGAACTAATGATAGAAATAATATGTAAGCAATTATAACTGAATGTTGTCGCTGATACTGTATGCATTTATAAATGCAAATGAGAAATCATGTAAAATAATGATTTTTTTTCTTAGATTTTGTTGAATAAAAAACTCACTCCCTATAATATTAATAGCGTAGTAAATGAATGGAGATACTAAATAGGTATTACTATTCAATCCAATATGGAAAGGATGTTAATTTCATGTTTGAACAAGTCGATTCCTTAGCAATTGCATCAATTCGTACATTATCAATTGATGCAATTGAGAAAGCCAATTCCGGTCATCCGGGTATGCCAATGGGAGCCGCTCCAATGGCCTATACTTTATGGAGCCGTTTTATGAATCATAATCCTAAAAATCCAAAATGGTTTAATCGTGACCGTTTTGTGCTGTCTGCTGGTCATGGTTCCGCACTATTGTATAGCTTACTGCATCTTTCTGGTTATGATGTGAGTATGGATGATTTAAAAGAGTTTCGCCAATGGGGAAGCAAAACTCCAGGACATCCTGAATTTGGACATACTCCAGGTGTAGATGCAACTACTGGTCCGCTAGGGCAAGGTATTGCAATGGCTGTTGGTATGGCCATGGCTGAAAGACATTTAGCAGGAGTATATAATAAAGATAATTATAATGTGGTTGATCATTATACATACAGTATTTGTGGTGACGGCGATTTAATGGAAGGTGTTTCAGCCGAAGCAGCTTCATTAGCTGGTCACTTAAAGTTAGGCCGATTAGTTGTACTTTATGATTCAAATGATATTTCATTAGATGGTGATTTAAGTCAATCCTTCTCTGAAAGTGTAGAAGATCGATTCAAATCTTATGGTTGGCAGTACTTACGAGTAGAAGATGGAAATGATTTAACTGAAATTGCACATGCATTAGAGGAAGCGAAGAAGGATGAAGCAAGACCGGCTTTAATCGAAGTGCGTACAGTTATTGGCTATGGTTCACCAAATAAATCCGGTAAAGCGGCATCACATGGTTCTCCGCTGGGAGCTGAAGAAATTAAGCTAACAAAAGAAGCGTACAACTGGACATTTGAAGAGGATTTCCATGTTCCTGAAGAGGTATATGATCAATTTAAAAAGTTAATTATTGAGAATGGTGAGAAAAAGGAAAAAGAATGGACTGAACTATTTTCTCAATATAAAAATGATTTTCCAGAACTAGGTAAAGAGCTTGAACAGGCAATTAATAATAAATTACCTGACGGCTGGCACAAAGACCTTCCAGTATATGAAGAAGGAAAAAGCTTGGCAAGCCGTGCATCTTCAAGTGAAGCATTAAATGGTATTGCAAAAAATCTACCTTCTTTATTTGGCGGCTCTGCAGACCTTGCAGGTTCCAATAAAACATTAATTAAAGGAACAGCTGACTTTTTACCTGGATCATATGAAGGCAGAAATATTTGGTTTGGTGTTCGTGAATTTGCGATGGGTGCTGCATTAAACGGAATGGCACTTCACGGTGGATTAAAGGTATATGGAGGAACTTTCTTTGTATTCTCTGATTACTTACGTCCTGCGATTCGTTTAGCTGCGTTAATGTCATTGCCTGTGACATATGTATTTACTCACGATAGTATTGCTGTAGGAGAAGATGGTCCTACTCATGAGCCAATTGAACAATTGGCTGCATTACGTGCAATGCCTAATCTTTCAATCATTCGTCCGGCAGACGGCAATGAAACAGCAGCTGCCTGGAGACTTGCGATGGAATCAACGGATAAACCAACTGCACTTATTTTAACAAGACAAGATCTTCCAACTATTAAAGGTACTGCTCAAAATGCATATGACGGAGTAGCAAAGGGTGCATACGTTGTATCACCTGCAAACAAGGAAACAGCAGATGTATTATTACTTGCATCTGGTTCAGAAGTAAATCTTGCTATTGACGCACAAAAGGCTTTAGAAGGCGAAGGAATTTATGCTTCTGTTGTCAGCATGCCTTCATGGGATCGCTTTGAAGCGCAGTCTAAGGAATACAAAGAAAGTGTCATTCCGAAGGCAGTTAAGAAAAGATTAGCTCTAGAAATGGGTTCCTCTCTTGGTTGGCATCGTTATGCTGGTGATGAAGGCGATGTTCTTGCGATTGATCAATTTGGGGCATCTGCACCAGGAGAAAAAATTATGGAAGAGTATGGATTTACAGTAGAAAATGTTGTTGCAAAAGTAAAAGCTCTCTAATGAGAAAAAGTAAAATGAGGAGATTTACTAAATCTCCTCATTTTACTTATATCTTTTTTTCCTATACACTGACTTTGCTTATTTCTTCTGTTTTTTGAGATGAATAATGTCTATCTAGAAATGCGGCAAATGTAGAAGCTAATATTTGTTGAAATAACATTGATACTATAACGGGAATAATAACGGCTGAAGGGAAATAGGCCATGGCGATAACCGCACCAGAACTTATATTCCTCATGCCTCCTGAAAATGTATAACTGATGATTGTTTCTTTTTCATAGTTTAGTAGTTTTCCTAATAAAAATGCGAATAGATATCCTGTAAACGAAATAAATAGAACAACAAGAATAATAAATAACAGTTTAATGTTTACTTCTTTTAAATAAGGTGCAACAACCGCTCCGTTAAGCATGACGACTAATCCAAGAAATAGCTTCGAAAGGGGAGAAAGCCTTGGTTTCCAGACGTCTTTTACTTTGCCTTTTGTTATTTCGTTTAATGCCATTCCCATAAGGGAAGGGAGGACAATCATAAAGAAGAGGCCTTTCATCATATTTATTACATCTAAATCTACTTGTTGACCAATCATTACTGATAAACTGAACGGAACAATAAATGGAGCCATTAGAGCATCTATCAAGATAATGGCAATAGTTAAAGCGGTATTTCCTTTTTTCATCGAAACCCAAATAAAGCTTGTTACTCCTGTAGGAATGACCATTCCTAGAATAATTCCTGTAATTGTCAGTGAATCACCGCTAAATGACAAATGGCCAATTCCCCAAGCCCAAAGCGGCATTCCGATGTGGAGGAAGGCTAAGGCGATAATCACCGGTAGAGGATGTGCAATAGCCCCTTTTAATGATCCAAATCTCATACTTAAGCTTCCTTCAAACGTCATAAATGCAAAAAGCCATGGAACTAAAAATGCATAGTCCTTTACATAGTAGGAAAAGAGAATTCCTAAAAAGACCCCGGTTGGTGTAATAAAGGGCATCATTTTTTCGAGTTTTTTGTTTATCTGCAGCAGCATGAATATCTCTCCCTCAATCCTTTAGGTTATTTTTCAATAAGTCTGTAACTATAATACAATATAATATATAAATATAGTTTTATTTTATTTTAAGTTGGTTTTGTAAATAACTTTGGTAATACCCGCTGTACGTCTATCATCTAAGGCTATTAAGCAATTGTACCTTATTATTACTTTGTTGCGTTAATATTATGAATTCGACAAAAATAGGCTTGTTTTTTAACAAGAACAGACATCCTCTTCATACAGACTTTCTTATAATAAGAAGAAAGGGTTCATTAGAGGAGGATTTGTGTGAGAACATATCAGCTTTATTTATTTGATGATGAGTTTGCCTCCCATTACTTTGGAAAAGAACGGATGGTTTATCAGCTGTTTAAAGACTATAAAGAGGCAATTGGAGAATATAAAAGGATACTGGAAAAACAGATTGATTTTATTCTAAAGCCGATACAAGAGTTAAAAATTCATCGTTTTGTCACACAATATTTGCAAAATAACAAGGATTTTTATACAAATAATGGAACATACTATTTAGAAATAGGAAAACGGAGTACGGCAAAATTAGTAGTTCATGGGAACTATTTAGTATTAAAGGCCAATGGGAATTATGAAGCAGAGACGATATTTTTTGAAGTACTACGAAAAACAGAGTCTTCTTTTATAGCTATTGATCTGGATCATCAGAGATACGGATGGCTAAAGCCAATTAAAGAAAGAAAATTTGTATAGAAGGTAGAGAAATCAGCTTGATTTTATTGTATAATATCCATTGGTCTAGTACACTGTATGATAGACAACATGAAGGAGGAAGTTTGAATGGGTATGTACATTCTAGTAGGTGCATTGGCATTGATTGCTGGTGTAGCGCTAGGATTTTTCATCGCTCGTAAGTACATGATGAGCTATTTGAAGAAAAATCCACCAATTAACGAACAAATGCTGAAAATGATGATGATGCAAATGGGTATGAAGCCATCGCAGAAGAAAATCAATCAAATGATGAACGCGATGAATAAACAGCAGGGGAAATAATTAGAAAGCAAAAAACCACTTTTTCCGTTGGAAGCGAAACCAATGGAAAAAGTGGTTTTTTGCTTGTTAAATGAAAGTAGTTTTTCCCTAACGGATCAGTGTAGTGTAGAAAATGACAAAGGACAATTAAATTAGTACGTTAAATGCAGCAAGCCTCTTTTATAATGGGAAAAGAGGTTTGCGTAATTCCGGTCATTATCGATTATCTCTTAAGTCCTAATTCTTAATTCCATTTTTATTGAGGCTGTTATTTTTTTGATGAAATTTGAATAAGTAGGAATTTCTACTTTTTCACCGACTTTAGATTCTTGTGCAAGGCTTAGTTCTTTTTCAACCGCTTTAGGTTCTTGAGTAAGGTTTTTATCTATCTCAACGACTTGAGATACTGGAGCATTAATTTTTTCAGTTTCAATAACATTAGATTCCTGTGCAAGGTTTAGTTCAGCTTCAACAACATTAGAATCTTGAGTAAGGCTTAGTTCTTTTTCAACGACTTCAGATACTGGAGCAAGATTCATTTCCTTTACAACGACATTAGAATTTTGAGCAAGCTTTAGTTCAGTTTCAACGACGTTAGATTCTGAAGTAAAGATTTTTTCAGATTCAACGACATTAGAACCTGGAGTAAGGATTTTTTCAGATTCAACGACATTAGAACCTGGAGTAAGGATTTTTTCAGATTCAACGACATTAGATTCTGAAGTAAGGATGTTTTCAGATTCAATGACATTAGAACCTGGAGTAAGGATTTTTTCAGATTCAACGACATTAGATTCTGG
This sequence comes from Niallia endozanthoxylica, assembly GCF_008710145.1. Classification (GTDB taxonomy): domain Bacteria; phylum Bacillota; class Bacilli; order Bacillales; family Cytobacillaceae; genus Bacillus_BD; species Bacillus_BD endozanthoxylica. Next base: position 284,058 of record NZ_VYKL01000026.1, read on the forward strand.
AGTAAGATTTAGTTCTTTTTCAATGACATTAGAATCTTGAGCAAGCTTTAGTTCAGTTTCCACGACGTTAGATTCTGAAGTAAGGATGTTTTCAGATTCAATGACATTAGAACCTGGAGTAAGGATGTTTTCAGATTCAACGACATTAGATTCTGAAGTAAGGATGTTTTCAG
>NZ_VYKL01000027.1 GCF_008710145.1 Niallia endozanthoxylica
TAGTTTTCAAAGAACAATTTTTTATCACTTCGTTAGCGACAAAAACTAGTATATCATTTAATTTCGTCGAAGTCAACAACTTTTTTCATTGCTTTAAGTTGTTGTTTTAGCGACATTCACTAATGTAACATCGTTAATCACAGAAGTCAACTTCTTTTTAAAAGTTTTTTCTTCTCCGATTTTTAATTTCTATTAAATAGAGAAAAAATTGCATTCTATTAACAACAATAAATAGCAACGGATATTTATATTATCAGCTTTATTAATAGAAATCAATTCTTTTTCGAATAAAATACTCCTATCTAATTGAAAGGAGTATAGAAGAAAACTAACAGTAAATCAATCTTTAGCTTATTTTGTTCGTAAAAGCATCATTAATCGCAGCTTCTACTTTTCTTTTATTCATTTGTGCCTTTACGTATTTTTTTGTCACATTAATATCTTTATGGCCAGCTAATCGAGACACTGTTTCGACATCAATTTTGTTATCAATCAGTCTTTGACAAAAAGTATGACGAAGTATTTGTGGAGTTACGTCATATTTTTTTAGCATGTATTGTACGGCTCTTTCTGAAAGACGTTCACCTGTACCAGAAACAAATACTGCCGCATGCGCATGTGAATCAAGGTACATCCCTAAATATTCTCTTGCCTCGTTTGAAAGAGGGATAACACGTTGTTCATCAATTTTTTGTACGATTAATTCATGCTTCTCTAAATCAATATGTGATTGATCTAAATTACATAGTTCCGATACACGAATTCCTGTATGAAGAAGAATATAGACAATCGTTACATTGCGTAAATTGCCATCTTCCTTAACCTTTCTTAATAACTGACTATATTCTGTGACAGATAATGTCTCAATATCATTATTTTTTTCTACAGGCTTTAGCTCCAAACCAAAAGTTAACTCCGGCTTTCCACGATATTTAGCAAAAGTACGGATTACACCAGCCGTCTTATCAATGGTCGTTACACTTTTTTGTTGCGCTTCTAAATAATAAATGTAAGACTGTATATCCATTTTCGTTAAATGATGAATATCTGCGTCTCTCTCTTGAAGCCACTCTTGATACTTTTCTAATTCACGCTTATACGTTTTAATCGTATTAGGGGATTTTTTTTGTTCTTGTAACCAATCACAAAAGTTTTGTATCAGCGGAATAGCTTCAGAAGATTTTTTTTTCAATTTAGAAATCCCCCTGTCAAGTAGATTGCCTTTATAATAACACAAACATTTAAGGAAGTCACCTTCCGCGAATGTGAAAATTATTATAAATTTATGACAATTTTTTATAAATAAAAAACATAGGAACATTCTTATAATATAAGTTAATTAAGTTCCCATGTCTTTTAATACGTACCATTTTTGCTGTATTTATATCATTTAGATAGTTGCAGTTGTTTTAGAAGTTCTTCAATCTCCTGTTGTTGTTGTATTCTTTCTTCTTTAGATTTACTTATTGTATAGCCTGCTACACCTAATGCTTTAAATAATTCTTCTTTTATTTCTTCGAACTTTGCTGTAGCTTCATCTAATTCCATGGAATAGTGTACCTGCAGTTTTTCAATTGCTCTTTCTGCAATAAACCAATCAGACATAGGTTCTTTTGATTTGCTGAAATAAGACACCAAATAAGGTAATATCATTTGATTCTGTACATCTTCTGGATGAGATTCTTTATGGGCTTTTAAAGTCTTTAGGACAGTCGTTATGTACCCAATCGGATTATCAATGTCCTCTCGATCCTGAATTTCCCCCATCAGTAATAAAACATTATCTATTCCATACTTTTCCCAAGAGTGAATGACCTCATTGGTTAACTGAACACCCATTCTTAAACCTAGTTTTTTCACTTGATTTATCAAGGAGTTTGCAGATTTGAATTCCTCTAAATTCTCTTCAAATAAACTTAATTTCTCAGCTTTATTTTGTTTAACAGATTGAATAATGAACTTTACTTTTGCAACCCTTCGTCCGTTCTTGATTTCTTCTAATTTAAAAGAGATATCTGTTTTATTCTTTAGTTCTTTTTGTGCCGGTAGTAAAACACGTTGCTTAAAATTCCCGTACGCAGGGTATATGTTCTCTGCTCCAAGTAATTCCCGTAAATCACTTAACAAAAAAGTACGTTCTTGAATTTTTTCATACTGTTTTAGCAATTCATAAATACGAATAGCATAAGAACTTTTCAATTTCACTACATTTTCAAGCTTATAGCTTGTGAACTCTCTTTTGAGTTCTAGCAGATATGGACGTAAAAAAGGGTCAAATCGGATATCAATGGTTCCTTCTGACTCGTTATAAGCTACATAACTTAGCCAAGCAACCTGGATTACTTTTTTATTAATACGAATTTCAAATACTTTTTGCATTAACTCTTTAGTGATTTTTCTTAATTCCGTATATTTAGGTGTTCCTCTTAACCCTAGTAGATTCGTAAATTCTTTGATTGGTAAAGTATAGGTTTTAAAATCAGAATCTGTCGGTTGAATATTGCTAGCTAAACAAAGGATGATTTTTTGCTCTACTACGCCGAGCTTATAATTGGCTTCGATTAATCTATTAGATTTTGTTACAAAATTATTCCTATTGACTTCAATTAACTCTGTTGGCAACACAAAAAGGTATCACCCCTTCTTCTCTCTTATCTATATTATGACAAATTCCTAACTATAACAAAAGAGTTTTTTTGTTATAGTTAGCACCATTTTTGTTATATCAGCACCATTTTTGTTATTGTTAGCACCATTTTTGTTATATTATTAGCACCATTTTTGTTATTGTTAGCACCATTTTTGTTATTGTTAGCACCATTTTTGTTATTGTTAGCACCATTTTTGTTATATTAATAAGCTATAAACCCTTATGTACCAAGGGTTCAAAGCCTCCGAAAACAATTAAAACAATTAAAACAATTAAAACATATATATGTAAAACAACAAAACAAAGCTGTGTGTTTAATTATTTATATTTTAAATTGAATTTAAAGCATTTCGAATTTCTTCGAGGAAATTCCGAGAGTTAAACAGAAAAACTTTACAAATCTAATTTTAATACTATCATCCATTTACTCTTGCGTAATCCGAGTGTTTTACGTAATGAATGAGATGTACTTGGTTTAGAAGTCCAAAACACCAATGAACATAAAAGTACTTAACAAATCATAAGTTTTACCGAAATTTATGATTTTATTAATAGCAAAAATCCCACTTAATTAAGAAGGATTTGTTTTGATTAATATAGAATAACAGTTATAAAGGAAAGAAGAAAACAATGTTAGAAGAAAGGAAGGTGTGTGATTTGGCTATTACTATAACTATGGGAATTCAAAAAGGCGGTTGCGGAAAATCAACAACAACAGGTATCCTATCTTATTTATTAAAAGAAGATGGATATCGCGTATTATCTATAGATATGGATTCACAAGGAAATTTAACTGAACTTTTATCCAGAAAACCGTCTAATGAATTTGTAGAGAAATCAATATTAGAAGCACTGCAACAAAATGATGCTAAAGAATATATCATTCCAATTAGTGAGAATCTTGATTTACTGCCAGCCAACAACTTCTTAGCTACATTTCCTCGATGGCTTTATACAAAGAAAACATATAAAGGGGAAATGGTATCATATAGTGGCAACCCTAGTTTGATTCTAGACAATATCCTGGATCAAATTCGAGATGAATATGATTTTATTATTATTGATACTCCACCTGCATTAAGTGAACAAACAATGACTTCATTATGTGCAAGCGAATATGTCGTAGTGTTGTTTGAAAGTTCCAACTGGTGTTACTCTGCTATTCATAATTTTATGGACTCTGTCATCAGTGCAAATGAATTTGGTCGACGTGACACAAAAGTCATTGGAATACTTCGAAATTTAAATGATGTTAGACGTAATGATACAAAAGCCTTTAATGAGATGGTTGCAGAAGATTACCCAGATGATGTGTTTAAAACGATTATTACAAGAAAAGCAGCTGTTGGAAGATTATCATTATACGGGTTTGAAGAGAACCCCGAATTAAAACAAGCATTGGAGCCTTACAGAAGTTTTTATAAGGAGTTGATGGAACGTGTCAAAGGTGAACGACATTAAGAATATGAAACGCCAACAAAAAGTTATTACACCGTCACAAGTATTAACTGAAATAATTGAAGAAAGAAAAAACGTTGATTCAAAAGAAGAAATAAACAAGACAAGAAAGGAAGAAAAGAAAGTGGAGAGAAAACGCGTATCCTTTGATTTACGGACAGATTTACATAAAGAATTGAAAATGCAGGCAATAATGCAAGAGAAAAATATTTATATATTAGTTGAAGAAGCTTTGGAAAAATATTTGAATGAGAAAAAATCATAATAAAAAACGCAGCTAAAATTTCGGCTGTGTTTTTTATTATGATTTTTTCTCATTGGTTTTTCATTGGCCTTCATTACTCAGTAACCATTTATCAATGATTATCCTCTATACAAATAGTGACAAAATAAAATAGCATGGCAAATAACCTTTGTAATACTTTAAATAGATTACCAGACGCAATCCTAAAAGCCTTCTATATTGTTTTTATTAAGACCCTAGCCAATCATAAAATGGTAATTTTGTTTCCGCATCCTCCTCTATTTGGCCCTTCATTTCTTCCATCTTTCTTACCATATCAATGGTCTGCTGACGATTAGTGTCATCTTTTAAATTGACGAATTTGAATACATCTTCAAAGATCACATCCAAAATAGCTGCTATTTCCTTTATTAGCTTTTTAGTAGGCTCTTCATTGGTTTACCATTGGACCAAATTAAATCAAAGTCAACAATTGCACGCCCTCTTTTTTCTTCTTTGTAATGAACCTCTAGTTCCGTATATTCGTTAATTTCGCTGATTGCGACATCTCCTGTGTTCTGTTGATAGGTTTTTTCCTTTTCCACACGAAACAACTTCATAAGACCTTCCTTTGTGATTGGTTTGTGCCAATAGCCATAGTAAGCTTTTAAATAGTCATACAGTATCCGACTAAAACCACTTTTGAATTTTGCTGTGATAGTTAAATCGACTGAAACGTACTATTTCTTTAACTCTAAAATGTGTGGAACCATTTTAGGTGGCCACTCAAATGTAAATTTTCCATTATATTAATCTATTTAAGTTGTCATAATTTGAATGAATGTTTCCCTTTATTAAAGGAGTACCTTTTAAAGGAAATTGTGTTCTTCATAGAGAATGTATTCTTTATGTATTCAATAATTTATAGTCTACATGTGTTATATAAGAAGGTGAGCCATTTTGTATTGGAAAATAAGTAATTTTGTTGAAGAGATTAAACAAACATTACAAGAAGAAAAGTTACATATTAACACGGTTACAGGCTGGTTTAAAAAGTTAGAAGAGGAAGAAATTCATTATATTTCCAGAACAGCAGAGACTGACGAGAAAGTATATGATGAGTTGGATCTGCAAATTGCAGTTTTTATTAAAAAGAAAAGGAACCAGAAATGGTCGCTAAGTGCAATTTTTAATGAGATAAAAAGTGAATTTGAATTAAGATCATTTCCAGTTGAGGATGAGGAGACTACAAATGTAGCACATATTAAGGATATAGATTTTCTAAACTCCAAGCACCTTAAGGAATTGAAGGGCGCATTTGAAGAGGTTGCTGCCTCCCAATTGGGTGAAATGAAAAGTCAATATGAGGAAATATTAAGTAAGCTTCCGAATCCCAGATCTAAAGAGGAAGAAAGGGAAGAGAGATTTAAGGAAATGATTGCAAGAAGACGAGTAGAGTATCAACTGGAAAAAGAAGCTCTAATTATGTGGTCCACAAAACCTGAAGAAGAGAGGCTAAAGAAAGTAGGCTTGTTTAGAAAAGAAGAGAATCATGAAGAACGTAATCGTTTTATTAAAGATCACATAGATAAAAACTTTGAAGTTAGACTTAGAAACGAGTTGGGTTTATAAGTAATTTCACCTAAATTACTTTAGTTACATCCCTCGCTTTATAGAACAAATCCAATATAAAAATAAATGAATTTAACTAGGAAGACAATCAAAGAAATACTCAGTGTAGAGGCCTTGCGAGTCTTCTTCGACGCAACCTACAGCAGTCGCTTCTGCTTGGAGGCTCCAGAGCCCATGTGATGAGTGAATGCTGTCAGACTACATCTACTTGTTTGTCCCTCGCTTAAACAAGGGCTTCCTCCGGCTAAGATAGTCTATCACATGAACTAGCAAAACCAAAGTATTCTCTATGTCACTAGTGACATAGAGAATACTTTGGTTTTGCTAGTTTTGAATTAAATACACTATTTATAAGTTAGTTTAGAGATAAAAAAATTCACTTCAAATTATTTGTTGATTTTGATTTAGTTAGATGGTACTATGAATCTCCATCACTTCTACGTTATATATTTTGATAGAGTAAGGTAAAACTATTGACTTTAATGGAAAAACTTAAGGAAGAAAAAACTTTTAAAAAGAAGTTGACTTCTGTGATTAACGATGTTACATTAGTGAATGTCGCTAAAACAACAACTTAAAGAAATGAAAAAATCTGTTGACTTCGACGAAATTAAATGATATACTAGTTTTT
>NZ_VYKL01000028.1 GCF_008710145.1 Niallia endozanthoxylica
AAATGTGGCGTTCTTAGTCTGTGATTCCACGAATGGACCTTTACGGACAGTTAATCCCCCACCTATCTTTTTTTATATACTCAGAATCTTGAGGGGAGTCTTACTGTCCGTTAAGAGTGGGATAAAAGCACAAGTCGCTGGTGACATCATTATTGCACCATCTATATGAAACATGATTAAACATCTAAGCTGTCGTTTTGCTGTCTTGTAGACTATTTAGAATAAGACTGTATCTCCCTCCTATTTTGTTTATTGTTAGTGGGTTGATGAACCTGTCCCATCAATCCATTCAGCGTCTAGTACCTGATCCATCAACCATTATACATTTCCTGAGTAAAAAACCCTCTTCTGTAAAAAAAGAGGGATTCATTAATTTCTAATGATTAACAATCACTATCTCGATGACGGTCTTCTACTACCCAACTTCCATAGGGAACAAATGTGGCTGCGTCAGCAGCAATAAGACCCGTTACTGGTGGTCCGCCACCAAGTAATTGACCTTCTCCAGCGACAACACTAATTTCAAGTAGTCCTCCTGCTGGTCTTCCTTCAATTACAGCATAGTCACCAGTCGATATTACTTTTATAAATGGCCGTGAATTGGGCGCAATAGGAACTTCATACACTCTGCAAGTTTGTCCTGGGATGTCTGCTCGAGGAAAGCTTGCAATAGTAGCTTCGTTTAAATCTCTTACAGATGGTAAATTTACGACAGTTTCCCCCGGGAAGCAAGCATCTACGATAACATCTGCTTGAAGAGTACGGTCTGTATGGTTTTTAATTGTAATAACGATTCTATTATTTAATGTATTAGCTTGGTTAGCAGTGGGGATATGAAATGGACCAGAATTCAAGGTAACTTCTTTGTTTTTAGACATGTACTAATCCCTCCTTTCAAGATTTTTTTACTACCTTTCTTGATAACTAGAAATAACTTAATGGAACATACTATATTAAATGTAAAAAAAAGAGAAAAGGTATAGACTAGAATAATAGTCAAACAATTATTTTTCATAAGAATTCTAAGATGTAGCTTTTTTATGAATGAAGCGTTACTGATTATCACTTTCTTCTTAAAATGAACGTAATTATAATTTCAACATAATGTAATGAGAATTTTAATAGAATGAAATATTTTTATGAAATAATGTTGATTCCGATAGTCAATTAAAAGAGATAATTGGCTCTCATTTTGTTTCTAATTGACTACATTTTGATATAGAACGGTGGTGAAAACTTGTCACGAACAAAAAAGAAAAGAAGAATCAGGTGGGGCAGGATTTTTGGAGCCTTCTTTTTCCTAGGAATCTTTCTGATTGGTCTTTTCAATGTCATCCAGTACATAGGCGAAACAATCATTGCTCTTAACCAGCCAGTGACAAAAGTAGAAAATATGCATTCGTTTCAAGGAAAGAAAACAGAACACAAATTAGATCCGGTCAATGTTCTTTTATTAGGAAGCGACTCCCGCGGAGAAGAACAAGCCCGCACAGATACCATTATGGTTGCACATTATAACCCCCAATCTCATCAGGTAAAGCTTATTTCTCTCATGCGTGATATGTATGTCTCTATACCTGATTATGGTCAACATAAACTAAATACTTCCTTTTCACATGGAGGTCCGGATTTATTGAGGGAAACGATTAAGGAAAATTTCGGGCTCGATATTCATTATTATGCCATTGTCGATTTTAAAGGATTTGAAAAAGCGGTTGATATCCTTGCGCCAAATGGGATTGAAGTAGATGTACCTTATGAAATGTCTTATGGGATCGGGATGACGTTAGAACAAGGAAAACAAAGACTTCATGGGACAGAGCTGCTGGGATATGTTCGTTTTCGTCACGATCGCTTAAGTGATTTTGGGCGGATACAAAGGCAGCAGGAAGTCATCTCGAAATTAAAAGAAGAAGCGGTTAGTATAAATAGTATGGCAAATCTGCCTAAGCTATTAAACCTTTTACATACATACGTGGATACGAATATAGAAACTTCTACACTTCTTCAGATTGGAAAAAGCATATTAACGGAGAAAAGCAGGGATGTCGAAACATTACGCATTCCAGAGGAGGGCAGTTTTGAAAATAACCGTTATGAAGGAATTGGAGAAGTATTAGAAGTGGATTTTGATCAAAATCAGGAAAGTATAAATAAGTTTTTAGCTAAAGACAATTGATTTTAGTTAAAGGAAAAATTTAGTCATAACAGACAATATGCCTACACAAATTCATATTTACTTGTGTAGGCTGAATTAGGTATTACAATTGAGTAAAAAAGACTGGAGCGGAATCAACATTTTTAAGCCATATATACTCTTTCCCATCAAACCCGTTTTTCACCCACACATCTCCGTTGTTTTCATTTGCTTTCCTTCGAAACCAAGTAAGATAGGATCCAACGGTTTGAGGATCTTCATCAAGTTCATTTTTTTCAGGGTATGATAGTTGTTTTTGTTCTTTTGTTTTGATATCAATAGCAAATAGAGTCGTGAACATGGTGGGAACGGGTCCTTCCTTCCAGTCCTTATTCTCCTTCGCACGAGCGGTTATCACTGTGTCGGGTGTGAACCATTCCAAATCAAGGTCTACGAAACCAGCGGGAGTGTATTCTTTTTGCTGCTGAGATGCAGGCATGTCTGCAACGGCCAGCTTCTTATTTTCAACAAAGAATCTTCCTTCCCCTGAAATATATGCCAATTGATTAGCTGAAGGAGCCCATTTTATCCAGTCTTTGAAGCCCAGCATGTTGCCTACTGCTTGAAAGTGCTCCCCTTCGGATGACAAGACACATAATGTATTGCTATCCATAGCCCAGGAAGCAGTCGGCGTAGCTAAAAAACTAACCCATTTCCCATCAGAACTCCACTTAAAATCACTCGCGTCAATCGCAAACAAATCCTTTTCATTCGTTTGAATCGTATAAAAGGGCTTGGCTTTATCAGGGTCAAGATTTGCATTGACAGGAATCCGATAAAGCGGAACCGGTCCCCACCCCGTAGGAAGCAAGTTAGCTTGAGAGGAAACAATCAATTCTTTCCCATTCGGAAACCATTCAAAACCACTAACTCCAAGTGCAACATTCTCAAAACCAAACGGCCGTCCATTCTCTGTTTTCGTCACGTTTAATACGCCTTGGTCAGTGTAAGCAAGCTTATTTTGAATCGGTGACCATTTAAAGTCAGATGTTTCGAGCCTTACGTAAGGCTGATAGCTGTCTTTTTCTTTCGTATCATAAATGAACAGGTCAGATTTTTCACCCTTTTCATCGCCATCCTTATACGCAATAAACCGGCCATCGTATGACCATTTAGGAGAATGTATAAAGCGATTTTTTGTAATTTGTTCTTCGTGATCACCCGTTTTTATCCATAATTGATGGTCACGAATGAAGGCAGCCATGAGCGGAGTTTCTGCACAAACTGTCGTTGAGACACAAAAAGTGATAACGATAACAAGTAATAAGATCCGTAACTTCAAAAACATCCCTCCTTTGTATAGAGTGCCCTTATATATGATAGAGATTCTCAACAGACAACATGAGTATCTCTTTATCATCTAAAATTAAAAAGAGATACATCTTTTTCAGACGCATCTCTTTAATCGTTTATTACATTTCAATTAGTAAAGTCGCTTTGTTTTCGCCTTGAGTGGTTAGCACAACCTCGTATGGCAGATCGATGTCTGCTTTTCCTACGACTGACACGATAATTTCACCGTTATTTTCTAATACTTCTGGAAGAGGATTCTCAGGAGTCAGGATATCAATTTCATTTCCTGCTTCGTCGAATGCTTTTAACCCAGGATTCAGTATATCAGAACCTGTTTCATTTATAATTTTCAACGTTCCATTTAAATTAAAAAATCCTCCGAATTCAAATGCAATGCCATTTTCTTTGTTGAAATACATAGTTTCATTTCTCCTTTGATGATTAATAAAGTTTACACTATCATTATATAGTTTTCTTTTAATATATTCAATTTTTAAAATAATAAATATCCTACTTTTTAAAGTTATCAGAACATAACAAAAGAAAACACCTTCTTCACATGCAAAAAACTAGGCCCCTTTTAAAAAGGGGCCTAGCTTAAGTTCTTATTTTTTTAGTAATTCATAGACTTCATCGTCTAATTTCTTTGCTAGTTGTGGATCATATGTTTTTTCATATTTAGGAAGTGCTGTTAATTTTCCTCCATAGAACATAACATCTTCAACCTCTTCCACATCAACTGTAATCACACGATACTTCATTGTGCCTGAGAAAATGTCAGATACAGATGCTTGACCTTTCACTGCATAGCAGCTTTCAGGTCCAGTAATTCCTAGTGTCACAAATGAATCTGCTTCAATGTTATTAATACTAGAACCCTTATGTCCCACAGCAATTTTAATTTGCTTGCCATCATCAGTTGCTAATACCCATGAAACAACTGATAGCTCAGGCTTTTTCGTTTCACTATTAATCGTGATTAAACTAACGATGCTTTCCCCTTTTAACAATTCAACGATGCTTGAATCTAATACGGTTTGAACCTTTGTCATAACTATCTCTCCTCATGTTGTTTAGTTGAATTTCAATAGATTTATTTAATAGACTTTGTTAAAAATACTATATTGACAATACAGCTTAGATGAGCCAAAATCAACAATATTAATAAAAACAAAGCCTATTTTACAAATAAAGTTAGTGTTGCACTTATACTAGAGTGGCTGTATTAGGTTGATTCAAAAAGCCAATGACTTGAGCAATAAATTCTTGTGTTTTCTCTATTTGCACCCAGTGTCCGCAGTGTGGAAATACATGCAGCTCAGCATTAGGGATTAACTGGGCAATTTTCCAGCTTGTTCTTTCTAGAGGAATCACTTTGTCCTCGCGTCCATGAATTAATAAGACAGGCTTATCAATACTCTTTAGCTCATCATCAGTTAATGCCATCGCATCTAAATGTCTTTGTCTAGGAGCTGGGAACATACTTGAAAAGGCCTCTTGAAATCCTTCTTGGATACTAGCTTGATAACGCATTTCTACTAAATTATCATTTGCAGCATTGCTTTGATCATAAGAAAAAATCTTAATCAGATTTTTCATATTTTCAACACTTGGTGTATAACCCCAAACCGCATCCAAACCTTCTGAAATCGTTGAAGTATTTCCTACACTTCCCATCAGGACGACTTTATTAACAAGATCAGGACGGCGATTGACCAAATTAAGCGCAATGGCTCCCCCAAAGGAATTCCCGATAATAGAAACTTTACGTTTACCAATGGTTTCAATAAAATCAATCATATGATTGACCCATACATCAATCGAATATTCCTGGCCCTCTTTTCTTTCTGTAGTCCCAAAGCCAACCACATCAGGTGCGTAAAGATGGAAATGTTCTGATAACGCTGGAAATGCTAAACGCCAGTTTGCCCATGCTGAAACCCCAGGACCAGAACCATGGATTAAAAGAAGCGGTTCCCCTTGTCCAGCCTCATGGTAATGTGTTTGAATTCCTTTAACATCAATATATTTTCCTTGTTCTATCATTTTAACATTCTCCTCCTATGTATGCTATTCCATTCTCAATGAATAATCATTCATCTATGAAACCAGTCATTGTTCTAATATTTTCTTCTATTCATTTAAATAATCATCTTTACTTAAGTCAATCGAAGTGCTCATATCAATATCTAAGTCACCCCAATAAATCATAAGCTTAAGCGATAGATAAATTTGATAGCCTATATTAGGAACATTTACATCTGCCTCTAATAATTCATTTATCTTTTGAAGACGATATCTTAAGCCGCTAATCGAAAAACTCATCGCTCTTGCGGTTTTATTAATATTACAGCCATTATTTAAATAATGAAAAAGAGTTTTGGTCAGTTCCATATCCTTTTTCTTATCTTCTTCGATTAGCGTCCCTAATTTCTTTTTTATAAATTTTTGCAGACGTTCATTTTCTGCTTGAAAAATGAATCCTTCAATCCCTAAAAAGTCAAAGAAAACCACTTTTTGATACTGATTGGCAATTTGCAAGGCCGAGGTGCTCTCATCGTATAATTGAGATGCCTCCTCTATCCTGGAAGAACTTGAACTAATTCCAAATTTAAAATCATAAGAAGAATACTTTTTAGAAAAATAATCATTCATTGCCTGACAGAACTTTTTCTTACTGCTTTCACTTTTTAACGCAATATCTTCGGATAATAAGATAATCACTTTTCCTGATTTTTGACCCAACAACGCATTGATTGTTCTATCCTTAAGGAATCGGGAAATATCATTGATTAGAAGGTCGTTTAACTCCAGTTCGTCCCTTATCGTTAACTTTTCACGATTCGGACAAATGGCCATCATGAAATAAGGAGTAGTTAATTTAAAACCGACGTAATAAGCCTTTTTGGATATTTCTTCCCATGTCATTCGATTGGAAAGAATATTATCCAATAGATTACCCTGCATACGAAGCTCTGTTTGAACCCTTGTACGCTCATTAAACAAATAGAGCGAACAAGCTAAAGCTCCTTGTTCAAGAATGAGCTTATCTACTTCCTGCGGCTTTGCATCTAAATAGAGAAAGGAGCAGTAAGCTACTACTTGTTTTTGCAGATAAATAGGCGTAATTAGTCTGCTATAACCGGTCATGTCATCAAATAACTCAGCCCTCGTTATTTTGTTTAAATCCTTTTTCCTTTTATTATTATCCATGAATTGATTGAATTGCCTGGAATACAGATTTCCTTTTTCCTCAGATATCCCTGCTGTTGCTAAAATTTGCAGACTTTTACTTTCAATTAGAACAGGCAAATCGGTATGCTGGTAGAGGGCATTCGCCACTCCGGAAAGATCATTTTCCTTTAATAGTTCTTCCACTAGATTTTGATGAACATCGTATGCTTTACTTAAATGATCTCTTTCTATCTTAAGCTTTCTAAACGCCTCATTTAGTTCATCAATCATCGATTCTTCTTGATAATATTTTAATTCCTGTTCAATCTCTCCATCCCATTCTTCAACTGTACGACAAAGAACCTGACAATGTTCATAACCCATTGCTTGACATTTTACTTCTTTTGCAATGACTTTTTTTCCTAGAATATTAGATAGATAACCGCTCGCATAACCTGTCAATGTGTGACAAACAGGTTCATCGCTATAGCCGTACCTCTTTATATGTTCCTCTGCTTCATATGAATTTTTCCAAAGGGCCTCATGATATATGATTCCTATATGAAAATCTGCTTCTGCTCTAAGGTTTGGTGCTTCTTCAATATAACCGTGCAATGTATGCATTTTAGGACCGGCTAACAACATCTCACGAGAATCATTCCAGGTTAGCTCCTTCACCTTTTCTGCATCATATGCTCCCGTATGCCAGCCATATCTTAGAAGGAAACCTTTTGTTCGTTCCAGACCAATTGTTTCAAGAAGTTCATGCCGCAGCATTCCAATGGCTGCCGCTGGAATCGAAACCATTCTTTCCTTTGGATCATCTTTATTAAACAGACTAGATTTTTTATAAAATTGTTCTAGCTTTAGTTCATCAGCTTTCAAATTCCCACCACCATGTAAACGAAATATATGTTCTTAGCTGAGAAAGCCTTTGGCATCTAGAGCTAGATTATTTCTTCTCATCTAGCTGCTAATCTTTTCATTTTGTCTAGATAGATCGATTTGAATTGTCAAATTACTTTTTGGATAGGTTTTACAGGCAAGGGTATAATTAAGATCTCTTTCATGGTTTGGCAGTACAGCAATTGAACTAGGTCCTCGTTCAAATTCGCCTTCTTCCACTCTTATTTTACAAAGCCCGCAACCCCCTCCCTTACAGGCATAAGGGATTTTTACTCCGTTCCTTTGTGCTCCATTAAGCACACTTTCCGTTCCACTGCCTACCCAGGCCTTATGATCATGACTATCTACTGTTTTGATTGTAAACATGAGTACTCCCTCCATCTATGTAAAAACAATTGAAAGGGATTTCTATTATTATAATATACTAAATAGAATAAAAATTCTATAATTTTCGACTAAATCCCTTTTTATATTTACATTTCATTTATATTTGCTGCAATTGTACCCTCTCTATATCTAAACTTCTAATCCATTTGAGTTTAACCGTTTCATATGTTTGATTTTTAATCGTACCATCGAATGAAAGTTTTATTTTATTAGAGTAAACAAGTGCACTTCCATGATAAACATGACCTTCCGAATGCATCTCAACTTCGTATATACCATTTGCTGGCAATGTATAATAAGGGTGGACAGCTACATCTATATAAAAACGTTTTCCTATTCTACTATGATAATGAGATACCACTTTTCCCCTTGTTTCATAATAGTCTCCAAGATATGAGGCAATTTCATTCACTTCACCATGGGATAATAGATTCCTAATGAAAGTCGAACTAATCTTTTGACCTTTGTAATCAAGTTTTGAGATAACGGTTACAAGAAACTTCCCCTCACCATCAGTGCTCATCGTTTTCATTGTTCCTTTTCCTTTTTGCCCATACGTAAAATCAAAGCCGGCGACAGCATGTTTCACACCAAGACCTGTTACATACGTATCAATAAATTCTTTTGGAGAAAGCTCGGCAAAGACTAGATCAAATTTAATGACATAGACAATATCCACTCCAAGTTTAGAAAATCGATCCAGTTTGACTTCTAACGGAGTTAAATAATTCATCTTTTCTTTTCCTAAGTTAAGTACTTCTCTTGGATGAGGAAAAAAGGTCATCACTGCTAGTTTGATTTTTCTTTTTCTAGCAATATTTTTTGCCTCTAAGATCACTTGTTGATGCGCCACATGAACTCCATCAAAAAAGCCCATTGCCATCACACAGGGCTCTGGTTTCGGCAAAGAAAATTCTGGACCATGGGTAAGATAGACGGTTTTCAAATCCTTCATCCCCTTCTACTGGAACAGTTATTTTACTCTGTCGACCCTTTAGGCTATCCCATAGGTACGGGCATCCACCATTACTGTATCTAGCTCCCATTTACGTAAAATGGTTGCTAGATATGGCATAGTGGTGCCTGATACCTATTCGGGACGTTCCTAAGAATCTATATATCTGTTCACCTAGTTTTCATTATCTTCATCGTACACGAAACGTTTATCCTATAGATGGAAGGCTAGATTACCAAGTTGGATGTGCCGGTCCGCCAAATTGTACACTTCCGTATGAGCCCATCGCATCTTCCCAAAGCTGCGTTGGATGTGAAGCAAAGGCGATAACATCCCTTACAAATAACTCGACTGGATCTCCTTTGAAGATAGACGTTCCACCTAGTGTTATAATGGCTTTCAATGCCATTTCTGCGGCCATTTTAGAAGCTTGTGACCGAATCGCAAACAATTCCATACGTTCTTCTTCCGTTGCAATGGTTCTTCCTTCCTCTTGGAATTGTTCAAGAACTTCAATATAGCGACTCATTAATCCCTCTACTTGACGACGTTGAATTTTCATTTCAGCTAGCACACGTTGGCTGCCAGAACCGTTTTTCTC
Source organism: Niallia endozanthoxylica (assembly GCF_008710145.1). GTDB lineage: Bacteria > Bacillota > Bacilli > Bacillales > Cytobacillaceae > Bacillus_BD > Bacillus_BD endozanthoxylica. The sequence goes on from NZ_VYKL01000028.1 coordinate 9,514, forward strand.
ATTTTTTCCTCCATTAAATACGCGAACACGGTTTTCCGTACGTTCTTGGAAAATATCAATGATACGATCCATCGCACCTAATGACGTAGCAGGGAATGCAGCCAAAAACATCTGCATAAATGGCATACGGTAAATAGGGTCTTGTGGATCATATTCTCCGCCCGCCGGTTTTCCGAGACCAAATATATCTTTTCCACGTAAGATGAGATGTTCAGGGATATATGCACCATCCACATGAACCCCGTTACTTCCTGTACTGCGCAACCCAAGTGTATCCCAGTTTTCAATCAGTTTAAGATTTGAATCAGAAGTTCTTAGTACAGGCATGACATACTCAAGACCCTCTCCTAGGTCAGCCATCGCTCCAAGACCAATCCACTCACTCCATAGTACACCGCTGGCAAAGTTCCATTGACCGTAAAGGCGGTATCCGTCTCCATCCTTTTCCATACGGCCAAGCGGTGCAAAAACATCCGCAATCAATTCATGTTTACCAAGAACTTCTTCTCTTCCTTTTGGAGGAAGATAACCAGGCCAAATATCATGTATCGCAAAAAAGTTTGTTAACCATGCTGCGGCCATACTATGACTTGCCACTTTTCTCACAATTTTTGTAAATGGTTCTACACCGATAAAATTACCGCCAAATTGTTCTGCACGCATTAATTTATTAATTCCGCCCTCAACAATTGCCTCTGCAACCTTTGAAGAAAAACGACCATTTTTATCGGCCTCTAATGCTTCTGCCTCCGCAACTTGACCGATTCTTTCTGCTACCGCTAACCAATGCTTCATATCTACCTTTTCTTTTGTTAATTGGTTTGTCATTGTCATTTATAATTCCTCCTCTAAGGTATATGTTTTTTTGAATTTTCAAATTACAGTAAACGTTTTCAATTTTCCACTATATTAATAGAGATGAATGAAAATATTAAGTAAGCGCTTGAACAAAAGATTCAACCATTTCTTTTCTATGATAGAAGATTCCGTGAGCGATTTTATCCTCCGTCCAAGTAATCGTAGGGAAATCTGGATATGTAATATATCCTCCGGAATAGGCTTCGTTTCGGTTTCCAGATGGATCAAAGAAATAAATCGTTTCTGCTCTTGTTATGGCATGACGAGTTGGTGTAACTTCAATCGGTACATCATATCTTGACAAAAGATCTGCTGCCTTTAACACATCGTACCAATGTTCAACCTTGAATGCTGCATGGTGCAATTTAGCATCCGGTCCTTTAATAAAGGCAATATCATGAGCCTTTCCATTTTGAGCATGCATGAAGCTTCCTACCATGTCTTCTCCATCCAACGTCATAATTTTTTCACTCTGGAATATCTCTAACGCCTCTGTGAAGAATCTCGTAACCGTTTTCACATCATCGCCCGTTAATAGAACATGATCCAAACGGTGAGGAGCAATCCCTCTTGCTTCATCCGGAAATGGATGCGGATTTAAGGTACCTGTTCTCTTCCCTAGTTGTTGAATATCATGATACAGTTCCATTTGATGCCCTGTTGGCAGCGTAACGCGAATCGCTTCTCCTTCAGCAAGACGGGTTCCTTTGGAAATACGTTTCGTTGTGCAGCCAAATTGCTCAATTTTTCTTTCGTAATACTCAAGATCCGATTCACTTCGTACTTTAAAACCAAAATGATCTAGACCCGCTGAATCTGCTTCTTGCAGAATAAGACTGTGATGATCAAATTCATCCCAAGCTTTTAGATAAGCTCTTCCCTCACTTCTTCCAACTACTTCCATTCCGATAATATTTGTATAATAATTAATTGATTCCTCAAGATCTAATACTCTTAATTCAGCTCTTCCAATTCGCATGATTGACATGTTTCATTCACTCCTTATCTTGGTTCGTTATGTGTTTATTTTATAATTTTAAATTTTCAGAATATACGTTTAATAAGACTAATTTTCTGATTATTTCCAGTTTTTTTTCGTATGTTTTATACTAAAAGGGATTTGTAAATATGTATGAGGATAAATAAAGCCCGCCTGCTGAAACAAGGCAGCAGGCGGGCTCACAATCATTTTATTTAATAAGAAAGAAAATCGGTCTTAATCCTTTTTAGGTATTTCACAGCCATTTTCATCACAATTAAGACCGTCTTGATTGTCCAAAACGACCATCTGATCTTCTGCGATTACTTTTTTCAATGCCTGTACAAACGTTTCCGTTGGCTGGGCGCCTGTTAGAGCATATTTTTTATTAATAAGAAAGAACGGGACACCTGTGACACGGTACTGCCGTGCTAATTGTTGGTCTTCCCGAACAACATCTGCCATGGCCTCGCTCTCAAGCATGTTCTTCACTTCGTCCCGGCCCAGCCCTACTTCCACAGCTAATTCCGTAAGGGTCTCATGGTTTCCAATATGCTTGGATTCCGTAAAATAGGCATGCAGAATTCGCTCGGTCATTTCTTTCATTAACCCTTTTGTTTTCGCCAGCATGGTTAAACGATGCGCATCAAAGGTGTTGGTTAAAATCAGCGTATCCATCTTATAATCCAATCCAACTTCCTTTGCCATTCGTACAACGTTTTGAACATTCGCTTTCGCTTGGTCCATACTCATACCATATTTCTTAGCTAAAGCCTCGTACATATTTTCTTTGACATCTTTGTTCATTGTTGGATCCAATTCAAAGCATCGATACGTCACTTCAATTGGATGATCAATTTGTTTAATAGCGTCCTCCAGACGCCTTTTGCCAATATAGCAAAATGGTCATGCAAAGTCTGTCCACATTTCAATATGCATGATAGATTCCCCCTCTTCTGTTCTTCACAACTAGTATACGAGAATATCTTTCGTTTTACACATGATATGATTTGACAGAGAAAAAAGCGCCAAACGCCACCTAATTTTCGAGTGTCACTTGTGCGCTTAAATATCTTATGGTTCATTATTGTGCAGTATAACCGCCATCGACTAACAAGTTTGCACCTGTTACAAATGATGATTCATCGCTAGCAAGGAATAATACAGCATAGGCTACTTCTTCCGGTCTTCCAAGACGTCCAATTGGATGTAAAGACTTTAAGTGTTCCAACATTTCATCACTTAAATCATCTAATATATTTGTCGTGATATAACCTGGGCATACGGCGTTGACTCTGACTCCCCTATTTGCATAGGTCACAGCAGCTGTACGAGTCATATTGACTACCCCGCCCTTCGCTGCGGCATAGGCAGAAACAGACATTTGACCAACATGTCCTAGGATTGAGGCACAATTGATAATGGAACCCCCTCCGTTTTTCTCCATCTCTGGAATCGCATATTTATTACATAAGAACACACCTGTAAGGTCAACACTAAGAGTATAATTCCAATCATCAAGACTGATAGAATCGAGGTCCCCCATACTGCCAACTCCCGCATTTGCGAACAGAACATCTAATTTCCCATATGTATCTACCGTTTGCTTCATAAGATTTTTAATATCCTCTTCCTTAGACACATCTGTTTTAACGAAAAGTGCCTCTCCGCCTTGCTCCTTTATTTGGTTAACAACCCTTGTCCCTTTTTCTTCATTACGCGCAGCAATGACTACCTTTGCTCCTTCCTTAGCAAAAAGTAATGCGGTGCTTTCACCAATGCCAAATGTTCCCCCAGTAATAACAGCCACTTTTCCTTCTAACCGCATCTTACATTCCTCCATATTTATGTATATTATGTAATATTTTTTAATCAAATTTACATATTGCTAGGATGTTAAGTCCCAAGACAGGCCCTGCAAGTTTTCAAAGAAAGTGATTGGATTCTAGAAGCCATTACACCTGCTGCCTTTTTGCACACAAAAAGAACAGAAAAGGGGAGTCATAGCTTTTAATATCCTTCTCTGTCCTTTGTACCTAAGAGATTAGGTGCATCCCATTTCGGTTTTATCTCTTAGGAATTTTGTCCCAACAATCTTTTTGGAACCCATTCCTTTGGTAGGTAGGTTCTGCACTATCCTACAATATTCATCCGCCATATGTAATTATTTGATAGTAATAGAATAATATACCAATAGGGAAAAAGTCAATTATTGTTAATACTTTATGCGACAAAATCTAATTAACTTTGACATTATTCTGCATTCTATTTGATTTCCCTGAACCGCTCACAAACAATGAAAGAATAAAAGCACCAAGCGCCACCCAGAAATTGGATGGTGTCTGGTGCTTTCACTTTTCAAACAGATTTTGGTAATTCCTGGGTGATGAGAGGTACTTCTGATTTCTTCGGTCTGACTAATGCCCATACAAGTCCGCCAAAAACAAGCAAGACCACTCCGCAAACGATAAAAGCAAATTCAAACCCTGCAGCAGCGCTTGAAGAGTGTTCAATTAAATAACCTGTTACATATGGCCCAACAATTCCGCCCAGTGAAGTAATCGCCATAAACCAGCCTTGAATTTTCCCTTGATGCTGTTTGGAAACAAGTTCCATTAAGATGGCGGGCCCGAGAACCAATGTGATACAGCCAAATGTTAATCCAAGGGATAATAAGGCAATCGCTAAAAGATTAGAACTTAACAGGGAACCGATAAAATAACAAACCGCCCCCGCTAACATGACAGGACCTAGTACGAACACACGACCTTTTACCACACTCTTCGTTTTATGAAAAAGACGATCCGAAATCATTGAAAAGGATATTTGCGATAAAGTAATTAAGATCCATGGAAGGGCAACAACGATGGACAATACTTCAGCATCTAACTTCCGTACATTTTCTAAATAGTTAGGCAGCCAGTTTAATCCAATCGTAAAAGACCAGTATGTAGCAAATCCACATAGAGCAATGAAGATGAAGTTTTTTGACAGAAGGACAGATGAAAATTTCGTATTTTCTTGGCTTGCTGCCTGGTTAACATCCACTTCAGATACAATTGATTCCTCTGCTGATTCCTTCTTCTCTTTTACAATCCATAGCCAAGCAACTACCCAAATCGCTCCAACAACTCCAGTTGCGATAAAGGCTGAACGCCAGCCATAATTGCTAATCATACTCATTAAAATAGGGGCGGAAATAGCTACTCCCAATGGCCCTCCAACGGAAACAAGTGAAATCCCAATTCCTCGTTTTTCCTTAGGAAGCCATTTGGATGCGGCTGTCATGGCGAGAGAATAGGCAGGTCCTTCTCCAGCACCCAAAATAATTCTCGTAATCAATAAAAAGGCAAAGCTCGACATAAAGAGCGTTGAAAATTGAACAAGTGACCAAATAATGACCATCCCTGCAATGACAACTCTTGTCCCAACTTTGTCTGCAAGCATGCCGCCAAGTACAGCTGAAATGGAGTACAAAAGAAAGAAAACACTTCCGACGATTCCCCATTGCTCTGCATTCAGCCCCAATTCCTTCATAATAGGAACCGATGCAAATCCGATGATTGCTTTATCAGCATTACTGATTACCGTTAATAAAAATAATAGTACAATGACAACCCACGCTGTCCTAGATAGTTTGGATTTCTCCGCACTTTTTTGCCCCATACTTTTACCTCCAATTTTAAAAAAACAGCATATATTTTAATAAAATTATAAACAATTAACAAAATTCAGAAAATATAGATCAAAAAAAGAAGAAGATTAAGAATAAGAGAAAAACAAATCGTTGTTCTTCTCTTATTCTGGGTATTCTTTCAAACAGCTTCTATTACATTACTGAACAGCAACTTTGGCGGTCTTCTCTAACAAGAAATTAATGACGATTTCATTGAACTCTTCAGGCTTTTCCCACTGCGGCCAATGTCCTGCATCTTTAATGACAGTGAACTCACTTCCAGGTATCAAGTCTTGCAATGGTTTTCCTTCTTCAACCGTTGAAGTTGGGTCATGATCTGTCCAAGCTAGTAAAGTAGGAACATTGATTTTCCCGCACCAAGAAGAATCCCATGAATACTTCTCTCTTATTTCAATATCTTGAAGACAAACAATATTATAAACCGCTTCCTTGTATTGGGGTCTTGTATAAATATCATAACGGCATTGGATAAGCTCTTCTGTTACTTGACTTTTGTCATACATCAGCCATTCAAGTCGTGTTTTCACATTTTCATAGTTGGCTTCAACTACCGCTTTTATCGTCGATTCCTTTAACTTTGCCATCACGTCTAGTTTGTTTTTCACGTTTCCAGGCGTATTTAACACCATTGCTTTCACATATTCAGGATGCTCAGCAGCAAACCAAGCTGCTACCCATCCGCCTAATGATTCACCAGAAAGATAGACTTTAGATAAACCAAGTGCTTGAATCACACCTAAAAGATGTTCACTATAAAAATCAATGCCATATTCACGATTTGGCTTATCTGTATACCCGTGACCGACCATATCAATACAAATCACACGGAACTTTTCACTTAATCCTCTCATGTTTCTAGCGTATGCTTCAATATGACCGCCTGTACCGTGAAGCAAAATTAACGGTTCTCCTGTACCTGCTTCCAATACCCTCGTCTTAATTCCATTTGCGTCCAAATAATATAATTTAAATTCAATATCTGCTAGGTCTGTCCAAATTGTCATAATCTCCATCTCTCCCTAATGATTATTTGTGGTCTAACTAAATGCTGATTGTTTCCTCTGTTAATGGCTTCTTTTGCCCGATTGAACTGGCAAACTGCACAATTGCCATACCCGTTACCCATTCGGGGATTGGCTCATAAAAAGCTACCTGATTCTCAAAGTTTTGAAGAGCTCCCATAAGGACAAGCCAATTGTGAATTTCCTGTCCGCCATTGCCCCCATTTTCTTCAATAAAATCAGAAGTCCAGCTTCTTAAAGACTTGTAATCTTTTTCCGTAATCAGTTTTAAAAATTGACGATCCCATTCTTCATTCACAGGTCCCGTCTTTAAGCTCGTCACTCTTGTTTTTCTCGTTTCTAAGTATTCATCCAGCTGTTCAATCTCTTGACGGCCATTTTTTAAAATTTGAATCAGGCCTTGATCTTCTTCTTTTTGACTATCAATTTTTGGAATCGGAACCCAGTGTGATAAACCGCCTGAAGCCACAATGGCTACCTTTTTATCAGATTCCCAAGTTTCAATGGCTTTTCTCACCAATTCTCCCACCTGAAAACAACGATCCATTGTCGGAAGTGGAGGTGCAGTAGTATTGACTGCAATTGGCACAACCGGAATATCTAACTCTTCATTTAAGAAATAGACTGCTTGTGTATGACCATGGTCCACTTTCATTCGCATTGTAAATGCAAAATCAACATTATTTTCCAATCCTATGTTAAGGATATGTTTTGCTAAATCTTTTTCGACAGGAATATCATATTCTGGAATATGCCAATCTCCCCAGCCCTCACAGCGATCAATTCCAATCGTAAAGGATGGCATTTGATCATAAAAATAGCTATTAAAATGGTCATCTGAAATAAGAACAATAATCTCCGCACCACTTTCTTTTAACCATTTCTTCATTTCAGCAGCCTTTTGTAGAAAGCGCTGTCCTTTATCTCCTGCAGCCTCCTCGCTTGTCATAATCATTGGACTATGTGACATCGCGATACCCGCAATTAACTTCGCCATTTTCCCACTTCCTTTTCTTTTATATAGTTACTAACATGTCATTTGAAATGACATTAGCAGCAATTTGACGGTGCCAAAGAATAGATAGTTCCCCTGCCATATGTGAAGGTAGCCTGTGACAAGTTTGAACTACAGATTCCTCTGTCACGACCAATTCTGTTTTGAAAGAAGCCAACCCTTTTTTCAAGGTCACCATATAATGTCCTGGAGATGGCAGCGTATGATAGGATTCAAGATGGATTGAAACTCCATCCCAGTTTGCTTTCACTTCATATGGACGTCCTAGAAAATGCGGGATTTCTTCTACCAAACCTTTTATCAGCCTTTCTCTAATACAGGTGGAGCTAACTTTTTCTCCATTGCATTCCACTTTTTCTACCTTTGTCACTTCAATCAATCCACCGGAATCATTCTTTAACCGGTCTAAATTTCCAAGCCCTCGCGATCCATAGGAAAAATCAAAGCCAGCGACTGCATGGACGACACCAAGTTTTAACAAATATTGAGCGACAAATGCCTCTGGCGGCAGCGAAGCAAACTCCTTCTCAAATTGAACAATGTAAAAGAGGTCCACTCCAAGCTGTTCTAACATTTCTTCTTTCTCTGATAATGTCATTAAGTAGCACACTTGCTTTTTTCCATTAGAAATAACGGTTTTCGGATGTGGAAAAAAACTCATGACAGCTAAGTGAACATTCTTTTCCTTTGCCTTTTGTAAGGCCGTTTGGATAACTTTCCGATGCCCGTGATGAAGACCATCAAAAAAACCTAATGCCATAACAGATGGTTTTGCTATCTTTTGCCAGCTCGTTACATTTCCTCGGGTTAAATAAATCGTTTCCATGCAGTCCTCGCTCCTTTCACTTAATTTGTGAGTGCTTAAATCGTTGTTAGTGAACGGTATTTTCCACTATAAAAAATAAGTGGTTCCGCCTCATCATCAATAGTAATATCCGTCACTTTTCCTATAAACAAAGTATGGTCACCTTCGACGTACTCAGCAGAAACTTCACAAGCAATTTGTGTCACTGCCCCAGGAATGACTGGCTTCCCATCCAGACGATCAAACTCTACTTCTACATCTTTCTTTTGTCCTGCAAAAATCATAGAGACTTCTTGTTGTTCGGCACTTAATATATTGACTGTAAATGTTTTGCTTTCTTTGATTTTATTTAAAATCTTCGCTTTTTCTCCTATCGAAATCACTACTAATTTTGGATCAAGGGATACAGACATAAAAGCATTTGCTGTCATTCCATGAGTCCCTTCTCCATGCACCTCTGTAGCGATAACTGTTACACCTGTTGCGAATTTTCCCATTGCTGTACGAAATTGACAATCATCCATTTTTCTATAAACCTCCAAAGTTGAATTTCCATGTACCAAGCCGGCAATTTTAAATCGACTTGGTACATATGATGCTTTACTTTCTTAACCTCTTACACCTGAATCAAATCCAAATAGTTCTTGGCCATATGCTGCAACAGAATCTTCATATAAAGAAGTCTTATGTGTTGCGACAGATAAAATATCTCTAATCATAAGCTCAATGACTCCGCCTTTATAAAGAGCACCTCCGCCTAGCGTTAAGAGAATTCTTACAGCAATATCTGTACATGTTTTTGTAATTTGTGTTCGGATTGCAAAGAATTCGGCACGGCTTGTTTTACGGCCGTCTTTTTCATAGTTTTCTAACAGTGTTAAATACTTGTCCATTAAGCTTTCAGCAGAATGGAACTGTGTCATAATTTCCGCTAGTACCCTTTGACTGCGAGGTGATTCGCTTTCTCTCACTCCATCCATTAAACGAACACGATTTTCCGTAGCCTTTTTAAACTCTTCGATTAATCGTTCTGCCCCACCTAATGCCATGTTTGGAAATCCAAGATAAAAGGCTGGGTAAAATGGAACATGGTATAATGGATAATCCTTATCGTAATCTGCTTCAGGCGGTCTTCCTGTTGCATCTGCTGCGTTTAAGCGTAAAACTCTCTCCATTGGGACGTAAACATTATCTGCAACGACTTGGTTGGAGCCGCTTCCTCTTAATCCAAATGTATCCCAGTTTTTAACAATTTGAACTTCTGATGCCTTTAGCATTGGCAAGCAAACTTCTGGTTTATCGCTATCAGGGAATTGAATCTCCACGCCAAGTCCGATCCAATCACTATATAAGCAGCCGCTGGCAAAATTCCATTTACCACTGATGCGATATCCATCTCCATCTTTTTCTGCCTTCCCTACTGCAGCAAACACATCACAGATTAATCCGCCTTGGTTCACGATTTCATCGCGGCCTTTTTCAGGAAGATAAGCTGGAAGAATATTGTGTAACGGATAGAGATACGTCAACCAGCCTGCTGAAACATTGTGATAAGAAACGGTACGGACAATTTTTGCGAATGTTTTCAAGTCAACTTGTGGACCGCCATACTTCTTCGGTAACATGATTCTTGAAATTTGTGTTTCCTTTATAAGATTGATGACGTTTTCAGAAATGCTAGCGTTTTTTTCTGCTTCTTGTGCTTCCTTTTCTGCTAATTCACCAATTTTTCTTGCTCCTTCTAATAGCATTTCTTCGACTGTTTGTTCTTGCGCTTTTATCATTTGAGTTACCATATATACATCCCCTTTATGAGTTAATGATTTATTGGGTGTTATCGCTTACAACATTTACACCTTTTTAAATGTGTTTTGCTGATTAACTATAGTTTAATTAATTCCCAATTTTCAGACTAGAACAAAAATGATTCATGTTTAATCATTTAAACAGACAATTTTTGTTCATTTTGATTATTTTTAATACTCTTCCAAAATTTCCATACAAAACAAAAGCAAGTAGCGGAAGACATGTTGCCCTCCACTACTTGCTTTATTTTTTCAACGATTAATCTAGCGAAAATTCCCCTATGGCGATTAACGCTTTTAAGATTAATAGTAATTGGTGCATTTCCTCCGGATCACGCAGGTCTTTTTCTAATAATTCTTCCATTCTTCTAATTCGATGTCTGAGCCCGCTCATGGAAAGGGCCAGATCACTCATCGTTTGCTCAAGTTTCCCGCCATTTGATAGAAATACAAATAAGGTTTTCAAAAGTTCGATATTTCTTGAATCTTCCAATTGATAGAGGGAGCCAAGCTCCTTTTTTGCGACCATTTTAATCCCCTTTAGATTATTAGAATTAATTAAGATTCCCACAATCCCTAGAGAATCGAAAGAAACAATGCTTTTTTGCAAAGTTAGTTTTAATGCAATGGAAGCTTCTTCGTAATAGGCAGCAGCTTCCTTGATATCATATCCTTCATTACTTATTCCTAATTTAAAATCTTCATTTGGAAAGGCTTGTTCCAAAAACTGATATAGTTCAAGCATGGCTTTATGAATGGAGAAAGTCTTCTGCTGTTTAATCATTAATAACACTAATTTACCTTCACGCTGGCCAATTAAACTTTGATACTTATGGTCACTGAAATATTCAAAGATGGCCTCTAAAACCTGCTCCTGCAGGTAAAATTCTTCCTCAATAGATAAAGTGGCGTTTTGCGTTTTACGAAATTCCATTGCCACTACGTAATAGGGCTTGTCCAAATCCAAATTCGCATATTTTCCCCTTTGGATAATCTCATGAGGTGGAACTTGTGCTTGGAGAATTTGCTCTAAAAAATTTCCTTTCATCCGTTCAAACGATTCGAATCTTGTTTTCTCATTTAATAGAATCAGTGAGACAGCGTTTGCAAAGCGATCTAATAGTAAGTAATCCTTTTCTTCATGATGATTTTTTCCATCATTGTATAGAAAGGAACAATATCCGAGTACCTTTTTTTCTACAAAAATAGGAGAAATCAGTTTTTCTTGCCTCTCTGTTTTAATGGTCTTTTTCCCGATTGGTAACAAGAGTTGACTCTTACTCTTCCGAAGATATTCTTTCATATCCCAATCTAATTCATGATACATATTTTCTGTTAACCCTGCATAAGTGATCGTTCGAAGTTCCTTATCTTCAATAACGATTGGAATATTCGTAGTATTAAATACCATGTTGGTAATTGTTTCTAAGTCTGTTCCATTGGCAATTTCTTCGTTAAGCTTTTTTTGGAATTCGGTTAATTGTGTCAAAAAGCTCTGTTGTTCCAGGAGTTGTTCATAGGTATACTCTAACTCTTCCATGATTGGGGTTTCTTGATAAAAGGAAAGTTCCTCCTCCATCATGCTATCCCATTCTTTCTTTGTTCTTGTGATCCACGTACAAACAGAATCTCCTTTCCCCACACAAGTCGTTTCCTTTGCTAAAACCGTTTGTCCACATATAGTTGTCATAAAGCCGCTTGAATAACCAATCAAGGTATGACAAACTTGCGTATGGGATAACCCCAGTCTTTTCACATGCTCTACAGCTTCGTAAGAATCAATCCAAGTCCCGCTTCCGTGGAGTGAAACAATCTGGTCATGTTCATTAAATTCTGCTGAACATTGATGGGTAAATCCACGTATATGCCCATTCTCCATATGGACAATGGGACCTTGCTCAATCAGTGTTTTAACAGAAATATTCTTTTTTAACGCTTCCTTCGCATCATTTACACCCATTTCCCAACCAAAACGGACTAAAAACCCTTTGATCCTTTCGAGTCCAATATTTTTTACCAGCTGGTGCCGCATAATCCCTAAAGCACTTGAAGACGTAGCCATCGGCCGATCAGCTATAATCATTTCCTCATTGTAAGCTTCATCATTTATATTAATAATCATCCCATTCACCTACTTAATAAATAAACCATAAAAAAATATTTTAATTTTTTGTATATTAAAATTATATCATAGTAGAAAAAATGAAAAAATAAGATTGCTGACGTCTGCCGCTTTACCGTATTCACGCAGAAGATGACAGCAATCTATGAATGTTACGTCTAGTTTCGTTCAAAAACAATTTTCCCGGCAACAACGGTTTTGACTGCTTTTGCTTCAAGCATTTCTTCTGATGTCCCTTTAAATAAATCACGGTCAAAAATGGAAAAGTCTGCATCGTAGCCTGGTTTAATTAACCCGCGTTCATGCTCTTTACATATAGCTTGTGCACTGCCCACTGTATAGGAACGAATTGCCTCAAAGCGGGATAATTTTTGTTCAGAAAGATACCCATCATGCTTTTGGCCTGGTTTTTTTCTCTCAACCGCTGCATAAATCGTTGCGATTGGATTAATGTCTTCTACGGGTGCATCCGTTCCTGCGGCACACATAATTCCTTTATTCAATAACGTTTTCCATGCGTATGCATAATCAAGACGCTCTTCACCAAGTCGATTCATCACCCACGGAAAGTCCGACGGGACAAACATAGGTTGGATATCAATCACAACTGGTAACTTGGAGATTCTTTCGACTAAATCTTCGCGTAATACACAAGCATGAATTAAACGGTCTCTTTTGCCAATAGGTGCAGGATATTTTTCTAATAAAGTGATGATTTGCTCAGCGCCTCTGTCCCCAATCATATGAACAGCCACTGCTTCATTACATGTTCGTGCGAGCTTCACTAATTCTTCCAGTTCCTCATCGGCATGAATTAAAATGCCACGATTACTCAGGTTGTCTGAGTAAGGTTTAGATAAGGCTGCCGTCGAACCGCCTAATGCGCCGTCCGTAAAGATTTTCATCGCACCCGGTTCTACAAAAGGTTCATCATATTGGACATGATTCTCCATCATTTCTTTAAATACAGCATGATGGCGCAATAAATGGACTCGAAAATGATGTTTTTTTCCAACGACTTGTAAAAATGCCTTCAACGGATTGCTATAGCGGCCAAAATAATGCATATCTTCTGTGTGTCCGCCCGTTAATCCTTTTGATAACATATCATCAATACAAAGATTTAGTGCATGGACTAAGTCTTGAATATAATCTTCCCCGGCCCTTGGGATGGCATTGGTTACCACATTCATCGCTTGATCGTACAAAAGACCATTTAATTTCCCCTCAGGACTGTGTCCAATTTCTCCGCCTGCAGGAGACTGTAATTCTTCATGAACACCACCCGCTTCAAACGCTGCCGTGTTTCCTAAGACGACGTGGTGACAAATTCTTGTTAAAAGGATAGGTTCTTTTCTAATTTCATCAAGTTCTTGTTTGGTTGGAATTCTGCCGTCCGCAAAGTTATTTTCGTTCCACCCTTCTCCAAAAAGCCATTTATCCGGCGGAGTTGTTTTTGCCGCTTCTTTAATCATATTAAGCATCTCTTCAGCTGAACCTGCTTTGGATAAATCAAGTCGAATTAATTTTTCTCCTTGGAATATCATATGCAGATGACTATCCACAAAGCCTGGATACATCGCAGCACTCTGTAAATCGATTTTTTCATCCGCTTGGTTACTTAATTCAGCAAAGGTGCCAACTGCTATAATTTTGTCGTCCTCCACAAGTACAGCTTCTACAGTTTCGTTTTCTTTCTCCATCGTATAGATGGTACCACCATACCAAAGTTGTTTCATCCTATAGCTTCCTTTCCAGAAATCAGTGTGAATCCAACATTCGCAAGTTATTTATCCTTTCCTGCCATTTTACGCACAATCTTTATTCCTTTATATCCTTAACCAATTATTTGTATAAAAAACATGCAACACCTTGCGTTGGATAAACATAGAAAATGATTCACATATTGTACACTTTTAATAGATATGATTCGTGATATACTCTTATCAAGAAAGAAATGTGAAATAAATCACAAAATAACTTCTTAAAATTCTTCGAGGTGAAAAATCATGCAAATTACAATGTCTGATAAAGCAGTAGAATGGTACAAAGAAGATTTATCATTAACTGAAGGCGATTTTGTAAGATTTTATGTCCGATACGGCGGTTTAAACTCTTTTGTAAAGGGATTTTCTTTAGGAATTGATAAAGATAGACCGGAACAATCTCATACTCGAATGGAGAAAGATGGTATAACCTTCTTTATTGAAGATGATGATACTTGGTATTTTGATGATAAAGATTTACTGATTGATTTTAATGAGAAATTAGAAGAACCTGTATTTTCACAGAGAATGTAAGTTCTTTTACACCCCCATCATTCCATTATGAATATTACATTTTCATTCATTACTCTATCATGAAAAATGCCAGACACCATTCCATTTGCGGATGATGTCTGGCACTTTTTGCTCTTATTATTCTGCTTTTTTCAATTCGAAGGCACGTACTCTTTCTCTTATGCTCCGACTTACTCTACCATGTAAATAGTAATAGACAATCAAACCTGCAAGGGCAAAAAAGGAGCTATAAAAATATAAGGAACTATAACCTATTTTTGCACCAAGAATTCCAACAATTAATGAACCGATTCCGATTCCTAAGTCCATCGTAGAGTAGAAAGTAGCAGTAGCAGCACCCCTTCTATTAGGAAGCGCGATTGCGATAGCAATCGTTTGGACCGTTGGAAAGATTGTCCCCCAGCCGAGTCCAATAAAGGCTGCAGACAGTAGGAACATAAAGGCACCGTTCGCTTGACTTAATAGGAACATACCAATCGCAAAGCTTATAATCGATGGGATAATGATGACATTTGCTCCGTACTGATCAAACCATTTCCCCGTAAATGGCCTTGAGATAATTAACGCAATCACATAGACAATAAAGAAATAACTTGCTACTTCTGTTAACCCAAGTTCCTCTGCATATACAGACACAAACGAAACAATTGATGAATACACAAGGGCAAAAAAGAAGCAGACCAGTGAAACGCGAAGAGCAGACATTTCAATCAGCTCATTTATGTTCAATCCTTTTTTCTTCAATCTTGTTTCCGCTTGAACCTTTCTCACGTCTTTAGGTATAGAGATTAACAGCCCTGTGACCGTTCCGATTATCACACTGCCAAAACTTACAACAAACATTATGGTTGCGCCCCATTTGTTGATAGCAAGCAGACCCAGAAAAGGACCTAAAGCCATAGACATATTCATCATAAGGCCATAATATCCCATACCTTCTCCTCTCCTATTTTGAGGGATCAGGTTCGCAACAATCGTTCCTGCTGTCGTTGTAACCATGCCAAAGCCTACTCCATGAATCACACGTAAAATCATTAAACTAATGAGTGAAGTCGTGAAAAAGTACATTAAGGCCGCACCTAGATAAAGAATCAGTGAAGCTAAAAAAACCTTTTTAATTCCAAAAGATTCAATCCATTTTCCCGCAATCGGGCGAATGGCAATAGCAGCAATATAAAACACCAAAACAAGCAACCCTGCTTGTGCCGTATTTCCTTGTAAATCCTGAATTAAATAAATCGGTATAGTCACAAGTAAATAATAATAATTTAGGAACATAAAAAACGTCGTTAGACAGACGAATATGTAATCCTTCGACCACAGTCGATTGACCATGATGAATTCCCCCCTGTTCAGTTACACTACATCTAATATTATCATAATTCAAAATATACTTAAATAACATTAACACTTGATTAATAGAATAAACTCATTCCAGTACCTTTGTCTTCCATCTGCTGAGTAACTTTATATTCCATAAACTAGTATCTAAACAACCTATATTACTTGCTTTCTAGCGTACAAAACAAAAAAACAAACAGGCTAAAATAGCATGCCTGTCTGTTTAACTGAACCCACTCTTTATTAATCACGAGTATCATTTTCCCATAAAAACTATTTGCTGAACTAACTATAATAGTTTCTTAAAAAATATCGACTTCATGTTGCGTTTCATTCTCATGACCTATCCTTAATTCCATAACCTTCACAGAAGATGGCATTAATGGATGGCTGCGAATCACTTCAACTGATTTCTGATTAGTACCTATGAAACTATGGTTTCCTTCAAACCATTCCATTATTGTTGTGTTTGAAAACTCTGGATTACAATGGGTAAAAAGATAATGAAGGGTACTCATGCTCTGATGCGGGTCTATGCTTTCCCCAATTCTTCCTAGAATATCCTCCGAATCCTTTCGATCCTTATTCGTATCAACAATCACTATTTCTTCTATATTTTTTTGATAAACATGTAAAAGAATCTCCCGCATTAATTCGCCAAAAGGTTCTATTTTATCTAGTTCATCGCTTTCTAAAAGGATCATTTCTTCTGGACGAACCTGATATCTATGTTTCACATCATGAAAATCGATTTCTTTTTCCCTTCCTACTACAAATAGTACTTTTTTATTCTCTTTTAAATACATCAAATCCCCCCATGAATGTTTATCCTATCGTTATTACTTCTTTAACAGACACTATATATATAAAATAGGATAAAGATCTTCTTAAGCTAACCCGTATTGTAAATCACCAGAAAGTTTAAAGACCATTACACGTTCTCCCGTTTGTGTACTAAGGTCGGTGTAAAAACTTACGACCTCAAACCCTGTTATCGTAAAGATAATTTCCTTTAACTCATCGACACCGGATTCTACAAGGCTATTTCGGTTCTCTTTAACGGTTAGCAACCCCTCTTTATCTTTACATAAGGAATATTCAGCGGGAGTTAAAATTCCGCGAAGACTGACTATAATCATATCCCGCAAAATATCTGATTTAACGGATACCGAGCCTCTTCCAAGATAATGCTTTTCCCAATGGGTTAAAGCTTTACTGATTTCCGCTTCAAGGGCTCCTTTTGTTTTATCCATAACGATTCACTTTCCTTTTTCCTAAAATAATCTCTTAATAACTAAGCCAAACATCCTTTTCCATCTGGAAAAGAGGTTAGGACCAGCTTACCCAGTTCCCTGTCTCATCAATCGATGCAAGCTGGACCCAGCCATTCTGAACTTTTTGATGAAAGTCCTGATCTTGTTTTAATAGTTTTTCAATCGCATCCTTAGGTGCTTCGATTACTACTAATAATCTTAATGGGATATGGTAAAGCTCATGATCAGCACTCATGACAGATTGCCATGGAAGTCCTGGTAATAAATCACTGGAATTTCCCTGCATAACACCAATACCGGAAGTTACTGTTTGCGTTCTTTTATTCCCGCTTCCATAATAATGCGGTGCAACGGTGGAAGCATAATATTGCAGGTTAATCCATTGGGTGACCGTTGCAGGTCCTTTAATAATATTGGCAAGTATCGTCCCATTCCTATCCTTCTTCCAGTTATAGGTATGGAGAAAAGTTCTTCCCTCTAAATTACATTCCTCCGTGAGCTCACGATTCCCAATAATAAATGCGGCATTACGGGCAAGACCCCATTCCGGCCGTACCTCACTCCAATCTTCAGCAAATCGCTCAGCTTCTTCTTGCGGATTTTTACCGTTATATCCGATAGAAGGAAGCTGCATAAGCCGTTCGGTACTGACTTCTTCTCTTACATTAGGCAATACCGCTTGAATACGATCAAACGCTTCCTTCGCTTTTTCTGTAAGTTCCGGGACAAAGATGGGACGCAATTCATCCGTCGAGGTCACATGTTCAGCCGCTATAAAAACCGTATCTTCTGGAATCATGATTCCCTCCATCGCTAACGCCTGTCTTACTTCCCTCAGATTACACAAAGAGGCTAATACCCGTGCATTAAATTCACTTGATGTCCCTCCGCATGCACCACAGTCAAGGGATGAAGCATATGGATTATTCGTACTGCGGCTTCCATGACCGCAAATAACCACTAAAGAAGAGAAGTGTTCGGTTAACCCCATCATTTTCAACGCTTGTCTGACGTAGGTCACTTTTTCTTTTTCAGTAAAACCGGTGGATAACTTTGTTTCGGAATGATCGATGTTAAGTGTAAGTTCCGCAGCCGGTTTTTGAAGCCATTTTTCCTGAACTCTACGGAAGGCTGCTCCTGCTCTTCGCGGGATAAAACTTCGAGCCAGCGTTTGAAAAGTAAGCCACGGACCGCTGACTTCCGGCAGCATCAGACTGGCAAGCACATGATGCTTCATACCCTTAAAGGTACTGCTAGATGCATGTACCGCGCCCAATCGCTGTTTATATTGTTCCAACGCGGGCTCCCTTGAAAATTCTTTCACTTTTATTTGCGGTTTAAACAGTACTGGCAAAGCAGCGTGACGATGTTCACTGCCAAGCTTGCACGTTTCAATGGGCAACCCAAAAAAACCGGCTGTGCCAAAAGTCTCAAAAGGCCCTGATGCTTCAAGTTTGCGGCGAAAAGGCTCTGAACGCACATCAATACAAAAAACAAACTGTGCCAATGCAGGCTGATTCTTCTGTTCTGCTTTATTATGCAGTTTGGATGTAATTTTATTTTTCAAATGGTCCTCGTATGTTTTTTCCCATGCTTCCAGCCAAAGTCGATTGCGGAGAATCGTATCAAAACGATAGGCAAGTGTCAAACGCGCTTTTATTTCTGTTGCAGAAATTTGTGACCAAGAGTGGATGGACATATTCCCCCAGTGACCCCAATTAGCAATAAGAGGTTCGATAGATACTTGCTTCACCATTCTTTGCTGTGATAAAGGCAAAAAAGGTGTAATGAGAGCCCACTCCATGAATAGCCGAACGGCCAAATATTCGGTTAACAATGTTTTTTCCGTATCATATTGCTGTGAACGCCAAAGCATCATTCCTGCCCAGCCTGGCAGGGCCAGAAGGTGAGCCTCCAGATATTCCTGCATGTCTGTATAAGGAATGCCTAATAGGATTAAGATTTCCTGCAAAGCATAATCAGCTTCATTAGGTGCATTTCTTAATCTTTTGCGTACAGAGGGCTTCAAAGCAGGATCATGGAGGACAAGCTCCTTCCATGCGTGATAAAATCCCTTTTTGCGATTTGGCATAGACCAAACAGCCTGAGATTCGTCCAAGTATAATTTACACCATTTAATCATATGGAAATTGAGATTTTCAACAAGCTTCGTCCCCTTTTGATTTTCAATCAGCTGACTGTATGTTTGGACTGCATATTTTTTCGTCTTTTTCGTTTGAAAACGACTTAGCTTTTTTGCCAAATGGGTTAACTCGGATGGTGATAAACATCCAGAAGATCCTTGATCCCATCTGAGAGCAGCCCGGCAATAGGCTTCTGCCGCATCGCGGGGTAATTCAAAATTCTGTTCATCAAGCCACTTTTGTAAGCCTGATTCTAGAAATTCCTCCTTAATCTCTCCGCGAGACCAAGCCGATTGTATCAAAGAATCATTAGGATAAATATCTACATCATTCATTTCTTTTAAAAACCGGGCAACCTGTTCAAACGAATGATGTTCCATACGTGCCCAAGGATGCCTCGCTGCAAACGCAGTGAGGGGCCCTAACGGCACAATGACGGAGCTTGCTGTCTCCACCAATTCTTTTACATTTATATCAAGGTCACTTAAGTTTTTTTCAACCTGCAATGTCTTTGCTACTGTTAAGACTGAATTCACTATTTATTCCCTCCTTGTGACATGTATTTCATTAGATATTTTGGATGGCTTTCAACCACATCATAGTTTGGTTCCCCTAACCGAACGAGCCATAGATAAAGAATCATAAAACCTCTTGAAGATTGATTGCGAGCAAACGATAAACCGATTGCACTGCCAATGAACAATAGAATCAAAATGAATAGAATGGCAGGAAATGGAGGTTGTATTCCTGTTCTAATCGTTTCATGCAACAAACGATGAAAGCCGGAATGAATCAGAGCATAGATGAATGCTCCAGCTGCAAATAACATAAATCCTGATATTCGTCCGATTTTTCCGTATCCAAAAACGACCAATTGCTTCCAAGCTAACGATACTGAACTGCCTAAGATGATTGCACTAATTAATCGATAACCCTCTTCAGGAGAGACTGCCCAATAACCGATTCCCGTTAGGATTCCGAAAGCAATTCCAAAAACTGTTCCAAATAATGAAGCTGGCTTGGTTAACATCTTTAGTGGCTTTTCATGGTGAATAGCAGAACCTGCTTGCAAGAAAAGTGTCGATTTAAATAGACCATGTAATACAGCATGAATGATGGCCGCTATATAGGCACCGAGCGCACACTGAATCAGCATGAACCCCATCTGTGCAATCGTTGAACCAATCAGCTGTCGTTTATAGTCCACTTGGACGAGCATAATGCCCGTTCCTATGATCACCGAAATGCCTGATAGAATCAGTAGGAGGATCTGCGCCAAACTTGTGGTAAGTAACGGTGCAAAAAGAGTTAAGATGATACCTCCAGCATTAACAATACCAGCATGCATAACGGCTGAAACAGGTGTGGGAGCCACAGCCGAGTCTAGTAACCAGCGATGGAAAGGCCATTGTCCTGCCGGAATGACCACAGATAAGATCAGCAGCAGATGAATACCATTTTTTTCCCACGACGTTAACCCCGCTAGACTCTCTTCTGACACCACCTGTGACAGCTGCCAATATCCTGTTGCTTGAGATATCCATAGAATCGCTGCTAGTAAAATCAGCCAGCCCAACGCAAACAAACGACCCATCGTGGTTGCAGCCCGTTTAGCTGACTGCCATTCTTTTTTTAGTCTAATAATCAAAGTCAGCCCAAAAAGTGTCATTCCCCAACAGATTAATAGAAGTCGAAGATCATCACTGAGCCATGCCAGTGCGCCAGCAACCGTCGTGAGTGTGAGAAGAAAAAAATAGTTTCGATAGGAACGGTCACCAAGCAAGAAATGGACTGAGAATCGTTGGACAATGAGACCCATGGTCAGAATAAATACAGCCAGCAGCCATGATAAGGAATCAAAACGAAAAGGTCCCCATATGAAACTTTCATTCTGAAAAATTAGAGCAAAAAGAGCAAGTAACGGAGACAGCGATACCACTCCAATATGAATACGAACGTAGCTTAGAGAGACTTTAGGAATTAACAGAATGGTTGAGCTAACTAATGAAACGATAAGAAAGATAAGAAAGACAAATGGCAATGAAACTAACATCTTACTCCCTCCAATCGATAGAATGGTAGTATAGAAGTAAGCTTGACTATTTTATGTATGCTCTTATGGTTTTCCCAATTAATCATTGTGCAACTTCCTTTCCTGTTCTTTATCAAATTCGCCCCGTCGAATTTGCGCCCGGATTACCTGAGCTCGCTCGATAAATTTCCTTTAAAAAATTCGTGGCATCCGCCGGAGGCTTAACTTCATTCAGCCGGGTTTGAACTCCACTGAATCAGAGTGCTTTTTGAATTCATCTCTCACTTAAGGAAGTGGAGAAACTCTGCTGCATGAAGTTAAAAACAAAAAAACCGACAACTTCAATGATTTAATAGTCAGTTTATGACCATTAAACACATAGAAAATTGTCGGTTTACTATCAACTAGCCCTTTTTTAGGCTTTTATCAGTCTACCTTTAGTATGCAGTTATTAGAAGGAGTGAATATCCCCCTGCTTGCTTTATTGGATTCCTATTCATATGAATTTATTTTTTCATCTAGTCAACTATGATTTATTAACTATATGCTAAAATAATCGTATATTTATAGGAAATATTTATAGATTTATTACAGCAGTAATATTACTCTTTTTCAAAGATTCTGTCAAGTAGTGATTAGTGTTAAATTGATTTTTCGTTCTAGTTACGAAGAATAGGGTCTCGTTTATCATCAGCCTATTTAGCTGCAAGTGCTTTATAATCAGCAATAATTGTCACATTGGGATGATTCTTCAATACAGACGCAGGATTATTTTCTGTTATTTCACCGTTAAGCAGCTGAGCTAAAGCCTTGCTCTTTTTTTCACCTGAAACAAGAAGCAAAATCTCCTTAGCCTTCATAATTGTGCTAATCCCCATAGAAATCGCTTGTGTTGGTACTTCTTCCAGACTTGAAAAATACCTAGCATTGGCTTCCCTTGTAGATGGAGTCAATGTAACTAGATGTGTCTTTGAGTCAAATGACGCGCCAGGTTCATTAAACCCAATATGTCCGTTGCTTCCAATACCAAGCAGCTGCAGGTCAATTCCACCTTTTTCTTCAAGCAGCTTTTCATAGTCAAGGCATTCCTTCTGAATATCACGGGCGTCACCGCGTGGCACATACGTGTTTGATTTTTGAATATCAATATGGTCAAATAGTTTCTTATTCATAAAATAGCGGTAACTGTTTGGATGATCTCCCGAAAGGCCGACATACTCATCTAGATTAAAGGTTGTTACATGCTGATAAGATGTATGATTTTCCCTATGATCCTCAATTAATTGGCGGTAAGTACCTTCCGGTGTACCCCCTGTAGCCATTCCGAGTGTGATTTTCGGAGAATTGCGAACTTTATTAACAAGATATTCTGCAGCCTTTGCACTCATTTCCTCATAGTCTTTTACTTCAATCAAATTCATATCCATTTTCCTCCTTCTTATAAGCAACCTTCCCGCGGCAAAAGGTCATGACAACGTCCAGGTTCTCATTAAGAATGACGATATCCCCATCTTTCCCTTTCTTAATGCTTCCTTTCCGATTGAAAATATTTAATTGTTTTGCCGGATTCGCAGATGCCATTTCAATCACTTCTTCAAGTGAACAACCTGTATAGTTTAATATACTTTTCGCAGCCGTTCCTAGTTTTAGGATACTTCCTGCCAATGTCCCGTCACTTAGAACCGCTTTCCCATCTTGTACCGTAACGTCCTGCCCGCCTAAATCGTAATGGCCGTTTTTTAAACATTTAGCCCGCATAGAATCTGTGATTAATATAAGACCTTGACTTCCTTTTTGCTTATAGGCAAGTTGCACCATTTCAGACCGTACATGAACTCCATCAACAATGATTTCCGCCTTTAATTCCTGATGCAGGAAGGCTGCTCCGACGACACCTGGTTCACGATGATGCAATCCCCTCATCTGATTGTATAAATGTGTCACATGATTAGCTCCTGCCTTGATAGCATCTACTACCTCTTCATAGACTGCATCCGAGTGGCCGATTGAAGCAACAACTCCTGTTTCTTTTAAATAGCGCACCAACTCAAGTCCTCCTGTTTGCTCTGGAGCCAAGGTGACGAGTTTAATGCGATTCTTTGCTAGTGACTGCCATTTTTTAAATAGGTCAAGGTTAGGATGAACCATATGTTCCCTTGGTTGTGCTCCTGCCATCTTCGGATTGACAAAAGGGCCTTCCAGATGAATGCCGATAATTTCCGCTCTGCCAGTATCTTGCTGTTTGCTAATATACTGGCTTGCATTTGAAAGAGCCTTTTCAATTTCCGAACTACTTTGTGTCATTGTTGTTGCTAAGAAACTCGTAGTTCCTTCACTTGGAAGCATTTTTGTCATTATGTCTAATGATTCCTCCGTGGCATCCATCACATCAGCACCGTTAACACCATGAATATGGACATCAATAAAACCAGGAACTGCTTTATATGCGGAAGGAAGAGTAAGGATCTCACAATGCTCCTCTTCTCTTAATGTCTCCATTGGTCCAAGCTCGATTATTTTTTGATCCTTCAGCTTTATATATCCGTTCTCTATTTTTCTATCCTCAGAATATATTTGAATGCCTTTTAGTAAAATGATTGTATTAGGTTGATTCATTTATATTACATCCCTTCAGCCAGTTATAGCCTTTCTATCATTTACACCGAGCGCTTCCTTTAAGTCCTTCCATTTTAAAGAGGATAGCAAAGATACTATCCTCGAAAATAGACTGCCCGTTTAAATGGTCATTATAGAAAAATCAAGGAATCAGTCTAGTTCATATCTATACTAGTTGCTTTTTCACTGGTCCCCAAGCGTCGCCTGTATTCTGTCTTTTATTTCTTGCAATGCAGGGAGACCGGTCATAGCGCCTTTTTTGGTCGTAGCTAAACCTCCAGATACACTGGCAAATCGAATTACTTCGACCAGTTCCTGTTCTGTGAGCTCTGTTAAGGGTTTTACTGATTCATTAATGGAATAAAGGATTCCAGAAACAAAAGCATCACCTGCCCCAGTTGTATCAACTACCTTGCATTCTATTGCAAGAACGCTTCCTATCTGACCTTTAAAACGGTACATACATCCATTTCCACCTAAAGTCACTAAGATAAGCGGCAAATTCGGTAATTTTGCAATCCCCTCTTCCAAATGGTCGCAGCCGGTTAAGAAAATAAGTTCTTCCTCGGAGATTTTCAAAATATCCGCTTGATTTAAGGTAGAAAGAATGGTCTCCTTTGCTTGATTCTTAGTGTCCCACAAGCCTAAACGAAGATTCGGATCGTACGATACTAGCATACCCATTTCCTTTGCCATCTTTATAGCCTGAAGGGTAGCTGATTTAGAAGGCTCACTGATGAGTGAAATGGATCCAAAATGAAAAATTTTATAAGATTTAAATAGTAATGGATCTAATTCTTCTTTTCTTAAGAACCTGTCTGCACTCGGATTAATGTAAAAGCTAAAGTCACGTTCCCCCGAAGGCTCTAATGTGACAAACGTGACGCCTGTCCTAGCTTCATCCGTAAATGTCATGGATTCCGTATTCACTCCGTAATTGGATAACGTCTGTAATAGAAAGTGTCCCAGCACATCATTTCCAACTTTGCCAAGGAAAGCAGCTTTCCCTCCAAGTTTCGCAATGCCGACAGAAACATTGGCTGGAGCACCTCCTGGAGCTTTTTGATAGGTTACATTTTCAGAATCAAGAGGAATAAAATCAATCAGTGCTTCTCCTATACATATGACACCATTCAACATTTGTCACCTCACTTTAAAATAATCCCATCATTCCCACTTAACCAAGATTCCACTTGGTTAAGTTACATTCCGCTTCTCCACGAATGATAATCGTATCATTCTTTGGATTTGGAAAATAACGGGCAGCAAAAACTTCTTCACCGTCATTAACGAAAATTTCTAAGGAAGAATAATCCATGAAAAAAGGAAATCGATTTTCAGTATTTTAGATACAAGAAGACCAACAGGGAGAATCATTCCAGCACCAATAAGATAAAACAATCCAAGCCATTCGATCTCTAGATTGAAAAAGCTGATTGCACCTAAGAGAAGCCAATAGACCACACCCACATAAATCATTGTAATCCCTTTTTTCGTCCGCTTCATTAAATCAATCGTTGTTTTATCGACATTCAGATCATATTCCCCCTTCTTTTTTATGAATCTGGTAAAATTTTTACTGATAGCTGATGCCCAAACCATACAAGTGCAACACTAATCAGCCCATATGGCAGATTAATAGCCAAATCCGTAAAACTAATTATCTGTTCATCCATTAACCTGTAAAATAAGTAAAGGGAATACGGCAGCGTAACTATGATGGCACTGCCCACTCCAAGCGCATAGACGCCAAAATATAAACTTTGACCGATATGTGAAAAAATGTGAAGAAAAAAGACTGCATTGACTCCGAGAAATAATCCGTAAAAACCTTGTTCTGCCGCTAGATAGGAAGCAATGATATAGACAATGAATTGCATAAAGACTGGAATCGAAAATCTTGCGGCATTGGTTTTCGATAAATCATCAAACACTTTGACCATGTGATTAGGCACCTTAGGTCTTAACCTCACATAATTCTTTTTGAACCAAGACTCCACAAATATGATTTCTTCAAAATCATGCAGCAGAAATGTGATGGGAAAAAGCCAAATTAATGTAGTCAGACTTATATGCGGCTGAAGCCAATCCAGCATTGCACGCACCTTCTTTTGAATAATTCAGAATTTTCTTTATAATATAAACATACAACACTAATCTTAATTTTATCTTAAGTCAACAGGACTCAATGGGTTCTTTGCTCTCATCCTTTATTAAGGTCCAACAGTCCTCTTATATCTTCGCCTTCCAATTGTAACTTCCAGGAATATTTAATGCATATGATTGTAAGAAACCAATATAAATTTTAATAGTTTTCTATATAAAGGGGG
This sequence comes from Niallia endozanthoxylica, assembly GCF_008710145.1. GTDB lineage: Bacteria > Bacillota > Bacilli > Bacillales > Cytobacillaceae > Bacillus_BD > Bacillus_BD endozanthoxylica. The sequence continues at coordinate 35,854 of NZ_VYKL01000028.1, forward strand.
ATGACAATGAGCGAAACAGCTATCCCATTTTTATCAATCATTTCCACATTTTCAAACAATAAAATTTATAACAGAGAAATACAAAAGGATTTAATTCAACTGATCCCGGCTTTAGAGGATTATATAAATGTCAAATTAACATCAAGAAAATTGGTTTGCAAATCATTTATCAGTCATCTGACTAGATTACTAGAACGTATTTACGTTAATGAACTTATCCAAGGCGAGCAACATTGTATAGATGCAGGAGCCCGCATTGCTTTTCATAAGCATCATAAAAACTTACAAACCATCTTTCATAACATATTCCCCGATAAAAATTTAGAACTGACCTCATATGAGATTTATTTATTAGTACTTTATATTCTACGCTTAAAAAAGGAACTAGCATGACTTATCTTTCATTCAAAAGCAGTTAATGTTCCCGTTGTACCTTCGAGACCAATCAACACCAGCTTTAATTAAATTTCCCGTCATTATCTTTTAGTAATTTATAAAGGCTGATTCCTTGGAAAATAAACCATAATGGAATAACCGTTAAACCGCCAATCCCGATACCAGCTACGACAAATGGTTGGAAGCCGATAACATTACCTAACACGGTAATCATTAAAGTAAAAAATAATGAAACCTTGTAATGACTAGTTTGTTCTTTTTCTATAAAAAATGGCTAAAAGGATTATGGAGGTAATACCTAAAATAACTTTACCTTGCCAACTCCATTTTAGAATTTGTTGAACAGAGTAAGCTTCTATCAACAGTGCAGGAATTTTGCCTAAGGTACTGGCGATAGAAAAGTTTAAGATTCCCACTTTGCTGCCAGCACTTATTAGTGTAACTAAACCTGATGGGATAAATGGAAATATTCTAAGGGCTATAATAAGCATAAATGCCTCCAGTCCTTCCGTCCCTTCTAAATTTTTTAAGTATTTATTGTTGATTGTAGTCTTTGTTTTTACTTTACGTATACCCATTCTATAAAGGAAAAAGCTTATAATAGCTCCAAAAGCTTCACCTATAATAGATATAAGAAATCCATTTCCGAAGCCAAAGAAATTGATATTAGCTGCGGTAATAAAAAAACTTGGTATGACACCTAGAATACTAATAATGACATTAATGATAATACTTAAACATACTGCGAATAATCCACTGTTCTCCAACAATTGCATCAACGTTGTTTCCATATAACACCACCAATGATATTTTACTAATGATACTTTCTAGTTACCCTGTCCGATCATCCCGTACTAGAGTTTTAAATTTTTTATGATTATTAGATTTCTTCATTATTTACATCGCATCATTTATAAAGCTACTCTTATTCTTCGATAATCCTGACCGTACAAAAAGAAAAGCCACCTGAATTGGCAGCTGAATCTTTAATTAATGCAACCCATTGAGTTTTATAAGATTATAGATTTTAACTATACTAACCAAAGATTGTTACTTTCTATCATATCTATTATCCTTTTCATGACAGCAAGACTAGATTCAATCACAAGTTTGAATCAACAGATGACCAACAACAAGAACATAAACGGCGGCAAGACTTTAATGATCACAGCTAACTAAATTCTAAAGTGAAATAGCCCTTTCCTTTTTATACAAAATTACTTTATACCAATATCGTCATGTTTAGGTTAAAAATTTGAGTAATGCGAACATCATGATAATGAGAAAACCGGTGCTCGCAAAAAAATAACCGTAACCCCTTAATTCCTCTTTTTTTTGTAATTTACTATATTCTTTATAAGTAATTTCCCCCTTTGCAAACATGACTCCATTATGATCGGGTTTTACAGAATAAAGCCTGCCTTCCTTATCTTCTAGTATGACTTTAGTAATTAGATCCTTTCCATTCCACTGATTATGTTGCTGTTGCGATTTAAGACCACCGTCTCCTGAAACATCTACTCTTACCACATTATACAATGAACTTTTTCGTATTTCTTCACTTACTAGATAAGCTTGTTGCTCAATAAAATGATTAGACACACACACAAATAACACCTCACAACCATTTTATTTTTAGTTATTTACGTTCCTTAAAGCTTATTATGAGATATTCTATGCAGAATTCCTACTAACTTCTTCTGCTTTCCAAAAATGTTCACTAAATACTTCAGCAAAGTCTTCAATCGAGCAATTAAGTTCTTCCATGTTATTTTCTACACCACCGAACTCTAGCCACATGGATGTAGTGGTTATGTCTTGATTGTAAGCACCATTTCCCTCGTCCTTACCTTTACTAAATACGCTTTAATTAGTATCTAAACTTTCATCAAACTTTCTAAAATCAAAAACCGTTACCTTATTAAAGGAAACGGCTTTTGATTTTAGAATTTTTTTTACCAAAGCTGGTAGAATATCTAATTCATTTCTTCGTTTGTTAATTTCTAGCTCCAAATTGGAAAGTTTTGAATCCATCCCTATAAAAAGTTTTTGCTCCTTATGAACATGCCTATGGCCTTTCATACAGAAAATCATCATCAAAGGACAAACCAATAACAGCAAATATTGTAACCATTCCAAGAATTCCATTTTCTTTATCATACGAAGAAAAGATGAAGATTTTATAGAGTTCTAATTAATTCTTTTTCATAATGGTAATTCCGTTTGGTATTTCACCGACTTCGATTGTATCAATTACTTTCTTTTGTTCTATATCAATAACAGATACTGTATTCTCAAACATATTCGTTACATATAACCACTTGTTTTCAGAACTTGTCACAACTCCATGTGAACCTTCCCCTGTTTCAACCGTTGAGATTACCTTTTTTGAAGCTAATTCAACAACTGAAACTGAATTTGATGGGGACTCTTCTGTACCTTGATTCGCTACAAATGCCAATTGATTATTAGCATCCATATAAACTTGAGCAGGTCCATTACCGACTGACACCTTTTCTACTTGATCTGTTTCTAGATCAATGATTGCAAGCATATTTTCTTCATTAAGAGTTACAACAAGTGTATTGCCATCTGATGTTATTGCTGTAGTAACCGGTGTAGACCCAACCTTTATTTTCTTTTCTTCCTTCATTGTTTTTAAATCCAGTACACTCACAGTATCTTCACCCATATTGGCAATATAAGCCCTTTGACTATCTGCAGAAATTCTAAAACCATGTGGTCCATTTCCAGTATTAATGGTTTGAGTTATTGTAAAGCTTTCTGTATCAATAACAGAAACATTATTCTCTTCATTATTTGTGACCAAGACATATTTACCATCCTCTGTAAACACTATATGTGCCGGATGATTCCCAACCTCAACCGTTTTTAACAGTTCATTTGAATGAGTATCATAGAACAATGCTAATCCGTTCATTTCCATTGAACCACCACCATGATCCATTTTTGGAACAACGGTCGCACCAAGGATTTCTCCATTTGGGGATACCTGAACATTATGAACCGCTCCTTCGACATTAATCTGACCCGCTACTTCATTAGATGTTGTATCGATTTTCGAGATGCTTCCTCCCTCATTAGCAGTGAAATAATACTGAATAATTGGATTCTCCGATGATTTATCCTCCGTTGCTTCCGTTGAAGGAGGATTATCCTCTATATTATTTTTCGTTGATTTAGAGTCCTGATTTGAACCAGTACTACAACCTGCAAGAAATACTCCTAATATGGTAATTAATGTAACTATAGTTAATTTTAGTTTATTCATTTGGTGTTTCCTCCTTTTTATATTAATTCCTATCATAAGGACTCAAATGAATTATTTATGTGAGCTACTTCACATCTAAAAAAAGAAAGATTATATAGCAAAATTCTTTGAAAATCCTTAAAAACTGCATAACTTACTATTAAAATAAAATCTATTTTTTGGGGAAAATAATATCTGATTTAAGTTTTAGTTCGTTTGTCAAAACTAACTAACAAGATGTCATCGCCTCAATTGTTTCGAATGGAAACCTAAGCCTGTACATCGTCTGTACAATGGTTGCACATCAAATTTATTCCAACAATTTTTTATACAGGGTCAAGCCGCCATTAAAGAACACCTTATATACGCACTATTCGCCGTATCTAACATTATGGAGCGAGAAATCCATTTTCATTCCTGGAAGTAATGGTAAGTATCCGGTGGCCAAAATGATAATAGGTCCCTCCTGAAAAATTAGCTATACCTTATTGGGTATAGCTAATTTTAATGAATGGCTCATTTCCAAAATCCTTGTTCCTTATATTTTTAGTTATATCAGGTTGTTTTATATTATAATTCAGTCTAAAAGACCCAGGGAAATAGTATAAGTTACATAATCTATACCATGTCTCTAAAACTCTTACTTATGATACCTTCATCAATATCAGATAAACATATGGCTCGCCCGGCTCCTCTATTACTATCTTGTTTCAATTCAGTAAGCATCCCAAGGATATCATTCACACCACACGTACATTATCGTTAAAAGGAGTCCATAAATGAAAAGCAAGACATAATTGTGCATTAATGACTTGGCAAGCATTTAGATAAAATTTTAAAAGACTAGAAAGAATACAATAGTCATTTGCCTATTCAGTAGATAAAAGCTTAACCATGAACCTTTTATATGCAACTAATAAACAAGATTTTCACACACATTAATGAATAGGAAATATATAAAAATATAACACCATCCCTCTTACATTCAAGAGGGATGGTGTTATATTGAATAGGCATGTACTTCATGTTCTAGCGACTGTATTATTTCTAACTAATTACTATGTTCAAGTTTATTTTACTATATCCCTATACTTTAACAATTTTTAAAAAGAGATAGTCACTATATCAATCTTCTTAAAACTTCATTTTCAGTTTATGGCAACGAACCTTGTTCTCTTTTAAATCTCCTGTTTAACCATTTCCCTTTAATTTCAAACTCAAATGTTCTCTCTCTAGTAAAAATGTAACCATCAAACTTCCAATAATGGCCCATAATGGAGCACTAATATTGAAGAAATTCACACCTGACATCCCAATGATTAGCGCAAAAAAGGCACCCATTTGAAATTTCGTATCGGAAAAAGCCGTTTTCAGTGAATTGATTAAAACACCTAACATGGCCAATCCGGCAATGACTGTTACGATTACACCCGGCATAGCAATAACAAATGGAACAACAATGGAGGCCAATAATCCGTATCCTGAATAAATCACTCCATTTAAGAACCCTGCCGCATACCGAGTTTCCTTCGGCCCTGCCTCTTTTGAAGCATTAATCGCCGTTGCTGGTCCAGCGATATTAATGGCATGGGCACCAAAGAAAGCAGCGATCACACCGATTGCTGAACCGGAGATGGCCATCGCATTATTTGGCGGATTATATCCTTGAGCCATCAACACACCTGATGCTTGTGCATTTTCAGAACAGATGATAAGTAATGCTAACGGAATACTAATTGATATAATGGCTTCTATACTAAATACTGGCCAAATAACCTGAGGCAGAATGAAAGAACCTCCCATATCTTGAAATTTAAACGCATCCATCAAGAAAGCCAAGGCAATCGCCACAACTAAAGCAGATAATACAGGCGGTACCTTTTTGAAAAACCGTGATGAAAGTAAAAAGGCCAGAATCGCTGAACCCGCAAGTAAGGGAGAAATCGTTATGGATGTAATCATATCAATAGCAAATCGAATCATTACACCCACAATCATACCCATAACAATAGGAAGCGGCATCCATTTCATCAACTTGTCAATTAATCCAGATAGACCGAGTATGATGACAAGAATATTCGCTACGATATAGGCTCCAATCGCCTCATTCAATGAAAAATGGGTTAACGAGCCTGCTACTAGTACCGTTCCAGCAATGGTATAGGCACCCGTTATCGGCTGACGGTACTTTAATGCCAGGTACATACCTAAGAGCCCGCTGAAAAAGTAAACCGCGAATAACCAACTGATGGTCTGTTCATAGGTCAAGCCGCCGCTCGTCGCTGCTCCAATAACGATTAAAGCAGGGCCTGTACTTCCAAAGATGGATGCAACTACCGCTGAACTTACCGTATTAATATTGATGGTATGACGTAAATCTTTCAAATTCGTCAGAAAATGATTTTCCTTCATAGCTGCCTTCTCCTCTACCCTATCTTTCTTATATATTTCAAGTTTCGTTTATTAATTTAAAATATTCGGACATGCAAGTTTATTGTGATATAAGGCTGTCTGGTTTTATATTACCCCTAAAACTGCTGTACAGTGCAAAAAAACATTTTCGAAACGATACGTTCTGTTTTATATTTAATATTATAATTCAATCAGGAAATTTTGCAATAATAATATTTTCATTGCGTTAATAGTGAAAAAGGTTAACGCATTTCCACGGGAGGTCCCTTTCCAGATTCTTTAGAATAGGGATGATTTCGAACATTGCTGAACAGTGTTCTTTCCTTCTGAAAAACAAATTCTTTTTCTCTTTTATCCGTCTCCCTTTCATTATTATTAAAGCTGTTCTATTATTGAGGTATACAAGACAATAGATGATTCAAAACCCTAGAACAGTCATGCTTTCGCATCGGCGTTCATTATATATCATGGTGAACAACCTGAGTTATATCCAAATAAGTGAGGTATATGAATGACAGAAAAAAAACGATCTAAACAGCACTCACCCGGGAGACCGCGAAGTGAAGCGTCTAGAATCGCGATACTTGATGCAACCGTCGAATTACTAGAGGAATCAAGTTATGCAGAATTGACTATCGAAGCGATTGCTGCCCGTGCCGGTGTTGGAAAATCGACTATTTATCGTTGGTGGTCTAATAAAGCCTTTGTCGTTTTTGATGCCTTTCTCGTGTCAACTGAATCCACCTTATTTTTTCTTGAAGAAGGTTCTCTTCGTGAAAATTTCCGCCAGCAGCTTCAAAGCCTTGCCGTCACACTAAACAGTGCCCTTGGCAGAACCGTTATCGGACTTGTAGCCGGGAGCGGAGAGGAATCGGAAATCGCCGCAGCCTTTCACAATGATTTTCTTAATTCGCGTCGGGCAGATGCCAAACGAATCATTGAACGTGCCATAATGGAAGGAGAAATCCAATTCACCACTAATTTAGACATCATAGCAGATATGTTTTATGGACCGCTCTATTATCGGCTGCTTATTCAAAAGAAAATCGTTGATTCATCGTTTATTAATACATTAGTAGATCAGGTGATGAAAAGCATTTGCCCTTCTCAAGGGAAATAAATCATATTCACTTAATGCTGTCAGAATAATGGCACAGAACAATTACAGGCAACCATTTTGTTTTTGAAAAAAATAATACGAGCGATAATCGAAAAGGAGTTCCCTGCCAATATGGGGAACTCTTTTTTTATCAGACCTATAACAAGACAAGAGATTCCCCTTATAGGCGTTCATCATCCCTCTCCTTCAAAAAATATTTAATGAATAGGATTCATATGAAGCTAATACATATTTTAATAGTTTTCATATGGAGGGGAATAATAATGAACCATTCCACTGTGCCATTTATATCTATCATTTCTACATTTTCAAATACAGGGATGTATAACAAGGAAATAAAAGAAGATTTATTACAGCTGGTATCAGCAATAGAGGAATACATCAAGATTAAATTAACATCAAGCAAATTGGTGTGCAAATCCTTCATCCGTCATCTGACTAGGTTACTAGAGCGTATCTATAATCATCAACTCATTCAAGCGGAATCAAAGGATGGAGCCACAAGTCAATACGGCATCCCGCAAGCATCAAAAACACTGACAGACGATATTCCGAAACACATTTCCTGATGAAAATATAGAATTGACCTCTATTGAGATGTATTTTTTAGTCCTTTATATTTTGCGCTTAAAGAAGGAATTTAGTTAATAGACGTTGTATTATATAAGTGATATGTTAGGTGAGGGAATTAAAATCTACTTCCTATCCAAAAAATCATCCATCTAAAATAAAAAGAGACCTTATTAAACTCCCGAAAGAATTAAAAGGTCCTCTACTATGTTCTTTTTGTCATATATTAATTCCCTTCAGTTGATCTTTTTTGTATTATACTCTTTATATTGCTTCTGACTGCGAGGGTTCATTTGCTCAATTAAAAACTTAAGGTATTGATTCAAATCAAATTGATCATCCTTAATAAAATGTTTAATGACCGCTTTGCTTTTTTTCATCGTCTCCTCCTTTCCCCGACATACACTTATTTATTTCGTCGCCCGATAATGTTTTTTTCTTATTTATTATGGTAATAGCCCCGCCTTCGCTATGATACCATGATGGCCACACACGCCATTTCCCTGCTTTCATTATAATTGGAAACGTTTGCATTACTCAAGATTTTTTCTCCTTCATATTCCGACAGTTTCTATCTGAAATAACAATAAAAAACAGCATATTGGTAATATACTCCAATAACGCAGAAAGTTTTGTCGAATTTTTTATTATATTAAGATTATTTAAAGGGAATGGATGCTGCAAATTAAAACTATTTGCAGAAACAGCTAATATAGAAGGGATATAATATTCTAATTTTATAACAGCTTATTTCATGCAGCATAAAATACAGGAGTGACAGTAATACAACAAAGGAAAAGAGTCTCCCCCCTTCTCCTTTGCTGTTACTAATCGATTCACCATGCCACTATTCTTTCTTCCATGAAAGATTTTCAATTATAGACAGTCTGAAATTATGATCTGCATTACGCAATACCTATAGGAGAGAAAACTAGTTTATCAGTATCTATATTTTGACATTACCAGTTGATAGCCCTATAATCAGTGTTGATTTTCAAGCAAACGATAGAAATGAACAGCAAAGTAAAAATGGATAAAATGGAGGATAAAGATAATGAAGTTTTCTACTTTAAAAAAAACAGACATCATCATCTCTCAAATTGGACTAGGTACAAATGCAGTAGGAGGACATAATTTATTTGCAGATTTAGATGAAAGTCAAGGGAAAGAAATGGTTAGACATGCCATCAATCAAGGAATCACATTTATTGATACGGCTGATATTTATGGTAAAGGCCGTTCAGAAGAGCTGATTGGTGAAGTCCTAAAAACAGTAGATCGTAAAAGCCTGGTTCTTGCAACGAAAGGCGGGAATGAATGGCTAGAAGACGGCAGTGTACGAAAAAATAACAAACCGGAATATTTAAGGAAAGCAGTAGAAAATAGCTTATCCCGCCTGAATACAGATTATATTGATTTATATTACATCCACGTTCCAGATCATGAGACCCATCTATCTGAAGCGGTCGCTGAACTCTCTAAACTAAAAACAGAAGGAAAGATTCGGGCTATCGGCATTTCAAATGTTTCTTTAGAACAGCTTAAAGAAGCCAATCAAACAGGAGAAATCGTTGCACTGCAGTCAGCTTATCACATGTTCGATCGTTCGGTGGAAAAAGATCTTCTTCCCTATTGTGTTGAAAACAATATTTCCTTTATTCCATATGGTCCATTAGCCTTTGGTCTGCTAGGCGGTCACTATACAAAAGATTTCCGACTATCTTCAGGTGATTGGAGAAACTCAGTTCCTCTCTTCCAAGAAGAACATTTTCTACATACGCTTGATAAAGTCGAAAAATTAAAAGATATTGCTGAGCAAAAAGAGATTTCACTCCCCAACCTGGCTCTAGCCTGGCTTTTAGCACAAGAAGGTGTAGACGCGGTCATACCCGGAGGAAAACGCGCTGAACAGATTGATGCGAATCTAGATGCAAGTGACATTGTGCTAACAAAAGAAGAATTAAATGCTATTGAGGTTATTTTAACTAAATAGTTTTTTTCAATAAATAATAGAAGATAATAAAAAACCAATCGGAATGTGTTCGATTGGTTTTTTAGATATTATTTCGCATCATCTAACTGCGCTTTATTTTTGTAGTTTCTCATAATCTTCAACAGCAATGATTTCAAGGTCGCTTTTAGCAGTCATACAGCATGCTAATGCATAACCATTTTCTAGTTCCTCATCTGATAATGCTTCATGAGAACGTACTAAATCTTGATCGTACTCTCCGTTTAGGACCTTCACCTTACACATCCCGCAGCCGCCGCGTTGACATCCTGTAGGAATCGGAATAAATAAATCACGGGCTGCCCTTAACGGCGTGACATTCGGTGCACAGGAAAATTCAAATTCCTGCCCTCTTGCTTTAAGTGTAACTTTGTGCATACAGGTTTCCCCCTCCTTTTTTTCTGCAGATAATTTAAATTAAGTTAATGCTTTTTGGAAGGATTCAGAAAGTTCTCTGCGGTGATAGAAAATACCTGTTCCAATTTTTGATGCATCCCATGTAATCGTTGGCATATCAGCAAACGCCATATAACCGCCTGCAAATGCTTCGTTACGGTTACCAGATGGATCAAAGAAATAAATCGTTTGTCCTCTTGAAATACCATGACGAGTTGGTGTCACATCAAACGGCACTTCATACATAGATAATAAATCAGCCGCTTTGAATACATCATGTAGAGAATCAACCCCAAATGCTGCATGGTGAAGTTTAGCATCAGGTCCTTTTACAAAAGCAATATCGTGTGCCGTATTTGTTGTGAATAAGAAACTTCCAACTAGTTCCTCTTCGCCTTCCGTTACCACTTTTTCACTTTGTCCAAAACCAAGCACGTCAACAAAGAATCTTGTGACCGTTTTCAAATCATCGCCAGTTAGCAACAAGTGATCAAGACGGTGCGGTGCAATTCCTTTTGTACCTAATGGCCATGGATGAGGATTTTTCGTTCCTACTGCCGTCCCTAACAGCTCAATTTCATGGTATAGTTCACAAACATGACCAGTTGGCAGGATAAAACGAACAGCTTCCCCTTCAGCCAATCTTGTTTGATTCGTAACACGTGTTGTTGTACAGCCAAATTCTTCAATTTTCTTTTCGTAATAAGCTAAATCATCGATCGATTGAACTTTGAAAGCTAAATGAGCCAATCCTGCACTGTTTGATTTTGTCAAAATTAAACTATGGTGATCATATTCATCCCATGCTTTTAGGAAAACGCTTTCTCCAATGCGTCCAGTTTCTTGTAAACCAATAACATTGGTATAGTAGTCTACAGATTTATCTAAATCTAATACTCTTAATTCAGCGCGTCCAAGACGTAATACTCGTGCCATTCTCTATTCCCCCTAACCTTTTCATAAAACTCTTTTTATCTTTAAAGTTATCTTTTTATAAAATTAATAACGTTTTCACCATTAATATATAATTGATATCGCTTACATTTATACTATATTATATTAAAATAAAGTTTTCAATGTTTTTACAGAAAATTTACCTATAAAAAATAATATGCTTACCCAAAAAAAATATTATATTTAAAAAAATCTCGCAGGCTAGTTCATATGTCCACTAACGAATTCAATCCGTTGTTATCACGGAAAACAAGAACTTATACGTTGAAAAATGATAAAAAAAGATACCGTTCAAAAATGAACTAGCATCTCATTTTTCATATCTATATTAATGAAGAAAGTGATAATTAATAAAGTAACATCTGCTAATATAAACAGGAATATCTGTCCCGCTTCCTAGATGAAATAAAACATTCTTTTATCTATTCATTACTAGAATACAATGAACTAAAGATTTTTTAAAATAATAAAATAATCATCGTCCTTTAATGACCGATGTAAAGCAGACCCCTTCCCTAGCTCAATAAGAAAAAGCTGCAACTATAGCATCCTTCATTTAATTAAAATATCATTTGAACAAAACCATATAGACAATCGTTCCTCCGGCAATTGAGAGAAACATGTTTTTATTCCAAACTTTATAGGTGCAGTTCCACTGCCGCTGCACCTATAAAGTTTGGAATCTCATTTTGCAACCTCCATATTCTTACCTTTAAAATGACGATCCATATCTTTTTATTTCAAACTTTTTTATTTTTTAATGAACCTTTTGGCTTCCCCATTTGTATAGTTAGCAAAGAAGAAAGATGGGAGATGTTAAAAGTGGATACTGGTTGGATTGTTTCATTGATTGTTGCAGGTGTTTTAATGGTTTTTATTTTAGCGATAGCGATTCCAATGGATCGCAAACATGTTGTCCGTGAAAATGGTAAAATCAATTATAAGAAAACGAAAATCTATTTACGATGGAACGTCTTTGATACTCTGACGCTTGGCTTAGCCATCTATTCGATTATCTGTGTTCAAGCTCTGAATTTTTTAGTTTCTAGTGGAGAGACGGTTGAGAATGTGTTTGTACAATTTTTTACCAATCAAGCACAAGTATGGACACTTGTATCAATGCTTTACTTAATTTTCAGGGTATCTATGACATTGAAGGCCATAAAGGAACGCTGGGGCGATGAAATTGAATGAACGCGAAGATGAGTTGATGATTGCTTATCAAAATGGTGATAATAGCGCTTTAGAAGGGATCTACACTCTGTTAAAACAGCCGCTTTATTCATTTATTTACCGTTATACGAGGGATGAACAGTTCAGTATCGATATTGTTCAAGATACATTCGTGAAGCTACAGCGGTATAAGAATGACTATAATCCAAGGAATGGCAGGTTAAAGTCCTATCTCTTTCAAATTGCCTATCGTTTAATGATTACCAAGCTGAATCGGCGCAAAAAATGGAGGAGCCTTTTGCCCTTCCTTGCCCCGACTAAAAATGAGGAATTCCATCATACCGACCGAATCACGGTTCGGGAAGCCGTTGCCAATCTTCCTGAAATACAGCGTGCCGTTGTATTACTGTTCTACTATCACGATATGCCTCAAGAGGAAATAGCCCATATCCTTGGAATTCCGAAAGGGACGGTTAAGTCAAGATTGCACAAAGCTCTTAAGAAATTGAAGGAAGAATTGGAGGGAGAGGAATATGAGGCAGGATCCCTTTGATAAGGATCAGCATCTACGTACAAAGCTGGATGAATATCATGTAGACATACCCGATTTCCCGATGAAGCCAAAAAGATGGGAACGATTCATTAATTTTCTTGCTTCACCGGCAAAAGACCCGCTTGACCCATTGATATCTTCAAGTCATGGGATACTGTTGTTAAAAATTGCACCTGTTATTGGTACTGCTGCATTTGCAATCATTCAAATGTTTATTTTACTATAATGGCGGGATAAAGGGTTCCTATTTACTAATCATTTTCTTTAGGGACTAGCAGCATTCACTAGTCCCTATTCTTTAGTTGTCGAACACAAATACAGTGGGTCGATGTTGAATAGTATAGGTATTTTTGTTATTCACCGACTCTTTCGCCATTAATATAATAAGCAGGCTCGGAGAATGGAATAAACACGACCTCTACCTCATCGGCACCTGTTGACATCATATGTTTGGTAACAGACTGGGCAAATCGATCACGAGTCTCTTGCCCGCGTTCAAACCATTTTACCTCAATGAGCGGGAAAGATGGAATTTCTTCACCGTCAAATACAAAAGTAGAATGTGGCACCTCAAACGTGAAATTATCTGTTCCGCATTCACAAATTTCAGCAAGCTCTCCGACTAATGGCTTGCTGATTCTTTTCATCTCTTCAATCGATACTCCGCGAATCACTAAGTGTGGCAATTCTATTCCCTCCATTATGTATCATCTAATTAGATATCTCATTTACCGTTTATCCAACTACTAGGACGATGTTGATTATAAGCGCTACCTAGTATGACAGCCCTTATAAACCAAATATTTCCTTCCTTTCCCTTCCTTACTATAGTAGAATAGAGATTAAACATCAATGATATGAACTTGAGCCTATTGCCTGATGTTTTTCTTATTTATCGGTGATATTTTACTAATATGATATACGCGCGTGAAAGTAGATAACTAGAACTCCAAACGGTCAAGTATGTAAGGAGCAGAAATGAAAGAATGTTTTACAAAAGGAGACTCATGACTAGAAAACTGTTTTTATCTTTATTAACTGTGTTTTTTATTTTCACTTCAGTGGGATGTAACAAATCGCCAGAAGTAAACGAGAAATCCTATGCGGAACACTGGAATGAATTGGATAAGAACCAGAAGTACTGGTTCGTTACAACAGAACTGGAGAAGTTAAAGGCCGCAGGGTATTCCGTCATTGTGGAAGAGTATTATTTTATTGATCGATTGGATAGTTACTATAATGACAATCCACCCGGCGATTTACCTGCGCAAGAAGCTATAAGGAAAATAGGTGTTTCTACCGGTACTATTCAAATGTCACTGACTAAATAATGCAATAAATATAGAAAGCAAACGATACATTAACGTTATAAAGGATCTTCGATTAGAAGATCCTTTATATTCTTATTCGCAAGAAAGAAAGCCTCTGTGTAGATAGCTCATGCTTTATGATTTTATCCATTCAGGTTTGTTATCGCTTCCAATTCAACCTTCTCTTTTTTAGAACGAATGCCCGTCCATATTAGAACACCACAGATTCCTAAAATCAGTGCCATTAAATAGAATGCGTAGTGAAAGCCTGTTGCCATCGTTGAAGCACGTTCGATAAGAATACCTGTTACATAAGGACCAACCATCCCACCGATTGAACCAACGGCTACAAAAATCCCTTGCGCTTTTCCTAAATGTTGGGGCTGAATAATTTCCACAAGAATAGTTGGACCTAATACCAAGATGACGGCTCCCATCGTTAAACCTAATGATAGAAATGTAACAGCTAAAGTAGATGAAGAAGTCAAACTGCCTAATAGATAAAAAATTCCCCCTGTTAATACAACTGGTCCCATTACAAAGACTCTCGATTGAATCATACTTCCCGTTTTACGATATAATCGATCGGAAAACATGGAAAAAAACAATTGTGATGCAATGGTTAATAAAGCTGGCGCTGTTACGGCTAATGACATGCCCGCATTACCTAATTCTAAAACGGTTACAAAATAATTAGGCGTCCAGGACATGAAAACAGACATGGACCAATAGGCAGTAAACCCGCTAAAAATGACAATTAAGAAGTTTTTAGACAAAAAGACAGGAAGAAAACTTTCTTTCGTCGTAGTCGAAATCACTTGATGATCCTGTTTTGCTTCAACCCTATCTGGTTTTTCTTTGCCAAAGAATACCCAAAACACTAACCAAATTAATGTAACAACCCCTGCTGCCAAAAAGGAGGAACGCCAACCAAAATCAGAAATGAGGAAAACACAAATGGGTGCTGAAATAGATAATAATACAGGTGCACCAATGGAAACAAGAGAAAGGCCTGTACCTGTTTTTTCTCTAGGAAGCCATTTAGACGCAGCTGTCATGGCTAATGCATATGATGGACCTTCTGCTAAACCAAGAATCACTCGTGTGAGTAATAGAATAGGCAGACTGTAAATAAACAAAGTTGAAAATTGAACGACTGCCCATAAGATAACCATAATCGTAATCACATGCTTGGTTCCGAACTTGTCTGCTATCGTTCCACCAAGAATAGCGGAAACAGCAAACAACCAATAGAAGGCACTGCCAATCAATCCCCATTGAGTTGGTGATAGCCCTAATTCATCCATAATCGGTACGGAAGCAAAGCCAATCATCGCTTTTTCTACATTACTAATACCGATCATAAAAAATAATAATAAAATCATGACCCATGCTTTTTTGGTTATTTTTGAGTTTAATTTCTCCATCCCTTTACCTCTCCTAATTAGTGACGAAAAATCCTATCTTAAAGTTTTTTAGAATGATAGTAGTAGATAGAAACCTTTCGAAACACCTGTTTAAAATAAATTTCACCTTTTATTTAATTTCTACTTAATCATCCTCTAAAAAGGTCATAAGAAGTTTAATCATTTAGATTTTCAGAGATGGTTCAATTTTTATGAAATATATCAACTCGCTTAACTCCAATCACCCTATTCCCAACCAATGGCACTGGTAAGAAACGCTGCATTAAAAACGGTCAACCACTGAAATTCCTACATTCGAATACTCACTCATTCCAGCGATGACACCGTATGCCTCTTCTAAAGACACCCGCTCCGTTACTAATTTACTAGGATCAATGTGAACGCTTTCTATTAGATTGAACATCGCTGAATAACGTGATGTTGGCATACCTGAGCTTCCAATCAGTTGAATCTCTTTAGCAACAATCATATCAATCGGAAGAGAAATATATCCCTTTTCCTTTTTGGTAGTTAACCCGATTTGCAGATGACGGCCGCGCTTTCCTAGACCTAAAATGGCATTTTGACAAGTGTCGGAAATTCCTAATGCATCGACAGATACATCAGCTCCACCTTTCGTAATTTCACGAACGGCCTCAACCGAATCATTTTGTGTGCCATTTACCGTTATATGCGCTCCTAATTGTTTGGCTATCTCTAATTTGTCCTCTCCAATGTCCACTGCAATTACTTTTGCACCAAGAGAGCTTGCAAGTTGGATAGCTGATAAACCTACACCACCGCAGCCATGTATTACGACCCATTCACCGGCCTGAACCTTTACTTGATCAACCATCCCATGGTAAGCGGTGACAAAACGACAGCCTAACGAGGCAGCTGATACAAAATCCATGGTTTCTGGTAAGGTAACGAGATTTCCGTCGGCATTCGGAACATGAACATACTGGCTGTATCCTCCCCAATAGTTGATTCCTGGAATCACACGGTTATCACATAGATTATGATGGCCTCCTAGACAATGCGGACACGTATTATCACTCTGAGCGACAGGAACAATGACTTTGTCACCCTTTTGAAACTTCTTTACATTGTTTCCAACTTCCTCCACGGTTCCTGTAAATTCATGACCTAAGACATGGGGGAATTCCTTCACCACATTTGCATCTCCTGCCCAGATATGCCAATCACTGCGACAAATTCCATTCGCCATCACTTTGATGATGACTCCATCTGGTGTAAGGGTTGGATCGGAAACCTCCTTTACCTCCATTGGTTTCCCGGTTTCTTCTAATAGTAGGGCACGCATTATTTACTCCTCCTCAATACTTGTTGAGCTGTCGATAGGATATGGAAATTTTTTTTGTCATAACCTTTATTTAAGTAATTAATTTTTTTTATTAAAACTTTAAAAATAATCTTCTGCGTCATCCATTCTTGATTAGACCTTAATCATATTCTGCTTTTATGGTACGTAATGCTATGGTAGTTCACATATTCGTTTAAGCCAGTCATGCCTCTTTCCCAGCCAATTCCGCTTCTTTTTACCCCGCCAAAAGGAACCAAGTTCATTCCAAGAAGAGAATCAATACTTCCATTAATCCCTGTGCAGCCAGCTTCTATTTTCTTGGCAATGGAAAGGCCTCTCTCATAATCGGATGTCCAAACAGAAGAGCCTAGACCATATTCTGTATCGTTAACCATTCGAAGCACTTCTTCTTCGTTTTGATATGAAACAAGCGGAACCACTGGTCCAAACTGTTCACATTGGACAATCTCTTGATGATTCTTCACATGCGTGACAACCGTCGGATGGATGTAATAGCCATTATTCCAGTTATCCGGCTCAAGTTTCGTACCCAATTCAGTGACTCGAGCGTATTGCCTTGCCTTTTCAATGAGAGATTTCACATACCGATATTGGTGTTGATTATTAACCGGCCCGAATGTAGCATCTGGATTTAAGCCATGACCAATTTTATATTGATTGACATAACTCATAAAAATCTCACATGCATCCTCGTATAATTTTTCTGGAAGATAGATTCTCTTTGTTGCTACACATACTTGTCCAGAACGCCTAAAAGTTAAATCTGAAATTTGTTGTAAAGCCTCTTCTAGATTGGCATCATCTAAAATAATAGCAGGATCATTCCCACCTAATTCAAAGTGCACTCGTTTTAACGAGTCCGCAGCGGATTTCATAATGCTAATGGCCGTTCTTTCTCCGCCAGTCAACGTAATTTTTCGTACAAGCGGGTGTGAAGTTAAAGCTTCGCCAACCTCACTATCTCCATGAACAATGTTGATGACACCTGGCGGAAATATTTTTGATATCTCTCTAAAAGCAAGCGAAACAGCCAGTGACGCGTTAGGGGATGGTTTTAATACAACGGTATTTCCCGTTATTAAAATGGGAGCGACTTTACCCATCGCAATTCCCATTGGTACATTCCAAGGTGTAATCGCAGCTACGACTCCAAGTGGAACCTTTTCAATCTGGATACGTGTGTGTTCATCTTCAGCATATTGAGGTTCGAAAAACTCCTGCGCAAGTTTTACCGTTTCACGAATGGACATGGTGGATGCCATGATATCTCTTGTACATGCAGATAAAAGCATACCGGTTTCTCTCGTTAGTAAAGTTGCATATTCGTTACTGTTTTTTTGAAGAATATCTGCTGCATCTAAAAGCAGCTGGATTCTTTGTTCAAGGGGCGTATCCCTCCAAGAAAGAAAGGCTTGATGTGCCGCTTTAACTGCCTGATCAACGTGATGGGATCTTCCTTGAGCTATGGTCCCAACCCTATCCGTTAACCTTCCAGGATCAACAACTTCTATATATTGATCTGTTTTCACATCTTCATGATTAATCCATAGATCTATTTGATGGACATTCACTTGATTTATACTCAATCTTTTCATCTCTCCTCTTAATTATTTTCTAAATATTCATAAATAACAAAAAAACGAAACAACCACCATCAAATTCTTTCAGGTTGCTTTTCATAGCTTTTATCATAGGAGTTAGATAGAATCTTAATGGCATCTTCCTTTTCCAAAGGTCTAGGTGAAAATACGGAAGGTTTATAGAATTTATCTATATTTGCTAACATCTCTTCCTTGTTTGGTATATATGATTTCATAGACGGCATATCAACATCTCTATATAAAGCTCTGACTGTATCGCTCGCAATGTTTCCTATTTCTTCTGATGATGCTTCAGCAGGAATTCTTGCTCCTAAAGCTTCTGCTACTACTCTCACTTTATCTGGTGCAGCCTCTGCGATAAAAGAAAGGGCTTCCGCTAATAGTAAGGACACTGCGTTACCGTGTGGGATGGAATAGACACTGCTAAGAGGCGAACCTAAATCGTGAGGGATTCCGCCAAAAGGTCCTCGAAGTGACATGCCTGCAAGAGTCGCTGCCAAAGCCATGCCTTCACGGGCTTCGAGGTTAGCCCCATCTTTTACAGCCGTACGTAAATGTTTTCCAACAAGTGTGATAGCCTCGAACCCCAGCACATCACTAATTCTGTTACTACGTTTAGACGTTACTGCCTCAACGGCATGGCACAACGTATCAAATCCTGTTGCTGCAGTAATAGCAGGTGGAAGATTGACGTGAAGAGTCGGATCAATGATACCCAAACTTACTCCACAGATAATCGGTCTCTTTATATGAGTTAGACTGTCAGTTATAACCCCTCCAGGTGTCGCTTCACTGCCTGTACCTGCTGTCGTTGGCAGCACAATAAGCGGCTTCATTATTTTCTCATCTAAAGGAGCAGAATCTAGTTTTGCATAATAATTGCTGATAGGACCCGGATAAGATAATAGGATTCTTACTCCTTTTCCTGTATCTAACGAACTTCCCCCTCCTATCGCTAGGATGCCATTCACTTGCTCTCGTAACCCCAGTTCTGCAGCCTCATTTACTGAGTAATCGGGCGGATTCGGTTCTACCTTATCGTAAGTTACAATTTCAATACCACTTGCAGTAACAAACTCGGCGATTTTATCGACAATACCTGCAGACTTTATCCCCTTATCATAGATAAAAAGAACCTTTGTCACGCCCAATTCTTTTAGCTTTTCACCAACATTTTTAGAAGACTCCACTCCAAAAAGTAATTTATTAGGACTATCAAATACACTTGTCATGATTCTCATTCCTCCTTTTTATTTTCCTTGCCATTCTAATAAACCTTTAAAAAGCCACCCCCATTCCTATCGATGATATCGCTTGCAAAACAATTAGTCAGTATACTGACTAATAGAGGATAAAATACTTATCCTTTTATATGTAAAAAATTTTTAATTACTATTTCTTAATTTTTTAAGAGTGGCAATTAAAAATTCTTTCTCCTCGTTCGTTAAATCTTTACTTAAAAATTCATTTACCTCCACCGCTTGCTCCAGCAAGGCATCTTTAATAGCAAATGCTTTCTCTGTTACATAGATTGAACTTGATCGTTTGTCAGATGGATTAATGCCTTTTCTTACATAACCTTGATTTTCAAGTTTATTTACAATTCCGCTTATGGTGGTCCGATCTTTTTGGATCATTTCACCTAATTGCAGCTGGTTAATTCCATCTTTCTTAAATAAATACGTAAGTGCAACGGCTTGTTCCGGTGTTAGAGTAAATTCTGATAATCTCTCCTGGGAAAGAGCAAAAGCTTTTTGGTTACACTTGGAAAGTAAGAAAGATAAGCTATCGTTTAGCTCAAACATAAAAATGACTCCTATCTTATTCATTCGTTATCGTATGTGATGCGGCTAATGTTTTATTTCACTTAAAATAATCAGTATGCTGACTATTTGCATATTAGCATATCTAATTAATTAAGTCAATATTTTGAAAATTTTAAATCATTATAAAACCACAAAAAAGCTCTACTCCATTTGAAGTAAAGCACGGGTTTCTCGAATTAATGAAATCGGAAAAATGACGACATATCTTCACGAAGATGGTGGACATAAAAATAATCATTACTGGCTGGATCATAAACATAGTCCTTTTTCCACTCATCCTTGTTCTTTATAATTTCTCTGATCGCCTGAATAAACGTTAGGATTTCTTCATCTGTCATAATGGGATGCAGTGAAAATCGGACCCAGCCAGGTTTCTCAGACAGATCTCCATGCGAGATTTTTTCAGTAATTTGTTTTGATGTTGTTTGATCGATATTTAAGAGATAATGGCCATACGTTCCAGCACATGAACAGCCTCCTCTTACCTGAATCCCATACCTGTCGTTTAAAAGACGAACGAGTAAATTATAATGTATGGTTTCAACATAAAAAGAAACGATACCGATTCGATTTTTAATGTTTCCAGCTAATATGCGGACCTCTGGAATCTTTTCCAAATGGGAAAATAAAAGACGAAGCTGTTCTTTTTCTCTTTTTAATATCTGATTGATTCCCATTTTACTTTTCAAATTCAAACAAAGTGCTGTCCGAATGGATTGGAGAATTCCAGGAGTACCGCCATCTTCCCGCATCTCTATGTTATCAAAATACTGATGTTTTCCCCAAGGATCAGTCCATAACACCGTTCCACCGCCGGGATGGTCAGGGACTTTATTCTTATACATTCTCGAATCAAAGACTAATACGCCGCTTGTTCCTGGCCCTCCTAAAAACTTATGCGGAGAAAAAAAGATTGCATCAAGTTTCTCAAGAGAATCTTGTGGATGCATATTGATTTCGACATATGGTGCGGATGCGGCAAAATCAACAAAACAAAGTCCTCCATACTGATGCATCAGCTTGGCAAGCTGATGATAAGGCGTTTGAATGCCTGTTACATTTGAACAGGCCGTAAAGGACCCTATTTTCAGCCGGCGATTCTTATAATCATGAAGCAGTTGTTCTAAATGAGATAAGTCCACCCTTCCTTCCCTATCCAAGTTCACCAATCTAACTTCCCCAAGTGTTTCGAGCCAAGACGTTTGATTGGAATGGTGTTCCATCGACGTCATGAAAATAACCGGTCTTTCCCTTTCTGGAAGCTGCAGCTGGTTTCTCCACATCTCTGGCACTCTCAGCCCTAAGATTCGTTGCAGTTTATTGACCACTGAGGTCATCCCAAAACCATCGAGGATGACGACATCATAAGAATCAGCATTCACGTGTTCCTTAATGATTTTTTTTGACTGCTTATATAGCCCAGTCATCATGGCACTAGTAATATTCGATTCTGTATGGGTATTCGCCATGAAAGGTCCAAAATCTCTAATTATCTTATCCTCAATGGGCTGATATAATCGCCCACTTGCTGTCCAGTCGGCATAAATGATTTTCTTTCTTCCATAAGGTGAATCAAATTCTTGGTTCATTCCAATGACATGTGAACGGAATGGTTGAAAATATTCTTCAAGGGTTTCTGGGAATCTAAACGTTTGACTTCCAATGTTGGCCGTAATCATTTATTCCACACCTTACATATTTATTCTGTATTCACTATATGCAAGGCTCCTTTGCACTGTTTATGACATTTTATAATCAGAAGACAGAATTCTTCTAAACTAGGACCATGGGAGTAGACAGAATTAAGACCGCAGCTCATTATTCTATTATTTTCCCTCTATTATAATGAAAAACGACAATTCAACTTGGGGGGATACAAAGTGAAAAAAATAGGATCTAATGGGATGAAGTGGTTGAAAATCATCCACGTTTTTCTAGTTGTATTATTTTTTGGAGGAATTTTAAGTTCTATAGCTTTAAATCTTCATATTGATTTAACAAAATATGATGAGTCCTATCTTGGTTACAAAAACCTTATTATAATCAGTGATCATATTGTCAAATGGGGTGCTATTGGAACTTTACTAGTAGGTTTAACATACGGATTTTTTACCAATTGGGGCTTTTTCAAGCATAGATGGGTTGGCGTAAAATTTGTTCTCTATATGATTCAAACGATTGTTGGGATTTTTATTGTAGACGAACTAATGGTAGCAAATATGGAACTATTAGAGACCCAAAAAGAAATGGCGTTAAACAATCCTATTTTCATTCGGAATCATGAAATAAGACAATATGCGGTTTACTTCCAGGTGCTCGTCACAACTTTCATATTCATCATTTCATTTTTAAAACCTTGGCGGAAGAAAAAAAGAGGCCGTTAATAGGATAAATAGTTCACTTACGACGGAGAAAATCTAAAGTGATAAAACCAATCGCATGTTAAATGCGTAAAGAAACGTTCCCTTGTTTCTCTTTCAATGCTGAATAATTATAAGTTTAGCAATAGAGACTAATGAATAGATAAATGATTCACAATCGAAAGGTCTGAAACGATGGAAATAATGGATTTGCTTAAAGATGCATTACTCGTCTATGGAAGAATTATCACGATACTCCCGCTACTTCTTGTTATTACGTTAGTTATGGGGAAGCGTTCAATTGGAGAATTACCCGTATTTGATTTCCTCATCATTATCTCCTTAGGAGCTGTAGTTGGAGCAGATTTATCGGATCCAGAGATTCGCCACTTTCATACAGCCGTCACCATTATTGGTCTTGGCGCATTACAAATTGCCATCACGAAGCTATCCATTCGGAAAAGAAGGTTTGGCAAGTGGATTACCTTTGAACCGACTATTGTCATCCAAAATGGGACGTTTCTTGTTGAGAATTTAAGAAAAATCCGCTATTCCATTGATAACGTGCTGCAAATGCTGCGTGAAAAAGAAGTATTTGATATCTCGGATGTGGAAATAGCCATTATTGAAGCAAATGGGCAATTATCTGTTTATAAGAAACCGCAAAAATCAGCTGTAACAATGGAGGATGCAGGACTTGTGAAAAAATCAGAAGGTCTTACATATCCCGTTATAATTGAAGGAAAGTTATATCAAGATATTTTAAAGGATTTGCAGTTAACTGAAACCTGGCTGTACACCGAACTGAAAAAACATGGAATTCACAATATTAATGAGATTTTTTATGCTTCCGTAAATAAAAGGAACGAATTGCATTTTTCGCTAAAGAATACTCCGAGCGAAGCAAAGCCTCCGATTTTACATTAAAACTTTTATTTTCTAATAGTAGAAAGAAAAAGGAGAGCGTTATATATATGTTAATAAAACATTCTATAACGCTCTCTTTCATACTATCCAAATGTATTTTTTCCGCTTACTCTTACATACCCTTTTATCTAGCGTTTACTGATTGCGGACTTAAAGCTCGGCTTAGTGCTTGAACATACTCATTTGTTGTCCGCTGTCCTATTTCAGATGTTGGGTTAAGGAATTCAAACGCATGGTAGCCGCCAGGATGAATATGAAATTCTACCGGAACCCCAGCCTGCATCAAGCGTGTAACATACTGGAGGGTTTCGTCGCGGAATGGGTCCAGCTGCCCTACGCAAGTATAAGTTGGCGGAAGGTTGGCAAGATTTTTCGCACGAGCCGGTGCGGCATACGGCGAAATGTCTCCGTTCGCATGATCTCCCAAATACATTTGCCATGCAGCCAAATTATTGCCCCGATTCCAAATAGCTCGTTCGTCGGTGATTTCATAGGTGGAAGGCGTCTCGTTTCGGTCATCAATCATTGGATACAGCGGCATTTGGAAGGCAATTTCTGGACCTTTACGATCACGGGCCAACAGTGCTAAAGCAGCTGTTAATCCTCCCCCTGCGCTCATACCAGCAATCGCAACACGCGATAAATCGATATTCAATTCCTCCGCGGCATTTGTCATCCAGACTAAGGCCGAGTAGCAATCTTCAATCGCTGCCGGATACCGATGCTCAGGAGCTAGGCGGTAATCAACCGAAACAACGACACAATTTGCTTCTTCCACAAATGTCTGGCACAGACCATCATCCCCATCCGGATGTCCGATGACATAACCGCCGCCATGAATCCAAAGCACGGCAGGAAGTTTCGAACCATCTTGCTTGGCTGGTTCATACAGCTTCACAAGCATGTCTTGTCCATCTCCACCTTCAATGTATCGAATAGAGTTACGCACATGGACCGACTCCGGCACCGGAATAGCCGGCGCCTGCCTTGCTGCTTCTAACCCGGCTGGAAGATTAAGCGGAGGAAAAATCGTCAGCATTTCTCTTAATTCAGGATTTACTCTTTTCATAAAGTCCATCGTTCAAACACTCCTTTTATCATTTAATTTTCAAATCGATTGTTCTTCTATTGCCATGTTCTCGGAATAGGAACGTAACGTAAATCCTTTATAGCCCTTTGCTGCCATGTCCTTAATCATTTGATTATATGGACCATAACCGCCAAGATAGATATTAAAGCTGCGCGGTTTGCCTTCAATATTCGAACCGGTGTACCAGGAATCAACCTTCATATAAAGTGTTTGTTCCACCACCTCTTTACAATGCTGGCTCCAATTCTCCTCGGCATCCACATTTGCTTCAATCGTTTTGATATCATGCTCACGCAGATAATTTAGACAATCGGAAACCCATTCCACATGCTGCTCAATGGCTATCGGCATGTTTCCTGCAACAGAAGGACTTTGCGGACCGGTAATCATAAACATATTCGGGAACCCTGAAGCAGCAAGTCCATGATGCGTCCTTACCTGTGCCCCGTTATCCCATTTATCTTTTAAAAGAACACCGTCTTTACCACGGAGATCTAGCCTAAACAACGGACCTGTCATGCCGTCGTAGCCCGTTGCAAAAATAAGGATATCCAGCTCATATTCTTCTCCGTCGGCTGTTCGAACGCCCTTCGCTGTAATCTCTTCGATTGGAGCCTTTTTCACATCGATGAGAGTCACATTGTCACGGTTAAAGGTCTCATAATAATTTGTGTCTATGACCGGGCGTTTCGTGCCATAGAAATACGTTGGCATCAGCTTCTCCGCCACCTCAGGATGTTTGACTGTTTCACGGATTTTGGAGCGAATAAATTCATTAACGGTTTCATTCGCTTCCTCGTCCGACATCAAATCACGATAAACGTAGGAGATTACTCCACCATTCTGCCAGGCTGTCTCGTATACGTTCTGGCGTCTTTCCGGAGAATCCTCAAGCGCAGAACCTTCACCAAATTGCAGAGGGATACCCGCCATCGATTCATGCACCAGCTTCCTCATTTCATGATAATTTTCTTTCGCTTGTTTGATATATTCAGGATCATAAGGATGATTCCTCGCAGGTGTTGTATATTGCGGTGTCCGTTGAAAAACGTATAAATGTCCTGCCTCCTCGGCAACGACCGGTATTGTTTGAACCCCGCTAGAGCCATTTCCGATGACACCGACACGCTTGCCTTTTAGATTGACCCCTTCATGCGGCCAAAACCCGGTATGATACCAATCACCTTCGAAATTTTCTATCCCTTTAATGTTTGGTATATTCGTGGCATTAACAGAGATACAGCCCATTCCTGTAATCAAATACTTAGCTGTTACACTGCTGCCATCTTTAAAATAAATTCGCCATTTATTGTATTCCTCATGATAGTGGGCACCTGTAATTTCAGTGTTAAACTGAATGTCGCGCCTCAGGTCTAGTTTATCAGCTACGAAGTTAAGATAACGCAGGATTTCCGGCTGTTCAGGATATCTGGAAGTCCATGTCCATTCTTTATAGAGCTCTTCTGAAAAGGTATAATTATAATAGATACTTTCAGAATCACAGCGTGCTCCTGGATATCGGCTCCAATACCATGCGCCCCCTACACCATCACCTTTCTCATACACACGGGCAGAGAATCCGTCCTCACGTAAACGATGCAGCATATACAACCCCGAAAATCCCGCTCCGATTACAACGGCATCAAAATCAGTAATCTGCTCTAATGGAAGCTGCTTTTTAGTAGAAGTCATGTTCATTTCCTCCTCTAATCTCATTTTCATTGCCATGCTTCAAACGGTATTCATTTTTCACTGCCGCTTATCAACCATTTCGATTACGCCGGTTCCGCTTTGTTTATGACCGAATTCTGTTCGACCTTTTGTCATTCTTATAGAAGTTTTGGTGGCCTTAAGATTCGCTAACCCTGTAAGACTCACCCTTTCTTTTTAAAAATTTTGAATATTGTTATTATTCAAATATATACAAATTATAAATCCTCCTGTAAAATAAACCTATACCTCATAAAAGGCTATTTTACCGGCTACGAATAACCTAAAAGGTAGGAATTGTTTTGTTTGACTGCACCCCTTTTTAAAAGTAAGGAGTTTTTCATCCACGTATATGATATTTTTGGACAAGGAGTTGAAATCGTTGCCATCAAAGTTAAACCATACGATGATGCAGCAAGGGCTTGATCAGCTTGCTGACATAACTTCAAGCGAAGAAAGAATTATCCAGCTTCTACAAATTTATGTAGAACTATTTCCTGTCAAAAACGCTTTGTTATTTCGGTATTCTCCTTTAGGACATCTTGCTGAAGGAATCGTCTCTATCGACTCCACGGGTATCAATTATATTTTTTCGATTCGCGATGATGTTCGCTCGCTGCCTGGGATCTTTTCGGCTATCCATGAGTACCAGGCCAAATATATCCCTTCGCAGGATTATCTAACGCAATTAGGCAGCAAGTATATCCCGAATTCAGACTCCTTATATTCGGTTTTAGTCGTCCCCATCTGCACGGGCTCTACCGTAATTGGCTACATATGCAGTAATGAATTTGATGAGGAAGTTATGTTTCATCAGGATTTGCTGTCTGACTTCACACGATTTGGGAATTTATCCGGTAAACTTTTTAAACTAACAAGCAAAATAGACAGTACACATGGTCTGAGTAAAAGGGAGCTAGAAGTGATGGAAGAACTTGCAAAGGGCGGGGTAATTAAGCAGTTAGTGGATATTTTGGGAATCAGCGAAACAACCATCAAACAATATGTAAAATCAGTCATAAAAAAATTAGGCGTTCAAAACCGCACACAAGCCGTTGCAGAGTTGGTGAGAAGAGGAGTTATTTCCTGACATCATCAGCAGCTGTCCAACTGTGACTGATATCCAATCATTCCTTATCTTATAAAAGAACAATCTTTAGACAAAGTCAAAAACACTCATGATTGAAGTCACGAGTGTTTTTGCTAATTCATAAATAAAAAATAAAAGAATAGATGAATGAGGATAGTTACACCAATCAGGTTATACCAGTTAATCACTAATTGCTTTTCTTTTGGCTGGATTACGCCTAAGGCTACGATATTCCAAAAAACTTTCGAATACAGCCATTTTCTTTTATTTGTTTCTTTTGCTTCTTTTAACTTTCTATTTTGAGTCTTTGCCCAGATGACGATAATGATGACATCAAGAACGGCCCCTATTGTTACAGCGATCATGACAAATTCGTTTGACACCTTCCACTTTCTTTCCTCTTGCTCAGCCTTCTTCTCTGCTTGCTGTTGTTCATATGCTGCTAAAGCTTCTTCAAATGTAGGATTCACTTTTTCTACAGTATTCCCTTCATTTATATTAGGTAAATCAACCAATGTGACACCTGCAATCATGGAGACCATTAACAGTACATATCCGGTAAAAAAGAGGATTGTCAGGTTTTTTGAATTTTTTTTCGGAAGATTCATTAGGATCGACCTTCTTCTTTAAATATATTAAATCTATGTACCTACTCTTTTTTCACAAACAGCATGAACCGTAAATCTATCAAGATATGAAGAAGGATTGGAAAAACCAAACTGCCGGTTTCGAAATATACTCTTGATAACGCGAAACCGACTAGGCTGGTTAATACGACACCTTTCCATCCTTGATAATAATGTGCGATTCCAAAAATAACAGCACCTGTAATAAGTAATACATTTCCTTCGAGCGAAAAAGGTGAAAGCGACAGAAAATGAAGCAAAAATCCTCTGTAGATGATTTCCTCACATATTCCAGCTGTTATCGCTGTAAATATAGCATATCGCTTATCGAGCTTTCCTGTAGGTAGCAAATAAGACACATTGTTCGTTTGCATTTTTTGATACTTTTGGTAATAGGGAATCCGCGATAAGACAAACATAACCACTAGCACGCCAACTAAAAAACCCGATAGCATTCCCAAAAATTGAACAGAATTCTCAGAAGGCAGCTTCAACCCCAGTTGCGCCATATTTGCGGAGGTCAGATACACAACTGCCAGGATGAGAAAAGTAATCGCCCATTCCGAATAGATGACATATTTAAAATAAGTGATTCGGTCTGCTTCCGCTAATGTTGCTTCCAACTTTGTCGTGTATTTTTTATCCAGGAACGGATAAACCCCGATTAAAAATATAAGCACTAAAACCCCAAAAATGATCAAGTAAAATCCCCTCTTTTTATTTTATTTCTATAATAATATTCGTGGTTATAGTGCAAATTCCTTTAAATACAGATTCTATTTTCCTACCTTTTTACAAAAATAGTATATATTTTAAATCTTAAATCATTCTTAATTTACACTTAAATTCAGCTTATAAATAGAATAAAAGCACCATCCTAGTTGGATGATGCCTTTATTCACCTGAATGTTAGAGAACCTATCATGCTTTTTTGCTCTTTTGATAAAGGATATTCGCTTTCACACTATAGATTAGATATAAGGTCATCATCACGGGAATAAAAGCCCACATGATACCTCTGAACAGGGCAAAAGGTGTTTCAAATAGAAAGGCCATCCAAAATGATATTCCTGTCTTTTCCCATAATCCTGGCGTTAAATATAAAAGCTTTGGATTTACAATAGCCGCCAAATCAATAACATCCGTTGTCATTAAGGCAACTAATAACGGTAAAAAGGTAAAAGCCATTTGGACAAACATGGACGATAGCCTTTTATATTTGCCGGCTTTTGAGATGTTGTCAGAGAAGATATCCTCCTCACTGTTTTCATCCACTTTTTTAAAATATTGCGCTCCTGAGCTCTTTTTACCGGAAATATGCTTCCAGCCGCTGTCTTCAAATAACGTACAATAATCAATAAAATCTTCCTGTTTCTTAAATACTCGGTAATCCACTTTGATTGTCGTATCTTCCGGCTCAGCACTAAGGAATTTATAGCCAAACGATTTATCCTCTAACTGATAACCTTGTTTAGCCATCTCATGTAACCATTTTTCCTCTTTCTCAAAGTTAATAAAGAATTTAAATTTTCTCATCTACATCCCCCTTACCTTATGAGTTTAATAGGTCTTTCGTTATATGAATCATATGCTGCATTCGAGAAAAATCTAACTGCAGCACCTCTTTACCTTTTTCTGTAATGACATATGTTTTTCGCCGCTTATCCTCGCTCTTCACTGATTGTATTAATTGCTGCTTCAGCAAATTCTCAATCGCCCCATAAAGTGTGCCTGCCGCTATTTTTACTTGCCTATTACTTAATTCCTCCACTTTTTGCATAATCAGGTATCCGTGTGCGGGTTCCATTAATGATAAAAGAATATAATACGTCGTTTCTGTTAATGGCAAATGTTTATCTCGATTCATAAGTTCCTCCGATTTACAACAAATATTCAGTCTAGCTTTATACAGTCTAACTGTATAGTTTTATTATATACAGTTCAACTGTATAGTGTCAAAGAAATTCCCTCCACAAAATCACTAATTTGATGAATTCAATATCAAAAAAAGCGTAATCCTTTACTACATCAAGTATCCTTTTCTACAGAAGAACGATTCCTTGTTTCTACTCTGCGGTGACTGCTTGGCGTATAATTGAAGTATCACTGAAGTCCAGTGCTTCCTCTTTAACCAAGATAATGGACTTCCGGTATAGCACTGACATTTAGGAGGCGGAAACTGTGACGATAGAAGAAAAACTTGTAAATCTGCTTATGACGAAGGAATACCATATTTCTTTTGCTGAATCTTGTACTGGTGGCATGGTCTGTGCTCAAATTGTGAATGTACCGAATGCTTCAAAGGTGTTAAACAGCAGTTTTATCACCTACTCAAATGAAGCAAAGATGAAATGGGTCCACGTTGATCCTGATACATTAGAAAAGTTTGGAGCAGTCAGTGAAGAGGTGGCGAAGGAAATGGCGATTGGAGCAGCTAAAGTATCCGACTCAGATATAGGTGTCGGGATAACTGGCATCGCTGGACCAGCTGGCGGAACAAAGCAAAAGCCGGTTGGAATGGTCTGCTTTGGCTTTAAAATAAAAGATAATCTATACACGTATACAAAGCATTTTTCAGACCAATCCCGAAATGAAGTAAGAAAATCCAGCGTTGACTTTGTTATAAAGAAGTTATTAGAACTCATTTAGATAGGATGCAGGGAAATGATTCTACTGCTTCATCTTTATCAAATAACGAAGTGTAAGAACCTTTGCCAGCGTTTTCTCATTACTAAACAGTTAAGGCATACTCCAATTGCGCATTGAATCATGCCTTAATTGTTTCATTAAACAAATTTCTTCCACAAAAATCACTAATTTGATAAATCCAACATAAAAAGCGTAATCCTTTATTAGGACTACGCTTTTTAATGCTATTTAGAATGACAGAGAGTCATCATTCAAATAAGCATAGAAACTTAAATTCTCTAACATCTAAAGATCTTCCTTTTTAATCACTATAGTGTAGGGACGCTGCTTCTTCGTGAAATAAATATATAAGAAAAAGAACAACTGCTTCTATTGTTTTATGATGATTGGATGGTTGATAAGATCACTTATTTTAGAGGCAGGGAGACCATGCTCGAGAAGTTGCACCATTCCTTTCATATATCGATGAATGTGAGTAAAGTACTTTTTGTACCCTGCACAAAGATAGTTTAGACCCGGTTCGCCGTCCGGAGTAGTCAGAAATCGATGTTTTGGACACTCTCCGTTACATGCAAATTTCACTTCACAGGTTTGACAGTATTTTGGCAATGAAGTCTTTTTTGCTTGGCCAAATTCAGATTGTTGAATGGAATCAATCATCTCTTTAAAGGTTTGTGTTTGAACATTTCCCAGTTTATAATCTGGATACATAAAATGATCACAGGAATAGACATCCCCATTATGTTCAATAATGGCTGCTTTGCCACAGGTTTCAGCAAAAATGCATACCGTTGCCGGCAGTCCCATCCATGCCACTAATGAGCTTTCAAAATTCATCACCGTCACTTCTCCGACATCCTGGCGCACCCATTCATCGAAAATAGTAATTAAGAAGTCTCCGTACTTTTCTGGATTCACGGTCCAAGGAGCCAAATGGACTCCCTCTTCATGGATGGATGAAGGTGTTGCATGCCGCAATCCTAATGCTGCCGCTTGTTCGTCTGCTATTCTTTCCACGATTGGGATAAACTGAATAAATTCTACGCCTTCTTTTTTCAAAAAGTGATAGATTTCAAGTGCGTATTTTGAAGATTCATTCGTGACACAGGTTAAAACATTATAAGAAATCTTATATTTTTGCAGATTCCGCAGCGTTTTTAGAACCCGATGAAAAGTTGGTTTCCCTCCTCGATCCACTCGATATGTATCATGGATTTCCTCCGGCCCGTCCAGGCTCAGTCCGACTAAAAACTGATTCTCGGCAAGAAACGGAAACCATTCCTCTGTTAATAAGGTTCCATTCGTTTGCAGCGAATTGGAAATTCTTTTTCCATTTGCATATTTTTGTTGCAATTCTACTACTTTTTGATAAAAATTCAGTCCCATTAATGCAGGTTCGCCGCCCTGCCATACAAAAGGAATTTCCTCTGCATCCTGTGCTGCGATATAATTCTTAATAAACTGTTCAAGCGTTTCGTCTGACATTCGAAACGTGCTCTTTGGCTCAAATAAAGATTCCTTTTCGGTATAAAAACAATAATGACAATCTAAATTACAGATCGGACCGGAGGGCTTGGCTAACATATGAAAGTTCGTTTTTGTTTTTTCAATTGTTGTATTCATTCTTTCACCTCATATAAAATGGACGGTGTCAGGCACCACAGATGGACAATAGAGACCATTTTGTGTTTTTGTGGTGCCTGACACCGCTATTACACTGCTATTAGTTCGCTCGTGGAACGGTTAATTCTGCGTCATCCCCGAGAATGTACTCGACTTTGACTAATTCACCTTTGAATTCAAAGTCGTCTTTATCTGCATATGCCGGAGACACTGGATATTTGGTATCTTTTCCAACATCAATGCCTTCAAAGGATAATTTCAGCGGTAACGTATTTTCTATTTTCGTGTCTCCCACTTTTGTATCATTAATATACAAGGTTCCAATTGCTTGATGTTTTCCGGTTTTATCATATTTCAAGGAAATGACTGATTCACCAACTGGTACATCCATATTGGATACAATCGAAGCTTGTGTTCTTTCTCCGATTCGATACTCGTAAACGAGTTTATTGTTTTGAATATAGAAGGTATAACCGCTGTCTAATCCCCCATGTGCTAACAAAACTCCATCCTCCGATGCATCTGCCCGCTTAATCGGAATGTTGATTTCATAGGATCGATTGACAAGAGGCGGTACGGCTGAATCTGTTAAGCGGTCCATTCCACGATAATAGACTAAGTGTTTATCTGCTCTTATCGAACCTTCAGGAACGGATAAAAACCCTTCTAAAAACGTATCTGTCAAAGGAAGTGCTTGATATTTTTCCGCTTCTTTCCACCATAGCTTTTGAAGCTCTTTTAACTTCTTCGGATATTGATCAGCTAGATTATTTTGTTCAGTGAAATCATCCTTCACGTTATAAAGAAACCATTGATCATTGTCGAAGGAATCACCTTTTTTATGGCTTGTAAAAGCCTTCCAGCCATCATGGTAAATCGCGCGGTTTCCGGTTACTTCATAATATTGCGTCTCTTTACCTTCCGCCTTTGGATTCGTCAATGACTCTTTGAAGCTTTGACCGGAAACCGCCATCTGCTTAACTCCATCGATTTCTTTCGGAGGTGTGATACCTGCAATGTCATAGACGGTTGGGGTAATATCGCTGACATATACATACTGGGAACGAATCGAACCCGGGTCTTTAATGATCTGCCGATTGTAAACAATCAATGGTGTGTTCATTCCACCGGCAAACGCAGAGTTTTTATATTGGCTAAAAGGAGTGTTGCTTACTTGTCCCCATCCAGCCGGGTACTCCGTTCCAGCACGTTGGCTGCCCATCTCCTCGTATAATCCATCCACTTCTTCAAGAGTTTCACCTAGTGCATTATAATTGATGGAATGGTTCACAGACCCATTGGCCTGTCCACCGCCGCTACCGCCGTTATCAGAAAGCAAGACAATCATCGTATGGTCTAATTGATTGGTTCTGCGCAGATTGTCGAGTAATTTTCCTACTTGTTCATCCGTATGAGTTAAAAAGCCCGCATACGTTTCCTGAAGTCGAATGTAATTCTTCTTTTCTAGTTCAGATAGCTCATCCCACGCTTTGACCCCATTATTTCTAGGGGCAAACTCCGCGTCTTTGGGAATAATGCCTAATTCCTTCTGTCTTTCAAAACGCTCTTGTCTAATGTGATCCCAGCCTTTGTCATATACCCCCTTATACTGATCGATATATTCTTCCGGAACCTGATGCGGAGAGTGCTGGGCTCCAAAGGCCATATACACGAAGAATGGTTTATCTGGGAAGACACTTGCCTGATTGGTGATGTACCTGTTAGCGTTTTCAACAATCGCTTCTGAAAAATGATAACTGTCATCTGTTGGAGAAGGAATCTGCGTGTTATCAATCGTTAAATCCGGTTTATATTGATCGGATGAATCTTCAAGAAAGCCATAATATTGATCAAAGCCTTTTTCAATCGGCCAGTTATGATAAGGTCCTGCCGGTGATGTTTCCTCTGTCGGTGCCAGATGCCATTTCCCAACTGCGTAGGTGTTGTAATTATTTTCGCCCAGCACCTCTGCAATGGTACCCGCTTCCGGTTTAATCGCACCTCGCTTATGAGGAAAATCAGGTCCTAATTCGAAATTTGTTACCGTTCCTACCCCAACTTCATGCGTATTTCTTCCTGTTAGTAAAGCAGCCCGTGTCGGTGAGCAAAGCGGCGTTACGTGGGCATTATTATAGCGCAGCCCATTTTCAGCAATCCAATCCATATTCGGGGTTTTAATTTCAGAACCGAAGCTTCCTAAATCTGAGTAACCTGAGTCATCCAAAACAATATAGACGACATTGGTTTTCGTTTCTTCCTTCTTTTTCTCCGTCGATTTGTTTTGCTTTTTTTCGGCATCCTTACCTTTTGGGGAATCGGATGCAATGGCTGAATAGCCGTTCAATGTAATGGCCGAAGCCATAACCATCGCCGTACCAAACACGGTCAATTTAGAAAGGGATGGCTTGGACTTAAATTTTTTCTCTTTCACGATGCTCTCTCCTTTTCAACATAGGTAACTGCTTTGGGATAAAAATACTGCTGACATACTTTAGCACAAATTGTGCAAAAGTCTTATATAGAATTTATTTAATTTTCAGAATTTTGTCAACTACTGTTTTAAAAAAGGGGTAAAAAGACACAAAAAAAGGATTACCGCCATTTTTTTACATTGGCAACAATCCTGAATATTTACCGTTCATCATTCACCTAGAAAGCTGTCCAGTACTAACATGGCTGCACCAAGAGTACCGGGATCACGCTGGAAATTCCCTTGTCTAAATTGAATCTTTCCCTGGTCGTTCATATGTAACGATGCCTGTTGGATGATTTCCTCGTAGTAACCTGGAAATTGACTAATTAATGGACCGTTTACAATCACAATTTCCGAATGAAAAATGGTAGCGAGATTGGCCACACCCACCCCGATATATTTGGCCGAATCCAAGATGACTTCCTTCGTCATCTGGTCATGCTCAGCTACAATATGACTAATTTGATCAACAGGCGAAAAGCCCTTTAATTTTTCAAGATAGAACGCAGGAGAACACTCTTTGATCCTCTCCAAAATAGCGTATAGGGATGAATAGGCTGTCATACAGCCTTTTTTACCACAGTAACACGGCTTCCCATCCATATGAATCACGATATGGCCGTATCCCGCTATATCTCCGCTCTCAATTTTGAGTAATTTTCCATTATGAATCGCTCCTGAACCCAAAGTCCACCCAACGGTGACATTTAAAATATTTTGAAATGCAGGGTATTGCTTGCTCTCACCCAGGACGATCGTATTAGCGGCATTATCCAATTTGACAAAAATCGGAAACTCTTCTTTTATTTGATCGACAACAGGAATCTGACCCCAGCTCATCGGCAAAAACGGCTCAGATTGCAAGATGGTTCCTTTTTCACTATCCAATGGTCCTATGGCTCCAATTCCAATCCCAAGGATGTCTTCCACTTGAATAAGATGGCTCTTCATAAATTTGTTAATCGTGTTCTTTATTTCATCTATTACGAACATAGGAGAATGATTCGGCAACATGATAATCGTTTTCTCATCGATTTTATTTAATAACAAATCGTATAGGACCATTTTTGTTTCCCATCTTGTGATTTGAATTCCTATAAGAAAGCTAGTCACAGGATTAACCTGATAAAGGGCAGGCGGCCTCCCTCCTTCTGAATCTCCCAGCCCCTCTACTTGAATATAATTTTTTTCCAATAGTTCTTTCAAAGATCTGGCAACTTTCCCCCGATTCAAATTTGTTTTTTCTATTATTTCAGCCCGAGATACTAATCCATTTTGAAAAATATATTGATAGATGATTTTCGTTGGCTGATTCTGAATCGATTGATCTTGTAGAAACTGACGTAACATTGACATCCCATCCCACCTGATTGTTTCGAACATCCTGCCCTTTGGCAGTATATTTAAATAATTCTATTATAGCAAACTTTAGGAAATTACCGTATGGTAAGGTACTTAAAGAGCATGAAATCATTAGCAACTTATGGTTATGAGTCTTAACAAATCGAACGCCAGGTACCTTCCAATTTGGAGAGTGCCTAGCACTCACTTTAATCATTGCCGTAGTTTCATTTTCGAATTTATTATTATCATACATTGCGAGCAACCAAGGACATGAAATACTAAGTGTGGGCTCCTATGAAACCTGCTATATCAACATTCTTCACTACAAAACCTTTAAAAAATATTCCATTCGTTTACTAGTCATTCGTAAGTGATTGATAGATTTCGACTATGCTTTTCTCAATATTGCATTGTCCATTTAGATAATAAAGTAGTGTATCACTGTGACTTAATTCACTCATCATTTTTCTATAGAACGAATGGGCAAACACACTACTCTTAATAAAAACAGCCGTCCACTCGGTGGATTTTTGAAATATCCCTGATTTTTGTTTAGTTTCACTTATTTCTATAATCATGACAATGAATGAAGCACCTCAATCACCTATACAATCTATTTGTCAATTTTTTTAACGCTTTCAAAATTATATTGACGAAGGAATATTGGAATGATATTCTTGATTTTGTTAATTAATAAGTTCACTAAACTTATTAATTAACAAGAAATATTCCATGTGAAATAGTTAACTATTAGCAAAGAATATCTTTTTTCATCTAGAATGAAAACGCTTCAAGTCAACTTAGAATAAACAATAGGAGGTTTTTTTTTATGAACTGGATTATTGAGAATATGCCAATTATCTCAGTAATCATTGGTGTTGCTTTACTTCTTTTCTTGAATATGAAATGGAAGTTAAACAGCTTCATTGCATTACTCATCTCAGGTATTATAGTAGGTTTTCTAAATGGCATGGCTCCATTAGCTTTACTGGATACAGTTAAAGCAGGCTTGGGTGGTACATTAGGGAAATTAGCACTTATTATCGGTTTTGGTGCCATCATCGGTAAGTTGATGGTAGATTCAGGGGCTGCTCAACGGATTGCATCAACATTACTAAAGAAATTCGGTGTTAAAAAGGTAGAGTGGGCGCTCATTATCATTGGTGCCATCTTCGGAATTTCAGTCTTTTATGAAGTGGCATTTATTATTTTAGCGCCGCTTGTTATTAGTATTGCCATTGAAGCAAAGGTTCCATATTTAAAATTGGGAATCACTATGGTTGCTGCCACTACATTAGCGCATAGTTATTTCCCTCCACAACCAGGTCCGACTGCTTTAGTTGAAGCATATGGTGCGGACATGGGTATGGTCTATATCGTTGGAATTATCGTCTTTATTCCTGCTGTCCTTGCAGGGGGAATTATTTTCCCAAGATTAATGAAAAATTTAGATCATCCGATTCCACCATTAATGGAAAAACCAAAGGAATTTTCAGATGCAGAAATGCCTGGATTCTGGACAAGTTTAATTGTACCTTTAATTCCAGCTATTGTAATTACGGTTGCAACAATCGTAAATATGTTTATTGAAAAAGATACGACTTTCTATCAAATTTTAAACTTTGTAGGAAGTGCCGAAGTCAGCTTATTAATTGCTGTATTGATTGCCTTTTATGTTTTCGGGATTCGTGTTGGACGTTCAATGACTGAAGTCATGGATTCATTATCTGGCGCAATCAAAGGAATCGCTATGATTATCTTTATCGTTGGTGCTGGCGGTGCGTTTAAAGAAATCATTATTCAAGCGGGTGTTGGTGATTACATCGCTGATATGATGCAAAACACAAGTATCTCACCATTAATTATGGCTTGGTTTATTACTGCCTTAATTCGTATTGCAACAGGACAAGGGGTTGTATCAGCGATTACAGCTGCAGGTATTGTTGGCCCTCTAATGGATACATTTGATGTTAACCCTGTTTTAATGGTATTAGCAACAGCTGCCGGCAGTAATACCATTACCCACGTGAACGATGCTTCCTTCTGGTTATTTAAAGAATACTTCAATCTAACAATCAAAGAAACATTAATGACTTGGGGATTACTATTATTCACATCCTCAGTAGTGGGTCTTGGCGTGGTATTAATTTTAGATATCTTTATGTAATCTATGTGGACTCTGCCTATTTGGCAGGGTCTTTTTGCAGCATAGGGACGGTACCTGTGCTTTCCTAATGATTACCAATTTATTAGAATAGGAACATCGTCTTTTATAACAAAGTTTAGGAAACTATCCTAGTTTATTCTCATAAAAGTGAGGTCAGCACTAATATGGAAAACGTTTCAAATATTGAAAAATTAGAGTCA
Organism: Niallia endozanthoxylica; assembly: GCF_008710145.1. Taxonomy (GTDB): domain Bacteria; phylum Bacillota; class Bacilli; order Bacillales; family Cytobacillaceae; genus Bacillus_BD; species Bacillus_BD endozanthoxylica. The sequence goes on from NZ_VYKL01000028.1 coordinate 74,460, forward strand.
CTGAAATCCTTCCAATCGACTATCAGTAAAACTGAAAAAGCCTTCGCTCAGATGACTGAGAAAGGTGCAAATACGACTTTAATCAAGAAACGCCTCAATGCTCTCTACATCGGATTAGCTCTGTTAGAAAATGTTTGGAATCAAATCCCCCATCCATACACCCAGGAAGAGTTGGCAGAAGCCCGTAATATTCTTACTGGTTTATTTCCATCCATTGAGAAGATTTATACGAAGTCAAAAGTAGGCAGTCCTCAAAGAACACTTTTAAAAAGAAGAATCAAATCATTGGAACTAGCTATTCAAGCGATTGATACTCTCTCCAACGAATAACTAATCTAACTACATAAGGACAAGTACCCTATCTTCCAACCTATGGAGCCGGAATATTTCCTGTGGTTCTCTATCATAGAAATATAGTAAACTAGATTTAACTATCAAGTTGTGGTTCATGGTTCCAAACATTTAAAATATAGAAAGAAGTTAAGAGAAATGTTTAAAATCACTTTAAAAAATGAAAGCTTCTATTGTCCTGATACCATGTCAGTGGTTGAGGTTGCTAAAATACAAGGAATCAAAGTCCCTCATGGCTGTATTGGCGGAGGCTGCGGAATATGTAAAATGAGAATAACCAAAGGGGAGTATAAATTAAATGATTGGGCAGCTAAGGCTCTATCAGAGGAGGAAAAAAAGAATGGACAGGTTTTCCTCTGTCAGACCTATCCTTTAAGTGACCTGCAACTCGATTACATTACGAAATAATGGAAGCATAGGAAAGAAACCTAGAGAAAAAACAAGGACCGTTTTAGTGTTTCATTAGGTGAAACACTAAATCGGTCCCCCCCTTACCCATTGTTTTAAGTTTTCACTTCTATACTTGTTCCTTCATATATAAATCCTCTGTATACTTTGCTTTCATTTCAAAGCGCGGCAAGGATCCTTCTGGTACTAACTGCACATCAGCAGTAAAGAATAACTTCGCACGTATGACCGATTCAATTTCCTTTTTCAAGGCGGCTTTTTCTTGTTGAGCTAAATGATTTGAGCATTCCATCTTAATGGGAAGAGGCGGTTCTGCTAATGGTGGCTTTTCCTTCAACACGATTTGAAACTCACCACTGGTTTTTGGTCTAAAACGATTGACCACATCTTTAATGGCTGTTGGAAACACATTGACTCCGCGAATAATGAGCATATCATCTGTCCTTCCGATGCAGCGTAACCGGAAGCTGTTCCTCCCGCATGGACATGGAGTCATATCCACTTGAACTAAATCCCTTGTTCGGAAACGGACAAGCGGTACACATTCCCGATCGATCGCTGTATAGACGAGTTCACCTTCCATATGATCACTCTTAGGCACTACTTCGCCCGTTTCAGGATTGATGATTTCACAAATGACATAGTCTGAACCAATGAAATGCATGCCGTTTTGTTCAGGACATTCACTGAATACTACCGGAGCCATATCTGCATTTCCCATCGCCTCGAGTACTTTACAGCCCCAATCCTGTTCGATCTTTTTGCGGACTTCCGGCAGACCTCCTCCAGGTTCACCACCGACACACATTAATGTAAGACCTAGTTCTGATGGTTCCATGTTATAATTTTCCCGTACAAATTCAGCTAAATACGATGCATAGGATGGTGTACAATATAATGTATCTGCATGGAAGTCTGTAATACTTTGAACGACGCGATCTGAAGCACCTGTTCCAACCGGAATAAATGTAGCTCCTAATCTTTCAATGCCGTCTTTCATGGAACTGCCGACAAAAAAGGAAAGACCCATGGCGAAAACTACGATGCTGTCTTTTCGAATGCCATGTGTATAGCACACACGCGCAAGCATTTCAGTCCAAACATCATAATCATGTCTTGTAATCCCTACATAGGTTGGACGACCTGTTGTTCCTGATGAGGAGTGAATACGAATAATATCCTCTAATCCTACCACTGCGTGAGTCCCTAGCGGAGGAAGTGTATGTTGACTTTCTCTGATTTCATCCTTATATGTAAATGGCAGCTTCGCTAGATCGGATAATTCCTTTATATCGCTTCTTTGAATCCCAGCCTCAGCATATTTCTTTTGATAAAATATCGAATGATTGAAAATATAGTCTAACTGCTTTTGCAGTTTATGCGCTTGAATTTCCTCTACATGGGATTGCGGCTCCATGAATTCTTCTTTTTGTTTTTCAGAAATCATTTTCTCTCTCCTCCTTTTCTGTAATCCCTTACATTAATTAAATAATAACAGAAAATTATGTCAAATAGAAAACTATAATTCTTCTATTTGACAATTTTCACTATTTTTTTAAAAATATTCAGTCGATTTTTCCGATATCTCATTGAGATGATTTGTATTAGCCGATTCTGAATCGATTGACCTTAAAGAAACGGATAAACATTGAAATCCCATCCCACTTGATAGTTTCAAATATTCTACCCGTTGGCAGCATATTGAAATCACTTTATTACAGCAAACTTTAAGAAACTGCCTTATTATTAGGTCCTTGAAGCGTAATTACATTCAACACATTCAAGTTCATCCACCTAACTATTAGAGGAAGATTCTATTTGAACTTTTTGAAAATTCCCACCATTATTGATATATTATATTAACAATCGACAATAACATATAAAACATAATGATTAAGGGTAGGAGAAACTGAAATGAAATTAAAAGCTGCAAGAAATGAATTAATTGAAGTGGCCCAAGGGCTTCGGACTGCTGATGTATATATTAAAGGCGGCACCGTGATTAATGTGTACTCTGGGGAATTCTTGAGTCATAATATAGCAATCTATAAGGATTCCATTGCTTATGTAGGGGAAGATGAGGCATCGATTGGCCCTGAAACAAAGATAATTGATGCCCATGGGATGTTTGTGTCTCCAGGATTTATTGAACCTCACGCCCATCCATGGGTGTTTTATAATCCAGTGAGCCAGACCGAAAAAGTCTTGCCCCTTGGTACAACGACAACCGTAAATGATAATTTATTTTTTTATTTAAAAATGGGAGCTAAAGGGTTTAAGGAAATGCTTTTCGATTTAAAAGAACTTCCCGGTAATTTTCTATGGCTCATTCGCTTAATTTCACAGGCCGATTATCCAGGTGAAAGAGATTGGTTTAATCAAAAGGATGTACAAGAACTTCTCCAATTAGATGAAGTTGCAGGGACCGCGGAAGTCACTCGTTGGCCATTATTATATCATGGTGATCCTTTTTTACTCGATACAGTCGAAGTTACGAAGAAAATGGGCAAAGTAGTGGATGGCCATAATGCAGGCTGTTCGTATGAGAAATTGAATTCTATTGCAGCATCCGGAGTAAGTGCTTGCCATGAAGCCATTACAACGCAGGAAGCACTGAACCGACTAAGACTAGGACTATGGACAACCCTTCGAAATAGTTCATTACGACCTGATCTTTCAGAGATTATTAAACTCATTACAGAAGGGAGTGTTAACACAAATCGAATTTTAATGACAACGGATGGCCCGCATCCTGGTTTTATTGAAAAAGAAGGATTTGTAGATGGACTTGTAAGGCAAGCTGTAGAACTCGGTGTACCGGCTATGACTGCTCTTCAGATGGTTACTCTTAACGCAGCAACTTATTTGCGTTTGGATGACTATATTGGCGGAATCGCTCCTGGAAAACGAGCTGATATTTTATTGCTGCCAAACCTGGTTGATTTCCGTCCTTCAATGGTTATTGCAGGCGGAGAGATTGTTGCTGAAAAGGGTGAATTGAAAGTTTCATTGCCTCCTATTCGTTGGGATAAATATCGCGTGAGTGAACCTTTTGCCTTTCCGAAATCCGTACTTGAAAGACCAGAGTTATATGCTTATCCGCATGCTAATTCAAAAGAACCTGTACCGGTTATATATTTCCGCAGCAACGTCATCACACAAAGGAAAAATATGGAAATTCCTTCTATTAATGGATATGCCGATCTATCTGAGCAAGAAGGCCTCGTTTATACTGCTTTAATTGACAGAGAGGGGCAGTGGGTGACAAGAGGAATGATGGAGAGATTTGCGGTCCATTTAGATGGCATGGCCTCCACCTATAATACAACGGCAGAATTGCTCGTCGTTGGAAGAAAACCAGAAGCAATGGCAAAAGCAGCAGCTCGTGTTCATGAAATGGGAGGAGGCATTGTCATTGTAGACGGAGATTCTATTATTTTGGAAATCCCCTTGCCCTTATTAGGAATGATGATTCCCGATTCATCTTTTAAAGTGGCTGTGGACTTTCATGACAAGCTATTGTCAGCTGTTCAGGAACGCGGTTTTCCTTTCCATGATATCCTGTATACGCTACTATTCTTAACATGTGACTTCTTACCAGGATTACGCATCATTCCTTATGGATTATATGATGTTAAAACAGATGAAATTGTTCTACCTGCCACTTCTCTGCCAATGTTTGCAGAAAATAAGGGAAAATAAAGAACAATCATCATTCCCGCTTCCCTCCAAAACCAACTAATTAAGGGTGAAGCGATATAAATTTTGAGCTAATTTATATCACTTCACCCTCAAATACTTTTTTGTTGAAATCATAAAGAAGGATTGCAACGCTTATTCGCGAAAATCATTTGAGGAGAATGCGCTCCATTCACAGATAGAATGAATTCCTAATTTCTTAGGATTCTTTTCATTCCAAAATCTCCTTTTCAGTTAATCCAGTCATTTCAATGATTTTATGAATGGTCGTCCTAGCTTTTATCATATTTTTGGCAACCAATTTAATGCCTTCTGCTATTCCTTCCGCCTTCACTACGTGGGATTAAACGATCCCTTGCGTCCATATATTCCGTAAATAGCTTATCAACAAATTCTGCTGCACTTGTTACCTCTTTTATCACACCAATGCCTTGTCCGCTTCCCCAAATATCCTTCCAAGGCTTAATGGACTTTTCTCCAAAATGCATCTGTGATGGATTACCTTCCGGAAGATTGTCGGGATCCAATCCCGCTGCTGCAATCGATGGTTTCAAGTAATTTCCATGAACACCGGTGAACAGACTGGTATAAACAATATCATCGGATGTACTGTCAATAATGGCTTGCTTATATTCTTCAGATGCACGCGCTTCATGTGTGGCAATAAACGGAGAGCCAATATAGGCAAAATCAGCTCCCATCGCTTGGGCAGCAAGGACAGCAGCTCCCGTGGCAATCGATCCAGACAAAGCAAGCGGACCATCGAACCATTGGCGGATTTCTTGAACCAAAGCAAAGGGACTCTTCATCCCAGCATGGCCGCCTGCACCTGCCGCAACAGCTATTAAGCCATCTGCGCCTTTGTCTATTGCCTTGTGGGCAAACGTGTTATTAATGATGTCATGCAGAACCATTCCTCCGTAGCTATGTGCTGCGTCGAATATTTCTTTGCGGGCACCTAAGGATGAAATAATAATTGGCACTTTATACTTTACACACAATTCCATGTCGTGCTCCAACCGATCATTGGACTTGTGAACAATTTGATTGATGGCAAATGGTGCAGCTGGACAATCTGGATTTTTTGCGTTATAAGCGGCAAGCTCTTCTGTTATCTCTGCCAGCCATTCATCTAAGAGGCTTGCGGGCCTAGCATTCAGCGCAGGCATCGCTCCAACAATCCCTGCCTTGCATTGCTCAATCACTAATTTAGGATTACTAATGATAAATAACGGTGCTCCGATTACAGGAATACGCAAATTCTCAAGGTTTGATGGAATTTTTGACATAGACTGTTCCTCCATTCAATTCATAGCAAATTTTTTAGATTTAGAATATCCCTCACTATTGAACCATCCTAGTCTCTTTTTTGCTTATCGATTTTTTAGGGAACCCTAATAAGATTCCAATTCCTAGTATTAAGAGAATGATTCCAAACCATGAAGTAGTCGTTAAGGATTCGCCCAATAGAAAAACGCCTAGTAATGCAGCGGTTAATGGTTCGGCTAATGAAAGCGTAACGGCCGTTGATGAAGAAACATGGACAAGTCCTTTGGCAAAAAGAAGATAGGCTATCCCGGTTGCCATAATGCCAAGTTGAAGACTTACACCCACCCCTCGAAAGCTCATGATCCAAGACATGTCAAAAACAAATAAAAATGGAGATAGCCAAATGGCACTGAGGGTAAAAACGACTGCTACTACTGATAAGGACGAATGTTTTTCAACCAAAGTTCTACTTATAAAAGTATAGCTGGCAAAGGATAACCCAGCCCCAAGAGCCATTACGATTCCTATTGGGTTTACTAATACTTCTTTATTAACAAAGATTAATAGACAACCTGCTATTGATAGGAAAGTAGAGTTCCACCAAATTTTAGGCGGACGAACCTTTACATACATCCATTCTATAATTCCCGAGAAGATAGGTGCACTCCCAATAGCTACGACTGTCCCAATGGCTACTCCTGTAATGGAAACCGCTGAGAAGAATAAAGGGTTATACAAAGCCATACATAAAGAAGCCATAATCGTTGTCTTGATTGGCCAACCTCGTAAGTTGAATTTCCCTATTACGAGTAAAATCAATAATAAAAATAAACCTCCAACCGCTAAGCGGGTAGCCCCAATAGCAATCGGATGTGCACCCGCTGGCGCAAGCGCCTGAGTGGTACCAGTGGTCCCCCAAAGGATTGCAGCAAACAATACGAAACAAGCAGGTAACATTCCCTTCACTTGATTCACCTCCATTTGTATAGATTATTAACTACTATTTCACATCTCCCTAAAATCAACGCACCCAATCGTTGACTAAACATTTAAAGGCTATTCAGCTAAATCTAAATCATAATGATAAAATTGAGAGTCCCTTTTATATCCATTTTTCTCATATAATCTTTGAGCCGCATAGTTATCTGGTGCTGTTTCCAAACTAATACTTTTAGCACCTGTTTCAATAGCAAAATCTTTTGCTTTATGTAAGAGCATGTTTCCTATTCCTTGGTTTCTAGTTTCTGTATCTACATATAAGTCATTTAAAACCCATGCCCTTTTCATGGAAATGGATGAAAATGTGGGATAAAGTTGAGTAAACCCTAAATACTCTTGTTTATCTTTAACAACAAATATAATAGAATCCTTGTTTTCTAAACGATTTTTTATGTAAGTCTTGGCACCTTCTAAATCTGATGTTTGTTGATAAAACATGCGATAGCCATTAAATAAATGGGATATTCCCTCTAAATCTTCAATGGTAGCTTGATATATTTTCAATTGAATTCCTCTCCTCATTAGATTATATTTTATTAGTTTATCAGAGATTGTTGAAAAGAACATCTGGCAGCAGTAGAATGTCCCCGATTAGCAGGTTAGTATAGCAGGCAAAAGGCATCCCGAATACATCTATTCAGGATGCCTTTTGTCCTATTTTCACCTGTTATTACAAAGATTTTTTATATTATACATTTAATCTCACAAACCACACTTCACATCAATAAAAAAAGGCTTTACTGCGGCTGGCGTAAAGTCCCATTTACTCAAAACAGAATGATTCAATTTCTCTGAAAACCCATATGATCTATCTTCCTTATTATACCAATAATAGATCTTGTAAATAATGATTTCAACATGAGACTGAAGAAAGTATGGTACCACTTCCACTTTCTACTCCATACAATATAATCCGTTCTTCTCTCTGCCCAAAGTTCAATAAAAAATGAAGGCAGGAGCAAGAGAAAAAGTTTGTAAATCATTTGAAGAACGTTGTCCTTATAGGTCCATTGATTATAAAGAACGGTAAAAGTAGGATATAAAAAATAATCGAATAATATATTTGTATCGAATATTTTGGAAAATAATCGAACTGGATATCTTATGATTTTATTCTTCGCTAAAATTCTATCTATCATACCGTTTGTAACCGCATTGAATAAATAGACTATAATCCAATCTTTTATTGGCCGTTTTCTTAATATTATTGGAATGATAATCACCGAATTGATCAAGAATATCATTTGTAATAATCTTAACTGAGTTTTATTTCTCTTCATCAAAAGCATCCCTTTTTCTTTTAGAATGCTCAATAGAAAGAATATCTATGTGTGATATGAAGTAAAATATAGAGTGTATGGTTCTTTATATGTAAATAAGCCATCAGGATGTTTTCATTTCCATTAATAAGGGGGATGATTACAAAGTTTAAACACAAAATATAAAGAAGGTAAACACAGGAGTGTGCTTACCTTTGGTTACACTATAGAAGTAAAATAGTTATGAAGCACTCGCTTCTTCATCGTTCATCCCTTTAGACTTCATCCCTTTTTGATAATTTGAGCCCGGTCTTCCATTTATGGCGGTTCCTCAAACCATCCGTTCTTAATCTTTATTTCAATTCCTTCCTAGGCGTAGAAATAAACATCTTTTTCCAGCAAAAGAGTTTTCATCGATAAGTCATTTCTTAAGCTAAAGAACCCGCCTGTTCCAGAGCCAATAAGGCCAAAGCCATTGAGGATATAAAGCAGAATCCAGTCCTCGTTTAGTACGGCCTTTGCCTCCTCAAACCTGCCTAACATGGATAAGGCAATCCCCATGTTTAGATTAGCCATGTTATTTACTATAATTTCCCAGATAATTAGGATAAAACCATGTAGGTACTTACCTAAAAACATGTGTCCAAAGCCCGGAAAAGTAAACGACCACCAGCCTGCAACCCAGGGAATACGAGGATATACTGAGTTGACCCCGAATGCGGATACCCGCCCTTTGGGATAACGAGGATGTATGTCAGCTGACTGGAACTTCTGACGTGGCATAGATTATCTTCCCATTTGATTCTTCACTTCACATAAAAAATCGCTTATTTATTCATTCGTTCACCATTTTATGTATTAAGAAAAATGACAGGCACCATCCAAATGATGGCGCCTGTCGTACGCTGTTACTTTACTATTTTATTTCAACAGTCTCTTCCATAGGAGTTACAGTTAAAAATTCTCCTTTATTCAATGAAATATGTCCAGATTCATAGAGTTCATTATCAACGGTAAGATATACTTTTTCCACGCCATAATAATGACCAAACGTACTGACGATACTTTGAAGGATCATCATTTCAAGACCTCCTCCAGCGGACAGTTCTGTTAAAAAGGCTTTATTTATATCAATATATAGATTGTTATCTTGATTTAAATATAAACTAGTTATTTTTGTATTCTTCGTCAATACCGTATTTAGTAAATCCGGCACATTTTCTTTATAAGCCTTTTCTAATACCATTTTAGTTATATCATTGGTATGAAAAGAAATTTCTATATTTTTATAATATAATCGATCATCATCAATATTAGGATAAAAAAATCGAATACTTTGAACGAGCGGAACGTTTTTTTCTATTTTACTTAAAGAAGAACGGACCTCCGTCCCATTTGATTGAAATAATGTTTGAACTAAACTAATCCCTTTGACATAATAGTCAAGCGTTTTCCCATCAGGACCTTCTGTACTTACCTCAATCGCCTGATATTTCCCAGACGGTGTGGTTACGTCAGCTGAAAGATTGGTAATCGTTCTAACTCTTGAATCCTTTAACTTCCAAGATGTCCCTTCCTTTAATGGTTCCATTAATAGAACTTCCTCTTCACTGCTTTTGGAGCTTAATAGATTTTCCCTGTAATATGCTTCTCCTCTTGAATACGTATGGATTAGTTTCCCATCCTTTATTTCAATGATACGGGCTAACACCGTACCGCCATTATCGACTCTTTGCTGTACTTTCTGCTCAGCAGTATAATCGTTATAAACATCAAAAGAAGCATATTCATTTCCCGTCCCTTCATACACATAGTGAACATTTTCTTCTATAGGATAATATTCTTCGATTGTGATTGATTCGGTTTCAGATTCATTCTGTGTTTCTTGTTGTTCATTTTCATTATCTTTACTTTCTTCGTTTCCCTTCTGCTCCTCCTGTACAGGATTCAATCCATTGTTAGTAGGAGAATCATTTCCACGATCAACGGTGCATCCAGATAACAACAAAACAAGTGCTAATAAACTAGTTAATAGATATTTGTTCATCCAACCCCTCCTCTTCTAATGAATATTCCATCATCATTCATTTTAAAACATTCGATCATTTAAAGGTTGTTATTTAGTACGATTTTAACTCTATCTCAATTATAATCTTTATTTATACATTATGTTAGAAAATTTCGACTTTCAAAAAACAGCAAGGCGGCAGATACCATCCAACATGGAGATAGCATCTGCCGCCTATAATGATTGGTCATGATTTGATTAAATCTAGGAACTCAGTTTCTCTAATCACTTTGATGTCATTTCCCTGTTCCATTAGGGCATAGGCTTTTTTCTCTTTTGTGCTCAAGCCCTCTTTGCCTACTAGAGTTAAATCCTGCTGCCCTACGACTAAATAATGTGTTTTTCCGCTTACACCGCTTTTTACTAGCCCGCCCAAGTCCACTACCTTTTGCATCGCAGCTTTTCGATCAATCGTCTCTAAATCCCCGGTAAACACCACATTTTTCCCAAATAGAATATGATCCTCATTATAGTTTTCAACAGAGGAAGTTATTTCAGAAATGGCGATTCGATTTTTAAACTTGTTCTCTTTAGTCTGCTTCGTTTTATTTTTGAAGTAGATTTGGGGTTTTAGCTCTGAGAACATTTTCACTGGGATGCTTCTGTATACCTTGCAATAGGACTGCAATGATTTTTTCCGCTTCAATTCTACACTTGCAATGACAAGCTTGGCACAGGAAACGGCATCTGCAAGGGCATTGTGATGGTCGTTCAATTGGATATCAAAATGAGCAAGCCGATCCTTTAATGAATTTCCGACTTTTTCTCCGCTGCATGCTTTCGCACTAATCGGAATGCTGCAAATATATGGAAATTCCGGTATCTCCAGCGAATAGGCAGTCAAACAGGCGTGCAGCACACTCATGTCAAATTGGGCGTTATGTGCGACAATCGGGACATCATGAAAATAATCCTTGATTTCTTCCCAAATTTCATTAAATTTCTTCGCATGCATCACATCTTGGGCTGTTAATCCATGCACCTTTACCGTTTCCTCTTCGAAATGAAGTGTCGGAGGCTGTATTAAAAAATATTTTTCATCGATAATTTGATTATCCTCAACAAAAGCCATCCCTAAAGAACAGGCACTATTTAAGTGATTATTCGCTATTTCAAAATCAATTGCAATGAAATCCATCATCATTCCCCCAATCCGATATGCTCTAATTGATTCTTTTATCTATTATATACGATTCAGAATCAATTCTCTTACAAAAAACATAGAGTAGGAATGACTAAGAAAAGACGCGCTTGTTATTTCCCTGTTTCCTTAAATCTCTTAATCCTGTCACCAATTTCATCGTGAACACGCTGAAATTCAGACCACTCTTTTCCAGCTGGATCATCAAATCCCCAGTGTTCACGTTTCACATGTGAGGGTGTGATTGGGCATTTATCCGCAGCATCTCCACATAAGGTAACCACCAAATCCGCGTTATTTAAAATTTCCAGATCAATCCTATCTGATGTTTGATTGGAAATATCAATACCAACTTCTTTCATCGCCTTTACTGCATTCGGGTTTAATCCATGCGCTTCGATTCCAGCACTGTAGACGCTCCACTCATCACCTAAATATTTTTTTGCCCACCCTTCAGCCATTTGACTTCTGCAAGAGTTTCCCGTACATAAGAAATAGATTGATTTTTTGTGCGACATAGGTAGTTCCTCCTCATTTCATTATTGTATTGTTGTGCGAAAATATTTCCTTTCCCATCGTAAAGCTACACCAACAAGAGCGATTAGGACAGGAACCTCCACTAACGGACCAATAACAGCTGCAAAAGCTTCACCGCTGTTAATTCCAAATACCGCAACCGCTACGGCAATCGCTAATTCAAAGTTGTTACTTGCAGCTGTAAAGGAATGTGCTGCTGTTACCGGATAAGACGCACCTGCTTTGCGAGAAGCAAAAAAGGATACGGCAAACATGATTAAGAAATAGATTAACAACGGAATGGCAAAGCAATCATTTGATCTCCTTTTAATGAGAACATCATCACAATCGTAAATAATAAAGCGATTAGTGTAAGCGGAGAGATTTTAGGTAAAAACTTCCCCTCATACCATTCCTTCCCTTTCACCATTAACCCGATAAAGCGTGTCAACATACCTGCTGCAAATGGTAGGCCTAAATAAATAAGTACACTCTTTGCAATTTCCCACATCGAGATAGAAACAGATAAATTTTCTAATCCAAATACACCAGGAAGGACATTTAAGAAGAAATAAGCAAAAACGGAATAGAATAAAATCTGGAATACAGAGTTAAATGCCACTAATCCTGCAACATATTCACGATCCCCGCGGGCCAAATCATTCCAAACAATCACCATGGCAATACAACGGGCAAGCCCAATCATAATTAAACCAGCCATATACTCTGGCTTATCCTGTAAAAAGATAATGGCTAAAAAGAACATTAAAACGGGACCAAGCAGCCAGTTTTGAAATAAATAATCATTAACATTCCAAAGTTCATTGTAAAGTTACCATGAGGTGAACCATTCGTTTCACAAACAAAAAAGTCTCCTTAATAAAGAAGACTTTTGATAAATTCAATAGTAAGAAGCCGAGATAGGTAAATGTTCGAAGCACCTTTACTCTACAAAAAAGCGATTGTTAGCCGGCAAGGCCTTCTTTTTTCATGAGCTCATCGATTGCGGCCATGGCTGCTGATTCGTCCTCACCGTTTGCAGTAATTTTCACACATACTCCTTGTACAACTCTAAGTGACATAATGCCCATAATCGATTTTAAATTTACTTATTTTCCGTTATATTCAGTTGTTAATTCTGACTGAAACTGTGATACTGAGCTAACCAATATGGTAGCAGGACGAGCATGCAATCCAAGTACAGGTAAAGAAAATTTAAGCAAATAAAAAACAGACCCCTTCATTTAGGGTCTGCCACCTGATATTATTAAGCTTTTTGAACGTTTGTAGCTTGTGAGCCACGTTGACCTTGTTCAATTTCAAAAGTTACACTTTGACCTTCGTCTAAAGATTTGAAACCTTCGCCTTGGATTGCTGAGAAATGTACGAATACGTCTTCTCCTGCTTCACGCTCGATGAATCCAAAACCTTTTTCTGCATTAAACCACTTTACTTTACCTTGTTCCATAATTGTTGCCTCCTCGTGTGGATCTCCACACATTGTGTTACTACCCTTGCTCAAATACTTTAGACGAAAAACAAAATAAATTCTCAATCTGAAAAAGAACAAAAATAATTCTTCCTAAGAATAACAGACATATCATGAAATAGCAAATGGAATAACTTTCATTTCGGAAGAAGATATTTCTTTATGAAATGTTATTGAAGAAAATGCTCCGATAGAAATACGGGGACGGTTCTGCCGTTTCAGCTCAAAGGAGATATCTTCCATATAAAACGCGAAACCGCCCTCCATGTTTCAGAGCCGTTTCCATGTTTCCCAAACAAAAAAAGTCTCCTTGAAAAAGAAGACTTTTAATAGATTCATAGTAAGAAGCTAAAATATGCAAATGTTCGAGACACTTTTACTCTACTAAAAAACGATTATTAGCCGGCAAGGCCCTCTTTTTTCATTACCTCATCGATAGCGGCTAAGGCTAGTGATTCGTCCTCACCATTTGCCGTGATTTTCACAGATGCTCCTTTTGCAATCCCTAGTGACATAACACCCATAATCGATTTTAAATTTGCTTGTTTTCCATTGTATTCAAGTGTTACGTCTGAGTTAAACCGTGATACTGAGCTAACTAATACAGTAGAAGGACGAGCATGCAATCCAGAATCACTTGTTATTGTATAACTTTTTTCAACCATATCTAATTCCTCCAGTTAATCAATTAGAATGAAGCAAGGATAAGAATATCCCCCCTGCTTCCCCTTTTATTTTAAACATTGAATTGAAATGAGACTTTTTGTTCCCAACTTTATTTCAGTTGTCTATTGGACTGGTTTTTTCAAGATTCCTATTAAGATAGCTGAGACAATGGCTCCTATTACAACTGCCAACAGATATAGAAGCCAATTACCATCAACTAGCGGGAAAACAAATAGTCCGCCATGCGGGGCACGAAGACTGATTCCAAATAGCATGGACAGTCCTCCTGCAACCGCAGACCCAACCATTACGGATGGAATGACTCGAACAGGATCCGCTGCTGCATATGGAATCGCACCTTCTGTAATAAACGATAATCCCATAATATAATTCACTTTTCCAGCTTCCTGGTCTTGTTTGCTGAATTTCTTTTTAAATAAAGTAGTAGCTAACGCGATTCCTAGTGGTGGGACCATACCTGCTGCCATGATGGCTGCCATCGGCTCATACACACCGCTTGCCAATAAACCAGTTCCGAATACATATGCCGCCTTATTTACCGGGCCGCCCATATCAAATGACATCATAAGTCCTAAAATAATTCCTAACAGAACAGCATTTCCTGTACCAAGCCCTGACAAAAATTCTGATATGCCTGTATTCAAGGCTCCCACTGGTTTATTGACGACATAAAGCATGATGAGTCCAGTTAGAGCAATACCTAATAATGGATAGAGTAAGATTGTTTTAATTCCCTCTAATGAAGCAGGAAGTCCTTTCAGAACTTTCTTTAAGCCAACGACTAGGTAACCAGCTAAGAAACCGGCAATAAGTCCGCCTAAAAATCCGGCCCCACCAGTTGCAGCTAAAAGTCCGCCAACCATACCCGGAGCAAAACCTGGACGGTCAGCAATACTCATCGCGATGAACCCTGCTAATACTGGAATCATCAGTCCAAAAGCATTCCCACCGCCAATCGTATTTAAAGCCGCAGCAAAAGCATTGTAGGATGGATCATCAGGATTAGCAGCGTTAATTCCAAACATAAAGCTTATCGCGATAAGGATTCCGCCGCCGACAACAAACGGCAGCATATTGGAAACCCCATTCATTAAATGCTTGTAAATGGTTGCGCCTATTCCTCTTTTTCCTTCTTTTTCACTAGTAGCAGCTTCATTTGCCTGATAGAGCGGGGCATCTTGTTTCAATGCTCTCTCAATTAGTTCTTGAGGCTTACGAATACCGTCTGCAACAGCTGTCTCAATGACATGCTTTCCGTTAAAACGGTTCATTTGAACCTTTGTATCTGCCGCAACAATAACGGCAACAGCTTCATCAATTTCCTTGGATGTGAGGACATTTTTCGCTCCGCTGGAACCATTGGTCTCCACCTTAATATCCACACCCATTTCAGCTGCTTTTGCTTTTAATGAATCCGCCGCCATGTAAGTGTGAGCAATTCCAGTCGGACAAGCTGTGACGGCGATGATAAAGTTCTTTTTACCTTCCATCGATTCGTCCTCTGCTTCATCTTCCTCATCATAATGATCAATGACAGCTAAAATATCTTGTTCTGTCTTTGCTTCTAATAACTGTTTCCTTGCCTCTTCGTTCATTAAAATCGATGATAATCTGGATAATGCCTCTAGATGTGTATTATTTGCTCCCTCTGGTGCGGCAATCATAAAGAATAGATGTGCCGGCTGACCATCTAATGATTCATAGTCGACACCTTCACTAGACCGGCCAAATGCAATCGCCGCTTTTCTAACAGCGGTAGTTTTCGCATGGGGAATAGCAATTCCTTCACCAATTCCAGTCGTGCTTTGTTCTTCCCTCTTCAAAATGGCCTCTTTAAAGATTTGGCGATCTGATAAAATATTCGCAGAATCTAACACTTTAACAAGATCTTCAATTGCATCTAGCTTTTTCGTTCCATTAATGGATAAACGAATGGTATCTTTTGTTAAGAGTTTTGTTATTTTCATAAGGGTTCTCCTCGCTTATGGCTTGATTATCTCTACTTGAGGCAGTAATTCTTCCACCTTTTCCAGCGTACATAGACCAAGTGAAAAAGCGGTAGCACTGCCGGCTGCCACACTATATTTGAAGGCTTCTTCCACATTTCCTGTTTTTTCAAAAGTTGCCATAAACGCAGCAACCATGGAATCTCCCGCTCCAACGGAACTTTTCATTTCTCCTTTTGGGACATTCGCGACAAAAGTACATGAGTGATTAATAAATACTGCACCTTTATCTGCTAGTGAGACGATGACATTCTCTGCACCCATGTTGATCAGCTCTCTGCCATTTAGTATGGCTTCTTCTACACTCTCAATCTTTGTTTGAAAGAACTCACCGAGTTCATGGTGATTCGGTTTAATTAAAAATGGTTTCAACGGAATAATCCGCTTTAACAAGCTGCCTTCCGCATCAACGACAAATTTAGTCCCGTTCTGATTACATATTTGGACCAATTCTTCGTACATATTTTCCGGCATAGAAGACGGGATGCTGCCCGCAAGGATTAAGCAATCCTCATTCGTTAAAGCATTGATTTTGCTTTTTAAAGAGCTTAATTCATCAGATGTGACATCAGGCCCTTTGGCATTGATTTCAGTCTCTTGATTTGAGCGAAGCTTTATGTTGATTCGAGTATCCTCTTGTATTTTCACAAAATCAGTTTCAATATCAATGGATTTTAGATAGTTTTCAATATAATCACCTGTGAATCCGCCAAGGAAACCAAGCGCCCTGCTTTTTACATCAAAGGTTTTTAATACCTGTGAAACATTAATCCCTTTGCCTCCAGGAAATTTCGCTTCTGACTTTGTTCGATTTAATTGGCCTAATTCTATTCCATCCACCTCTATGATGTAATCAAGTGATGGATTCAATGTAACTGTATATATCATGCTGTCACAACCTTAATATTTGTTTTACTAGAAAAAAGTTCTTTCGCTTCCTCACTTAATTGATTAGTAATGATAGAAGCCTCACCGAGCTCCGCAATCTTGGCGAATGACACTTCGGAAAACTTCGATTCATCCGCAAGTACATAGGTCTCCCGAGAGTGTGATAAAGCGATTTGTTTAATCAATGCTTCCTCCTGGTCAGGAGTGGTATAACCAAATCGCGGATGAATTCCATTTACACCTAAAAAACATTTATCAAATTGGTATTTCTCAAGACTTTCAACGGCTCCCCGACCCACCATAGCCTTTGTTGTCGGCTTAATCGATCCACCAATCAAATAGGTTTTGATCTCTTTTTCAATCAGTTCGTTTGCATGTGTTAACCCATTGGTCACAACAACGATATGGCTAGGAAGATACGGAATCATTTCCAGGATAGTCGACCCAGCATCTAAATAAATGCTGTCTCCTTCTTCCACTAAACTGGCAGCCCATTGAGCAATTCGATTCTTTGCTTGAAGGTTTTTGGACGATTTCTCTGTCATGGTTGGTTCTATAAGATTCCCCTGCAGTCTTGCCGCGCCTCCATGGACTCTCTTTAATAAATTTCTATTTTCTAGATACGTAAGATCTCTGCGAATCGTTGATTCAGAGGAGTTTGTCAACTCAACCAACTCTTGCAGCTTGACCGTATTCTTTTTCTTTAATGCTTCTAAAATGGTTTGATGGCGTTCTGGCTCTAGCAAAAAATGACCTCCTAAAACGCTTTCATATGATCAATATACTTGTATTTTACTTCCAAAACGATTATAAGTCAATCAAAAACTATCAAAAATAATCATAAACAGTATATAACAATCAAAAACTATCAAAGGCATTCTGGGCGGCCATTAATAGTCTATAAAGTTAAAATGAAATGGGAATGAAAATGGAAGAATCCTATTGTGGGGAATGCTGTGTTGGAACCTTCTGCTACTGTCCTTATTTGCATTAAAAACAAAAAATCAGCCAGAAAATTGGCTGATTTTTTTATATCTATAGTTTTTTATTGAATATCGATTCATTCGTCGTACTTAAATATAAATTTAGTGAACCCTCCACTTCAGTTACCACTAATTGAATAAAATCACGATAATCTTTTGAAGTATGAGCCTTATCTAAAGCATCATAATATTCTAGTCGATTCGCTACTTTTGATTTTTATAACTTCCGAGAATTGTTTTGTGACTGTCATTCTATTTATTTCAGGTCAAAACGATCGGCATTCATTACCTTGACCCAGGCTGCAATAAAATCACGTACAAATTTCTCTTTGTTATCGTCTTGCGCATACACTTCTGCAATGGCACGCAGAACGGAATTTGATCCAAATACCAAGTCCACTCTAGTGGCTGTACGCACGACTTCACCGGTCTTGCGATCACGTCCTTCATAGACGCCTCCATCCACAGGCTTCCACTCAACTCCCATATCAAGCAAATGAACAAAGAAGTCGTTCGTGAGCGTGCCGACTTGGTCCGTGAATACTCCGTGCTTTGTACCGCCGTAATTTGCACCTAACACACGCATTCCTCCAACGAGTACGGTCATTTCTGGTGCAGTCAGTTTGAGCAGCTGCGCCTTGTCTACAAGGAGCTCTTCTGGACTTACGCTATACTCCTTTTTCTGATAGTTTCTGAAACCATCAGCAATTGGCTCTAGCACAGCAAAACTTTCTGCATCCGTCTGTTCCTGTGATGCATCACCGCGTCCAGGTGTAAATGGCACAGTTATATCAAACCCTGCCTCTCGTGCCGCTTTTTCTACCGCGGCACATCCGCCTAATACAATTAAATCAGCCATGCTGACTTTTTTATCCAGATGTTTTTGAATGAATTCTAGTACATTCAGTACCTTTGAAAGTTGTTGAGGCTGATTCACTTCCCAATCCTTCTGCGGAGCCAGACGAACCCTGGCACCATTCGCACCTCCGCGATGATCTGAGCCGCGGTAAGTACTAGCTGAAGCCCAGGCAGTTGTGACGAGCTCGCTGATGGTAAGCTCCGAATCCAGAATTTTTGTTTTAACTTCCGCTATTTCTGCCTCATTCAATTCATAATCAACCGTTGGCACTGGATCTTGCCAGATAAACTCTTCTTCCGGAACCTCTGGACCTAAATATCTCGTACGCGGCCCCATATCACGGTGCAATAATTTAAACCATGCCCGTGCAAAAGCATCCTGAAACTCTTCCGGATTCTTATGGAATCGACGAGCAATCTTTTCGTATGCTGGATCATGACGCAATGCAATATCCGTTGTCAACATCATCGTTGGAACACGAAGCGATGGATTTTCCGCATCTGGTGCAAGGTCCTTCTCTGCAGGATCGACCGCAAGCCACTGAAAAGCTCCTGCTGGACTCTTTGTCAGCCACCAATCATAGCCAAACAATAGATCAAAATAACCATTGTCCCACTTTGTCGGATTAGCCGTCCATGCTCCTTCAAGCCCGCTCGTAATGGTGTCACGGCCTTTGCCGCTTCCGTATGAACTTTGCCAGCCCAAGCCTTGCGCTTCAATGGGCGCCGCTTCCGGTTCTGGACCAACATGAGAGGCATCTCCAGCACCATGTGCCTTTCCAAAGGTGTGACCACCGGCAATGAGTGCGACAGTTTCTTCATCGTTCATTCCCATACGTGCAAAAGTTTCACGGATATCGCGGGCACTTTTAATCGGATCCGGTTTGCCGTTCGGACCTTCTGGGTTCACATAAATAAGTCCCATCTGTACGGCTGCCAATGGATTCTCAAGCTCACGATCCCCTGAGTACCGCTTGTCATCCAGCCATTTCTGCTCCACACCCCAGTAGATATCTTCTTCTGGATGCCAAATGTCTTCGCGGCCTGCACCAAAACCAACCGTCTTTCCTCCCATGAATTCAATCGCCACATTCCCTGCAAGAACAAGCAAATCAGCCCATGAAATCTTATTGCCGTACTTTTGTTTAATCGGCCACAACAGTCTGCGGGCTTTATCAAGACTAGCATTGTCAGGCCAGCTGTTAAGCGGCGCAAAACGCTGGTTGCCGGTTCCGCCGCCGCCTCGGCCATCACCGATCCGATACGTTCCTGCAGCATGCCAAGACATACGAATAAACAATGGACCGTAATGACCATAGTCAGCAGGCCACCAATCCTGACTAGTTGTCATCAGCTCCTGAAGATCCTGCTTAAGAGCATCATAATCTAATTTCTTAAATTCCTCTGCATAATTGAAGTCTTCTCCCATTGGGTTCGATTTTCTATCATGCTGATGGAGAATATTTAAGTTCAACTGATTTGGCCACCAATCTCGGTTCGTCGTACCACTAGACTTATTACTCGTCGCACTACTGTGCATGACTGGGCACTTTCCTACATTAGACGTTTCTTTTGATTCCATTATGCCTCTCTCCCTTTCTTTTAAGAAATTAGCATGCCTCTAGCCGCAAGAAATTCATAACTAGATGACAATAATTACTAATTTAATTATAGAATAATTCTTAAGTAAGAATAAAGAATAATATGACAAAACTGGTACTTTTAGGAGATTTATATGAACATTTCTTTGTAGACTTCTTGCGGGGATGAAACACGGGACGGTTCTGCTGTTTCATTTTAAGGAAAATCTTTTCCATATAAAACGCGAGAACCCCCCTATGTTTCTATGGATTTGTCCATTTTGGCACATACTCTTTCACTATATGTAGAGGATTTTACATATAGTACACTTTGAGAACCAGCCCCTATGTTTCTGAACTTTTGAAACCACTTCAAGGTATCATTCGTATGAAAATTATGGAGGTGATTCAATGGTATTTACGTCAAGAAAAGATCTATGGATGGGGATTGTTATTTGGGCTTTAATTGTTGCATTTATTTGGGTTTTTTATCAATCCGTTTTTGTTCAATTTAATATAGTAGGAATCATTGTAATGGTTGTTATGAGTTATTTATTGGGCACCATCTGGTTTAATACTCAATATAAAATTGAAAATGACACACTTAAAATATCATATGGACCTATAAAAAGGCGATTGCTATACGAGAAATTAAATCCATTCGGAATACAACGAATCCTTTTGTGGCTCCCTCACTTTCTGTTCATCGCATTGAATTAAATTACGGAAAGTATAAAACCATTCAGATTTCCCCCAAAGATAGACAATCATTTGTCAATGAGTTACAACAAAAGAATCCCCACATTCAACTTAATAACTAGGAAACGCTGTGACGGTTCTGCCGTTTTATTTCAAGGGAAATATTTTCCGTATGAAACGGCAGAACCGTCCCTATGTTTCTAATTTTCTATTTATAGATTTACTTTTCATTTGAAGGGTGGTACACTTGATGGTACCGAAAACAATATATGGTGTTCGTTTATATAGGTACTACTATATGTAGTTTAATAGGGAAGTTCGGTTGTATTCCGACGCTGTCCCCGCAACTGTAAAGCTGACGACGATTCAATGCCACTATGCATTCGCATGGGAAGGGAATCGGAGAATGAAGCAAGCCAGGAGACCTGCCTATGTGAACCAAATGAATCATTTCTTCGGGGATTGAGAGATGGAGACGTGTCCATTTCTTATTTTTGAACGTTTCCATTTTAGGCTATCTCTTATTTGAAGAGGTAGCCTTTTTATTATGAAGAAAAGAGGAATCCTATGAAACTTTATACGAAAACCATCTGTCCTAAGTGCCTTTGGGTAAAATCAGAATTACAAAATGCCGGAATTGAAGCAGACATTATTAACATTGATCACGATGAACAAGCAAAGCAAAGGATCATCGAAGCAGGCTTTTTAAGTGTTCCTGTTCTTGAATTCGATGGAAAGATGCTAAGTGATGTGAAGGAAATGATGTCTCAAATTGAGTTGATTGCCCAATGATTGTTTATGCGAGCCGAACGGGCAATGTCAGATATATTGCATCCAAATTAAAAGCAGAGTCGATTGGTATTGTTGAAGAATTAACGGTGAATCAACCGTACCTATTAATGACCTATACGGACGGGCTAGGCGATATTCCTCGGGAGGTTGCACATTTTTTAGAACATAATGCGAACGATTGTAAAGGTGTCGTTGTCAGCGGCAATCGCAACTTCGGTCATAAGGTATTTGGCGGTGCCGGGGATAAAATCCAATCAACCTATCACATTCCCTTGGTCCGAAAACTAGATTTACGAGGATACAAGGCCGATTATGACGCCATTCAAAAGTTTTATGAAACGAGGGTACTAGAATGAAAACGTATTTAAAGCTTAATAATGAAGTCCTGAATAGTTATCGCACAACAGGAAGATTAGAATTGGAAAAAGACCGTGAAGCAACGCGCCGGTATTTTTTAGAATATGTCAATGTGCGACTGCGTTACTTTATTGATATTGAAGAAAAGATTCGTTATTTAGTAGATGAAGGCTATTATGAAAAAGAGTTTATTAGCAAGTATGATATGGAATTTATTAAAAGAATGTACAAAAAAGCGTATGATTATCACTTCCGTTTTCCGTCTTTTATGAGTGCCAGCAAGTTTTACGATAGCTATGCAATGAAAAGCCGTGACGGAGAAGAAATACTAGAAAAGTATGAAGACCGGATAGTCATCATTGCCTTGTATTTAGCGCAAGGAGATACTCTTCTAGCAGAACGTGCAGTCGAAGCCATGATGGAGGCTTATCAACCTGCGACACCAACGGCTTTAAATAGCGGGAAGAAAGCCCGCGGCGAGTTAGTCAGCTGTTTTAAATTATCGATGGATGACTCGATGAACAGTATCGCAGAAAACATTGGCTATTGTTTGGAATTATCACGTCTTGGCGGCGGTGTTGGAGTGAACTTAACCGATTTGCGTCCATTAGGTGATCCGATTAAAGGGATTTCTAACCGTGCCAGCGGTGTTATGCCTGTCGCCAAGCTCCTAGAAAACTCATTCAGTTATTCGAATCAGCTTGGACAACGAAACGGCTCGGGTGTTGCCTATTTAAATATTTTTCATGGGGACATTGAAAATTTTATTTCATCGAAAAAACCAAATGCCGATGATAAAATTCGTCTCGCCACCCTATCAACAGGGATTATTATCCCGACTATTTTCTTTGAACTAATGAAACGGGATAAAGATATTGTGCTGTTTAGTCCATATGATATTTTTAAAGAATATAAGAAACGGATGTCTGAGATTTCGATAACAGAGATGTATTACGAGCTATTAGATAATCCAAATATCCGTAAAATCAAACGAATAAATGCAAGGAAGCTTTATACAGAAATAAAAAAAGCACAATTTGAATCCGGTTATCCGTTTGAAATCTTTGATGACACTGTCAATGAAGCCCATCCGCTCAAAAATATTGGCCGTGTGAAAATGTCTAATCTGTGTAGCGAAATATTACAGGTTCAAGAAACGAGTATTATTACGGACCAAGACGAACCAAACCAATATGGCTTAGATGTATCTTGTAATTTAGGCTCCATTGATATCCATAAAGCAAGCAAGTCAAAAAACTTCGGAAAGTTAGTGGATACAGCAATGCGGTTGTTAACCAATGTTTCGCAAATGACCGACATCAAAAATGTACCGTCCGTTGCAAAAGCAAATAAATTAATGCATTCTGTAGGACTTGGTGTGATGAATTTACATGGTCATCTTGTCACACAGGGCATTCTGTACGGTTCAAAGGAATCGATTGAGTTTATTGATTATTTTATGGAAGCATTAAACTATTATTCTCTGAAAACATCAATGGAAATTGCAAAGGAACGCGGTGAAACCTTCTATCGCTTTAAGGATAGCGATTATGCATCAGGCGTTTATTTCGACCCTTATGTGAATAAAGAGGAACAAGCACTCTCCCCCATTGTGTCAAAAGCATTGGGAACTGTTCCGATTATCACGCAACAGATGTGGCAGACATTAAAAGAAGAAGTTATGCAATACGGGTTATTTCATTCATATCGCTTAGCGATTGCACCTACGGGTTATTGACTAGCCCCTTTGTATAGTGATATGCAAAGCAAACTTCTCGAATTGACGGGGAACCCCTTAGAGCCTTATACACTAACTTATCATGGTGACATAGATAAGGGCGTTGCTAATCCCAACGGTATAGTAAAAGAGATAAGGATTTGGGCAATCCGCAGCCAAGTATCTTTAAAAGATAAAGGTTCAACGACTGATGCGGGAAGAAACTAATTAGACGATTATTTTGATTATATGGAAGCAAACCTTGAATGAAAAATGTCTAATTAGTTTATGATACAGTCTGCACTTTAAGGAAACTTAAAGAGATAGGCGGAACAGAAACGACCTATCCCTCCTAATGAAGGAGTGTAACAAAATGGAGTATTTCCTATATTCGCAGCTGCTCTGCTTCGATTGCCCCTTGTACAGAGCGTGTGGAAGTACGGGATTATGCTGATAGCCGAACGATTTATCCAATGCCTCATTTAACAAATGATAATACACATTTATACGTTGAGGCATATGATGTGAATTCATATGATTTGATTGATTTATATGCGGCTGCTCAAAAACATGTGGATCAAGGGATTTCGATGACACTTTATGTGACTGACAATTGGACAACCGAGCAACTAGCGAAAATTTATATTTATGCTTGGATGAAGGGCATTAAGTCAGTTTACTATGTGCGTCAACGATTACAAACATTAGAGGAGTGTGTAGCATGTCAAATTTAATCCATGAGTATGAGGCGGTCAATTGGAATAAGCCAACAAGTGAACTGGCCCAAGTGTTTTGGGACCAGCAATGGAAGCAAATTTGGTTTCCAGAAGAAATCGCCGTCAGTAAAGACGTGAAACAGTGGCAAGGCTTTGAACATCAGGATACATACAAAAAAGTATTTGCTGGATTAACGTTGCTTGATACGATTCAAACCAATATTGGCATGAATCAGATTGCTGCCTATGCAACGGATTTACAGGAAAAGGCTGTCTTCACGGTTTTTGCCGCTTTTGAAGCGATTCATGCAAAATCTTACTCCTATATTTTTACAACCTTATGTACCAACACCGAAATCGACGAGCTTTTTGAATGGGTGAAGAAAAATGAGTATCTGCAATACAAAGCAAATAAAATTAGCGATATGTATAACAAGATAGAAGAAGGAAATGCAGAAAGCCTTTGGAAAGCGATGTTTTCCTCTGTCTTGCTTGAATCTTTCTTATTTTACTCAGGCTTCTTCTATCCCTTATATTTAGGCGGGCAAGGTTTCCTGCGTAATAGTGCGGAAGTTATTTCACTTATCTTGCGTTAAACTAGTGGCGCAAGTAAAACTCTTTGAATTCAAGAAATACCCTAACGTAAAGACGAGGGCAATCTTGAGCCAAGATTAATTATCTCTATAAATATATAGAGGCTAATTAATAAGGTGCAACGACCATCGAAAGCACATGCGAAACATGGAAGCGAGTAGAGTAGAGCGCAAGTCAATAATGGCGTTCGAAGCGGAGAGACATAGAAATATGTATGAAATGGTCTGAACTTATAAGAAATTATAAGCAGTGTGAATTCACGGCATAGGTCTGACGAACTTATGTGAACATATTGGACGAATCCATTCACGGTGTAGCCGTAGGTTTTTTTGCACAAAATATATTCAAGCAATTTTCAAAGGAAAAGCAGGATGAGCTGCAAATATGGGGCTATGAACTATTACTTGATCTATATCAAAACGAAATGCAGTATACCGATGATGTCTATGCGGAAACAGGCTTATCACCTGAGGTTAAAGCCTATGTACGCTATAACGCGAATAAAGCGTTAATGAATGTCGGATTTGAACCGATGTTTCCAGAGGAAGAAGTCAATCCCATTGTAATGAACGGGATTCGGAATGAAGGCTCTACGTATGATTTCTTTTCACAAAAAGGTTCTACCTATGCCAAAGCGAAGGTAGCTCCTATTACAGATGACACCTTTCAGTTTGATAGATTAGAAGAGATAAAAAAATGAATTAGCCATATAAAATGAAACTTTTATCAGTGGGGGTTTCTTCATCCCCCACTAATGGTTAGTTGAGGCCCATAGGATGCGGTCACACGGATATTGCCACAAATGTGGCATTCTTCCACGAATCGGTCTTTACGGGCAATTGACCTCCCCACCTATCTTCTTTAAATACCTAACCTACCTTCTATCCCAAAAACGCCGGGTAGTGATAGCAGAGACAAATTCTTTTCCGAAGTCTTGGTTTTCCTTGACAAAAACCACACCAGCTAAATGATTGTAGTCCGAGGACTGGATAAAGGACTGTCCCGTTGTTGCCACACCAATCGGCTTATAGTATTTGTAGGCTCCATTAATAAACTCAGTAACGTGAAAATTGAAGGCCGTTTGATTCTCTGTTTGCCCGCCAACTACATAAATGGAGTCATAAAGGGCATGATGTGTGGAAACAAATATTTGATCTATTTTCATTTTTGTGCCATCGTCACCTGTAACGATACCAAGCTTTTCACTAATACATTCAACGAAAACACCATGCTGTTTTAACGTTTTAATAGTATTTTTTACCTCTTGCCCATTAAAACCATTTCCAATTAGTACACCCACTTTTAAGGTATGGGGATAACGCAGTGTATTCTCTTGGCTTACTGCAGGGGAAGACGCTGTAATGGGAACATGCTGACCGGTTGGCGGATTTACTCCTATATTATCGGCAATGATTGTCGCCATTTCCTTATCAACGTTCACAAACATATCGACTACCTGTTGGCGAATAGATTCCCTTTTCACTTTAGCGAGTTCAAAACTGAATGCTTCAATAATATGCTGCTTCTCAACAGGAGACATACTATTCCAAAATAACCTCGCATGCGAAAAGAAATCCTTGAAGGAGTCACTGCTTGCCTTAACCTTTGGCCCTTCTACATGCTCCGGATAATGTTCAAATCCCCCTTCCTCTCTAGGGGTTGGACCAGGTGTATTATTGGCTATAGAGTTTTTATAATAGTTTACTTGATCCACATCAATCCGATATCTGCTATAGCTGTCACGCTGATTATTATGAAAAGGACAAAGTGATTTGTTAATCGGCAAATCAGGGTAATTGGACCCACCAAGCCTGTGCTGCTGTGTCAATTTATAGGTGAATGTCCTTCCCTGCAAAATAGGATCATTGCTAAAGTTGATTCCCGGAACAAGATTGGTTACATCAAATGCAACTTGCTCTGTTTCGGCGAAGAAATTATCAACATTTCGATTCAATGTCATTTTCCCGATTTTTTCAACAGGCACCAGTTCCTCAGGCCAAAGCTTTGTTGGGTCAATCACATCAAAATCAAATGTATGCTCATCTTCTTCCGCAATCATCTGCACACCCAATTCATATTCAGGATACGCACCACGCTCAATCGCTTCCCTTAGATCTCGTCTATGGTAATCAGGGTCCACTCCCCCAATGACTAATGACTCCTCATTGAGTAAGGAATGGACACCTAGGACAGGCTTCCAATGAAACCGCACAAAGTGCGCTTTTCCCTGTTCATTGACAAATCGAAAGATATTGATACCGAACCCTTCCATCATTCGCCAGCTTCTTGGAACCGCTCGATCTGACATCGACCACATCACAAAATGGGCGGATTCTTGATTATTCGCTATAAAATCCCAAAAGTTATCGTGTGCGGCCGAGGCAGTCGGCATATCGTTATGCGGTTCCGGTTTTAGAGCATGCTGTGAATCCACAAATTTAAACGCATCATGAATAACAAATACAGGAAATTGAAGTCCTAATAAATCGTAATTTCCTTCCTCTGTATAAAACTTAACCGCAAAGCCGCGTATATCCCGTGCAGTATCCATAGAACCCTTGCTGCCTTGTACGGTAGAAAATCGCACAAATACAGGCGTTTTTTCCCCCGGTTCCCGTAAAAAGCCAGCCTTTGTATACTCTTTCATTGACTTATACGATTCAAATTCTCCATGCACGCCAAATCCTCTAGCATGCACGACTCTTTCAGGGATTCGTTCTGTGTCAAAGTGCATCTGTTTTTGAAAAAAATGAAAATCCTGCATTAATATAGGACCGCGGTCTCCCGCTTTTAAGGTGTTCTCATTATTTGAAACCTTTAACCCTTCATTTGTTGTTATTTTCTTACCGGCATTTTCTGCACGGAATTGATCTAGCTGTTCATTTTTTCTGTTTCTATCGTCTTTTTTGTTATCTTCTGATGATTTCCCCATGTCATCACCTGCCCCAGGAGTTTAAGGTGTAACCCATTCATATGTATGCAAGTTAATGGCTCTTATACCTTTATTTATAATGGTTGAAAAACGCGGGGATTGGTACTCATGTTTCATTTTTAGGGAATGATTTCTTATTCATGAAACCGTCCTTGCGGTTCTGAATAAGAGCAACAATGGTATGAATCTTCCATAAATTAGACAACCTAAAATCAATGATTTTAGGGAGGAATATTTATGCCAGAAAAAGCAGCCATTACATCATCAGAATTAGGAACATTATGGCTTACGTATCAAGAAAAAACAATGATTCTGAGAATGTTAGAGTATTTTATAGAGAAAGCAGATGATGAAAAAGCCAAGGATATTATGACTCTTTTGCATGAAGAGCTTGAAAGCTATGTTGGTAAAATCATTCAAATCTATGAAAAGGAAGGCGCTGTTATACCAGTTGGATATACAGAACAAGATGTAAATAAGAATGTCCCCAAGCTGTATGATAATGGGTTTGACATTATGTTTGTTCGCCTTTTAAAAGAAATCAGTATGGGGATGCATTCATTAAATTTGACCATGACGTTTCGAGAAGATATAAATAGGCTTTTTGAAGACCTTACGGCTCTCTCTCAAAAGTATTTTAGAATTTGCTCTCAATATTTGCTGGAAAAAGGATTACTTGTTCGATCTCCTTACGTCTCGATGCCAAAATTAGTTGAGTTTGTTAAAGATAACAGTTATTTAGGTGGAGGAGCTCTAAATCCATTGGGCAAGAAAAGAACATTGAATACAGTAGAGGTTTCTCACCTTTATAAAGCAATTGAATCCAATCTGACAGGCTTAAAATTGATTTTAGGTTTTGCACAATGTGCAGCTGATGAAGAGGTTCAGAAATTCTTCCATGAAGGAGAAGAACTGGCTAAAGGCATTATTAAAGAATTAAGTGAAGTCATGATTGAAACCAACCTTTCTATTCCTCAAACTCCAGGAGGAAATCCAACGCGTTCAACAGTTGCTCCCTTTTCTGATAAGCTCATGATGTATTGCACAAGTCTTTTCTGCAGCTTTTCTATGGGAAGTAATTCACTCGGAACCGCTTTTAGTTTACGTAATGACTTGCCCCCCAAAATGGCAGTCTTCATGAAAGATATTTTTGAATATGCCCACAAGGGTGCGAAAATCATGATTAAAAATGGTTGGATGGAAGAACCGCCTCAAATGGAAGATCGTAAATGAAACGCGGGAGGGATCTGACGTTTCGTTTTAAGGAAAATATTTCCTCTGTGAAACGGCAGAACCTTCCGAGACTGCTGAATAAATATAAAAATGAATTTTAATCGGTAGTATATAACAGAAGCATCCTAATTGATAGGACAGCTCTATTGGGCTTGTCAGAAAGAGGCCTTGATTTGGACAAACATAATAGATTTCCATGAAAATCTGTCAGAATAAGGCCTTGATTTGGACAAACATAATAGATTTCCATGAAAACCTGTCAGAAAGAGGTCTTGATTTTGACAAACATAAATAGATTTCCATGAAAATCTGTCAGAAAAGTGTTTTTCAGCAGTCCTGAACCGTCCCGCTGTTTCAATGATTATTCCGTTTTCGCAAGCAATCTTTCTCTTGTTTGTTCGGCAGCTTCAACCATTACCGCCAGTGCTGCAACGGTTTCATCCATCCCCCGTGTTTTTAACCCGCAATCAGGGTTGATCCAGAACAGCTTTGGATTAAGGACTTGAAGGGCACGGTCAATGTTTCTTGTTATCTCTTCAAGCGTTGGTACACGCGGGCTATGAATATCGTATACACCAAGTCCGATACCTTTGCTATACGTATTTTCTTCAAAGGCATGAATCAATTCCCCATGACTTCTGGATGTTTCAATTGAAATCACATCTGCATCAAGTGCTGTAATCGCATCAATAATCTCTTTGAAATCCGAATAACACATATGGGTATGAATTTGTGTTTCATTTTGTACGGATGTGGTCGCAAGTTTAAACGCATAGACTGCTGCGTTCAAATAGCTTTCCCATTTTTCCTGTTTAAGCGGCAGCCCCTCACGAATGGCCGGTTCATCCACTTGAATCATACAGATTCCGTTTTCTTCAAGGGTTTCCACTTCTTTTCGAAGCGCAAGGGCAATTTGATTGGCCACCTCATAGCGTGAAATATCATCTCGGACAAACGACCAGTTTAGTATCGTAATAGGACCTGTAAGCATTCCTTTAACAGGCTTGGTTGTTAACGATTGGGCATATTCCGTTTCTTTGACTGTCATCGGTTCTTGATAAGATACGTCCCCATAGATAAGCGGCGGCTTGACGCAACGGGAGCCATACGACTGTACCCAACCGAATTGGGTGAATTGAAAACCAGCTAATTTTTCACCAAAATATTCAACCATATCTGTCCGTTCAAATTCTCCATGTACCAACACATCCAGGCCAAGTTCCTCTTGAATCTCTATCCATTTTTTAATTTCAGCTTTTATATACTCCTCATATTTCGCATCGGTTAACTCACCTTTACGCCAATTTAAACGCTGTTTTCTCACTTCTTGTGTTTGTGGAAAGCTGCCGATTGTTGTCGTTGGAAGAAGCGGCAATTGAAACATCTCTTCTTGAACCTCTTGACGGACATGAAAGGCTGCCTCACGTTCAGCTCTATACGTATTCAAGTTTTGAATGGCTTCTTGAACTTGTGTATGGTTTCGAGAGGCTGAATGATTTAAGGCTTGAATCGCTTTTGTACTTGCTGCGATTTCGTTCTGTATCGTTTCTTTCCCATCCTGTAAGCCTTTTGCAAGGATAACCGTTTCCTCTAATTTTTCATCTGCAAATGATAGAGCCTCTTTTAACAATTCATCAAGTGTTTCTTCGTTCTTAACGGTTATCGGTACATGCAACAAACTTGATGAAGGCTGAACAATCAGACGGTCTTTTGACACAACCTCCGCAATCTCTTCAAGAAGAGAATACTTTTCATCAAGATTGGCCCGCCAGATGTTACGCCCATCAATGATTCCAGCAGCAAGCACTTTATCTTTTGGGAAACCGTACGTTTTCAAAGCTGTCAAGTTCTGTCCATGATCGTGTACAAAATCAAGCCCAATTCCTTGAACAGGAAGGGAAATCACTTCTTCATAATGGTCAATGCTTTCAAAATACGTTTGTAAAATGACCTTTACATTCGGTGCCGCTCTATGCAGCTGTTGATAAACATCGTTAAATACTGCCAGTTCTTCCTCTGAAATCGTTTTAGCTAAAATCGGCTCATCGATTTGTACCCAATTAACACCTTCTTCTTGTAATTCTCGTAAAATGGCAGCGTAAAGTGGGACAAATTGATTGACAATGGTTTTAAACTCACTCGCCTCATAGCCTTTTGATAGTTTGACAAATGTGACTGGTCCTAAGATTACAGGCTTTCCATCAATATCCAGTTTTTGTTTCGCCTCTTTGTAAAATTGAAGCGGACGGTTTTCGACAAGAGCAGGAACGACTCCGTTTAATTCTGGAACAATATAGTGATAGTTTGTGTTAAACCATTTGGTCATCTCAGAAGCAACCGCACCGTTCGTGCCTCGCGCTATATCAAAATACGTTTCTAGCGATACTTTTCCTCCGCTGTATTCAAAGCGTGTCGGTACAAGACCAAACATCACAGCTGTATCGAGCACATGATCATACAGACTAAAGTCTCCAACGGGGATTAAGTCAATCCCTTGTTCCTTTTGCTTCTGAAGAGAAGAAAGGCGAATCTCCTCTATTTGTTGTAAAAATGCCTTTTTTTCTAATTTACCTGCCCAAAACTGTTCAAGGGCTTTTTTCCATTCCCGTTTTTCACCAATTCTTGGATAACCTACATTCGAACTTCTTACTCTATTCATTGTTTGATGACACTCCTTGTATGATGGTATTCTTGTCTGCAACTAAAAAAATCTCCCTTTTCCTATAGAAAAGAGAGATTCATACGCATAGTTAACTAGAGTTGAGACAATCTGATTTTCTCAACACGTATTCCTCACCCCTCTCTATACACCCGTAGAGTACAAGTGAATACAACAGACAGGTCTCCTGGCTTAGGTTCATTGCTCCTTATCCCTTCCCATTTCAATCTATATGAAACAGTGGTTTTAATGATAAGTCGCTCCCCATTACAGTGGCGGGACCGCGCCGGACTTTCACCGGTCTTCCCTTTTAAGCTGAGTACATGATGTACACAGCATCTGATGCATTTTTTATTAAGTTTTAATAGATTTAAATAAAAATGTTTTATATTTTATAATATTTTGAATGTGATAATCATATTAGCATGATACACACAGGCTGTCAAAAGAGTTTTTAAAAAAATGAAACACAGAGACTGTTCAATCTTCGACTTCAACTAAGAAGACGCGGTCTTTGAAACGCCCCTTCGATTTAGCCTTTTGTTTTCTAACCTTTTCCACTTCTTGCATGGTTACTCCATGATACTCAGCCATCGATTGAATCACTTCAACTAAATCAGCTAATTCTTCTATAATCTCTTTCTGGTTCTTTGCTTGTGCATACTCATCTAATTCCTCATATGCTTTTCTTTTTAATTCAAAAATAAATTCTTGATGATCTAATATTCTACTTCTATACCTTTTGCCATTTTTCTCAAGAATAGCGGGAATTTCATCACGGACAAGTTTATTATGTACTTGAAACGTTTTATTTGTGCTGTAAGGTTGGGTTTTTCCTTTGACCCATTGACGAAAGAAATTCCAATCTTTTACCGTGCCATCTTCATTTAATATTCCTAAAAAGACGCCGTCCCCCTTACCTACTTGCCAAATGGCATGTGCCGAATTAAGCTTGTCCGTTATTCCATACTGCATGACATATTCGATAAAAGCTTGTTTTCCTGGCTTTGTTTGTTGTGAAACATAGGCCACCAAATAGATATCGATACAACTAGGTCCCCATTCGTTTGGTTCATGCTGTAGAATGTGTTCTTTAATGATAGTAATCTTCTTCTCCGTCGTTTGAAATAAAATCCGATCCTTCATTTTATCTATACGATACGCTGTATAACTTCTTTTTTCCCATTGTTTAAGTGTAGACTCATCTCCATTGGCGGAATCTAGTTTTTCAAGCATATTTTTAAGATTGCAGACCGTTGGAATCACGTTGTTATAGATGTTTCGACCTCTAATATGGTTAGGTAAAGAAAAGGAATTATCTAATAAATTGATCATATACTATCACCTTCAATCTTTTCGTATGGAAATGCGGGGATGGTTCTGCCATTTCATTTTCAGGAAATTATTCCCTATTAATGAAACGTGAACCGACCCTACGTTTCATTCCGTTTTCATCCTCTTAATTCTTATCGTAACCGTCAAATAAGTAATAAGCCCCGTTAACAAACAAAATAAACCACAAACGGTGAACAGACCGAACATTTTTTGACCGCCATCTGTTAAAGAGCCAAAACTGAAATAGCCTAGTGAAAATAATACCCCGCTGATTATGAAAAGATAAAAAGCAAACCATTTCCTTACTTTTTTAAAGAGAAGGTTTCCTAATAAGATGAGCAGATATAAACCGCTCACAATCATAATCATGGGAAATGTGGGTCGATATTGGGCTGCATAAATAAAAAAATCCCATTGCAGAATATCGCTTGATTCATGAACATGTCCAACCATCCACTGAGTAATGGGTGTGGAATTCCGCCACTCTGAAGGACGATTTAGAAGAGCACTTCCTTCATACCAAGCAGCAAGAAAGGAAAATAAAAAAGCACCAGAGGCAATACAGAACTGAAAGATAAATCGCAACATGAAAAATAACCTCCCACATAGGATTTGATGACTTTCTTTTCGTTGTACTCTGGCTGAGTGAAATGTGTGAAACGAGGGGACAGTTCGAGACTGCTGAAAAATACTTTTCTGACAGATTTTCATAGAGATCCCTAAAGTTTGTCCGAATCCAGGCTTCATTCGGACAGATTTCCTGAAAACCCCAATAGCATTGCCTTATCAATTAGGATGCTTCTGTTATATACTACCCCGCTTGAAATTCATTTTTATATTATTTCAGCAGTCTCTGACAGTTCTGCCGTTTCATTTGGAGGAAAAGATTTCCCATATGAAACGCGAAATCATTCCCTACGTTTCTGATTTACTACCAATTCTTTGTTTTTGATAGAAAACCCTTCCTGGTTTACTGAAATTCGTTTTTCTTTTACTGACAAAAAGGAACATGATTCAGAAATATACGCACTTATCATTAAGCTATCTTTCTATATACATACGCTATTGGACATATACCGACTAAAACTACTTGCTGCATTTACGTCCAAGTCATGAGTTCATTGCTTTTTTTCTATCTGACAAATGCATTGAACCAATAAATTGACTTTCAAACTCACTTTTATTTTAATTAAACTAACATATGTTAACGTTTGCAAGACTACCATTATTGGTAAATGGCTGGACGATAAACATCTGCAGCTTGTCAAACAAGTTGCCTTGTTAGCGAAAAACCACGACACATCTCCGGCAGCCCTATCGCTGGGATGGCTTTTGAGTCGTTCGGTCGTTTCTACTATTATTGTCGGTGCCACACGGGAAGAACAAGTGATGGAAAATATAAAGTGTCTGTCATTAGATTTGGATTCATCAACCATTGAGGCACTTAACCATGCCAGCATGCCTTTCATTTATGGAGAATCGTTTGCTTCGTATCGCCTGCCTAGCGAATGAAATGCGGGGACGGTTCTAGACTGCAGAAAAAGTCCATTGAAGGAAAAGATTTCCTCTATGAAATGTGAGAACCCTCCCGATGTTTCTATACTTTTTTTATATTCATGCAATTAATCTTTGTCCTATCTTTATCCATATCCTTCATGTTGTCATTGTTTCCACACAAACATCAAAAGTCGATTCATTAGTACACTGATTCCGTAAATCCATGCCAGTTGGGGTTTATCAACAGAGTATAAGGCAATAGCAGGCAACACAAATACCATAAGTTCTAAGAATAGATGCAGCGGCATGGATAACTTGACTATGGCTTTAGGAGAACCGAAAACTCCCCATATAATCGCAATGAAAAGGGGTGCTCCTACCGCTCAAATTTTCCTACTCAATTCTACTCAACCCTATCTAAATGATAGATTTTGTAGAATTGTCACACCTTCGTACTCATCTTTTCCCCATATCAAGACCAAATGCAGTGTGAAGATCTTGATGGCAGGACAATATTTTTTCAAGTGCGAATGGGCACCGTCATGCTCTCGAATGAGAAAGCAATATGATCGAAGTATAGTTAGTCCAATCGTGTTCGGGACACTCCTAACTAGCCTGAGCGTGGCAATTATAGGTTGTTTTTATTTTCTATCCAGAGAACAGGTTTTCCGTATCGTGCTTCGCCTATATGGGTGAAACTTTTTAGTTTATGTTTATATTTTTGAAGATCTAATGAGAAGCCCATTTTTCTTCCAATATTGACACTCGAATTAGTATCCCTCATGAATTCATTCCCGCATTGAACACAAACAAAGCTTCGAATAGAAGGGTCTTTCTTCTCTTCATGACCGCATACACAGCATTCTTTGGTCGTGTTGTGTTCATTTGCCAAGAGATAATATTTTTCTAGTTTCACAGCCACCCATTCTGCAATATGACGGAATTCCCCTATTTTTTCTTGGTTTAGCATCCTTCTTTTCATATGGTTAAAAGGAGCCGTACTGTTAGTTGGCGTATAATCACCAACAATAACCAAATCATATCTCCGATACAATTCATGTGATATGGTGTACAATGCCGTCTTTAGTTGTTCTCGACGTTTGTGATATGCCTTATCTAACGCATGATTAAAACGGTTCCATCGTGGACTATGGACCTTGTAAGTATTTCCCTGTTTCGTTTTTCTTTTTCGGTAATTTTTTTCACAGGCATCGCGAAGGGATTTGAGTTCATCCATTTTTTTATCCCAATATTTTATCATACGAAGTTTTTTAAATTCGATTGAATTTCCTTCATAATCGACTCCTACAAAGAAATTCTTATGATTAGGGTCCTATGCAATCCATTTAGAATTCATTGGGGTGTTCACTTTCTTTTCTGGAAGTTTTGGTTTGATTGGTTTTTCTTTTCCTTCTTTTTTTGCAAGATTGAAAGCCTTTCGATAATCGGACATGACTTTTTTGAACTCTAATTCTTGATCTGAACATCGTTCGATTGTAAAAATGGCATAAAATTGATTGCCTTGTTGTTTACAAAGCGTAAAAGTTTTGATGATTTCTCCCTTTTTTAGTTCAACCTTTTCTTTTAACGTACCAGAAACGGAAGGATTTCCTTTTCCTTTTTCTATTTTCATACCGGGGATCGTCCCTAATGAAATAGAAATAGTTTTTCCTTCATTTAGGATTTCCCACCCTTTATTCGGTTCATCAAAGACTAAGCTGAACCACTTCTTTTTCCAACTTCTAAATTGAGGATATCCTGTTCTTCCTTCAAAAAAGCCTTTATATGCGTTGACCAGTCTAGTAGAGGGTTCTTTTAAAGGAGAAGAAAAAACGGTATTTAAAAAAGGGTGTTTTGCCTTTAGAGAAACACCATAATTACGAAGATTTCTGTTTTTTAATAATTTCAAGGCATTATTATTTTCCTTATAGTCTTTTTGACAGGCATCTAATAATTGATTATACAACCAATTACAAATTTTGCTTTGTCCGTCTAGAATGAGTTCAGCTTCTTTTACAAAGTTCACTTTGATTTTTCTACTATATGTTAACCCCACTATTTTCACCTCCCTTACTAACATTATACCAAACATACGTTTGCTAACCTAAAAAATACTATCCAAAATTTACATAAAAAACCTAACCAAAATAAATAATTTTGATTAGGTTTAAATAGTTTTAGTTAAACTGTTTTGTAGCCCCCAATATGATCTTCATCATATTTCCGCTTCCTATATGAAATCCCCAATATCCAAGAGCAACTAATGCACATATTTCTAATAGGAATCTTAATCCTAGATTCATAGATTGCAGTATGAACATCATAAATCCTCCCCAAAACAGCTTATTGAACCACGAGGACCGTTTCACTCCAAGGAACATATGTCTCATATGACACACAAAGACCATCCCTACGTTTCAGTTTACTAAAAAGATGGGTAAAATAAAAAAGAAAACGAATGAGGTGATGAAATGAAAGCCATCTATCCAGGGAGCTTCGACCCTGTTACTAACGGACACATTGATATTATTAATAGAGCGAGTGAATTTTTTGATGAAATCGTAGTAGCGGTTATGATTAATCCTAAGAAGCAATACTTATTTTCACTTGAAGAACGAAGAAAGCTTGTGGAAGAGTCATTTCAAAACAATAAAAGAGTCAAAATTGATACATTTGAAGGCTTACTCGTAGATTATATGAGGGAGCACAACTATAGAGCAATTATAAAAGGTTTAAGAACGCTGACTGATTATGCGTATGAAGCACAAATGGCTTTAACAAATAAAAATCTATATAAAGAGGCTGAAACCTTCTTCATTCATTCTGAAGAAAAATATTCCTTTCTAAGTTCAAGTATCGTAAGAGAGGTCTATTTTAACGGGGGAAGTTTATCCAATTATATACCCAATCATGTTGAAAAGGCACTTTTAGAAAAGATTCAATGAAACGCAGGGACAGTTCTGCCGTTTTATTTTATGGGAATTCCCCCCTATATGAAACGTCAGAACCGTCCCGATGTTTCTATTTCATCATAATTTTTTATGTTAGTGTACCTAGTCGTGTAATTACACTTTGTCCTATCTTTATCCATATCCTTTATGTTGTCATTGTTTCCACACAAACATCAAAAGTCGATTCATTAGTGCACTGATTCCGTAAATCCATGTCAGTTGGGGTTTATCAACAGAGTATAAGGCAATAGCAGGCAACACAAATACCATAAGTTGGCACTACCTTTATACATAAAGTCTCATTAAGAAAGTTTTCTGACAGCTCTAATTTTAACAAACAAAACCTCCAGCTTACGTATTGGATTTATTTTAAAGTACAATGCTGTTAGGTCAACCTCTATCGTCTGAGCGGATAAAACTGAAGGTCCCTTGGTTTCCTGAGCTAATTTACTCTTATTGATTTTCAGATTTAAACTCTCCACTCCATCAACACTTTACATTTTATTAAGTTTTATTTCAGAGGAGGTTATTATGATTCAAGGTTCTTGGAGAGCATTAGTATGGATTGGATTATCCGAATTATGTGCTTTGAGCTTGTGGTTTAATGCATCAGTGATTGCACCCCAATTAATTGAAATTTGGAACGTTAGCTCCCATTCAGAAGCTTGGCTTTCTGCTTCTGTTCCTATTGGATTTGTTATAGGATCATTTTTTAGTTCCTATTTTGGGGTTGCCGACCGTTTTAATCCCCGAAAAATTTTTGCAACTTCGGCTCTTTTAGGCGCCATATTGAATGCCTTACTCACTCTAGTCGATTACGCCATTTTCGGTATTCCGCTTAGGATTTTAACTGGAATCACGCTTGCTGGTGTATACCCAATAGCTGTGAAAATTTTATCACAATGGTTTCCAAAAAACCGCGGGTTGGCCATTGGAATCTTAATAGCAGCATTAACATTAGGGTCATCATTCCCTCATGTGGTTGTGATGTTTTTTTCTTCATTCAATTGGAAATTAGTCATCATTAGCAGTTCAGTATTGGCTTTAATATCTGCTTTCATTGTCACATTTTTTTTAGAAGACGCTCCAGTAAATTTAAATAGATTGCCCTTCTCGTTCAAACAAATAAAAAAAGTAGTAGAAAATAAACCTGTCATGCTTGCGAATTACGGTTACTTTGGCCATATGTGGGAATTATATGCCATGTGGACATGGCTACCTGCTTTTTTGACAGCTAGTTTCTCAACCTATTCACCAGAAATTCCTCATTGGTTCACCGCCTTATCCGCATTCTTGTCAATAGGAATGGCGGGAGGGATTGGTTGTGTTGCAGGTGGACTAATCTCCGATCGAATCGGAAGAGCCAATTTAACGATACTTTCTATGTTTATCAGTGGGATCTGTTCGATAGTCATAGGTTTTACTTTTGGGCAATCTATTTGGTTAACACTAATCATTTCCATGATTTGGGGAATCTCTGTCATATCTGATTCCGCGCAATTTTCTGCAGCAGTTTCAGAAATAGCCGAAGTGGATTATGTAGGTACAGCCCTTACTTTTCAAATGTGTATTGGTTTCCTGCTTACTATCTTTTCTATCAATCTCATTCCTATTATTCAGAGAATCGTTGGTTGGGAATGGGTCTTTACCCTATTAGCGATTGGCCCTGTTCTCGGAATTGTATTCATGGTCAAATATAGACGTTACGAATTCCCTAACCAAGAAGTGTGAAACATAGTGACGGTTCAAGGAAAAAACCTCCCCTATGAAACGTAGGAACCGTGCCAATGTTTCCCCTATTCAGCATAAGTTTCACTTATTAATAAATATAACTTTCAATATTGATAGATTTAACAATAAAATTTCTATTAGTTAATAGATCTCATTTAAAGTAAAATAGTCATTATTACCCATGTTTTCAGATATTTCTTAATAAATTAACAGGAGAAAAGACTCGTGCTAAATAACAAGGTATGTCTCAAAAACCTTTCAGATCAAATTGATGATTTAAGAAATTATATGATTGAAATGATAAACGCTAATGGACTTAACCATCCTGAGAGCATTAAAGTTAGTCAAGAGTTAGACGTTTTATTGAGCCATTACCAAAAAGCCATTTCAAACAGCTAATTTGCCAAACTTCCATTTTACTATTTTCGTCTAACTTCATTATTCCAAACTTGTGATTAAGATAAACGACCCTACAAGAAGAAAGTTAACGTTTAGAGAGGAATCTTATGAATAAACAAATGATGCAATATGAACGTACACGTGATTCACTTTTTCATCTATTTGATCAATTAACAGATTATATAATTGTTATTGATATGTTGGGAACGATTATGTATTTGAATCCTAAAGCGGAAGGCCTGTTTGACGTTAAATATAATGATTGTATAGGAAGCTCCCTCCAGACCCTCATTCCTGATTTGAAAATAGGAATAGAATGTGAACTAGATCAAAAAGTGTTGATCCGTTCAAGGGAGAACCTTCCATTATCTATTCAAACACAATCTCTTTCCATTGAAAATGAGAGATACAAAGTCCTTCTTCTAAAAGGTTTAGCTGAAGAAAAAAGTAGAATGGAACAATTAAGTACAATAAGTAAAGAATTAGCCGATATTAAGTTAGCATTAGATGAATCAACCATCGTTGCTATTACTGATTCTAAAGGGATTATCACATTTGTTAATCATAAATTTTGTGCATTATCGAAGTACAAAGAAGAAGAGTTGATTGGACAAAATCATAGTATTCTAAACTCAGGCTATCATTCAAAAGAATTCTTTCGTGACATGTGGCGGACGATTGGAAAAGGGGAAATTTGGAAAGGAGAGATTCAGAATAAGACTAAAGATGGCAGCTTGTATTGGGTTGACACAACGATTGTTCCGTTTATTAATGAAAATGGCAAACCATACCAATATGTAAGTATACGAACAGATATTACGAAGAGAGTCCATATGGACAGAGAAATACAAGAAGCACTGAAAATGGACTTTACTCATACGATAAAAAACCTGCAAAATGGTATTTTTAAAATAAGAAGAGATGAAGATGGAAACTTTCTCTATACGATAGCTGAAGGAAAGCTTCTAGAGGAAATTGGACTGACCTCAGACCTTCTTTATAATAAAACACCTTATGATGTTTTCTCTCATGACATTGCACATATAAAGCATGTTCATTATGAAAAAGCGTTTCAAGGACATCGAGTCAATTATGAGATAGAATTGCACGGGAGGCCTGTATCTATTGAGGTGTCTCCCCTCAAGCAGGGTGATACGGTCATTGAACTTGTCGCATCTGTTCAGGATATTTCGGAATTACGATTAACTCAAAAAGAGCTCCAAGTGAATCAACAGCATTACCAATCTCTCTTTGAACATAGTCAAGATTATGTGATTGTCTATCATACAGATGGCCGCATCATTGACATGAACCCAAAGATGCTGAAATTACTTGGATTGTCAAAAGAAACGATACAAAATCTCACGGTAGATGATATGATTTCCGAAAAATATGAAAAGATGCGGTACGGATATTTTGAAAAAGCGATTCAAGGGCATCCGCAAAATTTTGAAATGAACATTATCAATAAGTTTGGAGAAAAGATGTGTTTTAATGTTACCTTGCTTCCTATTATTTTAGAGGGCCAAATTAAGGGTGTCTATTCGATTAGAAGAGACATTACCGAACAAAAAAAGATACAAGAAAGGAATGCTTATTTAGCTCATCATGATGAATTAACAAAGCTTCCGAACAGAAGGTGGATGGAACAAAAGCTGCATGAAACATTGCGTCATGCTGAACAGAATTATCAAAAGCTGGCAGTTTTATTTATTGATTTGGATCGGTTTAAATCCATTAATGATACGCTTGGACATCTCATTGGTGACAGGCTTCTAGAGTTCCTTTCAGAACGTTTACTTGAAAGTATTAATCAAGAGGAACAATTTGCCGCTCGTATCAGTGGCGATGAATTTATGATTCTTTGTCCGGTGATCGCACAGGATGAAGATGCCATTCAAACAGCCAATAAACTTTTACACAAGCTAATGGCTCCTTTTTATATAGAGGATCATGAACTCTTTGTCTCTGCCAGCATCGGGATTAGTATCTATCCTGCAGATGGAACAAGCGCCATTGATTTAATGAAGAAAGCAGATAGAGCCTTATATCGGGCAAAAGAGCTTGGACGTAATATCTATCAGCTATACGATGATTCTATGAATGAAAGAAATTATCAATCTTTCCTGTTAGAAAGGGATTTAAGAAAAGCCATTATTAATAATGAATTTATCGCTCATTTTCAGCCACGTGTCGATGCTCTAACAGGAGAAATCATAGGAGCTGAGGCATTAATTCGGTGGTTGCATCCAAAGGCTGGATTGATTTCTCCAGGGGAATTCATTCCACTTGCAGAGGAAACAGGACTGATTATCCCTTTAGGAAAGTGGATGAAAAGAAGAGTATGTGAACAGCTCGCAGCATGGAGAGAAGCGGGAATTCCACTGATCCCTATAAGTGTGAATATTAGTTCTCAACGATTTTTACAAAGTGATTTTTCAAAGGAAGTTCGTGAATTATTATTCAAATATCAACTAGAGGGCAAATGGCTAGAATTTGAGATTACTGAAAACTCATTAATGAAACATGAAGAGTATATTCTTCAGACTTTATATGAATTAAAAGACAATGGTGTTAAAATATATATTGATGATTTTGGTACCGGCTATTCTTCATTCCACTATTTGAAAGCGTTTAAACTAGATGGAATCAAAATTGATCGCTCTTTTATTCAAAATATTTCACATCAGTCAGAAAATGCCGGCATTACCTCTACGATGATCAAAATGGCTCAGCATCTAAGAATGAATGTGATTGCAGAAGGTGTCGAAACGGAAGAAGAATTATCCTTTTTACTTGAACAAAATTGTCACCATGTTCAAGGATTCTATTTCGGAAAACCCTGTTCAATTGAGGAGTTTGAACAAAAATATATGCTTATAGGATAGAAAATACCAATCTCAGAAATGAGACATCTAAATTAGAATGAAGGGAATCCCATGACAACACTTGACTATTTGATACATGTTTCCCAACTGTTTCCTCAATTAATCTTAGAGGATTGTCATTTCACCATTTCAGATACAGAAGAGTTTTTAGTTTCCATACCTGGAAAAACGTTAAAAATGGCAATTAATGTTGGCGATACTTTAAAGGATGGCTCCATTACCAAAATCGCAATAGAAAGAAAAGAAAGAGTTATTGTTGAAGGAAATAGAGAATTATATGGTATAGCACATATTGCCTTATGTACACCAATTATTGAAAAGAATAAAGTAATTGGTTGTGTATCAATCGGTTACTCCATGGAAAAGGCAGATAAAATTAATCAAATGGCAGAAGCACTTAGTTCAATGGTAGAACAAATTTCCTCAAGTTCACAGTCAGTTGCAGCCGCATCACAGGAATTGGCTAGTAAAAATGAAGAACTTTCTACTATTTCCGTTTCGTTAAGAGATAAGATGAATGCTATTTCTGATATCGTGGCCTTTGTGTTACAAATTGCTTCAAAAACAAACATTTTAGGGTTAAATGCAGATATTCAAGCTGCACATGCTGGTGAACATGGTAAAGCTTTTTCCGTTGTAGCGAAGGAAATCCGGAAACTTGCACATGAATCTCAAAAATCGTCTGATAAGATTAAACAGGAAATCGCTATAATCCAACATTCCATTCTTGATATTTTAGATGAAATTCAATCTTCTTCAGGTTTTACAGAAGAACTAGCTGCAGCTGCGGAAGAACTTTCCGCATCAATGGAAGATTTAAACATAACAGCAAAGGATCTTTTCGAGTTATCCCTGCTTGGGAAATAGAGAAACACGGGAACGGTTCATTTTAAAGAGAGATTTCCATCTGAAACATGAAACCGTCCCGATGTTTCTAGTTTTTAACTAATATCGAAGCTTTTGTCCGCAGCAAGGCTTTTAATTGGGCTAATAATACCACTTCATCCTTTTGATTGGTAACGGTAAACTTAATCGTGATTTCTCCGCGGCTTTCGCTAGAGGTCGGTCTTAACTCCATTACTTCCACTTCGGTTGATAATACATCATTTTCTCTTACGGGTTTTGTGAATTTGATATAATCAAAGTTTTTGCCAACAAGAAATTCATTACCGAACACATCCGATCGAATCCACTGACCCCACATAGCACTTACGGTAAGGAACCCAGAGCTGATAATTCCATCAAATATCGAATGAGTTTCAGCAAATTCCTTATCAACATGAATCGGATGCGGATCATATTGAGTAGCAAATGTATGAATTTCTTCAGCCGTGATTAATCTTGGATCACATTGAAAACGTTGACCCACCTCAAACTCTTCAAAATACATGTTCATCCCCCTAATTAATACTTATATTTTTTAATCTATTAATTATATTATAAAAACTTTATCGAAATAAAGGAATTGAATTGCTCCAATCCTGTGAATCTAACTTAGAGCCTTTCATGAAACCACGACCAAGGACCCAAATGCGAAGAATAAAGGAACTATTATTTCCAACACCATGCGGTAAGCTTGTTCCTCCTAACATTCATTAAC
The DNA here is from genome assembly GCF_008710145.1 of Niallia endozanthoxylica. Lineage (GTDB taxonomy): Bacteria > Bacillota > Bacilli > Bacillales > Cytobacillaceae > Bacillus_BD > Bacillus_BD endozanthoxylica. The sequence continues at coordinate 118,761 of NZ_VYKL01000028.1, forward strand.
CTTATCATAATAGTCAAAAACAAAGTTCACAAATTATTCCACTCAAGTTTCATATATTGAAACTTTCTTAGTTGAATAATTTATTCTATCTGAAATCCAAAATAACCTCACCTCATGTATAGCTTCCAATCGTTTACCATCTTAATAGTTTCAAATAATGAAACCACTTCTGCATCGTTTGAGTCAAAAAGTATAAAGATTTATACTATTAGTAGATGAGGTGAACAAATGGCAAGTAATGAAGTATCAACACTGAAAAAAGGACTTCTTGTATTAGATTTAGTCAAACAATGTCAAGGAATTACATTGAGAGAAGTGATGGAACACCTCAATCTAAGTAAATCTACGGCATTTCGATTATTAACCACGTTAGAAGAAATGAATTATATCTATAAAATTCAAACTCAATATTTTATGAACTATAAAATGTTTTGTCCTAGTTTGGAGCAACGTTCCGAAAAAGATTGGGCCTCCTTACATTCAATCTATCAAATAGCACAACATTTACAAATGAGTACCTATATAGGCAAAGTAGATGGAACCGATCTCGTCATGACACAGGTACTTCATGCCCCATTTAAAAAGTCAGCCGACGAAGAAATCGGAAATCGTTCAAAATTACATCAATCGGCTTTAGGAAAAGTGATTTTGGCCCATTTGGATGAAGAACGATTCATGCCTATAATCAGTAGAATGTCACTCGAACCTGCGACAGAAAATACGTTCCAAGACTCGCAGCTATTCCATTATCATTTAAAGGTGATTCGTCAAAATGGCTATGCATTTGATGATGAGGAACGGATCGTCGGTATCCGTTGTGTAGCCGTTCCTGTATTTCGTCATCATAAAGTCATTGCTGCCTTAGCTATTGCTGCACCTGCAGAACAAATTTCACGCAGCAATATCAAATACATTGCCCAAAAGCTACATACAGGTAGTAAAGACATTACGAAGGAGATTGAAGCGTTAGAAACGATTTATTAATCAAGGAGCTTAAGGGAGATCCCCATACCTCCATTGAAAAACGGCAAATGAAAGCAGGAAAAAAAGTGAAGAAAATTGAAACCGTTTCATTAATTGGCCTGGGGGCTGTAGGAGCTGCCTATGGAAGCAAACTGCATGATACCTTGAAAGATTCATTACAAGTCGTGGCCAGCAAAGAGCGAATCCAAAGGTACGAAAACACAGGAATCATCGTGAATGGACAAAATTATCACTTTCATTACATCACTCCAGAAACAAAAAGAGAACCGGCAGATTTGGTCCTTTTTGCTGTGAAAAATGCCGATCTATCTCAGGCCATTCAAGATGCCCGACATCATATTGGACCCGATACGATCATTTTATCTCTATTGAACGGCATTTCTAGTGAAGAGGAAATACAATCCTCGTATGAAAATCAACCTATTCTTTATAGCGTCTGTGTGAAACTTGATGCGGTTAGACAACAGAATGAAACAAACTTTAGCACGCTTGGATGGATTGAATATGGTGAAAAGGATAACTCTAAATCAGAGAATGCATTAGCGGTTCAAGAATTATTTGAAAGAGCTGGAATTCCATATAAAATTTCTGAGGATATTTTGCATTCCATGTGGTGGAAGTTTATGGTGAATGTCGGTATTAATCAGACATCTGCCGTATTGAAGGCACCCTATAAAGTCTTTCAGTCCGTTCCAAGTGCCTATGAATGGGCAAAATCGACCATGCGTGAAGTCGTTGCCCTTTCACAAAAGACAGGAGTGCATTTAACAGAGGAAGATGTCGCAAGTTTTCGACCAATTATAGAGAAGATGTCACCCGATGGAAAAACGTCTATGCTGCAGGATATAGAAGCAGGAAGAAAAACAGAAGTGGAATATTTAGCCGGAACGGTCATTGAATTAGGCAAAAAATACGATGTACCAACACCGATTAATGAACAGTTATTTAAAATCATTCACATTATGGAAGATATGACAAGCTACCACCAATAAAATCATAAAGAGACAAAAATCCACCAAATCCTGTCTCCCTACAGGTTCTGGTGGATTTTTTTCAAAAGATTTCTATCTTAATGCTTTTCTAATTTTAGGGGCTATTTCTGTTGCTACTAATTCAATATTTTTCACAACTTGATTAAAAGGCAGTCCTCCAATATCTACTTGAGCAAGAAAACGTGTATGGCCAAACAACTCATGCTGTTGAAGGACTTTATCAACAATTTGGTCGGGGCTGCCTACAAACAATGCAGTATCTGGAGCTGCCATCTGTTCAAATTCTTCCCTAGACATTTTCATTCCAAATCCTCGTTGACGATTCACGTAGTACCAATAATTCGAATAATACGGATAGAACTCGTCCTTTGCTTGCTCAGTCGTCTCGGCAATATAGCAATGGCCTGTGACACCTATTTTCAATGCTTCTGATGAATGGCCTGCTTCCCTTCCTGCTTGATGGTAAAGATCCACAAGGGGTTTAAAACGTCTTGGATTCCCACCCAAAATAGCCAATGCCATTCCTACTCCAAACCGGCCCGCACGAACGGCACTCTCAGGTGTCCCACCAACTCCAATCCAAATAGGGATTTGATTATGGATGGGTCTTGGTGAAATTTCAGCTTGGTTTAATGGTGGACGAAATTTCCCGGACCAGGTGAGCTTTTCATTTTTATTCAGCTGCAGGAGCAAATCCATATGTTCCGTAAAAAGATCATCATAATCGTTTGTACTGTATCCAAAAAGAGGGAAAGATTCGATAAACGCTCCCCTCCCTGCTAAAATTTCAGCACGTCCATTTGAAATTACATCTAAAGTGGCAAAATCTTCAAATAAGCGAACGGGATCAAGTGTACTTAATACACTTGTCGTACTGGTTAATTTAATGTGTTTCGTCGCATGAGCAATGGCCGCCAGCACGACCGCAGGAGATGAAACGGCATAATCGAGTCGATGATGCTCCCCTACTCCAAAGACATCTAGTCCTAACTCATCAGCCAACTGTGCCGCTTGAATGATTTCTTCTATTCTTTGTTTGGCACTGACTGTATGTCCTGTAAGCGGATCTGGTCCAATATCCGCGAGTGTGTAAATTCCAATTTCAAAGCTACTGCTATTTCCTTGTTTCAATATGATTCCTCCCAACCTAAACAGCTAACTCGATCCTATTTCCCGAAGGATCATGGGTGATCCATTTATTATCTTCTTCCGAAACCGTAGCCCCAACTGTTTGCAATGTATGAATCGCTTCTTGGCGTACTTCCTCGTTTGCAAAAATAAGTGTAAAGGATTTAAGACCTACAATATTTTCAGGTGGCTTTGGCACTCCAATCCCGTTCCAGATATTAACGGCTACATGATGATGGTACTTTTCATTGGAAAAGAATAGCGCCTGATTAGCATATCGATTCACCACATCAAAACCAAGACCTTTTACATAAAACTCTTCCGTCTGTTCTAATTCTGCGACATGTAAATGGATATGCCCCATTACTGTTCCCTCTGGCATGCCTTCCCAAGACTTACCTGCTACTTGACTAGTTAGCAAATTCTCGATATCAAGCGGGATTGTTGTCATTTCTACTTCATTACCTACCCAGTTCCATCCAGAAGGATCGCGGTCTGCATAAATTTCAATTCCGTTTCCATCTGGATCATTTAAATACAAGGCTTCACTTACTAAATGATCAGATGCAGCGAATCGGATTCCATTTTCTCTAAAATGAATCACAATATTAGCTAAATCCGATCTTTTCGGTAAAAGGATAGCAAAATGATATAAACCTGATGTTCTTCCTTGTTTTGGCAGGACATTTTCAGGCTGTTCTAGTGACAGAATACTTGTTTCCCCATCCGTTGTAAGCATTGCTGATGACTCTGTTTGTTATAAAATATCGAAACCGAGAACTTCTTTATAAAACTTTATTGACCGTGCTACATTTTCCACTTTAATTTTTACATGCCCTACAAATGTTGTCGGTTTAATATGGAATCCCATAATCCATCCTCCTAGAATTCATTCTTCCTATGATTGATATCGTTTCCTTTCAAATTAAATTCATGTTTTATAAACAAAATAAACATAATGAAAATAAAACAAGTTTCATTTTCATTCTGCCATTTGACCGTTCACTAGACATGATGAAGCACATACAAGAGTAAAAACCACACATTTATTGATTGGAGTTCCAAATAATGAAACTCATTTCATATTGTTTGAGTTAAACAAATGAAACCTCTATACTTTTGAAAGAACGAGGAATTCATACCGTGATGTGGCATTTGCTAAAAAAAGTTTCATAGAATCATTCACTATGAAAAATAAATACATAAGAGAAAGCAGCTTCAAAGGAAATAGATATCCTCGTTAACAATGAACATTTGGAGGTCAACAAAATGAAAGTAGTAGCAATTGTAGGAAGTATTCGTAGAGACTCATATAATTTACAACTGGCTAAACACGTGCAAAAACGTTATGCAGATCAATTTGACGTTGAGGTTTTAGACTTAGCACCGCTGCCAATGTACAACCAAGATATCGAATTAGACCCACCACAAGAAGTGATTGATTTCAAAGCGAAAGTTAAAGAAGCGGATGCTGTTCTTTGGGTAACGCCTGAATACAATGCCTCTATTCCAGGAGTGTTAGGAAATGCCATTGACTGGTTAAGCCGAGTAGAGAAAGTCATGATTGGCAAACCATCTATTATTATGGGGTCTTCCATGGGTATTTTAGGTTCAGTCAAAGCACAAATGCATCTAAGAGATATCTTATTCGCGGCTGGTTTACAATCTCCCGTACTTGGCGGAAATGAAGTATATGTAGGGGCAGTACATGAAAAATTTGACACTGAAGGCCATTTAACAGACGAAGCAACGATCGCCTTTTTAGATGGCGTTATTGCTAACTTCCAAGAATGGATGAAACGATACATTTAAGTTAAAAAACACCTCTTCAAATGAAGAGGTGTTTTTTAACAGCGAAGAATTTAAGAATGAAGACTATATCAGCAAAGAAAAATTTATTTACATATGAATCTGCATAGTTTTAATATCCTCCTATTTTTAAATTGCATTCTTCTATAGAACATGCTAGAGAATACGGTTTACCATCAAGTGTCTATTAGGCAGGTTGTCGATTTATATTTTCCTTTTTTTACGAAATACTATTAAATAGCGTATGAATATAGGAGGTTGTTCTAATGGAGGATAAAACAAAAATTCCTTTAAGTGCTGCGGAAATGTCTGGTTTATGGACTCAATACATGGGTGATACAATCGTTGTTTGTATGAACAGTTATTTCTTAGAAAAAGTAGAGGATGAAGAAATACGACCTATTATTAGATGGACACTTGATACAGCAAAAGAGAATCTCTCCATCATGCAGGATTTGTTTCAAAAAGAGAATTTTCCGATACCCATTGGATTTACAGAACAAGATGTCAATACAAAAGCTCCAAGACTTTTTGCAGATACTTTTTTCTTAAAGCATTTAAGTCAACTGGCTGTATTTGCAATGACGGCCAGCAATGCAGCATTAACAGTTGCGACACGTCCAGATGTTATTGCTTTTCATAAGCGTATATTGAATAAAGGAATTGAATTACAGGACAGAACACGTGATTTAATGCTAAAACAAGGAATTTATATAAAACCTCCTTCTATTCCTATTCCTGATAAGGTAGATTTTGTAGAAAAACAACATTATTTAACTGGTTTTTTTGGGAAAAAGAGACCGATTAATGCACAAGAAATCACACACTTATACTTAAATGCTCTAATAAATACTATCGGTAAAGAATTAGTGACGGGCTTCGCCCAGACGGCTCAAAATGAAGAGGTAAAACAATATCTTTTAAGAGGGAAAGAGCTTGCCCATAAATATGTAGAGCTGTTTAGCGATTTATTAACCAAGGAGGATCTACCTGCCCCTATAAGTTTGGGTTCGACTGTTTTAAACACAACAGCAAGTGTTTTTTCAGATAAACTAATGATGTTTCATGTGACAGCCATGGTTGCAGCAGGAATAGGCTATTATGGAATGGCATTAGCAGCAAGCCCAAGGAGAGATCTAGGTCTAAAATATCTATCATTGATTCCAGAAGTCGCACTGTATGTTGAAGATGGAGCCAATATTATGATTAAACACGGCTGGATGGAGGAACCGCCACAAGCATTCGACCGTGATAAGTGAAACATAGGGAACGTTTTTGACCGTTTCACTTCAAAGAAAATATTTCCCATATGAAGCGCGAGAATGTCCCTATGTTTCATAAAGGCATGATGAGAGCACAAAATGACTCATCGTGCCTTTTTTATCGCACAAAACTTCTGATTGTCCACTATAAGACCTCCCCTTCATTTTCTTAATAAACAAACTTTGGGCTGATAGGCAAGCTACCAAAATCCTCTTTTAGCAATAAATTACTTGTATACGCCGAAGGGAGCAAGAAAATGGGTAGACGAATAAAACATACTTCACGTGATGTGGAGGAGTTAGCGAGACTTATGATGGCCGAGGCGATTGGTGAAGGAGCCCAAGGGATGAGCATGGTGGGATCAGTTGTGGCTAATCGAGTGGAGGCTGACTGTGCCCCCGACTTCAGAGGATTGCGCAATATCAGACATGCAATTTATCAAACCATACCTGGAACCGGAATTCCTCACTTCGAGCCTGTCTTAAACGGAACCTTGTATACACAACGTCCCACAGAAGCTGACCTCCAGAGAGCTAGGAATTTATTGCATGGTCATAGGGAACCTCGGGCCAGAATGAATCTGTGGTTTTTTAACCCCAGCCCTGGAAAAAAATTCCGAGCTCCTTGTACACCCACGATGCCAAGGTCCCCTATGACGCAATTCGATCATGCGCATAAAAGTCATTGCTTCTATGTCGCTGTCCCTGGTTATTGTCCTGAGTTTTATAGATAAAAGAAAAAGGAGCTAAACGTCTCATGAGTTATGGATTCTCTAATTATTATCCAATGAATTATTATCCTAGTTGTCATCAATCTTCTATGATGCGGAATATGTTCGCACAAGAAGCTGGTGGTTCTCCGGCAACCATGCATTCTGGACCCGCGTTTTCCGTTCCAGTGGTACCAATGGGAACGGGGCAGAACTTTCCGGGAGCTGTGGTGGAAGAATCATTTATCGAAAATATCCTGCGTTTCAACAAAGGTAAAATCGGTACCTTCTACTTTACTTATCAAGGAAACAACAAATGGAATGCAATGGTTTACCACGGGCGGGTAGAAACCGCTGGCCGTGACCATATCATTATCAGCGACCCATCCAGCGGGAAACGTTATCTACTAATGATGGCAAATCTCGACTGGGTAGAATTCGACGAACAAATTAACTATCCTTACGCAGAAATTAATCCAAATATCCAGGCGTCCCTGACAACATCGGAGTGAATTCTTAAACCAAAAAACCCGCTCTTTCCCTTTTGGAAAATGAGCGGGTTTTTTGGTCTGACACACGAGGACGGTTTTTCCGCTTCATTTTAGGGAAAAGATTTCCCCTATGAAACGTGAGAACCGACTAAGCTCCCCCCCATTTTATGGTAAAGAGACAGGATGACCCAAATAGCAGTTGGAAATGCGACCGCTCCAATTACCATATACGCTAAAAGGCTAATGGCACTGTCTGATCCTTCGGTAACGAACAAAATAATAACTGCAATGAAGAGGAGAAAATATGGTGTAATTTTAAATAGGTTGACTAACCCCTTTTTCTCCTTTGCCTTCCATTTGTTATTGTATGTTGCGATTACAGTCCAGGCTGTTGGGAAGGCCACTACACTGAGAATCACAGCGATTACATGAAGGAATGATTTTAAAGTACCAGAGCTTATCATTGCTCCAATCCATATGAGTACTGTTACGACAACTAACGGGATGGCTAGACTTTTCATGGAATGATTTAAATTCTCGTACTTTTCAACTGTTGTATCACGGTCACTATAGATTGGGTTTGTACCAGGATCCGCTCGAAATAAATGAATATCTCCTTGTGAAGCAATAGGCAACCATCCAGAAGATGAAAAAAATTCAAAGTATTCCTCTTTTTCATCCTCTTTTAATGAACGATAATCTACACTGTAGATATACTCTGAGCTTTCTCCTCTTTCAAGAGTATACCCCATAAACTTAAAGTCACTAGCATGCCAACCTTTCAAAGAAAATTACCGTAATTTTTCCATGTCCTTTTCCTCAGAAAAAGCTAATCCGCCTGACATGATATACTTTTTTTGTTTCATTACTTATCCCTCCCTCAATCCAGTTTCTGCTAATTGAATCATCACTTTTCTTAGCTTCACATCTTCTTCTAACACTTCTCTTCCCTTTTTAGTAAGCAGATATGTTTTACGCCTTGAATCCGACCTATCATGCAAATAAATCCACTCTTGTTGTAATAACTTTTTAATAATCGTGTACATGGAAGGCGGACCATCTCTTCAAAATCAACTATCACAGATTCATTCAATCAATTTTCGACTGTCCTTTCTAAGTAATGAATCGAATGGTCACACAATGCATAACAAAAAACGTCTTAGTCTCTCTAACGAACAAGAGATTAAGACGCCGCTGTCTAATCAGTCAAAAAACAGTTCTATATCTGTTTGATGTATTTATTCATCGAAATCCGTAGATAAAGAGACGGCACGTAGATAGGGCCATTTCGGACTTTCTTTCATCTTCAGATGCAACGTAGTGGGAGCATGATACACGATTTCAATATAATCGGTTAACCCGTCCCCATCTGAATCTACATTTAATGGATCGGTCTGAAACCTTTTGACCTCCCAGTAGTCTGATAGACGATCTCCATCTGTATCAGGATTGTTAGGATCGGTCCCTAACTCCCTTTCTTCATCATTAGTTAAGCCGTCTTGATCATAATCAGGATTATAATCGTCATCATTATTCACTTCAGGTAATGGCTTTGGCAGAGAAAACTCTAGTCGGATGATGCTATCCAAGAAAGAATACAAATCGTCATCCTCTGTTTCATGCACATGTATGTTGTTTAACACATGAAGCGTTCCCCAATAATAGGCTTGATGGTATTCTTGCTTCTGATCCATTTCCTGATTTCCTACAATCCATTCTTTCTCAAATTTTTCGACTTCCTGGTTATTGATGACAATCGATTGAATCATCTTCACGACGGTTTGCGCAGCATCCTTAATGATTTCCAATCCATTCGCTGTTTTTGCTTGGATACGAATATGGTCACTTTTTGTATCGTTGTAGGAAGCGGTTGCCTCCATACTTTGTTTTTGCTCAATGGTGGCAGAACCAGACATCTCAGAGTGATGCGTTTGAATGGTTGTAACCGTTGTTTCCTGCTCGGCTTTGTTCAGATTTTCCTCTGGATGAATTTCCCCTTCCTGCTTTGTGTCAATCTCCGTGCCTACATTCTGTTCGACATAATCGGTTTGATCGTTTGTTTGAAAGGATTGGTCTTGATTTGTAATAATTTTCGTCTCTTGGCTTTGACTGTCCTTTTGAGTCACCTTTAGTGATTGACTGTATTCTACAGCCACATCCTGCTCTTGATCCGCTTCCACTCGGTCAGCTTCTGTTACGATTTGCTGTTGTTCTGCTATGATCTCAATCGTTTGCTCTTGACTGTAAGATTCCTCCGTCTCAGGTTCTGTGTCTTCTTCTAGTGGAAGATCTGATTCGTTTTTATTTGGTTCACCGGACTCCTCTACAGGGGTCTGATTGGCTTCACTTGATTCTTCCTGCTCAACGGTTTCTTCATCTACTACTTGTAAGGGTGCTTGGTCTTCATTCCATTCACTCGTTTCTTCTTCGATAGGAGTAGCATGCTCCTGTGACTGTTCGACTGTTACCTCTTGTTCTTGTTCAATCTTTTCTGCCGTACCACCCGTGTTGACCTGCTGATTTTGTTCGACATGAACATCGATCTGTTGCGTTTCTTCCGTTTGTTCAACTGACAGCAAGTCCTCGGCTGCCTGTGAAGCTTCAGCCCAGGCTGTGAAGCTTCCAAAGAGTAAAAACTGAATCATTAAAACTAAAATCCCGATTCGTTTAAACACGGTTTCCACCTTTCTTTTTCACATCTAAGCAGAAAAACCGATTTTTCACTTACTTGATAGGCGCTCCTGCTTTTAAAAAAATCACTTATTTACTAGAGAAAGAATGGATTTCTACTCTAGTATTTTGTAATCTCCCCTTTCTACGATGAAGTCCCCTACTCTGTTCTAGGAAAGTGGACCTATCCCTATCTTAACTAGCAAATATTAATAAAAAATAAAATTTTTGCAAAATATTGTTAAATTATGAAACGTGTGGACGGTTCTGCCGTTTCATTTTAAGAAAAAAAACTCCCTATATAAAATATGAGAATCGTCCCTACGTTTCTCTAGTCACCAAGTCCAGCGAACTTTTTTTAAATGAAAAAGTCTAATTTCATAAAACGTGAGTATTATCATATAGGGAGGCGATGGAATGAAATCAATCGGAATTTTAGGTGTAGGTCAAGCAGGTGGGAACATAGCTGATATCGCATCAACTATGGGCTTTCAGACTGCCCTTATTAATACGAACCAACGTGATGGCTTAGCGAATACAGGGGTGGAAAAGAAGTATTTTGTCCCTGGTTATAATGGAGCTGGACAGGATCGATCAATCGGAATAAAAGCTGTTCATGATAATAGCCAGGATTTGATTGACTTTGTCAAGCAGTCCTTTAGGAACATAAAGCTCTTACTCGTGGCTTTTTCAACTGACGGAGGTACTGGATCTGGTATGAGTCCGCTTTTAATCAAGCTGCTCTTAGATCAAATGCCTGGCACGAACATAGGAGCAATTGCCATTGTACCGGAGCAAAACGTGCTAGCGGGGAACCGAATCAATGCAGCTGAGTGTATCGAAGAGCTTTCCAAAATCCAGCAAATCTCCTCTGTATTCCTAGTAGACAATGATCAGATACGAAAGCTGAACCCGCAATCTAGTAAACAGCATATCTACCATTCTGCGAATCATCAAGTCATGGCGGCCATAAACCATGTACTCGAAGTCACGCAAAAGAGTTCTGTATATGGTAACTTTGATGAGACAGATCTTATGAGAATTCTTCAGACAAGAGGAGTAACAATCATATCTTCAGCTGAGATTACAGACGCCAAAACAGCGTCAGACACTTGCAGTAAAATTTACCAATCTTTGGAGAACTCTGTATTCTGTCCGATTGAGTCAGCAAGTCCCATACGTGCCGGTCTCATCTATGAAGGGTCAGAGAATATGTCAAAATTAATCAATGTCCCCTCTATTTTTGAAAAGATTGGAGAACCTCTGCAATTATTCGAAGGAACCTATAACTCGGAATGGGATCCTACTGTAACCATCATTCTAGCGGGGCTATCATTCCCAACCAATCGCCTGCTTTCTCTTGAGCAATCCCTTGAGAAGAACAAAGATCGATTACAGAACCTAATGAAGAAGGAACATACCCAAAAGTATGAGTCTCGAGTATCTTGGTCATATAACCTAAAACCCAAAAAACAGGCAGGATCCCTATCAAACGAGCGATTTCCGGAGTAAAGATTAAAAACAATCTTATCGGTATTCATCATATAAACATACAAGAGTAAATGCACTGGAAGCTAAGCTCCAGTGTATTTTCATTTGCAAAGAGAGAAAAAGGCTCTTTTCTTTTGTACTGCTGGAAGGATGCATAGCTGAGAGCACGGCTTCCTTCCATTTCTTTTACAGAAGTATTGCGGTAAACCGGCGATGACCATTGACTCCTTTTTACACCCGCCCCCTCTCCTAACAGATGACGCCTAATTATATACAAAAGGAGAGCCATTCGATTATTCGATTGCTCTCCAATGCATATATTTAATTACTTTTCTTCCATAAAATCCGGTGGAACATACTGTGAAACAAGTTTTTTCTAGGCGTTCCAATCCAAGTATTATCTTGTCTTTTTGATGTTTTGGAAGAAAGTCTAAATAGAAATTAACACTTCCTTTCTAAGTTCCACTTTTCGATAGATAAGTGCAAGCAACATGGATGGTATGGTACAAACAATCATTCCGATAAAGGCATATCTAGGCTCGATTTCGTATAAATAGCCGCCAAAAAATGTGAATATTGCAGTACTCCAACTAAGCGCAAGCGCTGAATACACTCCTTGTGCTTTCGAGATCTGCGCAGGTGCAATATGTTTGATTAAGTATTTCATAAAGGCATAATGCCCCATTGCAAATGAGCAAGCATGCAAGGTTTGCGCTACACAGAATACAATCACATTCGGAAAGGAAAATACTAGTAACCATCGGATGGTTGCACCTAGTGCCGCCAATGCCAACAAGGAGCCAACTGAAAACCGTTGAAAGCTCTTGTCGGCAATGGTAAAGAAAAGGATCTCTGCCAATACGGCAATGTTAAGAATGAGTCCAATCAAGTACTTTGGTGCATGGATTTCTTGTAAAAAGATATAGCCATAGCTGTAATAAGAGGCGTGTGCTGCTTGTAATAAAATGACGATAACAAGCACTAACCCAAAGTGTTTTATACGGAATAAACTCATCATTCCATGTTTTTTATGAGGATCCATTTTTGGTTTTTCCGATAAAATAACCGGTGAATGCATAAAACCTAGAAATAGGAATATCAGTGCCCCAAGTAACATGGCCCATAAGATTACTTCATCACCCCACGCCCCTGTAAACAAGGTTAAGATCATGCCAGCCACAACAAATCCAATCGAACCAAATGAACGGCTCTTGCCGTAATCCCCTAATTGTTTATGTTGTACAAGTGTACCGGCTACACTATCTAAAGCTGGCATTAGTGCTGGATAAAAGAAATGTAAAAGCAAGGTAGCCAAAAGTAATCCAGTAAAGGAAGTTGCCGGGATATAACTCAAAAGACTGATGATTGTACCAATAGCCATTACATTTAATAATGTTTTACTACTGAATTTTCCCGAGAAATAAGGAAATGCAATCAAAGTAGAGAGACCTCTAACAACCAGTCCCAGGCTCATAATATAACTAGCTTGTGAAACGGTAATCCCTTTTGTATAAATCATCCATCCGGTCCAATATGGTAGAAAAATGCCCCAAGTCATAAAAAAACTAAAAAACTGACTGCACATCCAACGTTGTGTGTTCATTCTTTATCACCCCATTGCTTGTATCATAGCATTAAGATTTTTACAATACTATTAGATATCTCATATTGCGAAAGGTGATATATAGAAATTAACAAATTAGAAAGCCTGATAAAGATTATAAAATAAATGCATTGAAACGCGAGGACCATCTCTCCGTTTCATAAAAAACTAGAAATGGTTGTGATTAAATCATTTCTCCATCACACTTTTTCATTCCTTGTTCCTATATGATAAATATTCTAAGAACCTTTTGGACGCAAGGGAAAGAGATTTTTGCTCTCTCATACCAATGCCAATATTTCTAAAAGCAGGAACTTCAAGCTCTTTCGCTATAATTTTGTGAGGAATCCGCTGTAAAATCAATTCTGGTAATATGCTGATTCCTAGCCCATTTTCTACCATAGACATAATGGCATAGTCATCCCAGGTTGTAAAATTAACATGCGGTGAAATATGATGTTTCTCAAAGATTTCAGAAATCTCCGCTTTTGCTCCCTTTTCCAATAGCATAAATGGACTGTTCAGTAAGTCGCTGATTGGAAAATTTTCACAATTAGCAAGCGGATGATTTTGTGGAATCACTACCAGCAAACGGTCTTGTTCCAAAAAAATTGTTTCCATTTCTGCCTTTGTCGGTAGCCGTAAAAATCCAAAATCAACACGCCCACTTAGGATCCAGCTCTCAATTTCTGTATAATCACCAAGCAGAAATTCAAAATCTATCTTTGGGTAATCCTTCTTAAAAACTTTAACAATGTTAGGAAGCCAATGAGATGCTACGCTAGAAAATGTCCCAATACGAATTATCCCAGACTGCATATCGTGTAAGTCCTCGATCTGCGTCATTAAGATTTCATGCTCATTACAGATTCGCTTTAATTGGGGCAGTAATTTTATACCATCCGAGGTTAAACTAATACCTGCACGACCTCTTTCAAAAAGGGTAACTCCCCATTCCGTTTCTAAATCGTTAATCATACGGCTAATCCCAGACTGTGTATAATCCAATGCTTCGGCAGCTTTTGTGAAGCTGCCAAATTCTACTGCCTTGACAAATGCCATGTATTTTTGGATATTCATACCCTTTTCCTTCCCCATCTGTTTTTATCATATACTTCATGAGAAACATTCGGTTTTGTAATGTATTTAAACATGATATGTTATTACTATCAAAAATTTGAAACGTGGGGACGGTTCTGCCGTTTCATTTCAAGAAAAAGAACTTCCCTTATGAAACGTAAGAACCGTCCCTACATTTCATTAAAAATAGGAGGCTTATTATGCCATTATCATATATAAATCCATATGTTAGAAAGCCCATTTCAACATCACCGCCACCACCGGTTACTCCTTTACACACGCTTATATTTACAACAGATTAAGAATCTGCGAAATATAAGCTGTTTCGCAGATTCGAAGGAGTAGACGATGAAATCTAACATTCAGTTTATATTATCCATGATTATTTTCGGTACAATTGGTTTGGTTGTAAGATACATTGATTTATCTTCAAGTGAAACAGCTTTACTTAGCAGTTCAATCGGGTGTCTATTTTTAATGTTCGTATTTTTTGTCATGAAAAAATCTATTCCATGGAAATTAGTGAAAGCCAATGCTTCTATTCTATTTCTTTCTGGTATTGCCTTAGGAGGGAATTGGATTTTCCTCTATCAATCCTATGATTATACCACCATCACTAACGCAACGTTAGCCTATTACTTTGCGCCTGTGCTTGTCATGATTCTCTCACCAATGATCCTGAAGGAACCATTATCTATCAAAAAGATGGTTTGTATTGGTGCAGCGATAGCAGGGATGTTATTGATTGTTGGAAATGGTATAAGTGCATTTGAAACAGGGGATTTGCTCGGGATCTTTTTTGGGTTAATGGCGGCTGCCTTTTACGCTTCCTTAATGTTATTAAATAAATTTATCCAAAACATGGCCAAATTAGAGATTACAATCATCCAACTTGGAACAACAGCTTTACTTCTCTTTCCATATGTACTTGTTACGGAAGGATTCGGTATCTTAGAAGTATCAAAATCATCCATCCCCTTTATCATCCTGTTAGGAATAGTTAATACAGGTATTGGATTTTGGTTATTTTTCTCAGGTATGCAAAAGTTAAAGGGACAGAGTATTGCTATGCTAAGCTATGTTGATCCATTTGTAGCTATACTGATTTCAGGGGTCATCTTACAAGAACAAATGACAATGATTCAAATGTTAGGCGGAGCATTGCTTTTAGGTTC
The DNA here is from genome assembly GCF_008710145.1 of Niallia endozanthoxylica. Classification (GTDB taxonomy): domain Bacteria; phylum Bacillota; class Bacilli; order Bacillales; family Cytobacillaceae; genus Bacillus_BD; species Bacillus_BD endozanthoxylica. The sequence goes on from NZ_VYKL01000028.1 coordinate 134,156, forward strand.
CACATTCGTTAGCGAAAATCAATCAATGAAAAGTTTGACACCATTAATGAAAAAGACAGCTAAATAACGACATAAACAGTGGGAAACGAATGCTTCCCACTGTTTTGATTCTTAAAGCTACGAAACTTTTTTCCCAAGAATAATCAAATCTCTCTTCATTCCATCTAATGTAGCAACTTCTGGCAAATGTGCCCACTTCTCAAAACCAAAACTTTCAAATAGTCTAAGACTAGGCTTATTGTGTCCAAAGATAAATCCAAGTAAAGTATCAACTTCAAACTTAGGAGATTCTTCTATCACTTTGTTTAAAATCTTTTTTCCAAGACCTTTCCCTCTAAAATCTTCATGAATATAAATACTTATTTCAGCCGTTGCATTATAAGCTGGCCTTCCGTAGAAAGATTGAAGGCTGACCCAACCACAAATTTCGTCTCCATACTCTACAACCCACAAAGGTCTTTTGTAAGGATTATGTTCATTAAACCAATCTAATCGATCGTTTACTGATACTGGTTCCGTATCAGCAGTTACCATTCTGCTTGGAACAGTAGAATTATAAATATCCACAATAATTGGTAAATCTTCTATACTCGCATCTTTAAATGTAATATTTACTGACATAAAAAGGCTCCCTTTTCATATTTTTAGTTCAATCACTAATTACATGTTATATTACTTAACATTTTTATTGCAATAATAATTTGAGCCCTTATTTAACTTTCAGTCTAATAGTTTAGGTGTAAGCCCTCACAATGTCACTTCGCTTAAAAATAGGCGAACGGTGCCTGACATTGTTCGCTAAAGACCATTTTAGCGGCATTCATCATATAAACATACAAGAGTAAATGCACCGGAAGGTAAGTTCCAGTGTATTTTCATTTGCAAAGCGAGAAAAAGGCACTTTTCTTTCGTTCTGATGGCGAGATGCATAGCTGAGAGCACGGATTCCTTCCATCAAATCTCATGAAACAAGATTTTTTTGGGCACTGTCACCATGTTAATCTTTTAGAGAACATGCTCATAAAATAAGTAACTAACGTATATTGTTAGTCACTACCTTTTTAGGAGAGATGTATCTTGTACTACTATAATCATCCGTATTCGAACCACTTTATTAGCGGTTATAACTATCGTACGCCATATCTATACCCAACCACCGGAATTCCAAACGGGTATAGCCATAATCGTTCTGCAACTAGGGTTAAATCATTTTCCAAAGAGGACGCAGCCGCAATCGCTTTAGCTATGGGCATTGACTTTAATAAAAGTAAGTTTGATTTAGATGAGTTTTGGATGGGAGTCAATGTAGAGCTTGAACACGGAAAAATATCGAGCCAAACGAATGTGACAAACGATGATCCTATTATGACGGGTAAAATTGCGTTGGCTCATCTTAACGAGTTTCCCGATTACTACAAAAGATTAAAGGTACTTGAGGAAGAAGCAAAAGCCTATTGGAACAAATGAACTGCGGGAACGGTTCTGCCGTTTCACTTCAGGAAAAAGATTCCCCTTTGAAACGTGAAAACCGTCCCTGTATTTCTATATCTTATTCATTCTTAATCACTTTACTTTTGCTATTCCTAATGCAAAATGGCTCCAAAGAATATCTTCTACTAATTCAACTTGTGACTCTTCACAATCAACAATTAAGATAACTTCAGAGTGTGTTCCTTTTAACACTCTTTTCTTTTTCTTTATAACCAATTCCATAAAAAGCCGAATAGCAAATCCAACAACAAATCCAACAAACGCACCGATCAATCCCCAATAAATGGGTCCCCAAGCTAATTTAAAACCAATACTTGCTCCAATAACTGAAAACGCAGTAGCAAGCCCCATTCCAATATCAATCAAGCTTGTACCGTCTGAGCGATGAAGGTTATCGAAAAGCCTCCGTTCTTCTTGTCGGTTATCCAAAGGGACAGCAAATATGCTTTCTTTTTTGATCCCTTTCTTTTCTAGCGTTGAAATGGCCATTTCTAGGAATCCAGTAGTTTCAAATGTTGAAAATAGCTGCACATCTATCACTTCACTTTTTGTCCTTTGAGTATTTTGAAACCGTTCGATTGATAATTCTCGACTAAATGCTTTCTTAAATCTTTTTCAAAAAGTTTGTTATTCTCAACCGTATTGATATAAGAATCATAAGAGGCAAACCCATAGTGTGAAGGGATAAAAAGAAGCCATTCTGGATTTATAACCGAGGTTGCTTCTTTTACTTTACCTAAAAATAAAAGTACCACCGCTTCTTGAACATGAGAATAATAATAAAAAACCACTAACCATACGATGACAAAGAGAGCCGTTAAAATCCTATTTATATAAAGGTGTCCTAATCCAGGGATAAACAATGACCACATAAGAGAAAGGATGGGATTTCGCTTATCTAGGTAATTAACCTCTAACGCTCCTAATGACAAGGAATTAAAACGATGTTCCTCTCGCTCGGCTAAAAGATAAATCTTATTCATATCTACTGTTGTCCGATAACTATCCCAAATTCCGAAAAGGTAAACAGGAATATACATAAGAAGCCATCTTGTGTCTAGTACCTCTTTTGCCATATCAATATTCCCTTGAAAAGAATAAATCATGGATGAATTAACATGAGCTTTGATATTAACAACCACTTCCCAAATAAATAATGCATAGCCTCTAAGATATTTGGATAAAAGCATATGCCCGAATCCAGGGAACGCTGCCGACCACCATGCAATAATATAAGGGTTTTTTAAAAATAATTGGGTTGTACCAAAAATACTCACATGGGCTGTATAACGTCTGGCAGTATTATCACTTGTATAGTTGTCCATTTCATCCACCTTAAGGAATGATTTATAATATATTTCCAAATGTGGGATATATTTATGCATTTTGACAGGCGCAGTTTCTGCGGTACAGAATCGCATGTAGTCTACAATATTGTACAAAACCCTCGTTAACTCTTACTAGAGTCAACGAGGGTTGAGAAGTTGATCTAATCATTAGACCACAGTGCAATACATAAAATATATTAGTCCTCATAATCCCTTTTAAAAAGTAATTCTTTCGGAATTTCCGTACCACGTGAGCCGCGAATGTCTGTTTCCTTCATTTCTGTTGGGTAGAATACGATGAAGTTCTCAAGATTCATTGATGCTAGTTTTTTCGGTATCGCTTCTAAATCTGGGTGCCATGCCACAGTCCCTCTTCTAGCACTTACTAAAATCACAAGGTCGGTTGATTTAACATCATTTAAATCATTTTTATAAAGGGAATTCCAGCCATCAATGGATTGGAACTCTACTTCAATATTAGGATGTACATGTTCGGAAACTAACTTATACGCATCTAAGTCATCTCGAATGACAAGGCATTTAATGGTTGCACTGAGTTGTGAAGCAATGTTCTTAACAATTGAAATCGAATCTTCAAAACCAGGTTTATGCACGATATTATTTGGCAGAATAAGAATCACTCGTTCCATCGTATTCAATGGATGGTTAATCGTGGTTATGAGTGCGCGTTGATAGGTATGTTCAAGGAAATTATCAATCACTTTCCCGAAGACCTTTTGGTTCCCCACATCTGCACCATCCCACCCCACGATGATCGTTGTGATTCGCTCTTCAATGGCTGCACGTTCGATTCCCCATCCAATATTATGATCAACCCGCGTTAATGGCTTAACAGGAACATCTGCCCCTGACGCATACATGAGAGAGCGTCCAAGCATTCTTTCAGCTTGTGCCACTTCATTTGTTGCCTGTTTTAAATCCTTTTGAACAATTGTTAATGGGTAAAGCGGTTCAGCTGTCTTTTTCGCATTTCTTATCACAAAACCTAAATCGAGCAGAGATTCCATTGTCTTTGGGTTCGCCACCGGAATTAATATTCGTTCTGGAAGTGCATCGTCTAGTGCCACTTTATCTTGTGCAACGGCCAGTTTTCTACCATATTTTTCACAGAAGTATGGACCTAAAATACAGGTAACTAAAATAATAATAATGACGGCATTTATTATTTGCTGGTCAAATAATCCAAATTGATACCCAACCATAGTTATGGCTAATGTTGCTGCAGCATGTGAAGTGGAAAGACCAAAGATTACCTTGTTTTCTGCCTCGGAATATCCATATACTTTACTCGTAACCCAACTGGCAAGTAGTTTACTGCCAACTGCTACAAAGGTTATTAATAGGATGATTAGTAGCGAATCAGGGCTGGATAGAAGAACACGAAGATCCATTAACATCCCGACAGATAACAAGAAAAACGGAATAAATAATGCATTTGCCGTAAAACGGATTCTATTCATTAATGGGCCATGATCATAAATGTACCGGTTTAAGGCTAGACCGGCCAAGAATGCCCCGATAATTGGTTCTAATCCTACAAACAATGAGATTGCCCCTGCAACAAATAAAATGGCCAGAACAAAGTTAAATTCTATCGTTCCTTCATTATTCGAGCGTTTAAAGAACCACTTGGTCAGATAGGGGGTAAAAATGAGAACAGCTACAGCAAAGAGTGTGGTTGCAATAAGCAAGGATCCCAAAAATCCAATGGTTAAATCGCCTTCCGATGCCCCTATGATTACAGCGAGAACAAGCAATGCCAAGCTATCTGTTATTAATGTACCGCCAACTGCTGTTGTGACAGCTTTGTTTTTCGCAACGCCTAGTCGGCTAATGGCAGGGTACCCTAGAAGTGTATGCGTAGAGAAAATGCTACCAAATAAAAAAGCTGATAGCATACTGAGACCAAGCCCCAGTCCTACTATGATTCCAAGGATTAATGGGATTGAAAACGAGAGGAAGCCAAATAAAATACTGCGATTTCGGTATTTTTTGAAACCATCGAGGTCTAGCTCAAGCCCTGCTATAAACATGATAAACAATAATCCGACTGTTCCAAGCAATTCAATGGTTGAATCTCGTGCTAATATTTCTAGCCCGTTTGGTCCGACGATAATTCCTGCTAAAATGGGCCCAATAATAGCAGGTACTCTTAGTTTCCCCATTAGTATAGGGAATACCAAAAAAATTAACACAGCAAAACCAAATATAAGAACTGGTTCTTGTAGAGGGAAGTGCATAAATATCCCAACCTCACTTTCCACTTACTAACTTTAGCATAAGTCTTTTAAGTGAATAATAATGTACTATATATAATGTAAAATTTAAAACTACTAATCTCACAGCCATGATAACCATCTATCCTTCTAGGTGAAAAAAATGAAGTTTGAAGATAGAATCGCTTTGTATACGATTGATTGAAGGGACATTTCATTCCATACGGGGTAGTACCATCATTCCGCTAATTTACAACACTAAGCATCTCTGTCAAAAAGCCTGTATTCAAGTGATGCAATATTTCATTTCATGGAGGGACTTTCTGACAAATTGACATTAGCAAGGTCGCCTTCACGTTGTCAAAATCAATGGATTCTTATGTTCTACATCCCTTAGCGTTGATAATATGGGTTTCGCTGGCGTACCCCTATTAGGAGGCTGATTAAATGAATAATCATAAACATAGAAAGGCCGACAGAGAACACGGAAGTGAATCACCGTGGATATACGTTGTCATACTAATGATTGCTCTTTTAATCGATAAGTTTTAAATTCTTATTTTAATGTCCCAAAAAAGCTTCTAAAAAAATTAAGTCTGTATAGGGCAGCTCCCCATGCAAGAAATAATTAATTATATTTTATTGGGAAGATAATAATAGTATGGGAAAAGTAAAACGTATTTTCTTTGGTAAAATATCAGAACGAACTTTCATCCATCAGGTGCTCTTCTCTAGAAAAAGAGAAAAAAATAGACTGCTGCAACTAGACTAAACCCTAAAAAGTTCACATTAAAAAGCACAAACACCGAATACGAACGCCCATTTCCCTGTTATTTATTAACCTTTTACTTTATTCAATTTATTAGTATGACTAATTTTTTATGAGTAATATTAATTGTTAAAATTGCATAAAATTACTCGGGATTAGTGCATCACAGCATACACAGGCTTATTTTTGGACAAAGGCTGAATTCAAGGCACATCCAATCTTGAGTGAGAAGAAAGTTGAGTTTGTTACATACGAGGCAGAAGCATCATTTGAGGAATTATTTTAGCTATACTTAATAAAGTCATAAAGAAGGCTGGCAAATATCTTCGTTCCCTATTTGAATAAAACAGTCTAAACCCCCTAGGTCAACAACTTGTTCAAAATCTTCCGACTACCTGAACTTATTTGAGAAACGCAGGGACGTTCTCACGTTTCATTTCAGGAAAAGATTTCCCCTGTGAAACGTGAGAACGCCTCCTATGTTTCTATTATTTTACCTTTGCTATTCCTAATGCAAAATGGCTTCAAAGGATATCTTCTACTAATTCAGCTTGTGATTCTTCACAATCAACAATTAAGATGACTTCAGAGTGTGTTCCTTTTAACACTCTTTTCTTTTTCTTTATAATCAATTCCATAAAAAGCCGAATAGCAAATCCAAGAACAAATCCAACAAACGCACCGATTAGTCCCCAATAAATGGGTCCCCAAGCTAATTTAAAACCAATACTTGCTCCAATCACTGAAAAAGCAGTAGCAAGTGCCATTCCAATATCAATCAGGCTTATACCGTCTGAGCGATGAAGGTTATCGAAAATTTTCCGTTCTTCTTGTCGGTTATCCAAAGGGACAGCAAATATGCTTTCTTTTTTAATCCCTTTCTTTTCTAAGGTTGAAATGGCCATTTCTAAGAATCCTGTCGTTTCAAATGTTGAAAATAGCTGCACATCGATCACTTCACTTTTTGTCCTTTTAGTATTTTGAACCCATCCGATTGATAATTCTCAGTTAAGTGATTCCTTAACTCTTTTTCAAATAGTCTGTTATTCTCAACCGTATTGATATAAGAATCATAAGAGGCAAACCCATAGTGTGAAGGGATAAAAAGAAGCCATTCTGACTTTAAAACCGGGGTTGCTTCCTTTACTTTGCCTAAAATTAGAAGTACAACAGCCTCTTGAACATGTGAAAAATAATAAAATACCACTAACCATACGATGACAAAGATAGCAATTAAAATCCTGTGGATATAGAGCTGTCCTAGTCCAGGGATAAACAATGACCACAAAACGGAAAGGACGGGATTTCGCTTATCTAGGTAGTTAATCTCTAAGGCTCGTAATGCAAATGAATTAAAACGGTGTTCCTCCCGCTCGGCTAAAAGATAGACCCTATTCATATCTACAGTTGTCCGGTAACTATCCCAAATACAAAAAAGATAAACAGGGATATACATAAGAAGCCATCTTGTGTCTAGTACCCTTTTGCCATATCAATATTCCCTTGAAAGGAATAAATCATGGAAGCATTAACATTTGCATTAATATTAACAACAACTTCCCAAATAAATAGTGCATATCCTCTAAGATATTTTGATAAAAGCAAATGACGGAATCCGGGGAACGCTGCGGACCGCCAGGCAATAATATACGGATTTCTTAAATGCAATTGGGTTGTACTAAAACACTAACATGAGCTTTATACCTTCTGGCAGTATTATCATTTGTATAGTTGTTCATTTCATCCACCTTATGGAACGATTTATACTATATTTCCAAATGTGGAATCTATTTATGCACTTCTTAATATGGACGCTTGTTAATAAGAAAATAGCTGACTGCATTATTTTAGCAGGTAGTGGCTGTGTGAATAGCACTTTAGCCTCGAAAACCAATTTCAGGTTTTATTTTCATTTATTTGCTACACAATAATATCTATAAACAAATTAGTAAAGGCGGGTTTTTTTATGATTAATCTTATTCGAGTTGGACTGCTCACTATTTCATGGTTATCGCTTGTTTTCTTGCCGAAACGGTCCTTTAGAAAATACCTGCCAGTTGCAAATTTGGCAGTAGGTTTAATCCTATTAACCAGTTTATTTTCTCTCCCCTTCAAGCTATGGATCGTGGAGAAAGGCGGAATAAAGGAAAAGATTTTTACTGATTTAAGTCTCATTTTAGGACCTTTCTTTTCTGGTACTTTATGGATTTTCCATTTAACCTATGGTCGTTTTGGACCCTATTTACTGCTGAATATGGTCATGAACTTATTGCTCGCCTTTCCTTTATGTACAATCTTTCAGAAGTTAAAGTTATTTAAATTGGTTAATTTTAGACCGGTTCACATCTTTTTCACCTATATTTTTTATTCGATTGTTCTATATGGATATCAGATGTTCTTAACTAAGCCTAAGCAGCTACTATCAAAATAGAATATAGAAACGCAGGGATGGTTCTTGTGCTTCCTAAAAAAGCGCAAGAACCATCCCTCTTTTTCACTCAAATATCCATTTCTCCACTGCCTCCCAAGCTGTGATTTTCAGGAATTCCATTAAATACTCGATGTTCGCCTTGTATGAAACGTCCCTACGTTTCTCCAATTCAATTGCTCTTCAATGCATTTATTTAATTACGTTTCTCCAATAAAATCCTGTGGAGTATTTATAAAACAAGATTTTTCAGGGCATGCCTGTCACCATATTGACATTCAATTATTCTAGGAGTACTTTAAAGATGTTATTAATGATTGAAAAAATAATCCTTTGAGCTGAGTCTTTGGAGCGGGGGAACCAAATTTGATAAACACTTTTGTTTATCTTGGGGTGAATCTTAACACACTAGTTAAGAAGGGATGCTCTCAATCCCTAATCCGACAGCTAACCTCGTAAGCATGTATTGAGAGAAGGGTGAATGAGAACCATTGACCATTCTTTTATTAAGAGTGGTCTTTTTTAATTTACATTTAGAGAGGATAATCATGTATGAAGAAGTCATTTGTTGTTTTTGGGTTAGGGCGGTTCGGGGGTACATTAGTAAAGGAATTTGCCAAACTAGGTATAGAAGTGATAGCTGTGGATATTGATGAGACAAAAGTAAGCCGCTACGCCGAATTCGTTACTCATGCAGTTGTCGCCAATGAACTGGACGAGAGTAGCTTGAGAAAAATAGGCATTCGTAATGTTGACCATGCAATCGTGTCTTTTGGAGATGACATGAAATCCAGTGTTCTTACGTGTCTGCTATTAAAGGAAATGGGAGTTCCGATCGTGTGGGCAAAAGCTCATGATGATTATCACGCAAAAGTACTTGAAAAGATCGGTGTCGATCGAGTGATCCATCCCGAAAGAGATATGGCTATACGTATTGCCCATCACATTGCCTCTCAAAAAATAATCGATTATATCGAATTGTCGAAAGAATATAGTATAGCTGAAGTAATCGCTTCAGAAAAATTACACAATAAAACGTTAATCGAATTAGATATCCGAGCCAGATTTGGCTGTACTATTGTAGCTATTCAGAGAGGAGAAGACATTGTTGTCTCTCCGGCACCAGATAGGGTGATTTTAAAAGGAGATGTGTTAGTAGTCATTGGTCGGAATGAGGATATCAATCGATTTGACAAGAAAGGTGTATAAAGATGAATCATAGAAAAATAAATCTTTCTCCTTCACAGCTTTTAATATTAATCTTTCTTGTATCGATAGCCATTGGAGGCTTGCTCTTAAAGCTGCCGTTTGCAACGACGAAGTCCATTAGTTTAATTGATGCTTTATTTACTGCCACATCAGCCATGACTGTAACGGGCCTTGCAGTTGTCGATACTGGTACGGCCTTTACTCTATTCGGTCAACTCGTGATTGTTTCCTTGATTCAATTAGGTGGATTGGGGATTATGTCCTTTGCTGTTCTAATTTTTATCGCTTTGGGGAAGAAAATTAGTTTAAAAGAACGAATACTGATTCAGCAATCATTAAACCAGACTTCTATTGGAGGCATGATCTATTTAGTCCGTAATTTATTTTTCTTTTCCATCATCATTGAAGGGGTTGCCATGATTTTTTTAGCCTTTCGATGGGTGCCAGATATGGGATGGGGAAAAGGATTATATTATAGTTTCTTTCACTCTATCTCTGCTTTTAACAATGCTGGATTTGCCTTGTGGTCGGACAGCTTAATGGGGTATGTAGGAGACCCTGTGGTCAATATTGTCCTATCATTATTATTTATTATTGGCGGCCTTGGTTTTACAGTCATCATTGATTTATGGTCCAAAAAGAAGTTTAAAAAATTGGCTCTTCATTCAAAACTAATGATTGTAGGTACGTTTACGATCAATATTGTAGCAATTCTTGTCATATTTGCGGTGGAGTATAGCAACCCCAATACATTAGGAGGTTTATCCTCTTTAGGGGATAAATGGTGGGCTGCCTATTTTCAAGCTGTAACAACAAGAACAGCAGGGTTTAACTCCTTAGATATCGCAAGTTTAGACGAATCAACGATTTTTCTGATGCTCTTGCTTATGTTCGTTGGAGCCGGCAGTGCTTCTACAGGTGGAGGGATTAAGCTTACAACCTTTTTAGTGATTGCCTTAGCTGTTGTTACCTATCTAAGAGGAAAAAAAGAAGTTGTAATTGGAAGAAGGTCGATTAGCAATGAAATTGTTTTTCGCTCATTAGCCATTTCAACGATTGCTGTATGCTTTATATTTATTGCAGTATTTTTGTTAAATATCATAGAAGAAGAGCCGTTTCTAACTTTATTATTTGAAGTGGTTTCAGCGTTTGGAACGGTTGGGTTATCGATGGGGATTACAGCTACGCTTACTACATTAGGGAAAGTAATCATCGTATTTATGATGTTTCTAGGAAAACTGGGTCCACTTACTCTAGCTTTTTCCTTAGCTAAGCCAGACAAATCCAAAATTCGATATCCAAGTGAAAGCATTCTTACAGGATGAGTATTGAAACATGGAGAGGGTTCTTATGCTTCCTAAAAAAGCGCAAGAACCCCCCTCCTTTTCACTCAAATATCCGTTTCTCAACTGCCTTCCAGCCTGTGAATTTCAGGAATTCCATTAAATAGTTCACAGTTGATCCTTTTTCCTTATTAATTCATCTCTATCCGATGCCATTGGGGGCTGTTCCAACCATCCATTTTTGATCATAATATTCGCTCCATCTTCAGCATACAACTGAACTTCTAGGGATAGCCTGTTATACATGGCGCTAATATCACCTCTAGGACTTTGGCTGATAGCTGTACCGTAATACCCTACGCTCAAAGTAATCAATCCAGATGTGAAGAACATCATAAGCCTATCAGAAAATGTATGGGCTGTACTATTTGTAATTTCTGAATCCCACCCCATAGGTGCAGGAAGTTTACTCTCCTCTAATTTACTTCTAAATAATTTAATATGTTTATTCCCAATTTCTAATCCTTTTAAAAAGAATTGTTTTACATCCTTTTCTTTTGCAACCTGAGTAAATCCAGTAAGGGTCGCCACTCCCAACGCATTTCTTTGGAGATTGGCAAATAAATTATCTACTTCAGCGGCTGTTAATGGCCTTTTCTCGCCAAATACATCTAACATAAACCATTGCTTTTTCACAAACTCAACCTTCTCTAAATTAGGCAAGCTCGGAGACCGGATAAATAATCCTTTAGACAATAATAAATCCGTTGATTTTTTATATAGTTGCATGGTTTCCTCCAGGCAATCCATATAGTAGCTCCGAATGTCCTCTCTTACAGATGCGGCTACACTGCCAGCATATGATGTAAGACCAATCTTGGCCATTTGGTTTAAGAAATTGAGGACAAAACTGTCAGAATAAAGCCTAGGAGCAGATACGTCTACATCCTCTTCCATACTAAAACCATCCGGAACGACATTTTTCTCCTCTGTTAAAATAGCTGTAATACTTTCAACATGTGACTTGGATAACTCTAAAGCAAATTGAATAATTGGCTTAATTTCTTCATCCTCCGCTTTTTCTAAAAAAAACGAAAGAATGCATATACTGGCACTATCATTTAAGTATTGAACCCAAAGTTGAGCCAATTCTCCTGCAGTTAGCCTGATTTGTTGCCCTTTCTCCTCCATAAATAACCTCCTGAAAGATTAACCTAAAAATACTTTACCCACAAATTACCTAAAGTATTTATGGTTAAGTGAAATGCAGGGACGGTTCTGAAATGCACCCCAATTGTTAGACATAAAAACTAACAATGGGAGGTGCATT
>NZ_VYKL01000029.1 GCF_008710145.1 Niallia endozanthoxylica
CCTGCACAAAATTGAAGAGGGAGTCTTCTGTCGGGAAATGATAAAATTGGGACTTAGACTCACGGCAGACCTGAATTAGTGTAACAAATGACTGAAGAGTTGAGACAGTTTAGCAAAAAATTACCCGTAGAGATATTATTCTACGGGTAATTTTTTGCTTTTGAAATATAACAAGCAACTGACTGATTTTGAAAACTTCTTTAATAATAAGTTAAATCTATTCATTTCTTTTTTTCTTCCTCCTTTGATCCAACAATTCAGCAGCTCTTCGTTGTTTTTCCCGACTGGTATTAATATAAAGTAGAGAAATATCCGATTGTGTATGCCCTAACTGATTCATGATAAGAGGGATATCCCCATTTGTTTGCTCGGCTAAATTGGTGGCATAAGTATGTCTAAGTTTATGAGGGGACATCCGCTTATCGAAGGATTTCGAGTATTTATAGACAATATTTTCTACTGCTCGGTTAGTTAAGGGTTGGCATAACCCTTTATAAGTTTTGACGAATACAAATTCATTTTCCCCATCACCAGCTTTATATTTTTCTTTTCTTACTGCTAAGTATTTATTTAAATCTTCGAGGGAAGAGGGGGTTATCGATACAGTATCTTTCTTACCGCCTTTTCGAACAACACTAATTTCTTTAGAGCTAAAATCTATATCCTTTATACGCAAATTAGTAAGCTCATTCACCCTGATCCCAGTTCCCAAGAAAAGACTGACAATGGCAAAATCTCTTTCTTTATCTCTTTTAAAATATTTTTTTTGAGAAGGAGAGAGGGAAGCTTCATATTCACGCTGCAAATAATCCAAAAATTCAAGATCCATATCACCAATAAAGATTTTATCGGTAATATTTTTAGCTCGTTCGTTAAACGTTTCCTTCACTTTCTTGATCGGTATCTTGGCCATGACATTTCTTTCGAAATAAGGTTTCCCTGTTTGAACCTCAGATTCCACTGTTAGATACTTATACAAAGAGCGAAGGGAGGATTTATGACGATTGACGGTTTTCAAATCAATTTGTTTCGTTTCATCATCTTTTTCAGAAACCTTGTACTTTTTACGGGCAAGATACTTAAAATAATTATTAGCGTCATCAAGTGAAAGTCCTGCTAAAGCTTCTATAGGAATGTCTTTAATACTCTTAGATTCAACAATACCTTCAGCTATCAACCACATAAAAAATTCTTTAAAATCTCGTACATAGTTAAATAAAGTAAGAGGGGAACGGATATCCCATTTATCATCCACATATTTAACAACATAAAAGGGCATTTCTTTTACTAACTTTTCTAAACGTTTTTCGTAATATTCATGTTGTTTGGTTATGGCCATTTTGACACCTCATTATTTTTTCTGCTGAATACGAGAAGGAGATGGTTATATAAATTATATGATTAATCATAATCAAACAGAAATAACTATTCGTATAATACAATTTTTACGAATAGTTTACCATAATTTAATTATGTTATTTAATTGATTGAATCCAACCGACATATGGAAGGGGGGAGGTTAATTATTTTTGTTCCTCTGGATAATAAAGATATTTCCGCAAACATACATCACGATGCTTTAATGTTTCACCCTTAAAACGTAACCATATTTCATCATCAGCCATGACACCATGTGTTTTACGGACAATAGCCCAGCGATTGTAGCTATTTAAGCCCAGTGCAGCAAGTAATTCATCTGCATTTACTCTTGTTTCGGGAAACACACGCCACTTCAACCATCTTTCTAACTCATCTTTAGTAATATAGCCTTCTGGATTAGGTGAAAATTGCTTATTAAAGCCCGTAATATAGTTGATAACATATGGTTTATCGCTCCCATTGGGTTTTAAATCAACATTCGCGATAATATCATCCATCAACATGACATCAAATTTTAAATAATCAATCATCTATTTTCACCCCAGATCGGCATTTTTTCGTAAACTAGATCGCTTAACGAATCTTTCTCTTAATATATAAGAATGGTTTTAGTGAACTGCATAAAGTCTACTAAATGGCTTTCTATAATTTTTTGTAAAATGAGTAAATTGATTTCTTGATAATCATGTACAGCGATATTTCTAAACCCAACCATCGCTTGCATCTTTTTGGAAAGGGATGAGGGGATGATACCTTCTGTTTCCAATAAGGTAAATGCATCACGACTAGTTTGAGGTAATCCTAATTTTTTCTCAGCAACAATATGCATAGCTAGGTCAATACTAGCTTCACAAGCTCGTTGAAGATTTAATATAATCGAATCTTGTTTAGTAAAATTTTTCAAATGTTCAGGGTTATTAGCGTATTCCTCATGTATCCGTTTAAGACATCGTTCAATAATGCTGATTTTATTGAGAATTACATCACTTTTCATAAATGGTCCCACTTTCCTCTATATTTTTTAGTATCGGAGAGCGTTCTTCGTTTAATTTGGTGTACATTTTTAAGGTTTTCATCTCAAATTGAACTCTTTTATGCTCATCAGTGCAATAGATTACTTTTCCAGTACTAACCACTTGAGCTTGGAACACTGTGCTGGCCTGACTTAGATCAATTAGATCTACATCTCTTTGAAGTTTGGAGGCCAATTCCTGTGCAATCAAAAATATCTCATATTGGTCTGAAACTTTATCATCACTAAGAAAAGCAATATCGATATCACTACTTTGACGAACGTTTCCTTTAACCGTTGAACCAAATAAGATGATTAAAAATGGAGATAATTTTTCAGTTAAAACGTCAGTAATAATCTGTTCCATATTCTTACTCAATGGCTAAAAACCTCCAAATATTTTCTTTTATTATAACAGAGATCTAATTCGCTTTTCTACTATTCGTAAAATATGGATTATACGAATAGTTGAAGATAAGCAAAATCCTTTTCAAAGATACTCCCCTTTTGGCAATTATGGTTTCCCCACAATTTATCAATTGTAAAAAATGGAGTTGCACTAGAACAAATGTAGTAAAGGAAAAAAGCGATCTTCTTAAATATCCAATTATCTTTAGGAAAGATCTTCAAAAATATGACCTGATAAAGCAAGACTTCTTCAAACTCCAGAATGGCACCCTTTTCTGCGAACCTAATAAAAATACATTTTAATAGAGTTTACTGATGATACCTCATTAAATCCAATGGATGTTTTAAAACCAACTAATTTAAATCCAGAAAAATCAAATGAAAATCAACCATTAACGTCCGCTGAATAACCCCTTGTTGTAATTGGCTAATTAAATGTTAAAATTTATTCCTTCTGCTCTTCCAATACTGTTTATCAGACTTATTAATGGAACTGTTATAGGAAAAATAATTGATAAATATACAGACTTTTCATAGTTCTATTTCCGATATTATTTTGTATTGGAAATTCAAAGGTAAACTATTCCTAATTGCATTTATAAAAAAATCAATTGCTTCTTCAGATTCAAATGTTATATGGCCAAGAATCTCATTTTCAACTTCGAGATCCTGCCCTTCTTTATCAAATATTTTGACCTTAATTTTCATAACAGCACTTCCCTAATATTTAAACAACTAAATTGAAACTTTAAATAAGATTATAATATTTTTAAAATTTTCTTAAATTCTTCTTTAGTTGTATTTGATTCCATTTGCTTATTTTACTAGTTCAACCCCCACCCTTCAGAAAGAAGATACTTTCGAAACACTTTCTTTGGACTTGACTTAACCGGAGGGTGGGTATGTAAGGCTTGGTAGGCCAACTGAAACATTCGCTTCAGCCTTTTAAGACCTGTCAACCAACGGAGGCTCCAAGTAAAACCCTAACCACTTATTAAATACGTTCATGTAAACAAGATAAAAGGTGAATTTTCTCAATATTTTTTTAATTTTATCCATTTTTAATTGTTAATTGCGATATTAAACCAAATTCTTTTGCTTTTATAAGTGCTTCTGTTCTTGAACTAACTCCAAGCTTAGAAAAAATTTTTGTTAAATTATACTCAATAGTTCGTTGACTCATAGACAGATTAATTGCAATAGCTTTATTTGTTAAACCTTTTGAAATTTGTTCTAGAATTTGTTGTTCTTTACTGGATAAGGAGATAGCTCCTAAATTCTGTATTCCCTCATTGGTTGTAGGACCTGTATCTACTCTTCTAAGTTGTCTTAATAGTCGTAGAGGAATTACTGCTTCTTCTCTTATTGCACATCTTATGGCTGTAATTAGTTGTTCCTTTGTATCAGTCTTACTTATAAATCCTGAAACCCCTGCCTCAATTAATAAATTATAGTGTGTTGGTATGTCAAATCCAGTATAAATAAGGATAATTGCATCAGGATTAATTTGTAATATAGCCTTGGTTAATTCGATACCATTTAACTTTGGCATATATAAATCTACTAAATAAACTTCATATTTTTCTTTCTTTATTTCTTCTAGAACTCTTTCACTATCTACAATTACATTAGCTTGTATATCATCCTCTTGTTCAATAATTGCTTTTGTCCCCTCACCAACTGCAGGATGATCATCTACAATCAATACCTTAATCATTTTCATCACTTCCAGTCGCTATTTCTATTAATACATTCATTCCTTTTCCCGGGCCGGAACAAATTTTAATCGTTCCTCCTATACTTCTAACTCTTTCTTTAATACCAGATAATCCGATTGTCTTAAAGGAGTCCTTTAATTGGGTCATATCCATTCCAATCCCATCATCTTGATATACTATAGTTAAAACTTGATTATATTCAGTTAAAGAAAGCTTTACATTAGTGGCCTTAGAATGTTTCATTGCATTATTTAATAACTCCTGTACTACACGATATAGAATCAATTCATATTCTTTTTCTACAATTTGTAAAGTTGACTCCAGTTTAGTGTGTAAAATGAAATTAGAACGTAATTTGGTTTGTTCAAATAAATATTGAATAGAATCAAAAAATCCTCGTTCGGTTAAAAAAGGAGGCCTTAACTCATTGCATGTTTCTCTAACTAAATGAATATTATCCAATATTCTTTCTTTAAGCTCATATAAATCATTTTTTATGGACTGATCTGTTACTTTTACTACGATGTTATCTACTTCTCTAAGGATCTGTAAGGAATCCTGTAGAACTGAATCGTGCAAATCAATCGATAAATTTAATCTTTCCTTTTCAGACAACGTAAATAATAATCTAGAAAGCCACGAAGGATAACTGTTAGATGTTTCCTTCTTTTGATTTTTGTAGGTTTCAATCTTCTGAAAAAGATCCTCAATTAATTGGAAGTTCTCCAGAAGAATGCCCGAAATATAGGCTAATGTTTCAAGCCATATTTTCTCTTGTATATTTAAATTTGTTTTAAATTTCTTCATCCCACAAAAGATGATGTTTTTATTCCGGTAATCTCCTCCAATGACGATGATAAATCCATCCACGAATTCAATCAATGACCCCATTCCATATTTAACCCAGTTAACCTTCTCTAGGTGATCAACTAAAACTGGAGAATAGTTATTTCGATTTTTCAGAAACCAGTTTGCTCCCTCACTATCTGCTTCCACTTCAATATATTCAATTCCTTCCACCATGAGCACATCACTTATTTCATTCATCAAATTCTGAATTAGGCTATTTACCTTTGTTTCATTCTTCGCCTTTTGGAAAAACTTATATAAGCTCGATTCAAAATGACTTTTTTGTGAAAATAAATGATGACTGATTTTATAATCCAAATATTCCTTCGTATATAAAAACAATATGGTGAAAATAAATAAAACAATAAAGGTTATGATTGTAAAACTAGATAATAGTTTGATATTTAGAATGAGTTTTAGTATTAAAATAGTGAAAAGAGTAAAAGGAAAAGACAATAAAGCATAATATCGCATCCGACTCAGTAAAAACTCTATATCAAACAATTTCTCTACTAATTGTAAATAAACGAAGGAGATTGGAATAACGATTAAGAAAGCAGCTGTAGTTTCGGCTAAAGCCAATTCTTTTCCAAATAGGGTTTTCGGGATCCCATAAAAACATAAAAAGGGACTAAATGCTACAAATAAAGTAAGCCCCAAGATTTTTAAAACGCCTCTCCCTTCAGAATTTCTACTCTTAATATAAAATTGAATCAAATGAAAAAACAAATATACAATTAGAATTAAGAACAAAAGTAATTGTATATTTCTACCAAAATTATATAATTTATCGAAGAATAGGCTAATAAAGATAAGGAAAAGAAAAAGAAGATTTATTGTATATAAGATTCGCAGTGACTTCATCCCAATAAAGACTAAATTGTATCTTAAAAAATAACTTTTTAAAAAATGGACGAATAGAATTAAAGAGAATGATAACGTTATAATATTTGAAATGGTCCCGATAATGTCTCCCCGAGAAGACACAGATGCACTTAAGTAACAAACTCCTATGGACAACAAAAAATAAATTAGAACAATTGCTGAACTATCATTCTTCTTCTTTCTATATATGAAAATACTTAATAAAATGGTCATGACAGTAAAGAAAAATGGTAAAAGTAAATAAAATAAATACTGAGAGTTTATATAGCTATGAGAGGTAGTATACATTTTGGTATTTACATTTTTATTCGAGATTGTAATGGAATCTGCCATTTCTACTCTTTTAAACCATTTTACAGTAGAATGGTTTTCTGGTTTTTGGTCATTAACAAGCTTTAATATATCGCCTTCTACTATTGGTTGGCTCGAAGCCCATCCATTTTCATATATATTTGCTACTATCCATTGACCACTTTCTTCTCTTACCTCCATTCCAATTAATGGGAATCTCAAAATAATAACTGTAAAATAAATCGTTAACGTAACTGCAAGTAGAATAGGAAGCCCCAAAATTGTATTATTAATAATAAACTTTTTCATGTTATCTCCTAAAAACAGGGGGAAATCCCTATTTTAAACTTTTTTATCTCCAGTAATAGGCCATTGGTGAGATTCGCTCCCCAAAGAATACTTCAAAAATAGCCTTTAACTCTTCATCATTTACTCCAACTAAACTTGCCGTTCCTTCTTTTACCTTCACTAACACATCTGCATTGTTGATTAGAAACTGTATAATATCTTGCATTCTTATCTCTCCTTTTCTATTAAAAGATATATTTTAATAACTTCTCAAGATAACGCTGTTCAATATCAAGCTGCTGTATTTCATTCATTGTTTTGTTTTGATAGATTGTCTTAATTACTTCCGTATAAATAATTGCCCCTGTCTCCACAAGCTTTTGATTAATTAATTCTTGATTCTTTATAATTTCACTTTTATTTACTTTATTTTGGTAATAATTATGGATGAATTGAATCTCTTTATCTCCACAGTTCAATAAAAAGATAATCGGAAGGCTATATTTTTTATGTAATAAGTCATTTTTCCCGTTCCAATTTTTTATATCCATTAAATCGTTATTTATCTGACCGATCAAACCAATATATTTTGAATAAGAATCAATCTCTACTGGATAGTCATTCCTTGCTAAGACTGCACCTGCTAAACACGCGAGAGCCACTAACGAACCAGATTTCTCGATCGACATCTCTATGTACTCCGATTCAGTCTTACAGATATTTAGAAGATCTTTATGCTGTCCATTTATTGATTGAAGAGCAAGGTCTTCTAGAATATCGAGTATTTTATTCTTATTCTTAAAGCTTGTATTTTTTATTACTTTTATACTTATAAATAGCAATGCTGTTGTTGCGTTTAATGCTAATTTTGATTCTGTAGACCAAGGTTTGTCCTTAGTATCTTCATCCTCAAAATCATCTAGTATATCAAATGAGAGAATCAATAGTTCCACTGCAGCAGCGATAGCATAAATTTCTTCAGTATCTGCTCCACTAAAGATATGATAGTGTAAAACAAGCAGTTCCCCAAAAGGAAATCCTTTTTCTGATTGATAATTAACAAATTGCAAGACCATGTCTCTTAACTCATTTTGCCTAATATATTCATTTACAATATTGTATAGAGACATTGTTATTTTATCAGAATCACTACCGTTCAATTCCTTCACTCCTTGAATTCTACTAAACATTAAATATTACTTTTGGACTATTCATGTTATTATAACCTATTATTTTCCTAGTAACACCACAATATTGTTTACGTAAATCCACAAACCTTTTTGCGGTCATTTTACGGGATGATAATTGTAAATAAACCACATAATGATATAGCCTTGAAAAGTTCTTTTGAAATCAATTATATCAAATTTTATAAAAATTCTGTTTCTGGTGCAAATTCTTGAAGAAAACATAATAAAGCGAAAGATTTCTAGTGACTCCTGGTCTTATGCAACTAGTCCAAACAGTTGATGGATGAATTCTTTTTGATTTTAGACAGACTTCTCCCTTTGAAGGGTCTGTCTTTTTTTGATCATGTGCATAGCCTCTATCACCACAATCATTCGTTTGGTAGTCCGTAAGAAATTTAATCCAAACATCGGGCGAATTCATTTTTTAATAAAGCGATGAAATAAGCTGGATTCTTATCTACTGTTATCACACGAGGCTTAGAAACGTGCGAAAAAGCCAAGGCTTTCCTAAAAAAGCGCATGATTGATGTATGAGCAATAGATAGTCCGCGTTCCTCCATCATTTCAACTAAATCACGAAAACTGAGGTTGTACCGTATATTGCTTTTTTAGTTCCGGAATGGCTTTTACTGTTTCATGCTTATTTAGACATTTACCCTTCCAATTATTTGCTGAAAGCTGGCCGTTTTGAACCATTTCTTCAACCATGTACTAATAAGCATCTTTGTTTTTCTGTTTTCCCAAAAAGAAGTTAAACACAAACCTAGAACAGCCTATCGTTTTATTAATCAGTTCCATTTGCTTTTTATTCGGAAAGATGCGAAACTTAAAGGCTTTGTTGACTAGGACTGTATTTCACCCCTTTTATCAGGAACATTGGTTCTCGTTATGCCATAGGAGGAAGGTTTTGGCTATCGCCAACCGACAGAAGACTCCCATCTACTCATTAAGCTATAGCCCAATGAGTAGATGGGAGTCTTCTGTCGCAAAACGATAAAAAGAACCGATAATGATACGGATACGATTTTTAGAACAATAACCAAAACAATCCTATGTAGAGGCAGCCGCTCGATCAACTCATGATTTCCATCTTTGTCTTTCACCTTCCTTTAATGATCTCCGAATTTAATGATAATTTTTTAATTTTCAAATCTAAATTGTCAACATTAGAAATAAACTTATTAAGGTAATTATCAACCAAGAAGGAGAGAAATTAACATATGATTGAAATAGGTGAAATCTTATCAATTTGTGATACGTCTAATCTAAAACAGGAAGTTAAAGTAATGGGAACAATAAATATGGAGAAAACAAAATATATTGCAGTTAGTTTTGTAAAGGAACTGTTTGAAGGAACTACCGATTACATTGATATCTATATATTAAAATTAGACCGGGATGGTGAACTTATAGGTCTTGAAAATAATGAGGAATTTGACAGAGTCTCCTCAGCTTTTAAAGACATAATGAAATAGACCTTGATAACAAGGTGTTTAGCTTGTCAAGACTGAGAGAGTATACCTGTTTTTTAGTACAACATTTACGAAATTCAAAGATTAAATGCTTAATTTTTCAGCTTTAGGAAATTAGAATTGTTTCGTCTTTAAAGGTTTTATTCAATTCCCTGGCCCGTTTATTAAAAAAACACAGTGTAACAAAATCTGTTTAAACATTAATTGCTACGTCGCAATTCCTAGAAAACGGCTATCAAACGTTAACCTTAGATAATTGATATTGCTCGGAATGTGTTGCGGAAATCCGCAATCATGATTACGTTTTCAATTAATATTATATAAGTTATGATATTTTAGAACAATTTCACCCTAAATTTGAAAACTAAATAGGGATGTTACTGTATCAAGGAAGACGGATTTACGGGGTTGATGCCTCCGGATTATCCTATGTTAATGATTCCCCATCAGTTTTGATAACAACTTAAGCTGTCGATACTTCTTCAGGAATTCCATTGTTTTCATTTTCTTAATATGTACACAACAAAGTCTTGCTTGGCCTTTTCCTTAAGACTTAACACCGTAGCTTTTGACTTTAGCACCTTAATGCAGATTAAAATTACTAAACATCAATATCTAAACTAATGAATACAATAGTTTGGATGTTCATTTTATAGAAATTTCAAATCATTTAAAAATTTACAAAAAAAATACAATTTAATCGTTAATGCAAATGTAAAATTATGGTATAGTTAAAAAGGTGTTTTTAGCTATTTTATCAAATTTTCGCTAGGGGGTAACTTAAGATGAGATAAGATATCTTTCCAGACTGTTTGAATCTGATCTGGATTAATCCGGCGGAGAAGCCATTTTGGCATTTAGACCACCCAGTTGCTTCTGGAAATTGAACGTGTTTTAATTAAGAAAAAATAAATTAATCCAATGTAATTCGTATAAATTTTATTTCTATAATAATAGCTAGGTTTAATAAAAATTTGAAATACTTTTTTCAATACCAAAATTGTGAGGCATTATGAAAGAAATTAACTTAATCCATCTTTTAAGCAATCTTATAAGAGATTATGAAAAGATGTACGAGACAATGGTATTTGAAGTTAAAAAGAAAAATAATACGTTTGTAACTACAAATGTAGATCAAAAAATACTCAATTTATTAAAGGTATCTCCAAATTCTATAATTGGAAAAACAATTGCTGATTTTCCTGTAAACAAAGAATCGAAAAAGAAACTGCTAGCTATTACTGAAAAGGCATGGACTGGAAAGGTAATGATTTACTATGACGTTGTTTTCACTAATAAGGATATACTTTTTGTTTGTTCTATAAAACCCGTCTTAAAAAATGGAAAAATAGAGAAATTGGAAGGACGTTGTGCTATATTGGATGGGATAGATTTTAAAGGTTACCTATGAATCATGATTAATAGCAGCTCGCAACTTTCTAATAATTTCGACGGCTAGATCTAGTTCTGATTCTGATAATTCTTTACCATCTAAAAAAAGACTATAGTCTTTAACATCCTTTGAATTAAGGTCTAAACGACGCATAAATTCTTGTTCTTCTGGTGAATATTGATTGGTCTCAAAAAAATAATTTAAATCTACCTTGTAAACAGTCGCAATTTTTTTCAATAAATGTAACGAAGGTTCATGTATACCTCTTTCAATTTTAGATAAATTACTGAAATCATAGTTAATCTTTTGAGCTAACACCTTTAAAGTATCCCCTCTTTTTTTACGAAGTTCCTTTATTCTATAGCTCAACATAATTTATACCACTCCATAAAATAATTCTTAAAATGTTACTTAAATGAAGAAAATAGAAAAATGGTCCTTACTCCTAAATATATTCATAATTAATATTTCTTAATATACAATAAATTTATTAAATTGAGTAAAGGTTCCGACACAAATTGGTAAATAATGAAAAATTATATTTTTAAATCGAAAAATATTGGTATCATATACCAAAAAGGGAATATAATTAAAATAAATAAAAAATAAATCTTTATTATATCCGATGTCGAAGGTTTTACCTTTTAAGCTATTTTTCGAAGTTCCTTTTATCATTTCCCGACAGAAGACTCCCTCTTCAATTTTGTGCAGG
>NZ_VYKL01000003.1 GCF_008710145.1 Niallia endozanthoxylica
CATGATTCTGACAGGGAGAGTCCCAAACTCGGAAAAGCTGTCAGAAAGAGAGTGTGATTCTGACAGGGGGAGTCCCAAAAATCACAAAGCTGTCAGAAATATTGTATTAAAGTCTGTGTAGAGATATCTGTACGTAAATGACTGTCCAAGGCAAAAGAGTTCTTGAGAGCTATTCTCGAATCTCACAAAACAAAAAGGAACAACAAGCAAGCTACAGCCTGCCTATTGTTCCTTTTTTCGCCTACATAATCATTTGCCCTTCACAGTCCATTGATCAGTATAGGTTCTTTTTACCAAGAAGGAGTAATAGGTGTTTGAATCGTATTGTGCATTTCCAAAATTTCAGCTGCCTCAAACAGGGTATCTTCACGGAACCTTCTTCCTAGCAATTGGACACCTGCTGGAAGTCCGTTCTCGACGGATGTTGGGACAGACATGGCTGGGAATCCAAGCATTGGAATGGCCATCATCGACCACTGGGCAGCCATCACGGATCTCATTCTTTCAACGCTTGCAATATCCGCATCCTGTTCAAATGCCTGCTCTGCCGATACTGGCATTAATAGAAGTGGATACTTCTCTAAAAACTTCTGTAATTCAGCAATCAGTGTGCCTCTGCGTGCGTAACCGTTCATATATTCAGTTAAACCAGGCTCGGGTCCCCACCAATCTTTTGCTACCGCATAATAATGTTCCGCTGCTTTTTTCATTCCATAGTCGCCAACTTCTTCAACGAGCGGCATGATTTGACGGAACTCCTCCATACATAATAAGTACCAGAGTTTATAGGCTTCCTCAAAGATTGGCACATCGACTTCTTCCACAATATAACCGGCATCACTTAATCTAGCAGCCGCTTCATTCAGTGCTTTATCGACCGCCTCAACCGGTTTCGCAATATTGGAGCCTTTTAGAAGGCCAACCCGAATTGGTTTTTGCAGCGGCTCACCAAGTAACGGAACAGAAGCATGGATTGGGTCACGAGGGTCAAATGGTGCCATCGCTTGAAGCCCTAAACGCAAATCCGCTACAGTTCTTGCTAAAGGACCCTGGGCAAGCATAGTCTGTACGGATAATGGCTGATCCTGGTCTGCTGCCCCGTACCAGCTTGGGACTCGACCCATCGTTGGACGAAGGCCGAAAATTCCTGTAGCATAAGCGGGATGACGGATGGAACCGCCAATATCGTTTCCATGCGCGATTGGCATCATCCCTGAGGCAACAGCAGATGCAGCACCACCGCTTGAGCCTCCAGGTGTTCTTGTTGGATCCCAAGGATTTAATGTAAGCCCATGCACATCGTTATTCGTAAACCAGCGATACGAGAAAGCAGGTGAATTATTTCTGCCGACAAAAATGGCTCCTGCCTTACGTAGGTTCGCGACATGCGGTGCATCTTCAGCAGCTATATTTTCTTTGAAAGCAACAACTCCGTTTGTCGTCGCTTTGCCTTTTTGATCACTATTTATTTTAATGGACATGGGTACTCCGTGGAGAGGTCCCAATTCTTCCCCGGCTGCAACCGCTTGGTCAGCCCGATCAGCTGCTAGTAGAGCTTCTTCGGCGAATACTTCACCAAGAGCGTTTAGTTTAGGATTCATTTCTTCGATTCGGTCTAATGAACTTTGAACGATTTCCCTTGATGAAACTTTTCTTGATTTGATAGCGCTTACCATTTCTGCCGCAGTCCATTGCCAAAGCTCACGCTGCTGTTCCTTTTCTTTTTCCATCATAGGGAATACAGGTCTTTCACTCATTTTTATTCCTCCTCTTAATGAATAGAATATAAAAAATTATCAAAATATTTAAAAATTGATGAATTAATGTTATTTTATAAAAAAGAGGATGGTTAGTATAGGACTAGAATGAGTGATTTTTCGGTGAAAAAGGTACTAGAATGAGTACCTCATAGTGCCAAAATAGAAAAGAACAATAGATAGCACCAGTGGAAGGTGGTCAAATTGGCCGGGTTAGCGTCTTCAATACTTTAAACAAAGTCTTTTAATTATTTTCATTCCTATGATAAAAAATTTCTATCAATCTATTTAGAATTTTAATAGACTAATGTTATTATCTAAAAAGTAAGTATATGACTAGATAAGCAGTTCTTTAGGTAATAAGTACCCTCGCAGACCTACTAATGTAAGAAAAGGTGGAGAAACATGACAGCTTTACAAATGAATCTATCTTCAGCTGATTATGAAAAAATTACAAGATTAATCCATACATTATCGATGAGCTTTAAGAAGGGAACAACTGAATTACAACATTTATTATCGGAGTACTTTGGATATCATTCATCAATATTTTGGAGAATAGATCAGAATGGAAACCTTTCACACCCAATTAACCACCATATTAGTGATAAATTTTTAGAAAATTATGTAGGTCATTTTCAAAATCAAGATTATTTACACCCTAGACAGCATTTACATCGATTCCCGAACGAGATTGTCTTACGGTTGGAGGATGTAACCGAGCTGAAGGAATATGAAGCTTCCGATTATTATAAGGAGTTTATGAAGCAACACAAGTACTATCATGAAATGGTGGTTACCTTTCACTCTCGCAACCAATTTAACGGGGTTCTTGGGATAGCTAAGACAAAGTCACAAGGAGCTTTCACTGAGAAGGACCGGACGATTTTTCGAACATTGGCCCCGATTATTTCTAACTTGTTGCATTTGGAATCAGCATACGAAGAACAGCGCAAAGAGAAAGAAATGCTTGAGGCCTTTGCGGATAAAAATCATACTGGGCTTATTTTGCTTGATCAACAGTACCAAGTCATCTATATGAACCAGTCAGCCTTTAGAATGTCGAAGGAAGCTTCGACTGCTAAAAATCTTGATCGTTTTATTGAAAGCCTTTTCTTTAGAGCAGGAAATAACTTGGCTGGTTCTTCGGTACTGCATTTACAGGGCTATACAATCAAGGTCATTGCTCATCACGAACCATTTTTATCAAAAGAAAGCCGTTTTGCAGTGATTATTGAAAAGGAAGAGAATCAACCGAATGTGATGACAGTGGATCATCAGTTAACAAAGCGGGAGCATGAAATATGCTGCTATTTAAAAAAGGGCTGGACGTATAAACAGATTTCCGAAACATTATTTATCAGTGTTCACACGGTCAATAAACATATTAAAAATATCTATCGAAAAATGGATGTCAACAGCCGAGCGGCTTTGCAGGCAAAGCTGCTGAACGGGCTGGGAGAATCGGTTTGAGGCTAGGCACGATTAGGTAAATAGGGAAGTAAAAGACAATTGGTAAATGTATGTTAATCAAGCGCCAAGCTGTCTTATGAGTAACATGGTCACGGGTCGCAGAACTCAAACTCGTGACCATTAACTGTACGAATCGGTCGGAAATGTAATAATTTTCAGCACGAAAACGGAATTGATTATCTATTCTTATTCATCTAGTATAAAATTTATAGTTTGAATTTTTGGAAAAAGAGGAGTTCAAGCTTACCAAGAATATGGTGGGGATGAAAATGACTACAAAATTATATAATGAATATCAATCATTTCAATACTTAACACCAGGAAAACACTATAGGGCTTTTGAACTTCCAGGTTCAGAGCGTTATCAAAGCACAATGAATATTGAATTAACACAATCACAAGAACGATTTTATGAAACCATTTTAAAATATTATCCTATTGTTTCATTACGCGACCATGGGTTTGTTGTACCAAAGAATCCTGAAGACATCATTCCATATTGCCGCCAGCTTCATACGGAATTTGATTATCAAGGCCTGAGTCAATCCGGCGCTGATGTTATCTTCGAGAATTTTATGGATGGAATTTCAATTGTTACTTCTCAAAATGGACTGAAATGGAATGATGTCATTTTAACATTAGGCATTCGTTTCAGTGACATTGCTAAGCAAGATACAGTCTATATAGCCAAAACCTATGAAGACTTATTTGAAGCCAAAAGAACAAACCGAATCGCTATTTTGCCTTCATTAGAAGCAGCCAGTATTTTAGAAAATGAAGTGGACCGAGTTGACGTTCTTTACGGACTTGGCGTTCGTTGCATGGGTATTACATACAATGAAGCCAACACCTTAGGTTCAGGATTAACAGAAAAAAGAGATGCTGGCTTAACGAAATTCGGCAGAAAAGTGGTAGAACGAATGAACAGTCTTGGCATGGTCATAGATATTTCTCATTGTGGAGATCAAACGAGTTTAGATGTTATTGAAGCAAGTGCGCAGCCGGTTATGATTACACATGCAGGAGCAAGGAAGATATGGGATTCTCCAAGAATGAAATCGGATGAAGTCCTGCAAGCCTGTGCGGAAAAAGGGGGAATCATTGGTGTTTGCGCCGCCCCAAATACCACTCTATCGATGAGAAATCCGAATGAACATTCCATCGATTCGGTGATGGAGCATCTGGAGTATATGATTGATTTAGTAGGAATCGATCATGTCGGATTAGGCCCGGATACCTTTTTCGGTGACCATGTGGCTTTACAAAATGCGTTCGACCAGATGTTATCGCTGCATGAATCTCATGGAAATGATGAGTATGAAAGCTCTCCTTTTGTAAAAGGATTAGAAAATCCATCAGAAGCGACGAAAAATATGATTAGATGGCTGATTCAGAAGGATTATAAAATACAAGATTTGGAGAAAATCTCAGGGGGCAATGCGCTAAGAGTCTTGAAGCAGATATTAAACTAGGATATTTCTTCCTAATATGAAACAAGCATTCATTAGGCACAATCATCAATCAAAAACGATTCTATTGTTTTTAGGTAAAAGCAATAGAATCGTTTTTGGTTGGCAATAAAGTACATTAACAGAAAAAACAAAGGTTAATAAAAGTCCTTTTCCAATGCATTCATAATTAATTGACGTGTACCGTCAAAATGATGGATTAATAATTGAATGAGTTCTTCTACCTTTTTTTCTTCTATTAAATCCAGCATTTTATAATGTTGAATCTGACTTGTTTTGGAAAATCCCTCCTCATTCGTATAAATATGCAGGTATGGATTAACTGAGTCCCAAACATTTTCAATGGTGCTATAGAGCTTTGGAGAATTCGCATACTGATAGATTTGCAGATGAAAGGTTCTGTTTAATTGCTGCCATTGACTGTTCGAGATAGAATGGTGATCCATGTGTTTAAGGATTAAACGTAAACTTTGCACATCTACCGGTCTGATATGGGGTACAGCCCATTCTAAAGCAAGTGATTCTAGCTTTTCGCGAATGGTAAATAGCTGCATCACTTCGAGCTTCGATAATTTAGGAATCGAAATGTATCGCTGTTCTACCTTAAGGAAGTTTTCTGCTTGCAACCTTCGTATGGCCTCTCTGACAGGCGTTGTACTGACTCCAAACTTATCAGCCATTTCTCTTAACGTTATTTTTGCACCTGGAGCAATCTCCCCCAAACTAATTTCATCCCGAAGCAGTTGATAGATTTGATTGTTAATCGATGGTACTTTCTTTATCATTTTTTTCATTGTGCCCACCTACTGTTGTGTTTTGTGATCACAAATGTCATTTCGTTCCTATTATGACATTGTAATGGGGAAAAGATATGTCTATAAATTTAGAATATTATAAATTAATAGTTCAATTATAACAGAAACTACTATATAATTATAAAAAAGATTGATAATATACAAAGAAAATTCTATACAAGAAAAATATAGTTTAGTTTCTGCTCTAGTTGTTATTTTTACTAAAGCTTTTAAATCGCATATTTGTGATCACGTATCACTATTGAGGCATAAAGGATCATATAGGGAAGGGGAAATCATATGATAACAGAATTCATTCAAACAAATTCTCTAAAATGGGATCGATTTCTATCACATGGGAAACGTATCTTCTTGAAAAAGGACTCAACCATCTATAATCAAGGAGATATGTTGGATGGGGTCTATTGGGTTGAAAAGGGGCTTGTTCAAATTAAATCCAGTTCAAATCAGGGGAATGTGAAGAATATTAATATGATTGGTTCAGGAAACTTTTTCGGTGAATTTGCTTTAATTAACGCCCCAGCTATTACCACCGCGATAACATTAGAAGATTCGGTCGTTTACTATTTCACTGTTCAGGACATTAAATCATTATTTAGAGATTTTGATGAGTCCATCATGATTATTTTGAATTCCCTCTTACACAAAATGGCCAAAATGACAGAAACAAGTTTTTTGGAAACAGCTGAGCAGCAAATCGCCTATACTCTGTTGGAACTTAGCGAGCATTATCATGATCATCGAATCGCTATTAAACAAAAGGAATTATCAGAACATACGGGGCTTACAAGAATGACCTTGAATAAGGTTCTAAAAAAATGGAACCATTCTGGAATTATTGAGACGGAAAATAAAGTTATTACCATTAAAAATAAACGAGCTCTCGATGGATATAGTAGGATGAATGCCATCTAGATATGTCCTTTTTAATATTTCGACATATACTAGTGGATATTTGACTCATTTAAGCGATATGGTCATGAAACGGGAGGAGAAACCGAGTTTTCTCCTCCCATTTCATGACCATATCGCAACCTTTCACACGGATGAGTCAACTATCTAACGGAAGAACCATGTTTACTACCCGTACATGATAGAAAAGAAATTCCTCTGTCAATGTAATAAGTTGGAGTTATATAGCAAATGATCAAGATAAATATTCTAAATATTGAATATAATTACAAGATTCTTTAAAATAATTCAAAAATGTAAACTATTTTACATCATTACTATAGTAATAACGTTAAAATTAAGAATAAACAATGAATAACGACGATACAGGAGGCGGTAGTACACAAGAAAAGTAACACAAAAAACGGGTGAGTTATTCATTTTTAACTTCATTCAGTATTCATCCTACACTTCTATAAGTGGGGGATGAATACAAAAAGCTCTCCGATTCAGTGGGGTTCAAACTCCGGCTGAATGAAGTTAAGCCTCCGGCGGATGCCTCGGATTTTTTAAGGTAATTTATCGAGCGAGCTCGATAAAAATCCGGGCGCAAATTCGACGGGGCGAATTTGATTATTACATGAAAAGAAACAGAGGGGGTCATTAGATTATGAAAAAGTTATTTAGCAGATTGGCCGTAGTATCAGCAGTATGTATGCTTGCAGCATGTTCTTCCAATTCGTCCTCTTCGTCATCAGAGAGTTCCGGCGGTTCCGGCGATGCGATCACGATTAATGCAGTAAGCTTCTTAGCAAAGGATGATCCATTAATCGAGCCTGTCAATGAATATATTAAATTAGTGGAAGAAAAGTCAGACGGACAGATTACAATTAATTGGCGCGGCGGAGCAGATATCATTCCTGTGGGTGAACAGGCAAATGCTGTGCAAACGGGTGTTATTGACATGGTTTTTGGCCATACAGGTCAATATGAATCACAAAACCGTGCTGTACAAGCGATGCCGTTATCTAAATTACAGCCTTGGGAAGAAAGAGAAAATGGATTTTATGAGGCAATGCTAGAAGAACATAAAGAAATCGACATGATTTACATTGGCCGTTGGTTAAATACCTCGCCGCAAATTTGGTTGAATAAGCCAATTGAAAGCTTAGCGGATTTAAAGGGTACAAAAATTAGAGCAACAGGAAATTATACAAGATTCTTCGAAAGTCTAGGAATTAATGCTGTTATGATTGATCCAAGTGAAGTGTATACATCCTTACAAACTGGTGTAGTAGAAGGCTTTGTATTTGGCGGTATCAGCGGTCCGCATAAAAACGGATGGACAGATTCAACTAAGTATGTACTAGATCATCCATTCTGGAACTCTAATACTTCAATCGTAATGAACCCTGATAAATGGGATGGTCTTTCTGAGGAAAATCAGCAAGCACTTATAGCAGCAGTGGAAGAGTTTGAACGTTATATGGTAGATTTCCATACGAAAGCAGAAGAGAAAGAAAGAGAAGTATTAGCAGAGGCTGATGTAGAGTTCATTACATTACCTGAGGCAGATGCTAAGGAACTAACAGATAAAGCTTATGATGTGGAGTGGGATTATTTAAAAACAGAAATTCCTGATGAGGTGGATAACCTGCGCAAATTAAGCGAATAAAGGGTGTGTGAGCCAATGGCAAATGAGAAAAAGAATGTGTTAGATTGGTTGTTTGATATTTGTCTAGCAATCGTAAATGTGCTCATGTCACTTTTAATCGTGATTATTATTTTAGATGTTATCATGACATACTTCTTCAATGCCCCGTTAAAGTGGGCATTGGAGGTTTCTGAATATGCGTTAGCCTTTATTGCTTTCTTAGGGTCTGGATGGCTGATGAGAGAGGAAGGGCATCTGCGGTTTGAGATGGTCATTGAGAAGTTACCGCAGAAAGTGAGGTCTGTATTTGAAATCTTTGGTTCACTTGTATGTTTACTCGTCTCCTTAGTCATCGTATGGTCCGGTATAGAGGTGGTTATGAGTCTTTACGAAAAGGGAGCCTTGTTTGAATCCGTCCTTCAATGGCCGAGATGGCCATTAATCGCTGCCATTCCTGTCGGATTTTCCTTACTTGCCATACAGCTTCTTCGTCGCTCTATCCAACATATAAAGAATTTTAAGGCTTTGAAAAGCTAGAACTAACAAAGTCAATCAAGATTGGAGGTTAGAGCACTGTGGAATGGTATATCGTTTTACCTATCATCTTTTTAGCATTAATCGTCTTATTTGCACTGGGAATTCCCATTATATTTTCCTTTTTAATCATTGATATTATCGGTGTTTACCTCCTATGGGGCGGAGTATCCGGGCTGCAGCAATTGCCATTAAACATGTTTAAATCGGTCTCCTTATTTTCACTGTTAGCGATTCCGATGTTCCTCTTTATGGGTGAAATCATGTTTAGAACCGGAATTGGTGCGCAAGTATTTAATGCCTTAGGAAAATGGATGGGAAGAATACCGGGAAGATTAAGTATTTTGGCGGTCGGAAGCGGGACTTTATTTGCCATTCTTTGTGGTTCAAGTGTTGCTACCACATCCCTGCTTGGTTCCCTGCTTGTTCCAGAGATGGAAAAACATCGTTATAAGTCTTCGATGTCTCTAGGCCCTATTACGGGCAGTGCGGGACTTGCTATCTTAATTCCGCCTACTGCTCTTGGAGTTTTAATGGCAACACTCGCTGGGGTGCCTGTTGGAACATTCCTAGTAGCGATTGTTATTCCAGGAATTATTCTTGCCCTTATCTTTTTAACCTACATTATCATTCGTTGTACACTTCAACCTGATTTAGCGCCTTCGTATGAAGTAGAAACTTATAGTATGAAGGAAAAGATTACGGATTTCTTTAAGTATATTTTTCCCCTTAGTTTTATTGTCTTCTTAGTACTAGGTGTGATTATTCTTGGGATTGCTACACCGACTCAATCGGCCGTGCTTGGTGCGGCAGGAACAACGGTTATGGCGATTGCTTATCGTAAGTTTACGTGGAAATTGCTGTGGGAATCTTTAACTGGTACGGCAAGAATGACGGTTATGATCTTAATGATTATGGTTGGATCGACTACATTCAGTCAAATTTTGAGTTTCACAGGGGTTACACAAGGGTTGGTTCAAACGGTTTCGACTATGGACTTAACTCCAATCATGTTAATTATTCTCATTCAACTCGTATTAATTGTTCTTGGTTGTTTCCTTGAACCAATGTCCATTATGATGATGACATTGCCAGTCGTAATGCCAATTGTAGGTGCAATGGGAATTGATCCTATTTGGTTCTGTGTAATCTTCCTAATTAACATGCAGATGGCAACGATGACACCGCCATTTGGAATGGACTTGTTTGCCATGAAGGCCGCGGCGCCTCAGTATTCGATGGGTCAAATTTATAAAGCCATTTTACCGTTTATTGCTATGAATTTACTGTTAATTACTCTTATTATTGCTTTCCCATCACTTGCTACTTGGTTAACAGGTTTAATGAAATCGTAAGAGGTTCAAAAAAATCTCCGGTTAATCCCGGAGTTTTTTTATTAGCTTTGTTAGCAAACAATGTGGTTAATCCTGATTTTTGACTCATCCGTGAGAAATGTCTATTTCTCACGCCTTTCAGCTATGCTGAAAGGTTGCTGTATGGTTAGGAAGTGAAAGGAGAAAATGCATTTTCTCCTTTCACTTCCTAACCATACAGCTTTAGATGAGTCAAAAATCAACCATGTTAATAAACAAAGCCCTTTTATTAAACCTTAAAGTTTGTTGAGAGAAGGATGCTTATGAAGGTGTTTGTCTATGCAGCCGTTCCGATTTTGTATATTTTGAATTTGTTTTTAAGTGTGTTTGTATTGGATCTATTGATTATGATCTTCTCGATTCTTTCCATTTTGCTTTCGTACAGGCAAGCCAATCGATTATATAGTACGGTTGGAACAATCTTTTTAGTTATCGGTCTAGGGTTATGGTCCTATTCATCGTTCAGTTTGGAATTATTGCTGACTGCTTTTCATCAAATGGCTGGAATCCTTGGGTTGTTTGTTGTGTTGCCCTTTATCCAAAGCATGATTCGAGTGGGCAGGTATGATAAATCGATGAATAAACTGCTTCATTATCGTGTCCAAACCGTGCACGGTGTTTATTGCCGCACATCGCTTGGAGTCTATATATTAAGTGTGTTTTTGGCGATTGCAGCGATTCCGATTGGAGCACATAGTTTTGGAAAAAGGATTCCTGTGGTGGTCAATGAAGTAAGACAGCGCTTCTTGAACAGCTCCATGATTCGTCCATTTGCCCTTGCTCTATTTTGGAGTCCGATAGAAATGGTTGTGCTCATTGGCGTAGATGCGACCAATGCGGATTATGAGGTGATTTTGCCCATCCTGCTGGGAATGAGTTTGCTCTTTTTAATCAGCGATTGGCTTTTACAAAGAAGAAAATATAATCTTTCCATTCATCAGGATCAAGTCGAGCCATTCATTGAATTTCCGAGAAAAGAAATAAAGAAATCCTTGCAGTTACTTATTGCCATTCTGCTATTGTTTGGGGCGGTCGTTCTTGTGAATCGCTTATTTGGTTATGGCATGCTGATTTCAATCATTTTTATTTTGGCACCTTTCTCGTTGGTTTGGAGTGTATGTATTCGAAAACTTCCCTTATTGCTGCGGCGTTTAAAGCGAACATGGCCTGAAGGGGTGGAAAAAATGGCAAACTTCAATTTATTATTTTTATCGGCCAGCTTTTTTCTGACCATGGTTCAAAAATCTCCTATCTCTGAATTATTAAACCGAATCTTAGTGGCGCAGTTTAATTATATGCACTTGCTTATTTTCTGCATATTCGTATCGTTAATGCTTTGGTTTTTATCTTATTTAGGTATCCATGCGGTTGTCTTGATTGTTTTATTAGCGAATATTCTCAACCCGTTCTTTGTAGGGAATGAAAATGGCCTTGCCTTCTTACTGATTGCTACCTTATTAGCCTTGTTGATGGTGAATCCGTTCAATGTCGTTTCGTCCATGATGACGAGTATTTTAGGAATCCATCCAATCAAATTAGTCCGCTGGAATCTAGGCTTTGCTGTTTGTTTGATTCTTGCAGTCGATCTGATTGCTTATGTGCTTCTTTTATAAAATGGCTTTGTTAAAGGGTATTGTTGATTTTTGACTCATTTAAGCTGTATTGTCATGAAGTGGTAGGAGAAAATGCATTTTCTCCTACCACTTCATGACAATACAGCAACCTTTCAGCATAGCTGAAAGGCGTGTGAAATGTTCATTTCACACGAATGAGTCAAAAATCTGGCTTTATCAACATAGTGCTTTAACACAGTCTATAAAATTAAGTAAAAACCCGAATGATCCTGGTTGGAGTTCTCATTCGGGTTTTCTATGTTGGGTCAAACCTGTTCGCTTGTTCCGTCGAACTTTCCGAAGGCTAAGTAGATATCCAAAGCCATTTGAACTTCGCGGCGTGTATTGTAATTCGTCATATCGATGTGAAACTTTTCTTTTAAATTGGTCAGCCGATAACGCATGCCTCCAATGGATAGGTTCATACTGCGTGCGGTTTTATGGAGATTACAGTCGTTATTTAAATATAAATAAAGCGTTTTAATGAGTTCGGTTGACTTCGTTATATCGTGTTCAAGGATATCTCCTAATATTCTATCTGCATATGCTTCCAACTCTTCTGGATTTCGAGCGTCTAATAAAATGGAAATATGGCCAATATCGGAAAATAATATCACTCTTTGTTTCTGTCCATTGATTTGGGAGATTTCTAAAGCTTTTTTCGCTTGTTTATAGTGAACGTGAATCTGCTGGATATTTGTGCAAATATTGCTAATCCCAATTAATAGGGATATGGACGGAAACTGTGATGAAAATTGTTCCAAAATCGTTTTTCCAAAAGAAATCGCACTTCCTTTGAACGCTTGTAATAGACTTTCTGGAACAAGGGCCTGAATTCGACCAAAGGAATGAGAAACCAATATTTGTTCATGTGCGGCAGTGGAATGCTTCCGCAGGTTATTGATGATAAATTCCTTTTCTTCATTTAATGATTCATCATCCTGCTGATTTTGCAACTGAAACAGGAATACATATTTTGGCTCAGCAAGATTATAGCCTAACAGAGAAAGCTTATTTGTAATATTTTCATCTATTTTGGGCTGAAGTAAAAGTTCG
Source organism: Niallia endozanthoxylica (assembly GCF_008710145.1). GTDB lineage: Bacteria > Bacillota > Bacilli > Bacillales > Cytobacillaceae > Bacillus_BD > Bacillus_BD endozanthoxylica. Next base: position 12,636 of record NZ_VYKL01000003.1, read on the forward strand.
TCCAGCAATTCTCCTTTCATCCGTTGCTCTGTATCAATGGCTGTTTTTTCATTGAGGATATGAAGGGCACAAATATTGGCTGCTCTTTCAATAAAGGAAGCTTCAAGCTCTTCAATTTCCTTGGAATCTTTAATGATGGATATATAGCCATACACATTATTCTGAACGATAATCGGTGTAATTAACGGATAATGTGTAAATTCCAGACTTTCAAGAGAACCCAGTTGAATCGTTTTCCGATTTTCAATCAATGCGTTCACTTTATGACGATCATGGGAGGGAAGGTTGTTTCTGTTTTCGATAATCTTTTTTAATGAATAATCGTACACATCGCCGTACTCCGTGATCGTTTCGAAATATTTATTCGAGAAGACAATCCCGCATTTCAAACTTCTTCCAAGCGTTTGAGCGATTGATTCAAGACCTTTCCCTTGAAGAACAATTTCGGTTAATTGATTTCCTAAAATATTTCCTTGTTTTAATATCTCGCTTTGTTTTTCAATCCGCTTATGGGCCCGGTCAAGCTCATCGCCAATATCTGCTCGAGCATAATCCACTAGATCACTTGAAATTTCGTCTCCCCATGCATCAAGTGTTTTGCCGATGAAGTGGCAATGAGAATCCCCTTTACCGATACATTCGACTTCTTTAAAAACAATCTTTTTTCCAAAGGAAGTGCTGCAATAGCCGCTGGCATAGCCTTCTAAGAAATAGCAAACCGCTTCAGAATGGGGAGGGAAGTGTTCTAAATATTGCTTGGCTTCATAGGAGTCATGCCAAAATCCTTCTACATCGAATTCACCTTTATCTGGGTCTATATGGGTTTTGATTGGGACAGAGGAGGCTCTTCCAGAAAGATTATGCATCGTGACACCGCCCATAATCCATTCTTTCTTGTTTTCCCAATTAAACATATCTTTTAACATGATGGCTTCATGGAGACCGCATTGATAACCGTAACGCAGTAAAAAGCGTTTGGCTCGTTCAATTCCAAGGGCCAGAATTAAATCCTTTATTAAGGCGCCCCAAGCATTCGCACTGGACACAAACATTTGATGCGACTGCAAGAAATTATCTTTCTCTTGATCGACACCAAATAAATCACTAAAGGTGATCCCGGTTGCTTTGATTGACATATGAATCCCCCTTACGTTGGAAAGTTATAAATAGTAATATTTGATTTTATCCTTTGTTTAGATAATATTCTGAAGGTTATGATACTTATTCTATTATAACATCTCGGAGGTTAGATTACGGTATGATTCGGCAGTGAAATGGGGGTTTTACCTACATATAGCTAAATTGTCTAAAATGGCAGGTCTATTAAACTGAGAATGGGGGCCATTCGAATGCGAAAGGTTTCTACTTTAAATTTCGAATGGTTCCATTATCTAGCTATAGGTTATAGACGGTTCCTTTGGGAGTTATGAATGAAAGACACCCCTATATGAAGAGGTGCCTTTCATTCACTAAAGAGAGTCATATGTTTGCGAAGCTTACTTAGATAAGCCTTCTTTAATTGTCTTCATATTCCATTTCATCATATTGATATACGTATCACCATCTTCGCCGGGTTTTCCTAAAGAATCAGTAAATATCTTCCCTATAATCGGAACACCTGTCTCAGCAGATACAGCCTCCATACTGCGTGCATCGATACTAGTTTCTAAGAATAATCCCTTAATCCCTTTTTCATTAATAAGATTTACAATTCTAGTAATTTGATCGGGGGTTCCTTGATTTTCTTGGTTGATCTCCCAAATATATTCTGCTTGGAATCCATAGGCAGCGCTGAAATATTTAAAGGCGCCTTCGCTTGTGACTAGAACACGTTCTTCTTCTGGAATCTTACTAAATTCCTCTACAGCTTTGTCATGAAGTTCTTGAAGCTTAGTAATATATTCATCTGCATTTTTCTTATACACATCTGCGTTATCAGGATCGACTTTTATTAACCCGTCTCTAGCATTTTCCGCGTATTTTATTCCATTTCTAATGTCGAGCCAAGCATGAGGGTCTTCTTCGCCCTCGTTCCCTTTTGAGGTTAAATACATTGGTTCAACCCCTTTACTCATAAGGAATACAGGAGCATCCTTGTCATCCTTACCTGCTGTTTCCAATAAACGATCAAACCATGAATTTCCCGCTTCTAAATTTAAACCATTATAAAAAATAGCATCGGCGTCTGTTGCTTTTTGAATATCAACTGGCAGTGGATCATATTCATGCGGGTTTGATCCAATAGGTGCTAAACTATGAATCTCAACTAAATCACCACCAACATTTTTCACAATGTCATACACAATCGAATAGGTCGTCACTACTTGAATTTTTTGTTCCTTTCCGTTTGTGGAAGAACTGCTTCTTTCTGTTTTACCACTGCATGCTGCTAATAAGAAAATGGCCATGAATGCTGCCGACAAAACAAGTAAACTCTTTTTAATCAATTTATTTTCCTCCTCATTTTAAAAAAATAATCTTAAGTTAATGAAGCTCTTTTCTTTTTTACTTTTAGTGTTTTCCAAATGAGTCCATGTTTAGGGGAGAGTAAGAAAACGAGAATGAAAATAAACGTTGCCGCAAGTACGATGGTGGCTCCTGAAGCTAAGTTATAGGTGAAACTAAAGTATAGACCAATGATGGATGAAAGGACGCCAATTCCTGCCGCTAGAAAAATCATGACCCATAGACGTTCCGTTAACAGATATGCTGCAGCGGCAGGGGTGATTAACATGGCGACAACTAAGACAATTCCCACTGTCTGCAAGGAAGCAACGGTTACCATTGTTAATAAGGTCATAAGGAAATAGTGAATCAATCGGACGGGTAACCCATAGGCAGCTCCCATCGTTTCGTCAAAAGAAGTAACGAGCAGTTCTTTATAAAAAAGATAGACGGCTAGTAAAACGATCATTCCAATCGCTAGTGTAATCCACATATCGGAAGATCTTACTGCTAGCACATTACCAAATAAGATATGGTATAAATCTGTACTGCTTTTTAGCAAGGTAATAATAATAATTCCTGAAGCAAAAGCTGCTGTGAACATAATGCCAATCGATGTATCATGTTTAATTCGACTGTTTTGGGTAACAAATCCAATCGCTATGGCTGTTAGTACCCCACTAAACACGGCTCCAAAAAAGAAATTAATCCCTAACATGTAGGATATTGCGACCCCTGGAAGAACCGCATGTGATATCGCATCTCCCATAAGAGCCATTCCCCTCAGTATGATGAAACAACCAATGACTCCACAGATAACCCCTACCATAGTCGAAGTTAATAACGCTTTTTGTAAAAAGCCATACTCCATAACTGCTTCAATAAAGACCATTACAACGACACTCCCATCTCATTCATAAAAGCAAATTGTCCTTTATAAGCTTTTTCAATCACTTCTGGCTTAAAGACCTCAGCAACCGAACCGAAACTAATTAATTCTTTATTCAATAAGATTAGTTGATGGAAATAATCATTTGCTTTACTAAGATCATGGTGAACCACAATCACCGTTTTTCCTTGCCGGCAAAGATCTTTTAAGATATGAACAATGGTTTCTTCACTAGTCACATCGACGCCGACAAATGGCTCATCGAGAAAAAACAAATCGGCTTTTTGGGCGAGTGCTCTTGCAAGAAAGACACGTTGTTGTTGACCGCCAGAAAGTTCACCAATCTGTCTTTTACTAAACTCTTTCATTCCTACTCGTTGAAGACATTGAAGCGCCCAGTCTTTTTGCTCTTTTCTCGGCCGGCGAAACCATTTTAAATGCGGATAGGTTCCAAGTAGTACGACATCAAGTACTGTTATGGGGAAATCCCAATCAATATCATTTCGTTGGGGAACATAAGCAATCTGTTTCCTAACCTCTTTAATGGTTTTTCCTAAAACTTTTATCTCACCTTTATCAATAGGGATGAGGTTTAACATGGCTTTTAAAAAAGTTGATTTCCCCGCACCGTTAGGGCCGATAATTCCAACTAAATTCCCCGTTTCAACGGATAGGCTAACTCCTTTTACGGCATCATTTCCATAATAGGAAACATGAAGATCTTTGATATTGATTGCCGGATTCATCATTAATTTCTCTCCTTATTCCTCATTTTTATAGGGGGGATAATAGCATTTAGCCAAGATCAATAATATTACCAAAACATATTTGTTAGTGTTTAAGACTTGTTCACCTGAAATGTTTCATTGTCCTAAAAAAATTAGCTAACCCTAAAAAAGTTTCCTTAATGCAAATTATATGTAAAACATATCCACAGGTCAATGCTAAAAATAAATTTTCTAAATTCACTGTACTTTTTATCAAAACATGGTCAAAGATTAATATTTGCTGCATATATATGTTTGTTAAAGGTTTTTGAAATGTGCGGACAGTTTTGCCATTTCAATGATTCTGTTAAGCAATCACTGTGGAGTTTAATCTCTAAAGGGATTGCTTTTTTGTGCGCTTTCTCCGAGAGAAAATCAAACGATACCGTAATGCTTCTAATAAAAAGGCGGAAAGGACCATGAGGACAGGTTCCTGGTTCTAGTCAAAAAAAATAAAGGAAAGTTCTGTAGGGATGTAGAATCCCATAGAACTTTCCTTTACTGACCATATCTTTTTGTTCTTCATTATAACTAGTGTGAGGGAGCAGTCTATATTTTCCACCAGCGTTGATACGAGTGATTACCCTTCATACCCAATGATTAAACCATCGCTTCCAATAACATATCCATCTACCGTGACATTTGCAGCCATAGAAGGCGATAAATAATACCAAGCCAATCCATCATAAATCCATCCGCTGGCCATCGAAGGTGTTAAGTAATACCAAGCGGTGCCATCATGTATCCAACCGGTAGCCATAGAACCGTCTGATTTTAAGTAATACCAAGCCAATCCATCATAAATCCATCCAGTAGCCATAGATCCATCCGAATGTAAATAATACCAGGTACCATCAAAAATCCAGCCGGTTTTCATCACACCATTTCTGTTAAAGAAGTACCATGTGTTAGTTAAATTTTTCCAACCTTTAACGACTGACCCATTGCTATAGTAATACCAATTTCCGTTTAGATTTTTCCATCCATCATGCGCACGATTATGGGGTTAATCACCATCGACGAGGGGAATATCGAGCTGTTTGGGGAAACAGGCGTGAAAGGTTTGCAGCATGCGCGAAGAAAAATGGGTCAATCGATTGAAACGCCGGCACTTTATCCAGAGTTAACAGCTTGGGAGAACTTGAATGTGCAAGCAGCAAACGGGGGTGTAAGCGAGCGGATTAGGCCTCTATTTGTCTAAAAAGTTAGTGGAAAAGATGAATGGGCAGATGGATGCAGAGCTGGAAGAAGGCTGGTTTGTTCTTCGGATTTATTTTCGGACACTGTAACGAGATGCCCTATAGAGGTATGAGATTTTTGAAAAAAAGTGTGAAGCTTAGCTGGGTGGCTGATTCTGTTTTTCTGGATGCGTGGTTTTGGGAGCATTGAAAAAGAAGTGCTCTGTCAGAATCGGGTTATCATTCTGACAGGAAAGCGGTGGAAATCCCCGGTCTAGTCAGAATGGAGCTCTGATTCTGACAGAAAAGCGGTGAAAGTCCCGGGTCTAGTCAGAATGGAGCTCTGATTCTGACAGAAAAGCGGTGAAAGTCCCGGGTCTAGTCAGAGTCCACCCCTGATTCTGACAGAATTGAGCTGAAAAGCCCTCGTCCTGTCAGAACCATCCTCCTCATTTTTCTGACCATGAAATGCACCCTAGTATTCTAAATGTCCTCATAAATAGCAACGTAGTTTCTCCCCTTGCTTTTAGATTCATAGAGTGCCTGATCTGCTTCTCTGATTAGAACTTCTAGTGTGTTATGGCTATCTTCTTTTCTTATCAGCGCTGAGGAAATACCGAAACTCGATGTTACATAAATTTCGTCATTATAATAAGTGGTGCTATGCTGGGAAATCCTCACACGAATGGATTGAGCCAGTTCATAGGCTTCGGTTAATGATGTATCCGGCAAGCAAATAATAAACTCTTCGCCGCCATATCGACCCATAATATCATTGGTTCGGAGACTTTCCTTTGCTGTACTGGCGATGTGAGTTAAAACCTTATCGCCGGCCTCATGGCCAAATGTATCGTTAATCTTTTTAAAGTGGTCGATATCAAACATAATGATGGAAACATCTCTTCCGTTAAGGGAGCCAATAACTCTCTCAGATTCCTGCATGAAAAAGGTACGATTATATACCTGTGATAACCCGTCGATGCTCGCTAGTGTCTTTAATTTCTTCTGCAGATCCACTTTTTCTGTTACATCTACAAATGTTATAATCTTCCCAATTTCATAGTTGTTTTTATTTGTTACCGTCGAAAACTGAATTTGAAAATAAACTCTTTCTTCATCACGGCAGATTTCGTAATCGCATTCCCTCTCTAGCATGAAAATCTCGGCAAGCGGTCCTGTTTTTCCAACCGCATCAACGATAGATTTTCCAATAGATTGAGAGTTTAATGCAGGAATGATGGCCAACATTGCATCGTTATAATCAACAATCATTCCGTTTTGATTTAATACGATTACCCCATTTTTCATCTTTTCAAATACAGTATCCCGAGCAATGGGTGTGACATTGAACATTTGGTAGGATACAAGCGCTGCGCCATGGAAGAGAAAAGATATACTCATGGATACGGGTCCTAAATCAATACCATGTGGGCTCAGGCCATTTACATAATAATAGTTTGCTATGATAGGGGTAAGAATTCCAGCTGTCATTAAAATAATCTGCATACGAAACCGAAAGGAGGCTGCTTTTTTTAATTGCGAGAGTAAGACAATGACGCTCATCATTAAACACATAAAAAGAAATAATGAATGAACGTAAAACCAAGGACCATGTTCTAACTTTAACGTTGGGAATGGGCCGTCATTATTTAGCTGGATTGAGGTGTAATATAAGCGGTGAAGCTCATTTGTTCCATGGATAAAGATAGTAATAATAGGAACAATAAATAAGAGAAGGCGTTTCCTTTGTTTTAATTTTAGACCAGTATATTCTAAGCACATCAAGAAGATAAATACTGGGATAAACGGCAATACAAGGTACTCAATATTCAGCCAAAATATCATTCTTTCCAGTGAAGTGCTTGATAATTCCAATGCATAGGAAAACGTGAAAACAGCTGAAAAAAGAGTGGCTAACATATACGGATGCGCACCAGGAGCATCTTTCAGACGAAATTGGGCATATAAAAACAACAAAAAACTTAAAATGCTGGCAATGCTGACAGCAAGGATGTATACAAATAATTCATCGAGCATAGATTCCACTCCAAAGATTTCTCATAATCATTATTCCTATTATTATAGTATTAAAATGCGAATCTTGTCCGGTGAGAAGTACTATAAAAAATGAAATGCTGAAACAGTGATACTGTTTCGCCTATTAGGGATAAAAAGGCTTTTTTGAAACGTGAAAGCCGTCCTAGTCTTTCAAAGATTCTGGTTCATTCTTGTCATATTAATATAGTAAATAAATCCCATGGTAAGGTATAATCGAGATAAGATGATAAAGGCAAACTTTACCGAAAGGGAAGGACGCAAAGCCGTGAGCCTAACCGCTTCTTTCAGGAGTGTATGGTTGTCAGGTTGCCGGGTTCTCGTTCTATGGGCCTCGGCTAATAGAATGGGAGGTCTTCTCTATGAAAAAAGCAGCGGTGTTACTGTTATTTATTTTGGTGCTTGGGGGATTAGGTTTGAACGTGAATGCAGCCTCTTCTGCGGATCGGGCGACATGGCTATGGAATCCGTGGATGATTGTGAATGATGAGGAAGGAACATTAGCGTTTCTCGAAAGCAAGCAGGTAAACAAAGTGTACGTTCAGATTGACCGCGAGATTCCAATGAAAATCTATCAGAGTTTTATTACCCTTGCTTCTGCAAAGGGAATAGAAATATATGCGCTTGACGGGGCACCAGACTGGGTAGCGCCTAAAGGAACGACCAATCAAAACAAGCTGTTTAATTGGCTTAAAAATTATCAAAATGGGTCAACGTCGGAACAAAAGTTTGCCGGTATTCATTTAGATGTAGAACCTTATTTATACAATGGATGGACAACCAATCAAGCCGCAACCATTAAATCGTATCAAGCACTATTGTCCAAAGCGAAAACGGATGCTTCTGGCATGAATCTTCCGCTTGAGGCAGACATGCCATTCTGGTTTGATGAGATTATTTATCGTAATACGTATGGAAAAGGAATGCTGGCTGAGTGGGTCATTGCTAATACCGATAGTGTAACCATTATGGCTTATCGCGACGGGGCCTCAATGATTATGGATATTGTTGAGAATGAAATCAATCTTGCAGGGCAATATGGCAAATCACTTGTCATTGGAGTGGAAACAGGGCAAACAGACGAAGGTGAAGGGATTACCTTTTTTGAGGAAGGAGAAGCCTTCATGAATGGGGAACTAAAAGCCGTAAGTAACCATTATGCGGGTTCCCCTGGTTTCAAAGGGATTGCCGTTCACCATGCGGGAAGCTGGATGGAGCTAAACCCATAAGAATAGAATGTGTATTTACATAGTGCCACCGAGGGAAAGTTGGGTGGCACTATTTTTAGATTTTTTTTACACCATTATATGAAAATAAGTGTTACTCGTAGCATCGGTAGGATGAATTCAAAGAGCGTTCCGTGAAACAATATGGAGAAACGAGATGATTTCGGTGCGCGCCCTGTCATCGAAAAAAGATAGATGAAACGCAGAACCGTCCCCGCGTTTCAAAGCAGGAGAAGGTCTATGAATAATTACAAACAAGAGTTGATAAGATCCGTACGGAAGAAGTTGGAAACGTGGTTATATCAAGAATCTATTAGACAAAATGAATTAGTTCAATTTCTTCACTCCATTTCACAGACAGCTGCGGTGATTGGGTTAGACCGTGCGTGTGACATGGCACAATCGCTTATGAGTCAAATGAATGAAAATGACGAAAAGGAATGGACAAAGGAAAGCATACAAGAATTGTTAAACCCTTTAATTTCTATCTTTTATTATGAAGAATATCCAGAGTTGAATGAAGTTATTGAACAAAAGGAAGGTTTGTACGATAAAAAGCTGATTTTATTAATAGATGATGATTCGAGTTTTATCATGTTTCTAAAGGATGTGCTAGGAGAAATTGGCTGGGTGGTTATGGCTGCGGCTGATTCGGATCGAGCTCTCCATTCTTATTATGATTTAAGACCTGATTGTGTCATGATTGCTACCCATATTCAAGATAACAATGGGCTTGATGTGCTAGTAGCGCTTAAAGAAGGCATGAGGCAACAATTTGTACCGACCATCATTATTACTCGTGACCCATCAAAGGAAACAAGGGTGAAAAGTTACCGGCTTGGTGCAGATGACTATATTCCAGTTCCATGTGAAATGGATGAGTTTATTGTGAGAGTCAACCGGCAATTAGAGAGAAAACAGGCCATTGATGATGTGATGCTGCTTGATGAATTAACAAGAGTATACAATCGAAAATATTTGCAGCCGTCATTTGAAAGGATGGTCAGTCAGTTTAAAAGAAGAAAAGTAGTGTTTAGTATGGCCTTAATTGATTTAGATTGCTTCAAACAAGTGAATGAAAAGCATGGCCATATGGCAGGGGATCATGTATTAGTCAATTTTGCTAGAATGGTTAAGAATACGTTAAGACAGAGCGATATTATCATTCGTTATGGCAGTGATGAATTTCTCCTCCTGCTTCCGGGAGCGCAGGCTAAGGATGCTAAACAGGTATTGGATAGAATTCGTCTTTCCTTTTCACAGGAAAAGTTTGCGGATGTTCGTCCAGATCAAACCTTTCAGTGTACCTTTTCTGCCGGTGTACACGAAATTCAAGAGGATGAGCTAGATTTGAAGCGGAATATCGAAATTGTCGGTCAAGCCTTATATGAAGCAAAGCAGGAAGGCAGGAACATGGTGAAAATTGTTCCAGTCAACAATATCATCTACCATCAAAAGCATATTCATGTCGGGATTGTTGATGATGATCCCATTATTCGAACGATGCTGACAGATATCATTCGCAAATCTAAACTGACAGATGACATTATATTGGACATTCAAACCTTCAAAGACGGCATGGAATTTTTTGAGTCAAACTGGTATGGGGAAAGTGCGGAGCCATATTTGATTATTTTAGATGGGATGATGCCCCGTATGGACGGAATAGAAGTTCTGCAGAAGCTTAGAGAGTTGAGCTTTCAAGAGAGATTTACCATCATGATGCTTACCTCAAGGAAAAGTGATCAAGATATATCGCGGGCACTTCTCCTTGGAGCAGATGATTATATGACAAAGCCGTTCAAGCCCTTGGAGCTCGAAACCCGGATTGGGCATTTAATTAAAAGGATGAAATAGAATGATTGAAATGAATTTGGCTTTGCTTTTTATACTGTTTCTTGTCCTGCTTTTTATCTTAATCAGCCTTTTTTTCTATTTAACCGTTAAGAAATATTTAAAAAATCAAATGAGGCAAAGAATCGATACATTCAAGGAAGACTATCGCTTGGCTGTATTTCATTATTTGCAATCAGGCCAATCAAGTTTAATGGAGTCAGACCTTGAAGAAGAGAAGGTCATCGCTCTAATTGAATTACTTAGTGATTATTCCAATGTAATCGTAGGCAGTGATGTGGAAGAAAGAATTCATCTTTTTGCAAAGGAGCATATCACGGATTTTCTAATAAAAGAGTTAAAACAAAAACGCTGGAGTCTTCGAATGAATGCCCTATTTTCAATAGAAGATTTCTATATGGTTCATTTCGTTCCTTTCTTACATGAGCTTTATCAAAAACGAGGGACTAGCCTGTCGGAAAAGGCACAAATATTAAAGCTGCTGGCCAAGTTCGATGATCCAAAAATCGTTGACTATCTGAAAAAAACGGACGAGAGTCTATCTGAGTTTTCATTAGTATCGATTCTTTCGGTCATGGAGGAAGAAAAGCTTGATGAGTTAATTGCAAGCTTTGATGATTTGTCAAAAAGAATGCAATACATAGTAGTAGACATGATTGGCAAGCGGCAGCTTACCGGGCATCATTCTTTATTGCAAAGATTAGTGCTAGAGGACGAGACAGAATTAAGAATTCGTTCGTTAAAAGCTTATGCGAATTCAGGCATTCCGATTGATGCGGAAGCCATCCATAGATTTTTCGAATCGGATAATTGGCAGCTGCGGATGATGGCGGCAAAGGTATCTGGAATGCAGCGAATCGAAGGGTATCAATCAACGTTGATTGCTCTTTTATCTGACCCTGAATATGTGGTGCGGGCTGAAGCAGCAAAAGCCATCCTACGGTTTAAGGAAGGCGAAGCGATTTTACAAAAGGTAATAGAAGAGTCAAAAGATGTATTTGCAAAGGATATGGCTGTTGAGTGGCTTGAGAAGGAGGGAGTCGGTTATTCCTATTAATTGGCCGGATATTTTAATCGTTGGAAGTTGGATTATTTTCCTGTATATGATCATGATGATCCTTGTGTACGGCGGAATGCTTATTCTTTCCCTCTCGCAAATTAGAAAAATTTATCAGCTTGATGAGTACGAGCCGTATGAGGAGCTGCTGCAGTCCGAATATACAAAGCCGGTGTCCATTCTTGTCCCTGCCTATAATGAATCGGTCGGAATCTATGGAAGCATCCGGTCCTTGCTGTCTATTGAATATCCGGAATACGAGATTATCATCATTAATGATGGCTCGACAGATGATACGCTTGAAAAGCTGATGGACAAATTTCAGCTGAAAAAAATCAATCGTGTATATCGAAAACAATTGGAATCGAAGAGGATTAAAGGAGTCTATCAATCTGCTATTCACCCCCATTTAGTGGTGCTCGATAAGGAGAATGGCGGGAAAGCAGATGCCTTAAATGCGGGGATTAATTGCTCCAGATATCCTTATTTTTGTTCATTGGACGGGGATTCAATTATTGAACGGCATGCTTTCTTAAAGGTGCTGAAGCCGATTATTGAATCGGACGATGAGGTGATTGCTTCCGGCGGGAGTGTGAGGATTGCCAATGGCTGTGATATTCAAAACGGCGAACTGAAAAGTGTGGGCTTGTCGAATAATCCGATTGTGCTGATGCAGGTCATTGAGTATTTGCGGGCCTTTCTAACAGGGCGTGTCGGATTAAGCAGCAATAATTTGCTGCTCATTGTTTCAGGCGCGTTCGGCGTGTTTTCGAAAAAGTGGGTGGTGGAAGCAGGGGGCTATACCCATACGGTTGGAGAGGATATGGAGCTTGTCGTTCGGCTGCATCGGTATGTGAAGGAACAAAAGGTGAACAAAAAAATTACCTATGTGCCGGACCCTGTGTGCTGGACAGAGGCTCCTGATTCCATAAAGTATTTGAGGCGTCAGCGCAAGCGGTGGCATCGAGGCTTATTTGAAAGCTTATGGAAGCATAAAAAGGTCATGTTTAATCCCAAGTATGGCTCAATCGGGTTATTTTCTATGCCTTATTTCTTTTTTATTGAATTTTTAGGTCCGCTGGTTGAGCTGATTGGTTATATTTTATTGATTGTTTCCATTTTTACAGGAAGCATTCAGATTCAGTATGCCCTATTATTTTTCCTGCTTTCCTTGATCTACGGCTCCGTTTATTCAATGGCAGCGGTGCTCTTGGAAGAATGGAGCATGGAGAAGTATCCGAAGGTGAAGCACTTTACAACATTATTTTTGATGTCTTTGACAGAGACCCTTTGGTACCGCCCACTCACGGTGATTTGGCGTGTTGAAGGGATGATTGAAGCGATTTTTGGCAAAAAAGGATGGGGAGAAATGGTACGAAAAGGTGTTTCAAATGATTAGGAAAAAAAGAATGATTCCAGTGGGGATTGCCTTGCTTTTCTTACTATTCACTTCCCCATTTTGGATATGGCAATTGAAGCCTTCCCAAGAGTTGAATATGTTGATTATGGACAAGACGGTTCCAGATGAGTCGTATCGTGAACATAAAGGGCTCGTGTGGCTCTTGAATCACTTGAAGCTTAGAAAAAGTGGGAATGAAGCGTATGATTCAAAACAAGATTACGTCGGGTTTGTTCCGGCTGATCAGCCGCCGGAGTTTACGGTCAGGGAGCTGCCAGAGGATTTATCACCATATGATGTTTTATATGTAGCGGATAGCTATGGAGTATATAAAGATGAATATGACGGAGAAAATCAGGAGGGAAACCGTTCGGAACTGCTGTATGGAGGGTTAACAACTGATGAGGTGAATCGGATAGGCGACTCTCTTATCAAACATAATCAAACACTCATCGCTGAGTTTAATACATTTGGGTCTCCAACGGAACCGACTGTGAGAGAAGGCTTTTACGATTTTCTGCATGTCAAGTGGACAGGGTGGATGGGCCGTTATTTTCATGATTTGAGTAATGATGAGGTGCCAATCTGGCTTAAGCAAAACTATGAAAAGCAGTATGGTGAAGAGTATCGATTTAAAGGAAATGGCCTTGTGTTTGTAAGTGAGGAAGACAAGGTGATTGTGTTAACGGAGAAGGAAATTTCTGATGAACCTGTTCAATTTACACTAACAGAAAAGGGCAGGAGCGAATATGAACTGAACGAAAGCATTTCGTATAACTATTGGTTTGACATTATTGAACCGTATGATGGAGAGGAGGTTCAAGCCCAATTTGAATTGTCATTATCCAATAAAGGGGAAGAAAAGCTTAAGAGCAGTAGGATTCCATTAACTTTTCCAGCCGTCGTTCATCATCAAGCAAAACTCTATGACAGCTACTATTTTGCCGGTGACTTTGCAGACCAGGAAAAAACACCGAATTTCTATAGGATGAGCGGCATCACATGGTGGCAACAGCTGTTTTCCTTTGGTGGGAAGGGAAGAACGGATACCTTCTATTGGGAAGCTTATGCGCCGATGATGAAGGAGATTTTAACTAAAAAGAAAGAAGTCTCCAGCAGTGACGAAGCACTTGTCCCAGGTATTCAAACAGTAAACGATATGAAGGTTATAGGGAAATCGGGAGATGACTATCTGCAGGTCTATAAAAACGGGGCATGGGGGGATCTCCTCATTAAAGGTGTGAACATGGGGATTGCAAAGCCCGGCTCCTTTCCAGGGGAAACGAAGATTAGTAAGTCGGAGTATGCCCGCTGGTTCGAGCAGATTAGTGCTATGAATGCGAACGCCCTTCGAGTGTATACGATTCACCCGCCTGCCTTTTACCAGGCATTATATGAGCATAATCGTAATCGGAAGAACCCGCTATACTTGTTCCAGGGGGTCTGGGTCAATGAAGAAATCTTTTTAGATAAGAAGAATGCCTTTGATCCAGCGGTAATGGGTGATTTCAAAAAGGAAATTCAGCGTACGGTTGATCTGATTCATGGAAATGCCGAAATTGAGGAAAGAGCCGGACATGCCAGCGGAACCTATGCACATGACTTGTCTCCATATGTATTAGGCTGGATTCTTGGGGTTGAGTGGGATCCTGAAGGGGTTGTCGGGACAAATGAAAAAAATGCGGACCGAACAAGCTTTAATGGAACCTATATCATGACAGAAGAAGCGACACCATTTGAAGCGTGGCTGGCGGAAGTAATGGATTTTACGGCTGTATATGAAGCGGAGAACTACGGCTGGCAGCATCCGTTAAGCTTTACCAACTGGGTCACAACGGACTTGCTTAGTCATCCGGCTGAACCAAATCTAGAAGAGGATCTTGTTTCAGTTAATCCAAATGTGATAAAAGCGAAGGACTCCTTTTATCCAGGGCTTTTTGCCTCCTATCATATCTACCCTTATTATCCAGACTTCCTAAACTTTGAGGAAGAGTATGTCGAGTATGTGGATCATCGCGGGAAGAAAAACAATTATGCTGGCTATTTACATGATATGAAAGAGCATCATAATATGCCGCTCTTGGTAGCGGAATTTGGCATTCCGGCATCAAGAGGCCTAACCCATGAAAATGTGTATGGCTTTGATCAAGGAAATCACTCAGAACAGGAGCAAGGGAATTTAGTAAAAAGCCTTTTTGAAGATATTGTTGAGGAAAAAATGGCAGGCGGACTGGTCTTTTCTTGGCAGGATGAGTGGTTTAAACGAACGTGGAATACCATGGATTACGACAATCCAGATCGCAGGCCGTTCTGGGATAATATACAAACAAATGAGCAGCATTTTGGTCTGCTTAGCTTTGAGCCGGATACGAAGGACACACAATTATTGGTAGACGGGGACCCTGCCGATTGGAAGGCAAGGGGAGAGAAATCGATAATAACCAATGAAAAAGGCCCGGTTAAGAAGGTCTATATGTCAAGTGATGCCAAAGGTCTATTTTTGCGCATTGATTATGATCAGGAACAGTGGAAGGATGATTTACAAGCATCGATTTTGTTAAATACCATCCCAAACCAAGGGCAATCAACGATTCCAGAGGTTCCTTCGGCAAAGGAAGAAGGCATTGATTTTCTAGTTGAGCTGAATGGAAAGGAACATTCCAGAGTGTTAATTGATAGTTATTATGATACTTTCTATTACGCCTATGGGCAGATGCTTCAGATGATTCAAACGGAATCCTATGCTAGCACTCCAAATAATGGTGTATACCATCCGATTCGCTTAACGTTGAATAAGGAGTTAACCATCAATAGGGAGGAAGGTCCTGTGATGACTGTACCGTTTTCAGCGTATGAAACAGGGAAGCTGACATATGGAAATGGTAATCCGGAATCTACAGATTTCAATTCTCTTGCTGATTTTTATATGAAGGATGGCCTATTAGAGCTTCGGCTGCCATGGCTTCTATTAAATGTGAAGGACCCAAGTCATAAGGAAATTATGGGGAATATTTGGTCTAATGAAGCTCTCGGCAGCTCAGAGAAGATTGATTCCATATCTGCTGCGGTTATCGTAACGAACAAAGAGAAAGAGATGGTGCAGCGAGTGCCTTCCCAATCTGCTTGGATGTCGTATACGTGGGAGAATTGGGATGAGCCGGTTTATCATGAGAGGTTGAAGAAGTCGTATGAGGTGATGAAGGAAGCTTTTTCGGATTGACAGATTGGGGCTGTATCATAGGTAATAAGTACTTTAATTAAGAGATTATTTATTTTGGAGGCTTTCTAAAAGGCGTCTAGTATCCACTGATTGTGGTGCTTGCTGACTTTTTTAGAAAGTCTTTTTCTTGTTGTACAAATGCATCACAATCCCCGCTATAAAGTGGGGTTTCCATTATTTTCCGTCCTCCTAAAGAAGAAAAGGTAAAGAAATATCAGGATTTTATCACTAAAAAATAAAGGAGATGTTTTTGTGGAAAATTGTTGGAAAGTGTTGTATTTTTTATAGGTCAAAGAGTCTGATTAGTATTCCTTATAGAAGTAAATAGTGTATAATGAACATTATAGTTCTTATTAAAGAACATTTAAAGATGGAATTGAGAATCATCTTCATCTATCCGTCTTTCTGAAAGTAAGATAGGAACTGAATAATAATTTGTAGAATGCAATAAATGATTGATAAAAGTGGAGAAAAAATGATGGCTATATTAGTAACGGGTGGAGCAGGGTATATTGGATCACATACTTGTGTGGAACTTTTGAATGCAGGTTATGAAATCATTGTGGCAGATAACTTTTCTAACAGTAAGCTGGAAGTGCTGGATTGTATTCGTGAGATTACAGGAAGAAACTTCACCTTCTATAAGGCAGATTTACTTGATAAAGAGGCATTAAATACTATTTTTGAAGAAAATGAAGTAAAGGCGGTCATTCATTTAGCTGGATTAAAGGAAAAGTTTCCCGAAAAATCCCTTTGGTACTATCATCAGAATCTAATTAGTACGCTTATTCTCTGTGAAGTAATGGAGAGCCATCAGGTGAAGACCTTAGTATTTAGCTCATCAGCAGCCGTTTACGGGTTATCGGAGAAAGTGCCGATAGATGAAGAGCGTTTGCTGGGAGCAACGAGTCCATATGGTCAGACAAAGCAAATGATTGAAGAAATTTTACGTGATATGTACGAGTCTGACCGAGAGTGGAGCTTTGTTTTTTTACGTTATTTTCAAGCTATTGGAGTGCATAAAAGTATCAGCATTGGTCAGGAGTTGTACAACCTATCAAATAAACTTTTGTCTGACATTTTTCAAGCAGAAGTTGGAAAGACATCTGAATTGTCCATTAGTCTTGGTGTTGATGGAGTAATGGCGAATGATTATATTCATGTAGTTGATGTGGCAACAGGCCACGTAAAGGCACTTAAAGGGGCATTAAGGAGTAAGAGTCTACAGGTTTATAATCTGGGTACGGGCAGAGGGTATTGTGATTTAGAACTGGTTACAACTTTCGAAAAGGTATCAGGGAGAAAGATCCCATATAAAATCATAAGTGAATATCCAGGTGATAATGGAGTTAGGTGCGTGGACCCAACAAAAGCCAAGTTAGAACTAGGGTGGGCTGCTGAAAGAGGAATGGAAGAGATGTGTGGAGATAGTTGGAGATGGCTTGTTCACCTTTCGAATGAACTCAAAGAGAAGTAACTGTATTTTTAGATAAAGAAGCAGAGACACATGTCTTTTTCCATATATAACCCGTAAACATCGTGCTTCTTGTTTACGGGTTATTTATTGTGCTTATTTGCAGATTTTACTTCTCAGGCACGCTGCTGCCATTACTGCTGTCATCAATGAGAATCCAACTTATCCTGTTTTTTTAAAAAGCTTTGATATTCAGCGTATCTTTGAAAATCCTTTTTTTCCAACCCATCTTCAATTGCCTGTGAGATTAGTAATAACCATTCATGATTTAAATCTTTAGCAAATTTGTTTTCATAACTAGTGTGGTTTAATAGGGTTTCAAGATGTATATCTAGTGATAATGAAATCTTATTTAAAAACTGCAGTGATGGATTGGTTTGTAAGCCTCTTTCAATCTCACTTAAATAAGACTTTGAAACATTGGCCTTTTTTGCTAGCTCAGAGATAGATAATCCCTTTTCCTCCCTAATCTGTTGAATCTTTTTTCCTATCATATCCCTGCTCCTTTCATTTATTTCATTAAAACTCTTATCAATTTGTTCATTATACAGAACAATAAGTTCTTTATAAAACTTGAAAAATTAAGTAAATAGGAGTTTTGAAGAGATAATAGCCAAAAAATGTTCTTTATTGAGGTTTATTTCCTAATTTTTAGATTTTAATATTTAATACTTTTGAAGTATAATCGATTTAATAGTTCGATAAAACGAACAAACAGGTGCTATTTTCATAGATTATATAAACATAAAGAACAAGGAATAAACTATCTAAGCCCTATAAGGCGGACTAAACTTCTAGTATTATTGGAGGGTGAAAAATGGAGAACGTAGTTCGGCTTTCCAGTGATTTTAACGAATCACCAGAACCGTTTATTACCGGTGTTAGAAACACGTTTATGAGGCCAAGAATTGTTGTATTTATACCAGCACATAATGAGGAGAAATCCATTCGTGACTGTTTAGCTGGATTAGGTGATCAAACTATACCTCAGGATGTTGAACTGGATGTAATTGTCATTGCAGATAATTGTACGGATCGTACAGAAGAAGTAGCATTAGAGGCTGGTGAAGAATTTAACCTTAGATTAAAGGTGCTTAAAACACAGAATAATAGACAACGAAAGGTTGGGGCATTGAATTCAGCGTGGAAAAGTATCTATGGAGATCCATTAGACTTATATGATAAAAAGCTAACTAAATATCAAGAGTACTATAAGCATTCAGTTAAAGCCATCCTTGGAATGGATGCTGACAGCCGCCTTGCACCAGATGCCTTGTGCCAATTGTGGGAAGGTCTTATGAGCTCTCGGAATATTGGCGGGGTTATGGCTAAGTACACGATGAGGATGCCTAAAAAGAAAAGTTTTATTTCTAAAGATGATGTTCGTTATGAAGAAAAACTGGCAACCGGAGAATATGGCGGGCCCGTTGCCAGATGGTGGACACATCAACAAAAACAGGATATGGCGAGCTGGCTGTTAGATTTGCAGTACAGAGGCGGCAGTACCTATGTGCTAGGTGGACAAGCAACCTTATTTCGGCCGGAGGCATTACAGGATATTGTAGATGAAAACAAGTTAGATGGACCTTGGCAAGATGAAAGTGATGTAGAGGACATGCTTTTAACATGGCAAATGCAAAAAAAATGGAAGACACTTATTAGTCCGACTGCCCGTTGTTTTGTTGATGCTATGAAATCCTATCATACCTTTCGACAGCAACGAAATAAATGGCAGTCAGGAACGGTTGAATTACTAACCAATAGTGATATTGGCGTTAAATCAAAACACAAATGGAAAATTTGGCGTTCCCAATTTAAATCATTTACTGATCTGACCATTCGCCTATTATTTGTCACTTTATTAATCGTAGCTTTGGCAACCGATCAATTTTTTTGGTCTTGGATTTGGGTAACACCTATTGTCTTAGCGTCTGTTTTAAATACCATCCTGGCGATAAAGACTCCCATGCATAGAACGATTGATGTAGTGTTAGCGGCTTTATTGATTAGTCCTGAAATCTATCTATGGGTAAACTTAATTACCTTTGCAAATGTTTGGCTAGGAAAATTTTCAGCTAATAAAAAAGACGGGTGGGCTATTCAGTACAACGCAGAAAGCGGTAAAACAAAAAGTAAACTGAAGGAAGGAATCATTGTGAGTACCCTTTTAGTTGGACTGTTAGTTTATTTCTGCATCGATCAAAGAGCGTTCTTAACGAGCGAAACTGTACAAACGGCTGTCAAGCCATATTTACAAACAGGGTGGACGATATTAACCTATTTAACCATTTTCACTTCCTTAGTCATGCTTTACCAAATTTGGACATTAAGATCCAGTCATAAAGCGTAATTCTATAGAAGCTATGAAACAATCACCATTCTGACTATGAGGTAGATATCTATGAAAATTAAAAAAGCGATTATTCCTGCAGCTGGATTCGGAACAAGATTCTTGCCAGCGACAAAAGCACAGCCAAAAGAAATGCTGCCTATAGTAGATAAGCCGACAATCCAATATATCGTTGAGGAAGCCGTTGCATCTGGAATAGAAGAGATTATTATTGTAACAGGAAAAGGCAAGCGGTCTATTGAAGATCACTTCGATTGTGCCCCAGAACTGGAGAAAAATCTATTAGAAAAAGGGAAAACAGACTTACTTAATAAGGTTCGTTATTCTTCCAATCTTGCTAATATACATTATATTCGGCAGAAGACACCTAAAGGGCTAGGACATGCGGTTTGGTGTGCACGAAACTTTATTGGCAATGAACCATTTGCAGTCCTCCTAGGTGATGATATTGTTCAAAGTAAAACGCCTTGTTTGAGACAACTCATGGATATCTATGAAGAAACAAATTCTGCGGTTATCGGTGTACAATCGGTGCCAACTAACGAAACGCATCGCTACGGAATCATTGACCCCTCTTTTAATGTGGGAAGACGATATCAGGTACAGAACCTAGTTGAAAAGCCCGCTATAGGAAAAGCCCCGTCTAATCTTGCTATTATGGGACGCTATATTCTCACACCTGAAATTTTTACGATTTTAGACCAACAGGAGATTGGAGCGGGAGGAGAGATTCAATTAACCGACGCGATTCAAAAATTGAACAGAATCCAACAGGTATTTGCTTATGATTTTGAAGGGAAAAGATATGATGTGGGAGAAAAAATAGGATTTGTGAAAACGACCATTGAGTATTCCCTTCAGAACGAGGACCTAAGAGATGAGTTAATTAGATATTTAAAAGAATTGATGATGAACAACGAATATTCCTTGAGTACCTAAAACGCGGCGTCATTCACAGTTTTCAAAGAACTTCCTTTTATTGTTCTTGCCGTTTTCCTTAATCGTTCGGTATACAAACATACAGCATAGTATGTTAAAGGAGGTGCATTTCGGCGAACCTCTTATTCCATTATCTATCCATATTAAATATATTAGATGGATTCGTTACTTTCTGGGGATTGAAGCATTCATTTATTTCCGAGTTAAATCCGTTGATGAGGCAATTATATGAGTTTAATCCGCTGCTATTTATTCTGTTGAAGGCTGCACTTTCACTTTCACTTTATTTGTTTATCTTCTTAAAAAAGGTTCCGCAATCACGTTGGCTTATGTGGATAACCGTTTTGGCAGCAGTTTTCTATACTTCTGTTTTTGCTCTTCATTGTGTTTGGATGGGTTCGATTTTACGATAAGCTTATGATCCTAGGACCATAAGCGGAATGAACAAAAATAGTATGGATAGGTGTAGTGTGATGAATCAATCTATAAGCTTTGTTTATTAACATTGTTGATTTTTGACTCATCTAAAGCTGTATGGTTAGGAAGTGATAGGAGAAAATGAATTTTCTCCTATCACTTCCTAACCATACAGCAACCTTTCAGCACAGCTGAAAGGCGTGAGAAATGGACATTTCTCACGGATGAGTCAAAAATCTGACTTATCAACATTATTTATTAACATAGCCAATTTATAAGAAATTTTAATAGTATTTAAGATTTTATTAGTACATGTCAAAAGATTAAAAAATGTGAAAATTCATGCTTGCTATATATATTTAACAATATGAACTTGCAAGTAATGAAAAGGGTGAAGCGATTTGGCAGATGAAATAAAAGCAAAAGAAGAATGGACTCAATTAATTCAAGAGGCGAAACATATTGGATTAACCATTGAAGAAGTGAGAGATTTTATTTGGAATAGCTCTGCAGCTTTATCTGAGGAGAAGGAAATTTAAGATTATGACAGAGTGAACGGGATATATTCTAATAGTGTTCATTTTATATATGAAATAAAAATGAATGCCGAAAAGAGAGGAGAATCTTCTTTTTTCGGCATTCATTTTTTCTTATCTTTATCATTAAAACTATTTGATTTAATCCATTCAGGCCCACCTAATGATTCGTCATTATCCATTTGCTTGATTAGAGCCTTTCATGGAAAATGGTTCCTAAACCATTTCAAATGTAGAAAAAGATGCATGAATATAATTAGGATATACTTTCACGCAGTTTTGTCGGAGCAGGCTGCTTGGTTTCTTTCTTTTGTAACATCCTGACAAAAATATTATTAGATAAAAGGGCAACGATGATAAAACTAGTTCCTAGAAGGTCGAACATTGTGACAGGATTTCCTTGGAATAGGGAAATAGAAAGTGTGGTTACGGGAACAAAGTTAATAAACAACAGCCCATTTAATGGTGACAAGATACTCACACCGATATTCCAGCCAAGCAAGGCAATGACGCCAGGAAAGATAATCATAAACAATAAATGAGGGGTTACGGCTTTGATTTCACTTTCTGATGGAACGGATATATATCCAAACAGAGTCGCCCCCGCTACAATCACAGCAGCCGTAACGGTTCCAAGTAAACAGCTTAATGTTGAATAACGCAATGCGGACCAACTGCTAAATTCACTGCCGCCCATTGTGTAAATAACCCATCCGATGACTGCAACTAAAATAAGTAGAGAAGGGATAACATGGTCTGTCGCACCAAGAAATGCTTTCAGATTCCCTTTTGTAATGACTAATACAGCCCCGATAAATGACAATAGCACACATAATAATGTGAAGAAATGGGGGCGTTTTTTGAACATCATCCAGACAATCACGATGGAAATCATCGGCATGAGTGACTCCATAATAGAAGCTACCATTACCCCTGGCTCACCTAATAAATCTTCTCCCCAGAAGATAAATAGATTATAGACGGTAAACGCCATTGTACCGAAGAACCATAGGTGAAGGCCTTTTCCTTCCAATCGAAAAGCCTGTTTTCCTTCTTTCCATAAAAGAATCGCTGCTAAAATAATTGTAACTGATCCATAACGAATAATTGTAAAATAGAAGGGATCAATATATTTGAAAGCTGCATGTGCTACAGGAAACATTGCGCCCCATGACACTGCAGCAATAAAACATAAAATAGCTCCTATCCATACACTATTTCTCAACCTTTTTCTACCTCCTTCGTAAATTTGACATATTTATCTTCTAACTTTTTTGACATCTTGTAAAATGAACAAAAATGATGATTATCATCATTTTTATTGATAATATAGTGATAAGTGCGAAAATATAAAAAGGTGGAAAAACTATGGAGTTTAAGGACCTAGAGATTTTTCAGATAGTAGCGGAAAAAGGAACGATAACAGAAGCGGCAAAAGCGTTAAGCTACGTGCAATCGAACATTACATCGAGAATTCAGAAACTCGAAACGGAACTGAATACGCCTTTGTTTAACCGAAATCGTCGTGGGATGAGTTTGACACCGGAAGGAAAAAAACTATTATCTTATAGTAAAAAAATATTATTGCTAACAGACGAAATGAAAAAAGCTGTTCAAAATAAAGAGGAACCGTCTGGAAAACTGGAAATTGGAACCGTTGAAACGGTCATTCATTTACCCAAAATCTTGTCCACCTTTATTAAGAAATATAAGAATGTTGATTTATCACTCTATACCGGCGTAACTGAAACACTTGAGGATGACGTATTAAATCATAAGCTGGACGGAGCTTTCGTGACAGCATCCGACTTTCACTCCGATCTTGTATCGCATGAGGTGTTTCAAGAGGAGCTTGTCTTAATTTCTGATAGGAGCCTCTCCACATTAGAGGAGTTAAAGGAGCAGCCTATTTTATGCTTTAGCAAAGGCTGCGGGTACAGAGCACGCTTGAAAGCCTGGTATAAAGACCAAAATATTAAACCGCAAAAAATTATGGAATTCGGTACATTAGAAACGATCCTGCGCAGTGTTGCAATGGGGCTTGGCATTACATTTGTTCCAAGGTCAGCCGTCATTCATATGGAAGAAAGCGGGGTCATCCGTTGTCATTCACTCCCTGATCAATATAGCAAGATTAAAACTGTTTTTATTAGAAGAGCCGATACGTACTTAACTTCAACCATTGAAAAATTCATTGAGACCATTGAAATGAATAAATAGGAGAAATGGCGGGGCGGTTCTCGCGTTTCGTTTTGATATGCAGTTAGAAATTGATAATAGATAGAAACGCGAGAATCGAACGTTCCCCGCGTTTCTAAAGCAGCTCCTTGCTATTGTTGAGGAGCTGAAGGAGTCGAAATACTTTGTAATGCCTGTTCTGCCTCGTTAGCATATATATCTTGGACGGCTAAATCACCTAAAGCAACCATTCCAACTATTTGTCCGTTTTCAACTACAGGCAATCGGCGAATTTGCTGTTCTGCCATCAAATTTGCTGCTTCATGAACATCCATATCAGGTGTACCTTTTACGATTTGCTGTGCAGTCATGACTTGCGATACTGGTGTGTTTGCATCTTCTCCTTGTGCTGTCGTACGGAGGGTAATATCACGATCCGTCACAATGCCAACCATTTGTCCGCCGTTATTGATTACGGGGATAGCTCCGATATTATACTCGCTCATTAATGCTGCAGCTTCCTGTACAGTCTGTGTTTCGTTAACTGTAAGAACATTTGATGTCATGATATCTCTTAAATTCTGCGCCATAAAATTACCTCCAAAATTTTATTTACCCTTTATAGAATGGAGCTTATCGGCGATATTATTAGAGGGAAATTTATCCTGAAGTTTTTGAAACGCAAGACCGTCCCCATGTTTCAAGCTGTCATTCATATGGAAGAAAGCGGGGTCATCCGTTGTCATTCACTCCCTGATCAATATAGTAAGATTAAAACCGTTTTTATCAGAAGAGCCGACACGTACCTCACTTCAACCATTGAAAGGAATAAATAAAGATCAACTGAAATATTAGATGTTAAAAATATTCACTGATGTGAATTGAATCCTTGCTTCTTTAATCGCTTAGAGTGCATTAAAAATTATATAATAAAAATATTACTGGATATAATGATCTTGTCAGGACCGTTCGATTGGTTATTGATAAAGAAATCCCTATAGATGGGGCTGAACAAAGGGACAGTACAGTGATCCAGTTAAAAGATAATAGAAATGAGATACATTAAGATATTTCAAATAAAATATAAAATAAACAAGGAAAGTTCTGTGGAGAATCTACATTCTCACAGAGCTTTCCTTGTTTATTTTACAGCGGGAAATGGTGACCTGTCCTCGTGACCGTCTAACTTAACGATGCCTGCTAATCCATCAAGAATTAATGATCGTCATCAGTATCATCTTCTACAAAATCATCCAGACGGAAGAACAAGACCGCACTAGGAAATTCAACAAAACCAGCGTTAGTGTTTCCTCCAATGACGCTTACTTCCATTTTCTCGGCATCTAAATCAACTTCGCCTTTTATATTTACACGCAAAATGGTATTGGCAGTAATAACTGCGGGTACGATAGTACATTCGTTTGGTTCAAGTATCACTGTGGTTTCTGGTAATGCAGGGGGGCCTTCGATGCTTTTTGCGGGGAAAATTACTGAAGCGCATTGATCGACACTTACTTTGACTGTTCGGCGTTCATCCGAATGATTTTTTAGAACGATGTTTAGACCATTAGTGATTCTGCCAAATATGGCTGCACCTCCATCAGGAAACAAAGGGACATGAAAAGGTCCAGTGGTTATTCTTTTGGCCATTTTAGCACCTCCTTTCTATTAATATTTAATTCTAGAAGAGGAAAAATGAACTGGACAACTCTCCTAAGGAATTCAACCGTTTTTTTGTGTGGTGACAGATACTAGTTTTAATACAAATTTAGTAAAATATAGAAACATTAACTTTCCTATATAAATAAGGTAAAACACGGGATGATTCTGAACTGAACCCATATTTCATTTACATAGAATATTCAGTATAATAAAACTAATTTAAAATATCTGATGTAAAATTCGAGACTATTTGCATTCTAATTATAACTTTTGAAAACTTTTCAATTCCCTATATATTTGGAGGTAAACGATGCATGGAGAAAACGTATCAGAAGATAAACTAAAACAGCTATTTCATGCTATCCTTTCCTTGCAAACAAAGGAAGAGTGTATGAGGTTTTTTGATGATTTGTGCACAGTGAAGGAACTGAATTCGTTTGTTCAAAGATTCGTAGTCGCTAAAATGCTGCGGGAAGGGGCAACTTATATGGATATACAGATTGAAACGGATGCGAATTCGACGACGATTGCAAGAGTAAAGCAGCAATTGGACAATGGAAATGATGGCTTTTCATTAGTGCTGGATCGTATAGCAGCACATCAAAAGTAAGAGGGATTAAAGCAAACAATAGACAGGAAAGAATCCACTTTGAGAAGAATAACTTTCCTTTCTAGTGGATTCTCTATAGTAAAATCTAATACTCTTTAAAATGCTTCTAATCTTACATTTTCTTCAATAATTAATAGGGGCTCCGTAACCGCTTGAATATCCTCTACTGTATAACCTTTGGCTACTTCAACCAGCTTTAAACCGGCTTCCGTCACATCCATAACTGCACGGTCTGTGATAATCCGATTCACGACTCCTTTTCCGGTAAGAGGCAGGGTGCAGCTTTTTAATATCTTTGTCTGACCTTTTTTATTTGTATGTTCCATAATAACGATGGTCTTTTTAGCTCCGTGGACAAGGTCCATCGCTCCGCCCATTCCTTTCACCATTTTCCCAGGAATCATCCAATTGGCTAAATCACCCTTCTCAGAAACTTCCATTCCGCCTAATATCGCTACATCGATATGACCGCCGCGAATCATCGCAAACGAATTGGCACTGGAAAAATAGGAGGCGCCGTTAATCACTGTAATCGTTTCTTTTCCAGCATTAATTAAATCGGGATCCACATCAGTTTCACTTGGATAAGGGCCAATCCCAAGCAATCCGTTCTCAGATTGGAGGACGACTTGTTTATCATCGCTAATGTAATTGGCAATCAGTGTAGGCATGCCAATCCCAAGATTAACATAATTCCCTGATTGGATTTCTTGTTCTGCTCTTTTGGCAATCTTTTCTCTAACGTTCTGTTCTACGATTTGTGTCCCCATATTCTCACACCACCCTTTGTACGGTACGCTTTTCAATTCGTTTTTCTTTATGTCCAACAACTAATCGCTGGACATAAATACCCGGAGTATGAACGTGGGCAGGGTCGATTGGGCCGATTTCCTCAACCTCTGCAATCGTAATCGCACCAGCCGCAGCGGCATCAGGATTAAAATTTTGTGCCGTTTTGTTATAAACGAGATTTCCCATTGTATCTGCTTTTACCGCACTGACTAAGCTAAAGTCTGCTGTTAAAGCGGTTTCGAGAATATATTCCTTCCCGCCAAATGTGCGTACTTCTTTTCCCTCTGCGATAGGGGTACCGACACCAGCCGGAGTATAGAAAGCAGGGATGCCAGCACCGCCTGCCCGCATTTTTTCTGCTAATGTACCTTGGGGAATTAGCTCGACTTCAATTTCCCCTGATAAATATTGTCTTTCAAACTCTTTATTCTCACCCACATAAGAACTAATCATTTTCTTAATTTGTTTATTCTTTAGTAAGATGCCTAATCCCCAATCATCCACACCGCAGTTATTGGAAATAACAGTCAGGTCTTTTACACCCGTCTCACTAAGAGCTAAAATTAAATTTTCAGGTATTCCACATAGCCCAAAACCGCCAACCATGACGGTTGCTCCATCATGAATATCTTTTACAGCATCAATAAAAGAGGTATACGTTTGTTTCATAGATTCCAGCCTCGCTTTTATAAGATAAAAAAGAAATTCAACTTCAATTTGTACATCTAACTAGATATTAAGAAGGCATCCAGCTGCTCATATAACTAGTATCTTCTATTTTCTGTGCCTCTTTTACCACACGAAGAGGACGGAAGGTATCGATCATAACCGCAAGCTCACGTGTTTCCTTCTTCCCGATGCTTTCTTCAATTTTGCCCGGATGAGGGCCATGTGGCAGGCCGCTTGGATGAAGAGTGATGGAACCTTCTTCAATGCCGCGGCGGCTCATAAAGTCCCCATCTGCATAATAAAGGACTTCATCACTTTCTACGTTACTGTGTACATATGGTGCTGGAATGGCTTCTGGGTGATAGTCATACAACCTTGGTACAAAGGAACAAATGACATAATTGTAGCCTTCAAACGTTTGATGTACTGGAGGCGGCTGATGAACACGTCCAGTGATTGGCTCGAAATCGTGAATACTAAAGGCATATGGATAAAGGTAGCCATCCCAGCCAACTGCATCAAGCGGATGGAAATCATACGTATAGGAAGTAATCATTCCTTGCGCCCGTACTCGTACCTCATATTCACCCTTTTCATCCTTTGTTTCTAATCTTTCTGGTGTTCGAATGTCACGCTCGCAAAATGGTGAGTTTTCAAGATATTGTCCAAATTCATTTCGATAGCGTTTAGGTGGAACAATCGCTGAATTGGATTCTAAGACTAGAATACGAGCTTCCTCTGATTCTAGTACCACACGATAGGTTGTCCCAATTGGAATGACGAGATAATCTCCAGGTCCGAAGCTTAACTCACCGAAAATGCTTTCAATTTTCCCTCTGCCTTCATGAACAAACAGCATTTCGTCGCCTTCGCCGTTTCGGTAGTAATACTCCATTTGTTTATTAGGGCGTGAGATCCCAACTGCTACATCATCATTGGCTAAGTAAATACGGCGTGCTTGAAGAAAATCCCCGCCTGCCTGAATATCCTTTGTTAGGAAATGACGGTGCTGCAGTGCTCCTTTTTCTTCATATTCATATTGAACATCACAAATTTTTTCTGCCTTTCTTACTTGGGTAGGCTGATTCACATGATAGATCAGTGATTGAATACCGGAAAAACCTTTTGTCCCCATTAACTGTTCATAATAAAGACTCCCATCCTCTTTACGAAATTGCGTATGACGTTTATGTGGAATCTTTCCCATTTTGATATAGTGCGGCATTTTGTACACCTCATTCTTTCTAGTAGTTTTTCGAAAATCCCCTCGAGTGCGGCAGAATTAGTTGATTGCTTTTTCAACACCTAAAATATCTGCCTCTGAAAGGGCGGGCAATACAGTTCCTCTGACTTCGCCAAAGCCGATTCGGTAGCCGTCACCTTGGCAATATCCTCGAATAATTAACTCATCGCCGTCTTCGATCCAAGTTCGCTTGTCTCCATTTTTCAGTTCAAGTGGCTCTGCACCTCTCCAAGTAAGTTCCAGCATGCTTCCTCTTTCACTTCTCTCGAGACCGCTGATTGTACCAGATGCATGCATATCACCAGGGCGAAGATTGCAGCCGGTAATGGTATGATGGGCCACCTGCTGAGCGACGGACCAGTACATATAGTTAAAATTGGTTTTCGTAATTTGCGTTTCCTCAGAATCATTTTCTGGTTTCAAATAGACTTCTAGATTAATATTAAAAGCCCCATTTTTCTTTTGCTTTAAATAGGCAAGAGGCTCTGGGTCTTGAACAGGTCCGGCCTGACGGAACGGCTCTAGTGCTTCAAATGGAACGACCCATGGTGAAATAGAGGTAGCGAAGTTTTTCGCTAGGAAAGGACCAAGCGGTTGGTATTCCCATGACTGAATATCACGAGCACTCCAATCATTAACAAGCACCATACCGAATACTTGGTCTTCCGCTTGATCAACTGAAATTGGTTGTCCAAGTTGATTCCCCGGGCCGATAAACCATCCCATCTCTAATTCAAAATCAAGCTGAGCAGTTGGCCCAAAAACAGGAGCTTCCGCATGGGCTGGTTTAGTCTGTCCTAATGGACGGCGAACATCGGTCCCGCTTAGAACAATGGAGCTGGCACGGCCATGATAGCCAATCGGAACATGCTTCCAGTTCGGCATAAGGGCATTATCCTTGCCGCGAAACATCGTCCCCACATTTGTTGCGTGTTCTTTCGATGCATAAAAATCGGTGTAATCGCCGATTTGAACCGGTAACAGCATTCGAACTTTACTTTGAGGATAAAATGCTTTCGCGCGAAGTTCCTCGTTATCTCTTAAATCTGCTGTCTCTTGATCCAGCAAATATTGAAGCTTTTCTCGAACCGCTTTCCAAACGGGGAGGCCAAGTGCCATAAAAGGATTCAGTGACGATGCACTGAATATATTTTTTCCTTCTGCGCCTGTCCCATTTAACAAGCCGGCCTCGTCGATGATAGACAGGTCAAGGACATAATCCCCGATGGCTGTACCGACACGAGGAGATAGGTCGCTAGGTTGAACAATCCCGTATGGTAGGTTTTGAATCGGAAAATCTGAATCTTGTTTTGTCTCTATAAATGAATATTTCATTCTGTTACCTCCTCATAAAAAATAGATAGATTGCCAAGTTCCTCTCTTGGTTCATCAAAACTACAGCTTCCGTAGGAATGGGCAAAAAGGCTGCGTGCTTTATTAATATCTTCTGAAGAAACGGTCTTATTTCCCCAGCTTAGACCTGCAGGTGTAAAAGAAAAATGTGATGGGTCTTCATCGAGCAGAATATTTTCAATCATTTTGGCATCAATACAATCGTTATAAGCAAACAGAGCAGCCGTGAAAACATTTACAAATCCATGCATCTTGGTTTTCACTTCATCACGATATTGACGAATTGGATGATGGAGACCGGCTGTGAATTTGATAAATAAGCCTCGTTTCTGACACTCATGGATCACAAAGGCTGCTTTTTCTACCGATGGAAACAAATCTGCATGAATCCCGCCCATCCGCATTTTGACTCCGATCTGTTTTAGCGATCTGTCATTCACTCTTTCAATCGTATCTAATAGGGATAGGATTTGTTCATTTGTGCCGGATACTTCACAATAAACAGGAAAATCACTAGTATCCTTTGCCAACTTTTCTAAGAAAGAGGGTTTGACATCCTGAGATAGCTTGATTTCAATTGATTCGACAGAGCCCTCATCTTGATACGTATGTAAAAAGTGTTCGATGCGCTTCAGTTCTGTTGCCAGTTCCTTAGATTCAGTTAAAATAACCGATAACCGTAAAGGGTATTGCGTATTAAATAAAGATTTATATTCTTCTAGTTCATTCAATTGGACAGCTGGAATCACAAAAGGTCCCAGCATCCAGGAATCAGAACCTGATATATAGGAGGAATAGTTACGAATCGCTTCAGGAAGAGATAGAGATGCAGGAGGGAAGAGTCCCGCATAATCAATCAATTCAGTCATAAAGTGACTAACAGCATTTTCTCTCCACTTTGCTTTTACCTTTGTTAACATGAAGATCAACGCTCCTTTTATATAGAGAGTGCCTGATGAGACACTCTCTTAGAAAAATCAAATTCGCACCAGCGAATTTCCTTTAAAAAATTAAATATTTCCACGACGTTCCTGTTCGCGTTCAATGGATTCAAATAATGCTTTGAAGTTACCATCTCCGAAACCAAGGGCGCCTTTACGTTGAATAATTTCGATGAACAGGGTTGGACGGTCTACAAGCGGTTTTGTGAAGATTTGCAGTAAGTACCCTTCATCATCACGATCGACCAATATATTTAAATCTTGAATTTTCTTCACATCTTCATCAATTTCACCCACACGACTTGCAAGTTCTTCATAATACGTATCAGGTGTTGTTAAGAATTCAACGCCATTTTCCTTTAACTTAGCTATTGTACTAATAATGTCATTTGTTAGAAGAGCAATATGCTGAACGCCTGCTCCTTTATAGAAATCAAGATATTCTTCAATTTGTGATTTACGCTTCCCTTCAGCCGGTTCGTTAATAGGGAATTTAATCCGGCCCGTTCCGTTTGTCATAACCTTTGACATAAGGGCAGAGTACTCTGTTGAAATATCATCATCATCAAAGTGCTTCAACACGCTGAATCCAAAGACTTTCTCATAATAATTGGTCCACTCTTCCATGTCTTCTACGTTTCCAACGACATGGTCTACACCGACTAAGCCAGTTGAAGATGATTGATAAGGATCTTCATACGCTTCAAACCCTGGTAAAAACGGACCTTTATAATCGATTGATTCAATAATGGTATGAATCGTGTCGCCATATGTCCCAATAATGGCTTTTTTCACTTTTCCATTCTCATCCTCTTCAATCCAAGGCTCCTTGATGGCAATTCCTCCACGTTCAATGGCTTCATAGTATGTTTTATCCAGTTCCTTCACAAGCATGGATATATCTTTAGCGCCTTCCCCGTGCTTTTTCACGAATTCAGCAATTTCCGTATTATCTGAAAGAGAACCTGTCAGTACTAAGCGAATCGCTCCTTGTTCAAGTACATAGGAAACTCGATCACGAGATCCTGTTTCAAGACCTTTATAGGCAACTAATTTGAATCCAAATGCTTTAGCATAATAGAACGCTGCTTGTTTGGCGTTTCCGGTGTAGAGCTCAATATGGTGAATATTTTTCACAGGAAAAATTTCTTGTTTTTTTGTTTTGATAGCAGTAGTGACCTTTTCAGTCATTATGAACACTCCCTTTTTTGAATAGATTAAATTTTCTAAATCGTTTGATATGACAAATCATAATACAAAAATTTTTATCAAACAAACCCATCTTTTACCGCGGTTTTGATTTATAGCTGTTATCCTTTAACTGATAAAAGTGTTAATGCAGTTAAGCATGTTATTGCTATCTTTCCGAAAAATCAGTTAACATACATCCATAAAAAAGAGGAGTGATCATTTATGGGAGTAGAGGTTAAATTCTGTCCTTGTAACTTTGAGGATGAAATGGAAATGGTAAAAGAGAAATTGGTAGAATGTGAAGATGTAACGGTATGGGAAGAACGCTGCCTGCTTTATTGCGGGCAATGCCTGATTGAACCTTTTGCCGTTGTGAATGGGGAAAATATAACGGCTGATAGTCCAGAAGAGTTACTTGGGGAGATTCAAAATTACTTGAATGAATTAAGAAAGAGCTGTGTATAATGAATGGAGTGAGGGCATGACTATTTTTGTAATCTCGCAAGAAAGAGGTAGATTTGTTCCCATTGTTGCATTCATTTTCTTAGATTAGGCATGAATAGGGTATCCTTTCAAAATCATTTGCTAATATTTTAATAAAGTCCTTCTGAATGGTAAAATGGCTTTAGAAGGGCTTTTTTATCCACTTCTTTACAAGAACATTTTGTGCAGGAGGCCTGTATGACGGCTATAATCGGGAAAAAGTTTGAGGATGGAGTTTTAATTTTAGCTGACAAAAGAGTTACGATTAGAGGAACACAAGGATATGCCGATGATGTAAAGAAAATCATTGTTTTAAGTCCAAAATTGATTTTAGCTTATGCAGGTGTCAAAAACATTGTTGATAGGTGTGTAGGAAATTTACAAACATTTGCTCAAGATTCTGCCAACTCACTAGCGGAGATCATTAAGCAAGGACAAAAGCTATTTTGTTCGGCATTAGATTACTTTAAGCATCACTATCCGCAGCAAAGATATGATACGGTTTATATTTTGGCCGGTTTTAATGACACGGATGAACCGTTTATTATTTACTTTTCCTCCGATGATAATTTTCAAAAGCAAAAACCACTAGAACTCTTTTATAAAACTTTTCCAAATAAAGAAATGTTGAACCTTCGTACGTTTTTGATTAACGAGGTTGACCAATCCCGGAAAGAGATCCCCTATTACATTCAAAAGTTTTCCGCTGCTGTAAGAATGATCGACCATCCAATGGTCGGTAAAAAAACCTATTCTGTCTATTTATCAAGAAATGATTATTGTGAAATGGAAATGGATGAATATGGATTTTGTACTCTACATAATAAATTTTAAAAAAGGTATGCCGACAACTTGTCGGTTCTGTTTTTTTTAGGCATTCTAATGACTTTAAGAATCCTTCCTGCATCACATAAAAATAATTATTTTTGTGAAACTACTTGAAAATCCAAAAAATGTGTTTTAATATTTAGAAAATTAACAATACAGAAGTAGTGATAATTTGACATTTTGAATCATTCCATTGTCGCAGATATTTTTAAACTATTTTTCTGTATACAAAAACTGAAAATTCTGTTAATTCGAATGGGAGATGAAGAATATTGAGCTTGAAAATGGACCAATCGAAAACCCTTCAAAGTCAAGTTTACGAATATTTACACAACAAAATTGTAAATGGTGAGATCTTGCCTGGGGAACGGATTGTCGAAGAAAGTATTGCTAAGGAAACAGGAATCAGCAGAAGTCCAATCCGTGAAGCTATTCGCAGATTGGATAGTGATGGATTAGTATCAGTCAGTCCCAGAGGGGGCGTCAGGGTATACCGTCCAACTTTTTCAGACTTTAAATATCTTTACGAATGTCGATTAAGTTTAGAATCCACTGCTGCTTATTATGCAGCGATACGTATCCTACCTGTTCAAAAAGAGCAATTGTCTAACTTAATGGTTGAAATGGAACAAGCTGTGAGAAAACAAGAGGTTGATCAGTTAAGATCCTTAAGTACAAATTTTCACCTCCTGATTGTTAAATTAAGTGGAAACCCTTACTTGGACAAAATGATGAAACAATTAATTTCCCACCTTACTTTTTATCGAAATGCTGTGCTAAATATTCCAAAGCGACTTGAAGAAGGATCAGATGAACACCAAGCTATTGGAGATGCGATTATTGCGCAGGATGCAAAGGCAGCAGAGCAATTGATGAAGACACATATTGAACGTGATTATCAATTCTATCTCTCTAAGTATGCTAATAAGAATCCAGAGACTTCTTTAGAATTACTATAGACAAAATATCTAAAAATGGAGTGAAACCTATGATATTTCCTGAACAGATAACAATCCGCGATGTAACACTAAGAGATGGTTTACAAAACGAATCCGTGTTTGTTGAAACGGATCAAAAAGTCGAAAAGGTAAAAGATATCATTGCTGCTGGATTCAAACGTATTGAAGTTACTTCCTTTGTCCACCCCAAGTGGGTCCCAACTATGCAGGATGCAGATGAATTAGGGCAGCGACTGCCGGTTGTTCCGGGTGTAGAATATGAAGCACTTGTTCCAAATAAACGTGGATTGAATCGTTTCCTACAATCGAATTTCCATCGTGCGGTTCTTTTCCTTTCTGCCAGCACCGCGCATAATCAAGCAAACGTTAATAAGAGCACAGAAGAATCACTGGAAGAGGTAACAGAATTAATTGAGATAACAAATAAGCAAGACAGAAAAACAGTCGGTGCAATCTCAACGGCCTTTGTTTGTCCATTTTCTGGGGTGGTTCCATACGAAGAAGTGGAAAAAGTGGCTGAGGTTCTTGTAAACAGCGGTGTGACTGAATTAGGACTAGGAGATACGATTGGGAAAGCAACACCTAGACAAATCTATGAATATAGCAGTCGAATCCTAGAAAAGTTTCCTGATGTTCCTTTAAGCCTACATCTGCATGATACATATGGCTATGGCCTAGCCAATGTAATGGCTGGAATACAAGCGGGCGTTCGTCTATTTGATGTCGCGCAGGCGGGATTGGGCGGTTGTCCATATGCGCCAGGTTCACCAGGTAATATTCAAGCAAGTAAGGTGGTTCAATTATTAGAAAAACAAAACATTCATACCGGCTTAGATATCGAAAAAATCCTGCAACTAGATACAGATTTTCCAAGATTATTAAACTCTTCAAAGGTATTAACAAAAACAGTCTAACGATGCAAAGATTAGGAATAGAGATATAATCTCTTTAATTTTTTAAATATTTTAAATTTTAATACCACATAGCAACGTATCAATCAATCCTACGATTATTAATATAGAAAATTCTAGGAAAATCATCATTTAAGTATTTTTGTCAGGGAGGTATAAAAAATGCTTCATAAATTTAAAGGGCACTACCCAAATGTACATTGGAGTACTTATATTGCACCAGGAGCCCAGTTGATTGGAAACATTGAACTAGCAGAAAATACGTCAGTTTGGTTCAATGCGGTTTTAAGAGGGGATAATGAAAAAATTATGATTGGAAAAGGCTCTAATATTCAGGATGGATCGGTTATCCATGTGGACCCAGGCTTTCCCGTCCGTATTGGGGAAAATGTCACAGTCGGTCATAACGTAGTATTACATGGTTGTACGGTAGAAGATGGTGCATTAATCGGTATGGGAGCAACGATTTTGAATGGCGCAGTCATTGGTGAAGGCTCCTTAATTGCCGCCGGGGCACTCGTTCCGGAAGGGAAAGTCATTGAACCAGGTGTTTTAGTGGCAGGAGTTCCAGCTAAAGTCATCCGAAAGCTTACACAGGATAACATCGAGCGTGCAAAAGAAGGGGCACTTGCTTATGTTCAAAAGGGGGCTGAGTTTAAAGAGGAGAACATTTTAGAAAAAATCGAAATAGATTTGGATTAGATAAAATATCGCTTCCGTTGTTCAGAATATTCGGTTATATATGTGTTCCATTATCTTAAAAAGAAAGGAAGATTTATAGATGAAAAAACCTTTAGAAGGAATTAAAGTACTAGAATTAGGGAATTTCGTAGCTGCGCCATTTGCTGGAAAAATCATGGGAGAGTTTGGTGCGGAGATTATTAAAATTGAAGATCCGGAAAAAGGAGATTCTATTAGAAATTGGCGAGTTATGCACAAGGGTACATCCCTATGGTGGTACGTTCATGCAAGAAATAAAAAATCCGTTGCACTTGATCTAAGGAAGAGTGAAGATCAAGAGATTATTCGAGAATTAGCGAAAGAAGCAGATGTTGTTCTTGAAAACTTCCGTCCGGGTACATTAGAAAAATGGGGAATTGGCTATGAGGATTTAAAGAAAATAAATCCTAGTATCATCATGACGCGAATTTCAGGCTATGGACAAACCGGTCCTTACGCCAAAAAACCTGGATTTGGAAGTATCGCAGAGTCAATGGGGGGAATCCGATATTTAACTGGTTTTCCTGATCGTCCTCCTGTTCGCGTCGGATTGGCGATTGGCGATTCTATCGCAGGTCTATATGCCGTAAATGGAACCCTTATGGCATTAAGAGCAAGAGATAATGATCCAAAGAGAAGAGGCCAATATGTAGATATTGCCCTTACTGAAGCAGTCTTTTCCTTATTAGAAGGCGTCCTTCCAGAGTATGACGTGAAGGGAATTATAAGGGAAAGAACAGGTGCCACATTAGAAGGAATCGCTCCTTCCAATACGTATCTATGTAAGGATGGTAAATATATTGTTATTGCTGCCAACAGCGATAGTATTTTTAGACGGTTCATGGATGCGATTGGTCGTCCAGATTTAGCTGAGGATTCTGTCTACGCCAATAATCAAGGCAGGGCACAAAATGCGGAATATCTTGACCAACTGATTGAAGAGTGGACAAAGACATGTACACAAAAAGAAGCTCAGAAAATTCTTGATGATGCGGCTGTACCGGCAGGACCGATTTATAGCATTGAAGATATTGTAAATGATGAACATTTCCAAGCACGCGGAATGTTTGAAACGGTTACACTACCAGATGGTGAACGTGTCAAGGTCCCAGGAATTGTACCAAAGCTTTCTGAAACACCAGGAAGCATCGAATGGATTGGACCTAAGCTCGGAGAACATACGGAAGAAGTCATTGGAAACATGTTAAGCAAGCAAAAATAATGATATTTTTATGGCTGTTGTTTTATCTTTTAAAATAAAAATAACCGCCATAAGAGATAAATTAATGAAAGAATGGAGGTGATGTTTATTAACAAACAACATGGAGTAGACAACATAGACCGCTTAATTATTTGGTTTTAACTATCAGTAAAACTACTAAATTATAATGATTAATTTTAGGAGGTAACAAAGTTTATGTTGTCTATTTTAGGATTTGCCATGATTATTACCTTTTTAGTTCTGATCATGACTAAACGCCTTTCCCCATTTGTGGGGTTAACTCTGATTCCGATTATCTTTGGCATTATTGGGGGCTTCGGCAAGGAATTAGGTCCATTAATGATGGAGGGAATTCAAAATGTAGCCCCAACTGCGTTTTTGTTGTTATTTGCTATTTTGTATTTTGGAATTATGTTAGATGCAGGACTCTTTGATCCATTAACATCAAAGATGATAGGCTGGACAAAAGGAGATCCGTTAAAGGTTATTGTAGCAACAGCCGTATTGGCAGGAATTATTGGGTTTGATGGGGATGGCTCGACAACGATGATGATTGTGGTTACCGCCTTTCTTCCATTATATAAGAGGTTAGGGATCAGTCCGATTATATTGGCTAGCATCATCATCATGCAGATTGGAATTACAACTCTTGTCCCTTGGGGAGGCCCGGCTGGCCGAGTGGGGAGTGTACTGAATCTTGACCCGACAGCATTGTATCTTAACATGCTGCCAGGTATGATTATCAGTCTGCTATACGTTGTTGGTGTCGCCTATCTAATTGGTTTAAAGGAAAGAGCCCGGCTTCGAAAGGAAAGTCCGCAGCAAATCACTTTCGAAGATACAGTTATTCAGGATGCATCTATTGAAAGCGCTGTAATTGAGAATATTAGTCCAGAAGATAGCCAGATGAAGCGTCCAAAATTAATTTGGTTCAATGGTCTTTTATCAGCTGTCATCATGATAGCGATTATTTTAGAATGGTTGCCTGCTGCTACACTATTTATTATTGGTACAGCTCTAGCGTTGGTCATTAATTACCCGGTTTTAGATCATCAACGGGAACGAATTGCTGCTCATGCTCCAAATGCATTGGCAGTAGTAAGTATGGTTTTAGCGGCCGGAGTATTCTCTGGTATTTTCAAAGGTACTCCTATTTCGGAGTCCATGGCACTATCTCTAGTTGAAATTATTCCTACTGACCTTGGGCCTTATATGGCTCTCATTACAGCTATTGTCAGTGCGCCTGCTCTATTCTTTATTGGTCCAGATGGCTTTTACTTCGGGGTTTTACCAGTACTGGCTGAAACAGCTGCTAATTACGGAATTGATGCTATGTCCATAGGGACTGCATCCTTATTTGGTACTCCATTTGGTATTATGGGGCCGCTCGTTGCATCTGTCTATCTATTAATTAACATTTCCGGTATTAGCCTAGGAGATCTACATAAAACCGCCGGAAAATGGTCAATAGGGATACTATTGATTTATATCATTGTAGGTATCTTTATGGGAATTATTTCTCTCTAGAATATTTATCATATTTTGAATATATGACACTGGGACAGGTCCACGACCCAAAGTTCGAATCAAATTGGACTGGATTAAATTGCCTGTCCCCGTGTTCTGTTGAGATTTCCCTCCCTTGCTTCCTTCACAATTTTAATAAAGGCTTTTACTAAAGGTGATTGGTTGTTTTGACGCCAAGAAATACCCATAGAAGCAGTGGGTAATTGATTATTAAAATCCAAATAAACGACATCTTGTGTATGTAAATTAATCGCTGATTGGGGAACAATGGAAATTCCCAACCCGGCAGCAACTAAGCCGATTACAGTTTGGAACTCAAGTGCTTCCTGATGAATGATTGGGTTACATAGTGCTAGGATTTCATTATAGAGACCTGCCCATGTTTTCCTAGATAACATGACAAAAGGATACTGACTAAGATCGGAAAGAGTGAGATTTTTCTTTTCTACTAGTGGATGCTGTTTGGGGACTGCCAACACACATGGCATGGTCGATACAATTTCCGTACACAATGCATCGCTGTTTACCGGCGGTCTTAAGATTCCAATATCAATTTCCTCCTCTCGTAAGGCTTCGATTTGTACTGGTGTGGACATTTCAAAAAGGTGAACTTGAACATCTGGATATAAGCTGCGAAATTCTCTTAGTACGGAGGGAAGGATATCGTAGGTAGCCGAACCAACAAAACCAACATTGAGTTTTCCGAGCTCACCGTGATGAGTACGCTGAGCATTCTCGACCGCACGCTGAAGATGGGAGAATATTTTCTGCACTTCTTCCGAAAACAATTTTCCAGCATCGGTTAATTCGACCTGCCGGTTAT
Source organism: Niallia endozanthoxylica (assembly GCF_008710145.1). Taxonomy (GTDB): domain Bacteria; phylum Bacillota; class Bacilli; order Bacillales; family Cytobacillaceae; genus Bacillus_BD; species Bacillus_BD endozanthoxylica. The sequence goes on from NZ_VYKL01000003.1 coordinate 52,554, forward strand.
TTCGATAAAAGAGAGGAATTCCTAATTCATTTTCTAACTTTTGAATTTGTATGCTTAAGGGAGGCTGTGAAATACACAAACGTTCTGCTGCGCGGCTGAAGTTCAATTCTTCAGCAACAGCAACAAAATATTGCAGTTGTCGAAGTTCCATAGGAATCACCTTTTTTTCAATTATTTCGAAAATATATAATAGTGATATCAATTATATATTTAACATTTGTACTTAATCAAGTTAAGATATAACCAACACGGTGATAGGGGGAATTCACATGTCAAACCATATAGAATCGGGGAAATTAATTGTGGGAGAAGTTAATGAAAACTGGACTGGGGATGCTCGTTTTTATGAATATACAACTGCAGCAGATCCGATTGGAAGCGGGATTATCAGCCCAATTCCGGCAAAAGAATTTGCACCGGAATTATATAACTCAGGAGAAACCCGGATTGTTACGTTAGACCTTTCTGAAGACTTAAAAACAGATTATCCGGCAACAAGCCCATCATTGCTTGCTAATTTTATCCGTATTAATGAAGGCGATTCCATTCAAACACAACCAAATGCAACAAGCGAATTGTACTATATTATCTCCGGTGCGGGCAGCACAGAGGTAAATGGTGAAACAATTCATTGGAAGAAAGGTGACTTTCTAACACTGCCATCCGGATCCATCAGCCGGCACAAGGCCAAAGAAAATACAACCATCTACTATATTTTAGACACACCGCTGCTTGATTACCTTGGTGTAAAAGCAACTGAAGCGCGTTTCAAACCGACCCTATATACTGCTGAAGCAGCAAAGGCAAAATTGGATGAGGTAGCTAATGCACCTGATGCCCATTTAAAGAATCGTATTTCCATTCTACTAAACAATCAAAAGTTTGATCAAACCCTAACGATTACACATGTTCTTTGGGCGATGTTTGGGGTCGTTCCTGTAGGATCCAACCAAGCACCGCACAGTCATAAATCAGTCGCTCTTGATTTTGTAGCGTATGCGGCACCAGGTACGTATACATTGGTTGGAGATAAAATCGATCCGGTAACCCAGGAAATTATTGATCCGATTCGCATTGATTGGGTTACAGGAAAGGCTTTTGTCACACCTCCTGGATTGTGGCACTCCCATCATAACGAATCCGGGGAAGAAGCCTTTATTATCCCGATTCAAGATGCCGGTCTGCAAACGTATCTTCGGACATTGGATATTCAATTTGCGCAATATACTCAAAAATAAAGGTGAAGGCTCTTAAAGGACGGTCGTCCCTTTTAGGCTAGTATAGGAAAATGGACCGTTATTGAAACGAAAGATTTCTATAATGGTCCATTTTACATTTTTATCCACAAGGAGAACAAGAGAATGAGAGTGGCTATGTTTTGTGAAAGGAATGTTGAATTCACCGATGCCGATCAAGCCATTAAGAGTCTTCGGCAGAATTATCAAGATGAAGTGGAAGTTCGTGTCGTTGATTGCTTCAGGCGTTGTTTGAAATGCAGGGTGCAGCCATTTTGCCGGATTCAGTTAACAACGATTGAAGCAGACGATGCAAAAGGCTTGGTACAACAAATTCTTCAGGTAGTGCATAGGGGGAATTCATAAGAGACTTTTTGTTTCAAGATGGACTTGGATTGCCGGAAAAAGGAAATGTTTTTCTTAAGGGAACAGTACATAAAATGGTTATTAGAAATTTTATTGGTTAATATCATTGTGGGAATTATATTAAGAACAATTAACTTGTAAAATATTTCTAATACTTCGATAATAATTACTGTGTTAAAATAATATTTGAATTTTCGGATAAAAACACCTTTAAATTGGAGGTATTTTTATCTATTTTTACTTTAGAGCAGTTATAATAAAGAAAAAACAGTTGGAGGAATATATGGAAAATATAAATCTAGAGGATGTAAGAAATAGCATTGACCAAGTGGATAGTGAATTAATGAAATTACTGTCTAAAAGGTTTGAATTAACAGAAAAAGTTGGAATCTATAAGGCTGCCAATAACCTTATGGCCCAAGACACCATTCGTGAGTCTGAAAAGTTTGATAAACTAATCCTACTCTCTGAAAAGAATGGTTTAAACTCAGAATATGCTTTGAAAATTTTTAGATGCATAATGGATATGGCTATTTCCAGGCATCAAGAAATTCAAGGCGGTATTAGGGGAACAGAGACCTCCAATGGGCAACCGGATGTGGGGACAGGTAACTTGACGCCACACTCTTAATCGGTTTTTCGACAAAGAATAGAGTCATGCAGTAAGCAGGCTCTATCTTTTGTTATGTTGAATGGTAAGATGAATAAAATGAATTTTGGGGCAGTGGCATGGACCTTTATACAAAAAACTTAATTATCAGCTTTCTATCCGTTTTGTTTCCTCTATTTGTATGGCAATTGTTCTATCTTTTACATTATAATTATCAATTTAAATGGGTTAAAAAGTGGATGTTTGCTATATTTCCAATATTATCCATTGTTTTGTGCATGACCTTTCCTATTGCCTTAATGCAGCCTCTTTTTTTAGATTTTCGCAGAATCCCTTTGATTCTCGGAACGTTATATGGAGGATATAAAGTAGGCTTTGTCTTATTGGCTGTCATGTTCATCACTCGATATTTAATGGGTGGAGATGTATTTTATACTTCTTCTATCATTTTAATCCTAACGACTATTTGTGCAGGTTTACTATCAGATTATTATTTAAAAAAATCATTAAAACAGAAAGTAGTACTAAATAGTGTATTAATCCTTCTCTCGTTAGTTTTTTCAGCGCTTTTTATGAACATATTTGGAACTAATTTACTGAAAATCGGCATTGAACATTGGTTTATAAGTGTGATTGGAATGGTCATTGCGACTCTTTTAACTGAGATTATTCTGATTAATTTTCATTTGTTGCATAAATCAATCAAAGAAAAGAAGCTAGATGTGGCAAGTCATCTTGCAGCAAGCTTTTCTCATGAAATAGGAAATCCTCTTACCGCAACGAAGGGATTTATTCAGCTTCTGTCAGATGAAAAGATTTCTATTGAGACAAGAAATCAATATTTGAAAATAGCAGAACAAGAGTTAGATCAAGCGATAAACATTATTGATGATTATTTGACCTTTGCAAATCCAGCCCCTAAAGGGAAAGAGAAGATTTGGATTCCTGAAGCTATTCAGCAGGGGATGGCAGTGCTTGCTCCTGTAGCAGAGGAGAATAAGGTTAAAGTAAGTACGTCTTTTTTAGAGAATAATGATTGTTTTGTCCTCGGAGAACGGAAAAAAATGGAGCAATGTTTAATCTATATACTAAAAAATAGGATTGAATCGATGCCAAGCGGCGGAGAAATAAGGATTACTTTAGATGATGATGGGATATCTAATGTCAATATCACCATTCAAGATGAGGGCATCGGGATGACCCAGCGGCAAATTGATCAATTAGGTGAACCTTTTTTTACGACAAAGGAAAATGGAACGGGTTTGGGAATGATGGTTGCCTTTAGAATTATAAAAGGAATTGGCGGGAAAATAGAAGTGAAAAGTGTACAGGGGAATGGGACCCTTTTTCACATAAGTCTTCCTAAATATGATGAAAAAACTAAATTGATAAGAATGTTGTCATAATAACAAAAGAGCACAAGCAGCTAAAACTGTCATGTGCTCTTTTTCGTGTAAATTGCCGATTGCCTGCTTGAAGGAAACGGAGGGACGGGTCTAAAACTGTTAAAGTGACCCGCGAGAACCGTTTCATTTTGTTTTCTTTTTTATTAGTTTTGAAAGCAGGGTGCTTAGAAAGTTCTTTTTAGGTGTTTCTCCTGGTGATTCGTCCTTGGTTTTGACTGTTGCTTCAGTCGAAGGATTGGCGGCTGTTTCAGTCGGTTTTTCAGTTGCAGTTTGAACCGGAGTGGTGACTGAAGGTAGGATAAGAATATGGTCCGGCTGCTGAACCGTTGTAATGGAAGGCAGTTCTCCTGGTGATGGATCTTGAGGGGGAGGCAATAACTTAACTGGTTTCTTGCTTAGTTGTTTGACTGGAGTATCGATTCGTTTTTCTTTAGTCTGTTGTTGGTGTGAATGGAGAAAGTTCCATATGATTTCTGTTGCGTTGGGACCAGCGGAGTCTGTGTAAGAACCGCTTGGGTTTCCCCCTGACCAGGTATGCCCCATTTGATCAATCATCCAAAGTTCCAATAATGGCTCATCTTTTTTATCATGATAGACATGCCGGGTATAGCTTTTCCCATTTATGATATCTGATTTGACCTTAGCAGGGGTAACATCAGCGAGACCTATTCCTCCTTCAATGAGAAAATTAGTTTGAACCCATTGAGTGATAACCTGCAGTCCGTTAATAGGGTGGACCGTTGTATCACAAATCCCGTGGAAAACAATGACACGCATCTTTTTCTTATATTCACCCATCTCTTGAAATGCACTGTTTCCGCATTCATATGGGTCAGTCACTCCTTTTTCCATCTTTGTCTTCGCTTCTTCAGCCATTGGGTCGGTTAGAAAAAATACATTGGCAGCATCATAGGCCAGTCCTGAACAAATTCCGATACCGCTAAAAACATCAGGATATGTAACTCCCAGAATACAGGCAAGTGATCCGCCTGCTGATAACCCAGCAGCGTACACTTTATTGGAATCAATGTTGTACTCACTTTTCACCTCATGAATCATCTCATAGATGAGCTTTGGATGCCCCTCATCGCGGTGTTGGTTTTTATCTAAAAACCAGTTCCAGCAGCCAAAGGGGTTATATCCGGCCGGGTCCCTTGGATGTAATGGATGGTTCATATCAGGATAGAGGACAAGGAAATTTTCCTTTTCAGCCTGTTCGTTCATGTTTGTACCCGCAGCGAAGTCATCCGGATTTTGCCCGCACCCATGCAGCATCACCAATAACGGATATTGTTTTTCTATATGATATTCTCCTGGGACATATAGCTTGTATTTGTAACCTTGATGAACAAAATTGAGAAATTCCCCCAATGATTTTACCTCCGTTTTATACTCTATTTTGTTATCTTATTCCGGCAGGGATTAGAATAGAAGGATGTGTTTGATGCAGGTACAGGTACCGAGCCTTGGAACAATGATGAGAAATAGGGTTAGGGACCCCCCTTCTGTTTTATAGGGGGAATCTCTGGCCGATTAATAACGAATATGTTATTGACTTGTTTCATACCTATTAGAAGATGAGGCTTTTGGAATGAACGAAATGAGGTGGATAAAAATACTTGCTAGAATGATAGCGTTGGTACTCGGGAGCCTTTTGCTTGGAATTGGGATTAATGGGTTTTTGGTACCTCATCAGTTACTAGACGGAGGAATTATTGGCATTGCGCTTATTCTTCATTACTATTTTGATATTCCAGCCGGCCTTTGGTCAGCGATATTAAGTATTCCGTTAATCATCTATGCCTGGATAAAAGACCGAAAACAGTTTCATGGCAGTGTTTATGGAATGATTGTAACGGCCATTTTTATTGATGTACTTGCCCCTTATCAATTTATTCTCCCGATTTGGCTAAGTGCTATTTTAGGCGGGGCCATTTGTGGAATCGCCGTCGGCTTAATGCTTCGATATGAGACAAGCACTGGCGGAACGGACTTAATCGCTTATTTTTTGGCAAAAATGACACCGATTAATATTGGAATAATTATTGCCTTTATTGACGTGGTAATCGTTCTTTTAGGTTACCAAACATTGGGTCTTCAAAGTGTAGTATTCTCAACTATAACCATTCTTGTTGCCGGCTCCCTTGCATCTGTATGTTATGAGAAATTTTAGGGACTTAGAGAGCGGTATCTTGAACTAGATTATTAGGAAAAATGGTCTGAGGGACCTTTACATGAAGTTCACCACAGAGAACTACTGGGTAATAAAGGGGAAAGCCTGTATCATTAATGACAATTGGTACAGGCTGAGTTATTTACTCAATTCCGATCATCAATCGAAAGTTATTTAATAAATCCCGCATACATCTGAGAATTTCTGCTCAATAGTTCACGATTTTTTCGAAAAGGCTTGAATTTTTCTTAAAGCAGTGATAAACGATAAGAAACCCACTCTTATGGTCCTAATAGTAGTTTGGTTGTGAATATTCTGTTAAAATGACAGAGTAACTTAGTTAATTAATGGAATGAAGATTACTAGAAAGGGGGGGAGATTTATAAGAATGTTTATGTTAAACAGGGGAATACGAATACAATTGAGAACAAAAACAATAAGAAAAAGCTTTTATTTGTTCCTAACTTTTATTGTGATAATGATAGGAAGTATTTGGTTTAATAGTGGGAATAACCAAGTATCTGCAGCGGTTTTAATTCCAGCAGTAACAACTGAGCCGGAATTAATAATAGTGCAAGAACAAGAACCAGCACCGGAACCAGCGCCAATACCGGAACCAGCGCCAATACCGGAACCAGCACCAGCACCGGAACCAGCGCCAATACCGGAACCAGCACCAGCGCCGGAACCAGCGCCAGCGCCGGAACCAGCACCAGCGCCGGAACCAGCGCCAGCGCCGGAACCAGCGCCAACACCGGAACAAGTGCCAGCACCGGAACCAGCACCAACACCGGAACCAGCGCCAGCACCGGAACCGGAACCAGTGCCAGCACCGGAACCAGCACCAACACCGGAACAAGTGCCAGCACCGGAACCAGTGCCAGCACCGGAACCAGCACCAACACCGGAACCAGTGCCAGCACCGGAACCAGTGCCAGCACCAGTACCAAAACCGGCTCCAAAACCAGCACCTGTACCAGCACCAAAACCGGCTCCAAAGCCAGTACCAGTACCAACACCAAAACCGGCTCCAAAGCCAGTACCAGTACCAACACCAAAACCGGAATCCAAAACACAGCCAAAACAGCAGGAAGAACGACAAACAAAGAGCCAACAGGATTCAGCATCAACTGCCGATTTAACGGTAAGTTTTGAAGATCAATCAAACATGAACTCGGCTTCTAATGAAAACAGCAACCCTGAATTAACTTCTGAACCGGAAGATTTTGAGACAGTTAATCTTTCTGATGTTTTACCTGATAAAGATTCTGAAAGTGAAGGTAAGGATTCTGAAAGTAAAGGGAATAGTGAAAAGAAATCACTGCAATTAATGGCAGCGGAGTATGAAAAGGATCCATTTTCATCACAGAGGACCATTTTTTATGTTATTTCTAGTATTTTGCTCTTAGGAATTGTTTTTTGGTTAGTTAGAAAAATATGGCTGTAGAGTGTGCGATCAGAGAGACATCCAAAGTTATTTCATTAGGATGGGATTTAGGGACAGGCACCGTGACCCAAAGTTTGAGACAAATGGGGACGGTGAACCTGTCCCTTTGGTCTTTTGGTCTTTTTGAAATGGCCTGCATGAATGCAGGTTATATTTCATACTATCTACTTTGGGGGTGGAAAAATGGCAAGAATCAGTTACAACAGCTCGGACATTGATTTAATGGCAAGGATGATGAGAGCAGAGGCTGAAGGTGAAGGTAAACTGGGAATGTTAATGGTCGGAAATGTCATTGTTAATCGTGTGAAAGCAGATTGTTTAGACTTTAAAGATGTAAGAACGGTTTCGCAAGTTATTTATCAAGTGCAAGGAGGAAATTTCTCTTTTGAAGCTGTTCAAAAAGGAAATGTATTTTATCAAAGAGCGAGAGAGGCTGAAAGGAGATTAGCGAGACAGAATTTAACTCATTGGAGAGAACACCCATCAAAATATTCCCTTTGGTATTTTAATCCGTATGCCCCGTGTCCTCCTACATGGTATGGCCAACCTCATTCCGGACAGTTTAAACAACATTGCTATTATGAACCTAAGGCTAACACTTGTGATAGTGTTTATATTGGAAGCTAAGCTTACTCTCTTGAGTAAGCTTTTTATTTTGGAAAAAGGGGAAAATTCCCTTTTTAAATCATGAAAAAAGTCTTTGTGAAAAAAGAACTAATTTATTGAAGTTTATTAAATTACATGTAAAATATATTTAAAGATAGTAAAGAAAAACTCTATTTGTTAATGGAGAATTATATTAGAATAGGTTTAGATTAAATATTCTAAAAACATATAAAGTTCCGAATGGTTTATTCAACCTTTTTCATTGCCGTTGTTTTACCCCATTAAACAAAGGGACAAATCTATAATAGACGAAAAACTAATACAGAAGGGAATTTGACCAAAGATGAAAAGAATACGAATGATTTCGTCCATTAAGTCGAAATTGATTTTGATTTCCATTCTATTACTATCCGTTCCTTTACTCACTGCTAGTCTCATAAGCTATCAGATTAGTAAAACTAGTTTAGATGAAATCGGAAAAAAGAATTTAAAAAATAATGTTGAAATGACCATTAGCATGATTGATTCTTTAAATGAAGAGGTTGAACAGGGGACTATTACATTAGAACAAGCGCAGGAAAAAGTGAAAACCTCGATTTTAGGTGAAAAAAAGCCCGATGGAACCCGTCCAATAAATAAGAACATTGATTTAGGAGAGAATGGTTTTCTATTTGTACTAGATCAAAAAGGAACTCAAATTGCGCATCCAAGCTTGGAAGGACAAAATTTTTGGAACGATAAAGATTCCAAGGGTTCTGCATATGTTCAAGAGATGGTCAAAGCCGGGAATAACGATGGCGGGTTTGTTTACTATGAAAGACCTCTGCCGAGCAAAGACAATAAGATTGAAAGGAAAGTAACCTATTCAAAGACAGACCCGCATTGGGGTTGGGTTGTTAATGCAAGTACCTTTATGCTAGATTTTAATGAGTCTGCTAAAGGTATTTTAACGACTCTTTTAAAAATGGCTGGAATTACATTAATTATTGGTATTTTTGTCAGTTGGTTATTTGCCAACAGGATGGCAAAGCCAATTCAATCGGTTACAGTACGCATGAATGCACTTGCTGAAGCGGATTTGAGCGGGCAACCGCTGCAAATTAAATCAAAAGATGAGATTGGAAATTTAGCTCACTCTATGAATGACCTGCAAACAAAATTAAAATCCATGGTCCATCAAATTTCACATGCTTCTCATTTATTATCGAATCAGAGTGAGGAATTAACGCAATCTGCTAATGAAGTGGCCACGGGTACGGAGCAGGTCGCATCAATCATGGAAGAATTGGCTGCTGGTTCAGAGGTGCAGGCGAATCATTCCAATGAGCTTTCCATTTCTGTGTCTGCTTTTTCTAAAAAGGTACAAGAAGCCAATGAGCATGGGGAGCAAATTCAACAATCCTCGCATAAGGTTCTTGATATGACTCAAACTGGCAGCGGATTAATGAATGCTTCTACTTCACAAATGACCAAATTAGATCAAATTGTAAAGGAATCTGTTCAAAAGGTAAATGATTTACAACAGCAATCACATGAAATATCTAAATTAGTCTATATTATAAAAGATGTTGCAGATCAAACGAATCTTTTGGCATTAAATGCAGCAATTGAAGCAGCAAGAGCAGGGGAGCACGGTAAAGGATTTTCTGTAGTAGCAGAGGAAGTGAGAAAACTAGCTGAACAAACGGCTAAATCTGTTACAGAAATTACTAATATTGTTCAAGCTACCCAAGGTGGTTTTCAATTAGTCACTAAATCGCTAGAAGATGTATTTTCTGAAGTTGCGCAAGGAAAAACGCAAATGGAGACCACTGCAGATACTTTTACTGGCATCAGCCTATCCGTAACAGAAATGGTACAAAGTATCAGCAGTATTTCGAAAAATCTATATGATATGGCATCAACAAGTACTGAACTTAATCGTGCCATTCACGAAATAGCCTCCGCAGCGGAAGAATCTTCAGCAGGGGTGGAAGAGGTGTCTGCATCGACCCAGCAAACGAGCAGTTCAATGGAAGAAGTGGCTAGAAGCGCCATCAATCTAGGCGAGCTGGCTGAAGAACTGAATGAACTTATTAAACGGTTTAAGTTGTAGTAAATAGGACGAGCAATTAAAGTACCGTACCTAGAAAATATAGAAGGGAGAGCATTGGTTAAGAAATGCTCTCCTTATTTTTTTATTTAGGGTCTATAAAAATATTTCTGAATAATAGAAACAAAAGAGTTATATCAGAAAACTCCAATTGGCAGTTCAATAGGATTGAGAAGACATAATAACAGAATCGGAGCTTAATAAAAGCTGAACAATTGACAGGGTGATTCGAAAGGCTTACATTTTCTATAAGGTAAGCTTTGTTTATTAACAGTGCATCTGTGAGAAATGAACATTTCTCACGGATGAGTCAAAAGTCTGACTAATCAACATTGTTCGTTAACATAGCCATAAGGTATAAAACAAAAGGAGGTATGCATAATGAATGATATTACTGTTTATTCAACTAATACTTGTCCGTACTGTACAATGATGAAACAATTCCTTGAGGCTCAAGGACTTAACTACAAAGAAGTAAATGTACAGGAAGATTTAGATGCGGCATATGAGCTAGTTGAAGAAACTGGGCAGATGGGTGTACCGCAGACAAATGTAAATGGCCATTGGGTCTTCGGTTTTGACCCGGAAACGCTAATGCAACATGTAAAATAGCAGATGCAGGAATGGCCGCACGACCTTGTTATAGAGAGAATCTGTGAAAACCCCGTGGAGAATAAAATATTTCTACGGGTTTTTTTAGTGAGGGATTTCTTAAAGTGAGAAGAGTAACCATGTTTGTCATTACTCGGAGGAGGTCTCCTATATTCAATAAGATAGTGCATACCAGTTGAATGTGCAGGATAGAAAAATCCGTTTGGCGAATTAGTACGGGTGTGCCTATTCATTGAGAAAAGGAGCGGAAGTATGCAAATTACCTATGAGTTTGTTCAAAAGCTTGACGCTGAGGAAATGGCGGATGTCTTTAAAAAGTCAGGCATTACACGCCCAGTTGATGATTTAGAACGTATTCAACGTATGATTGATCATGCAGATATAATTGTAACAGCGAGAAACAACGGCCAACTGGTTGGCATAGCAAGAGCCATAACGGACTATTCCTATTGCTGCTATTTGTCAGACCTTGCTGTGGATGCTCAATATCAACGCAGTGGAATTGGGAAGGAGCTTGTTCGACGTATTCAGGAAAAGCTTGGTGATGAGGTAGCCTTACTTTTAGTTTCAGCACCAAATGCAGTAGACTATTATCCTCGAATTGGATTTGAAAAATCGGATAAGGCCTTTTTAATTAAGCGTAAACGTTAAATGATATTTGAGACAACTTCTTTGACTTTTCGTATACAATTATATACGTTGATAGTATCTATTTATGTAATGGATAGTCTGGAAATTTATTCGAAAGAAAGCACGAACAAAAAGGGAGGAACTATTTTGGAAATCTTAGATATCATTTATTCTCGCCGTAATATAAAAAGTTTCAAATCAGACCCAATCGATATGGAGCAAATCAACAAATGGCTGCAGGCCGGTACAATGGCTCCTAATCATAGAATGACTGAACCTTGGGAAGTCTATATAGTTGGGCAGGAGACAAGAGCACAGTTAAATCATAAAGCTGATTTCTGGAATGCACCTGTAGTACTTGCTGTGTTATCCAAGCATGGTGCCACAGAGGTTGAAACTTATGAAAATATTCTGGCTACAGCATGCTTTGTCCAAAACTTTAACTTAGCCGCATGGGCTGAGGGTGTTGGTACTTTCTGGTCATCTTTGGGAAATAATCTGCAAAAACGTGAAATTTTAGGTGTTCCAGATGGTTATGATGTGATTGGTGTATTTGGGGTAGGTTATCCGGATGAAGTTAGTCAGCCAAAAGAAAGAACGATTATTGAAGACAAAATAAAATATCTTCCGTAAAATCATTGAAAATGCCCCATCATATCTTTCGGTGGGGCATTTTCATGCTCTCTAGACTAAGAGTAGGCAAGTGGAGTGAGGTGGCCGTTCCTCTGAAATCTTATGAAAAAGGTTGTGCCGTTTGCTCCTGTTTGAATATCAATTTTTGCATGGTGGCGGGCAGCAATGGCATAACAGACACCTAGCCCTAATCCGGTTCCATTAGCTTTTGTTGAGAAAAAGGGAGTGCCTAATTTTTCTAACACCTCAGGCTTAATTCCTTCTCCTTGGTCCTGAATAGCGAGTACAACCTGTTCTTTCTCCCTATAAGTTCTAATTGTCAGCTCTTTTCCTTCTCCCATAGCTTCTAAGCCATTACGGTATAGATTTAGAATTAATTGACGGATTTCATTCCGATTCAATAGTAAATTAGGAATCTTAGAAGTTTCTATTTTGATTTCTTTATTTTGGTTAAGTGCATTCGCATGAAGTAAGGGATATAGGTCGTTGATGATAGAATTTAAATTAAGCTCCTCCAAATTATTTGTCTTTATTGTACCCATGGAGAGAAATTCCGTAATAATGGAATTCGCACGGTCAAGTTCATCAATCATTAGTGTAAAGTAATCATTGAACTTAACGCACTCTTCCTTTTCACTCAATATCTGTAAAAATCCGCGTACTGTCGTCATTGGATTTCGAATCTCATGACTGATACCTGCTGCCATTTGGCCGATTAATTGTAGACCTGATAAGCGCTTCATTTCTTGTTCATATTTTTTCTTTTCAGCTATATCCTTAACGAAAATACAAATTCCGTCCTCAAATGGATAGACATTTATAAGAAACCAGGCATCACTATAATGGGACGGGGTTTCGAAATGGAGAGGAATTCTTTCGATCATGGATCGATGAAATTCTCGATATGTTAATGTATCGACTAATTTTGGGAAAACCTCCCATATGTTTTTTCCTATCATATCCTCTGCTGTTTGATTTTCTGGAAAAGTATGATGATCATTCACATAAATATACTTCCAATTTTTATCCACTGCAGCGAAACCATCTGTAATACTATCTATAATTTTGCTGATTTTTTCATTAGCAGCTGCGAGTTCTTTTGTTCGTTCCTTTACGGTTTGTTCCAGTTGTTCATAATGCTCTAGCAGTTTCTTTGTTAACAAGTCTTTTTCTTCTTCAAGTCTTTTTCTAGCCTGTAAAAGGTTTTCAAGTTCATGATTTTTCTGGACTAGTTCATCTTTTGATTGCTTGAGGGCAATATGGGTCCTTACTCTTGAAATGAGTTCTGTTCGGTTGAAGGGCTTCGTTATATAATCAACAGCCCCTAATTCAAACCCCTTGACAATATCCTCGGGCTCGCTTTTCACAGTTAAAAAGATAATTGGAATTTCTTTAAATCTTGGATCCGCTTTAACTGTCCTGCATACATCAAATCCATCAATATCAGGCATTTCTACATCTAATAAAATAAGCTCTGGTGTGTTTTCTTCGAGAAATTGATACACCTCTTGAGCATTCTGCGTAATTCCAAGCTCGTACCCGCACTCCGCCAGGCTAGTCGCAAGTACTTGAATGTTATTGGGGTTATCATCAACGATTAATACTAGATCATTGCTTCTATTTTCCATATGAATTAATGTTCCTTTACTAGTATTTTTTCAATAGATTTTAATGTTAACTTGATATGAATAATATCGTAACATTCTGCATAACTCATTAGCTCTTTTCCTAAAAATGTGAGCAGCTCCGATTGATGTTCGTCTCCTAATGAAATTAACAGTTGGGCCAAACGTTTTACTGTGCTGATAATAATGGATGTTTCTAATTTTTTTAATAATGGATTCAATTGTTCCTTTATAGCAGCAGCTACTTCAGGGGATAGTGTGTCTTTATCCATGTTAGCATTAAGATGATAAAGAAAACCGCTCTGGTTACTGACCGTTTTCTTCTGAATAAATGGTGAAATTTGGCTGTAAACTTCGTCAATTGTAACAGGTTTCAGTAGAAATCCATCAAACGGATGGTCTTTAGGCAAATCGGCGCTGATACCGATGATAGGAATATGGGCCGTTTGAGGGTTTTCTCGAAGTGTCCTAGAGAGTTCAACCCCATTTATAACGGGCATAACTAAATCAGTTATAATCAAATCCGGCTTTTCAAACTCACACACTTTAAGAGCTTCAAATCCATTTTCAGCTAGAAGTACACGAATTCCAGCTTTTGAAAGATATTCTTTTAATAAATAGCGGTTATTCTCAATATCGTCCACGACAAGAATGGTTGTATCGACAAACTGATCTTTCTTATAGGCAGCAGGGGGCATCTCGTTTGGCAGCAGTACACAGTCTGCAATCCTGACATTTTTAAATTCAATATGAAATTCGCTGCCTTTGCTGACTTCGCTTTCAACCGAAATCTTCCCGTTCATCAGTTCGACTAATTTTTTTGTAATAGAAAGTCCAAGGCCGGTACCGCCATATTTTTTAATGCTTTGTCCTGAAATTTGGGTGAAGGCTTCAAATATTCTTTCTCTTTCGGTTTCAGGAATTCCAATGCCAGTATCTTGTACAGAGAGATGCAAATCGATAAGGGCTCTGTTACCTGTGTTTGAAGGCTTCGCTTCTATGGATAACTTCACATAGCCTTTCTCTGTAAACTTAATGGCATTCCCTACAAGATTTAATAGGATTTGCCGAATTCTTACTTCATCAAGCAGAATGGTTTCAGGAATATCACTTGGAAAGTCTATTAAGAATGTCATCTCTTTTTGTTGGATCTTTTGCATGAAAATCGTTTCAATTTCTTTAAAAATCGCATGAAGCTTAATCGGTTTATACTGCACTTCCATTTTTCCTGCTTCAATTTTTGAAAGGTCGAGAATATCGTTAATAATTAGCAGTAGACTATTTCCTGCATTGTTAATGGTTTTAATATAGTTTTGCTGTTGTTCATCTTTAATCGTCGTTTGCAGCATCTCACTCAAGCCAATGACTGCGTGTAAAGGTGTGCGAATTTCGTGACTCATATTAGCTAGAAATTCGCTTTTGGCTTTATTGGCTTTGTCTGCTTCTATTTTTGCCGCGCTTAACTCTTTATTTGTCTTTTCAATTTCGGTGGTTCGTTCTTTTACCTTTTCCTCCAGATGATTGATATGTTTATATAATTGTTCTGCCATGTTATTGAATACACGGGACAGCTTTCCAATCTCATCATTCTTGTAGATTTCGGCTCTATGCAGCAGGTCGCCTTGTGAGAATTTCTCAGCGGACCAGATTAGGTTGTGTATTGGTTTTAAAATAATATCTGTTACTTTTTTATAAATAATCATGGATATAAGCATAGCCATGATGGATAGTAGAATAGCTGTTGTAATATTTTGATTAATTTGAGAAGTTAATTGACTTTCTGGTATTGTGGTAATGATGAGCCAATCAACTCCGTCGAGCTTGTACTCTGTTAGTTTAATATGAAGGTTTCCCTCATTCGTTTTTTTAATCACTTTTGTTTCATCTGTACTTTTATAAAGTTCATAGGCTTCCAAGACGTCTTTGTCATCAATCGTGTCGATCGAAATCCTTTTAAAAGTGCCGTCAGAAAGGGATTGAAACGATTGAAGGTCAAGTGAATTGGCTACCAATTCCCCTGTGGTTCTTTCAATGACATAGGCTGTTGCCGATCGATCTGCAAGGATTTCCTTCAAATAGTCGTTTAGACTAGAAAGGGTGATACGTGTGCCTAATACACCTTGAAAAATTCCTTCTCTATTATAAATAGGATAGGCAGAGGTAAGTACTAGGTCATCCTTGACAAAATGCTTGTAAAGTGGAGAAAAAATTGGTTTACCTGCCTCTTTTGCCAGGCTATACCAAGGTCTTGTACGAGGGTCAAACTGTCCCGCGTCCTCTACAAACTGTCCTTCTGTTAGATCCTCTGTTATCGAGTAATATTGAGAATGCCCATTTGTTTCATTGTTGCTTTTATAAATTTGTATGTCACCGTTCTCATTTCTCCGGGCACCGTAATAATCGCCATTTTCTAAACCATAGCTAATGCTGTAGATATTTTCATCGCTGGACTCAACGATGCTGGCAAAGAAAGCATCTCGCTCAGTCTCATTACTCATGTCGACAATTTCATTTTCAAGGACATTATGATTGATGGCATTCAATGTATATGGAAGATAAATTAGTTCTTCAATTTTTTTTAGAATATCTTTATTTGAAGCATTTTCCATTTTTAATATAATATTTTCCGAGGATTCCTTCCAACTAGAAAAAATAATATATCCTATAGTCAGAAGTGTACTGACCATTAAAATGATGAACGAAATACTAATGATTCCCCTGATAGAGCTTGTTTTATTATTCATTTATGCAATCTCCATTCCAGTACATCTATATCATGAAAAAGCTATACTATTCTAATTATTATGTCTAAAATAATACGTTCTTGCAATATTTTTATAGTTTTTGTGACAAATTTTCGACAAATTTTCGGGTAATTCAGGTATAGAGGTGAAAACATTACTAAAACGAGGTCCTAATTCTGTAAATAAAAATGAAAAATATAGGTAGTTTTTCATAGGCTATTTAATGAAAATTGGATATCTGATAAAATAAAAAATATTTTAAAATAATATTCGGGGTGGACTGATTGAATAAATTAACCAATAGAGACATCATGTTTCTTGGCTTTATGTTATTTTCCATGCTATTCGGTGCTGGGAACTTAATTTTTCCCGCTTATTTGGGCCAAGCTGTAGGGGAAAATGTTTGGCAGGCTGTTGCTGGATTTATTATTTCTGATGCAGGTCTAGCTGTACTCGGTATGATTGCCATTGCAAAATCAGGGTCATTAGACCATCTAGTCAATCGTGTGCATCCTATTTTTGCCTTGCTTTTTCCAATGGCTATTTATTTAGCGATTGGACCTGGCCTGGCTATTCCGCGTGCTGGCAGTCTTGCGTACGAAATGGGGGCAAAGCCTTTTTTGCCAAATTCAATCGAGTCTTCACCAATTGGACTTTTGGTTTATACCGTTTTATTTTTTAGCATCGTCTTTTGGTTTGCCAAATCGCCATCTAAATTAGTCGACCGATTTGGGAAAATTTTAACACCTTCATTATTAATATTAATTGGAATCGTTGCTGTTAAGGCGTTATTTACGGATTTACCTGGTTTGAAAGAAGCTGCTTTATCGTATAAGGAGATCCCGATTGCAAAAGGTTTTTTAGATGGATATCAAACAATGGATGCACTTGGAGCGTTAATTTGCGGAATTGTCTTTACGACTATTTTTAGCAGTAAAAAGATAGATAATAAAACATTGCAGGTTAGATATTTAACCTTATTTGGATTAATCTGCGGCCTGCTTTTAGCTTTTTGTTACGTCATTATTGCGTACCTGGGCGCGTCCGCTTCCATTCCTGGGAATGCAGACAATGGTGCGATTGTCTTAAGTACAATCATGCATCAATTGTTTGGACAGGGCGGAACGGTTGTATTGGGATTAATTTTCACCTTAGCTTGCCTAAGTGTTTGTATTGGATTAATCACAGCCTGTGCTCAATATTTTTCTGCTATTTTTCCAAGGCTGTCGTACGAAAATTGGGCCATCCTATTATGTGCAGTCAGCGGTGTTGTTGCCAATCTCGGGCTGTCACAAATATTAAAAGTGTCTGTTCCCATTCTGGGCTTACTGTATCCAATCGCGATTAGTTTAATCGTTTTGGGGCTGGTGCATGATCGGTTGCCATATAATAAACGCCCGGTTTATGTCATGACTCTCGGCCTTGTTGGAGTATTCAGTTTAATTGAGATGGTGAATACTGCATTCTTAAACAACTCACTTTCGGGATTCCTATCCTTTGTTCCGATGCAAACGATGGGCTTCGGCTGGATCATTCCTGGTGTGCTTGGATTTGTTATCGGATGCATGATTGAAAAAGTGAATGTTAAAGCGGAACTGGTTGAAAGGAAAGCTGCATAGCAGAGTTTCTGATGAAAAACCGCCGGTATTAAGGGTACCTTGATTCGTACCAATAATACCGGCGGTTTTTGGATTGGTTTAAGGGAATCAAATCTTTTCGGACAAAAGGGGAACAAATAAGCGTGAGCATGAAATTGTCGGAAGAGGTATTGATTCTAACAAGCCTAAGTTAAATAAACAGAAAGCGGTCAGAATGGGGAGTGATTCTGACAAGAGCATGATAATAGAACGAAAACCTGTCAGAATAGGAGTCCCACTCTGCAAGGGCAAGGTAAAGAAATGAAAGGTTGATAGTGCCTGTGCGGTGGTGGGAAAATGGTCTTTGGGAACGATCAAGGGTTGATAGTGCCCATGCAGTGATTAGCAAACAGTCCATGGGAACAATCGAGGGTTGATAGCGCCCATGCGTGGATATGAAACCAGTGCATGGGAACAATAGGTGGCTGATAGAGCCCGTG
>NZ_VYKL01000030.1 GCF_008710145.1 Niallia endozanthoxylica
CACTATCAACCAAGTTTAGTTCCCGCTAACTCTTTTATTTCACCTGCTCGGGCACTATCAACCAGGTTGAGTTCCCTCTAGCTCTTTTATTTCACCGTTTCGGCCACTACTTTTAACCAAATCCCAGCTTAAGTTGCCATTTTGGATCAAATGGTGAAAGTATGGACGTTCCGCTCGAACTATAGGACTTCCACATTCACATCCTCATCAATGAAAAACTTAACTAATTCCGTGGGTGTTCTAGTAATCCAATGGACACCCTTTTTGTAATTTCCACAGCCACATTCGCCTCTGCAAAACACCCAAACACCACACCCTAGAAATTTACTTTAGTACCAATTTTTATAGTATGATAAGTAAGGTCTATGACGAAAGTAAATGGAGATGAATTTAAATTGCTGAAATTAATACGTTATTTAAGGCCGTATCAAATTCTGATTGTGCTTGTACTGCTACTAATCTTTTTCCAGACCTTATCAGAACTATATTTGCCGACATTGATGGCTGACATTATTGATAAAGGAGTTGTCCACCAAGATGTCCCCTATATCTGGAAAATTGGCGGCTTGATGCTACTAGTTACTGCCATTGGAACCCTCTGCTCCATTGCAGCTAGTTACTATAGCGCAAAAATATCCATGTCCTTTGGTAAGGACTTACGCTACAAAGTTTTCTCCCATGTTGAAAATTTTACGTTACAAGAGTTTGATCAATTTGGAACTGCGTCATTAATTACAAGAACGACAAATGATATTACACAGGTCCAAATGGTTGTCAATATGATTCTGCGTATGATGGTAACAGCCCCAATTATGGCCATCGGCGGGATAATAATGGCCTATTCGCAAGACGCCGAGCTGACAAAAATCTTTCTAGTTGCGATACCCGTTCTTTTTGCTGTCATTCTACTAATTGTATGGAAAGGGATTCCATTGTTTAAACTCGTTCAAGTACGGCTTGACCAAGTGAATCGTGTACTACGAGAAAACCTAACTGGTATTAGAGTGATTCGTTCTTTTAACCGAGCCGTCTATGAAAAGAATCGATTTCAACAGGCAAATGCTGATTTAACGGATACATCGATTCTAGTCAATAAAATGATGGCACTATTAATGCCAGTATTAATGCTTATTATGAACTATACCGTTATATCAATCATCTGGTTCGGGGCCGTTCGCATCGACGAAGGGAATATGCAAGTTGGTGGTCTGATGGCCTTCATTCAATATGCGATGCAAATCATGTTCTCAATGATTATGTTATCAATGATGTTTGTATTGATTCCACGTGCCTCTGCATCGGCTATAAGAATTCACGAAGTACTGCAAATGCAGCCTGCCATGCAGGAAACGACAAGTCCAGTGGCTGCTACTCAAAAAGGCTATTTAGAATTTAGAAATGTAACATTCAGCTATCCAGGAGCAGAGGTTCCAGCTCTTAAAGACCTCTCTTTTCAAGTAAAACCAGGTGAAACAACAGCAATTATTGGGGGGACAGGTTCAGGAAAGTCTACACTGCTCAAACTGATTCCCCGCTTCTACGAAATTGATTCCGGTTCTATTCTTATTGATGGAATTAATATTAAAGAAATGACACTCCAGGCCTTGCGGGAGAAAATTGGTCTCGTTCCGCAAAAAGCAGTCCTTTTTACTGGCACTGTGAAAGAAAATTTATTATTTGGCAATGAAAACAGTACAGATGAAGAATTGCTTCAAGCTATCAAAACAGCCCAAGCCTATGATTTTGTAGTTAAAATGGAAAAAGGCTTGGATTCGTCCATTTCACAAGGAGGAACCAATCTTTCAGGGGGACAGAAACAACGCCTTTCCATTGCAAGAGCACTCGTAAGAAAACCAGAAATCTATTTATTCGATGATAGTTTTTCAGCATTAGATTATAAAACAGATGCGAAACTGCGCTCAGCTTTAAAACAAGAAACGGAAAACGCAGCTCTATTAATTGTTGCCCAGCGTGTTTCCACTGTCATGTATGCGGACCAAATTATTGTTCTTGATGAAGGAAATATCGCGGGTATCGGTACCCATAAGGAGCTTATAAAAACCTGTGAAGTCTATCAGGAAATTGTCTCTTCTCAAGTCTCAGAGGAGGAATTAGCATGAGTAATCAAAAAAGTGCAAGAAGTCAAGGTCCAGGGTTTGGGCCGCACGGGGGTATGGGGGCCCCGGTTCAAAAAGCGAAGGATTTTAAAGGCACGTTAAAAAGATTAATTCGTTATTTAGCTCCCTACCGGTTTAACTTACTGGCTGTATTCATCGCATCCATATTAAGTACTGTTTTTTCTATACTTGGGCCAAAAATCCTTGGAATGGCTACAACAAAAATTTTCGAAGGCTTGATGGAAAAATTTAATAATATTCCTGGAGCCGGCATTGATTTTGACTATCTTTTCCGGATTCTTGGGCTGTTAGCCGGACTGTATTTATTCAGCTCCTTATTTGCCTGGATTCAACAGTATATTATGGCGAGTGTAGCACAAAAAACAGTTTATTCACTCCGAGAAGAAGCGGAAGAAAAAATTCACAAATTACCACTAAAATATTTTGATGGTACAACAACGGGAGAAACATTAAGCCGAGTTGTAAATGATGTTGATAACATTAGTACAACACTGCAGCAAAGCTTAACTCAAATCATCACATCTGTGGTGACCATTATCGGGATTATTATGATGATGATTACAATTAGTCCTGTTATGACCCTTATTTTGCTTTGCACATTGCCGTTAAGTGCAGTTGTTGCTGTGCTTGTAGCGAAAAAATCACAACCTTATTTTGTGGGACAGCAGAAAACCTTAGGACAATTAAGTGGTCATGTGGAAGAAATCTATACAGGACACGAAGTTGTCAAAGCTTTTGGCCATGAAAAAAAAGCGCTTGAGAAATTTACTGCTGTTAATGAGGAATTATATCAATTCGGCTGGAAAGCTCAATTCATTTCCGGTGTAATTATGCCGTTAATGACTTTTGTTGGTAATCTTGCCTACGTACTCATAAGCATTGTCGGGGGTGTCTTTGTCACAAAAGGATTTATTACAATTGGGGATATTCAAGCATTTATTCAATACTCCCGGCAATTCTCACACCCTATTGCGCAGACAGCCAATATCGCGAATATCATTCAATCAACTGTTGCTTCGGCCGAGCGGGTGTTTGAATTTTTAGATGAAGAAGAGCAGGTTCCAGATGAGCAGGAGGCACAAGTCATTCATTATCCAAAAGGCAGAGTCTCATTTGAGCATGTTGACTTTGGCTACACAGAGGACCAATTGTTGATAGAAGATATGAACTTAGAGGTACAGCCCGGTCAAACCGTTGCGATAGTCGGCCCTACAGGAGCAGGGAAAACAACACTTGTTAATTTACTCATGCGCTTTTATGAGATTAACAGCGGTACCATTCAGATTGATGGAGTAGATATTACAAAGCTGAAGCGAAGTGATTTACACAGCTTGTTTGGAATGGTGCTTCAGGATACATGGCTGTTTCATGGCAGTATTGCCAACAATATTGCCTATGGCCGTGAGGGTGCTGCTGAGGAAGAGGTCATTCAAGCAGCACTAGCTGCTAATGCTGATCATTTTATCCGTACCCTGCCGGAAGGCTATGCTACGATACTAAATGAGGACGCAACCAATATTTCACAGGGACAAAAGCAATTATTAACGATTGCCCGCGCCATTTTAGCGGACCCTCCAATCCTCATTTTAGATGAAGCCACCAGCAGTGTGGACACACGAACAGAGGTACATATCCAAAAGGCGATGAATCATTTGATGGAGGGCCGAACGAGTTTTGTGATCGCCCACCGATTATCGACGATAAAAGATGCGGATGTGATTCTCGTTATGAATGAAGGAAAGGTGATTGAACAAGGAAATCATGAGGAGTTATTGGCTCAAAATGGTTTTTATGCTGAATTATATCACAGTCAATTCTCCGGACAAAAAATGGATGAATCAATAGGATAACTGACAGTAAGCAGCGCTATAGGGACATTTTCACATGAACTGCAGCGCTGCCTCTTAATCTTGGTAGGTATCTTTTATTCAATAACCCCAGTACTTTTTATTCCTACCTTAACCGAAACATCCAGCTTCATATTAGGATAAACCTCTTGTTCCCACTCTGAAACAAGATTCTTGTGATGTAATCTTGTTGCTTTATAACGCAGTCCAAGGCCCAAAGGATCAACCTTCTGTTCTTGAAGACGCTTGAGTAAAGCTTCAATCGCTTTCTCTATTTCTTTAGAGGCATGTTTTCCCAATCGATTTAAGTTTTTACCATTTATATGCTGATCAGACTCTTCTATGATTCCTATAAGCTCAACATTCATTTTTAGTATAGGATTTTGATTATCTGAGCTCAAAATCTTATACTTCGAATTCAATGAATCAATGGATATCATGCATTCGTGATCTTCCTTATTAATCAGAAGTTCCATCTTCTTAAGTTTATTCCGCAGCATATTGTAAAGTAGTGTTTGGTTTGAGTTTAATTCCAATGACTTCTTATCATTTAAAATAATAGAATGATCAACGATTAATTTTGTGCTTTTTTTATCTACTTTTATAATAGGCAGTACAGGATCAACCCCCCCTTCGACCATCTTTCTTCTTAGGTCAAAAAGATGTGTTGTTACAATATAAGGACTCTCGACCCCTGTTTCGGAAAAGAAATTAAATAGAGACACGGATGCAGGCATTTCCGATTTTGGTTCTGTCTTTAATACTTTTTCTGCTGTTGGCTTCCCAACAGAAACCCATGAAATTCTTTGAAAGTCCCTTCTTCTTAAAAAAATATCTGTAATTTCAGTAATATCATCATCCAATAACCTTTTGCCTATAACAATTGTCTTCAAATGGCCAAAGTCAAACTCCTTATCAACCTGGTTTTTTAAGGATCTAATCGCATCCGCCACTTTAGTGCTCTCTTTCGTTAAATAGGTGTACATGGCCCCTTTTGATTCTTTTAAGGAGCCTGAAGGAAGAGCTAATTTCAAGGTTACTTTAAAATGATTCTCCTCGCTCTCAGCTTGATCAATTCCGATTGCTAATACGAACAGCCTTTTATCAATGTCCTTAAATCCACAGCCGGTTTGCAGGATACTGTTCCCAATCAATATCGAAATAAGTAGAATGAATTTCACCTTTTGTAATAAGATCTTCATGTCCTCGCCCTCCTTCTTATCACCCAAAAAATCAAGAACATGACGATGAAAAGAGGCGGAAATAAATTATAAAAGTAACCTGTATATTCTATCAACTGATACTCAGTTAAATATGTAACCACCCTTACACTCAATACCCAAAAAACCATTAGGAAAAGATGCGGGGTCAGATTGTGTTTCTTCCATTTAAATCTATTAAAATAGATGGCATTTTTTAATAATTCTACAGCCACATGCCAATGAGTTAAAATGCTGCCAAATGTGATTGCTAAACTAAGCATTAAAACCACATATACAACACGTTCAATAATCCAATAACGAAAATGCATGGTATCTGCAGTAGTCACAGCCGGATAAACAATCATTCCTGAGCTTTCAAACCCTAACATGCCGATTGGCCCGAAATAACTCGCCAATAGAACCCCTGTCCCGAACAAACCAATGAAGCTGATAGACCTCCATGTCATGGATTGCTTATGGTTCAACACTCGATTAAAAATAATTAAATTTGCCGGTCCCCAAAAAATAAAAGCCGCAGCACAAATCGTATGATATGCTGGGTAATGTTGTATATACATAATGGATTCTTTCACAAAGTCCACTTCAAAGTGATCATTTGTAAACGCCTTGATGATAATGAGAAAGACGAATGGTACAGTAAAGATAAAAATCATTTCAAGTACATAAAGAACATTTTTCGATTTCATTAAAGCCCCATAATAAATAAAGAACAATATTAATGATACAATATAAATTAAATTCGTATTTGGGGCCAAAAAGCGTTTGACATAAAAGGAATAAGTGATAACAGAAAGAAGCCCTGCAGCATACCACACAATACCAACTACAAGAAGCAATACGATTTTGAAAAACTTTGGTATGTATGCATCCATCAATTCAGGTAAGCCTTTACCGGGAAAACCCTGAAAAAAACGCCCAATTATATAACACACAAGCAAACCAATCGGAATTGATACAAGTATTGAAAAAATAGCTCCTTCCTCTTTTTCACTTAACAGAATTTTGGGCATGGATGCAACCATAGTCGCTAACGTATTAATAAAGGTTATATAATAGAAGTAACGGCTCATATCTAATCCCCCTTTACTTCCGCTGTTTTCCTTTGAACATACAGCTTAAAATATGGCTCCCCGAAACTATCCATATTCGATAAATACATGATAAAACCAAGTAGAAACAAGGCTAATCCAAGCAAACCACCTATCGTGGCAAAAAACAGCACTCCATATTTAATAATCCGAATCGCAAAACTCATTTCGTTAATTGGAATAACAAAAGTCGAAATCGCCATTGCAGATACAATAATAATCATAATGGTCGATGTTAAGGCGGCTTCAGTTGCGGCAGTCCCCAAAATCAGACCACCCACGGTGGTAGCCGTACCTGCAATCATCTTTGGCAGCCGAATACTTGCTTCGATTAATAATTCCATCACGATTAGCATGAACAGAACTTCAATAAAGGACGGATATGGTACTCCAATACGGCTGCCGGACACAGATAGTGCTAACTCAAAACGGAAAACTTCAGGATTATAGGACGTAATGGCAACATAAAGTGCCGGTAAGGTTAAACAAATAATTAATCCTAAATAGCGAAGGGCTTTATTAAAAATCGTCACCCAAAAAGGGCGGTAATTATCTTCTGTTGCCGACATAAAGTCAAAAAATATAGCTGGCGCAATTAATGATACGGGATTTCCATCTAGTAATAGAACAACCTTTCCGCCTGCAATATTGTAGATGATGCGATCTGTTCGTTCAGTTAGCATGCTGATTGGTAAAAGGGAACGTTTCTTTTCGTTTAATAGGCGCTGCATTTCAGCTGTTGTTTGAATTAATGGAGTATGTTTGATAGATGTAATTTTATTTTTTATTTTTTCTAAAACAGCATCATTAACGGACTGGCTGTCATATATAATGGACAGAGATTGATTTGATTTCCCCCCTATCTCTTGTATTTCAACTACAAGTGAGGGCTTGTGGTAGCGCTGCCTGATTAAATTGATATTGGTTGCAATGTCTTCACTTAATGCTAATTCCGGTCCCTGAATAGTTGGTTCAAGATTGACCTGCTGAACCGAATCAGTATTTACCTTTTTTATATCTAACAGCAGAAGACTGCCTTGTACGACAACAACAATGCTGCCTCTTGTCATTTCATCAAGAATTTGTTCCTTTCCTTTTATTTCTTGTTGCTGCGGTAGAGATGTTAAGTATGACTTATAATGATGTTCTGTAGGAAGTTCAAAAAATGGCTTAATGATAAATTCTTGTAAATCCGCACCATTTACCACCGTTTTAATGTATAGAAGCATAGCTGTTTTTTCATCAATATGTAATTTTTTTTCAATAAAATCAAAGGAAGTTTGAAATTTCTCCGTGATTAAGTTAATGATTTCATGTATAGATTGAGCTTCTTTAGCCCTTCTCATATAAAACTCCCCCTTTCATCCTGCTTTAAGCTGTATATCTTCATTTCTAACTTCCGATCCAAGGCTAGTTTATGCTTATCGTTACCAAAATTGGTCATTTAATGCCAAAACATGTGATCTATAGAGCAAAAATGACATGAAGAAGACCCGCTTACCAAATGGTAGCGGGTCTTTACTATTTACTCCTATTTACGCATATAATTCCCATGTTAATTTCAAGGATTCGATAAGATATTCAGCTGCTTCCTCTTCGTTCATATGATCTGTTTGTAGTTTTGAATGATGATGGGAGTAGGCACTTTGCCTGCTGTAATATAATTCTTTCATTTCTTCTAAGCTTTTATTTTGCAGTACCGGCCGGCTGTCGATAATTAGGCTGATTCGCTCTTTCCACGAATCCCATGATAAATCCAGAAAAAATACAATACAATTCTCTAAACAGGCTTTTCTGATTTCTTCATTTAGAAAGGCTCCCCCTCCTAACGAAATGACATTCAACGGCTGCTTGCTCAAACTTATTGTCAGGGATTGCTCTCTTTCCCGAAATGTCTTTTCTCCGTAGGTTTCAAAGATTTGTCTTGGAGGCATACCGAACTCCTTTTCAATTTCTTCATCCACATCAATAAAGTCACGATATAATTTTTTGGCAACCAATTTTCCAATAGTTGTTTTTCCAACTCCCATAAATCCAACAAATACAATGCTTTTCTCACGCAACGATAATCTATGACTCATCCTATTTATAATCTCCTCTTTATTTTTCAGCCAATTAAATATTTTCATTATATAGTAGACAGATGAATTTGTAAAAAAGAAAAAAAGCAAACCATCCTCATTGCGAACGGTTTGCCTTTTTTATTTTAAAAATAATCCCTTTAATGCAAATGATACGTTCTGCGGTCTTTCAGCCAGCCGACGCATATAATAGGCAAACCAATCGCTGCCGTAAGGTACATATACCCTCATTTTATAGCCCTCATCTGCCAGGCTCTGCTGCATTTCCGTTCTGAATCCATAAAGCATTTGAAATTCAAACTGGTCTCTAGGAATCTGCTGCTCCTCGACAAATTGTTTTACCTTTGCAATTATATGATGATCATGGGTCGCAACAGCGGTATAGTTTCCGCCTAATAAATGAATTTTTATCAGCTTCATAAAATTTTCATCAATCTCTTTTTTATGCTGAAAAGCGACCTTTGGAGATTCTTTATACGCCCCTTTCACTATACGAAGCGGAATTCCTTGAAGCTTTTGCATATCCTCCTCTGCGCAAAATAAATAAGCTTGCATGACAGTCCCAACATTTTGAAAGGTTTCCCGCAGCTCTTGTAAAATATTTAGCGTTATTTTGTAGTGTAAATAATCTTCCATATCAATTCTGACAAAATTTTTAAATTTTTGGGCTGTTTCTAAAATGCTGCGCATATTGTTAACGCAGAATTCTCGGTCAATATCCACTCCTAACTGGGTTAGTTTTACAGATAAATGGCTGTTTAGGCCTTCCTTCTCGATGGCCTCTAATGTCCTAATAGCCGCTGCTGTTGCAGTAGCGGCTTCCTCTTTACTAGAGACAAATTCACCTAAATGATCAAGGGTACATACCAAATCCTTCTCATTTAATTCCCGCACCTTTACAATCATCGCCTCAATAGAATTTCCCGCAACAACTTGTGACGCACCAAGCTTTAATCCCCATTTTTTAGCTGCTCTATTCAAGGTTCTATTTTTTGATAAAAAGAGAAAAAATTCTTTTGATAAGGCCGATATCATCGTAAGATCCCTCCTTCTAGAAGGTAACTGATCCTATGCCAAAAGGGATCCTTTCAGCCGCCTCGACAAAGATCCCTTATTTTTAAAAATACCTCTATTATATAACTGCTAATATACGTTTATAACGCTTCCGATATGGTTTGAGCCTGCATATGCAGAAGGAGATAATCCGGGCCTCCGGCTTTTGAATCCGTTCCAGACATTTGAAAGCCGCCGAATGGCTGATATCCCACAATTGCTCCCGTACAGGTTCTGTTAATATATAAATTCCCTACATGGAATTCCTTGCGGACTCGTTCGATATGCTCGCGATTTTTTGAAATGAATGCCCCGGTTAGACCATACTCTGTGTTGTTGGCAATATCTAAAAGATGGTCGATGCTTTCGGCTTTACAAAAAGCGATAACGGGTCCGAAAATTTCCTCCTGCATAATGCGGGCTTTTTCATCCACATCAGCTATAATAGTAGGCTGGATAAAAAATCCCTGCGTTTGGTCTCCTTCGCCTCCAGCTGCCAGTCTGCCTTCTGTTTTCCCAATGTTAATATAGTTCATAATCTTATTATAGGCCTTCTTGTCAATGACAGGTCCCATATAGGTTTCTGCCTCTTCCGGATTTCCAACCTTTAGGGATTTTGTTAAAGTAAGTGCTTTTTCTAAAACCTGATTATATATTTTCTCATGAATAACGGCTCTAGACCCGGCTGAGCATTTTTGACCAGAGTAGCCAAATCCCGAGTAAACAATAGAAGCCGCCGCTAAATCAATATCGGCGTCTTCATCTACCACAACGGTATCTTTTCCGCCCATTTCTGCGATGACCCGCTTTAACCAAATTTGACCGGGATGTACTTTTGCTGCACGCTCATAAATCCGGCAGCCTACTTCACGTGAACCGGTAAAAGAGACAAATCTAGTTTTGGGGTGGTCAATTAAGAAATCACCGATTTCGGCACCACTGCCAGGGATATAATTCAGGACTCCTTTCGGTAGACCTGCCTCCTCCATTACTTCCACAAATTTCGCTGCAATAACCGGTGTATTATTGGAAGGTTTTAATAGAACCGTATTTCCTGTTACAATCGCTGCAACCGTTGTTCCAGCCATAATGGCAAACGGGAAATTAAAAGGTGAAATAATGACTCCGACGCCAAGCGGGATATACGTATATTGATTATTTTCCCCGGCTCTACTGTTAACCACTGCTCCATCCTTTAAGGCCAGCATTTGCCTGGCATAATATTCTAAAAAATCAATGGCTTCTGCCGTATCAGCATCTGCTTCTCTCCATGGTTTGCCTGCTTCCTTAACTAGGTACGCAGAAAATTCATGCTTTCGTCGTCTAATGATAGCAGCTGCTTTCAGCAGAATATGCGCTCTTGCTTCAGGAGACCATTTTTTCCATACTGAAAATGCTTTGAGGGCCGCCTGCATTGCCTGCTCGGCATATTCTTTATTTGCTGCTGACACGGTGCCGATACATTCCGTTTTTCTTGCTGGATTATAGCTCGCAATCACTTCTCCGCTCGTCATTCGCTCTCCATTAATAATTAGCGGGTAATCTTTCCCTAATTGTGTATTGACTAATTTTAGAGCTTCCATAAAAGCCAATTTATTTTCACCCATAGTAAAATCTGTCAATGGTTCATGCTTATAAGCGGTTACCATTTAATCCCCCCAACTATTTATTAATAAAGTATATGATGCAAATTTTAGACCAATAACCTTTTACAAGGGGATTAGGACTTTTATAGCCCGAAATAAAATAAATTCCATCAAAAAAGAGAACAGCTTATAAATACTGTCCTCTTTTTTGATTTAATTATATAAACTTATTTTATCTTTCGTCAGGGAATCAGGCTTTTTCGTCGATGGAAACATTAGTCCAATCACGGCACCGGCCAATGCTGGTAACACCCAACCCATTCCTGCTTCAAACAGTGGTAAATATTGATTTAATAGGCTGTATAAACCTTCAATTTGGATGCCAGCTGCCTTAATCCCATCAATGGCACTAAATATTCCTGTGAACAGCATACTCCATCGATAAACGGATACACGGCCTTTGAAAAGCGGATCAGTAAAGGTTAAGAAGATTAATACAATCGCTAACGGATAAATCGCGACAAGCACGGGAACAGAAATCGTAATTAACAGGCTTAACCCTACGTTTGCAACCGCTGCACTGAAAATAGTAAATACGATTGCTAATGTTTTATATGAGAAGCGCGGGAACATTTTTGAAAAATAGCTTGCACAAGATGAGATAAGTCCAATTGACGTTGTTAAGCAGGCAAATACTATGGCGAAACCTAGGATAGCGTTACCCCACACTGAGAAATGAGCATTTGCTGCATACGTTAATATTGCGCCCCCATTATTTGCTTGTCCTGATGCATAATTGGTTGTTGCCCCAAGATATGCAAGTCCAAAGTAGATTACTCCTAATGCTCCTGCTGCAATCAGGCCTGCTTTAATCGTTGATTTTGCAATACCAGCCTTAGTTGTAATTCCATTTTCCTTAATGGCATTAATAACAATAATCCCGAAAACAAACGATGCAAGAGTGTCCATTGTTAAGTAACCTTCTTGGAACCCTTTAAAGAACGCGTTATCTACATAACTTCCGATAGGAGCTGCCGGTTCATTAATCGGGTTAATAACCGTAGCAATGAGTACAATTAATAAACAAATTAATAAAATAGGTGTCATTACTTTTCCAACACGGTCCACTATCTTACTTGGATTTAACGATAAATAGCCGACTATAGTAAAATAGATAATGGTATAAATTAATAATGCAACATTAAAACCGCCAGACATGTCCGGAAAGAACGGAGCAATCCCAATTTCAAAGGATACTGTTCCTGTACGCGGAATCGCAAAAAACGGTCCAATAGATAGATATAAGACAACGGTAAAAATGAGTGAAAAGGCAGGATTAACTTTATTCGCTAGTGACTGAACATCACTATGTCCCGACACTCCGATAGCAAGTACCCCTAATAAAGGTAAGCCGACACCCGTTAATAAAAAGCCAATCATTGATGGTAAAAGATTCGTACCTGCTGCTTGTCCTAGTGCAGGCGGAAAAATTAAGTTTCCTGCACCAAAAAACAAAGCAAAAAGCATAAGCCCGATAGCTACTATTTCATTTCGAGAAATTTTTGATTTCATAGCTTTCGCCTCCCCTAATATGTAAAATATCTCCCCAAGAAAAGGTTGTTTTTAATCTTCAAATAATTTATTTTAATCTATCTCTTATTTCAAAACAACATTGCCTATTATTACATAAATGAAATAATAAAGTAAACAGATATATTGAAATAATATATATTTTGTCGAAATTTGTTACAATACGATGAATTAACAAACTATATTACAAAGTTTTTTCTTTATTATGGGAATAACTTTCCATTGGTTTTTCCAAGTTTTTTTAAGTATAATGGCATAGGGTTAATTTAGACTATATTTGAATAATAAAAAGATATCCTCATCATAACCGGTGAGGTAGAGGTTGCAGCTTTTATTAGTAGGTCGGAAGAGATACAGAGACTATCCATGACTCCTTCTGAAAGGAAAGGCTGCCGAAGCGTGTATCTTTCTCTGAAGATACACGCTGGGGCTGTTTTCGAATAGAAACAGAACTGTCACGGTTAACATTCGTTAATCGTGTTGAGCTATCTTACGGAAGGTTTGATGCGGGACTTGAAGCCGTCGAAGCCTCTTTGACGGTTTTTATCTTCCCGCTCCTTCTAGTTTTGTGATTGGATTATTAATCCCTTATACGAATGAAAGTCTCGCTAGCGGCGAGGTCACAACAAGTCCCTTTACTCTTGTATTTGAAAGAGCAGGGATTGCCTTTGCTGCCTCTGTTATGAACGCCATTATTTTAACAGCGGTTCTATCTGCCGGAAACTCAGGCATGTATGCTTCAACACGTATGCTTTGGAATTTAGCTGTAGAAGGCAAAGCTCCAAAATTCCTTGCAAAATTAAATAAAAATGGTGTCCCTGTAAATGCTCTAATTATCACTTCGCTAGTCGGTACACTAGCTTTCCTAGCTTCCTTGTTTGGTGAAGGTGCAGTGTATCTTTGGCTGTTAAATGCATCAGGTATGTCCGGCTTTATCGCTTGGCTTGGGATTGCTATCAGTCATTATCGCTTCCGTAAAGCCTATGTGGCACAAGGGAAAGACTTAAATAAATTACCATATAAATCTGGATTTTATCCGGTTGGACCGATTTTTGCCTTTGTGGTATGCGGCATCGTCATTTTAGGTCAAAATTATTCGGTATTTATGGGTGATGGGATTGACTGGAATGGTGTTCTTGTCTCCTATATTGGGCTGCCTTTATTCATTGCTCTATGGTTTGGCCATAAATGGGTTAAAAAGACAAAAATCATTCCATTAAACGAATGTGACCTTACAACTAAGCAGGAATAGTAACTGCTATATCTGCCTCTTTTCTTTTGTTTTACAAAGAAGCAGCCCGCTTTATCAGCCGGGCTGCTTCTTTTCAATTCATTTTAGACAAGCTATTATGCGAAAGCTTGTCTTCAGTAGCATCTCGGTCCTCCATATGCTCCGGGATAGCCAAGTTAAACAAATCCAAATCCACAATATACTTTGGTCTACGCTTCGATTCTTGATACACTTTACCGATATATTCGCCGATTAATCCAATGGCCATCAGCTGTAATCCCCCTATTAGCCAAATGGAGGCAATTAATGATGTCCAGCCGATCTCGGTTTTACCGAAATATTTCAACACTAAGAAATAACTTAATACAAGAAGGCTGACAAAGAAAAAAGTACAGCCCGTTAACAATACAAAGCGAATCGGAGTAACGGAAAAGGACGTGATTCCGTTAAAGGCAAAGGAAAGCATCTTTTTTAGTGGATATTTGGTTTCACCTGCAGTCCTTTCCTTACGATCATAATACACAGATGTGGATTGAAATCCAATGAGAGGAACAATCCCTCGTAAAAATAAGTTCACCTCATCAAACCGTTCAAGCTCTTCTAGAGCACGCCTGCTCATTAACCGGTAATCTGCATGATTATAAACTAAATTGACACCCATTTTCCCCATTAGCTTGTAAAAGCCCTCGGCAGTTTTCCGTTTGAAAAAGGTATCACTGTCTCTTTTTCTGCGCACTCCGTAGACGATTTCATACCCTTCATTAAACTTTTTAATAAACTCACGAATCACCATAATATCATCCTGCAAATCGGCATCTAGAGAAATCACACAATCCGATATAGACTTTGCTGCGAACAAACCAGCTAATAAGGCATTTTGATGACCTGCATTTCTGGCAAGCTTTAGGCCGCGAATAGTCTCCTTCTTCAGGCTTGCTTTATATATGAGATTCCAGGTTTCATCCTTGCTGCCGTCATCAACAAACAACAGTTTACTCTTATCAGAAATGAGTTCTTCATGTATTAAGTCCCGAAGATATTGCTCTAATACCTCCATTGTATATGGCAGTACGGCTTCTTCGTTATAGCAAGGCACAACAAGTGTGACAACCGGTGTAGCCATGTCTGTTCCCTCCAAGATGTTTGTATTGTACTATTTTCTAAATTTTAAGCTTTGTTTATGAACATTGTTGATTTTTGACTCATCTGCATGATTTATTAACATAACCAACTTTTAAAAAGGTGCGGTCATTACCCCAAATTCCGCTGATATAAGTAATTTTCAAATTAAACGACCTTATATAAGTAAATTTTCCAAACAGATTCTTTATTAGAGAACACTTTTTCAAGCTGTAACTGATTCTGCTCAGCATTTTTTATCGGAACGGATGAAAAGATATGTGTTCCACCCATTTTTTTAAACGGTTCGAAGTTAAATTGAACATGCTCCAACTTCTTTTTCGTATTTTTTTTAAACATATAATGTTTTCCTAACTCATCCGTAAATAAATAGCAACGTCCGCCCCACTCATCGAAATAGATTCGTATTTGTTTGTTTTTGTTCAATTCCTTTTCAATTATCTTTCGAAATTCATGTTTATAGGACAACGGATAGAAATTGTTATAGGTATCTAATGTATAGAACCCGTTGTACTGGGCAATAGCCGGATGCAGGCCGATACTTGCGACTCGATATTCTTCAACCGGCAGACCAATATGATTCTTTATCTGAGAAAACAACTCCTCAGCATAGAACTCCTTCACTGATGGCTTTGACCGGTAAAAGATTTCTTCGTTAAAAAGTCCTAATATGAACAGCTGGGCAGCAAGACTAAAATAAATGACGGATCGAAGTTCCTTTTTATTCTGCCAAATAATTTTCAATGCCAAGGCAAAGGACATGTAAATCACGAGAGGTCTCAGAAAGTGAAAACGGGCAAAATTAAAGGTATTCATAAAATGAAATTTCTCTGTCAGCGGCTGCCAGCCTTTATAGAACCAAAAAGCATACCATAGTGACAAAATAAAATTAAGAATAAATAAAAACACAAAATACTTTTCTTGTCTCCACCAGCCCTTTTTCCATACCAGATAAAAACCTAATAGTAAAATTGGCAGAATAATTAAGCCGTGAACCGTCATCACATGAGTATGTCCAAGAACATAATTTTTAAAGGTCAGGCGAATGGCCCTCCATAAAGATAGACGGGCGTGAATATATTCGTCCCTGCTGTTTGGCTCTGTAGAGAAAAGGAATGAATAGACAAGCCTGTATTCAACGAAACAATAGACAATCGACATATATATCAGTGATAATAACAAAGCTAAATTGTACCTTTTACGTCTGATGACATCGATTATCCAGAGCACTCCCATCGCAAATAAAAAAAAGAAAAAGCCTAGAACTATACTTGAATAAAAGGGCAGCAGGGTTAGAACCAAGTAATCTTTCCATGATTTTCTCCCCTTGCGAATATGGAGAAACGCCCATAAAGCTAACGGCATGCCCAACGTACTTAGCATCCCAGATGGCCAAAACGGCGTTAAGGCGAATGCTAAAGAAGTTCCAATCGTGATGATTCCCCATTCTTTCTCTTTTAAAAAATGATCACGTAAAAGCAAATACATACCCAAAAAGGCCGCCAGTCTTGTAATGGTTTGACTTAATGCATAGGCCGTCATGGTTGGAAATAAAGCATAGAGCCAAACGATCCCGCTATATTCGGTTCCATATGCATTTCTTGGTATTCCATTCATTACTTGCGGAATAACAGCATTAATAGGCCCAAATATTTGGCCGCTTTCCCGCAATACTTTATACCAAGCTAAGTTTGAATCGAGATTATCATGGACACGAATATGGGCATTTTCTCCTAAAATAAACAAAGGTGAGACGTATAAAGCTAGAACAATAAGAGCAAATATGATTAGTTTTTTCTCCCTTTGAGCATATAAAGAATCCAATTGCTAACACCCCATGAATATACGTAATTTCTCTTACTTTTTACAAACACGGCTAAAATTATCCAAAACCGTTATCTTTCGCCACAAGTAAGAAAAGCAGA
Source organism: Niallia endozanthoxylica (assembly GCF_008710145.1). GTDB lineage: Bacteria > Bacillota > Bacilli > Bacillales > Cytobacillaceae > Bacillus_BD > Bacillus_BD endozanthoxylica. The sequence goes on from NZ_VYKL01000030.1 coordinate 16,903, forward strand.
AGCGCCTTGCCCAGCCTCAGGCATAGCATAAGACGAGCCGGCAGGAAGGTTGTTCTTTAACCTTCTTGTCGGATTGGATGATGACCTCGAGGGGCTAGGCGCTGGAGCTAGACAACGCAAAAAAAGCCTCGTAAAAGGCTTTTTATTCACTAAAATTTAAATTCTCTATATTCCTCTGCTTAGTTGTATAAATCCCATGCTAAATCGTCATAATACAAATGTTGGCATATCATGCAGTTTCTCAAAAAGGATTTCATGCATAAAATAGTGAAAAAAGAGGAGGGTTTGAAAAATGGGGTTATTTAGTTACCTGTCTGATTGGAAAGCAAGCTTATATGAAAAGAAAATTGCTGAGGCACAAAGCTTAGGGCATTGTCCGGATTGTAATGGAAAAGGATTTCAGATTCCAATCGTCAATGAATATTCTTTCCCGGAATCATATGACTGCCCTAGCTGTCTTGGATCAGGATCCTTTTCTGATTGGAGCAGCAGCAATAGTCGTTAAAAAATCGCAAGGCTCGTCGGAAGCTTCCCTTCATTCAGCAGGGGTTTGAAATCCTACTGAATTAGAGAGCCTTTTTTTTGCATTCATCCCTTAACTTTAGAAGTGGAGGTCATCTGCTAAATGAAGTTTAAACCGGGATAAACTGATTTCCAAATGATTCTTCTTTCATTAATTGCTCTTTTTGCTGTTGTTCAACTTCATGCCTGCGAATCTGTTCAAACACTTCAAAATCCACACGACCAACCTGGTTAATTGAGCCTGCGTCCATCATAATTTGAAACAATACATCAGCATCCTTCATCGCACTATTAATACCAATTGCACCGGTTGGACTCATTGTATGGGCTGCATCTCCAATAATCACCAAATTATTTTTCACCCATGTCTCACACTTAGAGCTCTGCACTTGAAGTAATACAAAATCATCCCACGAATGGAGATATGCATGGACTGTATCTTCAAGCTGGGGAAATGCGTCAATTAACTGATTGACAAATTTTGTTATCGGCTGCTTCCTTAACTCAGGATACGAGCCTTCCTTTATATTCCATCCAATTTGAATATAACCACCCTGCTGTGTAAACAAGGCCAGCTGCTCATTTTCAATTAGTGCCATGCGTACTGTTGGCTCCCAATCCTTTGGAGCCGGGATGCGCGCCCAGAGAAGATCATACCCATGCTTGATTTTCTCAAAAGGAATATCCGCCAATTTGCGGACTGTTGAAAATCGTCCGTCTGACCCAACAATCAAAGAACTTTTGATTGTTATTTCTTGTCCATTCTTTACAGCTTTCACGCCTGAAAATTGGCCATCTTCCTCAAGCAATTCTACTACTCTAGTATTTAATAATAGGTTAAATGACGGGAGAGGTTCACTTTTTTTCAATAAAAGCCCAAGCAGGTGCTTCTGCGGGACATGGATACCGCAATGATTTACACGTTCATCGGGCATAATTGTTTTAAACACTTCCCCATGATCCCAATATTCAACCCGATCCATTCTTAACAAGCCAACATCTTCAAGCTCATCAAACAGTTTATACTTTCGTAGAATGGCTTCACCTGTCTCGTTTAAATGTTCACCTCTGAACTCTTTATTAATATTTTCATTCCGTTCTACTAATATCACAGAAATATTATGACTTGAAAGCAGATAAGCAAGTAAAGCGCCGGCAGGTCCAGCGCCTATGATACAAACATCTGTCTTAAAATCATATGCCTTCATGTTGATCACCCGTTATGTTTTGTCTTATGATTCTGTTTGTTGTTTAGGATAAGCCGTAATAAGCAAGTCTTCACCAATATGCTCAACAGAATCAAATTCTAACTCCACAGCTTCAGCCATTGTCTCCACGTCCTTGCCTGTAAAAGGAGTTAATGAATGACGGCCGCCCAATACCTTAGGTGCAATATATACCTGAAACTTATTAATCAGTCCCTCACGTAAGAAAGCACTATTCACTTCTCCTCCGCCTTCAACCAACAAATCCGTAATACCTAATTCATATAACTGCTTTAATATGAACGTTAAATCGAGCCCTTCCCCTTGTGGAGCCGCGTATACTTGAACACCTTTAGCCAACAGGGCAGCTTCCTTTTCTTCATCCACACCTTCGTGAGTAAATATCCACGTTTCCGCTTCTGAACAATCTGTAATTTTAGCCTCCAACGGTGTACGCAACCCAGAGTCAATTATAATTCGAATTGGATTTTTACCACCTTCCGGAATTCTGGTCGTTAGCATAGGGTCATCCGCAAGAACCGTACCAATTCCGACAAGGATAGCATCGACTTCATTCCGTAAATAATGAACCTTCTGTCTTGACGCTTCACCTGACACCCATTTTGAATCTCCATTATAGGCTGCAATTTTTCCATCAAGGGTCATAGCCACTTTTGAAATGACAAATGGCATTTGTGTCAGCATGTTATGAATAAAACGTTCATTCAATCTTCTCGCTTCCTGCTCGAGGACACCGACCTCCACTTCAATTCCAGCATCTTCTAAGATTTTGATTCCCCGACCAGCTACAAGCGGATTTGGATCCCTCATAGCAATCACCACTCGGGATACCCCAGATTCTTTCACCAGATTAGCGCAAGGAGGCGTTTTTCCAAAATGGGAGCATGGTTCGAGTGTGACATAAAGTGTTGCTCCCCTTGCATGATCGCCGGCCATATGGAACGCATGTACTTCAGCATGCGGTTCACCTGCTTTACGATGAAGTCCTGAGCCGACAATCATGCCGTCCTTGACAATGACCGCTCCAACAAGAGGATTTGGATTTGTTTTTCCTTTTGCAGTAGAGGCTAAATCAAGCGCAAGCTTCATAAAATAGTGATCATTAGTCATGATTAACTCTCCTTAATTGGTTATGCTTACTTCGTTATTAAGAATATGCCCCGACTTTTCTACCTTCGTCGCTAAATAAAAGCTGTTGTACTCAGACTCACCGCCCCATAGTGGAAGGTGGTCATGAATAGTCAGGCCTGCAGCCTTTAGTGCAGCAATTTTTTTCGGATTATTTGTAATAAGAGTAACCGGGCTTTTTCTTAATCCCTTTATTACTCGAATAGCTTCCTCATATGAGCGAAGATCATCCGGAAAACCAAGGGCATTATTTGCCTCTACTGTATCATACCCTTCCTGCTGAAGGATATAAGCGAGTGATTTCGTAAATAATCCAATGCCGCGGCCTTCATGATTGGCTAAATAGAATAATGCGCCGCTCCCTTTACCCACAATCATTTCCATAGACTGACGCAGCTGATAACCGCAATCACAACGCTGGCTGCCAAAAATATCTCCGGTATGACAGATGCTGTGCATTCGGATATAGGCTTCTTCAGCCTGCTTAAAATCACCATAGACTAAAACAGATGATTGCTGAGCATCTGCAAGGTCTGCTGTTAGCAGCGACTCAAGTAATTTTTCCTTATCAGACGGCATCCCATCAAGCAACAGCCATGTATACCATTGAAAAGTTACCGTTTTACCGTCTAGTTGAACCGGAAGATTAACTGGTCCGACTAGACAGATATCTTTTTTATTTTCCTGTTTCAAGATTATCATTCTATCTATAAGTATATCTCTAACTTTATCTGAAATCATTAAGATCATCCTTTCGGAAAAGAATACACTATCCTTATATTACTTACTATATGTAAGTAAGTATAAATTCGTAAATAGTTGACGTCAAGTAATATATTCACTATTATTATAGTAATAATGTTTTTAACAAGGAGGTTGCCAATGGAGGAAAATACACTCTGTCCCAAATTTCATAAGGCTGTAGAAGTCCTTAGTAAACGCTGGAATGCATTAATTATTAATCAGCTCATGTTGGGCCCGCAGCGTTTCTGTACCATTAACTCCTCCATGCCCATCAGCGGCCGACTTCTATCGGAAAGATTAAAAGAATTAGAGAATGAAGGGATTGTATCAAGAGAGGTCTTCCCTGAAGTTCCGGTAAGAGTTGAGTACACATTAACTGAAAAAGGCTTTGCACTCCAAAATGTTTTTAAAGAAATTAACCAATGGGCGCAAGAATGGGTACGGACAAATACGAATTCAAAAGAGGATGGGATCTAATCGATCATCCTCTTTTTTTTATGTCTCCATTTTCCCTTAATTTGATTAGACCACCAATGAATGGTATTAGCAAGAAAATCGAATTGTCACGAGTCGAAAATACTGTAGATTAAATAACCTTCTCCTCTTATGAAAGTTCACTTTTTCGTCCATAATGAAAAAATGATTCTAACTACCTGAGGTGAGGAACTTTGCCGCATCAATTATTTATAAGCTTTGTCCGGCTGCCTCTTTTACTGCGGACATTTTTGATAGCTATTTCATTAATTGCGTTTTTTGGTATCATTGTTCACTTCCTAGAGCCTGAAAGCTTCCCAACCATTTTTGATGGAATTTGGTGGGCTATTATTACGGCATCAACCGTTGGATATGGAGATTATGTCCCCCATTCCGTTATAGGGAAAATCGCAGGTATTCTTTTGCTTATCACCAGTGCAGGTTTTCTTTCTTCTTTTTTTATTGTCTTAGCCACAACAGCTGCTTCAAGACAAAACGATCACTTAGAAGGAAAAATTAAATTTAAAGGGGAAGGACATTTCATCATTGTCGGTTGGAATGAACGCTCAAGAGAAGTAATTTATTCTTTGATTAATGAACAGAAAACAGCTTCGATTGCCCTAATTGACGATACACTTAAGAAGAATCCATTGCCATACAGTAATGTTCATTATATTCAAGGACGACCCAACCTAGATGAAGTGTTAATGCGCGCTAGTATACAAACAGCCGATAAGGTCATCATAACAGCAGACCCCACAAAAGATGAATTACAGGCAGACATGCATACGATTCTAACTTTATTAGCCGTAAAAGGACTGAATCCTCATGTTGAGACAATTGTTGAAATACTGACTAATGAGCAAATTGCCAATGCAAGCAGAGCAGGCGCAGACGAAATTATTCAAACGAATATGCTTTCTAGTTTCGTTATGCTCCAAAGCCTTGCATCCCAAGATATGGTTACGTCTTTTTTAGATTTATTGTATCAGCTTACAGAGAAAAAGCTTGTCTACCTCGAAGCCGGCAAAGACCAGCTGGAAGAAGGGTTCACCGATGTAAGCGTTCAGCTCTTACAGGAGGGGAAAATTCTTTTAGGCGTAAAAAGAGGCGGAGCAACCATCTTAAATCCACCGCAGCCATTCTCAATTGAAAAACACGATCAGTTAATAATCATTAAATAAGTAAAGGTGTCAGGCACCACAGATGGACAAATGATATCATTTCGTCTTTTTATGATGCCTGACACCTTATTTTGATTATTTTAATCGTTTTTCGAGCTCTGCTTTCTTCTCTTCATAACCTGGCTTCCCTAATAAGGCGAACATATTCACTTTATAGGCTTCTACCCCTGGCTGGTCAAATGGATTTACACCTAATAAATAACCGCTCATAGCACATGCTTTTTCAAAGAAATAAACAAGATATCCAAAGGTATATTCGTCAAGCTCTGGTATGGATACAATTAGATTTGGCACACCACCGTCTGTATGGGCAAGCAAGGTTCCCTCAAACGCTTTATTGTTGACGAAATCAACTGTTTTTCCAGCAAGATAATTTAAACCGTCTAAGTCATTGTCAGCTGCTTCAATTGTCAGCTCGTGTCTTGGTTTTTCTACCTTGATAACTGTTTCAAAAAGATCACGGCGGCCTTCCTGTACATACTGGCCTAATGAATGAAGATCTGTTGAGAAGTTTGCAGAAGACGGATAAATTCCTTTCTGATCCTTCCCTTCACTTTCACCAAACAGCTGCTTCCACCACTCATTAAAATACATCAAGCCTGGCTCGTAGTTAATAAGCATTTCGATTGTTTTTCCTTTGTTATAAAGGATATTTCGAATAGCAGCATATTGGTATGCTGCATTTTCAAGCAGCTCAGAACGGCTGAAATCTTCACGTGCTGCAGCAGCACCCTTCATCATTGCTTCAATGTCAGCACCGCTTACTGCAATTGGCAACAGCCCTACTGCAGTTAATACAGAGTAACGACCGCCAACATCATCAGGTATGACAAATGTTTCAAAACCTTCTTCATCTGCAACGGTTTTTAGTGCTCCTTTTGCTTTATCTGTTGTTGCATAAATTCGTTTGGTCGCTTCTTCTTTTCCATACTTTTCTTCCAGAAGTTTACGGAAAATCCGTAATGCAATTGCCGGTTCAGTGGTCGTACCTGATTTAGAAATGACATTTAGCGAGAAATCCTTTCCCTCTAAAAGATCCATTATGTCTTTCATATATGTAGAGCTGATATTATTTCCAACAAAAATGACCTGAGGGGTTTTGCGCTTTTCTTTTGGCAATGCATTGTAAAAGCTGTGCTGCAATGCCTCAATAGCAGCACGTGCACCTAAATAAGAACCGCCGATTCCGATTACTAATAACACATCGGAGTCATTTTTAATTTTTTCTGCAGCCTTTTGAATACGAGAAAACTCATCTTTATCATAGTCAATAGGTAAATCAATCCAGCCTAAATAATCACTTCCTGCACCTGTTTGTTCATGTAAGGAATGATGGGCAACCTTAACGGCGTCCTGTAAGTATGTAATCTCATGCTCAGCAAAGAAAGATAGAGCTTTTGAATAATCAAATTGAATATGTGTCATTGTAGCCTCCCATTATTTTAATCATTTACACTTTACCGAAAGCTGACCATATAATCAAGGAGCTCCCTCATATGTAAGCGTACCCAATTTCGACAAATTTTTATCAATCATTTTTTTATTCATGAATAATTCCCTAATCATTTAAACAACCTAAAAGTGTAGCTCACATTTTAATACGGAGGCGGTTTTATTTGAGCACTATACAACGAATTGCTTTATTTCTTACGATTATTGGAGCAATAAATTGGGGATTAATAGGATTCTTTGGTTTCAACCTAGTCGAATCCCTTTTTGGGGATGGTACAACCCTTTCAAGAATCATCTACAGTCTTGTTGGAATTGCCGGTCTAATCAATTTAGGCTTATTATTTAAGACAAGTAACGAAGCTGAAAGATCACCTGAAGCACGACCAACGAGATAATACAAACAAGCACCCAGCAAAAAAGGTAGTGCAGCTGCACTACCTTTTTTCAGATTGGTTTCATAACCCGAGCTATTTTTTCCAATGCCCCGTCAAGCTGTTCCATTGTAATCACAAGTGGCGGCGCAAAGCGGATCACTTTTGCATGAGTTTCTTTACATAATAATCCTTCTTCCTTTAGAGCTTCACAATAAGGCCGTGCAGCCTCTGTCAGCTCCATCCCGATAAAAAGCCCCCGGCCCCGAATTTCTTTAATCTTTGAATCCGATATTTTGTTTAATTCACCCAGAAAATAGTTTCCCAGCTCAAGTGAACGCTCACAGAGTTTCTCATCTAAAAGCACTTGGATCGCTGCAACCGAAACTGCACATGCGAGTGGATTCCCTCCAAAAGTTGAACCATGTGAGCCCGGATTAAACACACCTAATATATCCCTATTGGCTACGACACAGGATATTGGAAATACTCCGCCACCCAATGCCTTCCCTAATATATACATGTCCGGCTCTATATTCTCCCATTCACAGGCAAACATTTTCCCTGTCCTGCCTAAACCAGTTTGAATCTCATCAGCCAAAAATAACACTTGATTTTGTTTACATAGCTTATAGGCCTCTTGTAAAAATCCATTAGGAGGTATCACAATACCTGCCTCCCCTTGAATCGGTTCAATTAAAAAGGCAGCTGTATTTGGTGTAATGGCTTTTCTTAATGCATCAAGATTACCATAAGGGATTAGCTTGATGCCAGGCAGCATCGGACCAAACCCTGACTTATATTCTTCTTCTGAGGAAAGAGAAACTGCTGTCATAGTCCGGCCATGAAAGTTACCCGTACAGGCGATAATTTCCGCTTGATTATCCGGGACCTGTTTCATTTGATAGGCCCATCTTCTTGCTGCTTTAAAGGCTGTCTCAACTGCCTCCGCTCCTGTATTCATCGGCAATACCATCTCTTTATTCGTCAGCCTGCACACTACCTCGTACCACGGCCCAAGCTGATCATTGTGGAAAGCGCGCGACGTTAATGTTACGCGATCCGCTTGCTTTTTAAGGGCAGCAATAATTTTCGGGTGGCGGTGTCCCTGATTAACCGCTGAATAAGCACTTAACATATCTAAATACTTATTTCCCTCCGGATCCTCTACCCATACTCCCTCAGCCTTTGCCACAACAATCGGCAGGGGATAATAATTATGCGCACCATATTGATCTGTTTGCTTAATAATTTCGTTTGACATATTATCCATCTTGTTCCCTCCATTTCTGCAATTCACATATAGTTCAAAACATCATTCTCTAAATAAATGCCAAAAAAAAAGAAGTATAGGACATTATATGAATGTCCTATACTTCTTGATTAATGGAGATTACTTATTAATTAGGTTTTCAGCTTTTGATTGTTCAATCCACTCTTGAAGCTTGTCTTTAAGTGTATTGAAGCCTTGTTCAGTTTCTGTAGTGATAGGTGCAGCAGCCTGACGTTTGCGAGGCTTTTTCACTTTTACTTCTGCCTCTTGTACAGGTGCTTGTTCTGTTGCGCGGATTGATAATCCAATTTTGCCAGCTTCCTCATCAACTGACAATACTTTTACCTTTACTTCATCACCGACTTTAAGATGCTCATTAATATCCTTCACAAATCCGTGCGTAATTTCTGAAATGTGAACAAGTCCTTGGTTTTTTTCATCAAGTGCTACAAATGCTCCGTACGCTTGAATTCCGGTCACTTTACCCGTTAATACGCTTCCTACTTCGATCTTTTCTGACATGGAAACACTCCTATTTATTATTATTTTAGTTCATATTTATACGCAATATAAAATTATAGCATAACAATTAGATATTATCAAAAATTAGTATTTGGAAAAACCAATGGATTTAACCAAAAAATCAATAAAAAAGAATAAAAAAGGAGAAACTGGAAAGACTTATACTGTAAGACTTTCTAGTATTCCCCCCCCCCTTTTTGAAGTGGACAACCTATACGGCTGTCCTTTTTTTATTCTATATCTTTACTTCGATTGCAGATTTTCAATAAAATGTTTCATGCGTTTGACAGCTTCTTGAATTTGCTCTAATGAAGTTGCGTAGGAACATCGGATATGTCCATTTCCGCTTTCACCAAATACATCTCCAGGCACAACCGCTACACTTTCTTGAAGCAACAGCTGCTCGGCAAATTCCTGTGAGCTTAAACCAGTCGATTCAATCGAAGGAAATGCGTAGAAGGCTCCGCCAGGCATATGACAGGTCAGGCCAATTTCATTAAAAGACTGCACAATAAAATTTCGGCGTCGTCTGTAGCTTTTTACCATATCATCTACATCTGAACGCCCATTACGAAGTGCCTCAAGAGCCGCGTACTGAGCCATCGTTGGTGCGCACATGATAGCATATTGGTGAATTTTTAACATTGCACTTGAAATTTCCATCGGCGCACAAACAAAACCAAGTCTCCAACCAGTCATCGCAAACCCTTTTGAAAATCCAGAAATTAAAATAGTTCTTTCCCTCATCCCTGGTATAGATGGCAAGCTCGTATATTCTTCATCATAGACAAGCTCAGCATAGATTTCATCTGCAATGACAAGCAAATCATGCTTTTCTACTATTGCAGCCAGTTCCTCTAATTCCTTTTTATTTAACATAGAGCCTGTTGGATTGTTTGGCGAGCAAAGCATAATTGCTTTCGTTTTCTTTGTAATGACTTCTTCCAATTGACTCGGCAGAATTTTAAAATCATTTTCTTTTAATGTCTGAACTTGAATGGGAACACCGCCAGCCAGTTGCACCATTGGAACGTATGAAACGAAGCAAGGTTCAATTATGATGACTTCATCTCCAGGATCGAGGATCGCCCGCATGGCAATATCAATGGCTTGACTTGCTCCTACAGTTACAATGACTTCTGAATTCGGCGAATATTCAATCCCAAACTGTTGTTGCATATAGTGTGAAATCTCATTACGTAATTCCGGCAATCCGGCATTAGCAGTGTAAGAAGTATTTCCTTGTTCAAGAGAAAGAATAGCCGCTTCTCTTACGGACCAGGAAGTCACAAAATCAGGCTCACCGACTCCCAGCGAAATCACTCCTTCCATTCCGGCTGCGAGATCAAAGAACTTTCGTATTCCTGATGGTTTAAGCTCTCTAGCAATTTTGGATAGATGTGAATTTTTAGCTAATTCCATTATGGTGACACCACAATTCGTTTGTCTTTATTGTCAGGCTCAAAAATAATTCCGTCATGTTTATATTTCTTTAAAATGAAATGAGTAGTGGTTGATAAAACTGAATCTAAAGTAGATAGTTTTTGTGAAACAAAGCTTGCCACTTCATTCATTGATTTTCCTTCAATAATAACGGATAAATCATACGCACCTGACATTAAATAAACAGAAGTGACTTCTTTAAAGCGGTAAATTCTTTCTGCGATTTCATCAAAGCCGACACCTCTTTTTGGTGTAACCTTTACATCAATCATGGCCTTAACACCTGTATTTTCTTCTACTTTTCCCCAATCAATCAGTGAAATATACCTGACAATCACTTTATGATCCTCAAGCTTTTTAATTGCTTGCTCTGTTTCCTCAACACTTAAGCAGACCATTTTCGCTACATCTTCTGTTGTTAGGCGAGCATCTTTTTCAAGAATCTCAACTATTTCCATTTCCTTTTGCGTTAACTTCATGGAAAGACCTCCAGATATTTTTAAATAGTTACATTATAGCAAAATTCCAACGAGAATTTACTGCTAAATATAGATATTTTCCCCAAAATCTAAAAATTAATAAAATACATGACCAAACAGGGTCATGCATTATTTAAGTCTAAATTTGCCTATAAAAAAGAAGCAGTACGATGACTGCTTCTTTTTTATACTATCTTTTCTTAATCTCACCGCATGCAATCCGGTCACCAGCGTTGCCGGCAGGCTGGGACATTCCATCATCTTTTTCACTATGAATGACAATTGAAAGTCCCTCCTTCGTTAGCAATGAGGTCCGTCCTTCTTTAAAGGTTACCTTGGGAGCCATCAGTTCAGCCTTTGCTGTCCCATCATCCTGGACAATGATATTTGGCAAATCACCTGCATGAGCACCTTTTGGATGCATTAATCCATGTTCCTTATCTTCTGGGTTATAATGTTCACCAGCCGATTTGAAATCAGGTCCCTTGCAAGAGCCTTTATCGTGAATATGTATAGCATGCTCTCCTGGGGGCAGGCCGTTTAAGTCAACATTCACCTTAACGCCGCTTGATTGTTCCTCCAACTTAACCGTTCCAAGGGAATCACCGGAAGGATTATACATCACAACATCCATCTTTGTAACTTCCTTTTCCATACAGCCCGCTAGAAATAAGACTGACAGAAATAAGATTGAAAGCAATAGCCATATTTTCTTCATAAACAAATAATCCTCCGTCAAGACAATTTGTATCTAGTCTTGACAAATGCAATAGAATTTAAACGAAATATAAAAGCTGAAGGTGTCTCTTAGGATGATAAAAAAGAATAGTAAGAAGGTTAACTGTTCTTTTCGTGCGATTTTATTTGTAATTTTTCTTCTAATTCCTTTGCTTTTTTTTCTTCTCGTCTTGACATTTTGATAAAATATTTTACCGTAAAATAAGCTAACAAAGAAATAATAGCAAGTTGAATAAAAGCTGGAATATACTCTGATTTGTCTTCAGGAAAATATAAAAATAAACCTAGAACATATGAAAAAATCATTAGCTACGTTCCTTTCCTATAAGCATTTAATCTTGAGCCTATTATAACAGTTTTTTTTAAATCCTTCTAATTTTCCGATACTTTATCGTAAAGAACGTATAGCTTATTATTTTGTTTTTCTGCTTATATACGTCATAATAAACATATATAAAGTGAAACTTCCATCAGTGGGGGTTTTCTTCATCCTCCACTGATGGTTAGTTGAGGCCCACAGGACGTGGGTCACACAGACGTTGCCACGAATGGACCTTTACGGGCAGTTGGATCTCCCACCTACCTTCTTTACATCCTCACAATATTGAGGTGGGAGTCTTACTGCCCGTTAAGAGTGAGATAAACAGTTAATTAGGAGGTTTTATCAAGTTGGATTCATTAAAAGTAGGCGATACTGTTACCGCCATTTATAAAACAGGCAAATACATAGGAGAAATAACTCAGATTCGACCTGAACATTATTTAGTAAAGGTTCTTGCAGTAATTAAACATCCCATGCAGGGAGATTTACACCACCCTAAAGATGCAGCTGTACCGTTTTTCCATGAAAGACGTGCGCTCGCCTTCAGAGAGCAGACAAATGTCCCGAAAAAGATGGTGAAACTCTTTGATGAAGAAGTACCAGATTACGAAGGTTCATTAAAAGCAGCAGTCAGCCTGCTGAAGGAAGAATTATCAAGAGATTCCTCCGAGTGGGCTCAAGCAAGCTTAAAAAATATGGCCCAATTAGAAAAAGACTATTTTAAATAAGAACCATAGAAGAGATCCGCCGTTGTCCAGAGCATAACTGGAAATAGATAAAAAGCCAAATCAACATAAGTGATTTGGCTTTTTATGCAAATTTATTAAATAGCTGTGAAAGGTCGATACGGTCTCCGATTGTAGTCTGCTCCGGATTGTGCAGATATCGCTTATCTTTTTCTACTAATTTAAAAATATGGTAGGTTGTCAGAGCATCATCTAATGCACGGTGATGTTTACCAACCCCGTCTTTACCATATTCCTGAACCGCCTTCCATAGGCCTGTTTGATTTTGATCGCCAAAGAATCGTTTATACTCCATGGAGAGATCCATTTCCTTTGCTCGAAACGGAAAGGATAAAGATGCCTGCTCGCAATTCTGCCTGAGTACCTTCATATCCATATTTCCCCATGTGACAACTGTATTATTAAACCCTTGGGCTAATGATGTGAACTTATTGATAAGCTCCATAAAGGTGATTCCTTGATCAACCTGATCTTGTTGGATTTGAAGAAATGATTTACAGCGATTTGATAGGATTGGAAAACGAACGGGTGTTACGAAGGTGGAATATTTCTCTTGAATTTGATTATTAACAACCGCAACAACTCCAGCTTCTATAATTTCTGGATAAAACCCTCTTGTTCTTTTCCCTTTTTCCGGCATAGTAAACTCAAAATCAATAAATAAATATTGCTGATCTTCTGCCAACCTTCCACCACCTTTATCTCTCAAAATAGAGTTACAAAGTATTAGATTCCCTGCTACAATAAGTAAAATCAATTTATTCTCTTATTATATCATAAATAAGCCCAATTTTTCATATTTCTATCCACTTATTCTGCCAAATAGTGGCAAGAAGGAAACAAAAAAAGACTGACCTTTTTAATAAAGAAGTCAGTCCGTATTCCAGGATTTATTTTTTTATTTTAATGATTGCAAGTGTACAACGGGAAATACAGATTAATTGATCCTGTTCATCTTTTATTTTGACTTCCCAAATCATCGTTGCTTTTCCTCTATGAATGACCTCACCGACAGCAGTCACCATTCCGTCCTTTTTCCCTTTGATATGATTAGCATTGATTTCAAGTCCTACGACCGCCTCATTTTCTTTATCGACTAATTCATAACCTCCTGCACTTGCCACTGTTTCTGCAAGAGCTACACTTGCACCACCATGTAGAAGACCGAATGGCTGACATGTTCGATCGTCAACCGGCATAGTCGCTGTTACTCTGCCTTTTTCTATTTTTATTACTTCAATACCGAGTGAATGAAGCAGTGTTTTCTTTAGATCCATATATAATTCCCCTTTATCGCCTATATATGTATTACTATCATCATCATCATATTACTATGTATACCACAATTTTATCATATAAAATTTCTCTATTATAACATAATGATTGTGTATCTACTGTAAAAAAATGAAAAGAGGCTGAATACATAAATTCAACCTCTTAATAGGCTATTTAAAAGGGAGTTCCAAAATAAGGCGGATATGCTTGATATGGCGGATATACTGGATATGGCGGTGGATAGAATGGATATGGACGCGGACGTGGGTAAGATAACGCTCCCCCTAGAAAGCCGCCTAATAATCCACCAACAAACGGTGCAGCAAACCATATTCTTTGATCTTGTTGAGGGCCTCTGTATCCGTACACTCGGTTTACCTCCTTTTTTATCTTGCTTACTTTATTTCATATGCAAGCAGCAACTGTTTGGAATAGGCAGTCGACCAACTTATCCCAAAAAGTTTCCCTCAGGCTGGTTTCTGTTACAAAGAATCAAATTCGCTCCATCGAATTTGCGCCGGAATTTTTATCGAGCTTGCTCGATAAATTTCCCTTAAAAAATTCGTGGCATCCGCCGAAGGCTTAACTTCATTCAGCCAGGGTTTGACACCCCACTTAATCAGACAGCCTTTTTTCATTTATCCCTTAACTTTAGAAGTGGAGGACTCCTGCTGAATGAAGTTATCCATTTTTCTTGACTACGCTTTATATAAGACTGATATATTGATAGTATCAAATAGCATTTTACCTCGGGGGCCGTTACTAATGAAATCCATGTTGCGAAAAATATTTCAAAAAAAGAAAAAGTTTAACATCGAGTTTTGTGAAAGGAATTTAGACCAATTTTTGGAAGAAGAGTCATTTGCATTATTTCAGGCATTTTTCAATAAAAACCAAGTTACGGTAAAAGAATATTCATGCTTAAGTCAGTGTGAATTATGCCAGGAAAGTCCATATGCAAAAGTAAATGGAGAAATGATAAAAGCAGAAAATTCGAAAGAACTTATTAGTAAACTAAAAGAATAGGTGAATTAAAGGAAAGGGTGTCAAGCACCGTAAAAATACCTTATTTGTCTTTTTACGGTGCCTGACACCTAACTGACTAATTCTCTTTATTTCTCTGGCTTTTCGAAACGTTCAACAATCAAAGCCAAGGTTCGGGACATCACTCCGGTTGCCCCTGAAGGTCCAAGACAACTTGTTTTATTTGTCGTTGCTGTTCCTGCAATATCTAGATGAACCCAAGGCGTATCTTCGGCAAATTCGCCGATGAAAGCACCGCCCATAATAGCATGTCCTTCGCTTCCGGGCGAGTTGTTTAAATCAGCAATTTTACTGTTTCGCACTCGTTTTTTATGGCTCTCAAAAATCGGCAGGCGCCAAATCGGTTCACTAGCTTCACAGGAAGCCTCCAACACTTGTTCAAACCATGATTCATTATTGGTAAGAGCACCTGTTGTATCCGTACCAAGCGCCGTGATGACACCGCCGGTTAAGGTTGCGACATCAACTAAATAGTTAGCACCATGGTGCTTAGCATAGGTCATTGCATCGGCAAGCACTAGGCGTCCTTCTGCATCCGTATTTAATACTTCAATCGTTTTACCGCTCATAGAGGTAATCACATCGTCCGGCTTTAACGCCTTACCGTTAATCATATTATCAGTTGATGGAATGACTGCCACAACATTTTGCTCCGGCTTTAACTCACCGATAATTTCCATCGCCCCAAAAACTGCCGCTGCACCTCCCATATCTGTTTTCATCCCGACAATTCCGGCTTTGGTCTTAATTGAATATCCTCCGGTGTCAAAGGTGATTCCTTTTCCTACCAATCCTATGACATCCTTCCATTCTTCTTTCCCCTGATATTTCAATACAATCATTTTCGGAGGCTCATCTGACCCTTGATTAACGGCTAATAACGCTCCCATGCCAAGCTTTAACATATCCTCTTTTTCTAATATCTCAACTTCAAAATCATATTTAATAGCTAATGCCTGTGCGTGCTTGGCAAGATCTGATGCGGTTAATAAATTTCCAGGAGTATTAACAAGCGTCCGTGCTGAGTTTGTTCCTTTTCCATAAACATACCCAACCGTCAGAGCAGCTTTGATATCTTCTTCATCCACACTTTCTGAATACACAGTTATACTGTCCAGTGCCTTTTCCGGTTCATTAGATTTTTGTTTGTAGCCTTCAAATTGATAGGTAGATAACATAAATGCTTCACTTAATGCGTGTGCAGCATCTAATGCATCTACCCCTTCAGAGATAAATGAATCTAGATAAACAGCGGTTTCCCCCCGCTTATCCTCCTTAATGTTTTTAAAAACAGAACCAAAAGCTTCCCGAGCCTTTTCAAAAGAAAATTCCTTTTCTTTTCCTAAACCAACAAAATACATACGTTTTGCTGCCAATCTGCCAAACGTATGTATTTTAGATATTTTTCTTTCTCTTGCGCTAATATCACCGCTTTTCACCAATTCAGTCAGTTCACCTGAGAAAGCTTCATCGACAACTGTAAGACTTCCGGCAAACTTCAAAGGCTGATCGAATAAACCAATAATCAGGCTTTCATGTGCTTTTAAAAACGGCTTTTCTTTTTGAACAGTAAACATTCTAAACCTCCTCCTTAAGTTAATATTATTATTATATCCTAAGGCGGAAATATTTTCCGGCTTAAACATTGCCGTAGAAAACTATAAATGATAAAGCATATTTGTTAAAATGAAGAATACAATAGAGCACTTCTTATTCTACTTAAAGGAAGGTCTGCATGCATGAGTTTGTTTGAAAATTTTCCACTTTGGGCCTCATTAGCTGCGATTTTTTTCGCCCAATTTATTAAAGTACCTATTCAGTTTATCGCAACGAAAAAGTTTGATTGGTCATTATTGACGAGTACCGGCGGGATGCCAAGTTCCCATTCGGCTGCCGTCACTGCGCTCTCTACCGGAGTAGCTCTTGAATCAGGCTTAGATTCACCAATATTTGCTGTTTCTGCTGTATTTGCGATTGTTACCATGTTTGACGCATCTGGTGTCCGAAGGCAAGCTGGTAAACATGCGACTGTCCTTAATCAGCTCGTTGCTGAGTTTAGTAAATTAGTTGAAGATGCTAAAACATGGCAAGATAAGCCAGAGCAAGAAAAAAGAAAAGAATTAAAGGAATTACTTGGCCACGAACCAATCGAAGTATTTTTCGGCGGTCTGACAGGCATTCTTCTCACTTTAGCATTACACTATTTTTTCCATTTATAATGTGAAACTAATGGAAATAAAGAAGGTGTCAGACACCACAAATGGACAATATCAATTACGTTGTCTTTTTGTGGTGCCTGACACCTAATTTTGTTCGGATTTTATATATTGTTGACGGAATACTTGCATGGCTTTGTCTTCATTTAGCAGCTGCAAATCGGTTTCTGTTAATGTTCCATCGCCCATTTCAATGACATACACATCAATCTCTTTCTTACCCCAATTGTTATATACATCATCTACTGTTTCGTAATAAAGATCGACCCGATTCCCTTTAATGGCCCCACCTTTATCGGCCACAACGCCATATCCGTACCCAGGAATAAACAAAATAGTCCCGATTGGAAAAATATTCAAATCTGCTGCTACTGTTGAAAACAAATCTCTTTTTACCATTACACCGGAATACGTAATCCCGTATTCTGGGTGATTTGGATCTTTCCCTGTAGATTCATATCCCGCTGTATAACCGGTTGCAACCACTTTCTTAATGGGATATTTCGACCAATCGAAAGCGTCCTCGAGTGCAGGAGTTTTGGTTACCGCTGCTTCAGTTAGTCCAGCGTTTTCCTTTGCAGCTGTATTTACTACTTGTGTTTTCGATTGGAACCCTGCTCCAAGTGACATGAGTGAATGAGATAAATAAAACCGATCTGAATTCTCATTTATTTTTTCGCTAATACTAGAAACGAGAGATTTCACCTCCACCCCAGTAATGGAGTGGAATGTTGTTGACAGAGCAGCCAAAAATAAAATCATCATCATTAAACGGGTGGTTACCACCTTTAAACTATTCATGTTAATTTCATTCCTCCCAAAACTATTCTTTTCCTACGGGGAATGAAATTATTCATGAATATGAAAAAGATACGATATATGGAAAAGTGGAACGTCTACTAAAAATCGCCACGTCCTGTGGCGAACGTAGACGTCAGCACATCCTGTGCAAGTCCGACCAGCATAAGACGCGCCTGAATAGAAGGCGTTCTTTGCCTTCAATTCGGACATGGCTTATGACTCGAGGGGCTAGGCGCTGGAGCTGGACAGACAAAAAAACCTCCGCATCTGCGAAGGCAATTGTTAAAACATCTGATACCCTCTTTTACGGAGAGCTTTAATACTGACCCCAGCAACAAGTGCGCCGCCCCAGCCGCAAGCCAAAATCAATATATCTGCTAAAGCTAAATTAGCCATACGTGAAAATAAATCGGAAAAAGATTCTTGGCTGTTTGTAAAATATTCTATAAACCGGACTTGGTCTACAATAAAAATAGAAATAATTGGATAAATAATAGCCATAATCCAAGACATTCTTAATAACATATTGAGAATAAAACCGATTCCAAAAAATAATACAAAAAAAAGCAACATTGATATGATAAGTACAACAATATTCATCTGCATGTTTCGTTCTTCTCCTCCCTGTACTATCCATTTTAAGTTTACTGAATGTAAAAAGAAGCGTCAATTTTATAACAATATACTTTTTCCACTTTAACAAAAATAAACAGGACAAATTTTGTCCTGTTTATTAACTAAATAAATTTAATTTCCCTTTTTTAAATACAAGCGAAGCCCCGCCCATCATATATAAAGCCCGATTATCAATCACTTTTTTCATAAAAAGAGCTCTAGAGCCAACTACTTTCTTTCCATACACAATTCCAATGGCGTCATTTTCTCCTAACGAACACACACTGCCTCTAATATTCGGAACAAATGCCTCCAAATCAGATTTCTTACGGATAAGCTTAGTTAAATTTGCTGCGCAGGTGACTCCTTGCTGCATCGCAATTTGTGCAGTTGGCGGATAATGACTGTTATCTGTTTTATTTACAACAATTGAACAATCACCGATGATGAATACATTATCCTTTCCAGGTGCCCGCAGGTCAGGTTGTACAATGACACGTCCTTTATTTGCTTCAAATCCAGAGCGGTCGATGACAGAATTTCCGCGTACACCTGCTGACCAAATAATAGTTTTCGCTTTAATTTCCTCTTCTTCTTCACCTGACTGGACAATAACGGCGCCTTGTTTACATTCCTTAATCCTCGTACCCAGTTTGAATTGGACGCCTCTTCCTTCTAAATAGGCCATTGCATACTTCACAAGATCAGAATCAAAGCCTGCTAAAGGTGAATCGGCTGCCTCAACACAAATGATTTTTACTTGATTTTCTTCAATATCATAATCACGACAAAGCTTCGGAATTCGGTCAGTAATTTCACCTAGAAATTCCATACCGGTAAAACCTGCACCGCCGACAACTATCGTTAATTTATCATCAGACTTTTCGCCTTCTGTATGATACGTAGCAAATTGATACTCGATATGGTTACGAATCTTTCGTGCCGCATTTACGCTGACTATTGCAAAAGAATTTTCTTTTAATCCTTTAATGCCAAATGTTTCAGACTCTCCGCCCAATGCAATAACTAGATAATCATAGGATAGTTCATCATTTTCTAATATGACTTTATTCTTATCCGTGTTTATTTCAACAACCGTTCCCTGGATAAACTTTACTTTATTTCGGTCAATTAAGTTATTTATATTAAAGCGGACTCTGTCATGATGCAGTGTACCGGCTGCAGCATGATGAAGCCAGGTTGTTTCATAATGATAATCATGTTTGTTCACCAATACAATCTCAGCCTCATTCACACTAATCGTTTTTTGCAGACGTGTGAGCGTCATCAAACCTGCATAACCGGCACCCAAAATAACGATTTTTGGCTTAAGCAAAATGATCATCCCCTTTAAATTAGTTTGCCCCACCTTAACAATCAGTAAGACCCCCACCTCAAGATTTAAAAATAAAACAGATGTTAGGCGGGGGACAACTCCCCATAAAGGTCCGACAAGTTCGACTAATCATCAGTGAAATAAAGCCTCCACTGACCGAAGTCTCCTTTGCCGAAAAAATCCTCCTTGTTACATAAAAAGGGAAATTAATTTGTGATGTTTTTCACTAACTTAGACATGAAGATAAAAGTTGTTCACAAAAAATTAACTACTTCTCTTCCCATTATCATATTCGATTTCCAAACGTTTATCAATAGACGAATGTTGATATTTTAATGATATAATTAACTATTCTAAATAATTTAAATTAAAAGTAAAATAAAAATATTATCACTAATATTTCACTTTGAAAACGATTAGGTATGGTATGATATTTATTAATATCATTAATAAATGGGGGTATTCTAGTGAGGGAAGATCAGAACATTTATGATATCACCGTAATTGGCGGAGGACCGGTCGGACTGTTTACTGCTTTCTACGGAGGGATGAGACAAGCTTCGGTCAAATTAATTGAAGCTTTGCCGCAATTAGGCGGTCAATTGACTGCTTTATATCCGGAAAAATTCATTTATGACATTGCAGGCTTTCCAAAGATACGAGCTCAGGATCTGATTGATAACCTTAAAGAACAGATGTCTAAGTTTGAACAAAACATTGTACTTGAGCAATCAGTGGAGAAGATTGAAAAAGGGAAAGATGGCATCTTCAAATTGACCACAAATAAAGAAACCCACTACTCCAAAGCAATTATTATTACAGCAGGAAACGGAGCATTTCAGCCACGCAGGCTTGAATTAGCCAATGCTTCTCAATTCGAAGGAAAAAACCTCCATTACTTTATCAATGATTTAAATCAATTTTCGGGTAAAAAGGTCGTTGTTTTTGGCGGCGGAGATTCGGCTGTAGACTGGGCATTAATGCTTGAACCAATTGCTGAAAAGGTAACGATTATTCACAGACGTGAGAAATTCCGCGCTCATGAGCATAGTGTTGAAAACCTTGAGAACTCAAAAGTTGGTATTAAAACCCCCTTTGTACCATTACAATTAATAAATGATGATCAAGGGATTACGAAAGTTTCAATTCAAAATGTAAAAACAGAAGAAATCGTGACCATTGATGTTGATGCTGTAATTGTTAATTATGGATTCGTCTCATCACTGGGTCCAATTAAAAAATGGGGTTTAGAAATTGAAAAAAACTCGATTGTTGTAAACACCAAAATGGAAACGAATACCCCTGGAATTTATGCTTGCGGCGATATTTGTACGTATGATGGAAAAGTGAAACTGATTGCCAGCGGATTTGGTGAAGCACCTGTTGCCATATCGCAAGCAAAAATCTTTATTGACCCAACAGCCAAAAAACATGTCCCTCATAGTTCGGATTTATTTAAATAAAAAACCTTATTTATTCACATTTTTGATTTTTAACTCATCAACATGATTCGTTAACATAGCCAAATAAAAACACATAATAAAAAGCGGACAGTTGACATTGTCCGCTTTTATGACAGGTTTAGCAGTTTTCCGGTGTTCCAGTCTGTGTGGCTGTTCGGAAGGATGATCCGCACCCACATGTTGCAATGGCATTTGGATTATCGATGGTAAACCCACCGCCCATCATGGATTGCTTGTAATCTATTACTGTTCCATTTAATATAGCGGCATCCTCTTTCTTTACTACTACTTGGATGCCATTCTGTTCAAATTGGATATCATCTTCTTCAGCTTCCGGAACAAACCCCATTCCATATGTTAGGCCGCTGCAGCCGCCGCCTTTAACGGCAACTCGTAAAAGCGAACCTTCTTCATCGTTTTGTTTCATCATTTCTTTTATCTGAAGAGCAGCTGCTTCTGTAATCTTAACTGATTCACTCATGCACTTTCCTCCTTTAACACCTTATTTATATTATTATATACACTTCCCGAAATCTACTCAACTTAAGTTAACTAGAAAAAAAGGATAAACAATAGTTGATTTTTCTCTATGTACGCTATAATAATAGTACTAAAGAATCATTTCCGCATCTGAAAGAGGTGACTAGCTTGGCAGAACTCGATGCTTTATTTGATAAAAAATGTAATTGCCCTATGTGCGGGAATTCTTATACATCTAAAAAACTTCGTTCACGTTTTATTAAATTAATCCGTACTGATACTGATTTTTTCCCGCAGTATTCACCCCCTGAAAATAACCCATTACTCTATCATATTATGGTTTGTCCTGCATGCGGATTTTCATTTTCAGACGAATTTTCCCCTTACTATCCTCCTGGTACAAAAGAATCGATTCAGGAGAAGGTATCTTCACAATGGAAATCGCATAGTTATTCCGGCAAACGGACAATAGAAGATGCTATCAAGACATATAAGCTAGCTCTCTATTGTGCATGGTTAAAAAAAGAAAAGCACATTATACTGGCAGGAATATCTCTAAAAATTGCCTGGCTTTACCGTTCACTTGAGAATCAGGAACAAGAGCTCCGCTTTATAAAGCTGGCTATTAACGAATACGAGGAAGCCTATAGTACTCAGGATTACCAAGGTACAAAGGTTTCGGAAATCCGCGTCCTGTACCTGCTGGCAGAACTGTCTTACCGGGCAGGCAACACAAATGCTGCAGGCAAATACTTTTCTAAGGTTATCGAGGGACAGAGCAGAACAACGGAAACTAAAATTGTTGAAATGGCAAAAGATAGATGGCAGGAAGTTAGAAGTGATATCAATAAGTAAGGGTGCCGCATTGGCACCCTTCTCGTTTTTAAAATAGAGGATTCTCTTCTAGATATTGATAAATATTATCTACAAGCTGTTCAGGTGTTTCCCCTGTCACAATCTCACCATTTACAAGAGCAAATAAAGAATGTGCGCACTTTCCGCAGTAACCCAGGCATCCATACTCAATCACATCTAAATCATAATCTTTTTCCAATTGTTCCAATGCCTTTTGTGAGCCTGAGGCTAAATTACTCACACAAAATTCAATAATAGATTTAATCATTTTTTCACCTCGTACTATAACAACTATATTACTTTTATTAAAAATTCTTCGCAACTGTATCGCTTGTCACGATTTGTCTTTTTCAAATAGTATATAAGTAATTTGTCAATATTCTGCCTCATAACTGTTGTTATTTTGTCACAATTTAGATATACTTTGGATATCAATATAATTATTTTTCTTAAAAGTTTTTTTGTTCATTCAAAAAAGCTTTTCTCAGCATGCCTTTTAATAATTGTGCATGCTGCAAATTTGTAAATATTATACTATGTAAGGTAAAAGAATGACTTCCTTCATCTATTACTATATAAAGATAGTTTTCACTAGATGAATGAAGTAAAAAGGGGAAATTGAAATGAAAAACCTTGTTATACTTGGTGCAGGCTATGGTGGAATGAGAGTTCTTGCCCGGTTGCTGCCTAATCAATTACCAGAAGATGTATCCATTACTTTAATTGATCGATTACCCTATCATTGTCTTAAAACAGAGTACTATGCTCTTGCAGCAGGTACAATCTCGGATCAACATGTACGTGTTGACCTTCCGGAACACCCAAAATTAAAGGTAATTTATGGTGAAATTGAAAAAATTGACTTGGAAGATAACAAAGTAATTATAGCCAATGCAGATCCGGTATCCTATGATGATTTGATTATCGGCTTAGGCTGTGAGGATAAATATCATAATGTGCCTGGAGCTGCCGAATACACTTACAGTATTCAAAACATTGAAAAGGCCCGTGAAACCTATCAGGCGTTAAATAACCTTCCTCCAGGTTCTGTTGTATCAATTGTCGGCGCTGGATTAAGCGGTGTGGAACTTGCTTCTGAACTGAATGAAAGTCGTAAAGATTTAAAAATAAAATTATTTGACAGAGGCAATTATATCTTATCTTCGTTCCCAGAGAGACTAAGCACATATGTTCAGAATTGGTTTGATAATCATGGTGTAGAAATTATCAACAACTCTAATATTACAAGAGTTGAAGATAAGATTCTCTATAATCATGATGAACCAATAGACTGTGATGTCATTGTATGGACAGCAGGAATACAGCCAAACCGAGTGGTTAGAGAAATGGATGTTCAAAAAGACAAACAAAACAGAGTGGTCTTAACCGTTCATCATAATATCCCTGGCAATGAACATGTGTACGTAGTGGGAGACTGTGCCAGCATGGAGCATGCCCCAAGTGCTCAATTAGCTGAAGGTCAAGCAGAACAGATTGTACAAATTCTGCAAAGCCGCTGGAAAGGCGAGCCGCTGCCTGAATCCTTACCTACGATAAAGCTTAAGGGAATTCTCGGCTCACTCGGTAAAAAGCATGGTTTTGGTCTCGTTGGTGAAAAACCAGTAACCGGAAGAGTTGCCCGCTTAATCAAATCAGGTATACTTTGGATGTATAAATATCATAACGGTTAATAGAAGTAACGTAAGAAACAAATCCGCAAATTTCTTCATTATTTGCGGATTTGTTTCTTATTCTCCACTATCTTCCTTATACCCATAGCTTTTCAGTTCGGCGACAACGTTTTTTAAACGAATGTTTCCTTCTCCAACTATTTTCCCTTCTATAACAACCACTGGATAGAATAAGTCCTCTTCCACTATTTTCTTTATCATTTGTTTTTTCTCTTCCACATCAATCGGTTCAAAAAGGTCTATATAAGTAAATATAAATGGCTGATTGGGAAATTTCCTTTTTACAGCAGATTCAAGCCATTCATAGGTGTCCTTTGAAGAAGGTAAATTCACACAGCTGGCGCAAACCTGCTCAGCTCCAAATACAGCTATTTCCACCACTTTTTGTTCCATACGACACCTTCCTTTATTTTTTATATCATTATACTAAAATGTGAGCGTATAAAGTAAATAGCAGTTGTTGGTTTTTGATTCTGATTAATAGCTTTTTCCTAAACTTCTTATTATAATAATAATGATGAGAAGGAAAGGAGATGATTGGCATGTCAGAACAAACAATGACAGAGCAGGTACAAGAAGTTTTAGATAAATTACGCCCGTTTCTTCTTCGTGACGGAGGAGATTGTGAACTTGTAGATGTTGAGGATGGTATTGTAAAATTACGCCTGCTAGGTGCTTGCGGCAGCTGCCCAAGCTCAACTATTACACTAAAAGCCGGTATTGAACGCGCATTACTTGAAGAAGTACCAGGCGTCGTAGAAGTTGAACAAGTCTTCTAATTTAAAAACTAGATGAAAGAAAGCGACCTTACATAGTCGCTTTCTTTTTTTATCCCACTCTTAACGGGCAGTAAGACTCCCACCTCAAGATTCTCAGGATGTAAAGAAGATAGGTGGGAAATCCAACTGCCCGTAAAGGTCCATTCGTGGAATCACAGACTAAAAACGCCACATTTGTGGCAACGTCTGTGTGACCCACGTCCTGTGGGCCTCAACTAACCATCAGTGGGAGATGAAGCCCCCCACTGATGGAAGTTTCACTTTATATACCTGTCATTGAATAGACTTTACTGCCCGTTTGATCAATCTCTAAGCTTAAATAATCCATGTCCGGCAGAACCTTCTGTAAGCCTGCAATCAGGCCTTGAGCAGCACCAGGCTTTGTTAAGCATAGAATCGTTGGCCCTGCTCCGCTTAAAGCTACTCCAAAAGCGCCATATTGCGGTGCATGCTCTTCAATGACTGCCATATGCGGAACAAGTTCTCTTCGATATGGCTGATGATAACGATCATTCTTCATCATCTTCCCAACTAAATCATAGTTGCCGCTGTATAAAGCAGCAACAAGAACATTGGAGACTGCACCGGCAGTGACCGCCTCCTGAAAGGTTACTTCTTCTGGAAGGACACCTCTTGCTTCTTTTGTTAAAAGCTCTTTACGTGGAACGACGGCAACAATTTCAAAATCAATATCATGAGAAACTACTGCATCAACAGAATCAGCTGTCTGACAAGCAATGAGCAATCCTCCGAATACAGATGCACCTGCATTATCAGGATGCCCTTCAATCTCTGATGCGAAGGCAAACTTTTCTTGACGTGACAGGTTTAGATTGCCCAACACATCAGCAAGTTCAATTCCGGCTACAATAGCAGAAGCACTTGATCCAAGTCCTCTTGCAAGAGGAATCTCACTTTTTACCCCAATTTTTGCTGGCCGTAATTCTTGATTATAACGTTCAGCCGTTTTCATTGCTATTTGTATGATAAAATTGCTTTCATCCTTTGGAAAAGAGGCCATTTCCTCACTTAGAGGAATAACTTCCCATTTATCCGCTCTTTCTACTTCAAGTGTTAAATAAAGATTTAACGCCATTCCTATCGAATCAAAGCCGGGGCCAAGATTAGCAGTACTGGCGGGAACTTTTATGATAAGCATGTCGCTTTCCTTCATACCTTGACAACTCCCTTAATATATTCATCCGCCGATTTTCCGCCATTTAGCAGATTAACAGGAGTAATTGTACTAGAATCAATACCCTTCCAGCTCATTAATTAGAACTCCTTTCAACCCGGTACGTACTCTTTATATCTTTTACTGATTTTAAATCCCTTAGTCTTACTAAAATATCCTCAAAATCTTGCTTGGATGCATGGTGAGTAACCAAGACGATTTCGGCTGTTTCTCTTTTCACAATCGGCAGCTGAAGGATTTTTTCAAAGCTGATATTATGCTCTGCAAAGAGAGAGGTTATTTCAGCAAAAACACCTGTTTCATCGGAAACATGTAAGCGTAAGAAATATTTTGAGAAAATTTCATTATCCTGCTTTAATTTTTTTGGATATTGTGGTGATACAATGCTTTTACCGTTGACACCATCGCGCATATTTTTCATCACAACAACCAAATCTGATACAATCGAAGTGGCCGTTGGCAGACTGCCCGCTCCCGGACCATAAAACATCGTTTCGCCAACCGCTTCTCCGCAGACATATACTGCATTATATTCATTTTGAACAGAAGCAAGCGGATGGGAGTCAGATAAAAGTGTGGGTTGTACGCTGACTTCCACTTTATCGTCTTCCTGCTTTGCCATTCCAATTAATTTCATTGTATAGCCAAGCTGCTTTCCATATTGAATGTCTTCTTCTGTAATAGAAGTAATTCCTTGAACAGACACATCATCCAAATCAATTTCCATGGAGAATCCCAACGTGGCAAGAATAGCCATTTTACGAGCTGCATCCAAGCCTTCTACGTCTGAAGTTGGATCTGCTTCAGCGAACCCAAGCTCCTGTGCCTCTTTAAGAACTTCCTCATAAGCCGCACCATTTTTGCTCATTTTAGTTAAGATAAAGTTTGTTGTTCCGTTAACAATCCCCATGATTTTGGTAATTTTATCTGATGACAGTCCATCTACAATACTTCTTAAAATAGGGATACCCCCGGCAACACTTGCTTCGAAGAACAAATCACATTCATTTTCAGATGCAGTCTGCAAAAGTTCCGCCCCATGAATAGCCATTAAATCCTTATTAGCTGTTACGACATGCTTTCTATTATTCAATGCCTGCAGAAGATAATCTTTTGTCTTCTCAACTCCGCCCATTACCTCAATCACTACGTCAATTTCCGAATCTAGCAATATGTCATTAACATCTGTAGTTAACACAGATGGATCAATATCTATTGGGCGTTCTTTATCCAAACTTTTTACTAGTATTTTTTTCACTTTAATTGGACAGCCAACTTGATGCATAAGCTTATCCTGGTGATCTTCTATTATTTTTACGACACCTGAACCCACTGTGCCTAGTCCTAATAAACCAATTGAAATCACATTCACTGCTAGCCCTCCCCATTTGCTGTGCTTTATAAATGTACATTTGTATGTCTATAGTAGACATTATAGTGTGAATATACTGGTTTTACAAGGAATAATTTTCAATTAAATAGCAGTGAAAACGTTTCCTATTGTTATTTAACCTTATCCCACGTTGATTTTATTATTTTATCTTTTCTTTATACATGGCATAGTTCTACCTATTATACCCCCATACATATTATATATGGCAAAATTACTCAACCCTCCTTATTTTCTTATTTTTTTCACTATTTTTATTATACTGCGAAAACAGCCTGTTTTCATAATAAAACGAAAAAAGTCTAAATAAAACGAGACGATTCCATATATAAGAATCGTCTCAGACAGTTACAGCCACTCAATAACAGGTATTTGAAGTTTATGGACAGGAACTTCTATTAATGGATAAAAGTCCCTTAAGAATTTCTCATGATTATTAGAGTGCTGTAAATAATTTTCCAACCGTTCTGTCAGGAGCCGCTGCTGCTGCTCTGAGGTTGTTGAATAATAATCCTCAATACACTCCACATAGTGAAGCGGAAATAAAATTCTTGCATATAATAATCTCCAAGCAAAGGAGCTTAACGGTTCTATGGACTGATAATCCTTAAAGAACTTCTGGATTTCAGGCTGATAGGTTTGATAATTATGGAAATAACACTCTCTCGTCCATTCAGCTAAATCACGACTGCAATGATCAAATACCCAATCAAATGGATTTCTCAGCAAAAAGTCTTTACCCCAGGTATGGTTTGTATAGCGATGATGACAAACGGTTCCATTATCTATTGCTTTTGGGTCATCATCCAGCTCAGTATCCACTAAATATTGAATCGCATTTTCACTAATTGCCATATAATATGGAAAAGACTCTATAAACATGCGGTCAAACTCATTTTCTGGGTGTTGGTAAAGCATATTGTTCCATACCTTTTCCATTTGATCGATTCTCTTTTCCCAAAGGTTTTTCCATTGCCCGATTCTGCTTGTCTTTTGA
Organism: Niallia endozanthoxylica; assembly: GCF_008710145.1. Lineage (GTDB taxonomy): Bacteria > Bacillota > Bacilli > Bacillales > Cytobacillaceae > Bacillus_BD > Bacillus_BD endozanthoxylica. The sequence continues at coordinate 45,664 of NZ_VYKL01000030.1, forward strand.
ACCGGAAATGAAATAGATCTACCTCGATAATGGAACTTTGCCAGTTTTCTTCCCATTCGTCCCGTTGTTTGTGAATGGGGCTGATAACAAGTGAGAACACAATATTTTTCTGATTCCAAAGCCAAGATTCTGCTATTTTCTTTTGTATTGAGAAATGTACTTACTGAGCGGTCTCCACACTTTTGTAAGTGGTTCGCTATCTGCTCTAATTCAGCTACTTCTTCTTCATTTACATGATTAACTGGAATCAAAATAAACCGCTGATTGTCTTTTTTACAGGAATGATAGTGACCTATTGGCATGGCTTCGATTGCATCTATTCCATAATGCTTTTTAAGAAGCTTTTGTAACATACTTCCCCACCTCATTCTTTATGAACCAATTGTGAACCAGAACCGTTTATTAGAAAAATAATTTGTGCTCATTTTTGGCAGAGTGACACAAAAATTGATAGAATAATTCTAATACTATTTATTTTTTAGCTCCTTTAACCAAATAGCTGATGATTTATATTTATGATGAACCATCAGAAAACTTGTGCATTTCTTGAATAATGGCATATTACACGGAAATGATGAAGATGTGGAAGAGTATTCAATAGGTCCAAGTAAACAGCTGTGAAAATCTTAGGAAAAAGGTGAAACGTATGAGCGAAGAAGGAAAAGTTATGGATATAACAGAACAAACAGCGAGAAAGTGGCTTAGTGACAGAGGAGTCAAAACAGAGGATATTGCTGAACTTGTTTATTATTTGCAAAAGGATTATCATACGGATCTAAAAAAAGAAGATTGTTTGCATAATGTAGAGCGAGTCATTTCAAAAAGAGAAGTTCAAAACGCCATTTTAACAGGAATACAGCTTGATATCCTGGCGGAAAAGGGACTTCTTGAAGAACCTTTGCAGTCTATTATCAAGACAGATGAAGGTCTATATGGAGTGGATGAAATTTTAGCCTTGTCCATTGTCAATGTATACGGGTCAATTGGATTCACAAACTATGGCTATATTGATAAACAAAAGCCAGGCATTCTAAAAAATCTTAACGATAAATCATCAGGTTTCTGCCATACCTTTCTTGACGATATTGTAGGTGCCATTGCTGCTGCTGCTTCAAGCCGTCTTGCACATCGTGCTGAAAATGTAGAATAAGATGATCTGAATCTGTCTTCACCCAGCCATTTAATGTGCCGGGCTGCCAATTGCATCTCAAGCAAAAAAGCACGCGTCTGCGTGCTTTTACTCTATTTCCCATTGATAAAGACTATCCAAAACATATGTCGGCTGCTTTTCATAGCCTTTTAACATCTCTTTTGTGGTCACACCCGTATGAACAAGCAATGTATCCATACCAGCATTTATCCCTGCCATAATATCAGTATCATAATAGTCACCTATCATTAAGGTTTCTTCTTTTTTGGTTCCAATGACCTTTAAAGCCTGCTCCATGATGATTGACTCCGGTTTACCAATGAAAATAGGCTTAATTTGTGTGGAAACAGAAATAACAGACGTAATGGATCCATTGCCAGGGAGCAGCCCTCTTTCCGTTGGAAGCGCAATATCGGCATTTGTCGAGATAAAGACAGCACCTTTACGGACAGCTAAACAAGCGGTAGCCAATTTCTCATAGCTGATGGCACGGTCAATCCCCACCACAACATAATCGGCCTCTTTGTTTGCAAAGGAAAAACCCTTTTCTCGAATCGCTGTCATAATCCCTTCCTCACCAATAACATACACAGCGGCATCTTTCTTTTGTCCATATATATAATTCGCTGTAGCTAAACTTGTTGTAAACACCTGCTCTTCTGTTGCTTTTACACCGAAACCACGAAGCTTTTCAGCCACTTGCGCGGGAGTTCGAGAGGAATTATTTGTTACAAACAAATAAGGCAGGTCCCGGTCATTCAGTTTGTTAACAAAATCAACCGCTTCTTGAATCACTTCTGTTCCTTTGTAAATGGTGCCATCTAAATCAATTAAATACCCTTTATATTGTTTCATTCATTCACCCTCATTTTTTGCAGCAGCAGATTGCTGTCATTAGAAACACCCTTAATTTTCTCGGATAGAATAATGACAGCAAGTATGACCTTCTGCCATCGATTCCAAAGTAGTTAATTCAGTATCAAGGAACTTCTTGATGAACTCCCGCTCCGCCTGGCAAATCTCTGGAAACTCTTTTGCGATTTCTACATACGGGCAGTTGAGTTCTTTAAAATGCAGTTTACCATTTTGTTCCTCAATTTGCGGCATATAGCCTTCACGCTCTTGAATCCGCTTTAAGCTTTCAAGCTTTTCGGCTAGCCCTTCATTCTTATTTTCCATTTTATATTGTTCTAGGAATTGGTCTCTTTTCTTCTGAAATATGACTTTGATTAATTCTTCCTGGCCAGCTTCTTTTAATCCATGAAGAATTTCAAGACTAAACTCTTTATACCTTTTCGGAAAAAAGTTTTCTCCCCCTTCAGCAAGTTGATATACTTTAGAAGGTCTGCCCATTGTTTGCTTTTTAATGTCAGAACGAATCAGTTTGTCACGCTCTAAAGTTTGAACATGTCTTCTTACAGCCATTTCAGTTATTTCCAATTTAGTTGACAGTTCCATAATCGTTAAGCTGCCATATTGCTTTAAGAGCGCTAATATTTGTTCCTTTGTATTCCGTGTATTAATTAACATTTCTTCCACCATCCTTGTAAGAAAAGCATGATCAAATTCACCCTACTGAATGAAGTTAGCGTTCTTTATTTAACAGTTGGTTTAAAAGCTGTAACTGGACCAAGTTCATTTTCCAAATATTCACGAACCTTTGCTGTAAATTGCTTCAATTGTATAAGCTCCGCCTGGAAGCCTGCAAGCAGCTCTTGATGATTGATATTAGTATATTGCTGCTGTAGATTTTTTCTAAACTTGATGACTCTTTTATAGCTCATGCTCATTTCCTTTGTAATGACCTTTTCATCCTCTAAAATATCAATAATATCATCATAGCTTCCCGGATCACGCATAATAAAACCGTCGATTAAACCATTACCGACATCAAGTATCGACTCAAGCATCATATGTAGAATTCTTTCCAAAGCAGCTTTTTCAATTGCTGTGTCCCATTCTTTATTTTCTTCTAATAAACCAATTTGGCCTTCAAGATAGGTTAATGTTTCTTCAATTTTATCTCTGTCAACAAAGTACATTTCGAACACCCTTCCCTAAATTCATCCGGTCTGTATCATCTTTCATTTATTTTTTAAATTATCACATCTTAATAATATACTTATGTTTATTGTACCATAATTTTTACTAAATCTATTTATGAAAAGTATCATATAGGTCTCAACTATTAGTGTATAACGAATGTTTCTGCTAATATAGGGATAACAATATTTTTTTGTGAAAAATTTGTAACTTACCGTTAATAAAGGGGAGAAAAATAGATGGCAGAGCGCTTTTATTTATATGACGATACAGAAAACACAAAAACGAGGTTTGTTAGCTTTATGGGCGAAAATACTCGCTTTGATTTAGCAATTACGTACTCTGACCGTTATTACGGAAAACTATTGGTTCTCGATATTCAAGGCGGAAACTTCGCTATTATCGGTCAGGATGATTTAGAAGAGGAAGGATATTTAGAGCATGTTTTCCGTTTAGATAAAGAGGCTGCTGAAGAACTTACGGATTTTCTAGCGGAAATCGTCTAAGCGGGCTGTGATCACTTCATATTTTCACTAGAAACGTGAATACTAATGATGAGGTGATTGTAATGGACGATAAAGAAACGAAGGAATATACGAATTTTTCCAACGTTGAAACAATGAGAAATTTTATCATTCCTGAAGAATTCCCAGAAGGGCCCGTCGGTTCACCGGTTGGAAAGAATACACCGGTTGAAAATAAAAGCACCCCTTGGAAAGAGGGACAACGTAGCTATAGTGCTTTTAACTGGGAGTTCAAGTCCCTTCACCAAAATCTGCCGAGGCAGATGGAAGGTGCTCATCCACCGCATGATGACCCGAACAAAAATGAAGAACCCCCTTATACAGGGAAATAAGAAAAGTACACATAAAAACAGTGTCAGGCACCGCAAAATGACAGCATTTTGTCTTTTTGCGGTGCCTGACACCTTAGTTTTTCACCTTTTTCACAATGAAGTAAGCACAACCAAAGTTGCAAAACTCATAAAGGTATTCTGATGCTGTACTGATTTTCGTGTCAAATGAAGCTTTTTGATTTTGGTCATCAAAAAAGCCTTTTAAGCGAAGCTGACCATATCCCCAGTCACCTACAATATAATCATACTTTGTTAGGATATCACTGAACCGGCCGCGAAAGGCCTCTTCGTTAAAGCCATTTCCTCTTTCCTCAACGACCTCGTAACAAGTGTTTTCAATACAAACCATTCTTTTCACCTCTCAAAATTACGTCTCTCTATTTAACAGAACTTTTGATCCTTGAGTATAGGTCATGTCGTCATGGCCATATATCTATACGTTCTCATATCCATTCCAAGAACCACAACATTTGCCAAACACGCTCAATGTTAGCAATTCTTGAAACGATTGCTATAAGAAGATTTAGCCATAAAATGAGGAAAAGTGCAAGCTGCTAACGTAATCGCCAACAATTACTAAGTGGAAAATTTTTTACATCGGTCACCCTATACATAAGGAGGTAGATAAAAAAATGAACAAATCATGGATGATTATTGGTCTTTGCAGTCTTACTTTCATGACAGCCTGCCAGAAGGATGCAGCAAGTGAAGATATATATAAAGACAGCGGTAATACAATTAATGTGAACGATGACCGTCGTGAGTTATACAAGGAGCATAATAATGGGAATAAAAGTGAGAACTTCGGCTATGTACGTCATCAAAAAAGTCCTGTTTTAGGCGAGAATATGTCAGACAACCATTATACGGAGATTGACCGTGAGAAAGTAGCAGATACCATTTCAAAGTACTGTACCGACCTGCCAAATGTACAGGATACTGCTACACTTGTAACAGATGAAGAGGTACTCATCCTTTATGCTACTGATACAAAGGACCGGAACTTGACAGCTGATCAAGTAAAGAAAACGGGCATGTCTGTTGTTCCTCGCTGGTATCGCGTGTATGTCAGCGATAATTTTAACCTGAGGAAAACAATGGAAAGCTATGCCTACCTTGATTCCACCAGCACAAATGCCGAAACAGGAATTGATAAGCTGATAAAAGAAATGGTAAAAGCCCCGCAAGGTCAGCCTGTCAGTGATGAAGAAAATGCCAATGGTGACATTAAGAATATTTCTAACCAGTCAAACCATATGGAAAAAGAATGAAGAGAATCCAAATCAAAAAAAGAGTTCAGCCTTGGTTAAGCTGAACTCTTTCCATTTAAGCTTTTTTTAACTGTTGGTCTTCCAATGAATGCTTTTGTTTAGCCGCTTCATTTACCTGTTCATCCGCATGGTAGGAGGAACGAACAAGAGGACCGGATTCACAGTGACTGAAGCCTTTTTGCATGGCTATTTCTTTTAGCTCTTTAAATTCATCTGGATGATAATATTTTTCAACCGTTAAATGCTTTTTTGTCGGCTGCAGGTACTGGCCAATCGTCATGATATCCACATGGTTGGCACGAAGGTCATCCATTGTCGCCAGTATTTCTTCTTTTGTTTCACCGAGACCTACCATTAAGCTTGATTTTGTCGGGATAGTTGGCTGAAGCTCCTTCGCACGACGCAAAAATTCTAAAGAACGTTCATATTTTGCTCTTGCCCTCACCCTTGGTGACAGTCTTTCTACTGTTTCGATATTATGATTTAGAATATCCGGCTTGGCATCCATCAGCATTTTAAGATTCTCATATATTCCGCCCATATCAGATGGCAAAACTTCAATCGATGTGAATGGATTTTTCTTTCTAATGGCACGGACCGTTTCTGCAAAAACGGCGGCTCCTCCATCCTTTAAATCGTCACGAGCAACAGCCGTTACAACGACATGCTTTAAATTCATGAGATGTACCGAATCAGCCACTCTTTCCGGTTCCTTCCAATCCAATTCGGTCGGGAGCCCAGTTTTAACTGCACAAAAACGGCAGGCTCTTGTACAGGTATCACCAAGAATCATAAAGGTAGCTGTTCTTCTTTCCGCCCAGCATTCATGGATATTCGGACAACGCGCTTCTTCGCATACTGTATGAAGATTATTTTCCCGCATCATCTTTTTTAATCCTGTGTAATGTTCATTTGTATTTAATTTTATTTTTAACCAATCTGGTTTTCGCTGTATTTCTTTATTGCTAGACATACTACCGCTCCATTTCTATAGCAATATAGTATTACATAAAAAGTTTTTTATCATTCCCACTTTAACATTAAAAGGATGGTACGACAAGAAATCGAATCGCAAGGATATTTCCAAAATTTTATATTTATGAAATCCTTTTGTACTTTACAAACTAATCAAGAAGATAAAAGTGCAGGCTTCCCGTTAGATCAGCCTTTATAGTTGAGGTTCTGAAAACGAATGCTACTAATGTTATACTTTATCTTTTGAAGACGGAAGGGAGGATTCGTATGCGGCAGGCTTTCATATGTTCGATTTGTTTCATACTGCTTTTTGTAAATAACCCACTAATGGCGAAGGCTGAAAATGAACAAAACGATCTTTTTGCCAGGAGAATGGAACTATATCAAAAAATAGAATCCGTTACAAATATCCCCTGGTATTATTTAGCTGCTGTTGACCAATATGAAAGAAATGTTCGCCAGTCCCGCAAGGATTTACCGAAAGCAGAAGGAATAACAGGAATTTATTTTCCACCGGAAAAGTGGGTTGGAATTATGAATCCTAATCCGACTGATGAAAATCCACTTTCAATCGAATTTTTTGACGGTATTGGCGCAGATGGAGACGGAGATAATAAAGCATCGCTAAAGAACGATGCTGATGTCCTTTATACCTATGCCCGCCACGTTTTAAATTATGGTACTGATCATGACAATATTAAGCTGGCTTTATGGGATTATTATCAAAGGGATAAAACAGTCAGTATTATTGTTGGAAAAGCAAAAATCTACAAACACTTTGGCCACTTAAATTTAGAAAGCCATGCATTTCCTGTTCCTATTCGAAGCAATCACAGCTATAAAAATACATGGGGAGATGCGCGAGGTTGGGGTGGAAGAAGGACTCATGAAGGAACAGATATCTTTGCCAGCTATGGTGTTCCGGTACGCGCTACCTCTTACGGTATTGTCGAAATGAAAGGCTGGAATAAGTATGGCGGTTGGAGAGTGGGTATTCGTGATATTAATAATAATTATCACTATTTTGCTCACTTGAACGGTTTTTCCAAAGACTTACATATCGGACAAGTGGTTGAACCAGGGCAATTAATTGGAAGTGTTGGAAGCTCAGGCTACGGCCCCCCGGGTACTTCAGGAAAGTTTCCTCCTCATTTACATTATGGTATGTATAAGGACAACGGAAGAACAGAATGGTCTTTTGACCCGTATCCTCATTTGAGGCTCTGGGAAAGACAAGAAAGACAGCGTACGAAATAAGAAAAGCGGAAGCGCCTTGCCCAGCGACATATGGACTGACTTGCACAGGATGTGCTGACATCGACGTTCGCCACAGGACGTGGCGGTCTTTAGTCGATGTCCCTCTACTTCCGGACTGAGATAAAGAAAACACGAAGAACGCGCTAGCGTGATTCGATGTTGACACAATCGTTGCGGAGGAAGTGTGAAGTCCACTAGGCGCTGGAGCTAGACCACTATCAAAGTTTAAAAAGTTATTTCTTAAAAATAGTGTCAGGCCCATAAAAAGACAAATGGCAGTCATTTGTCTTTTTATGGTGCCTGACACCTGTTATTCGTTTTTAGGTAATTGAATGGCGGGGGTGCTGTTACCATTACCATTGTAGAATTGAGGAACATCCCCTCTGAATACGCCCATGCCAATTGGAATATTACGCTTTACAACTGTGATATCGGAGGAAAAAGGAACAATAATCTCAATATTGACTTGAACTTCAATATAAATTTCAATAATACCGCCATTGATTCCAAATTCTTCAATTTTGGTTTTGACATCTGATGTTACGTCTCCAATAGCATAAAATTCAACCGGTATATCTGGACCTAAGTTACCTAGTAAGGCATTGTCAGTTGCCCGTCCTAGTGGAATTGAGAAATTGATTCCTTTCGCTTCCTTTGGTTTTTTCTTATCAATTTCAACATCTGTAAGGGAATGAAGAACATCTGTATTTCCTTCTTCTGCTTCCTTTATATTTTCATGAATCAGACTGACGATTTCTGTTTGTTTACGGATAATTTTTTCAGTATCTAATTGAATATTATTGGAACCATCTGTATTGGGAATCGTTCGAAAAAGATCTTCGGATTCTGCTTCTTCAAACTGCTTATCTACAGCATTATTAATGACTAATGTGGCAATATTTCTTGATTCTGATTTAGCATAGCTCATCAGTGTCGGCTCTAATTCTTTTTCAATTACCCATAGACAGATTAGGGTTGAACAGATAAAAAACACTAGCGTCAACAATAATACGTATCGAACCGGCAGCGGTCCTCGTTTCTGTAAACGTCTGCGAAAAAGCTTCGCCAAGACACTTCCCCCCTCTATATGCTATATGTATGCAGTAGAAGAGAGACTAACGCTAAATTTATCGTAAAAACAATAAAATTCTTTACCTGCTTTTAGCCTTGTTCTTGTATGTATTTTTGAATCGTTTCTCTACTAACGTTTCCAATGGAACAAGCGAAATATCCGTCACTCCAAAAAGTTCGTTTTTTCCAAAAATGCTTAGAAAGATACGTTTCATGTTGTTTCCAAATGTGAAAGGTAGTCATTTGCTTTAGTAGCCTTACAATCTCAGGTATACTCATCTTAGGTTCATACTGAATAAGTAAATGAATAGGTTCCTTATCTACTTCCATTTCGACGATTCTAATATGATATCTATTAGCTATATCGTGCATGAGTTGTTTCACATCATTTCCAAGTTGAATCAACAACTTCTTGCGATATTTACACACGAATATCAAGTGGCACATAAGTAAAAACTTGGAATGGTTTTTTGTATGGTAATCCATGATGTTCTAGCACTCACTCTCTGCATCTTAGAGAATTTTGGAATCGGCTTTAAAGGAACTTTGTTTCCTTCTATATCCATCAAGATAGCGTAGCCACTACTCATTCTTCCTTTGATGAAATATTTTTCCCCTTTGTATTGAACCTTATCGAATTTACGAAAACCAAAGAGTTTTCTCATTGGTATCTTTTGTTCACTACGAACTCCTTTGGTTTGTTGATAATCACCATCAGATACACATTTCTTAAATAAGATGTTGTTTGATTTAAAAGTAGGAGTTACTCCTTTTGTTGCAACCGCAACAGCATCAAAGTAGTGTTCTTTTGGTAATCTCGTAAGTTGACGGTGTTCCTTCGTAATAAACCCAAAGGTTTCTTCCGCATTTGTTTGCCTTAATAGTTGAATGCGAATACTATTCATTTGTGTAGCGTGATTGAGTTGCCCTTTTTTCTTCCCTCTCTTTTTAAGCTCAATCTTCCCATGATGAAGGGCATCATGACACGTTTTACAAAGAGTAAGAAGATTGGATTCTTCGTCTGAACCACCCATACTTCTAAAAATAATATGATGCACTTCTAATCGTTTGTCTTTTGATTTTCCTTTACAATGTTGGCAACGATAGGCATCTCTTGTTAAGACATATGCTTTCGTATTGGCATAACCGTAGTTCAATCCTTTTTGATAGAGCCATTTGTTTGTTAATACCGCTGGATTTTTTAACACATGTGGATCAAAAGTAGCCGTCTCTACGATTTGTCGCGTGATTGGAAGAATCGTAGAGACGAACTTCATTTCTTTCAGATGGGCATTGATTTTGCTAGTCATCGTTGGTGAAAAGCGGTTTTTTTTGATTGAGTTTTTTCGATTGAGCCATCTTGCTTTTCGATAACGAGTTTTGCGATTTCGTCTATTCCTTCTATATTTCGAGCGCTGCTTCATTTTGTCAGTAATATCATTGCGAATTTCGATTTGAGATAGATACAACACATTTCCCTTTTCGTCAGCAACAGCAGAGCCTACTTTTGCACTCCCTGTATCTACTCCATGAGTTAAAGTCTGTACATATTCTGTATCTGTTTTGTATCGTAATTGAATGGTAAAAGGTGTTCTTCGCTTCACTTTTGCTTTTCCTTGTTTCAAAAGCAATCTCGCAATTGCCGAAGAACAGGGCATCAAGGGCCTTCTGTCTTGAGTTAAAACATATACCATGTAAAACATCCTTTCGGATAAAATCTCTGCCCGAAAGCAGGTGATGCGTATCCTTGTACTATGACCATATAAGGAATCCGACCTCACCTCGACAATGATACATCAGCTTTTTACACTTGCATCACCGAGGTTTACCTCGCCTCTACTTAAATGCAAGCGACAGAGCAACGGTCTGGTGCGTCAACCGAAGGTGTCATGACCGATCTATCGTAGTTAGGATTTCTCCTATCTCAGTCTGGTAAACTTACCCTTGAAGGGACAATCCTAAAACCATGTCGCTTCTTTTTCAAAAGCCACGGTGCCTTTAGGCTCGTGGTAGTTCACATATAGTATCGCAGTCTGTTATCACCACTGAAAGCTTTTCCGCTAAATTGATTTCATACGGCTCCACAGGATGGTCATCTTCTTCCAAAATTCTTATAACCGGACGGTCATTCAACGATTTATTTTGTTTAACGACAACTCCTTTTCTTCCATCATTTAAGGAAACCGTGATTCCCACTGGATAAATGGCTACTGAATTTTGAAAAGCTTTCACAATCTCAGCTTGAAAGTGACGACCTGTTCCAGCATACAACATTTCCAATCCTTCATGAGGAAGCATTGCATTCCGGTAGACTCGATGAGAGGTCACCGCATCAAACACATCTGCCACTGCAACAATTCTCGCGTAATCGTGAATTTCATCACCTCGAAGTCCTCTTGGGTAGCCGGAGCCATCCAGCCGCTCATGATGCTGAAAGGCGCAATGAGAGACGAGCAGCGGAACTGCATGCGTGCCCCGAAGCAATTCAAAGCCTTCAGATGAATGTTTTTTTACAATCGCAAATTCTTCATCTGTCAGCCTTCCAGGTTTCATCAGAATTTCCTTCGGCACTGCAATCTTGCCAATATCATGCAAAAGAGCACCAAGGCCGATTGTTTCTAATTTAGCAGTTGGCAACTTAAGCTCCATCCCGAGCGCCAAAGAATACAGTGTCACATTTAATGAATGAGTAAAAATATAGGTATCGTGTACACATACATCCGAGAGAATAGACAACAATTCTGAACTGTTATTTAACTCGCTCATAATATGCTTAATAACTGTTTGATATTCTTTAATAGATTTTTCCATAATGAACGATTTAGATTCAAGCGGCTCTGAATAAATTTTTTTAAAAGTAGTGGCAATAGTAGCTAATGCTTCCCTTTTTAACGGATCTGATATAGGTTCCCTAAAAACAATATCTTCCGTATTCTTATCTTCTATATAAATATAAGTAATCCCCATCTCTATTAACCGCTTTAACATACGTTGCTCAAGAACAACACCTTTATTTATTAAGATTCGGCCACTTTCATTATAAATAGCCTTTCCGAGCTTTGTATTTATCTCTACTGATGAAGTCTTTACTAATCTCATACAATAAGCACCTACAGATTCTTTTTTTACTATCAGAGCAATAGATAATATTACATACACGTCCAACATAACCTGAAAAATTCTATTATTACAAGATACAATAGTCCCTATTCCCTAAACAACATTCCAAATATATTAATTAAAAAAAGGGCAGTCGCGATGACTCCCCTCCTTCTATAACATTTTAAGCATAGCTTCTTTTCCAATCATCCCTTTATGAATTCCCATTGATTCTGCTTCATGGGTAACCGATTCAAGGGGTGCTTCCAGAAGCTGTTCAATTGTTTTGACACCAACTGCTCTGCCGGCGATGACCTTTCTATCTTTCAACTTTTCATTCAGCAATGCGACGTCAAGCGCCCCGCACATAATATATCCTTTATCACTTGTCACAACAAGCAGGTTGGTTTTGGGTAAAATGACAGAGATACTTAAAAAGGTATGTCCACTAATTTCAATTGGTGAAACATCAATCATGAATAACATGCTCCTTTCCTTTTTCTACTACACAATATGTCGGAAAGGAGCAAAGCGTGTGTTAATTGACCGATTGTTTTTCTATCTCACCAATTCTCCACTCTAATAAGTGACGAAGGAATTCGGGTAAATAATACTGCTTATGCTTAGCTCGAAAAACAGATGGAAAAAATCGTCCAAATGTAAACATATCAGGAATCGCGAGCTTATAAATCCTAGCACTTTCAATTAATTGCCCATGAATATAAAAATGATAATAATCCTTTTCCTTTTTTACATCAATGCCACTGTAGACTATTTTTCCCATCAGTTTGCCGCGAAAGCCTAGTCCAAATATTTGCAGGTCTTTCCACTTTTCATCCATTGTCTGAACAAGGACTTCCTTCAACTCAGCTCCCGACAGCTCTACGACTGCCGGGTTAATCGGATGAGGACATAATTTCAATAAATCATATCTGGTCACTTGGCCGCTTGGTAAGCTTTCCAATATTAATCCTTCATTCATAAAAGCACAATCAGCATGGCACCAATCTTGAATCGCTTGACAAAGCATGACAGCCAGGTCTTCTTTCGATATATCATCACAATCTAATGCGACGACAGAGGAAGATAGAATATCCTTCCCCATTTTGTACAATTCATTCACTTTTTCTTCTTCATTTTCTGCCGGAGGCAAATCATTAGTATCATACAGCCACGCTTTTTTCTCGACGATTCGTCCTGAAGCACTGTCAACTGTCAATTGAATATGACCGATGTACATTCCATACTTGCCTGCACATGTAAGAAGTGTGTTACCCTCCATTTTCCCCTCATGAAGGATATGATGCGTATGTCCGCCAATAACTACTTCAATCTCCGGGAATTCTTGTCCAATTCGTTCATCATCATGAATACCCAAATGAGAAAGCAGAATCAGGATGTCTGCCTTTTCTTTTAAAAGACTGATTTGCTGCTTAAGAGAATCAAATGGATCATGTGTCTGCCAGCCTAACAGATCATAAAGATAGGCATAATTTGCCGTTAGCCCGGTAACACCCAATTTGACGCCGTTTTTCGTTTCATAAATGGTATGATCCTTAAGCCATTGGGGACGCTGGCCATCTTTATAGACCAAATTAGCTAATAAAACATCAAACTGCCGGTTCTCATATAATTGATCTAAATCATCATATGGAAACGTAATCCCCTCATTATTACCAATTGTTATCGCATGAAAGCCTGCTTCATTTAATAATTCTATATTTCCCTTCCCTTTGGTAGCTTCTGTTAAGGGATGAGAGCGGTCAGCATGATCACCAATATCAAATAAAAAGAATTCCTCACCTGCATCCTGATGCCATTTTCTTCGTTCTTCAAGAAACTGCTGCATACGCGGCCAATGCTCAAAATGACTATGTAAATCATTCGTATGATAAATATGGATAACTTCCAAATTCCATCACCTTCCCTTCTCACTCTAAGTGACTGATAAAACTTTTTTCTTTTTCTTCATCATAGCAGAAAAGTCCCAAAATCTCTTTAACTTCATACTGAAGTTAAGCCTCCGGCGGATGCCTCGGATTTTTAAAGGTATTTTATCGAGCATGCTCGATAAAAATCCGGGCGCAAATTCGGCGAGCGAATTTGATTAAAGACCACTGAAAATTAAACGAATTCCAACAATGATTAAAACAATTCTTAATAGGGTCACAATTGTTTTTCCCGGCAGTTTTTGATTGAGTAACGCACCGGCTTGTCCTCCAAACCAGGCACCCGGAATAAGGGCGAGCGCAAATAACCAATTGATGTTTCCCATAATAATATGGGTCACGGAACTGGTAATCGATGTTAAAAATAATAAGAGCATTGAAGTGGCAACAGCAATATGGGGTGGAAAGAAGAATAACAGAATCATGGCTGGAACCATTAAAGAACCGCCGCCAATGCCTAAGAGACCACCCAGGAAGCCAACGATGATCGAAATAGATATTGCCATCAGCGGACGATAGCCGTAGGATTGTTCATTCCCAGCTTCATCAATATAGGTTCGCCAAATGCCCTTTTCAGATTTCCTTTTTAATGGCTTTAATTTATCCTTAAACATGAGGATAAACGACATAAATATCATAAAGATACCAAACCAAATTGAAAAAGCGTCAACATCTAACTGCTTATTTACCCAGGCCCCGAACATCCCTGCTGGACCGCTTCCAATAAAAAAAATCAGTCCGCTCTTATAATCAACCCTTTTCTGCTTATAATAAGCAATTGTCGAGGATAAACCGGTAAAAATAATCACTAAAAGCGAAGTACCTGCAGCAACTTGCGGCGACACTTCACCAATCAAGGCCGTAGACCCTCCTAAAAACAATAAAGCAGGTACAATAACAATTCCCCCGCCAAGACCAACAAGACTTCCTATTGTCCCTGCTATAAATCCAAGCAGCACAAGGATTATATACTCCATACTTTCACACCTTCTATGCTTGACAGACCTTTTCTTCTGCCTTTTACTTTACGTTTTAAGAATAGCTAATTAAGGGATAAATGTAAAATGCTGAATAAATGGGTTCATTCGGCTAAAAAAACAAAACCGTCTTGCCTCTAAGGCAAAACGGTTTTGCTTCTGTTTTGATACAACTATTAACCGATAGAACCTTCCATTTCGAACTTGATAAGACGGTTCATTTCTACTGCATATTCCATTGGCAGTTCTTTTGTAAATGGTTCAATGAAGCCCATTACAATCATTTCAGTTGCTTCCTGCTCTGAAACACCACGGCTCATTAGATAGAATAATTGTTCCTCTGAAACCTTTGATACTTTCGCTTCATGCTCGAGTGAAATATTATCATTTAAGATTTCATTATATGGAATTGTATCTGATGTTGATTGATTATCCATAATTAATGTATCACATTCAATGTTTGCACGAGCACCATCCGCTTTACGCCCAAAATGGACCTGTCCGCGGTACGTTACTTTACCGCCATGCTTAGAGATTGACTTAGATACAATCGTTGAAGATGTATTTGGTGCTAAATGAATCATTTTTGCACCCGCATCCTGATGCTGTCCTTTACCGGCAATTGCGATAGAAAGTGTCAGCCCGCGTGCACCTTCACCTTTCAAAATAACAGCTGGATATTTCATTGTTAATTTAGATCCGATATTACCGTCAATCCATTCCATCGTCGCGTTTGCTTCACACACCGCACGCTTTGTTACCAGGTTGAACACGTTGTTTGCCCAGTTTTGAATAGTGGTATAACGGCAATAAGCATCCTTTTTAATAATGATTTCAACAACCGCACTGTGAAGTGAATTGGTTGTGTAGACAGGAGCTGTACAGCCTTCTACATAATGTACAGATGCACCCTCATCAACAATAATTAACGTACGCTCGAATTGACCCATATTCTCTGAGTTAATACGGAAATACGCTTGCAGCGGTGTATCAACCTTAACCCCTTTTGGTACATAGATGAAAGATCCACCAGACCATACAGCAGAGTTTAGCGCTGCAAATTTGTTATCTGTCGGAGGAATAACCTTTGCCCAGTGCTCACGGAAAATATCTTCATTTTCGCGTAAGGCTGAATCTGTATCTTTAAATACGATTCCTAGCGCTTCAAGATCTTCCTTCATATTATGATAAACAACTTCTGATTCGTATTGAGCAGATACTCCAGCTAAATACTTTTGCTCTGCTTCCGGAATCCCAAGCTTATCAAAAGTCTGCTTAATCTCATCTGGAACCTCATCCCATGATTTTTCAGATTTTTCTGATGGTTTTACGTAATACGTAATTTCATCAAAGTCTAATGATTTTAAATCTCCACCCCACTGCGGCATTGGCTTACTGTAGAAGAGATCCAATGATTTCAAGCGGAAATCAAGCATCCACTGTGGCTCATTTTTCATTTTTGAAATTTCTTCAACAATTTCCTTCGTTAAGCCGCGCTTTGAACGGAATATGGAGACGTCTTTATCATGAAAGCCATATTTGTAATCACCAATTTCAGGTGCTTTTTTTGCCATCGCCTTAGTCCTCCTTTATAAGGGAAGCTAAGCAGCTTCCACTTATTATTTTACTTTATCTATCCTTCAATGGACAGAATCTTATTTTTCTTCTTCATGAAGAGCCTTCTCCATAGCTTTCCACGCTAATGTTGCACATTTGATACGAGCTGGAAACTTACATACTCCCTGAAGGGCTTCAATATCACCAAGATCTTCGTCATCTTCAACATCAAGATCCTTGCCCTGCATCATATCAGAAAATGTAGTCGCAAGTTTTAAAGCTTCTTCAACCTGTCTGCCTTTAATTGCATCTGTCATCATTGATGCAGACGACATCGAAATCGAACAGCCTTCCCCTTCAAACTTTGCATCCGTTACGATATCATTTTCTACTTTCATAGTCAGTTGAATCCGATCGCCGCAAGTCGGATTATTCATATTTATCGTTAAACTATCATCTTCAATGACCCCTCTGTTTCGAGGGTTTTTATAATGATCCATTATTACTTGTCTATAGAGGGTATCTAAATTATTAGAAGACATCGCTAAAATACTCCTTTGTTTTCACGAGTCCTTCCACAAGTCTATCGATATCCTCCTCTGAATTATACAGATAAAAGCTTGCCCGAGCAGTGGCAGAAACATCAAGCCATTTCATTAACGGCTGTGCACAGTGATGGCCTGCTCTTACAGCAATGCCTTCTGCATCAAGGACAGTTGCAACATCATGTGGATGAACATCGGAAAGATTAAATGTCACGACCCCGGCACGTTTCTCTGCTTCTTTCGGGCCGTAGATCGAAATTCCTTCAATAGCGGACATTTTCTCAAGCGTGTAAGCTGCCAGCTTATGTTCATGCTCGAGGATATTGTCCAACCCAATCTCCTGCAGAAAATCAATAGCTGCACCTAATCCGATTGCACCTGCAATAATAGGTGTACCGCCTTCAAACTTCCATGGAAGCTCCTTCCATGAAGATTCGTAAAGTCCGACGAAATCAATCATTTCACCGCCAAATTCAATCGGCTCCATATTTTCTAGCAATTTTTTCTTCCCATAAAGAGCACCAATTCCAGTCGGTCCGCACATTTTATGCCCTGAAAGAGCAAGAAAATCACAGTCTAAATCCTGTACATCTATTTTCAAATGCGGTGCCCCCTGCGCTGCGTCAACCACAATAACGGCACCATTTTCATGGGCAATCTTTGCGATTTCCTTAATTGGATTCATGACGCCAAGAACATTTGAAACCATTGTGACAGCAACGATCTTTGTATTCGGTGTAATCGTCGCTCTTACATCATCTATTGATAATGTACCATCTTCCTGAAGCGGAAAATACTTTAATGTTGCACCGGTATTTTTTGCTACCTGCTGCCATGGAATCAAATTACTATGATGCTCCATATAAGTGATGATAATTTCATCGCCTTCTTTAAGATTAGCATTTCCATAGCTGGAAGCAACTAAGTTTAAAGCCGTTGTCGTTCCTCTTGTGTAAACAATCTCTTCAATGGATTTGGCATTAATAAATTTTCTTATCTTTTCACGGGCGCCTTCATAAGCGTCTGTTGCTCTTGTACCAAGTGTATGAACACCGCGGTGTACATTTGAGTTATCTTGACGGTAATAGTTCGTAATCGCATCAATTACCTGAATCGGCTTTTGAGAAGTCGCAGCACTGTCAAGGTATACTAATGGATGCCCATTCACATCTTGATTTAATATAGGAAACAATTGCTTGATTTCTTTGATATTCATTACTGAACTTTCCTTTCGATTACCTCAACAAGTTGTTTTTTAACTCCTTCGATTGGCAATTGATTGACAACAGGTGCTAGGAATCCATGAATAACTAGGCGCTCTGCTTCCTTTTGTGTAATACCGCGGCTCATTAAATAATAAAGCTGTGTTGGATCTACACGACCGACAGAAGCAGCATGTCCTGCCATTACATCATCTTCATCAATAAGCAATATTGGATTTGCATCCCCGCGTGCTTTTTCGCTCAACATCAGGATACGAGACTCTTGCTCTGCATTTGATTTAGAAGCGCCATGTTCGATTTTACCAATACCATTAAAAATCGTTGTCGCACTTTCCTTCAACACACCTCGTTTAAGAATGTTCGCTTCAGTATTACGGCCAAAATGAACAACACTTGTCGTAAAGTTTTGAATCTGCTCCCCGCGGCCGACAACAACCGATTTTGTATCACCGATTGAACCGTCCCCAATTAGATTGGTTACATTTTCAGAAATAGTATTGCCATCATTCATTAAACCTAGTGACCAGCCAATTCTTGCATCCTTTGCAGCAACACCGCGGCGGTTTACATAGGTCGTAACACCCTTTGCCAAATTATCCACTGCACCGTATTGAACATGTGAATTTTGATTCGCAATGACTTCCGTTACAATGTTAAAGACATTATCTTGTGCTTCTACTGTCGAGATGTAATTTTCAACATACGTCACAGAGCTATTATCCTCGGCAACAATTAACACATGGTTAAATACATTTGCCTCTGCATCATCATGTAAGAATACAGCCTGAATCGGCTCTTTTAGTTCCACATTTTTAGGAACATATAAAAAAGCTCCTCCGTTTAACAATGCTGCATGTAATGCAGTTAGTTTATGTTCATCAATCTTTACGGCATCCTTCATGAAATATTTTTGAAGAAGATCACTATGCTCGCGGGCTGCTGTAAAGATGTCCGTAAACACAACACCATTTTCCTGTAATTCTTTTGATAGAGAAATAAGTGTCGGACGGTTATTACGTTGAATATACAATGTTTGATCATTCTCACTTACGTTAATTAATGATTTCACACTGTCAGGTAATTCATCAAAAGAAGTAAAATCTTCACTTTTTATTATATGTTTTTCAAACTGAGTAAAGTTCCATTTGTCAATTTTTGTTTTGTCCGGCTTTGGCATTGGAAGATTCTCAGCCTGCTCAAGGGCATTTACGCGCAGCTCTGTCAACCAGACAGGCTCGCCCATTTCCTTTGAAAAAGAGCTGATATACTCTTTTTCAAAAGTTTTTTTCATTTCTGTTGTCATGATAAAATCCTCCTAACTTACGCTTCTTGACCGACTGTTTCGTCTTCAATTCCTAGCTCTTGTTTAATCCAGTCATAACCTTCTGCTTCTAATCGATGTGCAAGCTCTGGACCGCCTGACTTAACAACACGGCCTTGCATCATTACATGCACATAGTCAGGAGTAATATAGTTTAAAAGACGTTGATAGTGAGTAATAACTAAGCAGCCGAAATCTTCGCCGCGCATTTCGTTGATTCCTTTTGAAACAACCTTTAATGCATCAATGTCAAGTCCTGAGTCAATTTCATCAAGAATAGCAATTCTTGGCTGCAGCATCATTAACTGAAGAATTTCATTACGCTTCTTTTCACCGCCAGAGAAACCTTCATTTAAATAGCGCTGCGCCATATCTGGATCCATATCAAGGAATTCCATTTTGCTGTCCATTTGACGAATAAATTTCATTAATGAAATCTCATTGCCTTCCCCGCGGCGGCTGTTAATTGCTGAACGTAAAAACTCAGCATTTGTCACACCGCTAATTTCACTTGGATACTGCATGGCAAGAAATAGACCTGCACGGGCACGCTCATCCACTTCCATTTCTAGAACATTTTGTCCATCCAGCGTGATGCTTCCTTGTGTCACTTCATATTTTGGGTGTCCCATAATAGCTGAAGATAAAGTTGATTTACCTGTTCCATTTGGTCCCATGATTGCGTGGAATTCTCCACCTTTTATTTCAAGGTTTAAACCCTTTAAAATTTCTTTACCCTCAATAGAGACATGTAAGTCTTTAATGGTTAGTACAGATCCTGCCATAATTTTTATACCCTCCAAAAAAATAATTTATCTTGTCGGTTAGTAACCGGCTTTCTTAATTCTCATTCTATTCTCATTACAATCTTATACTAAATTGTATTTGTTAGCAACATTTATGTAGTATTTACAGGCTTTTCAAACAAAACTATTTAGAAAGTCCGTTTAATCGCTATTGAGAATGGATTTCAGCTATTTTCAATTAGCCTGAAAATAATAATTTATTAAAATATTTTTATTTACGGACTCACATTACACACCACCATGCTAGTATATAAATTTTCGTTTTTTCTTCATCCTATAGTATGCGGCATTAAGTCCGTTTTATTTGGTGTCAGGCACCAAAAAAACCAGCGCACGGGAATTGCACTGGTTTATATATACTTATTATACATGGTCCTGTCTATTTTATAAATGATGTTGCTTTTTGGCAAAATTTTCAACGATTTTTCTGCTAAGACTGTATTCTTGTTCGCGTCGATTTTCTACTTTCATTCTTTCTTGATGCTTTTGGCAATAGACTTCAAATCCAATTCCATGTGCATGATGCATGGCTTTTTCCATTTCATGAGTATAATTCATGTGTAAGCTGCTAATGGTTCTCAATCCCTTCAAAAATCAAATTCGCTCGTCGAATTTGCGCCCGGATTTTTATCGATCTCGCTCGATAAAATACCGTAAAAAATCGCAAGGCTCGCCGGAGGCTTAACTTCATTCAGCCAGGGTTTCACCCCCTACTGTATCAGAGCGCCTTTTACATTCACCCCCGACTTACAGAGTGGAGGACTTCTGCTGAATGAAGTTAAGTAAGTCTGACATAGCATAAGTTGTATTATTTTTATATGCTACCATCCTTGCGTAAAACTCCTCAAATCCGAAAATAAACCATTTTCGGCGTATATTCTTGTTTATTGGTTGTTGATAACGACCATTCGACACTATTCTTAAATTTTCTTTTAATTTCTTCAATTTACATCCCTTCTCAGCAGCAGAATACAACAAAAATATATTTTTTAAAAATGGCTTTGTTAAAGTACTCTGTTGATGAACTAGATTTTGACTCATTCATGTGAAATGAACAATGTTATTTAACAAAAAAAAAACAAAGCCACAGCCCCTTTTTCATTGGGAGCTATGGCTTTGTTTTTATCCTTCTTATTCAGATACTGGTACGACAGCACCTTCATATTGTTCTAAAATAAAATCTTGAATTTCCTTTGAGCGTAATACTTCAACTAATGCTTTGATTTCTTCTTTGCTTTCGTCACCTTTGCGAACAGCAATAATATTTACATATGGTGACTCACTGTCTTCGATTGCAATGGAATCTTCAAGTGGATTTAACCCAGCGTCAATCGCAAAGTTGGAGTTGATTAGAACGATGTCACCTTCATCGTTATTAAAGATTTGCGGTAAAAGCTCAGCCGCATATTCTGTATCAAATTCTAAATTTCTTGGGTTTTCTACGATATCTTCTAATGTAGCAGCTGTTTTATCAATACCATCTTTTAGTGTAATTAAGCCTTCTTTTTCAAGTAATGAAAGAACACGACCATGGTCTGCAACAGAGTTACTGATAATAACTGTGGCATTATCTGGCAAATCCTTTAATGATTTATGTTTCTTTGAATAAATCCCGATTGGCTCGATATGAATACCGCCAGCATTGGCAAAATCATAATTATTATCTTTCATTTGAGTTTCAAAATAAGGAATATGCTGGAAATAGTTTGCATCAAGATCTCCTGCATCTAAAGCTTGGTTTGGAAGGACATAGTCCTGGAATGTCTCAATTTGAAGCTCAATGCCTTTTTCCTCTAAAAGCGGTTTTGCCTGCTCTAAAATCTCAGCATGCGGTACGTTTGATGCACCAATCACAATCTTTTTCTCTTCTTCTTTTGATTCTGCTGCAGAATCATCCTTACTTTCTTCCGTTCCACCGCCGCAAGCAGCCAGTAAAAGAACGAGTGCTAATGAGAATAATGCTGTTAACCATTTTTTCATTTTGACAACCCCTTTACCTTTTATCTATTTTATTTGTTATAATATCTCCAATAAATTGAATGATAAATACAATAACTAGTACCATAATTGTAGCCATCAGTGTCACATCAAAACGTCCGCGCTGGAATCCTTCCAGATAAGCTAGGTTCCCTAGACCTCCTGCACCAATGACACCAGCCATTGCGGTAAAACTTACCAATGAAATGGCTGTTACTGTTATCCCTGAAACAAGGGCTGGCAATGATTCAGGAATCAATACTTTCCATATAATCGTACTTGTTTTCGCTCCCATTGATCTTGCTGCTTCAATGACGCCTTTATCAATTTCTCTTAGTCCAATTTCAACCATACGGGCATAAAATGGGGCTGACCCGATAATTAAGGCCGGTAATGCCGCATTTTCACCAATCATTGTTCCAAATATGAGTTTGGTAAATGGAATCAAAAGAACGATTAAGATAATAAACGGTATGGACCGGAATATATTGACTATGGCGCTGATTACTTTATTAATTGCATAATTCTGCCACAGATTTCCCTTTGCTGTTAAAAATAATAATAATCCTAGAATAATACCAAGAATAAAGGTAGCAAGAGTGGAAATTCCAGTCATATATAAGGTTTCATTCGTTGCTTCCCACATTTTATCCCATTTAACATTCGGGAACCATTGATTAAGCATTCGAAATCACCTCCAAACCGACTTGCTGTGTATTAATGAAGTCAATGGCTTTTATAATTTCACTTTCTTCTCCATCTAAGTGGATAAACAGTGTCCCATAAGCCCCATTTTGTGTTTGGGATATTTTCCCTTGTAAAATATTAATTGTAATGTCAAAATTCCGGATTAAATCTGTAATCAGAGGCCTCTCAGCACCTTCACCAATAAAAGTGAGCTGAACCACCCTTCCAGAGCGGTACTCTGTAAGCAAATGATTAATTGTTTCCTTTGTTTCCTCAGGTTCCGTCACCTGTTGAACAAATCGTTTTGTAATCGGCTGCTGCGGATTTTTAAACACTTCTAATACTGAGCCCATTTCGACAATTTTACCTGCTTCCATTACAGCAACACGGTGGCAGATTTTACGAATAACATGCATTTCGTGCGTAATTAGAACAATCGTTAATCCAAGTCTTTTGTTAATATCAACTAACAGATCTAAAATCTGATCGGTTGTTTGCGGGTCTAATGCTGATGTCGCTTCATCACATAATAATACCTTTGGGTTATTCGCGAGAGCTCTTGCAATTCCAACACGCTGCTTTTGACCTCCGCTCAGCTGTGATGGGTACGAATCTTCTCTTCCTTGAAGACCGACAAGCTGAATAAGCTCGTCTACCCGCTGCATTCGCTTTTGTTTAGGCACTCCAGCGATTTCAAGTGGAAAGGCTATATTTTCTCTTACTGTTCTAGACCAAAGTAAGTTAAAGTGCTGGAAAATCATGCTGATTTCCTGGCGTGCTTTTCTTAATTTTGTTCCTTTTATATGAGAAACTTGGTTTTGGGCTACTGTTACAGAGCCTTCGGACGGGAGCTCGAGTCCATTTAGCATTCTAATCAGAGTACTTTTTCCTGCACCGCTATAGCCAATAACACCAAATATCTCTCCTTCTTGTATCTCAAGATTAACATCCGTTACAGCTGTTACTTTTCCTTGCTTTGTGGAGAAAATCTTTTTTACATTTTTGATTGAAATCATCATGATTTCACCCCTTTACTATCCATAGAATAACCATTTAGCCTTAACAGGAATGGAGTTAATATAATGATTTTATACAAATAAATGCCTTTCTGCATGTGAGCAGAAAGGCATTAGGCTGCACTGCCTTTCTCTCATCTATCAAAGCTTACCGCTTTGTGTGAATTGGCACCATGTCAATTTATATTGACGGTTGCCGGGCTTCATCGGGCACATCCCTCCACCTCTCTTGATAAGAGCAAATATCTATATTTAATTACATTCATGTCAAGCTATTTTACTTTAAGGTTCTCTTATAGTTACGAAAAATATCGTATCATGGATAGAATAGAGTGTCAATTGAAAAAATTATATTTTACAATAATAATAAATTGCTATTTTTTACTAAAAAAACTATTTTATATAGATTCACCTGCATAAAAACACTATTTAAATATAACCAATATCACTTATAGGGAAGACTCTCCAGTTGCTTTATTAATAGCCTGCTCTAAATCCTCGATTAAATCCTCTACGTTTTCAATTCCAACTGATAAACGGATTAAATCTTCTGAAACGCCGGCAGCCACTAACCCTTCTGCATCAAGCTGCTGGTGAGTGGTACTTGCAGGGTGGATAATAAGGCTCTTCGCATCCCCAACATTGGCCACATGAGCAAAAATTTCAATATTATTAATTAGCTTCGCCCCAGCTTCTCTGCCGCCTTTAATACCAAAAATAATGATAGAGCCGGCGCCTTTTGGTAAATATTTTTCCACAAGTGCTTTATCAGGGCTGTTGTCACTGCCAGGATAAATAACCCAGCTAACTGCAGGATGTTTTTCTAAATATTGAGCGACCTTCACCGCATTTGCGACATGTTCCTTCATTCTCACATGAAGTGTTTCAAGACCTAAAACAAATTGAAATGCATTCTGCGGACTTAGTGCAGGTCCCATATCACGAAGCAGCTGCACACGTGCCTTTGTAATATAAGCGGCAGCACCCACTGCTTGTGCATATACAAGACCATGGTAGCTCTCATCAGGCTCAGTAAAGCCAGGGAACTTCGGTGAGTTCCAATCGAATTTACCAGCATCAACAATGATTCCTCCTGTAGTTGTTCCATTCCCTAATAGCCATTTTGTTGCAGAATGTACAACAATATCAGCACCAAATTCAATTGGACGACACAGATATGGTGTGGCAAATGTGTTATCAATAATAAGCGGAACACCTGCTTCATGAGCAATTCCAGCCACTTTTTCAATATCAAGAACTTTTAGACTTGGATTACCGATTGTTTCAGCAAAGACAGCCTTTGTTTTCTCTGTAATCGCTGAGCGGAAATTTTCTGGATCATCTGGATTGACAAAGGTAACGTTGATGCCATACTTTGGCAGAGTTACTGCGAACAAATTATATGTACCGCCGTAAAGATTAGAGGCTGCGACGATTTCATCTCCAGCTTCAGCAATGTTTAAAATAGCAAGAGTAATGGCAGCCATTCCGCTGGAAACGGCAAGAGCACCAATTCCGCCCTCTAACAAAGCAACTCTTTCTTCAAATACGGTTACAGTCGGGTTATGAATACGAGTATAAATATAGCCAGGCTCTGCTAAAGCAAATAAATTTGCCGCATGCTCTGTATTTTTAAATTGATAAGCATTATTTTGATAAATAGGTACTGCTCTTGCCCCTGTTGTTGGATCTGGCTGAAGTCCTCCATGGACACTTAATGTCTCTAAACGATACTTCTTTTCATTACCTGACATCTTTATCTCTCCTTTTATATAAATACTATTTGAAGAAACAAAAAAAGCCTTCTTTTCACAGGAAGAAGGGTTTTCGACATCTCTTCTTATCTGTCAGAGTCTGTACTCTGCTGGATTTAGCACCGTGATTCACCGGTTGCTGGGCTTCATCGGGCCAGTCCCTCCACCGCTCTTGATAAGAGGCTATTTAATTCTTAGTAAAATATTACCATGTTTTTTAATTATTCGTCAAATTATTTATCATGTCTTGCAGGTGAAATTCGCATTCGTTATATCTGGTTTTGCGAGAAAAAAAAGCGACTCTAGGAGCAAAAGCTCACGTAAAGTACATGTAGTGGCAGCTGTCCTTTCTTTCACAGCCTCCCTCAGCTTTCTTTCACCTGTTAGAATAGACTGCAATACATCATTCTGTGCCTCTATCCATTTTACTAATGAAGGCGGATTCCCTTCTTCGTATAGAAAAATAAGGCCATTCTCAATTTTCACAGTATGAACATTCTGTTCCGTTTTGACTGAAAAAGAAAAAAGGACTCCCTTCAAAAGCAGACGAACCGCTTGCTTACGGTTCACTTCGTCAAGCCAAGCTTTTATCAAATCGACCATTCTGAACCACCCACCCAGCTTATGTGAATTTTATGTATATATTCATTCATTTAGCCAGGGATTCCTGCCAGCATCGCATCCTACTTTTCTGCTTATTATTTCAAAAAACAACATGACCGCAGAAATCGTTTTCTTATTTCCTGAGAAATATGTCGATGCCATTCAGAAGATGACAAATCCTAAAAAAAAAAGAGGGAAAGCAGCGTTCTCTAAAACCAGCTTCCCTCTTTTTTTCAAAGCTTTGTTTCTTAACATGGTTGATTTTTGACTCATCTAAAGCTGTATGGTTATGAAATGTCCATTTCTCACGGATGAGTCAAAAATCTAACTTATCAATATTATTCGTTAATATAGTCTGTTTCAAAAGATTAAAAAAACGTTTTAATTCTCTCAACTAAGTAAGGTACTGACTGAAAAGCGTATAGTTTATCTGCTATGCTGCCTTTATCAAGAAAAACAAGACATGGTACGCTTTCAATCTCCCATTTAACGGCCAGCTGGGGCATATAATTTACATTGATTTTACCTATCGTTATGTCGGGTAGAATTTCTTCTGTTACGGCCAGCATTTTCCCCGCTACCTGACACGTACCGCAAAGAGGTGTATACAGGTAGACTAATCCTGAGCCTTGCTGATGCATAAAAGTTTCGAGTTTCTCTGTACTCCATTCTAACATGATATTAACCTCTGTCTAAGTATTGAGTGTGCACCTCGATATTAGCAGCTATTAATACGGCTGCCAGATGAAATTCAGGTGCACTTGCTACTTCCCGATACATTTTATCAATATATAAATGCTCTGCACGTGGAAATTCTCGCTTTAACTGTTTTCGAAGCTTCTCACCGGCGGAATCTGCATCCACTAGTACATAGACATCCTTATCATATAAAATATCTATCCATTCATCTAGAAGCGATGCACTTATCGTTCCATTCGTACAGATGATTTCAATCGGTTCTTTGACAATTGTCTTCACTTTTCTTCTATCCGAAGTGCCTTCAACAATTATCACTTTATCATGAGCTAAAATTCTCATTTCCCCCTTTGAGAAAAGCGCAAGTGCCTCTTCAACCTTGAGGTCGCCATAGAACAAGCTGACATGAAAGGTTTTACTCACCTTTTTTGACCGATTGGCTTATGACCCAAGAGGGGCTTGCTGCTTGCGCTAAACTGCTTATCAAAGTTAAAAATTTATACTTTATCTATAAATACAGAAAGCGCCCATTAGGCGCAATCTGCTGAATTTTAGTCTTGTTTTGTCATTTCTTCATACTGCTCCGCAGTCATCAAATTGTCAATTTCTGACATATCCGTCGGCGCAATCACAACCATCCATGCCTTTTCATAAGGGGACTCATTCACAAATTGCGGGTCATCAGCCAAACCTTCATTTACTTCGACAACCTTCCCGCTGATCGGAGCATATAATTCTGAAACAGTTTTCACAGATTCAACACTGCCAAACGGCTCATTAATTGTTAATTCATCCCCGACTTCAGGAAGCTCAACGAACACAATATCTCCAAGTTCATGCTGCGCAAACTCTGTAATCCCGACACGAACCTTATCTCCCTCAACTTTAACCCACTCATGTTCCTCGGAGTAACGTAATTCTTTTGGTGCATTCATTCTTATCCCTCCAGATCTAATGATTTACGACAATTTAACGACCTGCAGTACGGATTCTCTTTAATCCTTAACCCCATGTCTCAGAAAATTGTTCTTCCTTAAAACCAACAGTTACTTTTTCAGAGTCTGTGGCAATCGGGCGTTTGATTAACATACCATCCGATGCTAATAAATCAAGGAGTTCTTCTTCAGAGGCTTCCTTTATACGGTCCTTCATACCTAATTCACGATATTTTTGACCACTTGTATTAAAGAATTTTTTAATGTCCAATCCGCTTTTTTTGACCATTTCTTCTAATTCTTCCCGTGAAGGCGGATGATCAACAATATGTATTTCCTCATACTTAATGTCGTGGTCATCAAACCACTTTTTAGCTTTTCTGCATGTACCGCATTTAGGGTACCAATAAAACGAAAGTGCCAAATCATCACCTCTTATCTAGCTTGTCCAAATCCCAGCATACTTTTTCATTTCATTTGTTTGAAAGGTCACAATAGACCTTATAATTTTATTCTACTTTTCCTTACAATATCCTCTAAAAAAATAAAATTTATTCAAATATAATATCAAATTCGCTCGTCGAATTTGCATCCGGATTTTAATCACGCCTCAAAACACCACATCCGTATGTCTAGCCTGACCAGGACATCCTGTCCGTCGTCGAGCTCGCTCGATAAATTTCTTTTAAAAAATCGCAAGACTCGCCGGAGGCTTAACTTCATTCAGCCGGGATTTGAACCCCCACTGAATCGGAGAGCTGTTTGCATTCATCCCTTAACTTTAGAAGTGAAGGACTTCTGTACCTGCCGCAAGCTTTCGGTACAAAAAAACATTTGCTGAGTGAAGTTAAATACAGGTAAACAATCAGCGGGAACTATCCCGCTGATTGAAATCTCTTTATAAAGTATACCGTTCTACATCAATAATTTTAATAGCTGCTTCTCTTTTTTTGGCAATAATATTGACAGGAGTATGACGAGTGAATTTGCGAAGAGCAGATAGCATCATTCGCAGTGTATCACCTTGTTCAAGTGCAATCAGCGTTTCCTTTGCATCCTGTTCTATTTTCTGAAATGCTTCCTGGCAGAATATTTCTGTGTACAGAAGCTTTTGACTGTTTTTATCGGCTCCAGATTTTGCAATGGCTTTTTCTGTCCGCAACACAGCCGATTCTATGGCAAACGTATGGATTAGGATATCAGCAATGTTCACTAGAATTTCTTGCTCTGTTTCTAATGCCTCCCCGTATTTTTGTACCGCTAACCCTAATGCTAAAAGACCAATTTTTTTCGCATTAGCTACTAAATATTTTTCCTTTGCTAGCGGCTCATCCCCTGGTTCTTCCGGCATAAACAGCATTAATTCTCCCTGCAAGTTTTGCGCTTTTTGCAGAAGCGGAAGTTCGCCTTTAACAGCCTTACGTAAAAAGGTCCCAGGAATCAACAAGCGATTGATTTCATTTGTTCCTTCAAAAATTCGATTGATTCTGGAATCACGATAAATTCTCTCAATCTCATACTCTTGCATATACCCATACCCGCCGTGAAGCTGAACACCTTCATCAGCCATATAATCAAGCATCTCAGAGGAGAATACTTTGTTTATGGAGCATTCAATCGCATATTCGGCGATGGATTTTGCCACTTCTCTACCATCATTAACTTCCTCTGGGGACAGTCTGCTCATTTGATCCTCAAACAGTCCGACAGTACGGTAAACAGAACTTTCGGCAGCATACAATTTGGCAGCCATTGTAGCCAATTTTTCCTTTGTTAAATGAAACCCTGAAAGTAATTGTTTAAATTGCTGACGCTGGTTTGTATACTGAACGGTCACTTCAAATGCCCGTTTCGCTGCACCTACTGCTCCAACCCCAAGCTTATAACGGCCGATATTAAGAATGTTAAATGCAATTAAATGACCTTTTCCAAATTCACCGAGAAGATTTTCTTTCGGAACTAGAGCATCCTGAAAAATTAATGTACGAGTAGAGGAACCCTTGATTCCCATCTTTTTTTCTTCTGATCCTGTTGAAACTCCCGGATATTCTTTTTCCACGATAAAGGCAGAGAAATGCTGTCCGTCTATTTTAGCGTAAACAATAAATATGTCAGCAAAGCCCGAGTTTGTAATCCATTGCTTCTCACCGTTTAATACATAATGTGTCCCTTCCGGATTCAGCTTGGCAGTCGTCTTAGCACCAAGTGCGTCAGAACCAGATCCTGGCTCTGTCAGTGCATAAGCAGCAATTTTCTCACCTGTTGCTAAATAGGGCAGGTATTTTTGCTTTTGCTTTTCATTGCCGAACAACACAATTGGCAAGGTTCCAATCCCGACATGAGCCCCGTGAGTAATCGAAAAAGCTCCGGCCCGTGCCAATTTTTCAGCAATCAGCGCTGAGCTTACCTTATCCAGTCCAAGACCGCCATATTCCTCGGGTATATCTGCAGCCAGTAGTCCAAGCTCTCCTGCCTCTTCTAACAGCTTCACGGAACGATCAAATTCATGATTCTCAATATGCTCTACGTGCGGAAGAACCTGATTGATAACAAATTCCTCAGTCGTTTTCGCAATTAATTTATGCTCATCGCTGTAATCTTCAGGTGTAAAAACCTGTTCACAGGAAACATCCTCAATTAAAAAACTTCCGCCTTTTGGAACTGAGTTTGTTTTGTTAGGCATGCTCATTTCTCCTCTCCTTACATCAGCTCAAACACTCCAGCAGCCCCCATCCCTCCGCCGATACACATCGTAACAATGCCAAACTGTACTTGCCTGCGCTTCATTTCATGCAATAACGTCAATGTCAATTTTGTGCCTGTACAGCCAAGCGGGTGCCCAAGTGCAATCGCACCGCCGTTCACATTCACTTTTTCTTCATCTAAACCTAGCTCACGGATAACCTGAAGCGACTGAGAAGCAAACGCTTCATTTAATTCAAATAATCCAATATCCGTGATCTCTAGACCCGCCAACTTCAACGCTTTCGGAACAGCAGCAACAGGACCAATCCCCATAATTTCCGGCGGAACTCCGCCCACGGCAAAGGACCTCAGCTTTGCTATAGGCTGCAGTCCTAATGATTTGGCCTTTTCATGGTTCATAATCATCACAGCAGCAGCCCCGTCACTCATTTGCGAAGAATTCCCTGCTGTTACAGTTCCATTAATCGAAAAGGAAGGCCTTAGTTTCGCTAGAGCAGCTAGATTGGTATCCGGTCGAACCCCTTCATCTTCACGAAATGTTAGGATGGTTTCCTTCAGCTTATGGTCGTGCCCAATGGATCGAACAGGTACCTCTACAGGAACAATCTCATCTATAAATTTTCCTTCTAAAATGGCCTTGGCGGCTTTTTGATGACTGCGAACAGCAAACCCATCCTGGTCTTCTCTTGAAATACCGAACTTCTTTGCCACTTCCTCAGCTGTATGTCCCATGCTCATATAATATTGCGGGGCCTCTTCCGCCAGTTTTATATTAGGCCGAACGACATGACCCATCATCGGCACAAGACTCATGGACTCCGCTCCACCAGCAATAATTGTATCAGCAGCCCCAATCATAATCCTTTCTGCACCATACGCAATCGACTGCAGACCTGATGAGCAGTAGCGGTTGATGGTAATGGCAGGAACCGTATGAGGCAGTCCTGCCAATGCTCCAATATTTCGCGCCATATTCATTCCCTGCTCGGCCTCAGGCATCGCACAGCCGATGATTAAATCATCAATGTTTCCCTCATAATCTCCGGCCCGTTTTAACGTTTCTTTGACAGCAAGCGCACCTAAATCATCTGGCCGAACACTCGAGAGAGTTCCTTTCTTCGCTTTGCCAACCGGGGTTCGAGCACCGGCTACGATTACCGCTTCCTTCATTTCTATCACTCCTCTCCTTTATCCTAATTACCGCTCTCTCCCTATTAATTTCGAAGCGGCTTACCTTTTAGAAGCATATGCTGCATTCGTTCTTGAGATTTTCGTTCCGCCACAAGGCTCAAGAATGCCTCTTTTTCCAGTCCAAGCAAATATTCTTCGTCTACTTTTGTTCCATATGGGACTCTTCCTCCTGCAATTACATAGGCGAGCTTTTGGGCTATTTTCAAATCATAATCCGAGATGTATCCGGATGATTTCATTGCTCGTGCTCCAAGCAAAAGGGTTGCATATCCAGTTTCACCGACAACTGGAATTTTTTGTTTAAGCGGCGGCTTATAGCCTTTTTCATAAAGAGCCAGCACCGCCTGCTTAGCATCGTATAAAAGAAAATCATCATTCACACTAATTCCGTCATCCCTGTTTAAAAAGCGGCTTTCTCCTGCCTCTGCGCCTGAAGATGAGACCTTAGCAAGTGCAATCGTTTCAAATACCTGATTAGCAATCTTTTGTAAATCAACTTCAACCCCTTCTGGAATGGAGTTTAGATGATTCAGATATAACTCTTTATTTCCTCCTCCTCCTGGAATAAGACCAACACCCGTTTCAACGAGCCCGATATAGGTTTCCATTGAGGCCTGAATATGGGCAGCCGGCAAACAAACCTCCGCTCCTCCGCCAAGAGTCATGGCAAATGGTGCTGCAACGACAGGCTTTGAACTGTATTTGATTTTCATCATCGCCTGTTGGAAGGAGGATACAATCCAATCGAGTTCAAATATGGAATCGTCCTGTGCTTCCATTAAAATCATGGCTAAATTGGCTCCGACGCAAAAGTTCTTCCCCTGATTGCCAATCACTAGCCCTTTATAATGCCTTTCTACTTCATCAATCGCAAAATTGATCATTTGTATAATATCCGGACCAATAGCGTTATTCTGCGAGTGGAATTCCAGCAGCGCCACACCGTCTCCTATATCAAGCAGACTCGCACCGCTGTTTTTTTTGATTACACCCTTTTGCTGCTTAATTTTTGCGAGGTTCAGTATTTTAGGATTTTCTTCTATAGGATGATATTCACCGTTATGATAGTAATACCGCTCGCCATTTTCTTCTTTATAAAAGGACGCACAGCCGTTTTGGAGCATTTCTTTCACAAATTTCGGTACGCTGACATGGTCTGCTTCAAGCTTTTGAATCGATTCTGCAATGCCGATATTGTCCCAAAGTTCAAATGGACCGTGACTCCATCCAAATCCCCATTTCATCGCTTGATCAATAGAAACAATATTATCGGCAATATCACCAAGCTTTTCTGCTGAATAAAGCAGAACAGGGGTCAAAATATTCCATAAGAGCTTCCCGGCACGATCTTCACTATAGAGGAGTGTTTTCATTTTTTTTGCCAGATTCTTTTCCTGTTTGCTTTGTTCAATAGCCTTTGTTGTTAATTTTTTCCGCGGAATATATTCTAATGTCGAAGGATCTAATTCAAGGATTTCCTTTCCTTTTTTCAAGAAGAAGCCCTGCTGTGATTTGCTGCCTAACCAGCCATTTCCCAGCATGCTTTTCATAAAATCAGGGATTTCAAATACTTCTTGTTCCTTTCCCTCCGTTTGCCGATACACATTATTTGCTACATGGGCAAACGTATCAAGGCCAACGACATCAAGGGTTCGGAATGTCGCACTCTTAGGCCGGCCAATTAGGGGACCTGTAACAGAATCCACTTCTCCGACACTAAACCCTCCCTTTAGCATCTCCTTCACCGTCACAAGCAGGCCATATGTTCCGATGCGGTTGGCAATAAAGTTAGGTGTATCCTTTGCGATTACCACACCTTTTCCGAGCTTTTCCTCCCCGAAATGTTTCATAAAGCTAATTACATGCGAAGCTGTATCCTCCGTTGGAATCACTTCGAGCAGCTTCAAGTAACGGGGCGGATTGAAAAAGTGTGTGCCGAGGAAATGTTTCTTGAAATCATCAGAGCGTCCTTTAGCCATAGCTTCGACTGAAATTCCGGATGTATTAGAACTTACAATACTTCCTGGTCTCCGATATTGATCCACTTTGGCAAAAAGCTGCTTTTTAACTTCTAAGTTCTCGACGACCACCTCTATAATCCAATCCATCTCTCCAAGCCGCGGCATGTCATCCTCTAGGTTGCCAGCTTCAAGAAGTGAAAGGTTTTTTATTGAAGTTAACGGAGCAGGCTTTTGCTTTAAAAGCTTCTGGAGCGATTGTTCACTTATCCGGTTGCGAACCTGTTTATCCTCAAGTGTTAAGCCTTTCGCTTTTTCACTTTCTGTTAATTGGGAAGGAACAATATCGAGCAGCAGTGTCGGAATCCCAATATTGGCCAGGTGGGCTGCAATTCCTGAGCCCATTACACCTGATCCAAGGACTGCCGCTTTACCTATCGATTGAATCATGTTAAAGCCCTCCTTTTTAGGATGAATGGAGCTATTTTTCATGAGGGTGGGAAGTCTTAGTAAAGATTTGTTTTACTTATAAAATATATTGAAATTTCAAACAATCATTCCGAAAAATTTTGAAAAAATGCCCTGTAAGGAATTTTGCAAAACGGGTTAAGCTAAATCATGGAGGTGAATCCCATGGTAAAAAGAGTGAAGAATCCGTCTAGAGCAGCTGTTAGTGCAGCAAGTGTCAAAGGAAATGCTGGACCGGGCGGAGAGAACACTGACCGCGATAAAGTAAACAGTCAAAATAATCAATTTAAGAGGTAGTCATCCGCTAAGAAAAGGAGGATTGGACCATGCAGCAACAATCAAATATGAATACACAAAATCAAGGGGTTCTGTATCAGGAACCGCCGGCAGTCATTTCTACAAAAGACACGATGTATTTAACCGACATGCTTTCCTGGAATTTACTAGCGATGAAAAAGGCTCATTTCTTTGCACAGCAATGTCATGACCCTGAAATTGTGTCCGCGCTAGAAAGCTGCGGTCAAATGCACCAGCGTCATTACGAGAGAATTCTTTCCCATCTGAACGTACAAAATCAAACGCAACAACAATCAAATAACGGGATGATGTAGTCCATTTTTCGGAGGTGACAAACGTGAATCAGAATCAAAATCAAAGCGGTCAAAATCAAACAATCAGCAACCCAAAAACAACCCAATTACAAAAAACGCCGCAAATGAATGACCGTGACTTTTTGAATGATTGTTTAGCAACAGAAAAATATATAACCAATGCATACAGCATCGCTTTAAATGAAGCCAGCCATGAAGCGTTATACCAGGATCTTTTATCCATTTATACAGAAGCGCAGAATGAACAGCGTCAGCTTTATAATCTCATGTTCAAAAAAGGCTGGTACAAGCTTGAGCAAGAAGATCAACAAAAGCTCCAGCAAAAACACCAGCAATTCTATAATTACACTACCACCCAATTCCCATATGGCGGTGGACAGCTTCAATAATGGCAAAAGCCGCTTTGACCAAGTCAAAGCGGCTTTTTTTAATCACTTGTTGAAAACATATATTTTTTATAATGGTAACGAATAGAGAAAATCAGTCCAAGAGCAAGCATATTTCCCATTAAAGAACTGCCCCCATAGCTGATAAACGATAGTGGAAT
Organism: Niallia endozanthoxylica; assembly: GCF_008710145.1. Taxonomy (GTDB): domain Bacteria; phylum Bacillota; class Bacilli; order Bacillales; family Cytobacillaceae; genus Bacillus_BD; species Bacillus_BD endozanthoxylica. The sequence continues at coordinate 80,913 of NZ_VYKL01000030.1, forward strand.
CCCTGTAATCGGCAGTAATCCGATAGTCATCCCAATATTTTGGAACACGTGGAATGTAATCATACTAATCACACCCACACAAATATAGGAATAAAAATGATTCTTTGTTTCCATACCGACCTTGGTAATATGATAAATCAGTAAAAAGAATAAGCTGACCAAAACGCTTGCTCCAATAAATCCAAACTCTTCCCCGACAACACTAAAGATAAAATCAGTATGGCTTTCCGGCAGATAGACCTCCCTTGTACCAAAGCCTTTTCCTGATGTTTCACCTGACCCAATCGCAAGCAGCGAGCGGGTTAATTGAAAGCCTGTTGAACTTTGGTAATTATATGGATCAATCCACGAATAGATTCGTCCAAACTGATATTCCTTTACCCCTAGATATTTTTCCAAAATCTCAGGCTGCCAAAGTACAAAATAGAAAATAACCGTGATTAAGGCAGCAGCACTGCTAAAAATGGTTACAAGAATTTTCCATGATATGCCGGAAATAAACAGCATACCGAGAAAAATAGATATAAGTACGAGTGATGTTCCTAAATCAGGCTGCTGCATGACCAATAACAGCGGCAGCATGGTGACTAATCCCAGTTTCAACAAGAGCCATAAATCTGTCTGAATGGTCTTTATGAGAAATTTTTGATGATGTTCAACAATTACACGGGCCAGAGCCAGAATGAGGAACACCTTGAAAAATTCAGATGGCTGCAAGGAGCCCATTCCTGGGACCTTATACCAGCTCTTTGCGCCATTGATAACAGGTGCAATGCTTTCGGGCGCCACAATTAGAAAGGCTAATAGAAAGATTCCAAAGCCATAAGCATACCAGGACAGCTTCTTGAGCTGGTCGGAGTCCAATGTGATAACAGCAGCAATAATACCCGTTCCGACAATATACCAGACGATTTGTTTTAATAAGAAGTTTTCACCGTATTGACCTGTTTTTTGAGCGCTGTAAATGGAAATACAGCTAGCCAAAAATAATAGTAATAATATAAGTACCAGACCGAAGTCCAATCTTGATGTCGATTGTTTATTTGTCATGCTCATTCACCTTCTATAAGGTTCTGTTTCAACAAAACCGTCCATCCATTATCATTTACAATTCTTCATTATATTTGTTTATTCGACAAACTTCAACAAATTCAAGTGAATTGGATACTATTACATAACAACATATTTCGTAATCCTTGGTGAATATTTTATGAAAATAATATGTATAATTAACGAAAATAAACAAAACTAAACAAAACATAATAAAACTAATTGTCTTCAAATAAATCCATATGATAAAATTCTTTTGCATATGTTTAAGATATACTGTTTGTTTTACTTTTTGACTATGTTAACGAACAATGTTGATAAGTCAGATTTTTCACGCCTTTCAGCATAGCTGAAAGGTTGCTGTATGGTTAGGAAGTGACAGGAGAAGATTCATTTTCTCCTGTCACTTCCTAACCATACAGCCTTAGATGAGTCAAAAATCAACATTGTTAATAAACAAAGCCTATTTTTCAATACTAGAAAGGAGATACCTATGGATGAAATATATACTCCTGATGAAGTGGCCAAGCTGTTTAAAATATCAAAACATACGGTCTATGAATTGATCAAACGCGGGGAGCTTCGTGCCTTTAAGGTTGGCAATAAAATGCGGATTGAGCAGAATGAAGTGAATCGATATAAACAGCAGATGGAAACAACCCCAGCCTCAAGACCATCCGCAGCCCATTCCATTCGTCTTGCCGGAAGTCATGATTTTCTTATTGAACATTTAGTGAAATACGCAGCACGCCAAACAGAAGGTCTCTCAATCCAACCTACATATGTCGGCAGTCTCGAAGGGCTGATGATGCTATATCGAAATAACTGTGACGCTGCAGCCATTCACTTATTAGACCCTTCTTCAAAAGAGTATAACATTCCTTTTATCAAACAGCTCTTTGTCCACGAACCGCTTACTGTGATGCGGTTTGCTTCAAGAGAGCAGGGATTGATTGTAGCAAAAGGAAATCCTAAAAATATTAATAGCCTTCATGATCTTACAAGGGAAGACGTCGTCTTTGTGAATCGGCAAAAAGGGTCTGGTACCCGCTATCTAATTGATTATTTCCTTGCCGAAGAAGGAATTAATCCACAAGCGATTAATGGCTATAAGAATGAGGAATGGACCCATTTCGCAACAGCAGCACTTGTTAATGGAGGAAAAGCAGACACAACGTTTGGTATTCAATCAGCAACAGAAAATCTGCAATTAGATTTTATTCCAATCGTGAAGGAACCATTTGATCTTGTTTTTCGCTGGACAAAGCAAAATAAACCGGCACTGAAGCAATTAATTGATATGCTTACCCACACAGCTTTCAAAGATAGTATAGGAAATAAAGCAGGCTATGATGTATCTGAGTCTGGAACAATTATTTATGAGCATAAATAAACTAAGGAGACAATAAACGATGAAAAGATTCAATAAATTATTGGCAGCAAGTCTCTTAGCGTTGTTATTGTTGGTTTTAGGGGCTTGCGGAAATAATGATGAAGCAGCAGAACCAGCTGAAAACAGCGATAATCAAACAGAAGAAGCTACAGAAACGAAAGAAAAGGTTGAAACAAAGGACCTGATACTGGCAACAACCACCAGTACACAGGACACAGGTTTATTGGACGAACTGATTATCCCTATGTTTGAAGAGCAAAATCCAAGCTTAAATGTAAAAACCATTGCTGTCGGTACAGGCCAAGCATTAGAAATGGGGACTAAAGGTGAGGCAGACGTATTACTTGTACATGCGCCTGTTTCCGAGGAAGAGCTTGTTAAAAGTGGTGACGCGGTAAATCGCCAGCTTGTGATGCACAATGATTTTATCATTGTCGGTCCTAAAGATGATTCTGCAGGTGTTAAAGGGTTACCTATTATAGAAGCTTTTGATAAAATTATCGCTAAGCATGCTGTATTTGTTTCAAGAGGTGACGATTCCGGTACACATAAAAAAGAATTAGCAATTTGGAAAAGTATGAGCGTAGAACCTTCAAATCATTCATCCTATCTCCAATCTGGACAAGGTATGGGCGCCACTTTACAAATTGCCAATGAAAAGAACGGCTATACACTAACAGACAGAGGAACATGGTTAGCACAGGAAAAGAATTTAACAAACCTTCAAATTGTGGTTGAAGGTGATGAGGATTTAAAAAATATTTATCACGTGATGCAGGTAAACCCAGAAAAGCATGATAAAGTAAACAACGAAGGCGCAGAGAAGTTTGTTGAGTTTATGATTAATGAAGAAACGCAAAAAGCAATCGGAGAATTTGGCAAGGATAAATATGCTCAGGCCCTATTCTTCCCAGATGCTAAATAATAGAGATATAATAATGAGGATGGCGGTAAGTCTTTGATGCTTACCGCCACTTATTTATGAAAGAATGAAAGAGCAGGAAGTTGGTTGGTTGCATGGATCTAATTATTGAAGGTTTATTAAAAGCATTCGAATTGATTACATCTGGAGACAAGGGCATTTTTGAGATTACCTTTCTCACCCTCCGCGTATCTTTTACAGCCATTTTGATTAGCACAATGATTGGAGTACCGATTGGAATTATATTAGGACTGGCCCGGTTTAAAGGAAGAAAACTAATTCTAGCCTTTATCAATATTGGTATGGGGCTTCCTCCTGTTATTGCCGGTTTAACGATTACGATGCTGCTTTGGCGTTCAGGTCCTTTTGGAGACTACGCCCTATTATATACTCCAACAGCCATTATTATGGCGCAAATCCTTGTTTCCCTTCCAATTGTGACGGGGTTAACAAGCTCCTCTTTTCAGCAAATCAATGAAAAAATGCTTCTTCAGATAAAAGCGCTTGGAGCAACAAAACTACAAACCTTATTTATCTTATTAAAAGAGATGAAGATTGCGTTACTAGCTGCCATTATGGCCGGCTTTGGCCGTGTGATTGCAGAGGTTGGCGCCGCTATGATGGTAGGAGGAAATATATTAGGTGAGACAAGGATTTTAACGACCTCTATTATGATGGAAGTTTCAAAAGGCAACTTTAATGTGGCCATCGCCCTATCCTTTATTTTAATGACGTTAGCCTTTATCATTACATTCAGTCTCACCGCGCTGCAGCAAAGGAGACGTGTAGAATGACGGAAATATTAAGAGCAAATAATCTAGAATTTGAGGTACTAGGCCGAAAGATTCTATCAATACAGGAGATGGCACTCGAAAAAGGACAGGTATACGGAATCATGGGTCCGAACGGGGCAGGAAAAAGCACTTTGCTTAAGCTGCTTTCTTTTTTGGATTCACCTACGAGCGGAAACCTTTTCTTCCACGAAGAAAAGGTTTCCGCTAAAACAATTACTCTTGAGCAGCGAAGAAAGATTGCCGTTGCCCTCCAGCAATCGCTGCTCCTTGATACAACGGTCTTTCAAAATATTGCGGTTGGTTTAAAAATTAGAAAACTGCCGCGAAAAGAGATTAAGGAAAAGGTCAATGAATGGCTGAAAAAATTCAACATTACCCATTTAGCTGATAAGCATGTTTACAAGCTGTCTGGAGGAGAAGCCCAGCGGGTCAATTTAGCCAGAGCGATGATTCTTGAGCCTGAACTTCTTTGCCTAGATGAACCGTTTTCAGCACTTGATTTCCCAACTAAGATAAGGCTGATAGACGATTTCAAGTCCATCCTAGCCTCAGCAGGGACCACCGTCTTATTTGTCAGCCATGATCTGCTTGAGGTGAAATCATTAACCGACGAATTATTTATTTTGATGGATGGCAAGCTCATGCAACAAGGTCCAACAGAGCATATTATTGAAAACCCTAATGAATGTACTCGCTCCTTCATCAACGAATGGAAGAGTTACCTAACTATATAAAAAAGAAGCCGTATGGAAATCATACGGCTTTAAAAAAATATAGGAGGTTTGGGTTTAACGGTAAGGACAAACTTAAGTTGTCCTTTACTATTACATATGAAGCTTGTTCGCCTTTTGTACAGGCATTTCACCATTTGTAAGAAAAAAAGGCTTTTCCTGAAAAAATGATGAATGAGCTTGTATAATTCTGTTTGGAAAAGCCAAACTAATAATAAGTGTAAACCCCCCTTTTTAACCTCCTATATTTAGGAGGTTTTTTTGCTATCCTCCATATTCCCAGCAGATGAGTTTTACCGTTAATACCCATTTAATTGCGTCAGCTCCGGCAGCCATCTTTTCATATAAATATCAGCAATTCTATTTAACAGCCAGACTGGCATTTTCTTTGGAAGTAGCCCTTTATTATAGTATTGATAAAAGGTCTTCTTTAAATCTGCCCATTGATGACAATCTTTCTTTTGTCCGAAACGGGCTACATCAATCAGTTTAATTTCATCTTTACTCGTTAACAGGATATTTCGCAAGTGAATATCAGAAGGGTTTAACCCTCTTTGTTTTGCCAGCAGCAAGGCGTGATCCACAGCTTGAATATGGTGCGGATAGATGATTTTTCCGTTAGTTAAGCAATCAAAGAAAGTAGCTCCGCTAAGATAATCAATTACGATATAATTTTCTCCTGCATCATACAAGGAGGGATAGTAATCCACCCCCTGCAGAATCCGGTAAATTCTTGCTTCTTCCTTCGCTATTGCAGTAAAAGGAGGAAAAAAAACTTTTATGACTTTTTCCGTTGATTTTATTTTAAACACATAGGCACTTCTGCCAGCACCAGCAAACTCCAAATCCTTATGCTTTTCTTTAAGTACGGTTTTAGAGCCTCTCCTTGAAAACGTAACACTGCGAGCAAGTTCGCTATAAGATTTCAAGTGGTACTCCTTCCCTTTTCCATAGTTGTAAAATTAAATTATGCATTCACCTTATTCGCATTATCAGAAGCTGTTTCAGATTCCGTTTCCGTTTCGTGATTCTTTGATAAGAACCAGCCTGCAACTGCAATTCCGATTAATACGATGTAAAAAGTCGCCTTCCATGCTGTCGAATGGGAAAAGCCTTCTGAGACTATTGCTACAGCCGGATGAGATAAGGTTTGAACAAGAAGCTTTACTCCAACCCAGCCCACAATCACAAAGGCTGCAATTTCTAAACCAGGTTTTTTTGCTAACAATTTGACAAACATATTGGCAGCAAATCGCATGATAACAAGCCCAATGAAACCACCGGCAAAGATGACAATAAAGTGTCCGGCATGCATTCCGCCGATTTCTCCCAAATTAGGAATAATAGGGAGAGTAACTGCAAGCGCAACAGCTGCTAAAATCGAATCAATCGCAAAAGCAATATCCGCCACTTCTACTTTTAATACAGTCATCCAAAAACCGCTTTTCTTAGCAGGTTTTTCCTTTTTCTCTTCTTCCTCTGGTTTCTTTTTAAGAAAATGTTTAATAATGTGGTTCAACGACATGAAGATTAAATACGCCGCACCAAGTGCCTGCACCTGCCAAATATCAACAAGTAATGAGATAACGAACAATGATCCTAAACGGAACACAAACGCTCCGGCTAATCCATAAAACAAGGCTTTCCTGCGTTGTTCCTCTGGTAAATGCTTCACCATAATCGCAAGCACTAACGCATTATCAGTTGCCAGCAATCCCTCTAATACAATTAAAACCAACAAAACCCATCCATACTCAAACAATAATGAAAATTCCATATTTTACCCCCTCAAAAATGTTCTAAAAAGCTTCGACTGATTGGCTGCGTTTAATGGACGTTTTCATTTTCAAGTCTCGGGCCAGATTGCCCGATTGCCAGAGAGTTTTTTCATAACTACTGTCTTACCAATAACTCTGAACCATACCATTTCCTTTTCCATTAACTCTCCCCCCATCGAAGCAAAATAAAAGACCCTTACCAATAGTCAGGGTTTAATTACACACGGTAATCAACCCTGACTATTGGTAAAGGTCTTGCTAACAACTTAAATAAGCTGCCAACAAAGCCGGGAGCTGAACTCCGGAATGACGACTTTGCTGTAAAAGCTACTCCCCTTTTGGGATACTCTTATTCTGATAAGGTAATCATAAATAGTCTTTGAGCAAATGTCAAGAATATTCTCTTTTTCTCTCAAAAAAGGAGTTTTAAAAAAATCATTTTCATAGTATAATATTATAGTTTGAGAAACCTCAGGCACGTGGTTCGAGAACCTCCCACGATAAAAAACTAAGGAGAGATCATCATGAATATCAAAACCATTGCAGTAAATGGCATTGTCGCAGCACTATATATTGCTGTTAGCTTTGTCATCCAGCCTTTTGGCTTCACGAATGTTCAATTTCGTGTATCCGAGATGTTCAACCATCTCATCGTATTTAACAAGAAATTTATTTACGGGATTGTCCTTGGTGTTTTCTTAACCAACCTTTTCTTTTCACCAATGGTCGCCTATGATCTTGTTTTTGGTGTCGGCCAGTCGATTGTTGCACTATTAGTGACAATCTTCTCCATGCGTTTTATTAAGGGCATATGGGCGCGTATGGCTTTTAATACGATTGTATTCACCTTTACCATGTTCATCATTGCTTTTGAACTTAATTTGGCATTCGGGCTTCCATTCCTGTTCACATGGCTGACGACAGCTGCAGGAGAACTCGTTGTCATGGTTGTTGGGGCACCAATCATGTACGCTATTAATAAGCGGGTAAACTTTAATAAATTAATAGAAACATCCGTTTCTATTGCAAAACATAAAGTTATATCACAATAAGACTGACATTACGTCAGTCTTTTTTGCTTGCTAATCAATCTTTGTCAAGACTATAATAAAAAGACCGAGTGCTGGGAACACTCAGTCTTTTTAGACTATTTTTAGGTAGAGTACATTTGTTTGTACTCTTTTATTTTTTATAGACTTTCGTCAATTGCCTTAACCATTTCTTTTACAGAAGTTATTCCGCCGCCTGATAAGTACCAAACATTTGGATCAAGGTAAACGATACGATCTTCTTTGTAAGCCTTTGTTCCTTTGATAAGGTCATTGTTCAATACTTCTTTAGCAGGACTAGTTTCCTGACCAGTCGTTACAACAGCTCCGCGGTCAACAACGAATAAGATTTCAGGATCCTTTTCAACAATATATTCAAATGAAATACTTTGACCATGAGTAGAGACCTCAAGATTTTCATCAACAGCCTTTACACCGAATACATCATGAATGATACCAAAGCGTGATGCTGGACCATATGCACTGATATTTCCTTCATTAATTAACGTAACTAATGCTTTTTCCTCTAAAGCTGATGCTTTTTCGTTCAACGCTTTAATGCTTTCATCAACTTTCGCTAATTCCTCTTTTACTTCTGCTTCTTTATCAAAGATTTGACCAAGGATTTCAGTATTTTCTTTAAATGATTCCATGTACTTAGTTGTATCGACACCTAGATAAATAGTTGGAGCAATTTCTTGGAAATCTTCATATAAATCTTGTTGTCTTGCGGAGATAATAATTAATTCAGGCTGTAGTTCATTAATTTTTTCAAAATCCGGTTCTTTTAAAGAGCCAACACTCTCATATTCATCAGAAGTGTATTTTTCAAGGTGGCTAGGTACTGTACCTTCCTTTGGTAATGCTGTCACTGCATCAACACCTAATGCATCTAATGTTTCTAATACTCCAAAGTCAAACACAACAACATTTTCAGGATTTACTTTTACAGCTGTTTCACCTAAAAGATGTTTAATTGTAATTTCTTTTGCTTCAGCAGTTTCTGTTTCTTTCGGCTCTGATGATTCAGTATTTTTGCTTTCTTCTGTTGATGAATCCGAGCTGCATGCAGCTAACAAAAGAACAAAGATTGCTAAGATAAAAACTGTTAATTTTTGCTTCATTTCTACACCTCTAAGTAGTTTTATATTTTTGTATATGTTTATGTTTACAGCTCGATCGTACCCTTCTCCCCATGATTATAGCCTTTCAGAAAGGATGCGCGCATCTACCCTCATGGTTTGAGAATATTTCTCATTCGATTGCAAACAAAAATACCTTATGCATAAAAAACACAGATTTTATTATTATCGATATACTCAATATTAATATCCATATCATAAATATCCTTTAATACAGATGGTTTAATAATTTCATCTGTTGAACCTTCTTTAACCACTTTTCCATCTTTTAGTGCAACAATATAATCAGAGTAACAGGACGCAAAGTTAATATCATGGATAACGATAACAACGGTTTTTCCAAGCTCATCCACAAGTCTGCGTAATACTTTCATTATTTGAACAGAGTGCTTCATATCTAGATTGTTCAGTGGTTCATCAAGAAGAATATATTCGGTGTTTTGCGCAATAACCATGGCGATATACGCCCGTTGTCTTTGCCCTCCACTCAGTTCATCAAGATATTTCTCTTGCATATCTTCAAGCTCCATATAATGAATGGCTTCATCAACATATTCCCAATCTTCTTTTGTTAGACGGCCCTGCGAGTAGGGAAAGCGCCCAAAGGAAACAAGCTCTCTAACTGTTAAGCGGACATTAATATGGTTGGACTGCTTCAAAATGGATATTTTTTTCGCCAAATCATTGCTCTTACAGGATGACAACTCTTTATCATCGATATGAATAATGCCTTCATCAGCTAAAATCAAGCGGCTGATCATCGATAATACGGTACTTTTTCCCGCCCCATTTGGACCAATGAACGAAGTAATCTTTTTCTTTTGAATTTTCATCGTTACCCCGTCCACCACTTTTTTTGTTCCAAACCGTTTTGTCAAATTTCTAACACTTAACATCTCTTCTCCCCCTCACTAGGCTTTTCTTTGTTTTAATAACAGATAGATAAAGTACACTCCGCCAATAAAATTAACGATAACACTTAAGGTTGTCGAGAAGGTGAATACCCGCTCAACGATTAACTGGCCGCCGACAAGAGAAATAATACTAACTAAAATGGAACCAAATATTAAAAATGAATGCTTATATGTGTTGAATAATTGATAGGTGACATTGACTACTAATAAACCAAGAAACGTAATCGGACCAACAAGTGCAGTTGAGATGGAAATGAGAATGGCTACAACGATAAGGAGCCGTTTCACAATTCGATCATAATCAACACCTAAATTAATTGCCTGTTCTTTTCCTAAAGAAATAACATCCAAATATTTCGCAAATTGAAGGAAATAAAGAGTTACAAGGATGATTAAAATAAAGGAAATGAGCAGCAAATCACCATTGATATTATTAAAGCTCGCAAACATTTTATCTTGAATTCTCATAAACTCGTTTGGGTCAATCAGTACCTGCATAAAGGACGTAATACTTTGAAAAAAGGTACCAAAGATAATTCCAATCAATAAGAGAAAATAAAGATTATTACCTTCTCTTTTAAAAATAATTTTATAGAGAATTCCAACAAACACACCCATAAGGGCAATCGAGATAAAAAAGTTTATGTTTTTACTCATTAGCGAATTCATTGAGCCAAAAGCAAAAATCAATACGGTTTGTATCAGCATATAAAGTGAATCCAAACCAATGATACTTGGTGTAAGAATTTTATTATTGGTAATCGTTTGGAAGACAACTGTTGAAAAGGCGATAGCTGCTCCGGTTAGTACCATGGCTGCTATTTTTTCTGTCCTTTTCGACAGCACATAGTCCCAAGATCCCTTTATATCAGTAAACAAAAAGATGGCAATGAGAATGGCTGTTGCAAGAAGTAGTATTCCAATTTTTGTCCAATTACGCATACGCCTTTCTCCTCAATAATAAGTAGATAAATACACCGCTTCCAATCACGCCAACTGTTAACCCGATCGGAATTTCATATGGATAGATAATCAAGCGGCCGAATATATCACAAGCTAGAATAAATACGGCACCAAGTAATGCGGTGTGTGAAAGATTCTTTTGTAAATGATCTCCATTATAGATTGACACAATATTCGGGATGATTAATCCAAGAAAAGGAATCATACCTGCGGTTAAAATGACTACTGCTGACATCATGGCCACCAGACTCAACCCGATATTAACAACCTGTTTATATTTCAAGCCGAGATTGACGGCAAATTCTTCGCCCATTCCGGCAACTGTAAACTTATTTGCAAAAAGATAAGAAATCAAGACAAGCGGGATACTAATATAAATGAGCTCATACTGTCCTTTTACTGTCATGGAAAAATTCCCTTGGAGCCATGCTGTCATGTTTTGGATTAAATCATTTTTATAAGCAAAAAAGGTAGTCATAGAAGTTATGATATTACCAAACATTAACCCTACTAAAGGAATAAATACAGCATCTTTTAATTTCACTTTATCTAATATCTTCATAAAAATGAACGTTCCAAGTAAGGCGAAGACGAATGCCAAACTCATTTTTACCATAAGACCCGCAGCAGGAATAAACATCATCGCGATAAGAATTCCAAATCTAGCTGAATCCTCTGTACCTGCCGTTGTCGGCGATACAAATTTGTTGTGGCTTAGCTGCTGCATGATTAGACCGCTTATGCTCATAGCCACACCCGCAATAATAATACTAACTAGACGCGGTACGCGGGCTGAGAAGAAAATAGTGGCTTCTTCTTCAGTCATTCGGAAAATATCAAACGGTGAAATGCCTGATACACCAATGAACAGCGATATGCATGATAATAGGACAAGTAATATGGCTAGGTATCTTTTCTTCATCTGTAATCCTTACTCTCTTCTTGTGACATGAATATGTAGCTCTAGATAGTTAATAATGAAATTCATTATCAACGAAAGGTAATCATTTACTTCAAATGAAGCCGATTATCATTTGAAGTTTTAAAACATATTGTTAATGAGAAACATTATCAATGTTAGCAAAAAAAATAATTCTTTCACTGATTTATGAATAAATGAGACTCATTATCACTTTAATTTAAATAAAAAATAAATCATTTGAATGAGATTAATTATCAATTACTCTTTATAATTAAAATTCTAACATTTATTTGTCCTATGTCAATATATTCTATAAAAATTTTCCAGATTACAGAAAACGTTTTCAATAAGGGAACTCTATTAAAGATTTATTTTATACTTTTATACTAAAAAAATAATAGATGCTTTTCGTTTGGTGAAAACGTTTAGGACAACTTTTTAGCAGTTACGTATACTATATCAGACACGTTTTTCAAAGATTATTGAGAAGTGATATTTACTGTATTAGGGCCCCTGAAAGGAGGTGTTTCATTGACTCAGTTCACCTTTTGGTTTACCGTTTTTTCATTTTTGTTAACGATGCTTCTGATTTTCTGGCGACCGAGAGGAATAAACGAAGCCATTCCTGCAACACTTGGTGCCATTCTTATCTTCCTGTGCGGCGCTGTTTCGATAGCAGATATTAGTGTTATCGGGGAAAAAGTCACTGGTGCAGCCATTACCATTCTGGCAACGATGATTATGGCTATCGCAATGGAGAGTATCGGTTTTTTTCAATGGGTAGCGCATAAATTATTAGAAGCAACAAAAGGTTCAGGTCGCCGCCTGTTTTGGTTAACCAATCTTCTTTGTTTCTTAATGACCCTTTTTTTGAACAATGACGGCAGTATTCTTATTACCACTCCCATATTACTTCTACTATTAAAGAAATTAGGCATGAATGATAAACAGAAGCTGCCTTATTTAATTAGCGGAGCCTTAATTGCGACCGCATCCAGTGCGCCTATTGGAGTTAGCAATATCGTGAACTTAATTTCTTTAGAGATTATTGAAATGGACCTCATCCACTACACACTCATGATATTTGTTCCAGGTACCTTAGGATTACTCCTTCTCTCATTCCTTCTCTATTTCATTTTTCGAAACACTTTACCCGTTTCAATTGCACCAATCACTAGAGATGTTCCTAAGCACTCTGCCTTGGAAAATACTGGACAACCCAACAATTTTCTAATGCTTGCTGTTATTGCCTATGTATTTCTTGTCCGAATTTCCTTATTTGTCGCAGCTTATTTAGAAATATCCGTCTCCCTCGTCGCTACTCTAAGTTCCCTTCTTCTACTATTATGGCGCTGGGTATATTTAAAAGTGAGCCCTATTGATTTATTGAAAAAGACACCATGGCACATTTTTATCTTCGCGTTTACCATGTATGTCATTGTGTACGGTTTACAAAATATTGGATTGACTCGTTTGCTCATTGACTATCTAGAACCAATGGTATCAAGCAGTCTTTTTCATGCAAGTATGATTATGGGGACTGTATTAACTGTGTTATCTAATATTTTCAACAATCACCCTGCATTAATGATTGGTACCTTATCATTGACACAAATGGGACTGGATCCAATCACATTGAAAACCATTTATCTCGCCAATATTATCGGAAGTGATATCGGGGCCCTATTACTGCCAACGGGAACATTAGCCACCCTAATATGGATGCATATTTTAAGGCAGCACCATGTAAAAGTGTCCTGGAAGGATTACTTAAAAGTAACGATTAAGGTCATTCCAATTACTGTCGTTTTCACCCTGATTATCCTCTATATTTGGATTGAGTGGATTATTCATTAAATAAGAAAAATGTAAGAGTTTATCATGCACCTAAAAAATTCCTTTTCTTTTGAAAAGGAATTTTTTCTTGAGCTTCTTTGAAATTATTTATTATTGTTGTTGCTGCTGTCTTTGTCGTTGTCATTTTTGTTATCATTTTTATCGTTATCGTCTTTGTTATTATCGTTCTTGTCGTTATCATCCTTACCATTATCGTCATCGAATAAATTCTTAGAACCGCTGTCTTTTCTGTCAGACTTCTTGTTAAACCAATCATTAGATCGTTTACAAGACTTTGAATCATCTTTATTATTATCTTTATCATTATCTTTATCATTATCTTTATCATTATTTTTATCATTATCATTATCTTTATTGCCCTTACAATCTCTGAATCTGTCCATCCCGCTGCAGCGGCAGCATTTTTTACAACCCTTGCAATTGCAATCCTTGTCTTTATCTTTACCGTTACGACCGCCTTTTTTTCCATCCTTACAATCGCAATCTTTATCTTTGTGTTTACCATCATGACCAGCTTTCTTTCCACCTTTATGGCCATGTTTGTCCTTGTCTTTATCCTTTTTCTTATGACCCGAACTGATGCTGCGAATATGAAATGGATCCACTCGGATAACTTCTTCATTATGAGCAAGCTTATAAAAACCATCTTCTACAAAAAGGACTCCTTCAATGGCCTCAGGACCGCCGCGATTAATGGCAATCCACTTATTCTCCAACTGCTGAAAGACTTCAAATAAATTATGTGCATCAATCATCTTGTCTTTCATTTTCTCTTCATTGCCCTTAAATGGTTTAGAAGACAGGCTTACACTTTTCACATGATGGGTATTCACATAAACAAGGCCGTCATCTTCCGTAAATATCGTTAAGAAATCATGTTTAACCGATAACAACTTTCCATGAATTGACTCAGGACCACCCTGGTTTAGTTGGATGACCTGTTGTTCCATTTTCTTTAACAGATTACGAAAATTTTTCCCCGATAAGAAGTCAGCTTTTTCCTTTTCTTTGTCTTTGTCTTTGTCTTTGTCTTTGTCTTTGTCTTTGTCTTTGTCTTTGTCTTTGTCTTTGTCTTTATTTTTGTCCTTGTCTTTATCTTTTTGCTTATCTTGGTCTTTGTCTTTGTTTT